>CBDIHL010000035.1:0-118806 GCA_965279125.1 Dinoroseobacter sp.
TTCATGCTACAAATTGCAGGGACGCCGGATATAGACGCTATTGCACGCAGTCCTTATGATTTGGTTGTTCTCGAAGCCGGAACTAATCCACTCTCCGACGTCGATCTGAAAGGGGGAGGTGCCTTGACGACCGGTGCTCTTACGGGCCCGAGTGCGGAAGACCTCGACTTACTGCAATCCGAAGGCAGAATTCTGCTTGGGTATGTGAATGTCGCTGTGACCGACTCCAATCGGATTTGGTGGGACAGTTCGTGGACGACAGGGGGAACCGCTGGCGAACTCGATCAGGGTGTGCCGACCGGGGACGCTCCATCATGGTTGGCGAATTCACGAATGATGGCGTCTGATGCCAATCAGACATTCGGACCGATTGTTGACTTCACGCAACCTGCCATTCTCCCGGTTATTGATGGGGAAATTGACACGTCGAATTGGTGGGATATCGTTGCCGAACAGGCAGTTGCCACGGTTCGCGCGGGTTATGATGGTGTCTTTCTGGATGACGTGTTGCGTTATGCGTTCGACTACTTCGGTGACAACTCTCTCACGATGACTGAGTCGGAATTGCGCTCGTCAGCCGATGAAATGATTGCAATGCTCGACTTCGTGATTGATGCGGTGCACGCGGAGAATGCAGATGCTGTTGTTGTCCTCAATGGCGGAGCCTATCTGGGCGACAACGATACCGCTACGTCCCTCTTCGCCGAACTTGCAGCGCAAGTTGACGGTGTCCTACTTGAAGGAGCAACTGCGCAAAGAAATGCGTTTGATCGCATATCGGCGCTCTTTGGCGAAGACACCTGGCTGTTGGGCATTGACACTGACACCAACTATTCGAACGACCCGACGTTTTTTGATCATGCCCTCCTGAATGAGATCCTTACGATGAGACAGCCTACAGGCGGCTACGATGACATTCCCGACCTGACACCAGGTACCATTGGTCCTTTGGATAACTCAGGCGATGACACGATAGACGGTACTGATAGCGCTGAAATTCTTCGGGGTGGCGGTGGCATTGACACCATCAAGGGTCTGGGGGGTGATGACTTTATTTTCGGCGGTGACGGCAGTGATGTTATCGAAGGTGGTGACGGCAATGACATCATCTATGGCGGTGAAGGCGACGATATTATCTTTGGCGGCCCTGGCAACGATATCATCATCGGCGGGGGTGGTGATGACATCATTGACGGCGGTGGAGGCAATGACTTGATCTTCCTAGGTGAGGCAGATCAGGACATCATCGATTGGTGGCTCACGATATACGGTTAGTGCCTTTGAGAGTTTGGGCTCACTGCAAATAGGGCACCGGATCGACCGCCATGGTCCCGTCACGCACCTCGAAATAGAAGAACCCGGGCCCGCCTGCGGACACTTTCGCAATCGTCTGCCCGCGCCGCACGGCGTCGCCGCGTGTCACGGTCAAATCATCGACATTGCCATACACGGTCAGCAAGCCGTTGGAATGGCGCACGACGAGCACCTGAATTTGCTCGGTCGTCTCGGTAATCGCGAGCACCTGCCCGGCCTCGGCCGCAGACACAGCCCGCCCGGCTGGCGTATCAAACCCGATCCCGTCGCTGCCACCTTGCCCGAAGGCGCGGGTGATGCTGCCTTGCACGGGCATCGCCAGCTGGGATGCGGGGGTGGCGGAGGTGGTGGTGTTGCCCAATTCAGGCGAAGGCGGTGGAGTGACTTGGGCCGTATTCTCGTTCGGAAGCGCCGAGGCTGCGCTGGGGGGCACCGGCGTCACGCTGCCTTGGCCCGGAGCGGCAGGGCCCACGGCGGCGGGCGCTTCGGCATTCTGCACGGGCACCGGGATCAACAGGAACTGACCATCGCGGATCGCCAGATCTGGCCCAAGGCCATTCCAGTCCGACAAGGCGCGCGGCGACACATTGTAGAGCCGCGCGATGGAAAAGGCTGTCTCGCCCGGCTCGACCTTATGGCGGATCGGCTCGATCCCCGGCTGGTTGGTGATGCGCGGCGCGCCTTGGGTGGGTTGCGGCGTGGCCCGGTCGATGGCCGAGCCAGCTATGGCGGTGATGTCGACGCCCGAGCCTGTGGTCGCATCGGGCACCCGGCGGGGCAGGGCGACAAGTTCGTCATTTCGCAACGGCGCGTCCTGCGACAGCCCGTTGAACCGCGCGACCTCCGAAGCGGGTAAACCGACGCGTGCGGCCAAGCTGGCGATGGTGTCGCCGCGCTGGGCCAGTGCGACCTGATAGCCGGGGTAAGAGATCACGCCGCGCGCATCCGGAGCCGGACGCGGCGCAGTTTCCACACGGGCGGCCTGTGCGGTATCAAGCCCGCCGCCAATCCCGCCGCGCAGATCGAAATCGAACTGGTCGGTGCAGGCCCCGAGGGCGAGCAAAGCGGTAAGGCTCAACGTCGTACGACGGACAGGGCGGACATCAAAACGAAACATAGTTCTCTTTACCATCTGGGGCGAAGTGCTGCACTTAATCCGCCGCACGTCCTTCGACAAGCGGCACAAATCGAACCGAGCGTAATTCTTCATAGTCCAAACCTTCGGGGGTGCGGGTCACTTTTATGAGACTTTGCACGGTGTCGGACTGGCCCACGGGCACGACCATGATCCCGCCGTCGCGCAATTGCTCCAGCAGCGGGCCGGGCGGATCCTCGGCGGCCGCCGTCACAAGGATGCGGTCGAACGGGGCCTGATCAGGCAGCCCGAAGCTGCCATCGCCGGTCAGCACGGTCACATTGGTGATCCCCAGCGTATCAATCCGACCTTGGGCGGTGCGCGTCAGGGTCCGGTGGCGGTCGATGGTATAGACCCGGCGCGCCAGCTGGCTGAGGATCGCAGCCTGGTAGCCTGATCCGGTGCCCACCTCGAGCACCTTATCGCGCGGCTGCACATTCAGCGATTGCGTCATCAAGCCCACCACGGAAGGCTGGCTGATCGTCTGGCCGCTGGCGATGGGCAAAGGCACGTCCTCATAGGCGCGGTCTTGAAAGATCCCCTCGACGAAGAGGCCGCGATCAATCCGCTCCATCGCGGTCAGAACACGATTGTCCGTGACGCCCTTGGCGCGCAGATGAAAGAGGAACTCCATGATCTGTTCGGGGGAATAGGCCAACATCCTAGCCCTCCACAGCCGATTTGAGCGCCGCAAGCTGATCATGCGCCGTCAGATCGGCGCGCATCGGCGTGACGGAGACATAGCCCTCGACATTGACCTGACTGTCGGTGTCCGGCCCCGTCGGATCATCCTGCGGCCCGCCCACGATCCACAAGAACCGGCGGCCCGAGGGCGCGGTATGTGGCTCTACGCCAAAGCGTGTGTTGGGACGGCGCCCCTGACGCACGACCTTGATGCCCAGCACATCACGCGACGGCACGGGCGGGAAGTTGACGTTGAAGAAGGTGCGGTAATCGGGCTGGTCCCATTCGGCATGCTCCAAAAGCCCGCGCACCACACGCACGCCCCACTCGCGCGCGGCCTCGAACGGATCGTCCATGCCGGTCATGCGGGGGCCATAGAATTGCGACAGCGCAATTGCGTTATACCCTTGCAAAGCCGCTTCCATCGCGCCGCCGATTGTCCCGGAGTAAAGCGTGTTTTCCGCCGAGTTGTTGCCCCGGTTCACCCCCGACAAGATCAGGTCCGGCTTGGCGTCCTTCATCACGTCATACAAACCTGCCAGCACGCAATCGGCGGGCGAGCCTTCGGCGGCATAGCGACGGTCTTCCAACTTGGCGATCATCGTCGGGTGCGAGTAGCTGATGCAATGGCCGACGCCTGATTGCTCGAACGCGGGGGCCACAGTCCAGACCTCGCCCTCTGGGCCCGCGATTTCGGTGGCGATCTGGTGCAGAACCTCAAGGCCTGGCGCGTTGATGCCGTCGTCATTGGTGATCAGAATGCGCATAAACCTGCCCCGCTTTGCCCTTTGTCCCTGTTAGGGGATGGCTCGCGCGGTCACAAGCGCGCCAAGCGTTAAAGCAGGGCGCGTATCTTAGATGCCTCAGCTTTGGGCGTGCTCAGATCATGGGAGGCCTGACCGGGGAAGAACCGCGCGCGGGTGCCTGTGGGCATCTCGGACGGTTGGTGGATCAGCACCCGTGGCCCAATCTTGGCGCTTTCCGCCTGCCAACTGCGGGCGAGCGCGATCTGGGCGGCTTTGCTCGCACCGTATTGGCCGAAGAAGGGCTGGCCTGCGCGCGGATCGTCGAAGAAAATCGCGGTTCCCTCGGCGCCCAGCAACGGAGCCACCATCGTGATCAAGTTGGAGGTCGCGGTGACGTTCAGATCGAGGCTCTTGCGCAGGTCCTTGTCGGCAGATTGCGGCATCGGGGCCAGCGGCGCGGCATGGATCGCGCAATGGGCCAGCAGATCGATCTTGCCCCACCGATCATAGATCGAACGGCAAATCCCGGCCACGGCATCGCGGTTGGTCAGATCAATCGGCGCAAGCGTGGCGCTGCCGCCTTTGGCCTTGATGCGGTCGTCCAGCTCTTCGAGCGCGCCAGAGGTCTTGGCGATGGCGATAATATGATACTCAGGTGCCAGCGCCTCGGCGAGGGCAGCCCCAAGGCCGCGCGAGGCACCGGTGATGAGGGCGATTTTGTCTGTCATAGGGGTGGTGTCCTGCGTCAGGGGTGTTCAGCTTAGGCGCTATTCAGCGGCCGTGCGAAGTTGAAACCCTTTGGTGATCATGTCCGACGGGGCCACCGGGTACTCGCCCGAGAAGCACGCATCGCAATAGCTGGGGCTTTTTGCATCGCGGCCCTTGGCCTCGCCCACAGCCCTGTAAAGCCCGTCGAGCGAGATGAACCGCAAGCTGTCCACCCCGAGGTGATCGCGCATCTCGTCCTCGGACATCGTGGCGGCCAGCAGCTTAGAGCGCTCGGGCGTATCGACACCGTAAAAGCACGGCCATGCGGTCGGCGGGGAGGCGATGCGAAAATGCACCTCGGCAGCGCCGGCATCGAGGATCATGTCCTTGATCTTGCGGCTCGTGGTCCCGCGCACAACGCTGTCATCGACGAGGATCACGCGTTTGCCGCGGATCAAAGCGCGGTTCACGTTCAGCTTCAAGCGCACACCCATGTTGCGGATCTGCTCGGTCGGCTCGATGAACGTGCGGCCCATATACTGGTTGCGGATGATGCCCATCGCGTAGGGAATGCCGCTTTGCTGGGAATAGCCAATCGCCGCCGGGGTGCCGCTGTCGGGCACGGGGCAGACGAGATCAGCGTCAACGGGGGCTTCCTTGGCCAGCTCGATCCCGATGGCATGGCGAGTCTCGTAGACCGAACGCCCGCCGAGGATCGAGTCCGGGCGCGAGAAATAGACATGCTCGAAAATGCACGGACGGGGTTTGGACTGCTCGAACGGACGGAAGCTCTCGAGGCCTTTGCCGAGCGTGATCACCACCATTTCACCGGGATCAATCTCGCGGATGAACTCAGCGCCGATGATGTCCAAAGCGCAGGTCTCGGACGCAAGGATATAGCCCTCGTCACCCAAGCGCCCCAGCACCAAGGGGCGCACCCCGAGGCTGTCGCGCACCCCGATTAGTTTGGTGCGGGTCATCGCAACGATGGAGAACGCGCCTTCGACCCGGCGCAGCGCATCCTTCATCCGCTCGGGGATGTTCTTTTGATAACTGCGCGCCATCAGGTGAATAACGCATTCGCTGTCGGACGAGGACTGAAAGATCGAGCCGCGCTCGATCAGGTCGCGGCGCATCTCGTCGGCATTGGTGAAGTTGCCGTTATGGGCAATCGCAGCCCCACCCATGGCGAACTCGCCGAAGAAGGGCTGCACATCGCGGATCGCCGTGTTGCCCTTGGACCCGGAGGTCGAGTAGCGCACATGCCCGATGGAGACTTGACCGGGCAGCGTTTCCATCAGTTTATGCGAGGTGAAGTTGTCGCGCACATAGCCAAAGCGGCGGGCGGAGTTGAAGCCGTGCTCGGGATCGTGGCTGACAATGCCGCCTGCTTCCTGACCGCGATGCTGCAGGGCATGGAGGCCGAGGGCGACGAAATTGGCGGCATCGGCCATGCCAATCGCCCCAAACACCCCGCATTCTTCGCGTAATTTATCATCATCGAAGGGATGGGCGGGAGGCATCTGCTGCATGGCTTGTTCCGATTCCCTTTGGCTCGCCCCCGCATACGAAATCGCGGCCCACCTGTCACGGGGGCCGCGTTACATTCGTGTCACAATAGCGCGCGCTTTGGACCTGCGCGGCGTTTGCTAGCGCCCGAAGAAGCTGGGCTTGCGTGGCGCGCTGTTCAGGCGGGCTTGGGCGACCTGCGCGGGGCTTGGGCGTGGCGGTGCTTCGGCCTTAACCTCGTCCGCGGTGTCTTCGTCTGCGGTGCTATCTGTGGCGGCGATCTCTTCGAGGCTGCCATTGCCCGCGTCATCGGCGTCCTCTTCCGCGTCATCGCTGAGCGCCGCGTCCTCGTCGTCTTGTGCAGCCGAGGTGATTGGCGCGTCGTCCATAGCTTCTGCTTCGACGATATCCTCTTGATCGTCGGCGCCCTCATCCGTGTCGTCGTCGGTGGTCATGGCAGTAGCGGCGGCTGCGGCTCCGGCTCCGGCCGCAACGAGTGTCAAGGGAGTCGCCGCCTCGGCCACCTTTTCGATCACGCTTTGGTCGTCTGCGTCTTCGTCGATCTCAGGGGCGTCGGTCGCGGGCGCGTCATTGGTCGGCGCAGCGACCTTCGCAGCCTCATCTTTCTTTGGCGCGTCCATTTTCGGCTTGGGCTTCGGGGCGGGCTGGGTGCCATCGGCCTTCGCGACGATGCCTTTGTCCTGCAACGCGTCCAGATGCGATTTCAGGATCGCCAGAGCCTTGGCGTTCTGGCCGACTTTCGGGAATGCAAAGAGCAAGGCTGCGCGTTCCAGATCATCCTCGGTCACGCCGTCTTCGTCTTCGATCTTGCGCGACTTCAGGATCTGGCCGACCTGCGACAAACCGCTGATATAGGACCGCATGGCTTGGGTCAGGCCATCGCCGCGAGCGTTCAGGCCGTTGCCGAGGTCGATCAGCGCCTCTTCGTCGCCATCGGTAAGAATGGCCAATGAGGCCGATTTGCCGCCGGGTGTTTCACCGTTGAAAATCAGGGCTGCTTTCAGCAAGCCGGGGATGTCATCGGACAGATTAGACACAAGCGTCATAGCGGGCTCTCCAGAATACAGGCACAACAAATAGTGTTGCCCTATCTTAGCGCCACATCATACTCGGTGTCACCGGATTTCTGGAAAAGTTATCCACAGATATACGAACAAGCACGGGGCTGCTTCCCGAATGCCACAGAAAATGTTCGATTTGGTGTGGTCCTGTGCTTCGTAAGTGACCGAAAGCCTGAAATCAGTTGCCCGTCGCGTCTTCCGCAGCCGCCTCGCCTGCGGCACCGGGGCCGCAATCGCCAACGAGCTCTTCGTAGCGCGCCACGATCCAGCCGGTTGCGTCCTCGGGGATCTGATCTTCCAGCGAAGTTGCAAAGGACCCGAACACTTCCGCCGAGCGGCTGTCCTCGACCATTGCAATGGCGTCGTTGACCATGACCTGCTCGTAAACAATCAGCGCGATGGCGACCAGGATCACCCCGCGTACAAGCCCGAACAACAGCCCAAGCCCCTGATCAATGCCCGAAATGGCGGTGCGGCGCACAATACCGGACATCAGCGGCGTGAAAATGGAAACAATCACGAGGGCCACGGCAAACACAGCAGCGAAGGCCACGATGATGGCCAGCTCACAGCTTTCCGACAAGAACCCGCCGAGCACGGGAAGTTCCTTGACCAATGGCTCTACCTGACCGGCAAAGATGAAGGCGATAACCGCCGCGCCGATCCAGCCGATGATCGACATGATCTCGCGTGTGAACCCGCGCGCAAAGGCCAGAAGTGATGAGATCACCACCACGCCCGCGACGATCCCGTCGATCAGTGTAAAGCCTTCCATGGCGTATCCCTCGTCTCAATCTGTGGTTCAGCCAGCGCCAAACACATCACCCACCAACGCCGCCAAATCTGGCAAAGCCTGCACAGCCATCGTGCTGTCGGAGCCCGTTTTGCTGCGGGCTGCCAGTATGGCGGAGGTAAAACCAAGTTTCTCGGCTTCTTTCAACCTGTTTTCGGTTTGCGACACAGGTCTCAGGCCGCCGGACAAGCTGAGTTCCCCAAAAACCACGGTTTCGGGGGGCAGGGGGCTGTCTTCGCGCGCACTCAGCAGGGCGGCGGCCACAGCCAGATCGGCGGCAGGATCGGCCACGCGCATCCCGCCTGCCACGTTCAGATAGACATCGAGGCCCGCAAACGGGATGCCGCAGCGCGCCTCCAGCACCGCGAGGATCATCGCGAGGCGCCCCCCGTCCCAGCCCACGACCGTGCGGCGCGGATTGGCATGTGGGGTGGGCGCGACGAGGGCCTGGAATTCGACCAGCACAGGCCGCGTGCCTTCCATCCCGGCAAACACCACTGCGCCGGGGGCGGGCTTGTCGCGGTCCGACAGGAACAGCGCCGATGGATTGGCGACCTCGGCCAGACCATCGCCGGTCATCTCGAACACCCCGATCTCGGCGGCGGGACCAAAGCGGTTCTTGACCGCGCGCAGGATGCGGAACTGGTGCCCGCGCTCGCCCTCGAAATAAAGCACGGTGTCGACCATATGCTCGATCACGCGGGGGCCTGCGATCTGCCCCTCCTTGGTGACGTGGCCGACGAGGATCACGGAGATTTCGTTGCGCTTGGCAAAAGTCACCAGCTCATGGGACGCCGCGCGCACCTGACCGACGGATCCCGGCGCGCTGTCGACGGAATCAAGCCACATGGTCTGGATCGAGTCGATGATCACGAGGTCGGGTTTTTCCGCCTCCAGCGTGGTCAGGATATCGCGCAGGTTCGTCTCCGCCCCCAGTTGCACGGGCGCTTGGGCAAGGCCGAGGCGGTGGGCGCGCATCCGAACCTGGGCGGTGGCTTCCTCGCCGGAGATATAGATCGATTTCAGGCCAGATTGGGCGAAGGCCGCGGCGGCTTGCAGCAAAAGCGTTGATTTGCCGATGCCCGGATCGCCGCCCACCAGCAGGGCCGAGCCTTTGACAAGGCCGCCACCGAGCACGCGGTCCAGTTCCGCCATGCCGGAATTGGACCTCGGCGGCGCAGCCTCTGTGGTGGCCAGATCGGTCAGCTTCACCTTGCGCCCGCGCTGCGCACCGAGCGATTTCTTGGAGGGGCCGGTGGTCAGTGGGGCTTCTTCGACGATGGTGTTCCACTCGCCGCAGGCCTCGCAGCGCCCGGCCCATTTGGAGAAGCCCGCGCCGCAGGATTGGCAAGAGAAGGTGAGTGCAGATTTAGCCATTTACCAAAGTCCGTCTGAGACTGCGTGAAGAAGGCCGGGCAACCGACCGGCGACGAGAACGAATGTGCCGAAAGCCACAAGCGCAATCCACGGATCAAGCCCGCGAAAGGCAGTATCCGCGGGCGCGCGCGCCACCCATGTCAGCGCCACCGGCACGACCCAAGCGGCGGACCACGCGAAGGCCATCAGAAGGGTGGTGCCTGTCATGGCAAAGGTGAAGCCCAATAAAACCACGGGAAACGAGATAATGGCCGCGAGGGTCCAGCGGCGATCCGAAGGCCTGCCCACTAAGGCGCGGTACAGGTTCAAAGGCAGCCAGATCAGCCCCGCCCAGAACAGCAGCAAGGCCAGAAGGGCGACGAGATTTTCCACAGACGAGACCTCCCTTGCGCAAGATCAACGCGGTGTGGCCTGTTGCGCGCGCGATGTCAAAGCCCCAAGCGCCAGCGTCGCGAGGATGCAGGCTGTGAAGGCGTAAAGCCCCCACGCGGTCTCGACCCGGCCAAGCCCGACGCCTTTGACGATGACGATATAGAGCGCGATCAGGAACACATCCGCCATGGCCAGCCGCGACAGGTGATGCAGCGCAGGCATCAGACGGTGCGCGGCGAGGGCGTGCTGGATCAGCAGCAACATCACCACCTTGGCCAGCGGGGCGACAAGCGCGAAGAATGTCACCAGCACAGCGAGGATAATGTCCTCCTGCCAGAGCACTTGCAGACCAGACAGCACGCTGATTTCCGCCAGATCAAAGAACGGCAACAGCCCCGCCCGCATCAAAGGCGCAGTCCAGGCCAGCGGGAAGGCGATCAGCAAGGCGAACGTGGCAAGACGAAGGGTGCGGCGGGCTTTGGTCATGGCACTCAGATCGGCACTGCGCGCCACGCGAGCACCCCGGCCAGCAGGGCGAGGGTCCAAAGCGCGCGGCGGCGCTCTGTCCCGGCACCCGTTGGGGTTTCATCGCCAAGCTCGGTCCGGAACCCGAAGACGAGGCCCCCGGGCACCACGAGCGCCAGAAACGCCACCATCGACGGCAACCCGAGGATCGCGCCCGCAAAAACGACGACGATATAGAGCACCACCACCGGCACCATCGCGCCCAGCAGCTTGACGACAACGCCAACCTTATCGGACTGCGCCGCGCTGCGCAGAAGGCGTATCCACTCCCACGCCAGCACCGCCGCGTGACACCATAACAGCGTGGCGATGAAGACGATGATCTGGATGAGCAGCGGTGTATCCATGGCGCGAAGCGTGACGGGTTGTGTCGGGCGGTGCAATGCGATTTCGAACTCGCATGAGGACGGCTCTTCGAAGAGCCGTCGCCCCTACCGCAACGTCTCGATTGGCCCCTCAGCGGCGCCCGTGATGAACTGGTGCAAATAGGGATCGCCCGCCGCGTCGATCTCGCCCACAGGCCCCTCCCACCGGATCTTGCCCGCATGCAGCATCGCCACCCGGTCGGCAATCGCGCGCACGCTGCTCATGTCATGGGTGATGGTCATCGCGGTCGCCCCCATCTCAGTGACGATCTCGCGGATCAGATCGTTGATCACCCCCGCCATGATCGGATCGAGGCCCGTTGTCGGTTCGTCAAAGAAGATGATCTTCGGCTCGGCGGCAATGGCGCGGGCGAGGCCGACGCGCTTTTGCATGCCGCCCGATAGCTCGGCTGGGAACTGGTCGGCCACGTCAGGACCAAGGCCGACGCGCTTGAGCTTCTCGATGGCGATCTCGCGCGCCTCGTCCTTGGGCTTTTTCAGCGAGCCACGCAGGAGGCGGAAGGCAACGTTCTGCCAAACGGTGAGGCTGTCAAAGAGCGCGGCCCCCTGAAACAGCATCCCGAATTGCGCAAGGAAGGCGTCGCGGTCGCCGGCTGTGGCGTCCTTGCCGTCCACCTCGATCTGGCCCGCGTCCGGGGTGACGAGGCCGAGGACACTCTTGAGCAACACCGATTTCCCGGTGCCCGAGCCGCCAATGATGACGGTGGAGGTGCCCTTGGGCACGGACAAATCCACCCCGCGCAGCACTTGCTTGGGGCCGAAGGATTTGTGGAGGGCGGTGAGGGTGATCATTCTTCGGAAGGCTCTTCGTCGGGTGCAGGGAGGCGTTTAAGCTCTTCCGGCTCGGGCAGTTGATCATACTCGCCCGTGTTCTTACGCGCTATCGACGTCACTTCCTTGATCCGGTCCGTAAGCGGTTTGATGTCCTTGCCGAATTTGCCCAGCGTTTCGCCGACATCAGAGACGCCAGCGCGCACGACATCAAACATACCCTTTGGTTTTTTGACCTCTGCCTCGATTGCAGCGATTCGGTTTAAGAGTCGAAGACGATGCGGTTCATCGAAGTCAGGTGTCGCAAACACGATCTTCCGCATTTGGGCGCATAGCTCAAAGACGCGTTTTGAGTCTGTGTCCGACAAGCTGAAAGTTGGAATGAGGTTGCTAGTCGATAGCTGAATGTCGGTGTCTTTTATTTCATTGAATTTTATTTCTTGCTGCATGATCGACAGCAGGCGTTCAGCGCTAACGTGCCAAATATATCTGTCATCTTGCCTGAAACCAGTCTTCAAAACAGATTTAAAATGAGTGGTGAAGTCAGCGGGTGAGGTTTCTACCGCAACTCTCACTTTATCCAAGCTAGGTTCACCCATGTTCTTTCGAGCTACTGCCTCCTCGAGGGCCTTGGCAACAATCTTCCGTATTTCACTCATTGCTAAGTACCTTAAGCACTGAAAAACACCTCCGTCAGCACATAGTTACTCGCCAAGATCAGCACGCTCGACGACACCACCGCATTCGTCGTCGCCCTCCCGACTCCCTGCGCCCCGCGCCCGGAATTCATCCCGTGGTAGCATCCCATCGTCGCCACGATGAACCCGAACACCGCGCCCTTGACCATGCCTGAGCCGACATCCCAGACCTCCAGAAAGTCCACGGTGTTGCCCAGATAGACCGCCGGGTTGAAGCCCAGCCGTGTGGTGCCAACGAGGTAGCCCCCGAAGATCCCAATCGCGTCGCCCACTGCCACCAACAGGGGTACCGTCAGGGTTGCGGCCAGTACCCTCGGCACGGTCAGGTACTTCATCGGATCGGTGCTGAGCGTCGTCAACGCATCAATCTGCTCGGTCACTTTCATCGTCCCCAGCTCAGCCGCAATCGCAGCCGCCACGCGCCCGGCGACCATGAGGCCGCCCAAAACGGGCCCCAACTCGCGCACCATTCCGATGGCCACGATGCTGGGCACCACGGCCTCGGCGTTGAACCGCGCCCCGCCTGCGTAGATCTGCAAGGCCAGCGCGCCCCCGGTGAACAGCGTCGTCAGGCCGACCACGGGCAGGCTGAACCAGCCGATGGTGATGAGGGCTTGCAAAAATTCGCGCGTATAGAACGGGGGGCGGACCATGTGGCTGATCGTGGCGGCGGCAAACAGCGTGACACGCCCGATCATTGCCAACAGGGCGAGGGTGTTGCGCCCGAGGGTGCCGAGGAAATTCACGCGGCACCGCCTTTGTAGTGGCGGGTGTAGCGCGGGCCGAGGCTCGTGAGAATCTCGTAGCCGATGGTGTCTGCCGCATCGGCCAGGTGATCGACGCCCTGCATGGGGCCTAGGAGGTCGAGGTGCTCAGGGTCGCTCTCCAAGTGGCTGATATCCACGGTCAGCAAATCCATCGACACCCGCCCGGCCAAGCGGCACGGATGCACGCCCGCGAACAGCGTCGCCTTGCCCGATAGCGCCCGGATGATCCCGTCCGCATAGCCGCCCGAGACGGTTGCGATGCGCGTGGGCCGGTCGGCGATGAAGGCGCAGCCATAGCCGACACTCTCGCCCGGTGCCACGTCGCGGCACTGGACCACGGGCAGGCTGAGGGTGACGACGGATTGCGCATCTGCGTAAGGCGCGCCGCCATAGAGGCCGATGCCGGGGCGGGTCAGATCGAAGTGGAATTTCGGGCCCAGAAGGATGCCGCCTGTGGCCGCGAGAGAGCGTTTCGCCGCGATCCCGTCGGTCATCTCGAGAAAGGTCTTCAGCTGCAACTGGTTCTGCGGATGGCCCGGATCGTCGGCGCAAGACAAGTGGCTCATGACCAGACGCGGGCTCAAAGGCAGCACGATCTCGCGCAGGGCGGCCCATTCGGCGGGCTCCATCCCGAGACGGTTCATGCCGGTGTCGAGCTGGACGCCAAAGGGGTGGTCGGGCAGGGCCTCGATATGGCGGGTGAGCTGCTCGACCGAGTTCAGCATCGGGGTCATGCGGTGGTCGCGGATCAGGTCGGTGTCGCCGGGCATGTGGCCCGAGAAAACGCCGATCTCCGGGCCGGGGCCAAGGGCTTGGCGGACCTTGATGCCCTCCTCGGCGACGGCGACGAAAAAGCGGCGCGCGCCTGCGTCGGCGAGGGTTTTGGCGACGCGGCCTGCGTCGAGGCCGTAGCCATCGGCTTTGACGACCGCCGCCGTTTGCGTGGACGGGGGCGAGGCGGCGTCGAGCATCCGCCAGTTGGCAGCGAGCGCGTCGAGGTCGATGGAGAGGGTTGCGGTGGCCATGGGAGAGGTGTTGCGGGTGGGGGAGGGGAGGTCAAGGGGGGATGGGGTGGGCCTGCGCTGGGCGCGCCCGAAAATCGCCAAAATTCGGGTCTAGACTAATCGGTATGATCCTCCAATTTGAGCAGGTTTCGATATGACGCCTTCACCGCCTCGCATCTACAAACTCGACGGCGTTAAGCCGTCCGGCAAAATGGAGGGCGGTCCGGTGTGGGGGCTGCGTTTGCTCGCGCCGAATGTGCCGGAGGAAGAGGCAGCGCCTCTTAGGGCGCAGCGTAAAGCGTTTCATCATGCTCTGCGCTCTGGCGAGATCATTCCATCAGAGGTTTTTGGGGACGGGGTGTGGCGCTGATCTCGTCCCATGCCAAGAATTCCGAGGCAGAAACCCTTTATGGACTTGGGTGGCCGTTTCGTCGTGAGCGGCGCTGTGAAGGATGTGTTTGAGAGGTTTGATCTCGGCAACACCGTGTTTCACCGTCTTACAATGCACAGGAACCCTGATATGGCCCCGCTTTGGGACACGCCGATGTACCTGCTTAATGTTGCGAACCACAAAAAAACCGTCGATTTTCGGAAAGGTGTCGCGCAAGGCTTGGTGTCATCGACCGAATATATCAGGCCCAATGACCCACCATCTTACGGGAATATTCTGAGGGCTGCCTGCCCGGTCTGGCGATCATCCCTTGATGGGCCGGATATCTGGATGGCGGAGAGCTTCGCCGTGGGACCTTTCTTCATCACGCACCGCATTGCTGACGCGCTACGCAAGGAGAAGTTGACAGCCAGTCTGCACCTGATCGAATGCCCGTTTTCGGAAGACGGTGAGACGCTGGGCGCGTGAGCGAGGGGCTTGAGCGCGAAGGATGGTGGGCTGAAGCCCACCCTACCTACATCAGCAGCCGATATTTGGTTTGCCGTGCCGTGAGCCATCGCCATCTGACCAGCACACTAAATCCGAATAAGCTTGATGTGACGCCGAACTCCAAAAGCAGCTTGGCAAAGAACTCATCACTTTCGATCCGCACTTGGCTCCGAAGTTCGTCGGAGTCTAAACGTGCCCAGTCAACAACGCGCTCTAGCTCGGTGGGGCGATGCAGTTTTCAGATAAGGTCGGGAACATGTAGACGCTGGGCCCTTTGTTCTGTTCGTTTGCCTGTCCCTGCACATCGGTCGTCACAGCGAAATAGGTGAACACACAGAACCGCTCTATTGTAGAGAAGTCGCAACGTGCCACGCTGAGCGGCGTTGCCTTGTCCATGGCAAGGGCCTCGAATGCGTCGAACTCCTTGGCAAAATTGCTCGATGTGTTCTCCCAATCTAGCGCACCTATCCGAGTGTTAGTTTCTGCCACTTTCGGCCAGTTGATCAGCAAAGCGCCATTTGGATACGAGACCGCATGATCAGCCGAGCTCACCAAGCCGCGTAACTGCATGACACATCCCGGAAAATGACCTTCCGCTGTTGCACCTTGAGCAAACGCGCAAAGCGCAACCGCCGCCACGAAGATCGGCGGGCTAAAGCCCATTCTACGCCGCACTCCCCCTGAGCATCCCCTTCACCTTCGTCAACAGCCCCCGTCGACCCTCTTCGCGCCGCAACGCCGCCTCGTCGGTCAGCCAGTTGATCTGGATCGCACGCCGTGGCCCCTCGTAGGGGTGGTGCCCGTGCCAAGAGTTATCCGCGCGTTTGAACACCAGCAGCGTCCCGCCTTTCGGCTCCACCTCGGTGAAGTAGTCCTCAAGGTCATTGCCCCCGTTCAGCAGCCGCAACCGGCCCCCGTCGATCGTCCAGGCGAGGTCGTTGAGGTAGAGAAGCACGGTGAAGATCTTCGTCTTGCTGTCGGTATGGATGGAGCCGTCCTTGGCCCGGCAATACCCGCGCACGGTGTAGGTGATGGGGCGGTTGGACAGGTCGTAATCGAACTTCTCCTCCATCGCCTTTTGGAACGCGGGGCCCTGCATGTGGTCCATCATTTCCTTGAACGCGCCCTCGATCTTGAGGGTGGAGCCGTAGTGCGATCCGCCACCGGGCACCTCGGGGTAGTCCGCGGTGACGCGCGCGAGGGTGTCGGGGGAGATGAACTCTTCGACCAGCAGGTGCTGGAATGGCTCGGTGATCAGCGGTGTGGCGTTGAATTTGTCGATGTTGAGCATGGTGTAGGGTCCCCGATATGCGTCTTTGGTGTGGTTATACGCGAGCTGTGAGCGGGGCGCATCGAGATTTTTCGTCCGAAAAATCTCGGGCCCAAAACTCTTCGGACGAAGAGTTTTGGGCTACAACGCGGGCATTTGCTGGGTTACGCAGTGGATCCCGCCGCCCATCTCGCCCAAGGTGTCGACGTTTAACGTGATGACCTCTCGGCCCGGATAGTGCCGCGTGAGCGCATAAACAGCTATCGCATCCGCCTCATCGTCTCCGAACTGCGCGGCAACCACCGCCCCGTTGCAGACGTAGTAATTGACGTAAGCGGCCACGAAATCCTCGGCCTCGATCCGGCGCTCGACCGGCTCGGGGATCACCTCGATCTCAAGCCCGGCGGCTTCCAGGATGTCGTGGGTCTCAAGCGCTGCCATGTGGAAGTCGTCGCGCGGATCAGGATCGTCCGGCAGCTGGATCAGCACCCGCCCCGGCCCAGTGAAGCGCGCGAGGCTGTCGATGTGATAGTCGGTGATGTCCTGATCCCACACGCCCGGTGCCCAGATCATCCGCTCGGCCCCATAGGCTGACAGCAGCCGTGCTTCGATCTTGGCGCGGCTCAGGCCGGGATTGCGGTTCTCGATGACCCAGCTGCTTTCATGGGCAATCAAAAGGCCGTGGCCGTCTTGTTCAACGCCGCCTGCCTCGCCGAAAAGGCCGCTGTCGATCAGGGGTAGGCCGAGGCGCTCGGCAACCTTCGCGGCGATCTGGCTGTCGTGTGTGTGAACCTGCTTGCGCCCCCAGCCGTTGAATTTGAGGTGCGAGATCGCGATGCCGCCTTGTCCGTCGATAGCAAAAAGGGGGCCTGCGTCGCGTGCCCAGAGGTCTTCGGTGGGGATGTTCCAAAGCTCGACGTCTTGGGACAGTTTGCGTCGCGCGCGGGCGTGATCGGAGGGTTGGGCGAGCATCGTGACAGGCTCGAACGCGGCGATGGTGTTGGCGATCTGGGCGATGGTGTCTTGCACCATGTCGAGGAAGACCGGGTCGGGATGAACCTCGCGGTTGACGGGCCACTGCATGAAGGTGCGCTGGTGCGAGGCCTCCTCAGGCGGGACGACATAGCCGTTTGGGAGGGCCGTGTGACCGATGCGAGGGGAGAAGGCCATGGCGGCGGCTCCGGTCAGAAGGGTGCGGCGGCGGGTGATCATGGAGGGAAGGGTAGAAGGGCAGAGAAGGGGCGTCTACGGGATGTCGAAGGCCAATAGGCGGGGTCTGAACAGCAAAAATTAAGAGCGTTATTCAGACTTTCTTCACAGAAGAAAGTCTACGATTTTTCGCCGAAAAATCGATTAAAGAAAGGGTGCGATCGGAAGCTTAAGAAATCGTTTCCGCAGCCTGCGCAAAATCGACGCCGCCTCAATACTCCTCTTGTCCACCTCCCTGCCATTCCTTCGCAAGGTTCCCGAACCGCGTGAACTGACCCTCAAAGCTCAGCTCTACTGTCCCAATCGGGCCGTGACGCTGCTTGCCGATCACCACCTCGGCGCGTCCATGCAGCCGCGCCATACGCTCTTGCCACTCGGCCATCTTGTCGAGCTGATCTTCACCGGGCTTTTCGCGCTCCACGTAGTATTCCTCGCGGTACACGAACATCACGATATCGGCGTCCTGCTCGATTGAGCCGGATTCGCGCAGATCGCTCAGCTGCGGCCGTTTGTCTTCGCGGTTCTCCACCTGACGCGACAACTGCGACAGCGCGATGACCGGGATATCCAGCTCCTTCGCAATCGCTTTCAGGCCTTGGGTGATCTCCGAGACCTCGTTGACGCGGCTGTCCTTGGCGCTCGCAGGGCGCACCAGCTGCAAGTAGTCGATGATCAGCACGTCGAGGCCTTTTTCCCGCTTCAACCGACGCGCCCGCGCGGCGAGCTGGCTGATCGGCAAGGCGGCGGTGTCGTCGATGAACAGAGGGCACGCCTCAAGCTCTTTGGCGGCCTCGACAAAGCGGCGGAACTCGACCTCGGTCATGTCGCCTTTGCGGATCTGCTCGGACGGCACCTCGGCGGCCTCGGACAGAACGCGCGCGGCGAGCTGTTCAGCACTCATCTCCAGCGAGAAGAAGCCCACGACGCCGCCATTGACCGCCCCGATGGAGCCATCCGCGAGTTTTCCGCGTTTATAGGCCTTGGCGATGTTGAATGCCAAGTTCGTGGCCAGCGAGGTTTTGCCCATCGAGGGACGACCCGCAAGGATCAAGAGGTCCGACTTGTGCAGACCGCCCAGTTTCTTGTCCATGTCGATCAGGCCGGTCGAGATCCCTGCAAGCCCGCCATCGCGCTGATAGGCTGCATTGGCCATCTGCACGGCATCGGTCACAGCCGTTAGGAAGCTCTGAAAGCCCTTCTCGGACTGCCCCGTCTCGGCGATCTGATAGAGCGCTTGTTCAGTGGAGACGATCAACTCGTCGGGCTTGTCGGCCTCCTCGGCGGCGGCGGCCCGTTCGACCAACTCGCCACCCAGATCGATCAGGTCGCGACGCACGGCCAGATCATGGACCATCTGTGCGAAATCACGCGCCGCATAGCTGGAGATCGCGTTTGCGGCGAGGCGCACGAGATAGGCGGCACCGCCAAGCTCGGCCAGACCCGGATCGTCTTCGAGCAGCGGCTTGAGGGTGACGGGCGAGGCGAGGGCGTTGCGTTGGATGCGCTGCTCGGCCACTTCATAGATGCGGCGGTGGACGGGGTCGTAGAAATGCTTGGCCCGCAAAATGGCGGCGATGCGGTCATAGACATCGTTGTTGGTCAGGATCGCGCCCAAAAGCTGCTGTTCGGCCTCGATGTTATGCGGACGCTTTTGCGTGGCCGGCTCGGTGCCTTGATCTGGCGCTTGCGGCAGGTCTGTGCGGATCGGTGCGATCTCGTTCATTTTCGTGGTCCCTCACCCTTGGGAGATGGGTATCGGTCATCCGGCTGGTTGCAGCAATCTGGATATGCTGTGAATAGAGTGTGACCAGTTTACAGCGATTTTTCACCACATCTTGCCCCGAATGGTCGGGAAAAGTCAAGATATGGGTCTTGGGCTGGGGGCGCCCGGGTATACGCGCACTATACCGTGGCAGGGGCGAAAACTACCCACAGAATCGCCTTAACGAACGCTTAGCTTTTGGCGTTCGCTGCCTGCCAGCCGCGCGGATCGTCGAGGAACGCTTTGACCTCGGCCAGTTGCGCCGGTGCATAAAGCGCGCGATCCTCGGCCACCTTGAGTACGTCATGCCAGGTACACAGGTGGTGCAGGGTGACGCCGTGGTCGCCCAGTGTCTGCGTGGTCTCGGGGTAGATGTCGTAGTAGAAGATCACCGCCGTATGCGTGCAGCTCGCCCCGGTTTCGCGCACCGCATCTACGAAGGACAGCTTGCTGCCCCCGTCGGTTGTCAGGTCCTCGACCAGCAAGACGCGCTCACCCTCGTTCATCGCACCTTCGATCCGAGCGCCGCGCCCGTGGCCTTTGGGTTTCTTGCGAATATAGGTCATCGGCAGGCCCATCCGCTCTGCCACCAAAGCTGCATAGGGAATGCCTGCCGTCTCGCCGCCTGCGATGTTGTCGAACGCCTCAAGCCCGGCATTGCGCATCACGGTGCAGGTCATGAAATCCATCAGCATGGACCGAATGCGCGGATACGAGATCGGCTTGCGGCAATCGACATAAGTCGGCGCAGGCAGGCCGGAGGTGTGGATGAAGGGATCGTCGGGGCGAAAATGCACCGCACCGATATCCCAGAGCGCCTCGGCGCTGAGGCGGGCGATGGTGGCTTGATCGGGAAAGCTGGTGGGGATCATGAGATGTCGCTTTTTTGAGTATTTAGGGAACCCTGAAACGGATCAGGCAACGCGCCAGAGCAGCGGATGGCCGGGATCGAACAGGGTGACAGGGCCCTCGCCGGTGGCGATTTTATCGGGGAACGGGGGAGGGGCGTCGTGTTTTTCGAGGGTGATGGTGGCCTCGTTGGCGGGTAGCCCGTAATGGGCGGGGCCGTTGAGGGAGGCAAACGCCTCGAGCTGGTCGAGCGCATCTGCGGCCTCGAACACATGGGCGAGGCAGGCCATGGTGTTGGTCGCCGAGAACACCCCGGCGCATCCGCACGCACTGAGCTTGTTGGGATCGGTATGCGGGGCTGAGTCGGTCCCGAGGAAAAAGCGCGGATTGCCGGAGGTGGCGGCGCGCACGAGGGCTTGGCGGTGTTCTTCGCGCTTTGCCACGGGCAGGCAGTAATAGTGTGGGCGGATCCCACCAACGAGCAGGTGGTTGCGGTTGATCATCAGGTGGTGGGTGGTGATCGTGGCCCCGATCTCGCCGTCCGCGCCCGTCACGTAATCGACGGCGTTGGAGGTTGTGACATGCTCCATCGTCACTTTCAGGCCGGGTGTCTTGCGGCGGATCGGGTCGAGTACGGTCTCGATAAACACGGCCTCGCGGTCGAAGATATCCACGTCCGCGGTCGTGACCTCGCCGTGAACGCAGAGGGGGATACCGTACTCGGCCATGGCCTCCAACACAGGGAGGACCTTGTCGAAATCGCGCACGCCGGAGGCGGAATTCGTAGTTGCCCCAGCGGGATAGAGCTTGAGCGCGGTGATCAGACCGCTGGCATGGGCGGCGACGACATCAGCCGGATCAGTTGCCTCGGTCAGATACAGCGTCATCAGCGGGGTGAAGTCCGTTCCCTCGGGCAGGGCGGCCAAGATGCGGTCGCGGTAGGTCGCTGCATCGGCCCCGGTCACGACAGGCGGCACCAGATTGGGCATGATGATCGCGCGGGCAAAGTCGCGCGCGGTCTCCGGCAGCACGGCCTTCAGCATAGCGCCATCGCGCAGGTGCAGGTGCCAGTCATCGGGGCGGCGCAGGGTCAGGCGGGTCATGGGGCAGGTCCTCTCATCCGAGCGCTCGGGGGATAGCGCAGTTTTGCCCCCTTTGGGAAGCCATTGTCGCAGGGCTTGCATTTTACGGCAAATCTCGTCATGCTGCACCGCAGAAGGTGCTGCTCTTGTGCTGGTTGCGGACTGCTCTCCTTAAGATCCGCGCGGCACCTCCCAGATGCGCCTGGAGGCGCGAAAGTGATATGTTTACCTTCGTTATTGCCGCAATTGCAGGTCTCGCCACACCTATGGCCGAGCCGCATATCAAGACTGCCTTGGAAAGCCTGATGTTGGATGAGCTGAAGATCTGCGAGAACGAGTTTCGGGCCTTTTCCTTCGCGATCATGTTGTTGCTGGCCGCGATTTTGGCAGCCCTTGGCGGTGGCGGCTCTGCGCTTGGTCTTGCCCTTGGCGGACTTGCGGGCCTGTTCGGCAAGCGCATCTTCGACGCTGTGCGCAGCAAAAATTCTGGCGCATGAGCGCTTTTGTGATCCTCCTCTAACCTGTTTGGAGCCTTAATAATGCTAACCCCCAAAACTCCCATTGATATGTGGCTGTCCGGCGTGTCGCTTTGGTGCGCGTCGTTTGAGATGCAGATGAAAATGACGCAGCAAGTGATGCGTTTGGCACCCTTGTACCCTGTTGCCCCTGCATTGCACGGCGAGACGGGCAAGCCCGTGGCAAAGGCGAAAGCGGCGCCTACAAAGAAGACGACCCCGGTCAAGAAAACGGCGAGCGTGACCGCATTGAAGCCAGCGGCGCGGCCCGCAGCGCCAAAGCCAACATCTACAAAAGACGCTGCACCGAAGTCCGCTGCGGCCAAGCCTGCTTCAAAAGCCGCAGAGCCTGCCAAACCTGCGCCAAAGACCGCGAGCCCAGCAAAGCCACAGGCCGCGAAAGCCAAGGCTCCAGCAAGAACGGCCACCGCCACACCCAAACCAGCACCTAAATCCCTCGCCGCCGAAGCGAAACCCGCTGCAGTTACCACCAAACCTGCCGCCAAAACGTCCGTAGCCGCTGAGAAGCCCGCACGCCGACGCACCCCGCGCAAAAAGTCGGTCAGCCTTGCG
Source organism: Dinoroseobacter sp. (assembly GCA_965279125.1). GTDB lineage: Bacteria > Pseudomonadota > Alphaproteobacteria > Rhodobacterales > Rhodobacteraceae > Dinoroseobacter. Next base: position 22,012 of record CBDIHL010000035.1, read on the forward strand.
CCCGTGCCGAACACGTTGTCTTCCGACGCGGCGAAGTAATCCGATCAGGCCCGTGCATGTGCATGTCACGGGCCATTTCCCTCTGTCGCGTCAGGACCCCCAATGGCCCGTATGTCTACTCCGCTCGACCTGATGACCCTCGGCTTCGAGGCGGCCCGCCTCGGCGTGGAGGCGCAGTCGGTTATCGGTTTGCGCACGCTTGGGATGGCGGGCCTCTGGAACACGCCTTTTGATGAGAACTACCGTATGGTTGTGGAAAAGCAGGGCACCTTCCTAAAGGCAGGCTGCGAGGCGGTTGAAGATATGGTCAGCGGCCAAGACCCTGTCGCGACAGCGCGCCGCGCGGTGGCGACGTTGGATGTGGCAACTTCGGAAAATCGGCAGCGCCTGACCGCGCGCGGCCCGCGCGGCTAAGACGACGACCCATGCGCTGAGTGCATTTCGGCAATGTCGGTATGTCTGTGGAGGGCGGTCGTTGCGTTTGCTACGATCGTTGCAAATATCAATCCAGTCATTTTCGAGGCCTAAGATGAGCACTGCCACCCACACATTTTTCCCAACCGTTTTGTCCTTCGGCGTCACCTTCATGGATTGGTTCGAAGGCCTCATGCAGCGCGCCTACGAGGCGAGCTCGATCGCGCAGGAGCTTGAGCAAATCAATGCCATGAGTGACGCGGATCTGGCGGCGAATGGCCTGACCCGCGAGCAAGCCGTACGCAACATTGCGGCGCGGTTCGGTCACGTCTAAACTTGGTGTTTCCAGCTCTGAACAGAACAGGCGGGGTCTTTAGGCCTCGCCTTTTGCGTTCATAGCCTGCGCTTGCCCGGACGCGATTTGCGTAAGGACTTGGCCTGCGTCCTAAGGGCCGATTTCGGACGGTTCTTCGGCGTGTGCACATGTCCGGTATCCGACTTTGAGTTGAGCGCTTTGTCACGTGAAGGCTCCGGAACGGCAGTTGTCATGCGCGCAGGGCTCATCGCAACTGCGGCTTGCCCGCCATTTGGGTGTTGGTGATCGCGCAAAGACACGCTGGCGGGGCCGGGCCAGGCCGAGATGGGACCTGCGACGGAACGCACTAGGAAGTCGGTTGGAAAGGGCAGTTTTTCGGAAGTTTCTTGCGCTGCCGGGTCGTGCTTTGCCAGAGCGGGCATATCCTCCGGCATTTCAGGATTGAGGTCCTCAGGGATCTTAACAGGCTCTACCGTTTGTACGTCGCGTGGTGTTGGATCTGGGATTTGCCTGACCAAAGCGCTCAACTCGGCTTCCTGCGCGACGCTCAGCGGGTCGTTGCTTTCAACAATTGCATCTGCCTCGGGAGCAAGCTCTGGCCCGAGGTCTTCTTGGGGGGATGGCACATCTGGGGGAGCCTCGGAATCCGGCTGGTCGGAGGCCAAACCACCAAGCGCGCCGCCAACGGCAAGGACCGCGGCAGCGGCGGACGGGCCGCTTTGCTCAGTCGGTGACGCGGTCGCCTCGGCGTTTGGCAATGCACGTCCCTCGGCCGCCAGTGCCGCTTGTGCCGTGTCCAGTGCTGCGGCAAATCTGGGGTGATCCTTTTGGGTCGTCGCCGCGCGTGCGACGCGCGCGATTCGCCAATCGTTTTCGCTGGCTTCAACCACACTCAGCACGCGGTTCATATGGGGGTAGAGTTTGCGGCGGGGTCGTAAGGTCTGCGCAATCTCTGCAACGGTGGCGTCCCCCGCAACAACGAGATCAAGCAGCTTGTCGATCAGCCCTGCCGCATCAAGGTGTGGCTCGGCCTCCGGCCCAAGGAACCGTTGGCGGATGATGTCGACATTTTCTCGGGCAAACAGGCAGGCATGCATAAAGTCTTCGCGCTCGGCCGGATCGACGATGACAAAGCCGCGTGCGGCGGTTTCCATCATCTGGGGCGCGTAGCCATAGCGTGAGGTGAAATCTGTGCGGCGCAGCGCTGGAAAACGGTCGTCCCAGCCCGCAATAGACGGGGTCAGGCTGGCCTGTGGCTGGATCAAGACGACATCGGCGCGCGGCGCGGCCACCGAATACGCGGCGGCGGCATAACCTTGTGCGCCTGCGCCATAGAAGATGACCCGCTCGAACCCGTCAAAGAACCCATCATCAATCAGATCGTCGAAGAAGGCGTAAACCTCAGGGGCGCGAAACCACGTCTCGTCTTCGGCCAGCAGCGTAAGCTGTGCGATATCCGTGCGGTTCTGGACCCCACGCGCGATGGGTTTGCCGCCGCGAGAGGCGCGCAGCAAGGTTTCGGTTTGTTCAAACGCCACCAGCAACACATCCGCGCCATCGGTAAACTGCGCGGCATGGGTGCCGCCGATACGGTCGAAAAAGCCGTCGGGGCCCGCATCGGTGTGCAGGGCGCGGTAGAGCACAGAAATCGGGTCATCGCTGGGGGTGCCCACGGTCCAAGGCGAGGTTGGGGTCCAATCGTCGGTCAACATACGCTCCTTCCCCGGTTCGGGGAGACTCACAGAAACAGGTCCAGGCGGGGACGGCTTGGCCTGCGGTCCAAACCGTATCTGGCTGATCGGCTCTATACTATGCAGGGGGTCGTGATTCGGACGCCTAAAAAGGAAACGGAGTGTTTCCAAAGGCTTGCCGAAAACGGAGCGAAGAGGCCCGCCAAATTTGCGCGATCTTGCACTTGTGTCCTCTGATCGTGCCAAACAGATCCCCCCGAATCCGAAAAACCCTTAAAAATCAGTTAAAATTTGCTGATCTTCGGGCGCACCCAATTTACAGGGAAGTGTTCGGTGCAGCAACGCCAACGCAAAAGCGCCCCCGAGTTGGAGGCGCTCCTGAGATGTTCGTGGGGGAGGCGCAATGTGCCTGTCAGTCCTACTTAGAGAGGGGCCCGATCAGCATGATCATTTGGCGACCTTCCATCTTGGGGAAGTTTTCCACCTTGCCAATCTCTTTCGTGTCCTCTGCGACCCGCTCAAGCAATTCGCGTCCCAAATTCTGGTGCGCCATCTCGCGACCTCGGAAGCGCAGTGTGATCTTAACCTTGTCGCCATTCTCCAGAAATCGAAACACGTTGCGCATTTTGACGGAATAGTCATTCACATCGGTGTTCGGGCGAAACTTAACCTCTTTGATCTCGATGATCTTTTGCTTTTTGCGAGCCTCGGCTTCGCGCTTCTGGGTCTCGTATTTATACTTGCCGAAATCCATGATCTTCACCACGGGCGGCACGGCATTGGGCGAGATTTCAACCAGATCGAGGCCAGCATCTTCGGCCATTCTTAGGCCTTCACGGGGTGAGACCACCCCGACGTTTTCGCCTTCGGCGCCAATCAGGCGAATTTCAGGGGCACGGATGCGGTCGTTGACGCGGGGGCCGGTGTCGCGCTGCGGAGGCGCGTTATGAGGTCTGCGGGCTATGGGACAGGTCCTTTTGTTGTTTGTCGTAGCGAGAGTGAAAATAGAGAGCCGCGCGCGCGACTTCAAGCGGAGACTGGCTAAGGGGGAAGAGAAGACGGTTCTCCCCCTTGTGTTTGTTGCCCGTGGCACGCATATCAGCACACAGAAATTCCGCACTGCAGCAAATTTGGAGATATCCCATGCGTATGCGCGTATCCACAATCGCCCTTGTCGCGGCCCTTAGCGTAACCGTTGCTGGTTGCTGGGGAGAAGACGACGAAGAGACAACTGAAACTGAAAGCGGCGCGATCACCGCACCCGAAGCCGTAGATACGGAAGCAGCGGAAGCGGCTGCCGCAGAAGCTGCTGCCGCTGAGGCCGCTGCCGCCGAAGAAGCGGCTGCCGCCGCCGAGGCTGCTGCTGAGGCAGAAGCCGCCGCTGCCGCAGAAGCAGCGGAAACAGCTGCCGCAGAAGCCGCTGCCGCTGCGGAAGCCGCTGCCGCCGAAGCGGCTGCTGCCGCTGAAGAGGCTGCCGCGCAGGCCGCCGCAGAAGCAGAAGCTGCCGCGGAGGCCGCTGCTGCAGAAGCAACTGCCGCTGCGGAAGCTGCAGCCGCAGAAGCCGCCGCCGTCGAAGAAGCCGCCGCCGCAGCTGCTGCTGAGGCAGAAGCTGCTGCAGCCGAGGCCGTTGAAACCACCACTGAGGCCGCTGAGGCGGCCGTCGAGGAAACCACCGAAGCCGCAACTGACGCGGTTGAGGCCATCACGCCGGAGATCGACGCAGAGGCTGCCCTCAGCACCGATGGGTTTAACCTTGAGCAGGTTATTGCGCTGATCGACGGTTCAAGCCTCGACGACGGAACCAAGGCAACCCTACGGACGGCTGTGGAAGGTGCACAGAACAACCCTGCCATCCTCGGTACGGTGCTCGGACAAATCCGTACGGCACTCGGCCTCTAATTCGACCAATAGACAAAATAAAAACGGGTCGTTTTCGAACGGCCCGTTTTTTTATTCGTGTGCCTTTTGTATTGCTTTTCGTGTCGGCTTTACCAAACATCAACATTCGTGTATTATTGCATGAATAATGAGTAGAGCAGCAGAATAGGTGTCGAAAAGATGCCAACTTATAATCTTCTTGCGTATGGTGGGACCGGGCTCGGCTATGGGCGCACGCCCGGTTATAGTTTCACAGCGGATGCAAGCAACACGGCCGATGTGGTCGCCTCCGATGATGATGCGATCCTGAACGATTGGACCACTGGCAATTACAACGGCACGCCAACGCCTGGCATCGTGAATGGCGACACCAATTCGGTTGTCGTATCGTCTGACATTCCGTGGCTTAGCACTGGACAGATGATCACCAGCGGCGTCTGGTATGAGATGTCGTATACGGACCCCACCACCGGCAGCACCGAGACAGTTGATGCGTTCCTTGTCTACAACGACGACAACAATTCTTGGGGCGGTTTCAGCAACAGCTATGTCCTGACCACGCAGCCGCTGATTGACGGTGTCACTTATGAAGTGGTCACGGTCGAAAACAACGCTGGGGTTCCGTGGACTGCACTGATTTGCTTTGCAAAAGGCACGCGTATCCGCACGCCAAATGGTGACGTTGCTATCGAACACCTCCAGATCGGTGACCGCGTTGTGACGCTTGATCATGGCCCGCAAGTGATCCGCTGGATCAAAGCCACAACGGTTCCGGGGCGGGGAGCCTATGCGCCGATCCGGTTTCGTGCGGGTACTCTTGGCAACCTGCGCGACCTGATCGTTTCGCCCAATCACCGGATGCTGGTCGATACCGCCCGCGCCGAGCTGTTGTTTGGCACGTCGGAGGTTCTTGTTCCAGCAAAGGCGCTTGTGGATGGCAAAGGCGTGGAGATCGCGCCCGTGGATGAGGTGACGTATATCCACCTGATGTGCGACGCTCATGAAGTGATCTATGCGGAGGGCGCCGCAACGGAAAGCTTTCACCCGGGTCAATATACCCTTGGTGCGTTTGAAGAAGACACGCGCGCCGAGCTTTTTGCGCTGTTTCCCGAGTTGCGGGATTATTCAAAACCAATGCCACTCGCGCGGCCCTTACTGCGCCCCGTCGAGGCGCAGCTTTTGGCCGGTTGCTAGTCGAGGAACGCCTTTTCCACCACGTAATGTTGCGGGTTGGAATTTGCGCCTTCGACCAAGCCATACGCCTCGAACATCTCTTTCAGCTCGAGGTTAAACGCGAGGTTGCCGCAGATCATCGCACGGTCCATTTCCGGGTTCAGGGGCGGCACGCCCAGATCGGCAAATGCCTCGCCTGAGCGCATCAGATCGGTGATCCGGCCCATCTTCGGGCTCTGCTCACGCGTCGTGGTCGGGTAGTATTTGATCTTCTTCCAGAAGCCCTCACCAATTACTTCGTTCAACAACTCGTCGTCTTTCAGGGCCTCGATCAGATCGCGCCCATAGGTCAACTCGCCAACTTCGCGGCAGGTATGGGTGATGATGACCTCGTCGTAATCCTCATAGGTTTGCGGCTCGCGCAGCAGGCTCGCAAAGGGCGCAAAGCCGGTGCCGGTGGCGAAAAACCAGATGCGTTTGCCGGGGATCAGCGCGTCATGGACCAATGTGCCCACGGGTTTGGGGCGCAGGATGATTTGTTCGCCCGGCTCGATATGTTGCAAGCGCGAGGTCAGCGGGCCGTCTTGCACCTTGATGGAGTAGAACTCCAGATGCTCCTCCCAGCTCGGTGACGCGATGGAATAGGCGCGCAGTAGCGGCTTGGCCTTGCCGGTCTTTTCGTTCGGCTCGCCCATCAGGCCGATCATCACGAACTCGCCCGAGCGGAAGCGGAAGGTGTCGGGGCGTTCAACTTTGAAGCTAAACAGCCGGTCAGTGTAGTGCTTCACCTCCGTCACGGTGGTCGCGTCGGGCAGGGTGGGCACGGCTTTGGCGGGCGCTGTGGGCGCGGTAATCTCGTTCATGACTGTCTATCCATGAGGGCAGTTTGGGCGGCAACATACGCGAGTTGCCGCTGAATAACACGATCTAGATCAAGCGCGCAGGCGCGACTGATAGTCGTGGTCCTTCCAATTGGCACGGGCGCGCCATTGCGCTTCGGGCTGGCGCGCGGCCAAGTCCTCGGGGATCTCGACCTCGTCAAACCCCGCGCGCCGCGCCATGGCATATTGATCGGCCAGCACCGGACCAAAGGCCCGCAAGCGCCCCGCAAACCCCAGCGACCGCAGACGCCGCGCCAAGGTAAAGCCCTTGCCATCGGCAAAGCTCGGAAAAGCGATCCGCACAATCGGTGCGTTCAGGAACCGCGACAGCGTGGCCGGATCGGTATCGCTTGGCAAATCCACGCCGCAAATCCCGTTGGCCGCCAACGCATCAGGGGCCGCAAAGCCAGCCTTCCAGTCGTCGGCGACAAAGCCCGCATCTTGGACAAGTACAGTGTCAGACATCTTCAGTGTTCCTTAAATACTCAAACCCTGCGGTTTCAAATGAATGCCACATTCGGTTTTGACCTGACCGCGCCAACGCCCGGCACGCGGGTCTTCGCCCGTCTCCACGGGCGAGGTACACGGCGCGCAGCCAATCGACGGAAAGCCTTTTGCGACCAGCAGGTGCCGGGGCAGGCGATTGTTGATGATATAGTCTTGCACATCCGCGCGGTCCCAATGGGCCAACGGATTAACCTTAATGCGCGGGGCGGTCGTGCCGGGCTCGAAGAACTCAAGGGCTGCGCGATTGCCGCCCTGAAAGCGTTTACGCCCGCTGATCCAAGCGTCAAACGGCGCGAGTGCGCGGTCGAGGGGGCGCGTCTTGCGCAGGTCGCAACACCCATCCGGGTCCGCTTCATGCAGCAGGTTTTCGCTATCCTCGACAAGCACTTCCGCCCGATCCGGCTGCACCCGGCGCACATCCGAGAGGCCGAATTTTTCCGCAAGATCAGCCTGATAGGCCAAGGTCTCGGGAAACAGCATTTCCGTGTCGAGGAAGATGACAGGCGTGCTCGGCGCCATGACCGAGATCAGGTGCAACAAGACGACGGACTCTGCCCCAAACGACGACACGAGTGCAATGTCCCCCACCATCGGATCGCTCAACGCATGCTCGAGCACGCTGGTGGCCGCATGGTTGCTATAGCGCTCGTTAAGATCGCGCACCCGGTCTTCAATGGTTAAATCAAGCGGCATCTGCTTTGTCCTCCGCAGGGTACAAGGCGGCCTTGAAGGGGGCCGCGCCAAGGCGGCGATAGGCACTCAGGAACGTCTCGCCTTTGTGCTCGCGCAGGTCGAGATAGGCGTAAATCAACCGCTCCAGCGCCGGAATTAAGGCATCCGCCGCAAAGCCCGGCCCGGCACGTTCGCCGACCGAGGCCGTTTCGGTGTGATCCCCGCCAAGGGTGATCTGATAGTTCTCGACGCCTGCCCGATCGAGGCCGAGGATACCGATATGGCCCACATGGTGATGTCCGCAGGCATTGATGCAGCCCGAGATTTTGATCTTCAGCGCGCCGATCTCATGCTCCAGTTTCAGCTCGTCAAACCGCGTCGCAATCTCTTGGGCAATCGGGATCGACCGGGCCGTGGCCAGCGCGCAATAATCCATGCCCGGACAGGCGATGATATCGCTGATCAGACCGATATTCGCGGTCGCCAAGCCATGCGCCTTTAACGTGTTGTAGATCATATTTAGGTGCGCACGCGGCACATGGGGCAGGATCACGTTCTGCTCGTGGCTGATGCGCAGCTCGTTATATCCGAACCGCTCGGCCAGATCGGCCATCACGCGCATCTGCTCAGACGTGGCATCGCCGGGCGTGTCGCCATGCGCCTTCAGGCTGATCGAGACAATCGCGTGGTTCGGATCACGGTGCGCGCTGATGTTCGTGTCGATCCAGCTGCGAAACCCCGGCTCAAGGATTGGCGCGTCTGGTGCCACAGGCGCGGCGCTGAAATCGGGCGTGGCGAACATCGTCTTGATCTCGGCCAGCATCCGCTGATCGACGCCTGTGAATAATGCACGCCGTGTCTTGAATTCAGCCTCAACCAGCTCGGAAATCCGCTCGATCCCATGCTCATGGACCGTGATCTTGATGCGCGCTTTGTACTTGTTATCGCGCCGGCCCAGCAGGTTGTAGACGCTGACAATTGCCTCGCAATAGGGCAGCAAGTCAGCCTCGGGCAGGAAGTCGCGAATGACCTTGCCGATCATCGGGGTGCGACCAAGGCCACCGCCGACGAGGACGCGAAAGCCGCGCGCGCCGTCCTGCTCGACGATCTGGAGGCCTATATCATGAGCACGGATCACCGCGCGGTCGGCCTCAGCCCCGGTTACGGCGATCTTGAATTTGCGGCCCAGAAACTGGAACTCTGGGTGATCGGTGGACCACTGGCGTAGCAACTCCGCATAGGGGCGCGGATCGGCAACCTCGTCCGCCGCAGCACCTGCGAAATGGTCCGCCGTGACGTTGCGGATCGTGTTGCCGGAGGTCTGAATTGCGTGCAATCCAACCTCAGCCAAAGCGTCGAGCATATCGGGCACGTCGCGCAATTTTGGCCAGTTGTACTGGATGTTTTGGCGGGTGGTGAAATGGCCGTAGCCCTTGTCCCACGTGTCCGCGAGCAGCGCGAGTTGACGCATCTGCGCCCCGTTTAAGGTGCCATAGGGGATCGCCACGCGCAGCATATAGGCGTGCAGTTGCAAGTAGAGGCCGTTCATCAAGCGCAGGGGTTTGAACTCGTCCTCGGTCAGGCTGCCGTCGATGCGGCGCTCGACCTGGGCGCGAAATTGCGCGTTGCGCTCGGCGAGGAAATCACGGTCGAAGTCATTGTAATGATACATAGGTTTAGGCTCCTGCGCTCAGATCGACTTGCTTGCCATGGGCGTAATTCGAGGGGCCGGTGCGACGGAAGTCCTCGCGGAAATGGGCGGGTTCTGGGCCGTCAGCGCCCGGCTTGGCATCGGCCAGATAGGCCCCGACGATGGCGTCGACCTGTTGCGAGGCCTCGATCAAGCGCAACTGCGCGTCGGCCTCGTCCTCTAGCAGTGCGGCATCTTGCAGGTCGCGCGACCACGCACCCGCTTCGGTCAAGTAGATGACATCGCCTTCAAGAAGCGCGTTGGCGGTCAGGACTTTGGGGGTGAAAGCACGGCTCATTGGGCGATCTCCTTGAGGGCAGGCAGGGCGGCTTCGGCGCGGCGCGGTGACAGGCCATAAAGCAGGATGGCGGGGCCGGTGCAGGCGCTCGCAGTGTCAGGCAGATCGCCGAGCGTTGTGGTGTGGATGCGCTGATCTGCGCGGCTGACATTCTCGACAATGGTCACAGGCGTGTCGGCGCTGGCCCCGTGCATCATCAAGCGGCCTTGCAAATAACGGCTGCCTTTCTTGGCCATATAGATCGCGGCGACGGTCTCGGGGGCGGCAAGACTGTTCCAGTCCTGATCCGCGAAACCCGCCACGTCATGCCCGGTCAGGAACCGCAAATCGGTGTTGCGCCCGCGCTTGGTCAAGCTCTGTCCGATGGCGGCAGTGGCGGCGGACGCAGCGGTGATACCGGGGACGATAGACCAGTCGATGCCCTCGGCATCCAGCGCTTCGATCTCTTCATCCAGGCGCCCATAGATCCCGACATCGCCGGATTTGAGGCGTACGATCTGCGCGCCCTCAGCCGCGTGTTCCACCATGAGCGCGTGGATGTCTTCTTGCGGGGTATGCTTGCCAAACCCAGTTTTGCCCGCGTGGATAATCTTGGCTTCGCGACGGGCAAGCTCAAGGATTTCGGCGCTGATAAGGGTGTCATGGATAATGACATCGGCCTCGTGCAACAGCTTGCGCGCCTTGAGCGTCAACAGCTCGGGATCACCCGGACCTGCGCCGACAAGGGCGACAGTGCCTTTGCGCAGTTTGGTATGAAGGTGGTCATTGAGCAACACTTGCAACGCGTCTTGCGCACCATCCGCGCCGTTCTCTGCGAAAGCCTGCGGGCCTTTGCCAAAGTAATAGTCACTCCAGAAATCACGACGCTTGCGGCCCATCGGCAGGGCGTTCACCGCCGTGCGGAAGGTCTTTCCGATGCGCGCAAGCGTGCCGAGCGAGGGGCTGAGCTTTTCCTCCAGATCGCGCTTGATCGCGCGGGCGAGGACAGGTGCAGCCCCTTCCGTGCCGATGGCGACGGTCACCGGATCGCGGTCGACGATGGCGGGGGTGATGAATTGACTATCGTCGAGATTGTCGACGAGGTTCACGAGGGCACCGTCCGCGCGGGCAATCCGGGCGATGCGGGCGTCCTCCGCGTCATCTTCGGTCGCGGCATAGGCGAGGGCGGCGCAGAGGGCGTCGCCGGGGGCAAAGGCGCGGGGCACGAGACGCAGTTTGCCAGCCGCGGCGAGGTCTTGGATTTCGGGGGCGGCGTTCTGCGCAAATACGGTCAGGCGCGCTTGCGTCTTCATGAGCAGCCGCAGTTTCGCAAGGGCCGCTTCACCGCCACCGGCCAGCACAATACGGCGACCGGCGGTGTCGAGGAAGATGGGGAAGTGTTGCATGAGATGCGCGCTCCGAGGTTAACTTGCCTGCAATATAGAACATTGTTCTGGTGCATTGCGAGATCTACGCTTAGATAAGGAATATTGTTCGGATATGGTTGGGCTGTTGAGATGATGGTCTCGAAAATGGGAGAAACGTAGATGTCTGTTCGGATAGACGCCACGGACCGGAAAATCCTCTCGGAGTTGCAGCGCGATGCGACGCAGTCTTTGGACGAGATTGCCAAGAAAGTGGGGTCCTCGAAGACGCCGGTTTGGTCTCGGATCAAGAAATTGCGCGCAGCCGGGGTGATCCGACGGGAGGTTGCCGTGCTCGATCCCGCGCCCTTGGGGTTCGAGGCCTGCTTCTTCGTGCTGATCCGCACATCAGAGCATGAAAAGGAGTGGCAAGAGAGGTTCTTGGCGGCCTTGATGGCGCGCGGCGAGGTGTTGGAAGCGCATCGTTTGGCGGGCGAGATCGACTACATCTTGAAGGTCCAGGTCGAGAATGCGCGCGCTTATGATGTTTTTTATCAAGCGCTTATCTCGGAAGTGCGGATCTATAACGTGACGGCTTTGCTGAGCATGGAAGAGATCAAGAGCACGCAGGCCTTGCCGCTTTGAGGCCAAAACCGGGAAGAGTTACTGAGAAGTTAACACGCCTAACAATGTTAGGCGTGTTAAGGACTTGTTAACGAACTGGCGGGATTTGCCAGTTTTGAGGCTGATTTGATGTCCATTTTGGGCGTTTTCAGGTTTCTCGTCGGGGGTCCCTAACAATGTTAGGGACCGGCAAATCCGCTTAGAACGCCAGATCACTTGGCCTGAACCAACAGCTGTGACAGGCCATGAAAATGGTAACTGTTGGCATAGCGGGGCGTGCCGACGAGAGACAAATTCGGGCACCGCTCGAACAAGATCGGCAAGGCGCGTTGCAACTCAAGCCGCGCCAGAGGGGCCCCCACACAAAAGTGCAGTCCGCCCCCGAAAGCGGCATGGGGCTTCATGGGGCGACCGGGATCAAACACTTCAGCCCTTTCCCAGAGCGTCTCATCGTGGTTGGCCGAGGCCAGAAGCAATGCAACTTGATCGCCTCGCTGGAACCTGTGGCCAGAAACCTTAACCTCTTCATAGACATAGCGTGTAAACATGTGCAGGGGCGGATCGAAGCGCATGATCTCTTCGACGGCTGCATCGGTGTTTGCAGGCCAGCCAAGCCCGGCCTCCAGCAGCGCTTTGACGCCGTTTCCGATCGTATGAACGGTCGCCTCATGGCCCGCATTCAGGGTCAGAATGCACGTCGTGATCAGCTCGTCCGTACTCAGGCGCTCGCCAGCCTCTTCGGCTGCGATCAGGCTGGTGATCAGGTCGTCACGCGGGTCATCGCGCCGCGCCTCGATGTATCCGCGCAGAAACGCCGTGAAGTCACGCGCCGCGGTGTTGGCAGCGTCCTCGTCAGTGCGCGTCCGTCCGGGAATATACATGCGGACCATGGCGTTGGACCATTTCAACAGCTGTTCAGACATCTCTTCGGGCACCCCCAGAAGGCGCGCGATGATGATGACCGGCAAGTGTTGGGCAAATTGAGGCAATAGATCAAATTCGTCCTCAGGGAAGCTATCGATCAACGCATGTGACAGCGCGTCGATCTCGGGCGCCAGTTCCTTGATCTTGCGCGAGGTAAACGCCCGGAGCACCAGCCCGCGCAGGCGCGTATGGCGGGGCGGCTCCAGCTCCAGCATGGAGTGCGCCTCGACCCGGTAGAAATCCGTCAGGTGGTCCGGGATCACAAGCGGCTCCACCGGTTCGCGCCCAAAGCGGCGGTCGCGCAGGATGGCGTTCACGCTGGCAGCACGACAAGCCATCGGCATGCCGTAGTCGGTCCAGTGGAACAAATCGCCCAAAGCGCGCGCACGCGCATAGAAAGGGTAGGGGTTCTGGACGAAATCCGGATCGGTGGGTGATTGGCTGAGCGTTTGCATTTGAGTATTTTTGGCAAGAAAAAAAGGAGAGGCCCGGAAGCCTCTCCCCATTGGTTTCCTAGATCACGCCTCGGGTCAATCGGCGCCTTTGACCGCGATGCTGGCATCTGCCGACGGTGCGAGGAACTTTTGCACCGCAAAGAGCAGACCGAACGCGACGAGCCCCGCAACATCCGTCCATATCCCGCCTGCGATCATCAGCAAGGCCGTCACGATCAGGCCGACCCGCATGAACCAGGCGACCCTCGCGTTCAGGAACCAGCCCTGCACACCCGAGCTCAGCAGCCAGACCCCGAAGATCGCGGTCACGGCGGCGCGCAGGATCTCTGGCCATGTGCCGTCCATCAAGATTGCCCCGTTATAGAAGAACATGAACGGCACGATGAAGGCCGACAGGCCGATCTTGAAGCTGGCGACACTCGTCTCCATCGGGTTCGCCCCTGATATGCCCGCCGCCGCATAACTGGCCAGCGCGACCGGCGGCGTTATCGCCGAGACCACCGCGAAGTAGAAGACGAAGAAGTGGGCGGTCAGGGGTTGGATACCGAGCTCGACCAAGCCCGGTGCGACGACTGAGGCGGCGACAGCGTAGGCGGCCGTCGTGGGCATCCCCATGCCGAGCAGGATCGCGATGCACATGGCGAAGAACAGCGCCAGCAACTGGCTGACCCCGGCGAGGCCCAGCAGCAGGTTCGAGAACCGTGCGCCCACGCCCGTCAGGCTGATCACACCGACGATGATACCCGCGCAGGCGCAGACCGCGATGATCTGGATCGACATGGTGCCCGCAATCTCGAACGCCTTGATGGTCGAGCGGATGCCCATCCGGTAGGGCGTTAACCACGACACAACTGCCGCTGAGATCGTGGCGAGTGTGCCTGCCCGGATGACCGAGTAACCCATGAACAAGGCCGCAATCAGGATGATGATCGGCAAGAACAGGAAGACGCGCCGGACCATGTCCTTGAACTTGGGCAGCTCGTCCTCGCGCATGCCGCGCATGCCCAGCTTGGCGGCTTCGAAATCGACCATGAAGTAGATCGACACGAAATAAAGGACTGCTGGGATAATTGCTGCGATTGCAATGTCTTGGTAGGGAATGCCGGTAATCTCGGCCATGATGAAGGCACCGGCCCCCATGATCGGTGGCATGATTTGTCCGCCGGTGGAGGCAGCGGCCTCGATGGCGCCTGCGGTCTTTTTCTCGTAGCCGACCTTCTTCATCAGCGGGATCGTCAGCGAGCCTGTGGCGACCACGTTTCCGGCGCTCGTGCCGTTGATCATGCCCATCAAGCCGGACGCGAAGATCGCCACTTTGGCCGGGCCACCGCGCGCACGACCGGCGGCGGCGAAGGCGAAGTTGACGAAGTAATCCCCGACCTTGGAGGCCTGTAGGAAGGCCGCGAAGATGATGAAAAGGATGATGTAGGTGGAGCTCACGGCGGTGGTTGGGCCGAGGATGCCAGCATCGGTATAGACTTGGCTGAAGAAGCGCTGCCACGAGATGGCGGGCGAGTTCAGGAAGCCCGGCAGGAACTGGCCTGCGAAGACGTAGACGAGGAACACGACCGCGATGATGACGAGGGCGAGGCCTGCGACGCGGCGGGTTAGCTCCATGATGAGGGCAGCGCCTGCGACGGCGGCGAGGCTAATCCCGATGGGTGCGAAGGGCGTTCCGGTGGAGTTGCGCATCAGCGTGCCGTAGATCGTGATCAGGTAGGTCGCGGCGGACACGGCGCAGATGGCGAGGACCACGTCGAGCGACGAGAAATTGCCGCGCTCGCGTTTGTGAAACCAGCTGAGGATGATCGCGCCGAAGGTGGCGAAAACCAGCGGGACGCCGAACAGCCACGTTTCGCGGAACTTGATGCCTTCATCGATGCCGTTCCACATCAGGCCATTCTGGATCTCGACCGCGAAGGACAAGGCCATGCCGATGGAAAAAAGCGCTGGGATTGCAAGGGCGTAGCCGAGATACCCAAGAAGCGGCGTCTCCTTCTTGCCGTCTTGGGGAAAGCTGCCTGCGGCGAACATCATGAAGCCAAGTGCGAGTGCGCCTGCGACGTGGACGATGCGGAAATTCCAGGTCTCCAGCGGGAAGCTGGGCAGGAACGGGATCTCTAGCCCGGTGTATTCCTTGATGGAAACACCGTTGAGGGCGGCCATGTGGAATATCGCGTAAAGCGTTGCAAAGGCGAAGATAAAGAGCGCACCGCGCCCCTCATACATCCGGCGATTGGCCTCTACGGGCTCGTCGTCAACGCCTTCTGCCAGCACGATATCCTCGTCTTGCTTGGCGGCTGTTTGGTCTGTCATGGTCGTCCCCCGGGGTCGATTTCGAGGCAAAAACCGCGTCGGTATAACGTCGGTATCGCGTCGGTATTACGTCGGTATTTTTGCCGCTGCGATCTTGGTGCCGCTTTGGCAGGTGCAGTGCCCTGTCAGTCCCTCACTGTCAGGATTTCGTTTAACGGTTTTTTCATCTTCGCAACACGCGGCACGGTTGCATCTGTGGCAGGATGGCCCACCGCGAGGATCATCGTTGGCTTCTCAGACGCCGGACGGTCCAGGGCTGCGTTCAGGAATTTCATCGGATTGGGCGTGTGGGTCAGCACCGACAAGCCCGCGCGGTGCAGTGCCCAGATCAGAAAGCCGGTGGCGATGCCGACACTTTCGGGCACGTAGTAATTCTTGTAGCGGGTGCCGTCATCGAACTGGCCCCAGCGCTGCGCGAAGATCACGATCAGCCATGGCGCGATGTCGAGATGGGGTTTGTCGGCATTGGTGCCGATTGGCTCTAGCGCTTTGATCCATTCGTCGCCGGCACCCCCTTCGTAGAACTTGCGTTCTTCCGCCTCAGCCTCGGCGCGGATTTGGGATTTGAGGGTCGGATCGGCGATGGCGACGAAATGCCAAGGTTGGTGATTTGCGCCCGAGGGCGCGGTGCCTGCGGCGAGGATACACGACTCGATAACGTCGCGGGGCACGGGTTGGTCGGTGAACTCGCGCACGGTGTGGCGGGTTTGGAGGTCGGCATAAGCGGCCTCGGCGCGCTCCAGCGCTTGAGCGTCGGTCAGGTCTGCCCGGTGGGGCAGCGCAAGCGGCTCAAAAGCGAGGGTGGAGCGGGAAAACATCTGGGGGCGTCTCGGATTGAGGTCGGAGCCTCCGGCGGGGATATTTGTCAAAGCAAAGAGAGGCCGGGGCAGAGTGGCGGGGCCCGTGACAGGCCCCGCCGGGTGACAGATTACATGTCGTTGTGGATCATCTCGGCAGGGATCATCGCGCCTGCATTCTCGGTGAACCACTTGGCCGCACCGGGGTGCCACATCAGAACGCCGTTCTTGTCGTAGTTCGCAGGAACGGTGGAGCGGGCCGCGCGGTGGATGTTCACCATACGCTCGTTATCGCTCATGACGATGTCGACCACGGCTTCCACGAAGGAGGCGGGCAGATCGCAGTTGGCAATCGCGAAGTTCCACATGGAAACCGAGCGCGCGTCGCCTTCCAGCGTCGTGTAGGTATCGGCTGCGATGTCGAACTGCGAGACCGGGAAGGCTTCCATGATCTGGGCTTGCTCGGCTTCGGTGAACTCGATGATGTTCACGTCCGTCTGCACTTCGAGCTGCGACACGGCGGGCACAGGCACACCGGCTGCAAACGCGATCACGTCCAGAAGACCGTCCTGCAACTGGCCACCAAGGTCGGTCCAGCCGCCATTGCGACGCTCAAAATCGACGCCGAGCTCTTCCATCATGCGTGGGAAGTAGGTGTCGGAGGTCGAACCCGCAGGACCAAAGCCGATTTTCGCGCCCGCTGGGATCTCGGAGACCGAGGTAATGCCCGAGGAGCTGAGTGCGGTCACGGAGAACGGTGTCTGATACATCGGGAACATCGCGCAAGCATTGTCCATCATCAGGCCGGGGGCGATTGGGTTGGTGCCGCCGAGCGACTCGGCCGCTGGGCCCATCGTGGTCATGCCAAACGCGGCCTCGCCGGTGTGGACCAGCGCCATGTTCTGCATCGGGCCGCCGGTGACTTCGCCGCCGCCGGAAATGCCCAGCTCGTCTGCGACCAAGTTCGCCCAGCCAGAGCCGTACGCGAAGTAGGTGCCGCCTTGCGATGCGGTGCCGACGGTGAAGCTTTCAGGCCAGCCTTCGCGGTCTTGGGCGAAAGAGGCGGTGGCGGTGACGGCAACAGCGGTGGTTGCGGCGAGAATGGTGGTGAATTTCAAGGGTAGTCCTCCAAGTGGTGCCATGCGCCAAGTTGCCCGTAGCGGGCCTGTCTTGATCGCGGTTTTGGCTTCTAAGCGCGGGGAAAGCTCCCTCTCCCCCCACGGGAACCCCATCGCTGGGGCATGGCGGGATAAGGCGGTGGACCCGGCGCGTTCGCAAGCAGATTTCGCGCAAAATTTGAGCGTTATCGCTAACGAAATGCGGCAATGGGTGGCGCGGGGGACATTGCTGCACCTGCGAAGGGTCGATGAGGGCACATAAGGCGGCGCGCACGAAAAAGAGCGCCCCGTGCTGCCGGGACGCTCTTGATGTGGGGCTGGTGCTTGGAGATCTAGATGAGATTGATCTCGTCGCGTTGCGCCTGTCGGGCTCTGCCAAATGGGCCGTCTGGGATGCATAACCTTCGCGGGTCTTTTACAAAACGGCCCAGGCTTGGGCGGCGCAATTGCCGGTCCAGTTTGGGGCGGTACACTACACATGCGACCTGCGAAGATCCGGGGCCAGCGCCAGAACGCTCACCTGGGGCCGGGGAAGGGACGGCGCGCCTGACGCATCAGGCGGGCCACCCGGCTTGGGTGAGAGGGAGGGCAAAGCCTGTCAGGGCCTCCTTATCTGAGGGGCGGCGCAATTTTAAGGATGCGCCTTGATGGAGACCTTTGAGGTGGATGAGCACCTGTATACAGCCGATGAGAGGGCTTTTTCAGGGTGACTGTGTTTATATTGAGACTTTCAACCGCTTTTCGGCAAAATAGTTTTGCTCCGCTGTTCGTCCTGCCGCGTTTGAACGGGATTCTTGCGTGATATTGTCTACCTGTATACAGTTATCCACAGAAGGTCGGCAGGTGACCCCCGGTGCGTCCAAGTGCCAGCGGGCCTAACCCACCCAGTGCAGGAGGCCCCATGGCGCGCGCAGATCAGGCCCATGAAGAGATACTCAACACCCTGCGCGCCCGGATCTTCCGCGCCCCGACAGGCCAAGACCTTGTGCTGCACGAGACCGAGATCGCCGCTGAATTCGGCCTCTCGCGCACCCCGATCCGGCAGATGTTCCAAGCCTTGGCTGCCGAGCATTTGCTGGAGACCCGCGTGGGCGTCGGCAGCGTGGCACCCAAGTTGAAGCCGGACGCGCGCATGGCGGATTTTGAGGCTTATGCCCAAATTGCGCTGGCCGCTGCACGGCTGAGGGGCAACCAGATCACCTCGGACACCAAGCTGAAATTGGCGGGCGTGGCGCATTTGGTTTCGACCAGCCAAGACCGGGACGAAGCGTTCATGGTGGATATCTCGCTGCGCGCGGCCAACACGGTCGCGGATGTGATCGTGAACCCGATTGTGGCGGGCGCTTACAAGGCGGCGCGCTGGCAGGTGGTGCGGTGGCGCGTGCAAGACCTGCGCATGGATCCGCAGACGTTCTGGGACAAGACCGCCGCCATCTTCCCACGCATGGCGCAGGCCGCCCAGAACGACAGCCCGGCTTTGATGCTGGAGATTGCCGGGGGGATCATTCTGGACCTGAGCACGCCATTGGGGCAGAGAGCGTAGCCCCAACCGCTAGCTCTCGTCGGCGAAGTCCTCGCGCGCCAGCCCGTATTTCTGCATCTTCTCGTAAAGCGCTTTGCGCGACAGGCTCAGCGCCTCGTAGGTGTCTTTGAGGCTGCCGCCATGGGCCTTGAGGCTGGCCGCGATCAGGGCTTTCTCGTGGTCGGCCAGTTGCTGGGCCAGTGGTGCATCGGGTTGGGCGGCGGGCGCGGTGGTGCCCAGATCGAGGCCGAGCACGAAGCGGTCGGCCGCATTGCGTAGCTCGCGCACATTGCCGGGCCACGCACGACCGGCCAGCGCCGTTAGCAGCGCGCCGGGAATGTCGGGGGCACTGTGTTTGTAGCGTACGCTGGCTTGCTGGACGAGTTGCGAGAACAGGTGCGGGATATCCTCGCGCCGCTCGTCTAGGCTGGGCACCCGCAGCGACACGACGTTCAAACGGTAAAGCAGATCGCTGCGAAAGCGCCCCTCGGCAGCTTCAACCGCCAGGTCTGTTTTGGCGGCTGCGAGGAAGCGCACATCCAGCGGGATCGGATCGTTGGACCCCAACCGCGTGATCGTGCGGTTCTGGACCGCGTGCAGCAGTTTACCTTGCAGGGCCAAGGGCAGGCTGTCGATCTCGTCGAGGAATATCGTGCCGCCGCGCCCATGCTCGAACTTGCCATAGCGCGCCCTTACTGCGCCGGGATAGGCACCCGCCTCGTGACCGAACAGCTCCGACTCGATCAGGGCCTCGGGCAGGGCGGCGCAGTTGATATGGACGAAGGGGCCTTTTTCGCGCGCACTGGCGCGGTGGAGCGCATGGGCGGCCACGTCTTTGCCCGTCCCAGTTGCGCCATAGATCAGCGCGTCGGCATCGGTCTGTGCGACGGCGCGCAGCTGGCGGCGCAGGGCCATGATCGCGTCGCTGCGCCCGGTCATGCGCGATTCCACCACATCGCGCGCACCGACCTCACGGCGCAGTGCGCGGTTTTCGAGGGTCAGGCGGCGCTTATCGAGTGCCCGGCGCACGGACGTGACGAGCCGGGCCGGTGCGTAGGGTTTTTCCAGAAAATCATACGCGCCATCGCGCATCGCACTGACGGCAAGTTCGACATCCCCATGCCCTGTGACCAGAATGATTGGCAGTTCGGGGTCGATCTCAAGCGCACGCTGCATCAAGGTCAGCCCGTCCATGGGCGACATGCGAATGTCACTGACAAGGATGCCCGGAAAGTGGCGGTCGATGCTTGCGAGAGCGGCCTCTGCGGCAGCAAGCGGTGTCACGTGTAGGTCTTCGAGCATCAGCGATTGCGCGGCGGCATTGCGCAGATGCTCTTCATCGTCGACGAAAAGAATAGTTTCTGGCGTGGCGGCGGTTTCGGTCATGATGGGCTCTTTTGTGGGGCGGGTGCTGCGGCTAGCTCGATGGTGAACTCTGCCCCTCCGTCGGGATGGGTGCGCGCGCTGAGAGAGCCGCCGAAGTCTTTTATGATATTGTAGCTGATCGACAGGCCGAGGCCGAGACCGTGTCCGGGCTCTTTTGTCGTGAAGAAGGGGTCGAACACCTGCGGCAGGGTCTCATCGGTAAAACCCGGCCCGTGGTCGCGCACGCGGATTTGCCAGCCCCGTTCGGTTTGCGCAGTGTTGATCTGAACAGGCCGTGGCGCGTGCGCTTCCAAAGCATCCAGCGCGTTGCTGAGCAGGTTCACGATCACCTGCTGCAAACGTACGCGCCCGCCCATGACCCACGCGTCGGCCTCGGGCGGGGTGAACTCAAGCGCGATCTTCGCCGCCGTAAACCGCGGTGCCATCAGCGCCATTGCGTCCTCAATCACGGGCACCAAGGGGATCGGCCCGATCTTTTCCTGCGGTCTGCGCGCGAAGTTGCGCAGGTGTTTGGAGATCGAGGCCATTCTGTCGGCCATGTCCGAGATATGGCCGACATTCGTGCGCGCCTCGTCCGAGCGCCCCCGATCAAGAAAGGTTGCTGCATTGTCGGCATAGGCTTTCACGGCGGCAAGCGGCTGGTTGAACTCGTGACTGAGGGCGGCCGACATTTGCCCCAGCGCCGCGAGTTTTCCGGCTTGGACAAGCTCGGTTTGGGTGCGGCGCAATTGTTGCGCGGTCGCGGTGCGCTCGGCGACCTCTGCTTTCAGATCGGCGGTGCGTTCGGCCACGCGCCGTTCCAGCAGGTTTTGCGTTTCGCGTTGATCCTCCAGCCGTTCCAGCAAGCGGTGACGGCGTTGCAAAACGACCGCACCCAGCATACCCGTGAGCAAGATCGCCAGCACCGCCAAGGTCAGTGTGACACGGGCTTGCGCGCGGGCCGGCCCCGTCGGCGTCAGGATCGATACGCGCCAACCAGCAGCGGCGATCAGGCGCAAACTGGTTATGTATTCGCTTTGTATACCCTTCGATGTCAACACAAGAAGATCGAGATCACTCTCAAGCGCTTCACGCCGTTGCGGCAAGGGGGTCAGTCGATCCAGCGGGAATTGACGCGTCTCGGCGATCCGGTCGAGCATCGGCTCTGTCACGGTTCCAAGCGTGCGGAACTGCCAATCCGCGCGGCTGGACATGAACACTACGTTGGAGCTGTCGGTCACGATCAGGTCCGCCCCGCCATCGCGCCATGTCTCCTCGAACTGGTCCATGGTGATTTTGACGGCCACTACGCCGATGATCTCAGTATCGGCGATAACGGGGGCCGCAAAGAAATAGCCACGCTCGCCCGAGGTGGTGCCAAGCGCGTGAAACCGTCCGGTCCCGCCTGCAAGCGCATCGGTGAAATAGGGTCGATAGGCGAAGTTACGCCCCACAAAGCTGCGATCGGTGCGATAGGAACTGGCGGCAATCGTCGTGCCGTCGCGGTCCATGACGTAAACATCCGACACATCAAGCGCGAGTGCGGTTTGGCGCAATTGCTCGTTGGCAAAGGGCAGCACGCCGGAATTGGTCGGCTCGCGCAAGAGCGTGCGCAGGATCGGGCGTTCCGCCAGAAGGCTGGGCAAAGCCTCGGCCCGGCTGAGCGATCCGCGCAACACTTCCGTGGCCAGCCGCAAGGTCGCGTCATTGGCGCGGCCGGCTTCGATCAGGAAGTACCGCTCAATCCGGGGCAAGGCGGCAATGCTGAGCGCAAGCGCAATCGTAATGCAGACCACCAGCACCTTGATGGCACGGCGCAATCGGGAAGGCGGGCGGCTGTCCTCGGTCATGAGAGGGCGGCGTCAGGCCTCGGCCAAGGCGGCGATGATGGCCCCGAAATCGCTGGCCTTGAGCGAAGCCCCTCCCACCAGCGCTCCGTCCACGTTCGAGACCGCGAAGATCTCGGTCGCATTGGACGGCTTGACGGACCCGCCATAGAGCAGCCGCACGGATAGCCCGACCCCATGCCCGAAGCGTTTTTCAAGCCGGGTGCGCAGGTAGTCATGCACCTCGCCGATTTGATCGAGTGTTGGCGTGCGCCCGGTGCCGATGGCCCAGACGGGCTCGTAGGCGACGATCAGGTTCTGACCGTTTGCCCCGTCCGGGACGGAGCTGGCCAGTTGGCCTCCAATAATGTCGAGGGTGTTGCCTTGGTCACGCTCGGCCTCGGTCTCGCCCACGCAGACGATGGCGATCATGTCATTGGCCCAAGCGGCCTGCGTCTTGGCGCGGATCAGGGCATCAGATTCCGCGTGATCGGCGCGCCGTTCCGAATGGCCGAGGATCACATGGGTGGCGCCTGCATCGCGCAGCATCTCGGCAGAGACATCGCCCGTATGTGCGCCGCTTGCGTTTTCGTGGCAGTCTTGCCCCCCAATATGCAGGGCTGTGCCTCGGGCCGCATCGGCGGCGCGCGAGATCAGGGTGTGGGGCGGGCAGATCAGGACCTCGGGCCCGTGGTCGCTGGGGGCGTGTCCTGCGATGCCTGCCAGCTCGGTCAGCGCCTCGATGGTCCCGTTCATTTTCCAGTTGCCTGCTGCAAACTTGGTGCGCATTGCCTGATCCTTTGCGTTGGTCTGCCTCAGCCTTGGCAAGCGCGGGCGCGCGGGTCAAGGCTTGCAGTGGCCTTGCGGGCGGCTTAGGGCAGCGGCGCACGAAGAGAGGGCTCGGCATGAGTTTGGACGTCATCGACAGCGTAGCGCTTGAGGCGCGCGATCCTGCGAGCTTGCGCGCCTTGGAACGTGGCGTGCGTGAGACGGGGTTTCTCATGCTGGAGAATACAGTGCTTGGCGCGGATCAGGTGAACACGGTCTTGGCGGCTTATGCGGGGTTTTTCCGATTGCCTGACGTTGAAAAGGCTAAGGTCGATATGGCGCGGACCGGGGCCACGCGCGGCTGGGGCGCTGCGCAAGCCGAGCAGGTGAACCCGGAAGCCAACCCCGATTACAAAGAGGTGTTCGATTGTGGCGCAGCCTTGGCGGAGGGGGATCCGTTGCGCGCAGCCCATCCTGAGGTCCATGGTGCCAATGTCTGGCCGGACCTGCCAGATGGGTTTCGAGGCACGGTCGAGGGGTATTTTGCAGCGGCCTGTGCGGTGTCGAACATGCTTCTGGCGCGGATCGGGTCCGTTCTGGGCCAGGGCGAGGAACCGTTTGCAGACAAATTTGATCCGCCCATGGCGATGCTGCGGGGCAATTATTACCCTGCGCGCCCGGATTGGGCCGGGGACAAGGATTTCGGCATCGCCGCGCATACGGATTATGGCTGCCTGACGCTGCTGGCCACCGATGGTGCGCCGGGCCTTGAGGTTGAGATGCCGAATGGCACCTGGCTGCCCGTTCAGGCACAGCCGGGGCGTTTTGTGGTGAATTTCGGCGAGATGCTGGAGCGCTGGTCCGGAGGCGCTGTGCGCGCCACCCCGCACCGGGTCGTTGGCGGAGCTGCGGAGCGGATCAGCGTTCCGCTGTTCTACAACCCGAGCTATGACACGAACGTCGCCGGACCGGGGCAGGATGCGGTTTCAGCGGGGGACTACCTATCGGCGCGCTACCGCGAGACGTATGTGCACCTACAGATGGGCTAACGCGCGTCTGGCCCAGTCGGTGGCCAGCTCCGGGTCGTCTTCGGCCCCGTCCGGCAGGCTCCAATATGGCATCGAGGATGTCTTGCCTGTCTCGCGCGTATAGGTCCACTGCGTGCAGCCCGCCGCTTGCAGTTCCGGCACGAAACTCGGCGCGCCTTTGATCATGATCCCAAGCTCGGAATGAACCATCGCGAAGATCGTGCCGTCTTGATAGAGGCATAGCCCGCCCATCATGCGCCGTGTCGTCACCGCGCCGAGATCGGCAAAAAGCTCGGTTGCGAAAGCGATCTGGTCAGCGCTGATGCTCACTTCGCCTGCTCGGTCGCCAACTCGTCCACATCCTTGAACTTGATCGACTCGCCGCAGCCACACGCATCGACAACGTTCGGGTTGCGGAACTTGAAGCCGGCCTCCAGCAGGCTGACCTCATAATCGATCTCGGTCCCGAACAGAAACATCTGCGCCATCGGTGCAATCATCACCCGCGCGCCGTCCTGCTCGATCGTCTCGTCCAGCGGATCGACCTCGGTCACGTAATCCATGGTGTATTCCATGCCCGCGCACCCGCCCTTCTTGACACCAATGCGCAGCCCCATATGGCCGTCCTTGGCCATCAGCTTGGCGATCTGCTTGGAGGCCGCGGGAGAGATCGAGACGGCTTGCTTGCCGGGAATGCCGAACATGGGGATGATCCTTTTAACCTGACCCTAAAGGTAGGGTATTGTGGCTATCCGCTCAAGGGGCGTGCGGGATTTCCTGCAACGGTCTGCCCCGCGCCCACATCGCGCGTGACCACCGCGCCCGCGCCGATCACCGCATCATCGCCCACGGTGACACCCGGCAGCAGCAGCGCGCCACCGCCGATCCAGACATTGCGGCCGATGGTGATGGGGCGTCCGAACTCTAGGCCCGCGTCGCGGCTGGCTGCATCGCGCGGGTGGTCGGCCGTCAGGATCTGGACGAGGGGCCCGATCTGGGTCTTGTCGCCGATCCGGATCTCGCAGACGTCGAGCAGCACGCAACCGTAGTTGAGGAACACGTCATCGCCGAGGAAAATATTGGCCCCGTAATCGGTATAGATCGGGGCACGCAGGGCGCAGTCTTTCCCTACGCCGCCAAACCATTCGCTGAGCAAGGGGCCGCGCACATCGCCGTCACTGACCGTGGTCGCGTTATACGCCGCCATAAGCCGCTGGTTCTTGGCGCGGAGGGAGACCAGCTCGGGGTCGCCGGGGCGATACAAGTCGCCCGCAAGCATCTTCTCGCGTTCGGTCACGGGATCAGTCCTCTCCCTCCGCCGCGTCCAGCCGCGCGATCAGGTCGCCCCGCAGACGACTCGCTTTCTCATAGTAGAAGCTCGTGTGAACCGAGTCATAGACGGTCAAGGCGGCCTCCAAATGCGCGAGCGCGGCGCGCAGATGCGGCAGCGGATCGTCCGCGGCCGCGTGGTCGGCGATGGCTTGCTCGGCGAGGGCAAGGTTTTCTTTGATCTGAGCCCAGTAGTTTGGATGGTCGTCCTTCGTCAAAACGCGCAGGCTTGCACCATAGGCGATGACGGCCTCGTCCAGCAAAGCTGTGCCCGCCGCGCCATCTGTGCGTATGCCTTGGGTTGCGAGGGCGTTGGCGAGGTTCTGGGTGGTCGTGGCCCAGTCCAGCGGGTGGTCGGCCTCGGTCGTGACCCGCAAGGCGGCGCGATAGGCGGTGACGGCCTCGGCCAGCAAATCGGTGCCTGCCGCGCCGTCGGTGCGGCTGCCTTGGTTTCTGAGTGCGATGGCGAGGTTCTGGATGGTCGTGGCCCAGTTTAGCGGGTGGTCTGCCTCGGTGAAGACCCGCAAGGCGGCGCGAAAGGCGGTGACGGCCTCGGCCAGTAAAGCGGTGCCCGCCGCGCCGTCGGTGCGGGAGCCCTGGGTTTCGAGCGCGATGGCGAGGTTCTGGGTGGTTGTGGCCCAGTTCAGTGGGTGATCGGCCTCGGTCCGGACCCGCAAGGCGGCGCGAAAGGCGGTGACGGCCTCGGCCAGCAAAGCGGTGCCCGCCGGCCCGTCAGTGCGGGTGCCTTGGGTTTGGAGCGCGAGGGCGAGGTTCTGGGTGGTCATGGCCCAGTCCAGCGGGTGGTCGGCCTCAGTCCTGACCCGCAAGGCGGCGCGATAGGCGGTGACGGCCTCGGCCAGCAAAGCGGTGCCCGCCGCGCCCTCGGTGCGGGAGCCTTGGGTTCTGAGCGCGACGGCGAGGTTCTGGGTGGTCGTGGCCCATTGCAGCGGGTGGTCGGCCTCGGTCAGTGTTGCCAGCGCCGCGCGCCGCAGATCAATCGCGCGCGCCAATCCGGTGCCCCCATAGCGCAGGCCGTGGGCGTAGAGCGTTTCGGCATAGGCCTCCCGCTTCTTTGCCGCCTCAACCGCATCCAGCACCGCGAAGCTCGCCGCTGCCCCCTCCAGCAACGCCGCTGCTGCGTCCGGGTTCTGGTCGAGCAGCTCAACATCCGCCTCCGCCACCATCAATTGCGCGTTGGCCTCGATCACCGGGCGCAGTTTTTCGTCGCGCAGGATCGTGCGGGCATCGCGCAGTAGCTGTTTGGCCTCGCCCAGTCGCAGGTTCTTGGCGGCGTCCATCGCGGCGGCGTGGATGTTGTCGATCCGGTCGGAGGTGCCTTTGAGCGCGTCCAGCTCGCGCAAGACGCGGCGGTAATCCTCCGCCCGCTTTTCCAACTCTGCGCGTAAGGTGGGCGTGGGCAGGTCAAACGCGCCCTCGATGTGAAAGCGCGCGGCGAGGGCTTCGAGCAGGTCACGATTGGCCCCCGCGATGTTGCCCATCGCGTCCGCGACGTTGATAATCTCAGCCTCAACGCGGTCCTGACCTTCCCGGATCGCGCCCGTGTCTTCCTTGATCTCGCCCAGCAGCCGCGTCTGGATACCCTGCGCTTTCAGCGTGCGCATCACCATGTCTTGGGTAAACGCCGCTTCAAACCGCGTGTTGCGCCGGAACGTCACGAACGCCGCTTCCAAGGTCAAGGTGATCGCGGTGCGGGTGCCGGGGTCTTCGCCTTTGAGGTTGTCCGGGAACACCTCGCGCACGAGGGCGTCGGGAAGGGTTCCATCCTCCACCAGCTTCGCCATGCGTTCGGGGTCGAACTTGATCCGTGTGCCTGCGTCTTTGAGCAAGGCATGGGCGGCGGTGATCTCGGCCTCAGATATATCCTGAGAGGCGGTCAGCGCCTCAAGCGCCGCTTTCTTGGCCGCCTTGACCGTCCCCTTGTCGCAAGACGACCACCATTCATAGCCGATCATGCCCAGCACGGCGGCAGGCACGGCAAATCCCGCAAGCGTCGCGCCGCCTGCGATCAGCCCGACGGCGGCCAGACAGATTTGGGTGCCTTGTTCGGCGAGGTTTTGGCGGTCTGACATCAGCGCCCCGTGTTGCTATGGGTGCATTGGGGCGAATGCGCGTCGGTGGGTCAAGGGCACAAGGCCCCCTAGAAGCCCTGACTACATAAAGCCCAGCTCCAGCTTGGCCTCGTCGCTCATCATGTCCATGCCCCATGGGGGTTCCCATACCAGCTCGACATTCACCCGCTGCACCCCGGGCAGGGGCTCGACCGCATCGGCGACCCATCCGGGCATCTCGCCCGCCACGGGGCAGCCGGGGGCTGTGAGGGTCATGGCGACATTCACCTCGGCCTCGGACGAGATGTCGATGGTGTAGATCAGGCCCAGATCGTAGATATTGACCGGAATTTCAGGGTCGTAGACCGTGCGCATCGCCTCGACCACGCTGTCATAGAGCGCGTGATCGGTGCTGGATGGTTTGATCAGGGGGGCCCCTTCAAGGGGGGTCGCATCGTTGGCCATTGGGTGCCTCGGCAAAAGTTGTTGAGTGTTTATATAAGGATTGCACGCAGCGCGTCTAGAGCCTGCGGATACCCTGCGCGCCCTTGCATGAACCCAAACACGCCACGACCTTGCCGCATTTGCCGGTAAGGTTAACGATTAATTAGGGTTAAGGGACTTTGTTGACCGATGTTAATGGCCTCTATCGTTGCGTCCATGATGATGGGCGGGTTTCTGTTGACCGTCACCGGCGAGTCCGATGACGACTTGGCGGTGGATCAGGACGAGGGCGAAGGTCATGACCTCTATGCCGATGATGGCGCGGAGGATGTGGGCGGCGTCGATGGTTGGGGTGATTTGCTCAGCGATCTGATGGAAGACGACGCGCTCTTGGGCGGGCCGGAGGCTGTGAATGCCGCGGCGGGGTCCGCAGCTGAGGTGGGGCATGCGCTGCCATCTGAGGCCGAATTGGCCGATCTCAGCGACGAAGATCTGCTGGCCGCGCTCGATGAAGCGCTTGAGGCGGACGAGTTTGAAGATGACTTTGCGGATCTGGACCCAGACGGTGTTGCCGCAGCAGAACTGGTCGAGCCGATCTGGACTGAAGATGGTACCGAGATCGTCGTTGACGACTTTGTGCCCGGCGAGGATGAGCTGATCCTGTCGTTTGATGAAAACGGCGAGGCTCCGCAGATTGACCTGTTCGGCGATCCGTCCGGCAACGCGCTGGTGTTTGCTGATGGGCATCTGGCCTTCAAGGTCATGGGCGGTGATGGTCTGGTGATCCCAGAGGATGTGAAGCTTGTGGCTGAGGGCGATGAAATGCCCCTCGCGGAGACAGCTCCCGCCTGATCCGAGCGCTGATCCGACGGCTCGGCTCAGCGCATCCTCAAAATCGTGAACAATTGACGAAAAGTCACGGCATTAACCACAATCTGCCCCGCTTCTGCCCCATCTGACCCCCAAGCTTTGCTCAAATGCGTCTTTGGACAAGGAACCAAGCCCATGTTGATGTTGGGGATTATGACAGCCACGCTGCTTGCAGGCACCATTGCTTTGCGATGACCGGCGATCCAGAAGTTGAAGCCATTGACGAGGTCGATGATGACGGCGTGCTCAGCCCGGGCGATGACAATTACGTAGATACCATGAATATCGACGAAATCCTCGGCGGCGATGGCGACGACCTGATCGATGCGGATCAGCGTTCAGACACTGTCTTTGGCGGTGAGGGCGATGACCGCATGGTGGGCGCGCAGTCCAACGACGTTATTCGCGGTGGCAATGGCGACGACGTGGTCTCGACCGGCAGCGGCAATGACGAAGGCTACGGCGAGGCGGGTGATGACACCGTGCAAGGCGGGTCGGGCGATGATTGGCTCAGCGGCGGCGAGGGCGATGATTTCGTCAAAGGCGACGCGGGCAGTGATGTACTCTTTGGAGGCCTTGGCACCGATATTCTGCGCGGGGGCGAGGGCAATGATATCCTTGTGGGCGCAGATATCTTCCGCGAAAGCGAGGAAGAGCGTGACGGCGTTGAGCTCGGCTTTGAAGATACCGTCCTCTACCGCACCGACGCTGATGGCTTTGATGCCTGAACGGGGACGAGGGCGAGGACATATTGATTTTGGGCAAGGGCGACTATGCCATTGGTGGTGCGGATAACGATACCTCCTGACCGGCATTTGGGCAAAGGGCGAGGCCTCGATCATTGAAGACTATGACCCCGGTGCGGAAAAGATCCTTGTGGCCGTCGAGGCAGGACAACCCCTTCCGACCTTGGACATCCAGAATGTCGGTGATGACGCCTTGGTCTTGATGGATGGCGAGCCTTTGCTGATCCTTTTGGGCAATGCGGGCCTTGTGGAAGCGGGGGATATCGCGTTCTCCACTGAGGTGTTCGATACGCGTCTTGAGGGGGCTGAGAAGATTTAACGCCAGGACGAAATGGCGCGCCGGACCTTGCCGCGCGCCACTAAGCCTTTATGACGGGCTGCTGAACCTACGCGCGGGCCCGTCATATGACCAAAGCATTCAAATTCTCCCTGAACGCCACCGATGGCAAAGCGCGCACGGGCGTGATCGACACACCGCGCGGCGAAATTCGCACGCCTGCCTTCATGCCCGTAGGCACGGCAGCCACCGTCAAAGCGATGATGCCCGAGAGTGTGCGCGCCACGGGGGCGGATATCTTGCTGGGCAATACCTACCACTTGATGCTGCGCCCCACCGCCGAGCGGATTGCGAGCCTTGGCGGATAAGTTCATGAACTGGGACCGCCCGATCTTGACGGATTCGGGTGGCTTTCAGGTCATGAGCCTCGCCGAGCTGCGCAAGCTGACCGAGAAGGGCGTGACCTTCCGCAGCCATATCGATGGCTCTAAACATATGCTGTCGCCCGAGCGGTCGATGGAAATCCAGAAGCTGCTGGGCAGCGACATCGTGATGTGTTTCGACGAATGTCCCGCCTTGCCTGCGGACCGCAAGCGCTTGTCCGAGAGCATGGAGCTGTCGATGCGCTGGGCGCAGCGCTCGCGCGATGCCTTCGGAGATCGGCCCGGTCATGCGCTGTTCGGGATCCAGCAAGGCGGGCTTGAGGAGGATTTGCGCGCACGCTCTGCCGAGGCTTTGCGCGAGATCGAATTTGACGGCTATGCCGTGGGGGGCTTGGCCGTGGGCGAGGGGCAAGAGGCGATGTTTGGCTGTCTTGAGTTTGCGCCCGACCAGCTGCCCGTGGACAAGCC
Source organism: Dinoroseobacter sp. (assembly GCA_965279125.1). GTDB lineage: Bacteria > Pseudomonadota > Alphaproteobacteria > Rhodobacterales > Rhodobacteraceae > Dinoroseobacter. The sequence goes on from CBDIHL010000035.1 coordinate 52,204, forward strand.
GCGCTATCTAATGGGCGTGGGCAAACCGGATGACATTGTGGGGGCCGTGAAGCGCGGGATCGATATGATGGATTGCGTGCTGCCGTCCCGCTCGGGCCGGACCGGGCAGGCGTGGACGCGGCGCGGGCAGCTCAACATCAAGAACGCGCGCCATGCGGATGATCCGAGGCCGCTGGATGAGGATTGCAGATGTCCGGCCTGCCGGAATTACTCGCGCGCCTATCTGCACCATGTGTTCCGCGCGCAGGAAATGATATCGGGGATGCTGCTGACATGGCATAACCTGCACTATTACCAAGAGCTGATGCAGGGGATGCGCGATGCGATTGCGGCAGGCGCGTTTGAAGCGTTCGAGGCGGAGTTCCACGCCACCCGCGCGCTTGGGGATATCGAGCGGACTTGAGTATTTTAAGAACCCTAAAGAGAGGGGACGGCGCATGAAATGGCTGAAAGCACTGGGGTTGGGGCTGTGTCTGATCTTTATTGGCGCGCTGGCGTTTTTGTGGATCGTCCCGCCGGACTTGTTGCGCGTGGCGACGAATTATTCGGCCAAGATGGTGTGCTCGAACGTATTCATTGCGGGGCGCGACGCGGAGGAGGTCTTGAGCGTTGATGTGCAGGCACCGGGCCATCCGCTGTTGCGGCAGGTCTCCGTCGATGTGGACGCACAGGCGCAAATTGTTGAGGCGCGTCTGTTTGGATTTGTCGCGCCGACGACCGCGCAGTATCGCGCCGGGCTGGGCTGCACCAATCTGCATGAGGCGCGGTTGAGCGATATCAGCTTAGACCCTCGGCCCGCCTTGCCAGACGCGCTTTGGCCCGAGGGCGACATCGTGACCGTATCGCAGGACCCCGATCTCATGAAGGTTCTCACAGATGATGCGCTGCTCGGCGACGGCTACCGCGCCGTGGTCGTGGTACGCGGCGGGCGCATTATTGCCGAGACCTATGCGGATGGCTTTGGTGCGGACACACCGCTGTTGGGCTGGTCCATGGCCAAGACCTTGACCGCAGGTCTGATCGGGACGCTGATCGAGGCGGGTGAGATGGAGTTGAGCGATACCCTCGTGGACAGCTACCCGGATTGGGTAGGCGATGCGCGCGCTGAGATCACGGTTGCCGATATGCTGGCCATGACCAGTGGCTTGGACTGGAACGAAGGCTATGGCTCTGTGTCGGACGTGACCAAGATGCTCTACCTCGTGGACGATATGGCGGGGTTTGCGTCGGCCTCTGAAAGCGTTGCCGCACCGGGAGAAGCGTTCAATTATTCGTCCGGCACATCGACGCTGTTGGCACGGATGTGGCAGGATCGCCTTGGCGCGGACAGCCTTGGCTATCCGGGGAGAGCGGTGTTTGGCCCGCTCGGCATGACCTCGGCTGTGATGGAAACCGATGCGAGCGACACCTTTGTCGGTTCAAGCTATATCTATGCCACCGCCCGCGACTGGGCGCGTTACGGGCAGTTCTTGCTGCAAGGCGGGGTCTGGAACGGGGCGCAGATTTTGCCCGAGGGCTTCACGGATTGGATGATGGAGCCGGTCGCTGCATCGGATGGGCGCTACACCAAGGGGCATATGTGGCGCGAGGGCGCGCGTGATACGGCCCCTATGGGCGATGCGGTCTGGTTGCGCGGTCATGATGGCCAGACGGTGGGCGTGTTTCCGTCCCACGATATGGTGATCGTGCGGATGGGGCTGACGCCGTCGGGGCTTGGCTATTCTCCGCTGCCGCTGGCCGAGGCGGTGATTGCGGCGGTTGGGCCGTAGGCTCTTGATTGATGTGATGATATAACATATTTGGCTTCCCGTGTTTTGACGCGGGAAAGTGATATGGCGGGCAATCGCGGAGCCACGAGCCTGAAGTCCAGACGGGGTGCTGCGCATCCGATGTTCGAATATGACGCCTTGCCGGAAGATTTGCGGCAATGGGTGGCGCGCGGCGTGCTGCCATGGCGCGCGAAATCCGTGAGCAAGGCGGTTGAGCGCGCGGTGCGCCGCACGGGAGATCGCGCGCTGGCACTGCGCGAGTTGGATCAATTGCAAACCAAGCTGGTGGCAAAAGATGCCAAGAGGGTTTGGGGACCGCAGCATCCCGAATGTGGCAGGGAATTGTGCAGCGCTCACCAAGACGAAATCGATCACATTTGAGTATTTTTTGAACCCTGAAAAGCGCAGGGCGACAAAAAACAACTGGGGATGGTTCGGGTGTGGGACTGGTCCCCGTCACCCCCAAGGGCTATGCTTGCGACAACGCTGGGCCGCTAGGGGTTGAACCTGCGCCCCGTCGCGAACAAGTATGAAGACCACAGGAGGCTTCCTACTTGCCGCAGTTCGGGGGTGGCGGGCCTTGCTGACGTAAAGGACAAGTTAATGACTGATCAGAGCAGCCAATCTTTCCCGGTTCTGCCGCTGCGCGATATCGTGGTGTTCCCACATATGATCGTGCCGCTCTTTGTGGGCCGCGATAAATCCGTACGCGCCCTCGAAGAGGTGATGCGCGATGACAAACAGATCCTGCTGTCGAGCCAAATGGACCCCTCCGCCGATGACCCGGCCTCCGATGGGATCTACCGCATGGGCGTGCTGGCCAATGTATTGCAACTGCTGAAACTGCCCGATGGCACCGTCAAGGTACTGGTCGAAGGCCGCGCCCGGGTGCAGATTGACCGCTTCCTCGACAATGACGCATTTTTCGAGGCCGAAACGACGCTATTGCAGGAAGAAGAGGGCGACGCGGATATTTTGGCGGCCTTGCAGCGTTCCGTCGTGGCCGAGTTTGAACGCTATGCCAAAGTCAAAAAGAACGTCCCCGATGAGGCGCTCGGGGCCGTGATGGAAGCAACGGAGTGCGATATTCTTGCGGATCTCGTCTCCGGCCATTTGGGCATAGAGGTGCAGCAAAAGCAGGACCTTTTGGAGACGCTGAATGTGGCCGAGCGGCTGGAGAAGGTCTTTGGCCTGATGCAGGGCGAAATGAGCGTGTTGCAGGTCGAAAAGAAGATCAAATCCCGCGTGAAAACGCAGATGGAGCGGACCCAGCGCGAATACTATCTGAACGAGCAAATGAAGGCCATTCAGAAGGAGCTTGGCGACGGAGAGGAAGGCGAAGGCGAAGTGGCCGAGCTGGAAGCGCGCATCGCGAACACCAAGCTCAGCAAAGAGGCGCGCGAAAAGGCCGATGCAGAGATCAAGAAGTTGAAAAACATGAGCCCGATGAGCGCGGAAGCGACCGTTGTGCGCAACTATCTCGACTGGATGCTGTCTATCCCGTGGGGCGAAAAGTCCCGCGTGAAGAAGGACTTGGGGCGCGCGCAGAAGGTTCTGGATGATGATCACTTCGGGCTGGAAAAGGTCAAGGAGCGGATCGTTGAGTATCTTGCGGTGCAGCAGCGTTCCAAGAAGCTGAAAGGCCCGATCTTGTGCCTTGTCGGCCCTCCCGGCGTGGGCAAAACCTCGCTCGGCAAATCTGTGGCCAAGGCGACGGGGCGCGAGTTTATTCGCATCTCGCTCGGCGGTGTGCGCGACGAGTCTGAAATTCGCGGTCACCGGCGTACCTATATCGGGTCGATGCCCGGCAAGATCATCCAAGCCTTGAAGAAGGCGAAGACGACGAACCCGCTGATCTTGCTCGATGAAATTGACAAGATGGGGCAGGATTTCCGGGGCGATCCGGCGTCGGCCATGCTCGAAGTGCTCGATCCTGAGCAGAACGGCAGCTTTGTCGATCACTACCTTGAGGTCGAATATGACCTGTCGAACGTGCTGTTCCTGACCACGGCGAACTCCTACAACATGCCCGGACCCCTTCTGGACCGGATGGAGATCATTCCGCTGTCCGGCTACACCGAGGACGAGAAGGCCGAGATCGCGCGCCAGCATTTGATCGACAAGCAGATCAAGAACCACGGGCTGAAAAAGGCCGAGTTCGAGCTGACCGATGACGCGCTGCAAGAGATGATCCGCACCTATACCCGCGAGGCCGGGGTGCGGAACCTTGAGCGCGAGATCGCGAAGCTGGCCCGTAAGGCCGTGACCAAGATCGTGCGCAAGGAAACGAGCAAGGTCGAGGTTACGCCGGACAGTCTAGAGGACATGCTGGGCGTCAAGCGCTTCAAGTATGGTCTGGCCGAGGATGAGGATCAGGTCGGTGTTGTAACCGGGCTGGCTTGGACCAGCGTGGGTGGCGATCTGCTGCATATCGAAGCGCTGAAACTGCCCGGCAAGGGGCGGATGAAGACCACCGGGAAACTGGGCGATGTGATGAAGGAAAGCATTGATGCGGCAGCATCCTATGTGCGCTCCATCAGCCCGCAGATCGGGGTGAAGCCGCCGCAGTTCGACCGGATGGATATCCACGTCCACGTGCCCGATGGCGCGACGCCCAAGGATGGTCCCTCAGCGGGTCTGGCGATGGTGACGTCCATCGTGTCGGTGCTGACGGGGATCCCCGTGCGCAAGGATATCGCCATGACCGGCGAGGTGTCTTTGCGCGGCAATGCGATGCAAATTGGCGGCTTGAAGGAAAAGCTGCTGGCGGCCTTGCGAGGTGGGATCAAGACGGTGCTGATCCCAGCCGATAACGAGAAAGACCTGCCCGAGATCCCCGACAACGTGAAAGAGGGGCTGGAGATCATCCCCGTCAGCCACGTATCCGAGGTGTTGAAGCTGGCGCTTGTGGCCGAACCCGAGGCGATCGAATGGGACGAGGCGGCCGAAGAGGCTGCGGCGGCGGCGGCTGCCTTGAAAGCGGCGGGCGAAGCTGGTGGTGCCGTGGCGCACTAGGCCTCTCGTCTAACAATTGAAAAGGCCCGCCCTGCGATCTGCAAGGCGGGCCTTTTTTGTCAGAAGTGGCGTGCCTTAGTTTGCTGCCGCCGCAACGGTCAACAGAAGCAGGACCGGAACGATCCAGTCATGGCTGCCCGAGCTTGCGGTGTCTTCAACGATCACCGGGGCTTCGATCACCGGCACATCAAGGCCACCGGCGTAAAGCGGGGCGGAGATCAGCGACAGGCTGAGGGCGAGGGCGGGGAGTGTTTTGCGCATAGGAATGTCCTCAAGTGAGACTGTGGATAAGTCGGATTAACTATGTGGATAACTCTGCGACAGATCGTGTTTGCTCAAGCATATTTTGCGTATGGCCACCATTGCCACGCAAACTGTTGGATTTTTGCTACTTTGGCAGCGCAAAGAGTGGCGTGCCCGTCACCATCCCAGCGGCAGATACAAAACTTGTCGCTTGGATAAAAAGCAATGCGATCTGACTGTTAGAAGTCTGCGCGGCCACAGGAACCACATCTTCCAGCTTGATCTGGTGCAAAGGCGGGCGTGGCTTTGGCCGAACTGGATCGCTGAGTGCTGCTGCTGGGACGACGAGGGTGCTCATGGCGCATATAGCAGATATAGTCCGTTTCACGGTGCGCCCTCCATACTTTGATGTGGATAAGTATGCGGCAAACGAAGCTTGTGTGTCAAATCCTCAATCCTGACGCTAAATCTTGTGTCTGCGCCTATTTGCACTTGCAGCGACTCTGAATGCGGAGTCTTGTTGTGGATAAGCACAAAAAGACCACCTGGCGGAGCAGACCTATGACACATGTAACACGGCGGGCGATGCTCGCCGGGCTGGCTGGGACATCAGCCGCCGCCCTTCTACCCCATCAAGCCCAAGCCCAACTTGGGGCCCGCGCGATCCAGCTACCCCAAGATATCACGCGTGGCGATCAGGCCACGATCACACGGGTCTCGACGCGCAAACCGCTTGTTGCGATGACCTTCGACGACGGCCCGCATCCACGGCTGACACCCGCTTTGCTGGACGTGCTGAAAGCCCGCAACATCCGGGCTACGTTCTATGTGATTGGCCAAAATGTCGTTCGTTACCCACAGCTTATGCAGCGTATGGTTGCAGAGGGGCATGAGATCGGCAACCACACCTACCGCCATCCCACATTGTCGCGCATGGGCACCGAAAGCATCCAGCGTGAGATGGACCGCACGACCTTGGCGATCTTCCAGACCACCGGCAAAGCGCCGGTGACGATGCGCCCGCCTTACGGCGCGATCACGCTGAACCAGCGCAAAATGGTCTACCAGACACGCGGTCTGCCCACGGTGCTTTGGTCGGTCGATCCGCAAGACTGGCGACGTCCGGGCGCGCAGGTCGTGGCCAACCGGATCGTGGGCAACGCGCATCGCGGCGCGGTTATCCTGGCGCATGATATCCACTCGCCCACGGTGCGGGCGATGCCGGTCGCACTCGACGGTCTGATCAGGCGTGGATTTGAGTTCACAACGGTGTCCGAGCTTCTGGGCTGGCCGCGCTGGGATACCCGCAATTTCCGCCTGAACACCGGCTGAATTCGCGTGCGCAAGCTCTTGCACTGTGCAGGCGGCTTCGCTAAGTGGTCCGCCACGGCGGGTGATTAGCTCAGTGGTAGAGCGCTTCGTTCACATCGAAGATGTCAGGAGTTCAAATCTCTTATCACCCACCATTTTAATTCAAATTGCGAATTAAGAGCGCATGCTATGTGGGCAATATCATGTGTGATGATCTCGAAAACGTAAGCACTTCACAATTCCCAACCCCATGAAAAACCAGCCCGTGCGAACACCCCCGCTCTATATCCTGCGCCACGGCCAGACGGTTTGGAATGTGGAAGGTCGCCTGCAAGGGCATCTCGATTCCGATTTGACCCCGCTCGGCCTTGCGCAAGCCAGCGCGCAGGCCAGCATCTTGTCTCGGCTGCCTCTACCGGAGGGGACGCAGTTTTGGTGCAGCCCCCTTGGCCGCACGCGCCGCACCGCCGAAATTGCTTTGGCAGACCACGGCCCGGTCCAGTTCGATGACCGCTTGCGCGAGATCAATGCAGGCACTTGGGAGGGGCGCTTGCGGTCCGAAATCCAACCGGGGGTAAGTGCCACCGAAAAGCTGCCCTTTAAGATGTTTGCCGATGCGCCCGGTGGCGAGGGCCTTGATGGATTGCAAACGCGGCTTGAAGCGTTCCTTGCCGATCTGCGCGCCCCTGCGGTGATTGTTAGTCACGGGGTGGCGATCAGCGTGCTGCGTGGGCTGGTTCTAGGGCTTGATCGGGCAGGCATGGCGGCACTGGGAAACCCGCAAGGGGTGGTGATCCAGATCGAGAATACGCAAGAAATCATCCATGAGGCTTGAAGCCCCCGATCTGCTTCGCTAAGAGGCATTTGTCGGGTGATTAGCTCAGTTGGTAGAGCGCTTCGTTTACACCGAAGATGTCGGGAGTTCGAGCCTCTCATCACCCACCACTCCCCCCCCCGTTTAGTGCGCGTATCGCCTATCGATGGCCCTACCCCCCCCCCACATTAGCCCGTGTCCTGAGAGATTGATTGGCACCGACGCTGAGATGGCATAGGTCCATGGCAACACCTCAAAGGGGTCTTTCATGGATTTTCTGCTGTTTTCATTGTTTATCGCCGCCACGGTTGGCGCTGGCGCAACGGGTGCGCTCTTTCCCACGGGCACGTGGTACAAAGGCCTGAACAAGCCCTCCTGGGTGCCCCCGGACTGGGTTTTCCCGCTGGCCTGGACCTCGATCTATCTGCTGATCGCCTTTGCCGGCGCGCGGGTCGCGGGGCTTGAGGGCAGTGGCTATGCCATGGCGTTTTGGGCCATTCAGATGGCGTTCAACGCGCTCTGGACGCCTGTTTTCTTCGGGTTGCGCCATTTGCGCGCCTCGCTGCCGATCATGGCGGGGCTGTGGCTGGCGGTGTTGGGCGCGACGATCACGCATTGGCAGCTTGATATGTGGGCGGGGCTGGCCTTTGCGCCGTACTTGCTGTGGGTGACGATTGCGGCGGCGCTGAACATTGCGATGCTGCGGTTGAACCCGGATGAAAAGCCGCTTGATCTGGCCAACATCTAGGGTCAGGACCCATTAATCTTGCCCCCTCGGCGCAAAATCCTCGAAATCTCAGGGGTTTGGTCGGTGAAGGTAAGGGTGGTTCCCTTTTCAAATCGGCCAAGCCGCTGAGATGAAGCGGATTTGGCGTCCTTCGGATTTGACGGATTTTCCGCCTGACTTCGGAATAATCGCTTGAAATAGAACCACTATTCCTGCGCGCCCATTCCTTGTCAGACAGAAAATCTGTCAAACCGAGGGGGCAGGATTAATGGGTCCTGACCCTAAGACAGGCGCGCCGCATCTGTCGCGGCGCGCCCCTTTGATCAGAAGTCGAAAATCTCGCTGAGGAAGCTGTCGCGCTTTTTCTTACGCTTGGGCCGGTCGTCATAGTCATACCCGCTGCTGCGCGGGGGCGGCGGAGGCGCTGCGGCGGCAGGTTGCGGCACGACGCTGCGTTCGATGATCTTGTCCAGCTCGCCCCGGTCCAGCCAGACGCCGCGGCATTGGGGGCAGTAGTCAATTTCGACGCCGTTGCGGTCGGACATGACCAATTGGGTTCCATCTATCGGGCATTGCATCGTGGCTATCATCCTCTGAAGTTACGCCCTTCAAGATAAGGTCCCGACCCTGCCGAACAAGGGAGCGGGGCGAAACCGGCGTCGCGGCGGGGACTTAGGGGGGCGACCCCTTCAATCCGGCCCCTACGTCGCCAGCAGATCGAACGCGGTGCCTTCGCGGGCCATGAATGCGCGCGGATCCTGTGCGCACACGGTCTCGGCGATGGCGTCCAGCTCGGCATCCGTGCGCGTGTGCGCGTGATGAAACAGCCCCCAGCGCCTGACCCCAGCCGCCGCCACCAAAGCGCTGCATTTTTGCCAATGCGCGTGGCCGTAGCCTGTGAATTGCACATAATCCTCAGGGGTATAGGTGCAATCGAGCAGCGCCAGATCGGCCCCCTGCATCAAGGCACTCAGGTCGGCATCCATCGGCCCGTCGTCATGCTCGAAATCCGCCACATAGACCAAGCTTGCCCCGGCATGATCCACGCGAATGCCGGTATTGCCGCCGGGATGGTTCACCGGGGTGGTGGTGATGCGCGCACCCGCAATCTCGGTCACACCGGACCGGGGCAGGGCGCGTGTTTCGATCGTGGCGGCGAGCTCCTCCACCCGGAACGGCAAAAATGGCGGGCGGATCAGGTCGGCCAGCAGATGCGCGCCGTCCGGGGCCTCTTCGGTTCCGGCAAACCACAGGCGCAGCGTCACATCCGGGTCCATCAGGGGCGCGAAGAACGGCAAGCCCAGCACATGGTCATAATGGGCATGGCTGATCACCAGATCGATCTCGCGCAGGCCTTCGTCGTGCAGGCGTCGGCCCAGCGGCACAATCCCGCTGCCCGCATCGAGGATCAGCGCGCGCCGGTCGAGGCGCAGACCCACGCAAGAGGTATTGCCGCCATAGCCCGCCATCTGAGGCTCGGGCGTCGGCAGCGTGCCGCGCGCGCCATAGATATGAGCGGTGAACTCAGCCACGTTTGCGCGCCGATTGGGCGGCCTTTAGTCTTGCGGCCTGCTCGGCTGCAATTGCGCGAAGACGCGCGTCGGGGCCGCTTGATGTGGCGCTCGCGCTTGGATGGGCCTCAAGTGCTTCGGTCATCTTACGATAGCTGTCTTTGTAAAGCGCGCGGCCCTTGTTCCATTGCAAAAAGCCCATGCGCGGCAGGGGGGGCATTTCCAGCACCACATCCTCGCGCCGGTCCAGTTCGGCCATGACGCGCTCGGCATTTACGACCATGGTGCGCGACAAGGATTGAGAAGATACCGGGGAAACGGAACTTTTTGCCACCGGGCAAGAGCAGTTTGCGCAGGGCCCCCGCCCGCCCCGGCAGGCTGTTATAGTCCGACATCACCCGCCAATCGCTGCCACGGCTGATGTTCAAGAGCACATTTGGCCCCGCCTTCAGATCACGCATCGGCCCGAGCGGCGCGTTGTCCATCAGCCCGCCATCGATCAGCACCTCGCCATCGGGCAGCACAATCGGCGGAAAACATCGCCGGGATCGCACTTGAGGCCCGCATCGCGCGCCAGAGCGGTCCGTCGCGGAGCAATTTCAGTGCGTTGGTCGTCAAGCTGGTGGCGGCGGCAAAATAGGGCAGCGGCAGGTCTTCTATGTTGCGGCCTTCGGTCAGGCGGGCCATCTCAGCGTCCATGAAGCGGTGGTCGATCACGGAATAGACGGGCGCGGTATAGCGCTTCATCGCACGACTTTTCAGGAACAACTCGTCGATCATGTCCATGACATCATCGGGGTGCAGACCCATCGCGTAGCCCCCGGCCATGGCAGCCCCCATGCTGGAGCCACCGACCATGTCAAAGGCATAGCCATGCTCGCCGAGCGCCTTGAGCATTCCAAGATGCGCTGTCCCGAAGGCAGCGCCCCCGCAGAATACCACACCGGTCGCCGTGCCAGTCATGAACCGCCCGAGGCGCGCAAAATCCAGTGGATTGTTCAGCGCGATATGGTGATGCAGCCCCACGGGACGGTCGGTCAGCCAAGCCGAAGCCCCGGTGATGCCTTCGACGGATGCATGGCGCAGGATCGCCAGATGGGTGTTTTGTGGCAATGTGCCATCAAGCACGCTGCGCTCTAGGCCGGATGGGGCCGAGGCCATGGTGCCGGGCGGGGCCACGAAACAACAGTGTGTCAGCGGTGGTCGCAAATCGCTTGCGCCCAGTCAGGTGTGCGGGCCGGGTCAGCGGCGATCAGCACAAGGTGGGTCGTGCCTGCTTCTGCCTCGGCGAGAAACGGGGCCAAATTCGTCTTTGGCGCATCAGTGGCCTGCAGGATGCGTGTCGTCTCGGTCCACACGGGCGCATCCTGCAAGCCTGCGATGAAACCTTCGGGCAAATGCGTGCCCGAGACCGGTAGCACGGCGATGGTTTGACCTGCGCGGGGCTCAAGCTTGGCGCGCGCGGTGTTGCCCGCCACGACGCGAGCGGCCAACGCGCGGATCACGGCTTGGTTGAGCTCGGGCAGGTCCTGGGCGAGCGGCTCATAGCTGGCACGGGTTAGTTCCAACACTTCGCTCGCGCGTTCGGCTAGTACAGTGGCGCTGCGCGGTGCGTTCTCGAAAAAGCCGATCTCGCCAATGGGTTCGCCCGCCATGATCTCGGCAATCGGAACGTCGCCTGCACGCACCAGAAAGCGTCCATGGGTGACGAAATAGAGGGTGTCGGATGGGTCACCTTGCTGCACCAACACCTCGCCGCGGCCAACGACGCGGCGGGTTGTGGCTGCGGCGAACCGCTCCAGGGCTGCGTCTGACAGGTCTGACAGGAACGGAACCGAACGGAGGTTTGCAAGGGTATGGGACTGGGACGTGGACAAAGAGAGATCTCCAAATTCGGGCGCAGGCCGAGGCGGCTGGACCCCACGACCTACGAGTCACCCTATGCGCGGGGCACGCTGTTGTAAAAGCCCGCTGACGCTAGGGCAGAGTCCTTTAGCGCGGAATTGGCAACAATTTTAGATTTTGATGCTGATTGTTGCATTTTTCGAAGCATACAAAGTGCGATTCGTGCAATTTTCACTAAGAATGCATTGTTTTTGTTGAAAATTATCCAGAGCCGCCGCAGCCTGCTCAGACCTTAGGAACGCGCCCCAATGTTGAAGACCTCGTTTTTGTTCGCTGTCGCGTTTGCCGCCGCCGTTGCGGGGCTTGGCACGCCATCGCTTTCGCAATCGCTGAACGCGCCGTTCAAACAGATAGAAGTGCAACCGGGTGACACCCTTCGCGGCATCGCTCAAACACATTTGAATGACCCTGACCTTTGGCCGCAAATCCTCGACATCAACGGCATCGTATCGGTTGCCGAGTTGCGTCCCGGTCTGGTTTTGCTGCTGCCCGTTGAACAGGTTGCTGCCGCAGATGGCGCGCTCAGCACTGCGTTGGTGGCCATCCAAGATGCCAATGCCCAAGGCGCGCAACTGTTCGCGCCGACCGAAATCGGCACTGCCATCGAGAATCGTGACGAGGCCGTTGAGCGGCGGTTGGATGGGGCATGGTCCGATGTTGTGCAATTCTCCAGTGCGGCGACCGGACTTGCGACCCAAGCGCTTGGCATTTCGCTGGCGCAACGCGATCGCGCCGCCGAAGCCCCTTGCTGACCGATGTTCACGGCGCTGTCGAAGGCCGCACGCCGGCGCAAACGGCTTGGACCGGGCGCGGTGTCAGCGATGTGTTGATCGAGTTTGAGCGGGTGCGCACCTTGTCTGCCTCCACTGCGCAGATCACCTTTCGCGATCTGTCGCGCCTGCGTCTGAACCCCAATTCAAACGCCACCATCCAGACGATGCGCAGCGATCCCTTAACTGGGGGCGAGATGACGAAGGTAAATCTGGTCGAGGGCGATTTTTACGCGCTTTTGAACCAACTGAGCGACCGTACCGAGTTCGAGATCGAGGTCGGAGGTTTGGCCACCTCTACTGATTCCACCGATTTTTGGGTGCAAAGCGACCGCACCGGCGCGCGCTTTGCCAATTATGATGAAGCCGCATTGCAGGTGGGAGAAGGCGAAAACGCGTTGACGCTTGGTCAGAACGAGGGGGCCGTTGTGGGCCGCGATGGATCAACCCAGATCACGGGCGTTCTGGATCGTGCGACGCTGCTGCTACCAGACCAGGGCGAGACGGTATTTGGCCGCTCGGCCGAGCTGCAATGGGATGGCACGCCGGATGCGGCCGGTTACTGGCTGGAAGTCGCGACCGATCCGGCCTTTAACGAAATGCAGATCTCCGAATGGGGGATCCGCGAGACCACGTTCGAGGCTGTTGGCCTCGACCAGGGGCGCTTTTATTGGCGCATCGCAGCGCTCGACGGGTTCGGCCTGCCGGGCGGCTGGAGCAACGCGCGCGACTTTGAGCTGATTTCCGACAGCACCCCGCCTTTCCTTGCCGTGCTCAGCCCGGCTGAAGGCGCGCTCTTGGCCTCCTCTGCGTTCCAAGTGACGGGCGAGACCGAGCCTGAGGTGCAACTGGCCGTCAATGGCGTGGCTGTGATGCAAGACGCGATGGGTCGCTTCACCGTTGATCTGCAAGCGGTGCCGGGGGCCAATGAGGTTCTGCTGGAAGCCGTCGATGCCGCCGGAAACCGGACCGAGCGGCGTTTTGCCGGTGGTCTATCGCCCTTCTGCCAGTGCGGCGATCACGTTGGATGCCGCGATGCCGCGCAATGCCGAAGGTGCTATTCTGACGCGCACCACAAGCCTCGCCTTCCGCGCGACTACGGATGCGGCTGACGGCCTAGCCTTGCGGGTCAGCGACGCGACCGGAGCGATTGTAGTGCAATCTGTGGTCGAGGCCGGTGGCGCGATTGCCGTGACCCTTCCGGCGTCTGAGCAAGCGCAAACTTATCTGCTGGATGTGCTGTCACCTGCGGGTGTGGTCGAAGGCCAAGTGCAATTTGCGGTCCTGCAAGATGCAACGCCGCCCGCGATTGCGTTCGACACGCCGCCGCCGCAGGCTAGCGCGCTCGATGCGGTTGCCATTGCCGGGGGTGTCCCGGACGCGATCAGCCTGACGCTGGACGGGGTCCCGGTGGCGCTGGATGCCGAGGGGCGGTTTACGGCCCAATTGCCGCTGACGGCGGGCACCAACCAGTTCAGCCTTCTGGCCGAAGATATCGTCGGCAACGTGGCGCTGCGCCAAGTCAACATCGTGCTCGACCGCGAGGCCCCGCAAGTGCAGGCCGCTTCGGTGGCGCGTGCGACGGGGGCGAGCGGCCAGATCGTGATCACCGCTCAGGCCTCGGACAATGTCGGCCTGCGCCCGGTGGCGCGGTTTGAGATGTCCATCGGTGGTACGACCGAGCGCGGCTTCCTGCGCTGTGATCCCGGGGCAAATACCTGCCGCGCGACCTTGCCGGAACAGGCAGGCGATCTGCGCCTCACCTTAGTCGAAATCTCAGATTATGCGGGCAACACGACCCGTTTCCTCCCACCTGCCACGGCAGGGGAGTGACCAAAATGACCGACCCAGAAGGATCGCGCACATGATGATGGCTCGCACACATACGGCCCTTGGGGCATTGCTGATCGGCTTGGGCGCAACCGCCTTGCCGTTGACCGGCCCTGCGACGGCGCAAACAGTGGCTCCAGAGGCGTTGAACGTGGTCTACGGGCCCTTTGCACCCTCTCGCGAAGGGGATGTCGACAAGCTGGAACGGCTTTACTTTTCGCTGCCTGCCGACGCCTCGGGCACGCATTACTTGCGCGTGTTTGACCCCGAATACGGCGGCGATAACGACACGATCCAAGGGCGCTCCAACTCGGCCACGCAATACCGCTTCTGGGGCGGCGAGGGGGCGTTTACCGCCACACCACGCCCGGTCCAGGTGACCGACGGACAAGGCGCGCTGCCCTATGACCGCAATGCCGAGATTGCCGAGCCCGGCGAGATGTTGTTCGAGCGCGTCTATGCAGATGATCCCTCCGAGGATGGCCAGTGGATCACATTTGTGTCGTTCGAGCCGTCTCAGGGCGAGGTCGTGGGAGACCGGGTGTATTTCCGCCTGGATGTGCGCGGGATCAACGGCGACGACGGCAACGTCTTTATCGCAGATATCAGCCGCAGCCCGACCGCCATAGATCAGCCCCAAGGGCTTGAGATCACCGCCTTTGACCCGACCATGCGCTGGCCGGGCTTTGGCGGTCCGGTGCAAACGCTGCTCGATGCGCCCGAAGACGGGCAAGTGACCGTGCAAAGCTTTGATGGAGCTATGGGCACGATTGCGATCCAGACCGATTACGAGGATTTGCCCCTGCGCACGTCCGGCCAGGACGATTGGGCGGTTCAGACCGTCACGCTGGCCGATCCACAGGTGGCGATCACGCTGGTAGACGGGCTCGAGAAGCCCAATGACATCACGCTCAGCGCCTTTGACAGTGCGGGCAATGCACTGCCCTTGCACATGCCAATAACCCGCGCCGATCTGATTGACCGCCCGACGCCCGTGGCCACAGCGCAACCGCTGTCGAACTGTGTCTCCGTCGCCTTTGATGGCAGCGCGTCCTCGGGCGCGGATGAGCTGATCTACCGCTGGGATTTCGGCGATGGCATGTCCAGTGACCAGCCGGTGATTGCCCATAGCTATGCCGAGCCGGGCCGTTACGAGGCGATGCTGTCGATCCTCGATGCACGCTCGGAAGCGCCGCGCGGCAACCGTGTGCGCTTGCCCGTGCATGTGCGCCCGGCCCCTGTGGCGATGCCCGGCGATGATATTGTCGTGGCCCCCGGGGAGGCGGTCACGTTCTCGGGTGCAAGCTCGCAGCCCTCTGATGCCCCCATCACGCGCTATCTGTGGAATTTTGGCGATGGCAACATAGCATCGGGCATGGAGGTCAGCGCCGCCTACACCACCCCCGGCATCTACCGCGCCGTGCTGCGCGTTGAAGATGACAGCGCCCATCCCTGCGACTTTGGCTTGGCCACGCGCGAAGTGACCGTGAACGCGGCCCCCGTGGCCGAAGCGGGCACCGATCAGACCTCCGTTGTGGGCGCGACCGTGTCGTTTGATGGCAGCTCCAGCTATGATGTGGATGGCGATGTGGCCTCCTATCGCTGGGATATGGGCGATGGCACCGTGCTGAGTGGCGCGGCCATTGATCATGTGTTCAACGGTTCCGGCACGTTTACCGTGACCTTGACGACAATGGACGATAGCGGCGTGGCCAATAACACGGCCACCGACACGCTTGTGGTCGTTGTGAACGCGCCGCCTGAGCCTGCGATTGCGTCGCTGCCGCGCCCGGTTGCTGTGGGCGAAGTGACAAGCCTGACCGCTGCCGCCTCGGTCGATCCTGATGGAGAGATCATCACCTATATGTGGGACTTCGGCGATGGCGCGATGGCCGAGGGGCCGGATGTGCAATACGCATGGACCACGCCCGGCGTCAAAACCGTGGCGCTGACAGTGACCGACAATTCCGGCACGCCGAGTGCGACCCAATCCACCCAGATGGACGTGATCGTCAGTGCCGCGCCGACCGCCGATGCGGGGCCGGATCAGGCGCTGACGGCGTCGGTTGTGCGCTTTGACGGCAGCGGTTCGGCTGATCCAGATGGCTCGATTGCCAGCTATCAGTGGGAGTTTGGCGATGGCACCACCGCCACGGGACCGCAGGTCAGCCACGCCTACCGCGCGCCCGGCGAGTACGAAGTGACCCTCGTGGTGCGCGACGATTCCGGCGCACCGCTGAACCAGGCGCGCGACACGATGTTCGTGACGATCAACGCCGTGCCTCTGGCCGATGCGGGCCCCGATATCATCGTGACGCCCAATCAGCCGGTGGCACTTGATGCGGGCTTCTCCGTCGATCCCGATGGCGCGATTTCCGAGACGATCTGGACGCTGCCTTCGGGCGATATGCTGGCAGGCCAAGCGGTCGAGACGGTGTTTGCTGAAGCCGGCCTCTACCGGATCGCGCTTGAGGTGCGTGACGATTTCAAAGGCGGCTCTGCCTCGGCCTATGACGAGGTTGTGGTTCGCGTGAACGCGCCCCCCGTGGCCGTGATCGGCCCGGATTTACTGGTCGAGCCGGGGGTGCCGGTGACTTTCTCGGGCACGAACTCCTATGATCTGGATGGCACGATCGAGAGCTATCGCTGGGACTTCGACGATCTGGACGAGCCGGTATTTGGCGAGGTGGTTGAGCGCACCTTTGACGCCTCCGGCATCGTGACAGCGCAGCTGACCATCGTGGACAGCTCAGGCGCGCTGAACGCAACGGATGTGACCGACATCACCGTGCGCGTGAACCATGCGCCCGTGGCCGAGGCCGGAGCGGATGTGTTTACCGACCAGCTGTTCGTGGATTTCGACGGGACCGCCTCCAGCGATGGCGATGGCGACGCGCTGATCTATGCGTGGGACTTCGGAGATGGCAGTGAGATCGTCCAAGGGCGCACACCGCGCCATGTCTTCCCGCGCTCGGGCAAGTTCCCGGTGACGCTGCGGATCGATGATGGCACAGGCCTTGGCAATGCGACGGCTACCGATGCGCTTGTGGTGACAATCGATGCGCCGCCCATCGCGGTGGCAGGCGGTAACCGCGATGTGTGCTCGGGCGATCCGATCTTGTTTGACGCCAGCGCCTCGTTCGATCCGGATGGCGGCTTGCTGCGCTATTCCTGGGACTTCGGCGATGGGACCTCCTCGACCATCGTGAACCCCAACAAGACCTACGAGCAGCCCGGCACATACCCCGTGACCTTGACCGTGCGCGACGAGAGCGGCTCGCCGCTGGGTATTGATATCGACCGGATTGCCACGCTTGTGCGCGAAGGGCCGATTGCCAATGCAGGTGCCGATATGCGCGTGCGGACCAATCAGAATGTGCGGTTCGATGGCAGCGGGTCCACCGATGCGGATGGGGCGGTCAATGCGTTCAACTGGACCTTTGGCGACGGCGAGACCGGATCGGGAGAGACACCCGTGCATGCGTTCGAGGAGCCCGGCACATATGTCGTGACCTTGACGATCACCGGCGATGCGCAGGGCCAGTGCAGCCCGATTGACAGCGATCAAGTCACCGTTGTGGTCGAGCCTGCCCCGGTTTTGGCGGTGATCGGCGACGATATCATGGCCGCAGGGCTTGAGAACCGCTTTGACGCCACGCTTGAGGGGCCGGACGCGGAGGGCGCGCGCCTGACATGGACCTTCTCGGATGGCGCAAGCTATGAAGGCGCGTCAGTGGCCCATACCTTTGCGGAGCCGGGCGAGTATACGGTGTCGGTCGAGGCGACCCTGACCGGCGCGTCCGCCGTCGGCGGCACCTTGACGACCGAGCGCAAGATCGTGGTCAATGCCCAGCCGAGCGCCGCGTTTGAGGGCCCGGAGATGGTCGCTGCCGGTGATGTGGTCAGCTTCGATGCGTCCGCCTCAAGCGATCCGGATGGGGCGCTGACCGCCTATATGTGGGACTTTGGCGATGGCAACACGGGCACGGGACTGACGGCCACGCATGTCTATGCCGATGATGGGAACTACGCCGTGTCCCTGACTGTGATGGATGAGGCGGGGGTCGAGAACTCAAGTGCGACCTTGATGAAAGCGATCATGGTCAATCCGGCTCCGGTTGCAGGCCTGTCAAATACTCAAGCGCTTTGCATCGGGGCGAGCACAAGCTGGAGCTCGGGCTTTGGCGATGATGTCGCGGCCAGCTGGGACTTCGGGGATGGCATGACCGCAACCGGCCCGTCGGTGAGCCATGCGTTCCAGGCGGCCGGTCTCTATCCGGTGTCTCTGATCCTCGATGATGGGAAGGGGTTGCCAAACAGCCGCCGGGTCGAAGAGATCTATGCCCGTGTCAACAGCGCGCCCGTGGCCGCTGCGGGGCCTGACCGGATCGTAGATCCGCAGGTCGAGGTCATCTTCGATGCAGGGGCGTCGGGCGATATTGATGGCCAGATTACGGGCTATACCTGGACCTTCAGCGATGGTGTCGTGGCCGAGGGCCCGCGCATCACGCGCGTGTTCGATACCGCTGGCCCCGTTGATGTGACCTTGTCCGTCACCGACAATAGCGGGGCTGCGGCCTGTGCTGTGGGCGAAGACAGGGCTGCGATCTTGGTAAATGCAGCGCCCAGCGTCGATGCGGGTCCGGATCGGACCGTGCCCGTCGGGGCCGCGCATGATGTGTTGATGTTCGATGCGTCGGGTGCCAGCGATCCCGATGGCCAAGGCGTGACGCTCTGGTGGGACTTCGGTGATGGCGCGAGTGCGTCAGGCGCACAGGTCACACACCGCTACGGTGCGCCGGGTACATATACGGTGACTGTGACAGCGCGCGATGCGACTGGGCTTGCGTCGGGCGTGGCGATGGATACCGCCACGGTGACGGCAGAGGAGCGATAGGGCAGGACCCTTAATCTTGGCCCTAGGATGATGCGGGGCGCGCGGGATTTCGCAAGCGTTTCGCGCGCGCAAAGCTTACATAAGGGTTAAGATCCCTAACATTATTAGGGCTCGTCCATATGGTGTGGATTTGGCTGTATTAAGCCACATCATGTTGTGGTTTTCTGGGGCTCCCTAACATTATGGGAGATTCAATCTTAGATTGCAGAAATTCACGTTGCTCGCCCTCTCCGTCAAAAACCATCTCACCCCAATTATTGACCAATTGATCAAGCCGAAACGGATCACTAGGGTCTCGCCCATGCGGTTCCCCCTTCGCGCCAAATTCTTCGTGTTCGCAACCCTGTTGGCGCTGGTGCCCTTGGGGCTGGTGGGCTTCAACCTGATCCAGATCGCGCGCGATGAACTAAAGAGCGCGGCCAACGAAGAGCTGACCACCGTCGCCGATCATTTCGCCCGCGATATCGATGACACCATCCTTGGCCATTATCTTGCGCCCCTCACGGTGATCCGAAACGGCGTCGATAGCCCTGATCTGGGGGTGCCGCAGAAGATTTCGCTGCTGACGCTTGGGATCAGCGAGATGCCCGATGTGAAGGCTCTGCAATTGACAATCGCAGGCTCGGACTTGCCGGTTTTGATTACCGACCAAGACTACGCCGCACGGCTTGCAGCGGCAGGCATTGCGGACCCCAACGCAGCCCTTAGAACTGGCGTGGCCGAGTTGCAGATGATCGCCCGCGATCAGCGCTTCGGCGTGCCAGTGATCGCGCAGATGCCGGGCACGGGCGACTGGTTTGGCACGATTGCCTTGCCGCTGAACACGCCGCTGTCAGGCCGCCCGGTGATCTTGTCCGCGCGCGTCGATATGAGCACGATCCTCGAGCTGCGCAATCGCAACCCGTTCAAGGCGCGTGGCGAAATTAACCTTGTGGACGCAGCGGGCGCCGCCCAGCTGACCGAGGGTAGCCCGAACCTTTCGGACCGCACCAGCGTGTCCGAAGCGATGGCCCTGATCGAGGGCAATGCACGCCCCCTCGCCCTACGCCCCTACACGCGTACCGACGGGACCGCGATGCTCAGCGCCTATGCGTTTCCCTCCAGCCTGCCTTGGGCGGTCGTGACCGAGCTTAGCGAAGAAAGTGCCTATGCCGTTGTCGATAAGATGACGCGCACCATTGCGATTGTGGCGGGCCTCGGACTGGTCGCCGCCGCGGTGGGCGCGCTGATCTTCGCGCAAGGTCTGACCCAACCGATCTTGCGCATCGGGGCGGCTGCCAAGGCCGTCGGGCAAGGTGATTTCTCGGCCCGAGTGAAGGTCGCAAAGCGCTCGCGTGACGAGATCGGCGATCTGGCAACGCGCTTCAACGCGATGATCGGCGAGTTGAGCGAGCGGATGGAGTTGATGAAATTCGTCAGCCAAGGCACGGTCGATGCGATCAAACGCGCTGACGCCCAAGGCATCTCACGCGGGGGGGCGCGGCGCGAGCTGGCAGTCCTGTTCACCGATATCCGGGGCTATACCGAGTTCTCCGAAAGCGTGCCTCCCGAGGTGGTGGTCGAGATGCTTAACCTCTATCTCGACACCCAGACCGAAATCGTCAAAGCCCACGGCGGCGATATCGACAAATTCATCGGCGACGCGCTGGTCGCGGTGTTCGATGGCGACGGGATGGAGGCACGTGCGGTCCAGTCCGGCCTCGAGATTCAAGATGCGATGTTGCGCCTGCTGTCCGAGCGCCCCGATTGGAACCTGCAAATCGGCATCGGCATCGCATCTGGCGAGGTCGTGCTGGGCGCGATGGGTGCGCGCGACCGGATGGATTTCACCGTGCTCGGCTCGACGGTGAATCTGTCAGCGCGGCTTTGCTCCAAAGCGCCTGCGGGCGATGTGCTGGTCAACACATCCGTGCGCGACAAAGCCGTGGCGGAGGGGGCGACAGCCGTGTTCGATCCGCTCGATCCGATCCCATTGAAGGGCTACGCCGAGCCAGTCGCGGCGTTCTCGGTCAAGGCCGCAATCGCGTCGAGCAGTGCTGCCGAATAGCTGACCTCTGCAAAAAAGCACATAAAACGTCCGTATGCGCCAGTTTTGTGCATCCACGCATTGCGCTACCTCTGAGCCAACGACACACTAGGAGATCGCTCATGAGCTGGAACCCCATCCTCGACCCGCACACCCCCATCGGCGACGCGGTTGATGCCATCGAGACTGTCATCGTGCCGCGCGCGCGTGACCTTGGTGACTTTGAGGTGCGCCGCGCCTTGCCCGCGCCAAAGCGCCAGATGGTCGGCCCGTTCATCTTCTTTGATCAGATGGGTCCTGCCGAGTTTCTGACCGGCCAAGGCGTTGATATCAGGCCGCATCCTCATATCGGGCTCGCCACTGTCACCTACCTTTACAAGGGCAAGTTCCACCACCGCGACAGCCTCGGCACCGACCAATGGATCGAGCCGGGCGCGGTGAACCTGATGACGGCGGGCCACGGGATCACCCACTCGGAACGGATCGATGGCGAGGCTTTGCGCAAGCCCTACACGCTGTCGGGCATCCAGACATGGCTTGCCCTGCCAAAAGATGCCGAGGACGATCCAGCGGCTTTCGCACATGCCGCGAAGGACACGCTGCCTTTGATGGAAGGGGAGGGCAAAGAGGTCCGCCTGATCCTCGGCACGGCTTACGGCGAGACGGCTCCGGTCGAAACGGCGTCCGAGATGTTCTATGCCGACGCGATCTTGCAACCCGGTGCCAGCTTGCCGATGCCCGATAATCACGAGGACCGGGGTGGCTATGTCGTTGATGGATCGGTATTTTCCGGAGGACGCGAGTTCTCGGCGGGTCAGATGTTTGTCTACCGCCCCGGCGACCGCGTCTCGATGACGGCAGGCGATCAGGGCGCGCGGGTGATGATCCTGGGCGGCGAGACGTTGGAGGGATCGCGTTATATTTGGTGGAACTTCGTCGCCTCCTCCCAAGACCGGATCGATACCGCCAAGGAGGCATGGCGCGCGGGCGACTGGGCGCATGGGCGGTTCCAACTGCCCCCCGGGGACGATGCGGAGTTTATTCCGCTGCCCGCTAAATGATTGTTCGCGCGGCAGAAATCGGGGATATTGGGGCAATCAGGGCGCTCCATATCGACAGCTGGCAGCGGACCTATCGGGGGGTGTTGCCCGATGTATTCCTCGACGTCGAAATCTACGAGTATCTGGGACCGATCTGGCACGATGGGGCGCTGGAGGGGCGGTTGGTGGTCGTGGCCGAACAGGCGGGCCTTTTGGGCTTTGCGGTGACGGCGCGGTTCGGGGCGGAGGTGCC
Organism: Dinoroseobacter sp.; assembly: GCA_965279125.1. Taxonomy (GTDB): domain Bacteria; phylum Pseudomonadota; class Alphaproteobacteria; order Rhodobacterales; family Rhodobacteraceae; genus Dinoroseobacter. Next base: position 74,315 of record CBDIHL010000035.1, read on the forward strand.
CTATCTCGATAGCATCCACGTGGCTGGAGAAGCTCAAGGGCAAGGCGTTGGGCGGGAGTTGCTGCGGGCCGTGGCAAAAGGGTTGCGAGACAAGGGGTTAGACAGCCTCTCGCTGGATGTGCTGGCCGGGAACGACGCCGCCTTGGCCGCCTACACGGCGCTGGGAGGGGTCGCAGGCGCGCCGGTTGAGGCCGATTGTTTCGGGTATCGAGTGACGGATATTCCGATCCATTGGAGCAGCTTGGACAGGTTGTTAAAAAAGTAGCCAAACGGGGTGGAAACGCGCTTGACGCTCTGGGGGAGTATCCCTAAACCACCCCTCACGCGCGGTTGTAGCTCAGTTGGTTAGAGTACCGGCCTGTCACGCCGGGGGTCGCGGGTTCGAGCCCCGTCAACCGCGCCACTTTCCCTCTTTATCAAGGCCCTGAGGGGCAGATGTTGATAGAGAGTGAACCTTTTCCCGCCCGTGTTGATAGATTGTGAACCTCGGTTCACACACCGTGAGTTGGAAGTTGGACTGTAGTTTCGATATTCTCCAACGACGGGCTATGGCAGGGAACTTCATCTCTAAGCGATACTTCTTGCACGACGCTAGAATAGCTCCTCTATTGGAGATGCCGCATTTGAGGGAAAACTGGTAATGGACGAAAACGAATTTGCTTGGCGCATGTACCAAAGCGAGCGCAGTTTCATCGAGCATCATGAGAATCAAAGAACGAATGCTTCGAGCATTTTGGCAGCAATCTCAGCCGCCCTAACTGTGGCCGTTTGTTCTGATGTTGTTACTGGGCTGGCAGAGATTATTGTTGCTGTTGCTCTAACGCTTGTTGGTGTTTTTGGAGCAATATTTAGTGGAAAATTGTATGAGTTGATCCAGCTCCATGCAGGGAGGAGTTATCATTATCTAGACATACTAGATCAAGCTTTCCCAAGTGTTGATGTTGAGGCATGCAAAAGCGAAGTAAAGAAAGCCCAGAAGTCGAAGTTCCCATATTTCTCGGGCATTAGCTTGAACAAAATCTGGTTCCGCTTCCATATTTTGGTCGCAGTGATGGGCTTCTCAATCACTATTGCCACTATACTTCGATATCTTGAATAGATTTTTCTAGATTGGAAATGAGATTGGGGTCTCCAAATGCGAAGGGGGTTTTCTGGTGCACGTCCGATGGAACAATTTTTAGAATGTCGCAGTTTCCGTTTGTAGATCTTCCGCCAACAGCTGCGAAAATAAGAGCAATAGGTATTGCTTCGTAGACCAATCTGAGATGGCCCTGACTGTAGCCCTGTCGCGAGTCTGAGGGGTAGCAAAACAATCCTCCAGACACCAACGCTGCCTTCGAGTGTGCGACCAAAGAGCCGAACCAACGCATGTTATGACTGCCTGGATTACTTGCTGCTAGAACCGTTTTGGTGAAGAAATTTCTCCATCCCTCAGGCCACAGACCGATATTTGCCGCATTGCCACAGATCAAGGGGTTTTTGTTAGGAAGGTTAAGGAGTTGTTTTGCACCAAACTTGGCTATGTGATAGGCTTTGCCACCAACGCAGAAATACATTTCTGGGTTCATACCATATACGAAAAAACCAGATGCGACCGCGTTTGACCCACAGTAGTCTTCGGAAATTCTACCTTTATCGTAAATGCAAAAAATACTCCCGCTTGGTATAGCGAATTTTAGCGCGTTTGAGCCATCTAATGGATCGACTGCGATAGAGTACGGGCCTGCCCCAATCTTTATTTGAGAGATAGATTCCTCTGATACAAAGTACTCGATCGCTTCACTGTCCCTACAAAATTTTAGAAACATTTCTTGAGTAAACTTGTCAGCTGAAATTTGAGTATCGCCTGTAGCATTGACCGCATCCAAAACCTTGGAAGGATCATCTGTATTGCGGAGGCGTGCGAACACCTCGTCGCCAGTTTGACAAAGCCCTGCAAGCAACCGCACAAGAACCGGGTCGCCTTCTAACTTGGAGGCCAAAGCTCCAAATTCGTTAGCCAAAGACATGACTTGTTTCTACCTTCTTGTGTCTCTGAATTGACCGACTAGCATCACGCAGTTCAAACGCTTCCGAGGTTTGACATGCATGCTCTCAACATATCTTTTCTCTTCCGGAAAATGTACGGGCTTCAACATGTCTCAAGCCGCTCAGTTTAGTAAACTGTCGGTATGAAGTTTCTTCGAGAACGCCGACCTTACGCCATGTCATATCACCCATCTGCGATCTTTCCCAACAACCGCACCCAGCTGCGCGCCCCTTTCTCGAAGCTTTCCAGCGCGTAGCTCTCGTTGGGCGAGTGGATTGCGTCCTCTTCGCGCCCGAACCCGGCGAGCACGCTGTCCATGTCGAGGATGGTCTTGAAGTAGCCCGCGATCGGGATTGACCCGCCTGCCCCGATATAGGCCGCCGCGTTTGGCCACTCGTCCGTTAACGCCTCCTTCATGGTTGCGAAGATAGGGTGGGCGGTGTCCATCACACTTGCGGGGCCAGCGCCGTGGCCCTTGAATTCGACCGTGCAATCAGGGGGGAGATTTTCAGTGACGTAAGCCCGGAAAGCTTCGCGGATCGCATGCGGATCTTGCGTGCCGACCAAGCGGAACGAGACCTTCGCGTGCGCCTCAGCGGGCAGCACCGTCTTGAAGCCGTCGCCTTGGTAGCCGCCCCAGATGCCGTTGATCTCGCAGGTCGGACGCGACCAGATCATCTCAAGCGTGCTGCGCCCTTGCTCGCCCGCGGGGGTGTTGAGGCCGACTGCGCCCAGAAACGCCTCGGGATCGAAGCCGAGGCGCTGCCACGCATCGCGTTGCTCAGCCGTGATTTCTGGCACGCCGTCGTAGAAGTTTGGCACGGTGATGGTGCCTTGGTCGTCGTGCAGCCCCGCGAGGATACGGGTCAGCACCCGGATCGGGTTGATCGCAGCGCCGCCGTAATGACCGGAATGCAGGTCGCGCGACGGGCCTTTGATGGTGATCTCCTCGCCCAAGAGCCCGCGCAGCATCGTGGTGATGGCGGGGGTGTTGTCGTCGAAGAGGCCCGTGTCGCAGATCAGCGCGATATCGGCTTTTAGCTCGTCCGCGTTGTCCTTCATGAAGGGGATGAGGGAGGGGGAGCCGCTTTCCTCCTCCCCCTCGAAGAAGAAGGTGATGGAGCACGGCAAGCTCCCATGGGTTTGCTGCCACGCGCGGCAGGCCTCGACGAAGGTCATCAGCTGGCCTTTGTCGTCGGCAGAGCCGCGCGCGCGGATGACCTTGCCCTTGGGGCCGTCTTGCAGCTCAGGGTCAAAAGGGTCGCGGTGCCAAAGGTCGAGGGGGTCCACGGGTTGGACGTCGTAGTGGCCGTAGAATAGCAGATGCGGGCTGCCTTCGGGACCGTCGATTTTGCCCACGACCATGGGATGGCCAGTGGTGGGGCGGCTGGAGGCTGTCACGCCGATGGTTGCCAGATCCGCGACCAGCCAATCTGCGGCGGTCTGGCAATCCTTGGCGAAGGCCGGGTCGGTGGAGATCGAGGGGATGCGCAGCAGATCAAACAGGCGTTCGCGCGCGGCAGGCTGGTTGGCGGCGAGCTGAGTGAGGACGGGGGTGGTGGTGTCGGACATGGGCTGGGCCTTTCGTGACGTTTGGGCGCAGGCTAGCAGCGGGGCGGACGGTGTCCAGCGGATGTGGGACGGCGGACGGGTTTGCGTCGAGGCGCAGCACTAGGTAAGGGGAGGGCGCGCATGGGGCGCTGGAGATCGTTGAGATGAGCCTTCCTCGCGAAGTCCGCGCCCCGCTGCGGTCCGATCTTGCGGCGATGGCTGCTATTGTCGATGGCACGGAGTTGTTTCCGCCGGAGATGCTGGCGGACATGATCGCGCCGTTCCTTGACGGCTCGGCCCCGCATATCTGGCTGGTGGCGGAGGCGGATGGCGCGGCACAGGCGTTTGTCTATTGCGAGCCGGAGCGGATGACTGATGGGACCTGGAATATGCTGGCGCTCGGCGTGCATCCGGACTGGCAGGGGCGCGGGCTTGGAGCGGCTGTCGTCCAAGCGCTTGAGGCACAATTGCGCGGCGGGGGGGCGCGGTTGGTGTTGGTGGAGACATTGGGCACGCCGGAATTTGACCGCACGCGAGCGTTTTATGGACGGCAGGGCTACGAGCGCGAGGCGTGTATTCGCGATTTTTATGAGGCGGGCGGCGATAAGGTTGTGTACCGAAAGGCGCTGTAGGGCGCGGGGCATCTCTTCAAAGAGATGCGCAAATTCTCACGCGAGAATTTGGCGCGCCTAGCTTTTGCCGCCTCGCGCCTTGCGCTTTTGCTCCGCTTCGAACTGATGCCAGACCTCCATCCGACCTTTTTGCCGGGCATCGGCCAGCCACATCTTTTTGCGCGCATCCGCAGGCTCCATCGAGCGGTATTTCCCGCCTGAGAACTTCGGCCAATCGATCGCCAGCCCCTGCTTGACCATTTCCGCCGACAAGTCGCGCCCGTCGGGCAAGTAACACCGCGCCACTGTGCGACCATGGGCGTCGATTTCTGTCACCTCAGCGCGGATCTGCTTGCCCTTGCACAGCGCCACCATCGCCCATTTGGCCTTGTTTCCATAGGGGTGGTTCAGCTCAGGTGCATCCACACCGAAAATCCGAACTTGGGTCTTGCGGATCACCAGGCTGTCGCCATCGATCACATAGGCGGGTCCGGTGATGGTTTTCTCGGTTGGGGTGGCGCGTGCACTGCGTTTGTCAAAAGGCTGCGGAGTGGCACGCTTTCGGGGCGTGTTGGCGCGGATCTTTGGCGGCAGGCCCTTCTGCTTTGGTTTGCGCGCATTGGTGACAGAGACGATGACCAGCCCAATCACAAAAAGGACAACGAGAAATTCCATAGTGGGCCTGCAAACGGTTCAGCGGGATCTCCACCTTACGCCACCCTTGCACCTGCGTATTCGCGTTTGGGGTGAAACTTCGCCCCAAATCGCCGCACCTGACCGCTTAGAACCACTCTAATTCTTGACTCAGATCAAAGTCGAAGCACATGAGGGCTGATCTAAAAGGTCGAACTTAGACATATCTTCACCGACCAGCCAGACCCTCGGAGCCGAACTTGGATTATACCGCTGCCCTCGACACCGCCCTCAATACCCTCCACGAGGAAGGGCGTTATCGCACGTTCATCGATATCGAGCGCAAGAAAGATGCCTTCCCGCACGCCGTCTGGACCAAGCCCGATGGCACCGAAGAGCCGATCACCGTCTGGTGTGGCAACGACTACCTGGGCATGGGGCAGCATCCGGTGGTGCTGGAGGCCATGCATGAGGCGCTTCAGGCGACCGGCGCAGGCTCTGGCGGCACCCGCAATATCTCGGGCACCACCGTTTATCACCGCGCGCTTGAGGACGAGTTGGCTGATCTGCACCAGAAAGAAGCGGCCCTCGTTTTCACCAGCGCTTACATCGCCAATGACGCGACCCTCTCGACCCTGCCAATTCTGTTTCCGGGGATGCACATCATCTCGGACGCGCTGAACCACGCCAGCATGATTCAAGGCATCAAGCATGGCCGCTGCCCTAAGCATATTTTCCGCCACAACGATGTCGCGCACTTGCGCGAGATCCTTGAGGGCCTGCCCGCAGACGCCCCCAAGCTGATCGCGTTCGAGAGCATCTATTCGATGGACGGAGATTTCGGCCCGATTGAAGCGATCTGCGATCTGGCAGACGAGTTTGGCTGCCTGACCTATATCGACGAGGTGCACGCGGTTGGCATGTACGGCCCGCGCGGCGCTGGTGTGTGTGAACGCGACGGTTTGATGGACCGGATCGATATTATCAACGGCACGCTGGGCAAGGCGTATGGCGTGATGGGCGGCTATATCGCCGCCTCAGCCAAAATGGTCGACGCGATCCGCTCCTATGCGCCGGGCTTTATCTTCACGACCTCGATCCCGCCTGCGATTGCGGCGGGGGCGGCGGCTTCTGTCCGGCACCTGAAAACAGATCAGGCGCGCCGGGATGCCCATCAGATGCAGGCCAAGATCCTGAAAATGCGCCTCAAGGCGCTGGGGCTGCCGATCATCGACCATGGCACGCATATCGTTCCGGTGATTGTGGGCGATCCGATCCATACCAAGAAGCTGAGCGATATGTTGTTGGCTGATTTCGGGATTTACGTCCAGCCGATCAACTTCCCGACCGTGCCGCGCGGGACCGAGCGGCTGCGCTTTACGCCAAGCCCGGTGCATGATGCCAAGATGCTCGACGGGCTTGTCAAAGCGCTCGACGGGCTTTGGGGGCATTGTGCGCTAAATCGTGCCGAAATGAGCGCGTAGCCGTTTCAACTCTCGCCAGGACCGTTAAGCCTATGTTAGCAAGTTTGTAAGTTGATCGTATCGAATCAACTGTGAATACTGGCATTTGCACACCGGGGATGGGTGCATGATTGGGCTGACACTGACATGACCGCTAAGAGCGACGAAACCGTCGATCCAAACGCAGACGATCTGCGGGGTTTTGACGACTTTCAGGTATCCTTGGGCGATACCTTGCGCGGCGAGCGTGCGACGCAAGGTGTGTCCTTGCTCGATGTGCAGCGCGATCTGCGCATCAAGGCCGAGTATCTCGCCGCGATCGAGGATGCCAATCCCGAAGGCTTTGACGGTAAAGGCTTTATCGCTGGCTATGTGCGGTCCTATGCCCGGTATCTGAACCTTGATCCCGATTGGGCTTTCCGCAAGTTCTGCGCCGAGAGTGGCTTTCAAGGCGTGCATGGTTTCTCGCCCGTTCCTGTTAAAGGCCCCCGCAAAGCGCTGCCGACACGCGGGAAGATGCATAACGATGCAAGCCTTGGCCGTGCCATGCCGCAGGTTCAGCCGCACCGCGCGTGGTATAATGATCTTGATCCCGGCGCGCTTGGCTCGGCGGCTGTTCTGGTCGCGCTGATCATCGGTCTGGGCTACGGGGCGTACAGCGTTGTCAATGAATTGCAGCGCGTGACCGTTGTCCCTGTGGAAACGACACCTGAGGTGTTGGCTGAAGTTGACCCGCTTGCCCCTGTCACCAGCGGCAACGGAGCCAACGGGTTGGGCGACAGCGGGACAGGATCGCGGGTGGCTACGATGGCCCCGAGTGTAGATGCCATGGACCGTTTGTTCCGCCCGCAAGCCCTTGATGTGCCGGTTATGGTGGCGCGGGATGGCCCGATTGCCGCGATTGACCCTGACGCAACCGGCGTGCTGTCGCCTGTCGCGCCGGGCTTGGGTCTTGGTATTGCCGATACAACACCCTCCATTGCCCAGACGCCGCCGCAGGTGAGCGCTGAAGGGGCCCCCGAATTGGCCTTGCTGGCCGTGGCCCCGGCTTGGGTGCGCGTGCGCGCAGCCGATGGCACCGTCTTGCTGGAAAAAGTGCTGTCGCCCGGTGAGCGCTTCGTTCTGCCCGCCACGGAAGAGCCGCCTACCTTGCGTGCAGGGGCTGCGGGCGCTGTCTATTTCGAGGTGAGCGGTCAGATTTATGGTCCCGCCGGTGCTGCGGGATCAGTGGCCTCGAACATCGTGCTAGACGCGGATCCGTTGCGCTCGGCCTATACGTTGGCCGATCTGACCCGCGACCCGGACCTGGCCGCAATTGTGAACGTCGCAGACGCCAGCGAGTAGGGTGTTTTGCATGGGGCGCGGCACAGCGCGCCATTGTCAGTTTTGGCTTACACAACTAGGTTTGGGCCCACGCAAATTGTTCGTTGAAAGACGCATCCCATGTCGCTGAACCACATCCGCCCTTGGCGCAATATCTACCGTCGCAAGTCCCGCCAGATCATGGTCGGCACTGTGCCTGTGGGCGGAGATGCACCGATCAGCGTGCAGACGATGACCAACACGTTGACCACGGATGTGAAGGCCACGATTGCGCAAGTGCTGGCGGCGGCGGATGCGGGCGCGGATATCGTGCGCGTGTCGGTGCCTGATAAGGAAAGCTCGGCGGCTTTGAAGGAGATCGTGCGCGAAAGCCCGGTTCCCATCGTCGCCGACATCCACTTCCACTACCAACGCGGGATCGAGGCGGCGGAAGCGGGCGCGGCCTGCCTGCGGATCAATCCGGGCAATATCGGCAACGAGGCCCGTGTCAAAGAGGTTATCAAGGCGGCGCGCGACAACAATTGCTCCATCCGAATCGGCGTGAATGCGGGCAGCTTGGAAAAGCACCTGCTCGACAAATATGGCGAGCCATGCCCGGACGCCATGGTCGAGTCTGGCATGGACCACATCAAGATCCTGCAAGACAACGACTTTCATGAGTTCAAGATCAGCTGCAAAGCCAGCGACGTATTCATGGCCGCCGCGGCGTATCAGCAGCTGGGCGATGTCACTGATGCGCCGATCCATCTGGGCATTACTGAGGCGGGTGGGCTGATTTCCGGCACCGTCAAATCGGCGATTGGCATGGGCAATCTGCTCTGGATGGGGATAGGCGATACGATCCGCGTGTCCTTGTCGGCGGATCCGGTGGAAGAGGTGAAAATGGGGTTCGAGATCCTCAAATCCCTCGGCCTGCGCCACCGGGGTGTGAACATCATCTCGTGCCCGTCCTGCGCGCGCCAAGGCTTTGACGTGATCAAGACGGTCGAGGCGCTTGAGACACGGCTTGAGCATATCAAAACGCCGATGAGCCTGAGCATCATCGGCTGTGTGGTCAACGGTCCCGGCGAGGCCTTGATGACCGATGTGGGCTTTACCGGGGGCGGCAACGGCGCTGGTATGGTCTATCTGGCCGGCAAGCAAAGCCACAAGCTGAGCAACGATCAGATGATCGAGCATATTGTCGAGCAGGTTGAAAAGAAGGCCGCTGAGCTGGAAGCCGCAAAGCCAGAGGTGGCGGCGGAGTAGCCAAATTCTCTCGTGAGAATTTGCAAAACTCCACGTGGAGTTTTGGCCCCGCTGCGGTCGTTTTTTTGCAAACCACCCCGCGCGCATTTTGCTAGGCTGGCCTCATGCGCAACGACCCTTTCACCGCCCCGCCCGCCGCCTTGTCCCGGCCAGCGGGTCATCGCCACACCCTCTCGACCATTAAGCAACCCTGGCTGTTCAAACCGCTCGGGCCCACGGGCGTGCCTTTGGGCGGGCTTGGCACCGGCACGATCACGCGCGCCTCGGACGGGCGGTTCTCGCGCTGGACCTTGAAGGCGGGCGGGGTGCAGGCGTTTGACATGCCCGCAAACGGGTTCTTGCTGCGGGTCGCACGCGCGGGGGCAGCACCTGTGGCACGTGCCTTGCAGCCCCAGCCAGACAGCGCCGAGATGTCGGCGTTTGACTTTGAGGGCGAGGCCCCGGACTGGGACGGCCTCTTCCCGTTGGCGTGGCACAGGCACGCGTCCTTGGACGACATCCGGGCCGAGGCTGTGTCGTTTTCGCCGGTGATTGCGGGGGATGTGGACACCGCCTCCTTGCCTGTGGGGGTGTTTCGATGGCGGCTCACCAACGGGGCGGCGACACCTGCCGATGTCTCGCTCGCTTTCAGTTTTGCCAATCTGAACGGTTGGTTTGACGAGGCGACCGAAGGGCGCCCCAAGCGCGTCGCGGCAGGCTGCTTTAACGCACCGCTCGATGGGGCAGACGCGTATGGTGTCACGCTGGACCGGGTCCGCGCGGGGGCCGGGGAAGGCACAGGCCAGTGGGCGATCTCGATGGAGGCAGGCGCGGGGGCCGAGATGTCGCGCACGCTGGCCTTTGATGCGCAAGGCAATGGGGCCGCGCTTTGGGACGGGTTTCTCAGCACCGGACAGGCCCCGGATCTGGGTCCAAGCTGGCGTACGGAATCGGGGTTTCGCGAAACCGCTCCGGCCCATCCGGCGGGGATGGTCTGTGCCAAACTGCGCCTCGATCCGGGCGAGGTGCGCGAGGTGACGGCGACGCTCGTGTGGGATCTGCCAGTCATTCGCTTCGGGCAGGGCCGTCGGTGGCACCGGGCCTACACGGACGCGTGGGGGCGCGATGGGCAGAATGCCGCCGCACTCGCCGCACATGGTTTGCGCGAGGCCAGCGATTGGCTGCGCCAGATCGAGATGTGGCAAGCTGCGCAGATGGAGACGCTCGGCGATGCCCCGCACCGCGCAGGGCTCGCGATCAACGAGGGGTATTTCCTGACCGAGGGCCTCAGCATCCTGACCAGCGCCAAAGACAGCCCCGATGGCAAGCGCCATTTCGGGCTGATCGAGTGTCATGATTACGCGCTCTATAACACGCTCGATCTGTGGATTTACGCCGCCGAGGGGGTGGCGCGCTGGTTTCCCGAGCTGGCCGCGAGTGTCGCCGATGACTTCGCCGCGCAGACGCTGGCCGATGACCAGACGCCCCGGATGCATCGGTGGGAGGGGACGCTGATGCCGCTCAACCCCGCCGGATCGTGCCCCCATGATCTGGGCGGGCCGGGGGAGGATCCGTTTGTGGTGCCGAATTCGTATACCTACCGCGATGCGACGCTCTGGAAGGATCTGAACTGCGATCTGGTGCTGTGCCTCTACCGCGAGGGGCGCGCGATGGGGGCCGATTGGCGACGCGCGCGCTTCCCGGCGGTGGTGGCGGCGATTGACCATTTGCAGCGCTATGATGCGGATGGCGACGGGCTGATCGAGAATGACGGCACCCCGGATCAGACCTTCGACAATCTGCCGATGAAAGGCCCGTCGAGCTATTGCGGGGGCCTGTGGATTGCGGCGCTCTTGGCGGGCGCGCGGTTGGCCGACGAGGCCGGGGATACCGTGCGCGCGCGAGCGTGGGCCGATCAGGCGGGGCGTGCGCGCGAGGCGTTTGTGGCGCGGCTGTGGACCGGTGACTGGTTTCGCGTCGATACCGAGGGGGCGTTTTCGCAAGCCTTGTTTATCGAGCAATTGCTCGGCCCATTCCTGGCCCGACGCTTAGGGCTGGGCGAGATCGTGCCGGAGGAGATGGCGCGCCGGGCGTTGCGCCACCTCTACGAGATCAGCTTTCTGGAGGCAGGCCAAGGCGAGGGCGCGGTGTCGCTCGCGCGGGTGCCAGAAGCCGCCCGCGCGCACCTGCCGCATCAGGACGATACCAGCTTTCAGACCGCCGAGATCCAGCCGGGGTTCAACTTCTCCCTCGCCGCCCAGTTCGAGGCTTGGGGGATGGAGGCCGAAGGCGATCACCTGCGCCGGGTGCTGCACCACGAGCTGCACGTCAAACGCAACCTCGTGTTCCAGACGCCAGCCGCCTATGATGCGGGTCGCGGGTCGTGCCGGGCCGTGCTGAACATGCGGCCTTTGTCGGTGTGGTGGATGGCGGGGTTTGGGGAAAATTAGATTAGACTTCGCAGGGCAGCAATTCTATCAACTGTTATGGCGATGAAGGTGCAGACCCCTCCGAGATACGCAGAGTTTTTTTGCGGTGGCGGCATGGTGCGTGCGGCACTGGATGCGTCCTGGGATTGCGTTCTCGCCAATGATATTGATCCGGAGAAATGCGCCTCTTACGCGTGCAATTTTGGCGATGCAGGGCTTATAGAGCGTGACATCGCGGCTGTGTCGCCGTCGATTTTGCACCATCCTATCGATCTGTATTGGGCGTCCAGCCCGTGTCAGGATTTCAGCCTTGCGGGCAAGGGTCTGGGGCTGGGGGGCGCGCGCAGTGGGGTGTTTGACACCTGGTTGGCCAAGGTGGGCGAGGCGATCTCGGCCGGATTTGCGCCCAAGATCATTGCGTTTGAGAACGTGGTGGGTCTGCTCAGCCGCAGACATGGCGCGGATTTCACCCATGTTGTGCGGGGGCTTAGCGCGCTGGGATACCGGGTCGGGGCGCTTGAGATTGATGCGAAAGCCTTCTTGCCGCAAAGCCGACCGCGCCTTTTTGTGATCGCGGTGCGCCTCGACATTGATGTGGGGCCGCTGATCGCGGAAGGGGCGGGGGGCGTGTTTCATACGCCCAAAATCCAGAAATACATCGCGGCAGCACCTGCGGATGTGCGCGACGCGTGGTGCTGGTGGGACCATCCGGCCCCTGCGGGCCAGCCGCGCAGTTTGGCCTCGGTTCTGGAAGCAAAGCCCGACACGCGCTGGTTCGAGCGCGCCGAGATCGACGCGCTGATCGCCATGATGTCCGAACCCAGCCTCCAGCGATTGGCCCGCGCGCGCGCCACGGGGCAAACCGAGATTTGCACCGTCTATAAGCGCGGGCGTCCCGACGCGTCGGGCAAAACACGCCAGCGTGCTGAGCTGCGCTTTGACGGTGTGGCGGGGTGTTTGCGCACGCCTGCGGGCGGATCTTCGCGCCAGACGGTGCTGATCGTGCGTGGTGCGTCGATCAAGGCGCGGTTGCTCAGCAGCCGCGAGGCCGCACGCTTGATGGGGCTGCCCGAAAGCTACATCCTGCCCGAGCGCTACAACCAAACCTACAAGCTGGCCGGGGACGGCGTTGCGGTGCCCATCGTGCAATATCTGGACCAGACCCTGTTTCAAGCGGTGCTTCAGGCCCGGTCGAGCCGCGTTGCCGCATGACCTCGGTGCAGGCGTTTCGATCCAAGGCGCTGGGCGCGCTGACCAACGAGATTGGCGTTTATGCGCTGTGCGATCTGGACGGGGTGCCGATCTATGTGGGGCAATCGGTGGATGGGATCCGCACGCGGGTGCGCAGGCACCTGACCTCGGCGCGCTCGGATGTGATTGCGAACCGGCAGATAGATGTCTGGGAAATTGCCTATGTCTGGGCGTGGCCGGTCGCAGACGTTGCGCAAGTGGAGCCTTTGGAGCGGCATCTATTCTCGACCTTTCACGCCGCATCGCCCTTGATGAATGGAAAATCCATGGTCGCAGGGACGGATGCTCCGCCTTTGCCAGACAAACAGATTGTCCAGGTGATCGAGGAAAGCGAACGCGTCAAGCGTCTTGATCCGACCCAGCGCTTGCCGCGCCAGATCCAGCAATACGGACTGCTGGTCGATTACATCTTGAACGTCAAGGAAGCCGATCATTTGAAGCTGTCACTGCAAGCCCATTTCGATCGGCTGGTGCGGTATCACGCGCGGTTCGGGGATCTAGGCGAGGGCGCGGGCGAGACGGCAGAACTCTTCTAGGCTGAGGGTTTCGGCCCGACGCGTCGGAGTGATCTCGCAGCGTTCCAGCACGGTTTCGATGTCAGATCGCATCCCCTTCAGGGACGAGCGGAGCATCTTGCGGCGCTGGTTGAACGCGGTGGCGACCACGCGGGACAACACGGCGGCATCGGCGGGAAAGCGCGGCTTTGGTAGCGCGGTCAGATGCACCACGGCGCTGGAGACTTTGGGCGGCGGCGAGAAGGCTTCGGGCGGCAAATTCATCACGATATGGGCGTCGCAGCGCCATTGCGCGAGGATCGCAAGCCGCCCGTAGGCTTTGGTGCCGGGGGCGGCGATGATGCGCTCGGCGACTTCTTTCTGGAACATCAAGGTCAGCGTGTCCCAGACCGGGGGCCAGTCTTGCGGGGTTAGCCAGCGGACCAGCAGCTCGGTCCCGATATTGTAGGGTAGGTTGGCGCAGATGCGGATCGGGGGCGTGAGATGGGCGAGGGGGTCGACCTCCATCGCGTCGGCTTCCAGCACCTCAAGGCGGCCGGGATAGGCCTGCGCAATTTCGGCCAGTGCGGGCAGGCAGCGCGCATCTTTTTCGATGGCGAGCACCTTGCGGGCACCTGAGGCCAGCAATCCGCGCGTCAGCCCGCCGGGGCCGGGGCCGACCTCCAGCACATCATGCCCGCTCAGATCGCCTGCCGCGCGCGCGATCCGCGCCGTCAGGTTCAGGTCCAGCAGGAAGTTTTGGCCGAGCGCCTTTTTGGCGCGCAACTCGTGCGTCTCGATCACGTCGCGCAGGGGCGGGAGGCCGTCAATCTGCACGGTTGGACCTTGCATCAAACCGCGCGCGCTGGCGGGCCAGTTTTGCGGCCATGCGCAACGCCGCCAAGGTGCTGGTGGGATCGGCGCGCCCCAGCCCGGCGATATCGAACGCGGTGCCGTGATCGGGCGAGGTGCGAATGAAGGGCAGACCCAACGTCACATTCACCCCGCCTGCGAAATCGAGCGTCTTGATCGGGATCAGCGCTTGGTCGTGATACATCGCGACGGCCACGTCATAGCGCGCGCGGGCCTCGGCATGGAACATCGTATCGGCGGACATGGGCCCGATGATATCGAGGCCCTCGCTGCGCAGCGTGTCGAGACACGGTGCGATCATCTCGATCTCTTCGCGCCCCATCGCACCGCCTTCGCCCGCATGGGGGTTCAGACCGGCCACGGCCAGATGCGGGGCCGGGATGCCGAAATCGCGGATCAGCGCGGCCTCGGTGATATGGATCGTCTCGCGCAACAGCTCGGCCGTCAGGGCGCGGGGCACGTCCTTGACGGCGATATGGATGGTGACCGGCACCACCCGCAGGGCGTCGCAGGCCAGCATCATCACCACGCGGTCGACCCCGGCGAGATCGGCGAGGTATTCGGTATGGCCGGGAAAGGCGAAGCCCGCCCCGTCCAGAAGCGCCTTCTTGTGGATCGGCAAAGTGGTCAGGGCCGAGGCCTCGCCCGCGCGCACCAAGTCCACCCCGCGCGCGATGGCCGAGATCACCGATTTGGCGTTCTCCGGGCGGGGCGTGCCGGGCAGGGCAGGGCCGTCGAAGGGATGGGCAAGAACCGGCAGACCTGCGGAGGCGGCCAGTGCTGCCTCCTCGGGGGCGTCGATCAGGGAGACAGCGCTGCCTTTGGGCAGATGTTTGGGATCGCCGATCCAGAAGAAGGGCAGGGTGTCGCCAAGCGCTTGCCAGCATTTGACGGCCAGCTCAGGCCCGATCCCGGCAGGCTCGCCGCAGCTGATGGCGATTGGGGCCAGCTCAGCCGCCCCATCGAGACCGACTTGCGGGTCTGTTTCGGCCTGGGTGCCAGTCTGGGCGGCATCGGCTTTGGGATCGGGCAGGCGGTCAAGCATGGCTGCCTCCGCGCCGCGCGTCTATGGACGCTCGATGAAGGCTTTCGCTTTCAGCTCTTCGAGATGCCCATTGGCCAGCGATGTGAGACGCTGGTTGAACAGCGCCAGTTCTGCGCGCCCCCGCGCCTCGTCCCCGTCGAGCACGGGTGCGCGACCGCAGAGCATCGTGAACAGCAACACGGTGCCGTTGTTGCGGGTGATCGCGGTTGTGCTTTCGCCCGGATCCATGTCCGCAATTGCCAAAGACAGATCGGTTGGCAAGCTGCGCGGGGCTGCACTTGTGCGGGTCAGGCGATCCTGATTTTCACCGCGCACCAGCGGATAGAGGCGGTCACAGTCATTGCCAGCCGCCACGCGCAAAGCTTCGGCCTCGGCGAGGGCGGCTTCCGAGCGCCCGCCGGGTATTGCGACGGTGATATAGTCCACTTGCACATTGGCCGCGGGGCGCGGGCCGATTTCCGACAGGCCGCGCACTTGGAACAAGGCAATCGCCTCTTCGCCCAAAGGCACGGGATCGCTGATCTCGCCGGGACGCAATGTCAGGATCACTTCGGCCAGGGCGGGGGGGATTTCGCCCAGATCAACCCAGTCGCGCAAGCCGCCTTGCATCCGCGAAGGGGCCAGCGAAAAGCGGCGCGCATAGGCGGTGAAGTCCTCTGCCGCGCGGCCTTGGGTGGTGATCTCGTTGATCAGCTCGAGCGTGCGTTCCGCGCGTTCGGGCGCGTTTGACAGCACCACTTCGGCCAAGCGCACGCGCGCGCTGCTCTCTTGCGCGGATTGTTCCAGCGCACGGTCCACTTCCGCTGCGGTGACGCGTGAGGCCGCCGAGAAGCGCGCTTGCACATATTCGCGCCACACAAGGCCCGCTTGCACGAAATCGCGGAAGGTCTCTGCCGACACGCCAGCTTGGCCGATGGCGGTCACGAAGGCATCTGTTTCCAGATTGGCCCGCGCGGCGAACTCCGCCATACCGGTGCGCAATTGCTCTTCGGTGATCGTGATGCCGGCACTTTCTGCGGCAAAGGCTTGCACGCGTTCGTTGATCAGTGCTTCCTCGGCCTGCTCGGACAGGTTGCCGGGCGCGCGCAGGATGCGCAGGAAGGCCTCGCGTTGGTCGACCTCGTAGCGCGTGATGGCGCGGCCATTGATGGTGATCACCGGGGCGAACATATTTTGGGCCGCAGCTTGTGGGGCGGGCAGGGCTGACAGAGCTGCGGCAGTGGACAAGGCCGCGATCATCAGGGTCAAGCGTTTCATAGCGCGATCTCTCACTTTATTCATCTTACCGGGCCACTCTTAAGTTATCCGCCGCAGCTTCGGCGTCCCGCCCGGCCCGAGCGTTTTGCCCCAAAGCCATCAAGGGACACAATCAGTCCGAAATTTGTCGTCGGCTGCACATTAGCCGAAGCGGTAAAGCTGCGCGAGAGGGAAAGGTCGAAGGTCACACACTCGTTCTGATAGCCGATCCCGACCCCCGCCGAGCGGGTGCTGTCGGCGGTCAGGTCATATTGCCAGTCAAACCCGGCCTTCCAATCGCTCTCAAACGTATAGGTGGTGTCGAGCGTCAATTCCGAGGTCTCGAACGGGCGGCCGACCGCTGCATCGGGGCGCAACCATGTATAGGTGCCGTTCAGATCAACCTGCTCTGTCTGCCACCCGAGCCGGATTGCAGCTTTGTTGACGATAAGGTCCGGGGCGGTTTGCGCGCGCGTGATCACCTTGAACCCGCCGGGCGCATCGACCCGCACGGAGGTGAGCCAATCGCTGATCTCCCCGTCAAAACCCGAAGACTGCGCAAAGGCGGGATTGGGATCTGCCGAGATCACCCGCCCCACGGTCGTGCCCAGTTTCCAGCCGCTTGCGGCTTGGCGCGTCCAGCGCACCCCCAGATTGGCGCGCAGGCCCTGCTCGACCCTGTCACGCCCGGTAAAGCGGTTCAGATCGAACAGATTGGCTTCGTCAAATTCGGTCAGCACGCTGTCTTCATTTGGCACGATGGCCGGATCGTCCCCGGACCAGACCAGTTGCGCGATCGGCTCCAGCACTTGCGTCGCGCGTGCCCCACGCCGCACCAGCGGCAAGCGCAACTCGACCGCCGCGCGTGGCACCACGCGGTTGGCATTGGCGGCGATCGTGCTGTCTTGCGCAATCGCGTAGTAATCCGCCGACACGCCCGTCATCGCGGTGAACACCACGCCACCGCGTGTAGTCGCACTGCGTCGCCAATCGGCATCGAAGCTGAGGCGCGCCACATCGCGGCCAATCACATCGGTGCCGGAGGGGCGCTCGTATCCAAAAGCGCTCAGGCGCCACTCGCCCGCCCCTCCGATCAAAGCAGGTGTGAACCGTCGGATCATGTCGGCTTGGCCTTGGATGCGTGGGATGGTGTCGTTGTTCTCGCCAACGCGGAAGGTGGTGAAATAGGTTGCGCGCGCCTCGATCAACTCGTCACGGCGAATGCGGGTGATGGCGACTTCGCTGTCGATGCGATCTGACTCAGGCAGGCCGTAATCGCGGTAATAGCCGCCATCGCTGACATCCTCGATATCAAAGGTCAGCTCGAAGCCGCGGGGCAAATCGAACCGTCCGACAAGCTGACCGAACCCGCGCGCACCCGGCACGATTTCGTCATTGGCATAGGCAAAGGTCAGCTCGATCTCGCCCATCCGGAAGGCATGACGGTAGCGCGCATCAAGCGAGGCCGAGCCGTTGGACGTGAAGGTCGGAGACAACGTCAGGTCAGCGCGCCGCCCGAGCGGAATGAAATAGGGCGTCGTCACCCCAGTGCCGAGCCGGTCGGTGGTGCGCAACGACGGCACGAGAAAGCCATGCGCGCGCTCAAGCGTCGGATCGGGCAAGCGCAACCGGGGGACGTATAGCACCGGCACGCGCCCAATCTGGACCACGGCGTTCTCGAAATAAAGCTGCTGGCCGTCTTGGTCGTGAATGATGCGGCTGGCGCGGATCTGCCAAAGCGGGATCGGGTCGTCGGCGCAAACTTCGCAGGCCGAGGCCACGGTGCGGATGGCTTGACTGTAGCGCCCATCGACGCGGTGGATTTCATTGGCCGCGATCTGAAGCTGTTGATCCAGCACCAGCCGCGCGCTGCGCAGGATGCCATCGCGCAGGTCGGTGCTCAGCTCGGCTTGGTTGGCCAGCAGCACCACATCGCTATCGGTTCCGTCGGCCAAGGTGATCGGTCCGGTCAGAGCAATTGTGTCTTCCTCGCGCTCATACACGATACGCGCGGCTTTCAGGCGGCGGCCTTGATAGAACACCTCGACATTGCCCTCGGCAACCAGACGGCCCGACCGATCCGTTTGAATGCGATCCGCGATCAGCGTTGCATCACCAGTTTGCGCAAGCGCAGGACTGCCAAAGCCGGCTAGGATCACGGCCAGCATCAGGGTCATGCACCGCAAGAGGGCCATCAGCCATCCTCCGTATGCAACAGCATGCCCAGCGACAGCATCACCCCCGCCACGGGCGGCGTCCATGCGGCCAGCAAGACCGGAATTTTTCCGGTATCGCCAAGGATTTGCGCGAAGGACTTCAGAAAGAACATGCCAAATCCCATAAGCACCGCGAAGAGCACCATCAAGCCAGTTTTGCCCATCCGCGTGTGACGCATCGTGAAACCGGCACCAATAAGCACCATGGCCATCAACAAAAGCGGCGTTGCGAGCTCCATATGCAGCCAAACACGGTGCGCGCGGGCCGAGAAGCCCGCCTGTTCCAACCGCGCGATGAAGTCGGGTAAATCCCAGATCGGGATGGTGCCGGGATTGCCGAAGCCCTCGAGGATGCGATCTGGCGTCAGATCGGTCGGCAGGCGCAGTGTCGCCAGCGTTTCGGCATTGGCTTCGGGGTTGCGCCCTGCGGCGATGATCCAGCGCTTGGCATCGGTCAACTCCCATGCGCCGGGGGTCAGTTGCGCGCGCGCGGCCTCGATCCGAAAGGCGGGGCGACCTTCGAGGGTGAAGCCCAGAAACATCACATCGACCAACTCGGTTCCGTTGCCTTCCGCGGCTTGGGCTTGGATCACCACTTGCCCTGCAGAGGCCGATTGGCGCAGCCACAAACCCTCCGAGCTGACGGCCAACACGTTGCGTGTGCCAAAGCGCAGCTCGTTGGTGATCGTCGCATACCTGTCGGAGGTCGCCGCAACGATCGGGTTCAGCACAGTGACCGAGATCACCCCAATGGTGAAGGCCACGGCCAAGGGGGCCACGAGGCTGCGCAAGGCTGAGCGGCCCGCCGCGCGCGTCACCACCAGCTCGGATGTGCGCGCCATACGTAAAAACAGGGTAACGGTGGCAATGATCATCAAGATCGGCAGGATCTGATAGATACTTTTGGGTGAATTGAGCGCCGACATGCCTGCGGCCTGACCCAAGCTGATGGCGTGGCTGTTAAAGCGGCGCAATTGCTCGACCATATCCGTGAGGAAAATCAGGCCCGCAAAGATTAGCATCACCATGATGAAGGTCACGGCAAACCGGCGCGCGAAGTAAAGCTGCAACGTCATGGCGCGGCTCGCATGGCGCGCAGCCGCGCTGTGATCGGATGGTCTGCAAGCGTCAGCATGATACCGCATATCACCGCCCCCACGAGCGCAGGCGCATAGAGAAGCGGCCAAGCCGCCACATCGCGTTGCGCCGCGTTCTCGGCCGCGTTGTTGACCAATTGCAAAACCACCAGCAAGAGCACCCCGAACGCCACTTGTTGCCAAAATCCAAAGCGGCTGAAACTGCCGATCAGAAGACAGGAAAAGCCAATCACGGCAATGAAAATCGCCGCCAGCGGTTTGGACGTGCGCGTATGGGCCTCATGGAGCAGGCGCGCTTGTGTGAAGCCGGTCTGGGCAATGAACTCGGGGTCCGGCGCAAACAGGAACGATGTTGGATAGGCACGCAGATCGAGGATGAGGCGCGTGGCTGGGGTGGCCAACTCGCCCAGATCAAAGGCGAAATCCTGAAACGACAGCACCGACAGCGCCTCATCTGCGTCGAGCGATTGTGCCAAGCCGTCGATCATCACCAAGCGCGGTCCGTCCTCGGCCTTCACCAAAAGCGCCTGATCGGCGGTGTAGATCACCCGCGCCTCGGGCGTTCGGGCATCAGACAACAGCACGCGCTCAAGCACACCGCCCGGCGTGATTTCACCAATGAAGACGGTGACGCCCGCTGCTGGAAACAAAAACCGCCCTTCTTCAAGGAATTGCGCGGTCACGTCTTCGGCCAGATCGGCCTCGCGCAGTGCCAATTGTGTGCGCGCAATCGGCACCAGCACATGCGACAGCACCAGCATAACGCCGCAGACCAGCACGCCAAACACAAAAGACGAGCGCGCCAAGCGAAACGCGCTGATCCCCGACGAACGCAGCACGACCATTTCGCTTTCGCTGGACAAGCGGTTGGCGACATTGATCGCGGCGGCAAAGGCGGCGAGCGGCAGGATGATGAACAGCAAAAACGGGATGATCAGGAGGGTGAATTCCACGAACACCCGCACGGATTGCCCGTCGCCCACGAGCCGGTCAAATAGCGTGATTGCGCGGTTTACCCAATAGATCATCACGATCACGAACGCGAAAAACCCGAAGACAACCATCAGCTGTCCCAGCACATATCTGTCGAAGCGGGCCAACATGCCGTTACTCGGTCTCTTTTTTCCTGCCTATTGCCCTCAGACTAGCCCAAATCGAACACTTGCAAAACTCTAAACTGGTCAAGGGACGGAGCCCGGCTTACCTATGGCCAAACGACAACGCCCCCGACACCGACCGGAGACCTTACCCCCATGACCGATTTGATCGATGTGAGCTTTACTGCCTTGGATATTGACGTGCTTGCAGGGGCCGAAGGGGCCTTGGCGCTTTTGGTGCCTGATACGGGCAAACTGGCCACCGGCGCGCGCCGCGTGAACCGCTTGACCAAAGGGGCCGTGGCGCGCGCCGTGGAAAGTGAGGCGTTCGGGAAGGCGAAATCGGGTGATATCGTCTCGCTGCGCTTTCCGGCAGGGATGGCGGCCGAGGCGGTTCATATCGTCAAGCTGTCCTCAAAGGCGAGCGGGACCGAGGCGCGTCAGGCGGGCGCGAAACTGGCCAAGGCGCGGGGCACCAAGGCGCTGACGCTTGTGGCAGAAAACCACCGTGAGGCGGCCAGTGTCGCCCAAGGCCTGACCCTGCGCAGCTACGCGTTCAAGGATCATGTGACCGATAAGGGCGAGGCGTTTGAAGCCGTCAGCGTGCTGCATTCCAAGCCCGAAGACGTCGCGGCGAGCTATGCCCCGATGCGGGCTGTGGCCGAAGGCGTGGCCTTCACGCGGGATCTGACAAACGCGCCGGCCAATATCCTGACGACCACAGAATTTGCCAATCAGTTGAAAGCGTTGGAGGCCGTCGGCCTTAAGGTAGAGGTGCTGGAGGAGGCCGATCTTGAAGCCCTCGGTATGCGCACCTTGCTGGCCGTGGGCATGGGGTCCGAGATGCCGTCGAAAGTGGTGGTGATGGAATGGAACGGCGGCGGTGACGAGGCTCCGTTCGCGCTGGTTGGCAAGGGTGTGGTATTCGACACAGGCGGCATTTCCATCAAGCCTGCGGCGGGCATGGAAGACATGACCATGGATATGGGCGGCGCGGGCGTTGTCTCGGGCGTGATGAAGGCGATTGCGTTGCGCGGGGCGAAGGCAAATGTTGTGGGCCTTGTGGGTCTTGTCGAGAACATGCCCGATGGCAAAGCGCAGCGTCCGGGCGATGTTGTGACCTCGATGAAGGGCGATACGGTGGAGGTGATCAACACCGATGCCGAAGGGCGTTTGGTCTTGGCGGATGTGCTTTGGTATGCGCAGGAGCGGTTTAAGCCCGTTGGTATGATCAACCTTGCGACCCTGACAGGCGCGATCATTATCGGATTGGGCCATGAGAATGCGGGGGTCTTTTCCAACAATGATGCCCTTTCGGACGCGTTTCTAAAGGCGGCACGTGCGGAGGACGAGGGCGCGTGGCGGATGCCGATGGGGCCGGGGTATGACAAGCTGCTGAAGAGCCGCGTGGCCGATATGAAGAATATCGGCGGGCGGGCCGCAGGCTCGATCACGGCGGCGCAGTTTTTGAAGCGGTTCGTGAAGGACGATGTGCCATGGGCGCATCTGGACATTGCGGGGGTCGCCTCGATCCCCTCCGATACCGCCTATGCACCTGCGGGGGCGACAGGCTGGGGCGTGCGTGCCTTAGATCGCCTGATCGCAGATACTTACGAGGGCTGAGGACGATGGGCGCGGTCTATTTCTACCACATGACCCGTGCGCCCTTAAGTGCGACTTTGCCGAGTTTGCTGAAAAAATCGCTTGGGGCGGGGTGGCGTGTTTTGGTGCGCGCCCCTGATGTGGAGGCGCAAGGGCGGATTGATGATCTGCTGTGGACTTATGATGCGGGCAGTTTTCTGCCTCATGGCGTCGAAGACGGGCCACCGCAGGCGATCTTGATCGGATCTGTTGAAACGGCTCTGGGCGCGCGCGATGCGGTGGTGTCGGTTCTGGGTGCCGATATCGGGGCTGAAGAGGCGCAAGCGGCGATACGCGGCATGATCCTGTTTGATGGGGAAGATCAAAGTGCCGTGTCACATGCCCGAACGCAGTGGCGTGCGCTAACCGGGGCAGGCGTGCAGGCGCAATACTGGAGCGATGCTGAGGGCGGATGGCAGATGAAGGCCGAAGCCGGGGGCGGAGATTAAGTCGGCCTTAAGGACTGGGCGCTAGGGTTGCGGCATGATGGTCGCAAACCCTTCCAGTTCGTTAACGAGAGTCTTTAATTCGTTTCTTCGCAGAAGAAACGTCCCCGATTTTTCTGCGAAAAATCGTACACCTCGGAGATTTAAGAAACCGTTAAGCCGATTTCACCTGCGCCAAACGCTCTTGTAACTCAGCATGTAGGGACATGCGCTCCTCCGGGCTGAGAAACGCGCCCAGTTCCACCTCGCGATCAGACCCCCGTAGGGTGAGATAGTTTTCCACCTTGCCTTTGGGATGAAGCCGCAACTCGACCCAATACGGGTTGGCCTCCCAATCTTGCCGCGGCCCGCGGGGATTGTGCCGCGTGATGGCGATCCTCTCGCGGGTCAGCTCGATCTCTTCGTAAAGCGACATATCGTGTTGGTTGCGCCTCAGCCCTGCCCAAACCGCCCAGAGCGCGCCCAGCAGGAACGGCAATACGCCCCATAGCACCACCGTGCCCAACAGCCCCATCAGCGGAATTGCCAGAAAGGCTGCTGTCAGGCCGATAAACCAGCCAAAGCCTTCGGGCGTCATGGATTTATGCGGCCAAAGCCGGGCCGAAGCGGGCGCGGTGGTGGCGGTCTTGGAGGTCCATTCGTAAGGCATAGCGGGCGGCTCGGGCGGTAATGTCAGTCAAACAATGGCGCACGCGCACGAGGCGTCAAGGCAGGGGCGCAGCCCGAGCCAATTCGCCACGCCTGAGGCTCATGCCACTTGCTGATGCACCTCAATCACATTTCCCTCGGGATCCTGGAAAAACACCTGATGCCATTCTTTGGCGAAGGTGGTGCCGTAATCGGAATATGGGATGTTGCGCGCCTCAAGGATCGCGAGAAACGCTGCAAGGTCATCGGTGCGAAACGCAATGTGGCCTCGGTCCACTGGGTTGATCGTGTGGCCGTTCTTAAACGCTACAGTCAGGTCGCGCTCGGCCAAATGCATCTGCATCGTGTTTTCCGTAGCAAATCGGATTTTGCCTGAGAAGCCCGCATCCTTGGTGGCCTCGGTGCGGGGAAATTGGTCTTGGGGGATGTCGTCCATGCCCAGCACAGCGGTATAAAAGTCGTGCATCTTGTCCACGTCGGGCGAGACGAAATTGATATGGTGGAATTCTAGTTTCATGCGCGCGTCTCTTTCGATGGCTTTGACGATGCATGCTTTATCACAGCCAAGCGGGCGCGCCATCCTCGGAACCGCCACGCAGCTTGAGGCGCGATCGGTTGACCAGATGCAAATATACCGTCATAATAGAACAAAATTAGAACATATAGGTCTTCGCGATGCCCAAGACGATCCTCATATTTTCTGATGGAACAGGGCAGGTCGGGGGGCTACGGCCAGATCAGCGGCTGTCCAATGTCTATAAAATGTATCGCGCGATGCGCCCGGGGCCGTCTTCCCCGATCAGCCCCATGGAGCAGGTTTGCTACTATGATCCGGGGCTTGGCGCGGGCGAAATCGGGGGATTGACGCTAAAGCGCATCCGAAATGTCTTATCTGCGGCAGTGGGCACCGGGATCGATGAGAACGTCATCGACTGTTATGAGAAAATCATCGGCTACTACGAGCCGGGCGACCGCATCCTCTTGTTCGGGTTTTCACGGGGGGCCTATACGGTGCGGGCTGTTGCCAATGTGATGAACCTGTGCGGCATTCCCACTAAGATGCCGGATGGATCCTGCGTGCCGCGCCATGGCCCGCGATTGCGCAAAATTGCCAGCGATGCGGTTAACTTCGTCTACAACCACGGCAACGGTCATCCGCGCGGGCGAGAGCCGCATTTCTCGCGGCGCGAGGAGCTTGGGCGCCGGTTTCGTAAGAAGTATGGAAGTTTTGTGCCAGATGCCGCGGATGATGTTCAAGGCAATGTGCAACCCACCTTTATTGGTGTGTTTGATACCGTTGCAGCCTTGGGCAATGCGCAAATTGGCGTGGCCGCACGCGCAAGTGTTTTTGTGATAGGGGCTGCGATTGCAGCGATGATCGCTACTGGCTGGCATTGGATATGGTGGGGCAGTCTTTCGGCATGTGTTGGCTTGATCCTGTATTGGTATGGAAAGCTCTTGTGGTCTCAATGGAAGTATTTTTCGCCGGATGAAGAGCGCCCCCTGAAAATCACCAATATCCGCGATTGGTATCTGATCTGGAAAAACGGACACCGCGCAGTCTGGAACCTTGAGAACTATGATAAATGGCTAGACTCCGATGTCGGGCATGCGCGCCATGCGCTGGCGATTGACGAGAACCGTCGCAGCTTTCCGCGTGTCAAATGGGCTATGAAGGCCGAGGCCCTTAAGGTGAAGGATCGAAGTCCACCTTGGTTGAAGCAGGTCTGGTTTCCGGGATGCCATAGCGATGTCGGGGGCAGCTACCCCGAACCGGAGTCTCGGCTGAGCGATATTGCGCTGCAGTGGATGCTAGACGAGATCAAGGACTGCGTTCCTGAGGTGCAGATCAACGATGATATGCTCGTTGTAACACCCGACCCAAAAGGGATGCAGCATGAGGAGCGCTATATGTTCCGCTTTGGTCCCATAAAGCGGCGCTGGCCTGCAAAGGCCCGTATTGTGCCTGAATTCTTTCCGCTGCACGGATCTGTAATTGACCGCCTGAAAGCGGATGCGGTCTCGCATTTGGGCGAGATGCGCCCCTACCGGCCCGAGCAGCTCAAAGATCACCCTGAGGCGAAACGCTTTTTTGACTAGCTCACCACAGCTTGCCTGACGACTGCCGGCCCTCCAAATCAAAAGCGCCGCGAAGTTTCCTTCACGGCGCCTCCTAACCTCATATCGGACAGGCTCTAGTGCCCCGGCGTCCGATCCCACTGCTCGCGTGTGGGCAGGATCTCGAAGGTATGCTCCGGCGGTGGGTTCGGCAGCGTCCACTCGAGGGTGTCTGCATGCTCGCCCCAATAGGCCTCTTCTTCGACCTTGCGGCCCGCGAAGACAGTGTAGGCGACGATCCCGATGAAGAACAGGAACGAGGCAAACGACAGGAACGCACCCCAGCTCGACACATAGTTCCAGTAGGCGAAGGCCTCAGGATAGTCGATATAGCGGCGTGGCATGCCCTGGCGACCCAGGAAGTGCTGCGGGAAGAAGGTGATGTTGGTGCCGATGAAGAAGGTCCAGAAATGCACCTTACCGGCCCACTCAGGATACTGGCGGCCCGACATCTTGCCGATCCAGTAGTATATCCCGGCAAAGATGCCGAACACCGCGCCAAGGCTCATCACGTAGTGGAAATGCGCCACGACATAGTAGGTGTCGTGATAAGCACGGTCCACGGCAGCCTGCGACAGCACAATGCCGGTCACGCCGCCCACGGTGAACAGGAACAAGAAGCCCACGGCAAACAGCATAGGCGTCTTGAAGCTGATCGAGCCACCCCACATCGTTGCGATCCACGAGAAGATCTTCACACCTGTCGGAACCGCAATGACCATCGTGGCCAGCATGAAGTAGCTCTGCTGGGTCAGCGACATGCCCACGGTATACATGTGGTGCGCCCACACAACGAAGCCCAATGCGCCAATTGCGATCATCGCCCAGACCATCGGCAGGTAGCCAAAGACCGGCTTCTTCGAGAAGGTCGCGATGACATGGCTGACGATGCCGAAAGCGGGCAGAATCACGATGTAGACCTCCGGGTGCCCGAAGAACCACAGGATGTGCTGGTAAAGCACCGGATCGCCGCCACCGGCAGGATCGAAGAAGGTCGTACCGAAGTTCCTATCAGTCAGCAGCATGGTGATAGCACCGGCCAAGACGGGCAGGGCCAGAAGGATCAGCCACGCGGTCACGAAGATCGACCAGGCAAAGAGCGGCACCTTGAACAGGGTCATGCCCGGTGCGCGCATGTTCAGGAAGGTGGTGATGATGTTGATCGCGCCCAGGATCGACGAGGCCCCCGAAACATGGACCGCGAAGATCGCCAGATCCATCGAGAAGCCCGCCTCGTTGGTCGAGAGCGGCGGATAAAGCACCCAGCCCACGCCCGATCCGGGTTGGTCATTGCCGCCCGGCGCCAGGATCGAGGCGACGGCAAGCGATGTGCCGGCGACGAACAGCCAGTAAGACAGGTTGTTCAAACGCGGGAACGCCATGTCTGGCGCGCCGATATGCAAAGGCATGAAATAGTTGCCAAAACCACCAAAGAGCGCGGGGATGACCACGAAGAACATCATCAAGATGCCGTGGCCGGTGATCAGCACGTTCCACAGATGGCCGTTCGGGGTGCAGGCTTCGCCGACACCTGCGGCGGTCATGCGTGCGCCCTCAAGGCACATATACTGCACGCCGGGCTCCATCAGCTCCATGCGCATATAGACCGTGAAGGCCACCGAGATGAAGCCTGCCAGACCAGCGGTCAGCAGGTAGAGGATCCCGATATCTTTGTGGTTTGTGGACATAAACCACCGGGTGAAAAAGCCCCGGTCGTCTTCATGTCCTGCCCCATGAACGGCTGCGTCCGCCATGCTCGCGTCTCCTAGGTTTTGGTCGTATCAACGGGGCGTCCGCCTTGCGATCTGCGCAAGGCCCCACCACCCCAGATTGCCAAATGTTCTAGCGAGGCGCGGGGCGTGCGGCAATGCCCGCAAGGGGCCGGAGGGGGGCTATATGCCTTGATGCAAGTCAAATGGGCGCAATGGTCGCAGGGATTTGGCGCTCCAGAGACGCACAGATGCCGATCAGCGCGGGCCCTATGCGCTCTTTGCTTTTCTAAATATCCAAATCCTGTCCGGGCCCAGAGCTCCGCGGTCTATTAGGTCAGTACCCCTGACCTATTGTTTCGCATGCGAAACAATAGGGAAACTTTGCTGACCTAAGTTTATGGATTTATTAACACTTTCGCGACATCAGGGGTAATGCTCTACTTCACAACCACATCGTCGATATAGGCCCCGACATTGTCCTCTGGGCCAGTGCCGCGCAACTCCAGCTTGTTGCTGCCGTCGCCGGATCCGCCCTCGATCTCGAAGGTGAAGCGCTCCATATCGCGGCCACCGGGCTCCACGCTGCCGACCTTCTCGCCGCCGAAAAAGACATCGACGCCGTTATTGCCGCGCGGGTCTGCGGCCGAGAAGCTGACATTGTAGACCGAGCCCTCGATGGCATCATCCAGCGTCTGGCCAATCGTCAGGTTGCCCGGACTTGCATCCATATCCAGCGAGAACCCGCCATGGGCTGCATTCACCCCGTTATAGCCGTCATGGACCACCTCAAAGCGCAGCGCGTCCAATTCTTCCCAGCCCGCCATACCGTCATTATAGGCATAAAAGCCCCAACCGGCGGCCAGCATCCCTTCGATATCCTCGAAGCTCGCATTGGTCAGCGCGATGCCGAAGCCCTGCTGGAAGATGCCACGATCCTTCTTCAATTCGTTGGCCACGTCATTGGACAGATCCGAGACACCGCCCGTCACAACGGCGAGGCTGGCAATCCCGAGGCCTACGGTGGCTGCGGTCAACACGACCCAATCGACGGTCACAGCACCGGACTCGGCCCTTAGAAAATCCTGAAAAGTCATACGCGGTCTCCTCGTTACAAAATTAGGGATCACTTGATCACAACATCATCCACGACCGCCCCGAGCGTGTCATTGGTGCCGATTTCGGTCATGCGCAGGGCATAGTCCCCGGCCTCAGCAAAGCGCACGGGCATACGGTAGTCTTCAAAGGTACGGCTGTTGGGAATGACCGGCATCTGCGCCAGTGCATTGCCATCGCGGTCGATGACCTCGACGAGCAAGCCGTCCGTTTCATTGGGTACGGGCACGGCGGTGCGCAGGGCGGCGGTGAACGACACCACGGTCGAGGTTGGGCCATCGACCGAGAAGCCTTGTTGCAGCACGGTTGTCTCGCCCACGGTCCAGCCGTCGAGTTCCGCCACTTTGCTGTCGCCCGCGCCGGGAATGTAGACACCCGCGGCGAGGATCTCGATATCGACGCCGCCCCAGCCAAACGCGCTGTTCTTGGTGCTGTCCTCGAACCCGCCATTGGTCAGGCGCGAGGCGGAGAAATCGGTCTCGATCAACAGCGCATTGGTGGTCATCTCGTCCGAGATGTCCTGGCTGAGATCGGCCATCCCCCCTTGCACGGTGAGCGTGGCCCCAATGCCAAGCCCGACCATCGCGGCGGTCAGCACCACCCAATCGACGGTGATCGCACCAGACTCGGAGGTCAGAAAACGGGAGAGGGGGTTTGGCATACGCATGAAAATGACTCGCAGGAGTTGGGGCTTGTTATCCTGCAAGAAACCATCGCAATTAGGCTCAAATAGGGCGTAATCTTGCGTGACTAAAGGCGTTTGCCGTGTGCCAATTCTTGTGAGGCATGGCTCTGCCAAAGGCACCCGCTCAAAAAGGGCGCAGAAACGAGACCCCTATAAGCCATTGATCCTGAACGGATTTACGTCTGCTCTATTGGCGCGCTTGGAAAGGCCTGCACGAATGTCCGCTTCAATGCGGCATCCAAATCATCCAAAGTGACCGGCAATCCCAGATCGACCAAACTGGTCACGCCATGCTCTTTTATTCCGCAGGGCACGATTCCATCGAAATGCGCCAAATCGGGCTCGACGTTGATCGACAGCCCATGAAAGCTGACCCAGCGGCGCATTTTCAGGCCCACAGCGGCGATCTTGTCTTCGCGTATACGGCCATCGGTGTTTGGGGGCTTCTCGGGCCGCTCGACCCAGACGCCAACGCGGCCTGCGCGGCGCTCGCCGGTGACGTTGAACTCAGCCAGGGTCGCGATGACCCAATCCTCGATGGCGGTGACGAACTGGTGCAGATCGCGCCCGCGCTTGGTCAGGTCGAGCATGACATACGCCACCCGCTGCCCCGGCCCGTGATAGGTGTATTGTCCGCCCCGCTTGGTCTCGTAGACCGGAAACCGGTCGGGATCGGTCAGATCCTCGCGCCGCGCGGAGGGGCCTGCGGTGTAAAGGGGGGGATGCTCCAGCAGCCAGATCGCCTCGCTGGCGGTGCCTTGGGCGATCTTTTTGACCCGCGCTTCCATCTCGGCCACGGCAACGGGGTAGGGCACGGGGGCCTCGGACGTGATCCAGGTGACCACGCGCCTAGACCGCGACCATGCCCAAGGTTGTCGTGCCGGTGACAGGTTTCCCGTCGAGCACCAACAAGAGCCCGGTGATCAGCCGCACGATCATCCACAGCGCCCCCCCGAGCAGAACCAGAAAACCGATCAGGATGAACGAGGTGATAAACCCTGCCACAGCGATGGCCAGCCCGATCCAGAAGGTGCGGATGAGATGAATGAGATGGGTGTCCAGAACGGGGTTCTTGCCCTTGGAGACATAAGCGAAGATGACGCCCGCGATGGTCAGCAGGGGCAGGAAGAAGCCCACGCCATAGAGGCCATAGGTGATCTTTGCGGGCATGAGGGGATCTGAGGAAGATTGGGTCATGATGTGCGCGTGCCTTTTATCGAAATGTGCTGCGCTCCATTACTGCCCAAATGGGTCGCGCCGAACAAGCGTCATCCGCCGCTCTTTGCGCTACGCGTCTTGGGCAGCAATCCGGCCTCGCGCACCGCAGGCAGAAACCCGCGACTGACGGGCAACTCGACGCCGTTCGACAAGGTCACGCGCGCGGCGTCGCCTGCACGGGTCACGGATTTGATTTGGTCAAGCGCCACCCAATGCGAGCGGTGGATTTGCATGCCCGGCACCTCGGCCGCCTCGCGCATCGCATCCGACAGGCGCATCAGCACCATCTCACGCCCCTTCACGGTGACGATGTCGACGTAGTGATCCTGAACCGATAACGACACCAGCGCCCCGCGTTTGTCCAAAGGCAGACGCTCGAGGATCATCGCAAGCTTGGGGTGGGGCACGCCGATCTCGCCCAAGGTGGTATGGCGTAAAAACAAGATCGCGAAGGACACCAGCAAAACGGATGCAAAGACGATCATCGCTTGGAGTGGATCAGACACCCATTGCGGCACGAAAAACGAGTTCAGCACCACAAGGACAAGGAATACGCTCAGCGACACGCACAGCGCACTTAACGCCATGCCGACGGCAAGCGGCGCGACCCGGTTACAAATCCGCACCCCGATGATTTGGGTCACGGTGGTGCCTGTCGCATAGGTCAGCGAGACCACAAGCCCCCAATAAAGAGCGCGCACCGGCAAGCTGAGGTCGACAAGCGTGTTGAACGGGCCGGCGATTGTCAGCACGGCCCACACGACGACGAGCACGCCGAGGACCTGCGGGTTGGTCAGGTGCGCGATCACAACGCGCAAGTCGCGATCCGCGGATGAAGGGGAGGGTGCATTCACGAAGAGGAGCCTGTCACTTGCGAAATCAACCTTGTTTTGCGGGGCTTTGGACGGTGATGCCACTCCGGTGCCGTGCTGCCAAGAGGCTGGCGCGAAAATAGCAGTTAAGACCGGAGTATTGAGATGTCTCTAACCCCCTTCTTTGAAGTCCCATTTGTCGTGCAAGTGCACGTGCTGGCCGCGCTCTGCGCATTTGTGCTGGGACCGCTGGCGATGCTGAGGCGCAGGCGCGACCTGTGGCACAAGGCCTTGGGCTACGGATTTGTCGGCGCGATGGCCCTGACGGCGGCCAGTGCTGCGTTCATTTCCTCGTTGCAGTGGTTTGGGCCGTTCTCGCCGATCCATCTGTTGATCCCGGTGGTGTTTCACAGCCTATGGCGTGGGATCCGGGCCGCGCGCGCGCGCCATGTGGCTGAGCATAAGGCCTATATGGTGGCCCTTTACTGGCAAGCGATCGGCGTCGCGGGGCTGTTCACCTTTCTACCGAACCGCCTGATGAACGAACTGGTCTTTGGCGGCGGCTCGTGGCTGGGATTTGCGCTGGTCGGCGTCGTGGGTGGCGCGTTTATGGTGTGGCTGACCCGTGCGGTCACACGGCCCGCAGGGGTTAGCGTGCGGTGAGGGTTTGGCTGTGCGAAAAAAACCAACAAACGCCTCTTGGCAGCGCTGGGGCAAGGGGCTAAAGACGCCCCACTGTTCCCACGCGGTCGTGGCGGAATTGGTAGACGCGCAGCGTTGAGGTCGCTGTGAGGTAACACTCGTGGGGGTTCGAGTCCCCCCGACCGCACCAGGGCAGTTTGATGCGACTTACGCATCCCTCCCTTCCCGAACTTCCTGTATGAAACGGACGTGCTTCGTCGCACCGTGTTGCTTACATGCGCCGCCCGCCCTGAAGGAGCCCCCCATGGACCGTCTCCCCCTCCCGCTGTCTGGCGCGTGTCTGTGCGGCGCAGCGCAGGTCCGTGTCACCGCGCACCCGCTCTTGACCGTCGCGTGCCATTGCCGCGATTGCCAGAAGCTGACTGCGAGCGCGTTTTCCCTGACCGCTATGATCCCCGAGCACGGGTTTTCCTGCACAGGGGAGGTGATCAGGGGTGGTTTGGGCGAACCGACGCGCGCCCATTGGTTCTGCAAATCCTGTCTGGGGTTCGTCTTCTCGCGCGTCGCATGGGCCCCGCACCGGGTCAATCTGCGCAGCTCACTGCTGGAGGAGGGCGCGTCTTTGGCCCCCTTTATCGAGGTCATGACGGAGCAGAAACTGCCATGGGCGCAGGTCGATGTGGTCCATAGCTTCGCGCGCACGCCAAGCTCGGTCGCGGAGTTGGACGCGCTGATGGCGGCCTATGCGAAAGCGAATGCCTATTGACGGCACCGCATTGTGATTGCGCGCGCCTTCGCGCAGTCTGTGCGCAGTGCCTAACACCCAGGACCGGCAGCACATGCGTCTACACGTCCTCACGGAACCCAACTACCGGTTGTTCATCCTCGGCTATGGCATTTCCTATACGCTCTATTGGGTGACACTGCTCGCTGTCGCCTGGTGGATGTGGGAGGTCACAGGCTCGGCCGCGTGGGTCGGCTTTGTCTTTTTCTGTGACCTGTTTCCGGCGATTTTGGTGACACCTTGGGCTTCGGCCTTTGCGGATCGGGGCAATCGCTTTGCCGTGCTCAAGACGGTGCTCTGGATCCAAGTTTGCACGGGATTTGCGCTGGCGGGCGTGGCGCTGTCGGGCGCGTTGACGCCTGCGATCCTGTCGGCCTTCGTCTTTGTGGAAGGCGCGCTGATCGGCTTTAGTCAGCCCGCCTTCTTCGGTCTGGTCAATCGGCTGGTCAAACCAAGTAACCTGTCGGCGGCTGTCGCGCTCAATTCCAGCGTGTCGATGATGACTTACATTGCGGGGCCACTGCTGGCGGGAGGGCTCTTCATCTTTGGCCTGAAAATCGCGCCGCTCGCCTTTGCCGCCAATGCCATTGGGACGTTGGTCTATCTGTTGGCGTTGTCGCGGATCACCCTTTACCCGGCACCCGCGCGGGAGGCCCAAGCGCCTGCACGCCTGTCACGCGATATTCTGAGTGGGCTTGAGGTGTTCTGGACCAATCCGCTGGTCTACCGATCCATGGTGCTGATCCTGGGCGCGGCGATCCTGCAACGTCCTCTGCTGAGCTTGATGCCCGGTATCAATGACCATTTTGCGATCTTTGATGCCGCGTTCTTTACGCTTTTGACCGCGAGCTTCATGATCGGCAGCGTCGGAGCATCCTTGTATCATGCCGCGCGGAATGCGGCGCAGGGGCTGGAGACCGCCACTGCCATAGGATTGGCGGTTCTGGTCGGGGCCTATATCGGGCTTTTTGCCACGCTTGGCCGTTTTGAGGATGGGCGCGCCTTTGCCGTCGGAATGTTGGTCCTGATAGGCTTTTCCAGTGCGTATGTCTGGACGGGCAATTCGATTGTTTTGCAAAACAAGACCGCCGAGCATTTGCGCAGCCGCGTCTTGGGCAACAGTTTCATGATGACGCGCGCAATGGGTGCGATGTCCGTTGTCCTTGCGGGCGCATTGGTTGAGCAGACGGATTTTGCAACGGGCTTGGTCTCGGTGGCCGTCTTCGTCGCCGTCCTCGTGCCCCTCGCGCGGCGCAGGCACCCAAGCTAGTCGAAAAACCGCACCATCTCGCGCGCGGCGCGGAAGGCCTCGACCACGGTGTCGATCACGTCGTCATCGCACATCTCTTCATCGGGGATCGCGCGTCCGCAGCCCAGCCCGACCATTTTCAGCCAAGGCGCTGCGGGATCATCCTCGCGGAAGCCCTCGGGCACCACATTCAGGGTCTTGGGGCTGGTCACGCCGTCGGGGAACATCGCGGCAAAGTCGGGATCGTCAAGAACCTCGGCCCAGCCCTCGGGGTCTTCGGACAGCCGCGCGCGCATCTGCGCGAGGCCTTGTTTGGACGGCTGCAACAGCCCCGCGCCCGCATAACACCCGCCCGGCTCGATATGCAGGAGGTAGCCAACATCCTCCTCCGGGTGGCCCGCATTGGCGAACACATCGACGCTGGTGCGATAGAGCGCGCGTCCGCTGCGCTGGCGCGGCTCGAGATACAGCTTGGTATAGCTTTGCTTGGGCTTGTGCTTGACGTCCGCGACCTGTGGATCGAAGCGGTCAGCGTAGTCGTGCAGGGTCATCGCGATCCCGGTGAAGTTGCGCCGCGCCTCGTCGAACTCGGCCCGGTGCGCGTCGACCCAGACCTTGCGGTTGTTGGCGGCAAGACCGGTGAGGAACGCGAAAGTGTCTGGCTCGACCATGGGAGACCTCTTTGCATGGGTCTATCGGTGTAGGGGCAAAAGCGCCGATGCGCCATGGGGCAGGGGCACCTTGCTCTGCGACGCGATTTCGGCTCTGCTGCGCGCAATGGTCCGCAGCTTTCCGTTCACCAAACCTCAAATCCTCGTTTTGTTCGTCTGTGTTGCGATTTTCGCGCTGGGGCAGTTTCACAGGGCGTCGGGCGCGGTGTTCACCCCGATCCTGATGGAGCGGTTTGCCCTGTCGGCGGCCAGCATCGGCGGTTTGGTTTCGGTTATGTTTGTTGCCAATATCATTGTTCAGGTGCCCTTTGGCGCGGCCCTCGACCGGATCGGGCCGCGTCCGGTGCTTACCTTCTGCATCGCCGCGATTGCGCTGGGCACCGCGATCTTCGCCTTTGGTGCGCGCTATGAGACGGTGTTTGGCGCACGCATCCTGATCGGTATTGGCATGGCGGCGATGGGGGCTGCGACCCATGTGATCATCGCACGCAATTTCGCGGCGCGGGATTTCGGCTATATCAGCGGTCTCGTCGTGACCTTAGGCGGGATCGGCGGTTTGCTGGGCACCTATCCACTGGCCTTCGCGTTGGAGCGCGCCCCTTGGCCGATGGTTTTTGGCGCTGTAGCGCTGGTGACGTTTGCGCTGGCGGGGGCTGTGTTGCGTGCTGTGGCACCGGGGGCCCAAGTAGAGCCGGAGGCAGCGGAGGCGTCAGGCGGTTTCTTATCGTTGCTGCGCCAGCCGGAGTTTTTGAAGATACTGACCCTCGGTGTTGTGACCTTTGCGCCGATCACGACGCTGACGGGTCTCTGGGGCGGACCGTTCTTGCAAGATGTCGGCGGCTTTTCAGCCGAGGGAGCAGGGGCGGTGCTGCTGGTGATGTTTGGCGCGACGATTGTCGGAGCGGCGGTGTTCGGGGGCTTGGACCGCATGTCGGTTTCACGCAAACGCGTGGTGCTGGTGGCGGTGGGGATCTCCGGCGCAGGGCTTTGGGCGCTTGCGCTGGTGCCGGGCCTGCCAATGTCGATGGCGATTGCTCTGTTGCTGGGGGTGATCTTTGCCCAGCAATTCTACATCCCGCTGGGCGCGCATATGCGCAAGGTGGTGCCGGATCATCTGCTCGGGCGTGGCTCCACGTTGTTGTCCCTTGTCTCCGTGGCAGCGATCCCAGTGATGCAGGTGGGGTTCGGGGCGATCCTCGATCTTGGCGAGGCGTGGGGCCTTGAGGCGCAGGACAAGTATCGATTGGCGTTCGGCGCGCTTGGGGCTTTGATTCTCGGGTGCGGGTTGGTCTATGCGACGGCACGCAATGTGGATGAGGCCCCAGCATGACCGCACACCCGATCCTGTGGAGCTTTCGCCGCTGCCCCTATGCCATGCGCGCGCGGCTGGCGATTGCGGCGTCGGGCCAAGCCGTGGAGCTGCGCGAGATATTGCTGCGCGACAAGCCGGACGCGTTTCTGGCGACCTCGCCGTCGGGCACGGTGCCGTGTCTGGAGGGGCCGGAGGGCGTCGTGGATGAAAGCCTCGATGTGATGATCTGGGCGTTGGGCTGCGCGGACCCCGAGGGGTGGCTTGCCATGCCGGAGGCAGGCTGGGACTGGATCGCGCGCTGCGACGGGCCGTTCAAACATGCGCTAGACCGCACAAAGTATGGCACCCGCTATCCCGGCGAGGATCCTGAGGCGCACCGGGCGGATGCGATGGCGTTTTTGCGCGAGGTTGAGGTGCAGCTTGAGGGCTGGCTGTTCGGGGCGCCCTCGATTGCCGACTTCGCGATCCTGCCGTTTGTGCGCCAGTTCGCCAATATCGACCGCGCCCGGTTTGACGCGGAGCCTTTGCCGAAGGTGCAGGCGTGGTTGGAAGGGGTCCTCGCCTCGGACCGTTTTGGGGCGATCATGGGCAAATACGCGCCGTGGCAGCCGGGCGATGCGCCAGTGACGTTTGGTGAGCGGACTGTGACGACGACCGCTACAGATGGCCAAGCTGGGAAGACTTAGGCGCTGTGGTAGTGCTTGAACATGCTCTTAATTACAGAACAAGCTGCTGTTCCCATTATGCTCGGTGATTGAGATTTCGCACCGTCTGGTTTGATTGCCAATCGTAAATCGCCCCGTGTAGACGTATACTGGATCCTCTAATAAGTCGTCGACCTCTGCGACATAGCGATAACTATAAGTGCCACCGACACAGTTGTCGCCATTGGCGTTCAGGAACGATTGTTGTCCTGTAGAGTAGGTCGAAACGTACCAAGGTCCGGATACGTCTAACTCGCGGGCGATTTCCCAACGGCCCGCAACATTGAAGTAGATTTCCGCTGATCTGACACATGAGGGTCTTGTCGGTTGGGCACGCGATGGCGCAGGGGCGTTGGACTGACTTCTGAGCGTAGATAGCGTCCAGTTTTTGCGTTGTTGTGCGCAACCCAAACGGGCCTCGCGGGCTTGAATCGAAGCCACTCGGTCTTGGCTGGAACGTGTAAGGGTCGGATTGCTGGTGTTACAGTCACGATTGTCGAAATACCCTCGCCCCAAAGCAGAATTGAAGCAATAGCCCGCACGGTCGAATATTGTATTCCGCTCGATCCACAGAGAAACACACTCATTTGCGCGCCCTGAACTCACTGACAACAGTAGAAATACACAAAAAACGGAGAGAATTCGCATTCACAAGACCACTTCAGGAAAGACAATACGTCATTATTGGAACGGTTTGCGATTTGCGTCAATGTATCATGCTTTGCTCCATAACCCGGCGATGCGCCAGTGACGTTTCCGTAGGCAGCACTAGGTCGTCGGTCATGGAATTGGAACCGAGATGGGAATACGTGGCCGACACGGTCATGGGCGGTGTGTCGCGCGGGGCGTTTGCGCGCGAAATCGTGGAGGGGCGTAGGGCGGCGCGGCTGGTCGGGCAGGTCTCGCTGGAGAACAATGGCGGCTTTATCCAGATGGCCTTTGATCTGGCGGAGGGCCGCGTCTTTGATGTGAGCGCTTACGCCGGGATCGAGATGGACGTGCAGGGCAATGGCGCAGGCTACGAGTTGCGCTTGCGGACGACCGCGCTGCGGCGGCCTTGGCAGTCCTATCGCGCCGGGTTTATCGCCCCCGAGGCATGGCAAACCCTCCGCTTCCCGTTCGCCGCGTTCCAAGCCCACCGCACCGACGCGCCCTTTGATCCGGCCACCCTGCGGCGGATGGGTATCCTCGCCATCGGACGTGAGATGGTGGCGGATGTGAGTGTCGCCGCTGTTAGGCTTTATACCGATGGCTAAGGATGGAGAGGCGCGGGCGGTTCCGTCGAGCAGGCTCGCTCGGTTGACGCGGCTCGGGACGATGACGGCGGGCGTGGCGGGCAACATGGCCGTGAATGGGGTTGCGCAACTGGGGCGGGGCAAGCGGCCTTCGATGAAGGGGCTGTTGCTGACGCCTGCGAATGTCCGGCGCATCACCGACCAGTTGGCGCAGATGCGCGGGGCGGCGATGAAAGTGGGCCAGTTGATGTCGATGGATACCGGCGATGTGCTGCCGCCTGAGCTGACGGAGATCCTCGGGCGGCTGCGCCAGGATGCGGCGTTCATGCCGCCCGCGCAGTTGAAGACGGTGCTGGCGAAGAATTGGCCCGAGGGGTGGTTGAAGGGGTTCGAGCGGTTTGATGTGCGCCCGATTGCGGCGGCCTCCATCGGGCAGGTGCATAAGGCGCGCCTGAAGGATGGGCGCGATCTGGCGATCAAGGTGCAATATCCCGGGGTGGCGGGTAGTATAGATAGTGACGTGGCGAATGTGGGCGCTTTGTTGCGGATGACCGGGCTGCTGCCCAAAGGGTTCGAGCTGGCCCCGTATCTGGAAGAGGCGCGCAAGCAACTGCACGAGGAAACCGACTACGCGCTAGAGGCCGCGCATCTGGCTGAGTTTCGCGGGCTTCTGGCCGAGGACGACCGCTTTGTGCTGCCCGAGCTGGTGGCGGAGTGGAGCACGCCCGATATCCTCGCCATGACCTATGTGGAGGGCCGCCCGATTGAGGAGGCCGCGGGCGCGCCGGAGCACATGCGCACCGCGATCGCGCGCAATGTGATCGATCTGCTGTTGACGGAGCTGTTTGAATTCGGCCTGATGCAGACCGATCCGAACTTCGCGAATTTCCTCTACCAGCCGGATACGGGCAAAATCGTGCTTTTGGATTTCGGGGCGACGCGCCGCTTGTCGCCGCTGATCCAGCGCCAGTACCGCGACCTTCTTGAGGCGGGCTTGGCCAAGGACCGCGCGCGGGTCAGTGCGCTGTGTCTGGAGATCGGGTTTTTCGATGCGAGTACACGCGAGGCCCACCGCGCGCGCATCCTGACGATGGTCGAGTTGGTGTTTGCGCATCTCACCCGCGCCGAGCTGTTTGACTTCGCTGATCCTACGATGTCGAGCGAGATGCAGGTCGAAGGGATGGCCTTGGCCGAGGACGGCTTTATTCCACCGCCCCTGCCAATTGACGTGCTGTTCTTGCAGCGCAAATTCGGCGGTATGTTTCTACTGGCGGCGAAACTGGGGGCGCAGTTGCCGCTGGAGGGGATTCTCCGGGCGCGCCTCAGCGGGGCAAAGTCAGACCTCTGAGGTGGGTTTCGGACAAGCACGTATAAAATCGGCTTTGGATCACCAAATTTGTGAAAATATTTATTCGGTTCGGGAGGTTAGGGGGTGCGGATCAGGGCGCTTGACAAAAAGTGCTGCCTTTTCCGATATTTGCCTAAGGATTGAGCATCAATGCCGGGCGAGTGAGGGGTGTCGGACTAAACCTGTATGACAAATGCGCGAATTGTCTAGTTTAGTTTACAGTTGACTTGTCTCGCCTCAGTGACACATTGTCGTTCCGTGACCTCGAACCGCACTCATTATTACACTGAACGGCTCCGAGATCGCAATTTGCCTGGTCTGGATATGCGGTCTTCCGCCGATCCGGATCTAAAATTGAACCCTTATCGAAAGGGAGGACGTCCATGACTGGCGATCCCGATAAAGTATGGCCCACCGGCCTGACTCTGTCCGAAGCCGAGGAAGTGCATAGCTACCTCATCGACGGAACCCGTGTTTTTGGCGCAATCGCGCTGATCGCACACTTCCTCGTCGCCGTAACCACTCCGTGGCTCGGTTAAGGAGATCTGAAAAATGAACAATTCTAAGATCTGGCTTGTCGTAAAGCCCACCGTTGGCATCCCGCTGTTCTTGAGCGCGGTTGCTGTCGGTTCCTTCGCAGTACACGTTGCTGTTGTGACCAACACCACTTGGGTTTCGGACTTCCTGTCCGGTAAAGACCTCGGCGGCATGGCTGCAATGGAAGCGGACACGAAGATCCTGCCTGCAAGCGCCTCTGGCGAGCTGGTGATCCTGCCTGACGGCCGGACTGCACGCGTGCTGACGGATCAGACTGTCACGTTGGCTTCCAACTAGCGCTTAGGCGCCACGTTCGCAGTCGAGACCTCGATCTGCTGACGATATCAAGGACGACCGGGACGGAGGGCATCAGTTTGCCTGGCCCTCTATTCCCGGTCCTTGCCGCGCGGCCCCCTTGCATTGGACGAGGCCCCGGACAGTACCCCAAAGGACCGATGCACGATGTCTGCCTTCCGAACGAGTATCTTGCGCCGAATCTCGCATATCGGCACGCAGTATATGCCGTTTGCAGATGCCGCTTCCGAAGAGGTCCCGCTGTCGCGCTTGCTGCGACTGTCCCTATTCCAAGTCTCCGTCGGTATGGCGCTTGTGCTGCTCGTCGGCACCCTGAACCGCGTGATGATTGTCGAGCTTTCCGTGCCCGCCTCGCTGGTGGGCGTGATGATCTCGCTGCCTTTGCTATTCGCCCCGTTCCGCGCCCTGATCGGCCATAAATCCGACACGCATAAAAGCGCGCTGGGCTGGCGACGTGTTCCCTATATCTGGAAGGGCACGATGTGGCAGTTCGGCGGTTTTGCCATCATGCCCTTCGCGCTGCTCGTTCTGTCGGGCTATGACCAAGCCGCCGACGCGCCCAAATGGATTGGCTATTCGAGCGCTGCTTTGGCCTTCCTGCTGGTCGGTGCCGGGCTGCATATGATCCAAACGGTCGGCCTCGCGCTGGCCACGGATCTGGTCGAGGAAGAAGATCAACCCAAGGTCGTCGGCCTTATGTATGTGATGCTGCTGGTCGGCATGATCATCACTGCGCTGACCTTCGGGGCGATCTTGCAGGACTATACGCCGGGTCGCCTGATCTCGTGCATTCAAGGGGCGGCGGTGATCACGATTGCGCTGAACCTGATCGCCCTGTGGAAACAGGAACCCCGAGACCGTGCGCGCGCTGCCGCCAACGCGCCGCAGCCGGAGTTCCGCGAGGCTTGGGCGCTGTTTGCCAGCGGGCCGAATGCGATGCGGCTCTTGATCGTGATCGCGCTTGGGACCATGGCGTTCGGCATGGCGGATGTGTTGCTGGAGCCCTATGGCGGCGAGGTTTTGAACCTGTCAGTCGCGGCCACCACCCGTCTGACGGCGGTGCTGGCGCTGGGCACGCTGGTGGGCTTTGCGGTGGCGTCTTATGTGCTGGTGCGCGGCGCGCAGCCTTTGCGGGTGGCGTGGTATGGCGCGGCGATTGGGGTGCCCGGCTTTGCGGCGATTGTGCTGGCGGCCCCGACCTACTCGGCGCTGGCCTTCGGGGGCGGTATCTTCATCGCGGGACTTGGTGCGGGCTTGTTCGGCCATGGCACATTGACGGCAACGATGCGCAGCGCACCGCGCGCGCAGATCGGGCTGGCCTTGGGCGCGTGGGGGGCCGTGCAAGCGACCGCCGCAGGTGTCGGTGTGGCGCTTGGGGGCGTGATGCGCGATGTGCTGTTGGCGATCCAAGGCGCAGAGGCGGCGGCAGAAATTCCCTATATCGCTGTGTTTACGCTAGAAATTGCGCTGTTAATTGCCGCTTTGGCCGCAATGTACGGAATTCGACCAAGATCCCCTCGAACTGAGACGCGAGAGGCCTATACTTCCTAACAACCGCGTCTAGACCGCGCGCGCTATACAGATACTCGAGGCGACCTCATCGTCTCGCCAGCAACGGCCAAGTTGGATACCCGGAGGATACATGACAACGATTATCACGCGTCTCTATGAGACCCAGTCTGAGGCCGAAAGCGTCACCGCTGCCTTGGCCGCAGATGGCTTTCCCGCCGATTGCTACGAGATCATCACCCAGACAGGGGCGAGCTCGGCCATGGACGCCATCGAGGGGGCCAGCGTGCCACGCGCCTCGGCCGAGCTTTATGCGCAAGCGCTGACAGCCACGCGCGCGCTTGTTGTCGTACGCGCACCCGAGGTGCCGTTTGGTGCCGCGCGCAATGCCGCGATCATCGCCGACGAGCAGACATCGCTGGATGCGGGTGTCTCAAACGAGAATATGTTTGTCGCCCCCGAGCCGCGCCGCGAGCTGCGCATCTCCGTGCTCGACAGCCACCCGCGTTTCATGACCTCGATCTACCAGATCATCGGCTATAATCGTGCCGGTCGCCGCGAGAAGGGCACCCTTGGGTTCCCAACGCTGCTGCACCGTCGTCGTCCTGCAAGCGACTCGATCGTGGCAGGCGGTATGCTGGCCTTCCGCACGATTTTCCCGGCCAAGACGCTGATCACGACCCAACGCGAGTCGAAGGTCTTCGCAGGCGGGCGAAAGTTCTTCACCGCCAGCTAGGCGCTTTGCGTTCCGAGACAAAGCAAGGCCCGTCCCTTCGCATAAAGGGGCGGGCCTTTTTCTTGTCTTGGGTGTTGGGTGAGGGGCTAGACCCGCGCGAGTTGTTCAAACTGCGCATGGTTGCGGCAATAGGACGGCGCTTTGTCCAACGTCGTCTCCGCCCCCATCAAGGCTTGGCAGTCGCCCTTGAACAGACACCCCGAGCACCGGAGCACCGCCGCGCGGTAGGTGAGGGCGGCTTGTTCGCCGTCTCGCAGAACGGTGTCACCGATATTGAGGCCAAGGCGCTCGGCCATTTGGGTAACGGTGTCGGAGCTTTCGGAAAGGCGTGCAAAGAATCCCATGGGGCGGTGTCCTCTTGTTTGATGTGATCTGTTGGGTGCGTTCATTGCAGATGAAACGAATTTCCGCTTTGATCTGGCGCAAATGCCTTTGTCCTTGCGCGATGCCCCGCGCATACGGCACAAAGCCTCAACGGAATGTTAACTCGGAGGGGCAAGATGGCCTTTGCAATGAACGACAAAGTGTTGAGCGAAACTGTATGGCACGCGGAAGGCACGGGTCTCTGGGCCAAGCGCGCTGTTTTGGTGGTGCTCGGTGTGGCGCTGCTGACGGTGTTTGCGCAGATCAAGCTGATGATCCCGCCAAGCCCGGTTCCCGTCACCATGGGCACCTTCGCGGTTCTCGCGATTGGCGCGGCGTATGGGCCTCGGCTCGGCCTGACCACGATCATGGCCTACTTGTTCGTGGGCATGCTGGGCTTTGATGTGTTTGCGTCCTCCACTGCTGAGCTGAACGGTTTGGAGTACATGCTGGGCGGCACCGGCGGCTACCTGCTGGGCTACGTGCTGGCGACGGTTGCGCTGGGTTTCGCGGCGCGCGCAGGTTGGGACCGCTCGGTCGTGATGATGGGCGTGGCGATGCTGATCGGCACCGCGCTGATCTACATCCCCGGCATTGCATGGCTCGCCGTCCTTTATGGCACCGACGCGCCGCTCTTGGAGTGGGGCCTGACCCCGTTCCTGATCGGCGATGCGATGAAGCTGGTGCTGGCCGCTCTGGTCCTGCCCTTGGCGTGGAAGTTGATCGGCAAAGCGCGCGGCTAAATTTTCGCCGCTTGAGATTGAGGGGTCGTGCTGTCTGGCGCGGCCTCTTTTTTTGGGCGGTGGGCTGTGGTATGATTTGGTCATACTTTTTTATTGGAGCCCGCCATGACCGTTAAGACGACGCTGAGTTTTACCGACCGCCATGCTGCGTTTTCTGAAAAGCCAGGTGGCAGGAGGGCATGTTCGCGACAACCTCCGCCGCCGTGGCGGCCGCCGTCGAGGCGATGATCCGCGAGGCCGAGGAGCGCGAGGCTGCGCTGGCTGGGATGGCCGACGAGATCCGGAGGCGGATGGAGACGCCGAGGGAGGAGTTTTTGAGCGCGGATGAGTTTGAGGCGCGACTTATCGCGCGTCACCCGGATTTGGGAACGGCATGACGCCATATGTCCTCGTGCGTCACCCGGATGTCTTAAGCGATCTTGGCGGCATCCTAGACATGCTGACCGAGCTAATCGGGCGCCAACAGGCAGTTTCAAAGGTCAACGAAGTTCGGCGCGATATGAAAGCGTTGTCGCATACTCCGCATATCGGAACTCTGCGTAACGATGTCATCATGGGCCTCCGCGCGATCCCAATCGGGGCGAATGCCGTCGTGGCGTTTGCGGTCTTTGAGGACACGCGCGAGGTGATGATCTATGCCGTCACCTGGGGCGGGGCAGACTGGATGGAGCGCAGTCGCAGGCGCGTGCGCTAGGGGCTGGCGTCGGGTTTGCCTGCGGCGCGGATATTTAGAAAAGCAAAGAGGCGGGCTTAGGCGAGTTTGGTCTCGACCTTCGCGCCTTGCTCGAGCGTTTTGTGGACGGGGCATTTATCTGCGATCTCGAGCAGTTTTTGGCGTTGCTCGGGGCTTAGGCTTCCTTCTAGCTTCAGCAGCCGCGTGAAGCTGTCGATCTTCGTCAGGCCCACCTCGGCGTCTTGGGCGTGGACCTTGTCATGGGTGATGTCGACGCTAACGTGATCCAGCGGCCAGCCCTTGCGCCGCGCATACATTCTGACCGTCATTGATGTGCAAGCCCCGAGGCCCGCGGCGAGAAACTGGTAGGGCGTCAGGCCCTTATCGGTGCCGCCATAGGTGGTCGGCTCGTCGGCCAGCACATGGTGTTTTGGCCCTGCGGTCACATCTTGCAGGAAGCCTTTTGGGTCGGCCTCCGACACTCGCGTCACCCCCTCGGGCGCGCCGATGGGTGGGGCTTGGTGGACCAGATCGAGGTAGCGCGTGGACCAGGCCGCGATCACCTCGGCGGCGTATTCGGCATCTTCGGTGCGGGTGAGCAGGTGGTCGGCATCATCGAGGGTGACGAAGCTTTTGGGATGCTTGGCGGCGATG
This sequence comes from Dinoroseobacter sp., assembly GCA_965279125.1. Taxonomy (GTDB): domain Bacteria; phylum Pseudomonadota; class Alphaproteobacteria; order Rhodobacterales; family Rhodobacteraceae; genus Dinoroseobacter. Next base: position 118,758 of record CBDIHL010000035.1, read on the forward strand.
AAGATCTGCGTGGCGTTCTCCACACCGACGATGTCGTCTTAGTACTCTG
>CBDIHL010000036.1:0-125642 GCA_965279125.1 Dinoroseobacter sp.
CCATGTCCGTAAAGAAATGTCGATTCGCTTACATTGGCCAGACTGCTAAATATCCCTGCGCCCATATTGTCAATCTGATATGTGGCGCTTGAGAGTAATTCTAAAAGTATCACCGAGCGGATCCCCGCCCATACTTGATCTCTATTCGAACCCCATTCTAGGTTCTCACAGAAAACGTCCTTCAAGCGCCTCATTGAGAAAAGCACAAAGTACATCAATACCGCATAGCCCGCGACTGCCTGAAAAAGGGCTGTATTCTGTACGGAGTGAGTTTCGGCCATCCGTGCGCTCCAGCCAAGCCAAAATGTACTTGGTAGTGCTATTGCTCCTAGTAGCAGCCAAATCAGTGCGAATCTCTTGTTCGAAAGTGCTTGCATATAAGTATTCTCATCTACTAACCTAATACAGGTTGATCTCGCCGCATAATTGAAAAACTATTTATTTGGCTTATGCGCCGAATCTTGTGGAAAAGCAATCTTCATATTGTGTCAGTTAGTTTCGCATCCCACGGATACCTGCTCAAGTTCTCGAACCCGTCCTCCGTGATCACCACCTGATCCTCAAGCTTGATCGAGAAATCCCCGCCCTCCGGCGACGCCAGCACCTCCACGCACAGACATTGCCCAACCTCTAGCGCGTAGTCGAACGCGCCCTCGACCATTTGATCGGGGTAGGCCACCAAGGGCCACTCATCGCACAGCCCCACCCCGTGCATCATGCATCCGTATTTCAGCTTTTGCATATTCTCAGGCAGCCGGTGGCAGTTGCGCGACAGGTCCTGCACGTTCACTCCGGGGGCGAGCATCGCCATGTTCTCCTGCACATGCTCCACCGACACGCGCATTGCCTCGATCATGTCCGGCCTCGGCGCGCGGTCCCCGACCCACCAGGTGCGGCTCATGTCGCAGCAGATCCCGTAGACCCCCACCAGATCCGTATCGAACGCGACGATCTCGTTGTTTTGCACGATCCGTGGCCCGCATTCCTGGAACCACGGATTGGTGCGAGGGCCAGACGTCAAGAGCCGCGTCTCGATCCATTCGCCCCCGCGCTTGATGTTCTCGGCGTGCAGCACCGCCCAGATGTCGTCCTCGCTGACCCCGCCGAGGGGCACGTTTTCACGCGCGAAACGCTCCATCTCGTACATCGCCATTTCGCAGGCATGGACGGAGCAGCGCATGGCCTTGATCTCGTCCGGCCCTTTCACCGAGCGCGCCTTTTCGGTGCATTCCTCGCCCGGAAAGACCTCGAACCCGCGCGCTTCCAAAGCCCGCAGCCCGTGCAGCATCGGTTTGTCGATCCCGAGGCGCATGTTGCCGCCCCCGTGTTCGCGCACCAGATCGAGGACTTCGCCGGAGAACTTGTCGGCGGCCACGTCCAGCTTGTCGCCCCGGTCGAAGTAGAACAGATCCGCGCCGGAGCGGGCTTCGCGCACCAAGGGGTTGAAACTGCTGAGGAATGGCGCGTTCTTGTAGTCCCAGATCACCATGTAGCCGTCCGCGCAGACCAGCACGGCGCGGAACGGGTTGTGGGTGTTCCACAGCTGCATATTGGTCGTGTCGGTGGCGTAGCGGATGTTCAGCGGGTCGAACATCAGAAGCCCGCCATAGTCGCGCGCGTTGATGTGGCTCACGAGGCGCGAGAGCCGGAACGCGCGCATGTTGGCGAGGTTGGGCAGCTCCAGGCCAGCCGCCTCGAACTCGCGGAAGGCCAGCAGGGTCGGGCCGATCTCGATGCGGTTGGCGTCGTTGGGGGTGCCATCGCCCAGAAATGCGCCCTTGGAGGGGTCGATTTTGCGGGTGTCGCTGAAATGCTGGTTCATGGCGGGCCTCCGATCCGTGGGATCAGAGTGGGGCGCAAAAGCCGAACGGTCATCGCGAAAACCGACATGGCGCGATGTCGTTTTCTTGGCGCGGGCAATTGACAGGACCTTTGGGATCGGAACAGCTTTCAGGCGCACACACACGAAAGGCCCCCCATGACGCTGAAACCCCTCGCCGCCGCCGTTGCGCTGATGAGCCTGCCGTTGGCCGCACAGGCTGACCAATTCCAATGCGACGCGATGGGCGATGGGTCCTACACCATCATAATGTCGGCCTTCCATGACGGGGTGGCGTGGGCGATCTACCGGCTGGAGGGCGACATGGCCTTCATGGCGGGTGAAGAGATCAACGGCGTGACCTTGATGCGCATCGAGGAGGGCGATGACGTCTATTACGACGCGGTCGAGGCGCAGGTGCAGTTCTGGCCGGTCGAGACGTTCGGGCGTCTGTTTGCCGATGGCGAGGCGGTCGATTGCTATCCCGCGCCGCCCGGTGGGCTGTAGCGCCTAGCTGACGCTGGCTTGTGCAATCTTCACGAATAGCGACAGCAGACCGGAGTTGTTCGACAGCACCCCATACATGTTGCCATCGAAAAAAATGGTGTTGGCGAGCGCGGTCACGTTCACGGCGGCCATGAAGGTAATCGCGGCCATTGCGCGGGGCAGGCTGCGGCCGAAGACGATCGTCAGAGCCAGAAGCGCCATGCCGAACGGGAAGGCGATCAGCAGCAACAAGACGGTGATGGCGTCGTTGAGGCGGCGGGTGATGCGGTGCTCTTGCGCGGCGCGTTCACGCAATCCGCGCAGGCGGCGGCCGTCCGTCATGGTCTCAGGCGCAGGCGTGTGCGGAGGCTCGGGCATCATGCCTGAAGGCGTGCCCACCTCGAGAGGTGCGGCTTCAAGTTGTGCTGCGGTCATGCTCATAGCGAATTCTACCCATCTGGTCCCTCACGCTCGGGTGTGACGGAAAAACCGGGCGGTAATGTGATCAAAGCGGGGCAATTACGTAAAATGTTTGCGACACGAGCGCTCTTTTCGGGCGATCCTGCCGCCGCCCCGTCCCACGTCTGCGCGCTGTCGTCCTCTATTTGGTCTTTGGTGACGAAGTCGGCTCGGCGGACGAGGCGGATCGTGGGCACACTGCCACCCATGGAAGCATCGTTTCGTCAACGATCATCGCACATTGCTTGAGTGCCCAGTGATGATGTTGGCAGAGTGCTCACGTCAAAACGCGCCACCTCCTCGGCCGTCATCCAGTGCATCCCGTCTGCCGGTGCCGCTTGCAGCGTAAACCAGTAAAACGCCGTATCGATTTGCATGTCCTGATAGTAGTTCAAGTACCGATCATGTTCGGAGTCAGATCGCGGCAAGTCCGTTGCGGTATAGTCTTGCGCGGCCCATGAGTGGACGCCGACACAAGCCCCCGCCTCAATCACGCGGTCCACGCCGGCCAAGAACAGGTCGGTGCCACCAGATGCCACCAAACCGTCGGACGGCACGCGTGTGGCCAGCCCCATGGCTCTGACAACCCGCGCAAATTTCACATTCGCCTCATCGTCCACAGAGCCGCCGACATACTGCAAGACCAACGTCTTGGCATTCGGATGCTCACCAATGATGTCGTCGAACAGATCCAGCGCGCCGGAATCGATTTCCCCTGACGCGATAATCTCGTCTCCCGAAACGACAAAGTTCAGGGGGGTATGGTCATCAGCGCAGGCGGTGCAGGCGACCAGAGCCATTGGAGTGACAATTCTCATTAACTGCATCTAGGCACTTCGCTCTCATTTTTCTGGGCTCAAGCCGCTGCACTGATACAGCGTCCCGCACCGGCCAGCTTACAAAGCTGAGATTAATGATCTGCGAAGAGCCGGTCAAAGGAGCCCGTTCCAGACCTTGCGCAACGCAAAAGGGCGACCCGAAGGCCGCCCTTTCGTGATGTCTGAGGCACCTCAGCTGCCTTAGCAGCTGTAATACATCTGGAACTCGACCGGATGCGGCGTGTGCTCGTAGGTGTAGATCTCTTCCCACTTCAGCTCCATGTAGCCATCGATCTGGTCTTTGGTGAACACGTCACCGGCCAGCAGGAACTCGTGATCGGCTTCCAGCGCTTCCATGGCTTCGCGCAGCGACGCACAGACGGTTGGGATGCCAGCCAGCTCTTCTGGGGGCAGGTCGTAGAGGTCCTTGTCGGACGCCTCGCCCGGGTGGATCTTGTTCTGGATGCCGTCGAGGCCAGCCATCAACAAGGCCGCGAAGCACAGGTATGGGTTGGCTGCGGGATCGGGGAAGCGGGCCTCGACGCGCTTGGCCTTGGGGCTCTCCGCCCACGGAATACGCACACAGCCCGAGCGGTTACGCGCGGAATAGGCGCGCAGCACGGGGGCCTCGAAACCGGGGATCAAGCGCTTGTAGCTGTTGGTGGACGGGTTCGTGAACGCGTTCAGAGCCTTGGCGTGCTTCAGGATACCACCGATGAAGTACAGCGCTTCCATCGACAGGTCCGCATACTGATCGCCCGCAAACAAAGGCTTGCCGTCCTTCCAGATCGACATGTTGACGTGCATGCCCGTGCCGTTGTCGCCCGCGATGGGCTTTGGCATGAACGTGGCCGACTTGCCGTAGGCGTGGGCGACGTTGTGGATGACGTACTTGTACTTCTGCAGCTCGTCCGCCTGATGCGTCAGCGAGCCGAAGATCAAGCCCAGCTCGTGCTGGCAGGACGCCACCTCGTGGTGGTGCTTGTCGACCTTCATGCCCATGCGCTTCATGGTGGACAGCATTTCCGAGCGCAGGTCTTGCGCCGCGTCGATTGGGTTGACGGGGAAGTAGCCGCCTTTGACGCCGGGACGGTGGCCCATATTGCCCATCTCGTACTCGGTGTCGGTGTTCCAGGAGGCGTCCTGAGCATCGATCTCGTACGAGACTTTGTTGATGGAGTTCGAGAACCGCACATCGTCAAAGAGGAAGAATTCCGCCTCTGGACCAAAGAAAGAGGTGTCACCGATGCCCGAGGACTTCAGGTAAGCCTCGGCCTTCTCGGCAGTGCCGCGTGGGTCGCGGGCATAGGCCTCGCCTGTGTCGGGCTCGACGACCGAGCAGTGGATGCACAGCGTTTTTTCCGCGTAGAACGGGTCCATATAAGCGCTCTTGGTGTCGGGCATCAGCTTCATGTCCGACTCTTCGATCGACTTCCAGCCCGCGATGGACGAGCCGTCGAACATGAAACCTTCATCGAGGAAGTCCGCATCGACCTGATCGGCCATGACGGTCACGTGCTGAAGTTTGCCACGTGGGTCGGTGAAGCGAATATCTACATACTCGACGTCTTCGTCCTTAATGGTGGCCAGAACGGCTTCTTTACTCATCTAAAGTCCCTTTCGGTACGATGGTGTGGACCGGGGAGGCCGGGCCACGGGTGGATCAGAATTCTTGTGGATGGATTACAACGCGTCTTCGCCGGCTTCGCCGGTGCGGATGCGGATGGCATGTTGCACATCGGTGATGAAGATCTTGCCGTCGCCGATCTTGTCGGTCTTGGCGGCGGCCACGATGGCATCGACGGCTGTGTCGACTTGATCATCCGCCAGCACGACCTCGATCTTCACCTTGGGCAGGAAGTCGACGACATACTCGGCCCCGCGGTAAAGCTCGGTATGGCCCTTTTGACGGCCAAATCCTTTGACCTCGACGACAGAAAGGCCCTGAACCCCAATCTCCTGGAGAGCTTCCTTTACTTCGTCGAGCTTGAATGGCTTGATGATCGCCTCAATCTTTTTCATGGTCCCGACTCCCTAAACTCCGGCGCGACTTGAAAAACACCTCTCGTTGCGCGCTACAATTCGACAGATCGAACCTGTGGGGGGATGGACTTGGATTCCCGCCTTGCTGCCTAAAATTTGTGCATAACGGCGCGGAAGCGTGCAAAATAGAAAGAGATGGCCATGTCTGCGGAAGTTCGGTGCCTCACCACGGCGCAGATGCGCGAAATAGAGGCAACTGCCATAAGAAGTGGCGCTGTTTCTGGGCTGGAGCTGATGGAGACCGCCGCCCGGGGCGTCGTCGCTTGCGTCATGCGTCATTGGCCGGCCTTTCAGACAGCCGCCCACCGCGCGCTGGTAGTGTGCGGACCGGGGGGCAATGGCGGCGATGGGTACGGCGTCGCGCGCCTGTTGGACGCACAAGGCTGGACGGTCGATATCTATGCAATGGGCGCGCCCTCGGGGGCGGATGCGCAGGCGATGGCGCAGCGGTGCAAGGGCGCGCGCGACATCTGCGAGCTGCCAGCGCGGCTTAAGGGATATGATCTGATCGTGGACGCGCTTTTGGGCAATGGCCTGACCCGCCCGTTCGAGCGGTTTGGCCTGCAACAACTCGCCATCGCCAAGGCGCAGCGCGGCGGGGTGAAGCTGGTCGCGGTCGATATGCCCTCGGGCCTGTGCGCGGATAGCGGGCGGGTGCTGGGTGCTGCCTCCGCCCCCGACGATGCGATCTGCGCGGATTTGACGGTGACCTTCGAGACGGTGTTTCCCGGCCATCTGCTGGGTGATGGACCCGGCTTATGCGGGGCGGTGCGCGTGGTGCCGTTGGGCCGGGCAGTCGCGGCAGCGGCGGATGAGCTCGGCGGTGGCATCAGCCTTGTGCGCGCGCCAACGCCCGCCTCTTTGCGCAAGACCGACGCGGCCCACAAGTACCAACATGGCCATGTGCTGGTTCTGTCCGGCGGGCAGGGGCAGACCGGCGCGGCGCGGCTGGCGGCGCGCGCGGCGCTGCGCATAGGGGCCGGGGCGGTCAGTTTGGCGGTGCCGGAGCCTGCTTTGGTTGAGGTCGCAGCCCAAGTGACGTCTGTAATGGTGCGCCCGGTGGCGGACCACGCCGCGCTGGAGGCGGCGTTGGAAGATGCCCGCCTGAACGCACTGGTCCTCGGGCCGGGCCTTGGGCTTGGGCGGCGCGAGGCGGATTTGGTGCGCACGGCCGTGGCAAGTGGGCGCAAACTGGTGCTGGACGCGGATGCGCTGAGCCTTCTGGCGCGCTCGGACACCCTGCGTGCGAGTTTGCACGCGCGCTGCGTTTTGACCCCCCATGATGGCGAGTTCGCGCGGCTCTGCCCGGATCTTGCGGCCCGCTTGCAGGACATCCCGCGCGAGGGGCCTGCCTTTAGCCGCGTCGATGCAGCCCGCGCCGCCGCACGGCGCCTCGGCGCGGTGGTGGTCCTGAAGGGCCCCGCAACGGTGATTGCCGACCCGGACGAGGGCGTGTGGATCCACGGCGGAGAACGCAGACGCGCGCCATGGCTCGCCACCGCCGGGTCAGGCGATGTGCTGGCCGGGATCATCGCCGGGCTGATGGCGCGTGGATGGCCCCCGGCAAAAGCCGCCTGCGCAGGGGGTTGGCTGCATGCCGAGGCCGCGCGCGGGATCGGAGCAGGATTGATTGCGGAGGATTTGCCCGACGCCCTGCCGGGGGTGTTTCGGGGTTTGGGCGTTTAGCGCACGCGGGCCTCAGGCCCCGAATGCCTGGGCTTGCCGGGCGCTTAACACCGGACGCGCGGGGGGGCCGAAACTGCGCAGATCATCTCCAAGCTGAGGGAACAAGCGATAGAGCTCGGCCTGGGCGGCGGTGGGCATTCCGGGTAGGGTCATCGGGCCGGGCAGGAAGCTTTCCGTGGGCAGCCCGTCCGAGATCACGATCTGATGGGCGTTAAACAGCAGGTGTATATAGGTGACAGGCGCATCGAGCGCGCCGCGCCGGATCGTGGTGTCGTTCAGCAAGCCAAGTGCGGGCACCAGCACCTCGGGCGCGCCGAACAGCAGATCTGCGGCGGCGTCTTCCACCAAAATGCGGTGCTGCGGAGATACGGTCATCGCCCGCGCGGGACGACCCGGGCCAAACGCGTCTTTGGCGATGCGCACCGGAGCCAGCTCAGGCCGCGCGCGCAGATCGGCGGCGGATAAGGTGACATGGCCCACCCATTTCAGCCGCTGCGCCCCGTGATCACGGGTCAGCACGCGGTCGCCGGGCAACAAGGCCTCCACCGCGACGGAGCCATGCGGCGTGTCGATCAGGGTGCCGGGGGTGAAGCACGGCGTGGCGTAGGTGCTGGCGGGGGTTGCGCTGGCACCGGGGCCTTCGCTGGTGCTGGTCACGGTCAGCGGCACGCCCACGGGCGGGAAGCCTTGCACGCCGCCGATGAAGGCGAGGCCTTCGACCGTGCCGAATGTATTTGGCGCGCCCGGCTCGTTAATGTTGAAGCCGATCAGGGTGTAGGTGTTGACGCCGTCGGTGACCTCGACCGTATATTCAGTCTCCACCCGCGTGCCATCCGCGAAGGGCCCCGCGCCGTCATAGCTTTGCGCCCCGTCGAGAGTCTGGTTGCCGTCATTGTCGGCGAAGTTCGGGTCATCGTCATCGATGAACATCTCGACCCAAGCGTTGTTGTCGAGCGTGATCGTCTTGCCCGCAAGCTGGCTGCCATTGCCTTGATTGACCCCGTTCAGCGAGCCGCTGTCGGAGATCGTGATATTGGACGCCTCAAGCGTGAAGATGGAATAAGCCATGACGACTCGTACTCAGAGATTGGTTAAGATTTCAAAAAGGCCGTGACGGGTGTGGCGCTGCCAACCTCGATCCCGCCGGCATACATCACCATCTCGCGGTCGAAATGCAGGGAATAGAGGCGAAGGCTGCGGGCCGGCACCCGCTTGATCAACTCGCCATCGGCCAGTTTGCGCGCTTGAACGAGTGCCAACGAGCGCCCGTACATCGCCTTGGCCCGCCAGTCTCGCAACAAAACACGTTGGCTGGTGGCGGTTATCACGTCCGGGTCGTCGGCGCTGCCGCCAAGGGCACTTGGCTTGATGCGCATCACCTCGCCCGAGGGCATCAGGCGTTGGGTCACGAAGGCCACGCGCTGCATGCCCCGGTCGCGGGTCACCAGACGGTCGCCCGCTTGGATGTCGTCGACGGCGACGAGACCTTTGGCTGTGAGAATCTGTGTGCCCTCGGCCAGCCCGCCCAGATGCAAAGAGACGCCCGGTGTGCCCTCTGCGGGCGGATCGGATGCTGGTTTGGGGTGTTCGGCGGACATTTGGGCAGCCTCGTTGCGTGTGTTGACGCGGACGCTACCAAATCTTGGGGCGGTTGGGAAAGAAAACCCACCTGCGCCGGTGAATTTGGCAGGCATCTGTCCAATCGCGCCGATTTTGCCCTCGCATCGGCTCGCAGGCTTTGCTAAGGCAGCGCCAAGTTTGGGCGTTCTCTTTTCCGGGGGGACGCTCAAAATCTGTTTTAGCGGGTGTGGCGGAACTGGTAGACGCACCAGATTTAGGTTCTGGCGCCGCAAGGCGTGGGGGTTCGAGTCCCTTCACCCGCACCAAAATTGAGACGTGAGGACACGACGTTATGCAAGTCACTGAAACCCTGAATGAGGGCCTCAAGCGCGCCTACAATATCACAGTGCCCGGCGCTGAGCTGGACGCGAAGGTCAACGAGAAGCTGGCCGAGGCGCAGCCCGAGGTCGAAATGAAGGGCTTCCGCAAAGGCAAAGTCCCGATGGCCCTGCTGAAAAAGCAGTTCGGCCCGCGCCTTTTGGGCGAAGCGATGCAGGAAACCGTCGATGGCGCGATGTCCGCGCATTTCGAGGAAACCGGCGACCGCCCCGCGATGCAGCCTGACGTCAAGATGACCAATGACGACTGGAAAGAGGGCGACGATATCGAGGTCTCCATGACCTATGAGAAGCTGCCTGACGTGCCAGATGCGGATTTCTCGGGTGTTACGCTGGAGAAGATGGTCGTGAAGGTCGCCGACGAAGATCTGGACGAAGCGCTTAGCAATCTCGCGTCCTCCGCCAAGACCTTCGCCGACAAAGACGGCGCTGCGGAAATGGGCGATCAGGTGACATTCGACTTCCTCGGCAAGGTCGATGGCGAAGCGTTCGAGGGCGGTGCGGCGGAAGACTTCCCGCTGGAGCTGGGTTCGGGCAACTTCATTCCGGGCTTTGAAGAAGGCCTCGTGGGCGTGAAGGCAGGCGACGAGAAAGACGTCGAGGTGACTTTCCCTGAGGAGTATCAGGCCGCGAACCTCGCAGGCAAAGCGGCTGTGTTCGAGTGCAAGGTCAAGGTTGTGAAGGCCCCGGCTGAGGCCGAGATCAACGACGAGATGGCCAAGCAGTTTGGCGCGGAAGATCTGGACGCCCTGAAGGGCCAGTTGACCGAGCGTTTGGGCGCGGAATACGGCCAAGCCGCGCGCGCTGTGATGAAGCGTCAGCTGCTCGACCAGCTGGACACCTTGGTGAAGTTCGACCTGCCACCGTCGCTGGTGGAGGCCGAGGCTGGCCAGATCGCACACCAGCTGTGGCATGAGGAAAACCCCGAGGTCGAGGGCCACGATCACCCCGAGATCACCCCAACAGACGAGCATAACGAGCTGGCCGAGCGCCGCGTGCGTTTGGGCTTGTTGCTGGCTGAGCTGGGTCAGAAGAACAAGATCGACGTGTCGGATGCAGAGATGTCTCAGGCGGTGATGGCGCAGGCGCGTCAGTATCCGGGCCAGGAGCGTGAGTTCTTCGAGTTCGTTCAGAAGAACGCGCAGATGCAGCAGCAGCTGCGCGCGCCGATCTTTGAGGACAAAGTCGTCGATTATATCTTCGAGTTGGCCACCGTGACCGAAAAAGAGGTTACCAAGGATGAGCTGAAAGCCGCTGTTGAGGCGCAAGATGAAGATTGATCGCTAAGCGATTGGTTTAAAGGTGCAAAGGCCGTTCCGGTGGGGCGGCCTTTTTCGTTTGCGATGTACGGTGTGCCAAGAATTTTCGTCCGAAAATTCTTGGCACTACTGGGCGCCCAGATCCATTTGGATCCCGAAATGGAGTGCCACCTGATCTATCTTATGCTCGATATTGGCCCCTCGACTGGCGCGCCTTGGCGTTGGATGCGCGCTGTAGCGCAGCTCAGCGAAACCGCGCGTGCCCTCGTGCATGTCCCACACCCCCCGCAGTGCAAGCATCCCGTAAGGCTCTCGGTCCACATCGCGCCTCATATTGCCCCCGTCGCGAAGAGTAATGTCGAGACGCCGTGCCCCACCCCCGATCCCCACTTGCGCCCGGATCCCTGAAGACCGGTGCACGGTCGTGTAGGCAGCCACCCCGATTTGTTGTTGGCTGACATCATACCTGCGGGTTCCCACGTGATACCGCTCGGCCGCATGTGCGCGGACCTGTAGCTCAAGATCGATCTCCCGGCCTGCGACTTGCCCCCGATGGCCGATGGCGATCCCCGCAGAGACGCTGCCCCCGCGCACGCCATCGCGCACCCGGCCTGCACCGCCAAGCGCTTTGGTATCGAAGCGTTGGCTGCTGACGCCCACCCCCATGGAAGGCGCGATATAGAAGTCGGCGCGCGCCTCGGCGGCGGTGAGCGCAAAGGCGACGACACTCAGCGTGCCGATGCGACGCAATTTGTCTTTAAGTTTAATGGTCATGGTCCAGCCCTTCGATCCGCCCCCGGATCCGGGATAGGCGCATCTCGGGACGCGCGGCACCCCATAGGTTAATGGAAGGTTAACGCATAGGCGGGTGCACATGAAAAATGGCGCAAGATCATAGCCTTGCGCCATTAACTAGAAGTTTAGATAAATCAGAGCCGCGTTAGCGATCAAATGTCTCTAGGCTGAGCTGTGCATCGCAATACGACCCATCAAAGGTACCAACCCACACGTCGATCCGACCGTTCGCAGGCCGCGACAGACTGATCCGCGCATCTGCATTGCCGTTGTCGTCATCGTCGTAATACCAGCTGACCGACCCGGTATTGATCAAGAGCACACTGTCACATTGGCTGATCACGCTGATCACCAGCGAATAGCGGTTCATCCCCGACAAGGTGAAGCTGAAATCCGGTGCAGAGGTCACATAGCCGTCGCCCCGATCCGTACGCGGTTGCACATTGCTGCAATTGGGAATGCGCTGATCCCCACCGGCTTGCAGGTTGAAGGTGCGTTGGCTGTAAAGCTGCTGGCCCGTCGCTTGATAGGTGCCGTAATTGTCGGGCAGGTTGGGATTGGGGCAGGCCATAGCAATGGTGGCGGTCCCGAGGGGGATTGCAACGGCAAGGGCCGCTATCTTTAATCTAAGCAATAATTTCATAAAATTCTCCTCTCGTCTGCCGCAAGACTATGCCGGGACATAAGGAATTTAGAAGGATTTTCTTGCGGCGCAAAAGGCCACAGCGCAATGGAGGCATGATTTTGAGACGCACAGACAAGCTTGGCGGTGTGTTTGGGGCGTGCAGGTGGCCTCGCTGAGGCAGATGCTCGGTTCCGTTAGAACAGGTCGATCTTCAGATCCTTGATCGGCAGCGGTGCCTCTTGGCCGACCACAAACTTGCCGCGCAGGGATCTGGCGAAGGGCAGCCCGCGCGCCGCACAGCTGCGGGTCAGCGCGATGCGCCAGCGACGGATATCGCCCCGGTAATAGACCCCGACAAAGCGGCGACCATCGGGCAGGGCGATGCATGCGCCTGCCGCGCCGAGCGCTCCGTGGCGGGGGCGTGTCCGCTCGGCCGAAAGCAGCAGCGTTTCGACAAATGCGCGTGGATCGTGGCCCTCGGGGAGGTGCACATAGCGCCATTCGCCATCGCGCTTGGCGTTCAGACCGGGGATGCGCTGGCCGCGTGCGGGCCACAGATGGGTCCTGACCCTAGGCGCGGCGCTAGATATTTGAAAACACGTAGATAAGCCCGTCCCCTTGAGGGTGCTCGATCACATCGCAGGCATTGGTGCCGAACAGATAGTTGCCATTCATGGGCATCCATTTGAGGCGCTCATCTGAGATGACGTTGCGCGCGAGTTGGAGCGGCGGAAGGCTCTCGCAGAGTTGGTAATCCTCGCTGTCGATCATCGCTTGGGGAACATGGCACACGCAGGCCCCCATGGGCTGGTGGGTGTCGTCAAAGCCGGGGATGATGCGGGCGAGGGGGGCTGGCACATCGTCGTGCAGCCAGATGCGGATGGTGCGGGTGTCCATTTTGATACTCTCGCCTTTGGAGTGGATCGCTGGGACTGATTCTATCAGTCACCCATGCCGCGCGCACAAAAAAACGCCGCGCTTTGAAGGGCGCGGCGTTTTCTGATTTTGGGCTGAGGCGAGGCGCTTACGCGGTCTCGTCGTCCTCGGACGCGTCAGCGGCGGGCGCGGGGGCCTCGCCATCTTCGTCGTCCATGCCTGCGGCACCGATATCGTCGAACAGCTCGGCGATCTCGAACTCAGCTTCGGCATCCGCCTCGGCTGCGAGTTCCTGGATCGACTTGCCGGACGCTTGCAACTCGGCCTCTTCGGTCGAGCGGGCCACATTGACCTGGATGGTCGCGGCGACCTCGGGGTGCAGAACGACTTTGATGTCGTGCAGACCCAGCTCTTTGATCGGCGTCTCGATGACGACCTGCTTGCGGTCGACCGAGTAGCCTTCCGCCGTGGCCACATCTGCGGCGTCACGGGTGGTGACGGACCCGTAAAGCGCACCCGCGTCGGAGGCTGAGCGAATCACGATGAACTGCTGACCATCAAGGCGCGAGGCCATATCTTCGGCCTCTTTCTTGGTCTCGAGGTTGCGGGCTTCGAGCTGGGCTTTCTGCGCTTCAAAGTTCGCGATGTTGGCTTTGGAGGCCGACAGAGCTTTGCCTTGGGGCAGCAGAAAGTTGCGCGCGTAGCCGTTCTTGACGTCGACAACGTCGCCCATCTGGCCGAGCTTTGCGACACGTTCGAGTAGGATAACTTGCATGATGAGTTCTCCTTACTTCACAGCGTATGGGAGCAGGGCGAGGAACCGGGCGCGCTTGATTGCACGGGCCAGCTCACGCTGCTTTTTGGCGGATACAGCGGTGATCCGGCTTGGCACGATCTTGCCACGCTCGGAGATATAACGCTGAAGGAGACGCACGTCTTTGTAGTCGATCTTCGGCGAGTTTTCACCGGAGAACGGGCAGACCTTGCGGCGGCGGAAAAATGGTTTGCTAGCCATAACTTACGTACCTTTCTTGAAGCTGATCAGCGGCGCTCGCGGCGGTCGCCACGGTCGCTGCGCTCATCGCGCTTTTGCATCTGAACAGACGGACCCTCGGGGTGCTCATCGACCTTGATGGTCAGCACACGCATGACGTCGTCGTGCAGACGCATCAGGCGCTCCATCTCCTGCACGGCGGGTGCCGGTGCATCGGATTTCAGAAAGGCGTAGTGGCCTTTGCGGTTCTTGTTGATCTTGTAGGCCATTGTCTTGAGGCCCCAGTATTCGGACTCGACCACCTGGCCACCATTATCGGCAAGAACGGTTCCGAAATGCTCGACCAGACCTTCGGCTTGTGTATTCGACAAGTCCTGGCGCGCAATAAAGACATGCTCGTAAAGCGGCATGCGGTTTCCTTCGTCTTCGGGCGGGTTTCACCGGGCGGCATGCAAGGTCCCGGACCGCCTTCGAGGGACCACGCGGGATCAATCAAATCGGGACTGGGCGGGGGTAGCGGGGTTGAGCGGCGGATGCAAGGCTTTGCGACGTTGCGGACAGGGCGTTGGCGCGCTAGGCCTTGGGGCCAGTTTTGACGGCAAGGGACAGATTTTATGCGCGCATTCGTATTTCCCGGGCAGGGTGCCCAGACCATTGGCATGGGCAAGGCATTGGCGGAGGCTTATCCGGCCTCGGCCGCGGTCTTTGAGGAGGTCGATGACGCGCTTGGCGAGAAGCTGAGTGCCCTGATCTGGGAGGGCGAGGCGGAGGCCTTGACGCTGACCGCGAACGCGCAACCGGCTTTGATGGCGACGTCTTTGGCGGCGATGCGGGCGTTGGAGGCGGAAGGGGTCTCGGTTGGCGATGCGGCCTTTGTGGCTGGCCATTCGCTGGGCGAGTATTCGGCCTTGGCGGCGGCGGGGTCTTTGAGTGTTGCGGATGCCGCGCGGTTGTTGCGCGTGCGCGGCGACGCGATGCAGAAGGCGGTTCCGGTGGGCGTTGGCGCGATGGCGGCTTTACTGGGGCTGGACTTTGAGACGGCGCAGGCGGTGGCCTCGGAGGCGGCTGAGGGCGAGGTGTGTCAGGCGGCCAATGACAATGATCCGAGCCAAGTTGTGGTCTCGGGCCATAAGGCGGCGGTCGAGCGGGCCTGTGTCATTGCCAAGGAGCGCGGCGCGAAGCGGACGTTGTTGCTGCCAGTCAGTGCCCCGTTCCATTGCGCCTTGATGCAGCCTGCGGCGGACGCGATGGCCGAAGCGCTTGCGGGCGTCGAGTTGAGCGCGCCTGCAGTGCCGCTGGTGGCGAATGTGCGGGCGGAGGCTGTGACGGAGGCTGCGGTCATTCGCGCGCTGCTGGTTGAGCAGGTGACAGGATCGGTGCGCTGGCGCGAGAGCGTTGGGTTTATGGTCGCCTCGGGCGTGACGGAGATTTGGGAGATCGGCGCGGGCAAGGCCTTGTCGGGCATGGTCAAGCGGATTGATCGTAGCGTTGCGACCAAGGCTGTGGGCACGCCGGAGGATGTGGCAGCGGTTTTGGCGGGGTAGAAACTCTTATCAAAGAGTTTGTTTAAGTCTCTTCGAAGAGACTTAGGGAAATCTCGTCGACGAGATTTGGGCAAAGTGGAGAGGACATTTTATGTTTGATATGAGCGGGAAGAACGCTTTGGTGACGGGCGCATCTGGCGGTATTGGCGCTGATATTGCGCGCGGCTTGCATGCGGCGGGCGCGACCGTGGGGTTGTCCGGGACGCGGGTGGAGCCTTTGGAGGCGCTTGCGGCGGAGTTGGGCGAGCGTGCGCATGTCTTGCCGTGTAACTTGAGCGATGCAGAGGCTGTGGATGGCTTGCCGAAAGCGGCGGCCTCGGCGATGGGCTCAGTTGATGTGCTGGTGAACAATGCAGGCATCACGCGCGACAACTTGTTTATGCGTATGTCCGACGAGGAATGGGCGAGCGTTCTGGAGGTCAATTTGACCTCGACCTTCCGGCTCTGTCGCGGTGTCTTGCGCGGCATGATGAAGGCGCGCTGGGGGCGGATTGTGAATATTTCGTCTGTTGTGGGGGCCACGGGCAATCCGGGGCAGGCGAATTATGCGGCCTCGAAGGCGGGGATGATCGGGATGTCGAAGTCCCTCGCCTATGAGGTCGCCTCGCGCGGGATTACCGTGAATGCGGTTGCCCCAGGGTTTATTGCGACGGCGATGACCGAGAAGCTGACCGACGATCAGAAGGGCAAGATCCTGACGCAGATCCCGGCGGGCCGGATGGGTGATCCGGGGGAGATTGCCTCGGCCGTCCTTTATCTGGCGAGCCCTGAGGCGGGTTATGTCACCGGCACCACGCTGCATGTGAATGGCGGGATGGCGATGCTTTAGGCGCCTGCGATGCGGTGGATTCTGCTTGTTGCGGGGACGATTTTGGGGGGCGGTATTACCTACGGCGCGGTTGCGAGCGCTTGGCAGGCCTGTCCGGGCCTCAATTGTCCCGAGAGCCTGGGTGATATTGCTTTTGCGGCGTTGATCGGCGGCGGCACGCTGTTTTCGTTGGCGCTGCTTTGGGCAGGCCGGAGATAGGGCACGCGGCGATGCTTGAGCGAGTTTCCCTTACGTCACAAATCTTGGCTTGATGCGTGTTGCCTTTCCTGACCCCTATGCTATAGGCGGCGCACATTCAGGCCGGGGGCGCCCTCGGGGCCGCCTTGAAGGTTTGCCAATGGCAACCCATCTGGGGCGGGAATGATTATACCAAAGGGCGTATCTGGCCCGAACATCGGAATGAGGATTTGAGATTATGAGCGACATCGCAGATCGCGTGAAGAAGATCGTTGTGGAGCACCTCGGTGTGGAAGAGGACAAGGTTGTTGAGGCCGCGTCTTTCATCGACGATCTGGGCGCAGACAGCCTTGATACGGTTGAGTTGGTTATGGCGTTTGAAGAGGAGTTCGGCATCGAGATCCCGGACGACGCAGCCGAGACCATCCAGACTTTCGGCGATGCGGTTGGCTTCATCACCAAAGCTTCCTAAGTCCACGCGGCTTAGTTTAGAATTCAGGCGGCGATCCTTCACGGGGTCGCCGCTTTTGCATTGAGGGGAGGCTGTTATGACGGATCTTGCAAAGCTCTTTGGCGGTGACGCAGTGGAGACCTTTATGGGCTGGCCTGCTGCCCCCGTTGGTGATCTGGACGGCGCGCAGATTGCGATATTGGGTGCTGCGACTGCGACGCCCTATGCCAGCGTCGGGGCCTATTGCGCGGACGGGCCTCGTGCCATTCGCGAAGGCGCTGCCCCGGATGCGGGACTTGCGGCGCATTATAACTTTGATCTGGGCGGCCCGACATTGCCCGAGGGCGTGCGGGCTGTGGATTGTGGTGATCTGGCTGTTCCACTCGGCGATGCGGCGGCGGCGCGTGGGGTGATCCGCGACGCGGTGGCGGGCGTGCGCGCGCAAGGCGCGGTGCCGGTGCTGCTGGGGGGCGACGACTCGGTGCCGATCCCGTTCTTGGAAGGCCTTGCGGGCGAGCGCGTGAATATCGTGCAGGTCGATGCCCATATCGACTGGCGTGACGAGGTGGCGGGCGAGCGGTTTGGGCTGTCCTCGACCATGCGGCGCGCCTCGGAGATGGCGCATGTGGGTGAGATTTGCCAGATTGGGCAGCGGGGTTTGGGCTCGGCCCGGGTTGGGGATGTCGCGGATGCGGGCGCTTACGGCGTGCGGTTTGTCCCGGCGAGGGATGTGCATCGGCGCGGACCGGAGGCGTATCTTGGGGCCTTGCCCGACGGCCCGGTGATGCTGGTCTTTGACATTGACGCGTTTGACCCGGCGCTCGTGCCCGGCGCGATTGGACGTTCGGCCGGGGGGCTGTCTTACGACCAAGCGCTCCAGATCGTGGAGGCGGTGGTCGCCCGTGGCCCGCTGATCGGGGTGACGCTGGCGGAGTTTATGCCTGAGCGCGATATCGATGGGCAGGGGGCTTTGGTGGTCTCGCAGTTCCTCACAGCCATGATTGGGCTGATTGCACGGCAAGTTTAAGCCGCGTGACGTCTATATATAGGGCAGGGGCCTTGCCCCATGCCTAGGCCCGCGTGTATCAGCGGGCAGAGCAGATAAGAACCTTATGGGGGCACATATGCGGCGTGTTGTGATTACGGGCATGGGGGCGGTGACGCCTTTGGCAGCGGGCGTTGAGGCGACCTGGGCGCGGCTTTTGGCCGGACAGTCGGGCGCGGGCGATATCTCGCGCTTCGATGCGAGCCATTTGGCGACGACCTATGCGTGCGAAGTGCCGCTGGGGGATGGCTCGGATGGGACGTTCAACCCGGACGATGCGATGGCCCCGAAGGATCGGCGCAAGGTCGATGATTTTATCCTCTATGGGCTGGCGGCGGCGGATGAGGCCGTGCGTGACGCGGGTTGGATGCCCGAGGATGAGGAAGATCGGTTGCGCACGGGCGTGATGATTGGCTCGGGCATTGGCGGCTTGTCCTCGATTGCCGACACGGCTGTGCTTCTGAAGGAGAAGGGGCCGCGCCGGGTGTCGCCGTTCTTTATTCCGGGGGCTTTGATTAATTTGGTCAGCGGTCAGGTGTCTATTCGCTATGGCTTTAAGGGGCCGAACCATGCGGTTGTGACGGCTTGTTCCACCGGCGCGCATGCGATTGGCGATGCCGCGCGGCTTATTCAGTGGGGCGACGCGGATGTGATGATTGCGGGTGGGGCCGAGAGCCCGATTAGCGAGATTGGCATTGCGGGCTTTAATGCGTGTAAGGCGCTGAGCACGAAGCGGGGGGAGACGCCGCAGGAGGCGAGCCGTCCTTATGACGCGGACCGCGATGGCTTTGTGATGGGCGAGGGCGCCGGTGTTGTGGTGCTGGAGGCATTGGATCATGCCTTGGCGCGCGGTGCGAAGATTTACGCCGAGGTGCTGGGCTATGGCATGTCGGGCGATGCCTATCATATCACCGCCCCGTCTGAGGATGGCGATGGCGCGCGCCGCTCGATGGAGGCGGCGTTGAAGCGTGCGGAGATCGCGCCGGGGGCTGTGGACTATATCAATGCGCATGGCACCTCGACCATGGCCGACACGATTGAGTTGGGTGCTGTGGAGCGGATGCTGGGTGCGGATGCGGGGCGGGCGACGATGTCCTCGACCAAATCCTCCATCGGGCATTTGCTGGGCGCGGCTGGGGCTGTGGAGGCGATCTTCTCGGTGCTGGCCATTCGCGATCAGGTGGCGCCGCCCACGATCAACCTTGAGACGCCAGCGGTGGACACCAAGTTGAACCTTGCCGCAGGGGCCAAGCATGAGCGGGAGATCAATGTGGCCCTGTCGAACTCCTTCGGCTTTGGCGGCACCAATGCGAGCCTCGTTCTTGGGAAGGTGACCGACTGATGTGGCGCAACATTGCTTCCAACGCGCTGACGCTGTCGATTGTCGCGCTGATCTTTGGTCTGGGGCTGATTAGCTGGGGCCAGCAGAAGTTTTCGGGGCCGGGGCCGACCGCGCAGACCTCGTTTTTCGAAGTGCCGCGCGGTGCCACGCTGACGCGGGTGTCGAACGCGCTGGAGGAGGCGGGGATCATCACCAATGCACGTGTCTTTCGCATAGGCGCGCAGTATACCGGCAAAGCGGATGACCTGAAGTTCAACAACTATGAACTGCCTGCAGGCGCGTCGATGGCCGAGATCCTCGACATTATCACGCAAGCGGCGGCCCCGACCTTCCGCTATATCGCGCAATACACGATCAGCGAGGGGCGCGGAGAGATGCGCCTGCGCGAACGCATCGATGGCGAATTGGTGGAGATTGCGAAGTTTGAATATGCCGACGGCTTGCCGGAGGCCTATGCGACTCTTGTGAACGCAAATGTGCCGATCAACTACCGGATCACGGTGGCGGAAGGTGTCACCAGCTGGAACATCGTGGAGACCTTGAAGGGCGCGGATTTCTTGTCCGGCGAGGTGCCCGAAGAGGTGCCCGCGGAAGGCACCCTGGCCCCGGACACGTATGAGGTGTCCAAGGGCACCTCGGTCGCGGATGTGATTCGCCGGATGAAGGCCTCGCAGGACGCGATTCTGGCGGAGGCCTGGGAATTGCGCGCCGATGATCTGCCGATCACGACCCCGGAAGAGGCGCTGATCTTGGCCTCGATCATCGAGAAGGAAACCAGCGTTGCCGACGAGCGGGAGCGCGTGGCGGGCGTGTTTGTGAACCGCCTGAACCGAGGCATGCGCCTGCAGACGGACCCGACGGTGATCTACGGCATCACGCGCGGTCAGGGCACGCTTGGGCGGGGGTTGCGGCGGTCTGAGCTTCGTCGCTCAACCCCTTGGAATACCTATACGATCGATGCGCTCCCCCCGACCCCGATTGCCAATCCGGGACGCGCTGCGATCGAGGCGGCTTTGAACCCGGAAGACACCGACTATATCTTCTTTGTCGCCGATGGCACAGGCGGTCATGCCTTTGCCGTAACGCTGGCCGAGCACAATGCGAATGTCGCGAAGTGGCGTCAGATCGAACGGGAGCGTGCAAGCGAGTAATAGGGCGAGCGTCGCACAACCTGTGATTTAGTTGTTGACATTGCGAACGCTCTAGAGTAGAAATTATTCAAGCTGGAAGAAGTGGGTCAGGCGGCAGGACGTAAAGTCCGGGCCGCCTTTTTCACGTCTACTCGGTCGGGCAGGTAGAGAGTGAGCCGAGCCAATGACCACTGAGGCAAGCGACGGCGTCCCCGGACCGGACACCGAAGAACAAATACTAATGGACAAGATCAGACGGCTACTGGCGCGATTTTCGACACAGATCGAGGCGCGCTGCGACGCTATGGAAGAGGGGGAGGTTACGTCGTCTGGGGCGGAGAAAGATGTGCGTGGCCTGATGGCTGCGTTGCAGTCCGTATTGAAAGAAGAGGAGCGACTGTATGATCTGCGCCGAAAACGCGACGCTGCCGATGGAGGCGCTGGGATTGACCTTGATGCCGCCCGAGGTGAAATCGAACGCCGCATGGCTCTCCTGCGAGAGCGAGGCGGTGCAGAGGACGCTGCTGGGGGAGATGGAGGCGGATGAGGTCGCCGCGCTGCCGTGGCTTTGGCGCTTCTGGGCGTTCCCGCACCAGCTGCCCCCGGACGGGATTTGGCGCACCTGGGTGGTGATGGGCGGACGCGGGGCTGGCAAGACGCGGGCCGGGGCTGAATGGGTGCGCATGCAGGTGGAAGGGCGCAAGCCGCTGACGCCGGGGGCGTGTCGGCGGGTCGCGCTTGTGGGAGAGACGCTCGATCAAGCGCGCGACGTGATGGTCTTTGGCGAAAGCGGGATCATGGCCTGTTGCCCGCCGGATCGGAAGCCGGAGTGGCAGGCGACCCGGCGCAAGTTGGTATGGCCGAACGGGGCGGAGGCGCAGGTGTTCTCGGCCAGTGATCCCGATAGTTTACGCGGGCCTCAGTTTGATGCGGCTTGGGTGGATGAGTTGGCCAAGTGGAAGAAGGGGCAGGCAGCGTGGGATATGTTGCAGTTTGCCCTCAGGCTTGGCGATGACCCGCGGCAGGTGGTGACGACGACACCGCAACCGGTGCCTGTTTTGCGCAACCTGATTAAGCGCGGATCAACGGTGGTGACACACGCGCCGACGCAGGCGAATAGGGCGTATCTGGCGGCCTCGTTTCTGGCTGATATCGAGGAGCGCTATGCAGGCACGCGGCTCGGGCGGCAGGAGCTGGATGGCGAATTGCTCGACGAGGTGGAGGGGGCCTTGTGGTCGCAAGCGATGATTGAAGCGTGTCGCGTGGATCAGGTGCCGGAGTTGGACCGGATTGTTGTCGCGGTGGATCCGCCGGTGACGAGCGGGGCGTCGTCGGATGCCTGCGGGATTGTCGCGGCGGGGGTCTCGATGGAGGGCGAGCGTAAGGATTGGCGGGCTTTCGTGCTGGCGGATGGGTCTTTGCAGGGCGCGTCGCCGACCGCATGGGCGGAGGCGGCGGTGGCTTTGGCGAAGGATGTGGGGGCGGACCGGATTGTGGCGGAGGTGAACCAGGGGGGGGACTTGGTGACGGATCTGCTCAGGCAAGTCGCGCCCTCGATGGCCGTCAGCCAAGTGCGGGCCACGAAGGGTAAGGCAAGGCGGGCGGAGCCTGTTGCGGCGCTTTATGAACAGGGCAAGGTGAGCCATGTGCGGGGCTTGCCTGCCTTGGAAGACGAGATGTGCCGGATGACGGTGCAAGGGTATCGGGGCAGTGCCTCGCCAGACCGGCTGGATGCCATGGTCTGGGCGCTTCATGCGTTGATGATCGCGCCTGTTGGTGCGGCCAGCGCGCCGCGTATGCGAATTTTGTAAGACGAACGATTTGGGTCGGCGATTTTGGGCCGCGCGTTATGCGTGTGGTCTGATTTGGCGCGCCTGAACATCAGACCCAAAAGGGGGCAGGTGAATGGTTTTCAACCTCTTCAAAGGGGCCGAGCGGCAGGTTTCGCAGGTCAAGGCAAGTGCCACAGGACGCGTGGCGGCGATGGGTGCTATGGGCGGCGGTGGCGGTCGGGTGGCGTGGACGCCGCGCGATACTGCGAGCCTGACGCGCAACGGGTTTGCCGGAAATCCGGTGGGCTTTCGCGCGGTCAAGATGATCGCGGAGGCGGCGGCCTCGTTGCCGCTGGTCTGCCAAGATGGCGCGCGACGCTATGAGGTGCATCCGGTGGCGGGGTTGCTGGCGCGACCGAATGCGGGGCAGGGGCGCAGCGATCTGTTTGAGGCTCTGTACGCGCAGATTTTGCTGACCGGGAATGGCTACTTGGAGGCGGTGTCTGCCGACGAGGGTCTGCCGGTGGAGCTGCATTGCTTGCGCTCGGACCGGATGCAGGTGGTGCCGGGCGCGGATGGCTGGCCTGCGGCGTATGACTATGTCGTGGGGGCCAAGAAGCATCGGTTCGATGTGTCGGACATGCGCGCGCCGATCCTGCATGTGAAGAGTTTTCATCCGCAGGACGACCATTATGGCTTGTCTGCGATGCAGGCGGCGGCGAGTGCGATGGACGTGCATAATGCGGCCACGCGCTGGTCGAAGGCGCTGCTGGACAATGCGGCACGGCCCTCGGGCGCGATTGTCTATAATGGGCCGGAAGGCGGTGGGCTGTCGCCGGACCAGTTCGAGCGGCTTCAGGTGGAGATGGAGAGCTACCATCAGGGGGCGCGCAATGCGGGGCGGCCGATGCTGTTGGAAGGGGGCCTTGATTGGAAGCCGATGGGGTTCTCGCCCTCGGACATGGAATTCCAGAAGACCAAGGAAGCCGCCGGGCGTGAGATTGCTTTGGCGTTTGGGGTGCCGCCGATGCTGATGGGGATCCCCGGCGATGCGACCTACGCGAATTATGCCGAGGCCCACCGGGCGTTTTATCGCCTGACGGTGCTGCCCTTGGCGCGCAAGGTGACGGAAGCGGTGAGTGCGTGGCTGGACGGGTTCGAGGCGTCGGGCGTGGTGGTGTCGCCGGATCCGGACGGAGTGCCTGCTTTGGCCGCCGAGCGCGAGGCGCTCTGGAACCGCGTGGGGGCTGCGGAGTTTCTGAGCCGCGCCGAGAAGCGGGCTTTGCTGGGCTTGCCCGTCGAAGATGGTGAGGCATGAGGGCGGAGGCGCGCAGTGGATCGCGCTTTCTCTATGAGCCGTTTGAATGTGCCACCAAGGCCTGCGAGCCGAGCCATAAGCTTGATGCCTATGAGCAGGTGATGGCCGAGCGCTGGCTGGCGCTGGAGTACCGTCTCAAGACGATGGAGGGCGTTTTACAGCGCCTGGAAAAGCGCATGTGGATGACGATTGTTGGGGTCGCGGGGGTGGTCCTGACCGAGGCGGCGGCGTCGCTCTTGGTCCTTCCTTAAAGGAGAATATCATGGGCGAGATGCCTTTTATGACCAGCCCGGAGACGGGACTGGAGCTAAAATTCTGCCCGGTCGAAACACGGCTGGAGCTTGGCGAGGACTTGCGGGTCGAGGGCTATGCCAGCCTGTTTGGCGCGCCGGATCAGGGCGGCGATGTGGTCGAGGCGGGCGCTTATGCGGCCTCGCTTGCGCGTGCGTTCAACACGGGCCGGCGCATCAAAATGCTGTGGCAGCACGACCCGCGCGAGCCGATTGGCGTGTGGGACGAGGTTGAGGAGGACGCCAAGGGCCTGCGGGTCAAGGGCCGTCTTCTGGAAAGCGTCGCACGGGGGCGCGAAGCGGCAGCCCTGATCGAAGCGGGGGCCATTGACGGCTTGTCGATCGGCTACCGCACGCTGCGCGCGGGCAAAGACACGCAGGGCCATAGGCTGCTGCAAGAGGTGGAGCTTTGGGAGGTGTCGGTGGTGACCTTCCCAATGCTGCCGCAGGCGCGACTGGGCGGAAAGGGCGATAGCCCCGACGACAGCTTGCGTGACCTGGCGGAGGCGCTGGAAGCGGCCCGTCGCACGATGGCGGGGCAGGACTGACCGTCCCCTTTATTTTCAAGGCATTCATCAAGGAGAGCATGATGAACTTAGGCGAAACCACGCCTCGGGCTGGGGCTGAATCGAGCCCTGTCGAGGTCAAATCCAACAGCCCGCAAGTCCCTGGTGTCCGAGAGGCGCTGACTGGATTTGTGCAAGATTTCAAGGCCATGCAGGCCGACATGACCGACCGTTTGCAACAACAAGAAGAGCGAATTGCTATGCTTGATCGTAAGACCCTGATGACTTCTGCCGCCAAATCTGCCCGCCCTGCTTTGTCGGGTGCCGTGGCCCAAGACGCCCCCCACCAGAAGGCGTTTGAGGCCTATGTCCGCTCCGGCGATGACGACGCTTTGCGTGGTTTGGCCAACGAGGAAAAGGCGATGTCGGGCGCAGTTGCGGCGGATGGCGGCTATCTCGTGGACCCGCAGACCGCCGATAGCGTCAAGACGGTTATGCGCAACATGGCCTCGCTTCGCGGCATCGCGCAGGTCGTGACCGTCGAGGCGGTGTCCTATGACATGCTGGTGGACCACACTGATATCGGCTCGGGCTGGGCCAACGAGACGGCGGCGCTGACCGAGACCGATACCCCGCAGATCGACCGGATCTCGATCCCGTTGCATGAGTTGTCGGCCTTGCCGAAAGCCTCGCAGCGCCTTCTCGATGACAGCGCTTTTGACATCGAGGCGTGGCTGTCGGCGCGGATTGCCGAGAAGTTTGCCCGTTCCGAAGCGTCCTCGTTCATCTCGGGCGATGGCATCGACAAGCCAAAGGGCGTTCTGGCGCACACGATGGTTGAGGATGCGAACTGGACCTGGGACGCGCTGGGCTATGTGACCACCGGCTCGGACGGCGATTTCAACAGCTCGGCCCCGGCGGATGCGCTCGTTGATTTGGTCTATGCGCTGGGGGCACGTTACCGCGCCAATGCGACGTTTGTGATGAACTCGAAGACCGCGGGTGTCGTGCGCAAGATCAAGGACGCGGATGGCCGTTTCTTGTGGTCCGATGGCCTGAGTGCTGGCGAGCCTGCCCGTTTGCTGGGCTACCCGGTGATGGTGTCTGAGGACATGCCTGACATCGCGTCCGGTTCTGCCTCGGTGATGTTTGGCGATTTCGAGGCGGGCTACACGATTGCCGAGCGTCCAGACATTCGCATCCTGCGTGACCCGTTCTCGGCCAAGCCGAATGTCTTGTTCTACGCCTCCAAGCGCGTGGGCGGGGATGTGACCGACTTTGGCGCGATCAAGGTTCTGAAATTCGCCGTTTCCTAAACGGTGAACGAGGTCGGCGCGGGCGTCTTTTGGGCGCTCGGGCTGATGCTGGTGTGCGGGCCTGCCTTGTCTAGCTGTTCCCTCCGTCCGAGCGGGGTGGGGCCGCACATCATAATTTTTTCAATACTTTAGCAAGCGGGCGGGACTTGAGGGAGAAGTTTCATGGTGGTTGAATTGGTCCCTGTGCCGCAAGCGGTTTTGCCGATTGCAGCGTTTCGCGAGTATCTCAGGCTGGGCTCGGGCTTTGCCGATGACGCGTTGCAGGACGGCATTTTGGAGAGCGCGTTGCGGGCGTCTTTGGCGCTGGTTGAGCGTCGCGCGGGCGTTGCGGTCCTGAGCCGAGGGTTTCGCTTTAGCGCGCGGCGCTGGCGCGATCGGGCGGGGCAGGTGTTGCCAGTCTCGCCTGTGTCAGCGGTCACGTCGGTGCGGATTATCGACGGCGATGGCGTGGCAAGCGAGGTTGCGGCGGGCGGTTGGCGCTTGGTTTTGGACGGGCGCGTTGCGTGTTTGAAGCCACTGGGGATGTTGCCATCGGTGCCGCGTTTGGGGCGGCTTGAGATTGATCTGGTCGCCGGATTTGGCGCGAGCTGGGCGGCGGTGCCTGCGGATTTGGCGCAGGCGGTGTTTATGCAGGCGGCGCGGTTTTACGAGCAGCGCGGTGTTGGTGATGGCGGTTTGGCACCGGGTGTTGCGGGGCTGTTGGAGGCGTATCGCCCGGTGCGGGCAGGCTTTGCCGGGGCCTCGGGATGAGTGGGCCAGTTTTGAATCGACCGCTGGTGCTGGAGGAGCGGGTTGAGGTTGGCGATGGCGCGGGCGGCTTGACGACGAGCTGGGTTGAGCTTGGGACTTTGTGGGCGGCGGTGGACGCGCGCTCGGGCCGCGAAGGGCGGCTTGGGGATGCGGTTGTGGCGCGTGCCGCGTTTCGGATCACGGTGCGGGGGGCGGCTGTTGGGGCGGCCTCGCGACCACGGCCGGACCAGCGGTTTCGCGATGGTGCCCGTGTCTTTCGGATCCTGGCGGTGGCCGAGGCGGATGCGGGCGCGCGGTTTCTGACCTGCTTTGCGCAAGAGGAGGTCGCGGCATGAGTTACGGGGCAGGGGCCGCATTGCAGGCGGCTGTTTTTGGAGCGTTGAGCGCTGATGCGGGCGTCACGGCGGCGCTGGGCGGGGCGATTTACGACGCAATGCCGGCGGGTGTTTTGCCGGAGACCTACGCGACCCTCGGGGCTGAAGAGGTGCGCTCGCGCAGCGATAGCGGCGGGTCGGTGGCGCGGCATGACTTCACCGTGTCCGTGGTCAGCTCGGCGGCTGGATTTGCCGGGGCGAAGGCGGCGGCTAGAGCGATCTCGGACGCGTTGGTCGGGGCTGATTTGGTTTTGGCGCGGGGCGCGCTGAGCGATCTGAGCTTGTTCAAGACGCGCGCCACTCGGCTGAATGGCGGCCAACAACGACGTATTGATCTGCGGTTTCGGGCGCGGATTGACGATTTTTGAGACCTTGGTTTGAGACCTTAGGAGGGCACCATGACAGTGCAAAAAGGCAAAGACTTGCTGATCAAACTCGACCTGACCGGCACTGGCCAGTTCGAGACCATTGCGGGGCTGCGGGCGACGCGGATCACGTTTAACGCGGAATCCGTCGATGTGACCTCGCTGGAAAGTGCGGGCGGTTGGCGTGAGCTGCTGGGGGGCGCGGGCGTGAAGTCGGCGTCGATCTCGGGCTCGGGCGTGTTCCGCGATGAGGGCACGGATGAGCGCGCGCGCCAGATCTTCTTTGACGGAGAAGTGCCGGAATTTCAGGTGATTATCCCCGATTTTGGGATCGTGGAGGGCAAGTTCATGATCACCTCGGTTGAGTATGCCGGCGCCCATGACGGGGAGGCGACGTATGAATTGTCGCTCGCCTCGGCGGGGCAGCTTTCGTTCAACGCGCTGTGATGGCGAACCCTTATGCGGGCGAAGTGGCGTTGGTCGTGAACGGCCAGCGCCATGTAATGAAGTTAACGCTGGGCGCGTTGGCGGAGTTGGAAGTGGCGCTGAAGGCCGAGAGCCTGGTGGCGCTGGTCGAGCGGTTTGAGGCGGGCGGGTACGGCGCGCGCGATGTGATTGCTTTGCTGGCGGCTGGGTTGTCAGGCGGCGGTTGGACCGGGGACGCGCGGGATTTGGCGAAAGCCGATATCGCGGGTGGCCCGGTGGAGGCGGCGCGGGCGGCGGCGGAGTTGCTCGCGCGCAGTTTTGCCGTTCCGAATACATGAAGACGATCATGGATTGGCCGGGGCTGATGCGGCTGGGGCTGCATGAGTTGCGCTTGAGCCCGGAGGTTTTCTGGGCGCTGACCCCGGCGGAGTTGCTGGTGATGCTCGGTGCTCAGGCGACCGAGGCCCCCTTGGGACGGTCGCGGCTGGAAGAGCTGGCGGCGGCCTTTCCTGACACCAAAGAAAGGACGGGATCATGAGCGATCTGGACGGCTTTGAAGATGGCCTCGAGGGCCTTGAGGGGCGCTTGGGCGAGGCGGCGGAGGTGACGGCGGCGTTTGATGCTGAGCTGTCGCGGATGCGCGATAATATGCTCTATACCGGGCGCGAAGTTGGCACGCTGTCGACCCGGTTTGGCAGCGGGATGCGGCGCGCGTTTGATGGCGTGGTGTTTGACGGGATGAAGCTGTCGGATGCCCTGCGCGGCGTGGCCAAGTCGATGTCGGACGCGGCCTATTCGGCGGCGATGCGGCCTGTGCAGAACGCATTGGGCGGGGCGATTGCAGGCGGCGTCAATGCGCTGGCCTCGAGCATCATGCCCTTCGCTGATGGCGGCGCGTTTGCCCAAGGCCGGGTGATGCCGTTTGCCAAGGGCGGCGTCGTGACGGGGCCGACGAATTTTCCGATGCGCGGTGGGCTTGGCCTGATGGGCGAGGCGGGGCCGGAGGCGATTATGCCGCTGACGCGGGGGACTGACGGGCGGCTTGGGGTCCAGACCTCGGGCGGTGGCGGCGGCGGTCCTGTGCAGGTGGTGATGAATATCTCGTCGCCTGATGCCGACAGCTTCAGACGCTCGCGCAGTCAGATCGCTGCGGAGATGAGCCGAGCCTTGGGGCGAGGCGCGCGTAACCGCTAGGCGGCATTTAACCTATTGAACTTATTGGAGGTGGCCGATGGCCTTTCATGAAGTGCGGTTTCCCGCAAACTTGAGCTTTGGGTCGGTCGGAGGGCCGGAGCGGCGCACGGATGTTGTCACGCTCGCCAATGGATTTGAGGAGCGCAACACGCCCTGGGCCAATGCGCGGCGTCGCTACGATGCGGGCGTGGGGCTGCGGAGCCTCGATGATATTGCGGACCTGATCGCGTTTTTCGAGGCGCGTCAGGGGCAGCTTTATGGGTTTCGGTGGAAGGATTGGGCGGACTTTAAGTCGTGCCTGCCCTCGGGCGATGTGGCGTTTGACGATCAGGCGATTGGCATCGGCGATGGCGTGCAGACGGTGTTTGGCCTCTCGAAATCTTATGCCTCGGGAGGGGCGGCGTATCGGCGTCCGATTTCAAAGCCTGTTGCCGGGTCGGTGAAGGCGGGCGTTGGTCCGATTGAGCTGGCCGAAAATGTGCATTTCAGCGTCGATACGGTCGCGGGCACGGTGACCTTCGTGGACCCACCGGATGTGGGGGCCGAGATCACTGCGGGGTTCGAGTTTGATGTGCCGGTGCGGTTCGATACCGATGGGATTGCGACTTCGGTCTCCAGCTTTCAGGCGGGCGATATGCCCAACGTACCGGTCGTTGAGGTGCGGGTATGAGCGGCGGCAAAGAGGCGCTGCTGGCGCATTTGGAGACGGGGCTGACGACGGTGTGTCGGGCTTGGGTTGTGACGCGGCGCGATGGCTTGGTCTTGGGTTTTACCGATCATGATCAAGATCTTACGTTTGAGGATGTGGTGTTTCGCGCAGATGGCGGGATGACCGCGCGCGCACTTGAGCAGGGCAATGGACTGGCGGTTGATAACTCGGAAGCGTTGGGCGTTCTGAGCCATGATGCGATCCGCGCCGAGGATATTCGGGCGGGCCGTTATGACGGCGCGGAGGTCGCAATCTGGCAGGTGAACTGGGCGGATGTTGACGCGCGGCGCGCGATGTTTCGGGGGACTTTGGGTGAGATCACCGAGACCGGCGGCGCGTTTGAGGCGGAGTTGCGTGGGTTGTCGGAGGCTTTGGGGGCACCGCAGGGGCGCGTTTATCAGAAGGGATGCTCGGCGGTTTTGGGCGATGGAGCGTGCCGCGTGGATTTGGACGTGGCGGGGTATTCGGCCGAGGCTGAGGTTGTCGGCGTCGATGCGGATCGGGTGTTGCGGTTTGCGCCTTTGGAGGGGTTCGATCTGCGTTGGTTTGAGCGCGGGCGGGTCTCGGTGCTGGATGGTGCGGCGGAGGGCTTGGAGGGGATCGTGAAGGCCGATCGCTGGCTGGAGGACGCGCGCGAGATCGAGTTGTGGCAGGGCTTGCGGGCCGAAGTGGCGGTTGGGGACCGGGTGCGGCTGGAGGCGGGGTGCGACAAACGGGCGGAGACGTGTCGTTTGAAGTTCCATAACTTCCTGAATTTCCAAGGATTCCCGCATATTCCGGGCGAGGATTGGATGATGGCCTATCCCGCGCAAGGAGGCGTCCTTGATGGCGGGAGCCGCTCGTGAGGGCGGTTGAGGAGGCGCGCGCCTGGATTGGGACGCCCTATTTGCACGGCGCGAGTGTGCAGGGCGCGGGGTGCGATTGCCTGGGGCTTTTGCGCGGCGTTTGGCGTGTGGTTGAGGGGGCGGAGCCGGTTGCGGTGCCGCGATACTCGGCGGATTGGGACGAGCCGCAGAAGCGCGAGGTGCTGCGGGCGGCGGCCTCGGCGCATCTGGTTGAGGTGGGTTTGGCGGATGCGCGTCCGGGCGATGTGATCCTGTTTCGGATGCGCACGGGCGCTGTGGCTAAGCATCTGGGAATACAGTCAGAAATTGGCGAAGAGCCGCGGTTTGTCCATGCCTATTCGGGGCATGGCGTGGTGGAGAATGCGCTGAGTGCGCCGTGGGCGCGCCGGATTGTGGCGCGGTTTCGGTTTCCGTCCTTGGCGGTTGGAGGGGTGATCTAATGGCGACGATAGTTCTTTCGGCGGTAGGTGCGGCGGCGGGCGGCGCGATTGGGGGCACAGCGCTCGGGTTGACCTCGGCAGTGATCGGGCGCGCGGTTGGCGCGACCTTGGGGCGGGTGATTGATGCGCGCTTGATGGGCGCGGGGGCTGATCCGGTGGAGACCGGGCGCGTGGACCGGTTTCGCGTGTCCGGGGCTGGCGAAGGCGATGCGGTGGCGCGGCTCTGGGGCGGTATGCGGCTGGGCGGTCAGGTGATCTGGGCGTCGCGGTTTTTGGAGCGCTCCTCGACCAGTGGGGGCGGTGGCGGCAAGGGGGGCGGTGGTGCGGCGCAGCCGACGGTGACGAGCTATAGTTACTCGGTGTCCTTGGCTTTGGGCTTGTGCGAGGGCGAGATTTCCAGGGTTGGTCGTGTCTGGGCGGACGGGGCGGAGGTGCCGCGCGATGACCTGAATATGCGGGTGTATCGGGGCAGTGCGGACCAGTTGCCGGACCCGAAGATTGAGGCTGTCGAGGGGGCAGGTGAGGTCCTGGCCTATCGCGGACTGGCTTATGTGGTGATCGAGGATCTGGATCTGGCGCGGTTCGGCAACCGGGTGCCGCAGTTCAGTTTCGAGGTGATCCGGCCTGCGCAAGGTGAGGGGCATGTGTCCTTGGCCGAGCAGATTAAAGCGGTCGCGGTGATCCCCGGGACGGGCGAGTATGCGCTGGCGACGACGCCTGTTCATGTGGCGAAGGGGCCCGGCGAGAACAGTTCGGTCAATGTGAATACGCCTGCGGGCAAAACGGATTTCGCGGTGTCCTTGGAGCAGCTGGAAGAGGGTCTGCCGAACTGCGGATCTGGCCTGCTGGTGGTGTCCTGGTTTGGCGATGATCTGCGCGCGGGGCGCTGTCAGGTGCAGCCGAAGGTGGAGGATGTTTCGGCTGAGGGGGCGGGTATGCCTTGGTCGGTGTCGGGCCGCGTGCGCGCAGGATGCCCTGAGATTGCGAAAGTAGACGGGCGCTCGATCTATGGTGGGACGCCTGCGGACGCGTCTGTGGTTGAGGCGATTGCAGCAATGCGCGCGGCGGGGCAGGACGTTGTTTTCTATCCGTTTATCCTGATGGAGCAGCTGGAGGGGAACGGGCTTGCAGACCCGTGGACGGGGGCTGATGATCAGCCTGCTTTGCCGTGGCGCGGGCGGATTACGCTTGAGGAGGCACCGGGCCGGGCGGGCTCGCCGGATGGGACGGCGGCTGCGGCGGCTGAGGTGGCTGCGTTCTTTGGGACGGTGCAGGCGGCGGACTTTTTGGTGGCGGGCGAAACGGTGACCTATGTGGGGCCGGACGAGTGGTCGCTGTCACGGTTTATCTTGCATTATGCGGCGCTGTGTAAGGCGGCGGGTGGTGTTGAGGCGTTCTGTATTGGCAGTGAGTTGCGGAGTTTGACGCAGATCCGGGGGCCGGCGCACTCGTTCCCGGCGGTTGCGGCGTTGCAGGCTTTGGCGGGTGAGGTGCGCGCGCTCTTGGGGCCGGATGTGAAGATTGGCTATGCGGCGGATTGGTCGGAGTATTTTGGCTATCAGCCGCAAGATGGCTCAGGCGATGTGTTCTTTCATCTGGACCCTTTGTGGGCCGATGATGAGATCGATTTCATTGGTATTGATAACTACATGCCGATCTCGGACTGGCGCGATGGGATCGGGCATCTGGATGCGCAGGACGGGGAGGTTGCTCTGTATGACCTCGCGTATTTGTCGGGCAATGTTGAGGGCGGCGAGGGGTTTGATTGGTACTATGCGTCGGATGCGGACCGGGCAGCGCAGGTGCGCAGCCCGATCTTTGACGGGGCGCATGGTGAGGACTGGATTTATCGGTTCAAGGATTTGCTGTCTTGGTGGAGCAATGCGCATCACAACCGAGTGGGGGGCGTGCGCGATCCTGCGGCGACGCCTTGGGTGCCCGAGAGTAAGCCGTTTTGGTTTACCGAGTTGGGCTGTGCCGCAATTGATAAGGGCACGAATGAGCCGAACAAGTTTCTGGATGCGCTCTCGTCAGAAAGTGCGCTGCCGCATGGGTCGAACGGGCGGCGCGATGACCTGATCCAGCAGCGCTATTTGCAGGCGGTTTTGGGGCATTGGGGGCAGGCGGCGCATAATCCGACATCGCAGGTCTATGGCGGGCCGATGATTGATATGGACCGCGCGCATGTCTGGGCGTGGGATGCGCGGCCTTGGCCTGCGTTTCCCAATGCCTCGGAGGTGTGGAGTGACGGTCCGAATTATGCGCGCGGCCACTGGCTTGCGGGCCGGGCTGAGGCGCAGGATTTGGGCGCGGTGATTGCGGAGCTGTGCGCGGTTGCGGGGGTCGATGCCGTTGATGTGTCGGAGGTGTTCGGACTGGTGCGCGGCTTTACGGTTGGCGATGTCGGATCGGCGCGGGCGGCGTTGCAGCAGTTAATGCTGGCGCATGGGTTGGACGCGGTGGAGCGGGACGGGAAGGTTGTGTTTCGCTCGCGTCGGGAGCGGTTGCCGGTGGTGCTGGACGAGGCGGAGTTGGCGGTTGCGGGCGGCGCGGAGGGTCTGGTGTCGCGGTCGCGCGCGCCTGTGGCGGAAATGGCCGGGCGGGTGCGTCTGAGCCATGTGGACGGGGCGAACGATTATCAAGTGCGCTCGGCCGAAGCCTCGTTCCCGGATGATGTGTCGCGCGGTGTGTCGGCGAGTGAGATGCCGATGGCGCTGCTGGATACCGAGGGGCGCGGCATTGTCGAGCGCTGGCTGGCGGAATCGCGGATCGCGCGGGACGGGGCGAAGTTTGCGTTGCCGCCGTCGCGAGCGGCGTTGGATGCGGGGGATTTGGTGCGGCTTGAGAGCGATGCGGCTTTGTGGCGCTTGGACCGGAGCACGGATCAGGGGGCGCGCGAGGTGGAGGCGGTGCGGGTTGAGCCGCATGTGTTTGAGCCGTCGGAGGCGGTTGAGGCGTTGGTGAGCCCTCGGGATTTTGTGCCGCCTGTGCCGGTTTATCCGTTGTTCTTGGACCTGCCGTTGATGACGGGCGAGGAGGTTCCGCATGCACCGCATATTGCGGTAGCTGCGAAGCCTTGGCCGGGTTCGGCGGCGGTGTACAGCGCGGTTGAGGATGCGGGCTATACGCTGGATCGCTTGGTGGAGTCTGGGGCCACGATTGGCGTGACGGAGAGTGTGTTGCCCCGCGCGGCACCGGGGCGGCTGGACCGAGGCGCGGGGCTGCGGGTCCGGCTGACGAGTGGTGATCTGGCCTCGGTGAGTGCTGCGCAATTGGCGCGGGGCGGGAACCTTGCGGCGATTGGCGATGGCACGCCGGGGGGTTGGGAGGTGTTCCAGTTTGCCAAGGCGGATGTTGTGGCCCCCGGCGTTTATGACCTGTCGGAGCGGTTGCGGGGGCAGTTGGGCTGTGAGGTTGAGATCTCGGACGCTTGGCCTGAGGGCTCGCTGTTTGTGTTGTTGAACGGGGCGGTCGGGCAGATTGAGTATCCGGCGGCGGCGCGCGGCTTGATCCGGCACTTTCGGATCGGGCCTGCGCAGCGGGGCTATGATGATCCCAGCTATGTCCATGAGGTTCATGCGTTTGAGGGGCGGGGGTTGCGGCCTTACGCGCCTGCGCATCTGAGGGCGCGCTGGCAGGACAGTGATTTGGCGCTGTCATGGATCAGGCGTACGCGGCTGGATGGGGATCGGTGGGATCTGGCGGAGGTGCCGCTGGGCGAGACCTCGGAAAGCTACCTGTTGCGGGTTGAGGCAGGGGGCGCGGTGGTACGTGAGTTGACCTTGCCGAGCCCAAATTTCGTTTATCCACAAGGACTTCGTGCCGTGGACGGTGTGCCTGCGAGTTATTCGGTTGGGGTGGCTCAAATCTCGGACCGGTTTGGTCCCGGACCTTTCAAAAGGATTGATATCCATGAGTGAGACAGCAAATTTCGGACTGCCTTTGGTCGAGGCGGGCCAAGCGCAGAAGCATGTAACGGTGAACGAGGCCTTGGCGCGGATTGATGCGTTGGGGCAGCTGGTCGTCCAATCCGACACTGTGACGATCCCGCCTGCGGGCGCGCCTGAGGGGCAGGTTTGGCAGGTGCCTTTGGGGGCCGTGAACGAATGGTCGGGGCAGGCGGGGAAGTTGGCCGTTGCGGCAAACGGCGGCTGGGATTTCGTGACGCCGCAGGTGGGCTGGGAGGCTTGGCATGCGGGCGAGGGGTTCCGTGCGGTGTTTGATGGGAGCGACTGGCGACGGTTGGCGGCGGCTGAGGGGTTGTCGGGGGCCTCGACTGTTCTTTCTGTGGTGGAGTTTGACCATCCGATTGTTGCGGGCGCTGGGCATTCGACGATTGGGGTTATTCCGGCGATGTCGGTTGTCGTCGGTGTGACGTGCCGGGTGACGGGGGTGATTTCCGGCTCGCTCGCGTCTTGGAAGATTGGCGTTGCGGGATCTGAGGACCGCTATGGCGCAGGCTATGGCAAAGCGCTGAATACGTGGGGACGTGGTGTGACGGGGGGGCCCGTGACGTATTATGCGGATACGCCTTTGTTGCTGACGCCGACCGGCGGGAATTTCGGCGGGGGCATGGTGCGGTTTGCGCTGCATACGCTGGCGCTGAGCGTGCCTGATGCGGTCTGATGCGGCGGGTCTTGTTGGAGGATTTGTTGCGCGTTGCCGCCGGGTTGCGGGAGGTTCCTGAGGCGGAGTGGGCTGCGCGCGTTGTGGCGTGGTGTGAAGCGGCGCATGTGGCCGATGTGGTGCGAAAACGGTTTGGCGCGCGGGCCTCGGCGCGGTTTGGGGCGGCGCATTTGGGGGGGCGCGTGCGGGCCTCGGCGTGTTTCGTGTCGGATCGGGACGCGCATTTGCGATTGCGGGCGGCTTTGGATGGGGTGGAGGCGTGGCGGGCGCGCGCGTGATTGTGTGCAACTCGGCCATGGAAATCCTGCGACGCGACATCTATGTTGGGGATAACTTAGAAGGATGCTCCATGGCCCGTACCCGCCCTGATCTGGCCCGCCTCGATCCCGTCTGGGACCGAATTTCTGATGAAGCGCGTGACGCTGTGCAGGATGAACCGCTGCTTGGGGGATTGGTGCATGCATGTGTGTTGCATCACAGCTCGCTTGAGCAGGCGCTGGCGTATCGGATCGCGCAGAAACTGGCCTCGGCGGAGATGTCCGAGCAGTTGATCCGCGAGATTGCCGATGAGGCGTTTGCCTCTGATCCGGGCCTTGGACAGGCGGCGCGCGCGGATATTGTGGCGGTGCATGATCGCGATCCGGCCTGCTTGCGGTTCTTGCAGCCTTTGTTGTTTTTCAAAGGGTTTCAGGCGGTTCAGGCCTACCGTGTTGGCCATTGGTTGTGGCGCGAGGGGCGTCGGGATCTGGCCTATTTCATCCAGATGCGGGTGTCTGAGGTCTTTGGCGTTGATATTCATCCTGCGGCGCGGGTTGGACAGGGGATCATGATTGATCACGCCCATTCGATTGTCATCGGCGAGACGGCAGTGGTGGGTGACAACGTGTCGATGCTGCACTCGGTGACTTTGGGCGGTACCGGGAAAGAGGAAGAGGACCGGCATCCGAAGATTGGCGATGGGGTGTTGATTGGCGCGGGGGCGAAGGTGCTGGGCAACATTCGCGTTGGCGCGTGTTCTCGGATTGCGGCGGGGTCTGTGGTTCTGGAAGAGGTGCCTGCCTGCAAGACGGTCGCTGGCGTTCCGGCGCGGATCGTGGGCGAGGCGGGGTGTTCGCAGCCTGCGCGCAGCATGGATCAGCGGTTCGAGTGATCTTTGTTGCGGTGCTGGGGGCCAGCCCCCAGACCCCCGGGATATTTGACGAACAATGAAGAAGGGGCGGTGACCGTGGTGGTCCCGCCCCTCTTTATGGTTGTGATGGCGTGGCTTAGGCCAGCATGCCCATGGGGTTCTCCAAGTTGGCTTTGATCGCGTTGAGCAGGTTTGCCCCGAGCGCGCCGTCGATGACCCGGTGATCGACCGAAAGGGTTGTGGACATGACGATGGCGACTTTGATCTCGCCGTCTTCGCCAACCACGGGCTTTTTGACCCCTGCGCCCACCGCGAGGATTGCGGAATGAGGCGGGTTGATGATCGCATCGAAGTTGTCGATGCCGAACATGCCCAGGTTGGAGATTGCGAAGCTGCCGCCTTGATACTCTTCGGGGGCAAGTTTGCGATCCCGCGCCCGCGCGGCGAGGTCTTTCATCTGGGCTGACAGGGCGCTGAGCGATTTCATCTCGGCGTCTTGCAGCACGGGCGTGAAGAGACCGCCCTCGATGGCCACGGCCACGGCGACGTCGGACGCTTTCATCTTGATCATGCGATCCCCAGCCCAGACAGCGTTGGCGTCGGGGTATTGCTGCAGGGCCAGCGCGCAGGCCTTGATGATGAAGTCGTTGACCGACAGTTTGATCCCGCGCGGCTCCAGTGTTTTGTTCAACTGGCTGCGGAATTTCATCAGCGCATCAAGCTCGATATCCTTGCGCAGGTAGAAATGCGGCACGGTCTGCTTGGCCTCGGTGAGGCGTGCGGCGATGATCTTGCGCATACCGTCGAGTTTGACGTCCTCGGTCTCGCGACCCGCATACATCTTGGCGATGGCGTCCGACGATGGTCCCGTTGGCGCGGCGGCTGCTGGAGCGGCTGCGGCAGGGGCTGGCGCGGCGGACGTTTTGGGCGCTGCGGTGGCGTTTTCGACATCGGCGCGCACGATACGGCCACGGGGGCCGGAGCCCTTGATGGCGCTGAGGTCGAGGCCTTTGTCGGCAGCGATCCGGCGGGCAAGCGGTGAGGCAAACACGCGGGTGCCGTCTGCAGCCGCGGGGGCTGCGGGCGCAGGGGCCGACGCTGCGGCGGGTGCTGGGGCTTCGGCTGTAGCGGCAGCGGGTGCGGCTGCTGGCGCGGGGGCCGTGCCGATGTCGTCAGCGCTTTCGCCGTCCTCGAGCATGATCGCGATGGCAACGTTGACTTTGACGCCCTCGGTCCCTTCCGCGATCAGGATTTTGCCGATGGTGCCTTCGTCGACGGCTTCAAATTCCATCGTGGCTTTGTCGGTCTCGATCTCGGCCAGCAGGTCGCCGGAGGAGACGGTGTCCCCTTCCTTCACGAGCCACTTGGCCAAGGTGCCTTCCTCCATCGTGGGGGACAGGGCTGGCATTAGGATTTCGGTAGGCATGATTAAAGCTCCTTACCGGTAAGTCACGGATTTGACGGCGTCGACCACTTCGGCGGTCGTCACAAGCGCCAGCTTTTCGAGGTTTGCCGCATATGGCATTGGCACGTCTTTGCCTGTGCAGTTGATGACTGGCGCGTCGAGATAGTCGAACGCGTTTTGCATCAGCACAGCCGAGATGTGGTTGCCGATGGAGGCGACCGGGAAGCCTTCCTCGACCGTCACGCAGCGGTTGGTCTTCATGACCGAACGGATGACCGTGTCGGTGTCCATGGGACGCAAGGTGCGCAGGTCGATGACCTCGGCCGAGATGCCGTCTTCGGCGAGTTTGTCCGCCGCTTCGAGCGCGTAGGTCATGCCGATCCCGAAGCTGACAAGCGTCACGTCGGTGCCTTCGCGCCAGATTTTGGCTTTGCCGAAGGGCACGGTGAAATCGTCCATATCGGGGATCTCGAACGACTTGCCGTACATGATCTCGTTCTCGAGGAAGATCACCGGGTTGGGGTCGCGGATTGCCGTCTTCAGCAGGCCTTTCGCGTCGGCAGCTGAATAGGGCATCGCCACTTTCAGGCCGGGGACTTGTGCATACCATGCCGCAAAATCGTGGCTGTGCTGAGCGCCCACACGGGCCGCAGCGCCGTTGGCCCCACGGAACACCATCGGTGCGCCCATCTGACCGCCGGACATATAGAGCGTCTTGGCGGCAGAGTTGATAATGTGGTCAATGGCTTGCAGCGCGAAGTTAAACGTCATGAACTCGACGATCGGACGCAGACCCCCGAAGGCCGCGCCAACCGCAAGGCCGGTAAAGCCGTGCTCGGTGATGGGCGTGTCGATGACGCGCTTTTCGCCGAACTTGTCGAGAAGACCTTGGGAGATCTTGTAGGCACCTTGGTATTCGGCAACCTCTTCACCCATCAAGAAGACGGTCTCATCCCGCTCCATCTCCTCGGCCATGGCTTGGTTGAGGGCATCGCGGACCGTGGCGGTCTTCATCGGCGTGCCTTCGGGCCAGTCAGGCTCGATCACGGCGGCGGCAACCGGCGCGGCTGCTTTCGCCGGAACCGATGCGGGCGCTTCAGCGGCGGGCGCGGGGGCCTCGGCGGCTGGGGCGCTCGCGGCAGGCATCGCACTTGCGTCTTCGCCTTCCTCCAGCATCACGGCAATCGGGTCATTGACCTTCACGCCTTCGGTGCCTTCGGCGACGAGGATCTTGCCCATTACGCCTTCATCGACGGCTTCAAATTCCATCGTGGCTTTGTCGGTTTCAATCTCGGCCAGAATGTCGCCAGACGACACGGTGTCGCCTTCCTTGACGAGCCATTTGGCCAGTGTGCCTTCTTCCATTGTCGGAGAGAGGGCGGGCATGAGAATTTCGGTAGCCATTTACTGCTCTCCCAATCAG
The DNA here is from genome assembly GCA_965279125.1 of Dinoroseobacter sp. Classification (GTDB taxonomy): domain Bacteria; phylum Pseudomonadota; class Alphaproteobacteria; order Rhodobacterales; family Rhodobacteraceae; genus Dinoroseobacter. The sequence goes on from CBDIHL010000036.1 coordinate 39,225, forward strand.
GCTTCAGAATAGATGTCGGTCCACAGCTCTTCGAGCGCGGGTTCCGGGCTGGTCTTGGCAAACTCAGCACTCTCGTTGACGATGGCCTTGATGTCCTTGTCGATGGCCTTGAGGTCATCTTCGGAGGCATGTTTGCCGGTGAGCAGCATGTCGCGAACCTGCTCGATCGGGTCACGCTCGTCGCGCATCTTCTGCACTTCCTCGCGGGTCCGGTACTTGGCCGGGTCCGACATGGAGTGGCCGCGGTAGCGATATGTCTTGATCTCGAGGATATACGGACCCTTGCCCGCGCGGCAGTGCGCGACGGCTTTCTCGCCAGCGGCTTTGACCGCGAGCACGTCCATACCGTCCACTTCTTCGCCCGGAATGCCGTAGGCGGCACCGCGCTCCCAATAGCTGGGGGATTTGGTCGAGCGTTTGGTCGAGGTGCCCATCGCGTATTGGTTGTTCTCGATCACGAAGATCACTGGCAACATCCACAGCTCGGCCATGTTGTAGGTCTCGTAGACCTGGCCCTGGTTCGCCGCGCCATCACCGAAATAGGCGAAGGTGACGTTGTCGTTGCCCTTATACTTGTCGGAAAACGCGAGGCCCGCCCCGATGGGCACCTGCGCGCCAACGATGCCGTGGCCGCCGTAGAAATGCTTCTCTTTCGAGAACATGTGCATCGACCCACCTTTGCCGCGCGAATAGCCACCCTCGCGGCCGGTCAGCTCAGCCATCACGCCGTTCGGGCTCATGCCGCAGGCCAGCATATGGCCGTGGTCACGGTAGGAGGTGACGCGCTTGTCGCCCTCTTTCGTGGCGGCTTCCAAGCCCACCACAACGGCCTCTTGGCCGATATAGAGGTGGCAAAACCCCCCGATCAGACCCATACCGTACAACTGTCCGGCTTTTTCTTCGAAACGCCGGATCATCAGCATTTCTTTGTAGTGGCCCAAGAGCTCCTCTTTGGAGACATTGGTCTTAGCGCGCGTCGATTTACGTGCGGCCATTGGGGGGTTCCTCCCTCGTCAAGGCAAATGGTTTAGCCTTGAACTACCCTGACGGAAGCCCTCGATCAAAGGGGCGATTCAGCACACCCCTTGGGTATCCGCCTTGCATGAGGCGCATAGCAAAGGTTGAGCAATGTCAGAGGAGTAGGGCGCGCTGTTGCTGCTTGCGCTAACGGATCACCAGCTCATCCGGGCGCACAAAGCCCAAAACGTCGCGGGCCCGCTCGTCCAGCAGATCCACATCCAGATTGTCATCCGACAGCCGCCGGGTTTTGTTTTCCAGAACGGCCAGCTCGGCCAGCAGCGCATCGCGCTCGGCGATCAGGACCTGCTCGTCCGCCTCGATCTGGATACGGCTAAAAAGGCCAAAATCCCCCTGTACCGCGTGGAACGCGAAATAGAGGCCCAACGCCAGCGCAATCCCGCCGACGAGCGCGCCTTGCAGCGCATTGGATTGGGTGTCTTGTGCCACGTGATATCTGCCTGTCTGGCCCGTTAATCAGGCTCTGAGCAGAGATTCGCACAAAAAAGGCGTCATGGGAATCCCCCTGACGCCTGATTTTACGGTTGGCCGTGGTGGCTTAGGACGCACACCTCACATCTTGTGTGAGGCGCTGCCCAGACCTCAAGCCTTGCCCTTGTAGATGTCCACCAGCTTGCCCAACATATCGAGCGCATCGGCTTTCGAGCGCTGGAAACTGTTGCGCCCGATGATCGACCCGTTGCCACCGCCGTCGCGAATGGCGCGCGCATCGTCATAAACCGAATCGGCGCCCTTCTTGGCCCCGCCTGAAAATACGATGATCCGCTTGCCGTTAAACGCGCTCTGGACGCAGTGCTTCACACGGGCGGCTTGTTCGGCAATCTCGATGCCTTGCTCTTCATAAACGGTCTTGGCCTCGGGTAGCATCAGGTGATCGGTCCCGAGCTTGATCTTGATGATATGCGCGCCCAGAAGGGCTGCCATATGCGCCGCGTAGGCTGCCACGTCGATGGCCGTCTCGCCCTCTTTGGTGATGCCTTCGCCGCGAGGGTATGACCACATGACGGTCGCAATCCCGACCGAGGCCGCCTCGCGCCGCATCTCGACAATCTCTTCCATCATATCGACGGCCATGTCGCTGCCCGGATAGATCGTGAAGCCAATCGCGCCCGCGCCAATGCGCAAGGCGTCATCGACCGAGGCCGTCACCGCTTGGTTCTTGCCAGCCGTGCCCGACATCAGCGAGTTGGCCGAGTTCACCTTCAAGATCGTCGGGATCTGGCCTGCGAAGGTATCAGCCCCCGCCTCCAAAGGCCCAAGCGGGGCCGCATAAGCGTTCATGCCCGCATCAATCGCCAGTTGGTAATGATAGTGCGGATCGTAGCCCTCGGGGTTCGGCGCGAACGAGCGCGCTGGTCCATGCTCGAACCCCTGATCGACCGGCAGGATGATCATCTTGCCGGTCCCGCCCAGCTTGCCGGTCATCAACATCCGGTTCAGGTTGGCCTTCACGCCCGGGGTTTCGCCCTCGTAATGGCTGAGGATCTTGCTGACGATGCGGGTCGATTTCATGGGACTGTCCTTGCGATGAGCGGCGTTTCAGATGGCCTAAGCCGCCCCCCGCGTCATCACAATGACGGTAACGCTAACTGTGACGCGATTTCCCGGTTTGGGCGTGTGAAACAGCCTTATCACGCCCAAATCGCCTCTTTCTTGCCAAAAATACTCAAATGATCGCTCAGCCGAGGGCCGCAACGCCTGGTAGGGTTTTCCCTTCCATCCACTCCAGAAACGCGCCGCCAGCGGTGGAGATATAGGTAAAGTCCTCTGACACCCCCGCAGCATTCAGCGCCGCAACCGTGTCCCCGCCACCGGCGACCGACACCAGTTGCCCGTCACGCGTCAGCGACGCCGCCGCTTGGGCTGCCGCCATGGTCGCCGCATCAAACGGCTCGATCTCGAACGCGCCCAGCGGGCCATTCCAGATCAGCGTCTCCGCACCCATCAAGGTATCGGTAATCAGCTTCACCGTCGCAGGCCCGGCATCGAGGATCATCGCATCCTCGGGGCAATCTTGGGCATGGTGTAGCGTATTCGCGGCCCCGGCTTTGAACTCCCGCGCCACCACCACATCCACGGGCAGGATGATCTGACACTGCTGCTGCACGGCCTTGGCAAGCACATCGCGCGCGGTCTCGACCATGTCACGCTCAGCCAGCGAGGTTCCAATCTCAAACCCCTGTGCTGCCAGAAACGTATTCGCCATGCCGCCGCCAATGACGAGGTGATCCACCTTCTCCACCAAATTCCCCAGCAAATCCAACTTCGTTGACACCTTCGCGCCGCCCACCACAGCCACCACCGGCCGTTTCGGGTCAGTCAAAGCCGCCTCCAGCGCCCCCAGCTCAGCCGCCATCAAGCGCCCGGCGCAGGACGGCAGCAAGTGCGCGACCCCTTCGGTGGAGGCATGGGCGCGGTGCGCTGCCGAGAACGCATCGTTGCAATAGACATCGCCCAAGGACGCGAGGAACCCGGCCATCTTCGGGTCATTCGCCTCCTCCATCGCGGAAAAGCGCGTGTTCTCAACGAGCACGACCGACCCCGCAGGCAGCGCGTCCAGCGCGTCGCGGCTGGGCCGTTCGACAAAGGTGACCTCGACGCCAAACGCCTCAGACAGGGCAGGGACCAAAGGTTTCAAAGACATCGAGGGCACGTATTCGCCCTTGGGTCGCCCGAAATGCGCCAGCAGCACAGGGGTTCCGCCCGCCGCCAAAACATCGCGCACCGTCGGCACAATCCGCGCAATCCGCGTCGCGTCCGTGATCCGCCCATCCTCCATCGGCACATTGATATCCACGCGCGTCAGCACGATCTTGCCGCCCAGCTCCATGTCGTCGAGTGTCTTCCAGCCCATCGGGGTCTCCCTACCTGTTTGCTCTGGTTTACCTCGCCTTGTGTCCTGACACACAGCGTCTTAGGGTCGCGCAAATTTCAACGCGAGGAGGCTGACATGGCCGAGATCAAAGACCCAGAAAACACAATCCTGATCGAGCTGAAAGACGGCACCGTCACCGTCGAGCTCATGCCCGATATCGCGCCCGGGCATTGCGAGCGGATGAAAGAGCTCGCGCGCGCTGGCAAGTATGACAACGTCTGCTTTCACCGCGTGATTGACGGCTTCATGGCGCAGACGGGCGATGTGGCCAATGGCAACATGGAAGATGGCTTCAACCTGCGCAGTGCAGGCACCGGCGGGTCCGATCTGCCGAACCTCAAGGCCGAATTCTCGGGCATCCCCCACGATCGCGGCACCATCGGGGCGGCGCGCAGCCAGAACCCCGATTCCGCGAACAGCCAGTTCTTCATCAACTTCAAGGACAACCACTTCCTCAACCGCCAATACACCGTCTATGGGCGCGTGACCTCCGGTATGGAGCATGTCGATGCGATCACCCGCGGCGAGCCGCCTGCGAGCCCGGACCGCATGGTGTCGGTGAAAGTCGCAGCAGACGTGGAGGGCTGATCAGATGGGGCGCGATAAACTCATTGCATGGGGCATGTTCGCCATCGGGGCCGCAGTGCTTGCGTCGGTCTATTTTGCGACCTTGCCGTCCGAGGAGGCCGCGCCCCAAATCCTGACAACCGAGCAGGTCGGCGCAGACCTGCCCGGCCCCTATCTGGTGATCGAGGTCGAAGGCGAGGGGGCCAATGGCACCATCGAGATCGACCTGAAAGAGCAACTTGCGCCCGGCCATGTGGCCCGGATCGTCAGCCTCGCCGAGGCCGGGGCCTATGACGGGGTCGTATTCCACCGCGTGATCGAGGGCTTCATGGCCCAGACCGGCGATGTGGAGTTCGGGGTGTTCGGAGAAAGCCTCGCGCGGGCCGGGCAAGGCGGGTCCGACATGCCAGACCTCGCGGCCGAGTTCTCAGACGTGCCCTTCGATCGAGGTATTCTGGGGGCGGCGCGGTCTCAGGACGTGGACAGCGCCAATTCGCAGTTCTTCATCATGTTCGCGCCGGCAAGCTCGCTCGACGGGAAATACACCGTGTTCGGGGAAGTGGTGTCGGGCATGGAGGTTGTGGACGCCATCAAGCGCGGGGAAGGGGCGAACGGTGCGGTGCTGGGGGCGCCGGATCGGATGGTAAGCGTGAGCGTTCGCGCCAATTGAGCCGTAGGGTGGGCAATTTTGCCCGCCTACCTACTGTAGAGTAATATGGTGGGGAGGACTATTCACGCTGCTTTGAACATCATCCGATGAAGGGGCAAGAGATGGTGCACAAAAAAGCTTCTGCTTTATGGTTGCTTAGTCCTCATCGGTTTCCTCATCGTCGACATATGTCAGAAGTTTGGTTTTCTGAAGTTCCTCCCGGTAGTCTTGAATTAGACTGCGCAGATCAACCACAGTCTTAGCCAATTCATCCGTGAACTCACCCGAATCTTCATCAAGTTCAGGCGGTAACACAAAATCGATATCACCACCTTCTTCCGCGAACTTGATGTGACGGTCCACTGCCTTTTCAAGTTTCGCGATTTCTTCCGGCTTCGAATTTGGCACGATTTCTTGAACAGCCTGCACGATCAGCGCTTTGCCTTCGTCACGACGATCACTCTCTTGCTTCTTTAAATCTGCTTCGATCGTCTGTGACATCATTCGAGAACGCCGTAGTTCCTCGCGCTTTAGCTGGAAATCTAGGTAGTCATTGGCGATCAAAGCAATGTGTTTTGAGATGGTAGCAAGTATTTTCGTAACAATTGGTGTCGCGCTAAGCGTATATATTATTGACCCATTTTGCGCTCCGACGACTGCCACATCCTCAGACTTTTCACCTGCAACAGCTGTGACACCACCAATAATTAGCTCCCAGTCAGTTGCGGTCTTCTTCCAATCTCGGACGTTTCTAATCGATGCATCTTCTTTAAAAATTACATTGAATACATACGGTGTAGGGGCATCTGCGATGTTGACATCGCGAAAGCCTACTCTATCCGCCGCCGCCTTAAATTCCCCTAACATACGCTTGGCTTCTTCGAGTTTCTGCTGGCCAGCTTGGACAGATTGAAATGTTGTTGCTGGATCATATGTCGTTGATCGTACGCGATTGTAGATCCAAGCCTTCCCTTGTTTGCCGACGAGTTTTGCGACTTCCATTTCCTCCAGAACTTTAACCTGTAGGGCTGAAAGCTGAGTTGTTTGCATCTCTGCCAATGAACGCGCCAGCTGCTTTAAAGGTTCTGAAACGGGTTGTTGGGACGGCTGCTGAGAGTTGTTTTGCAACACGCTAACCAAGGCAGAGAACTTAGGCATGACTTCGACCAAGTTGTCGTCCAACCAATTCGACAATTGAACAACCTGTGAAACTTCCATGTCATGTTACTCCGAATGGATTACTACATTTTAAGAACGTATAGGGAACTTAGGGCGAAATTACCATACAACTTTCCGGATAGTCTCGGAGAAGTTCGAAAGCAGATTTAAGCTCGCATTCTAGTGCTGTCGATTGCGATGTTTGGGTGCTTCCTGCTTCTGCGATTATCGTCGTCCAACTAGTTCATTCACACCCCCCATCACCTCCCCGTGACCCCTCCTATCCAAACCGCCCCGAACCCGTCATCCTCCGGCCAACCCAGCCAGCCCGGAGACCGCCCGCTATGAAACACCTCGCTCTCACACTCGCCGCCCTCCTCGTCGCCATCCCCGCAACGGCCCAAGACTTCGGCACCGCCCCTACGCATTGGTCCTCCGCCTTCCCCCTCACGGATTTCGAGCAAACCACCGTCCATTTCACCGAGATCCAGACCGTCATCGGCCGCGACCAGATCCCGGCGATCCACGATGTCTCCTACCTGCCGACCTCGGACGAAACCCGCCTCGACCCGCGCGAACCGGTTCTGACGCTCGAGATCGAGGGCACGGAACCGCGCGCCTATCCCATCCGCTACCTCATGTTCCACGAGATCGCCAATGACGTGGTCGGCGGCGTCCCCGTGGCTGTCACCTACTGCCCATTGTGCAATTCCGGCATGGTCTTCGACCGCCGGGTGGGCGACCAGACGATCAGTTTTGGCGTGTCGGGCAAGCTGCGCAAATCGGATATGGTGATGTATGACCTGGAGACAGAGAGCTTCTGGCAGCAGGCCGTGGGCGAGGGGATCGTGGGGCAGTTTGCCGGGACCGAGCTGACGCAACTGCCCGCCTGGATGGAAAGCTGGGCGGAGTTTTCGGAGCGCAATCCGGGTGGCCTTGTGATGGACGCGCCGCGCCGCCTCGGCCAATACGGGCGCAATCCCTATGTCGGCTATGACAGCCAGGATCGGCCTTACGCGCAATTCTACAACGGCGAAAACCCGCCGCATGACATTCCCGCCCTGATGCGGGTGGTGCGTGTGGGCGAGGCCGCGTGGCCGATCAGCCGGTTTGAGGAGGCCGCTGAGGTGGTCGAGAACGGCGTGCGGATCACGTGGCGCGCGGGGCAGGCGAGCGCGATGGATACGGGCGTGATCGCCGAGGGCCGCGATGTGGGCACGATCCGGGTGTTTGATGCGCAGACGGGCGAGAACCTGCCGCATGATGTGATCTTCGCCTTCGCGTTTCATGCGTTCTGGCCGGAGGGCGACTGGATGCTCGGGGGCGGTTAGGCGGTCGGGCGGGGAGCTAATCCACCGCTGCAGGTTGCCAGACGAGGCGCACATCCGGCTCAAGCTGCTCATTGCTTGCGCCATTGGTCTGCTCGACCTCGGCAAATCCATGCGCGGCGTAGAACTGGCGCGCCGCCAGATTGCGCTGGAACGTCCAAAGGTGCAGGGTGCTATTGGCCGCTTGCGCCTTATGGAGCAGCAAGGTGCCGATACCAAGGCGCAGGAGATCTGGCGCGATATAGAGGTGCTCTAACCAGCCCTCATGCGTGGCGTTGAATCCGACGACGTTCTGCTCGATTTGCGCCACGACGACGCTCTGCTGGGGCAACACGTTGGTTCTAAAGTGCTTCAGATCTGCGGTGCGGGTATGGAGAACCGGCAGCCATGGCATTGAGACGGCCAGGGATGTGCGGTGTATATCGACAATCAGATCGACATCATCGGGGCGGGCAGGGCGCAGGTGCGCTGCGGTCATAATGGCGGCTATCTTTCGTGAAACTCCGAGCGTTCGCAGTAACTTAGATATGCGCAACACTTCGTTAAGGCGAATCCCTAACAATGTTAGGCATGAAACATGAAGTCTTTTTCCCGCAGAGCCTTCGAGGCAAACCCTTCCTCGAACAACTATTCGACGCCAAGGCCGTACAGAAAGGAGGGCTCGTGCGCAGATCGGTAATTTCCGTTGAAAAAGAATGCGGTAAGCAAGCGCTCCTCGAAGAGGTGAAGCGCCGCCGGTTCCATATGATCGAGTGCGGGGGGCAGTTTGTCATCATCTGCAACACCGGCAGGCTCCAGACGTATTGCTGAAAGGTTAACACACCTAATAATGTTAGGCGTGTTAAGGATGCGTTAACTTCTTCTCTATCCTTTTGAAAATATGTTCATTTTTTGACACGTACCTGGAAATAGGCTGTGGCGGTTGGCTCTACTTCGGAGGAAGGGCAACCAGATCGCCCATCTCGAGGCGGTGCATGGTGCCGCTTGCAACTTCGCGTGACGACGCTCAACCCTCGACGCTGTATGGCGGGGTTCAGCCCGCCAATCATTCTTACGCACCACACAATGCCACCCCCAAGAACAAAAGTGGCCGGCCCGACCCCCAGGGACCGGACCGACCGTTCTCGAGGTACAGCCTCGTATCGCCGCGCGCTTGGAGGTGTCCGTGGCATGTCAGGACGAGGGCCTAACCGCCAACACGCAGCGAAGGTATTTTGGTCCACTCGGGTGTAGGACCAGCCCCAACAACCTGCCAAACCAACCCCGATCCCAACAAGTGCCAAATCGAAGATTTGCACCGTGACAGCTGGTTATCCACAACATATTGTGCTCGTAGCGCCAAGCCGCCCCTTTGCGCAACTTCCGGGTCGCGCCGCAAGCCCCGGAGGCGTACTCCTCAAGCACCCCAACTCGGAAGCCTAGAGATGCCCACAATGTCCCGCACCGCTTGGAGCCTCCTGCTTCTCCTCTCCCTCCTCTGGGGCGGGTCGTTTTTCTTTATCGCCATCGCCGTGCAGGACCTGCCGACCTTCACAATCGTCTGGCTCCGCGTCGCCCTGGCAAGCCTCGTCCTCTGGGCCGTCATCGCCCTCACAGGTCAACGCATCGTATGGAACCGCCCCGTCATCATCGCCTGCATCGGCATGGGGATCCTCAACAACGCGATCCCGTTCTCGTTCATCATCTACGGCCAAGCCAGCATCCCCTCGGGCCTCGCCAGCATCCTCAACGCCACGACGCCGCTCTTCACCGTCGTCGCGACGCACCTCCTCACCACCGACAAACTCGACCGCGCCAAGATCATCGGCGTCTCGCTCGGCATCGCGGGTGTTGCGGTGCTCGTCGGCCCTGATGTTCTGGGCGCGGGCGCTCCGGTCATCGCACAGCTTGCGGTGCTTGCGGGTGCGCTCAGTTACGGCCTCGGCGGGGTCTGGTCGCGGCGTTTCAAGGGGCTCGACCTTCCCGCCATCGCCATCGCGGCAGGCCAGCTCACCGCATCCACCCTCTTGATGTTCCCGCTCATGCTGATCATTGACCAACCGTGGCAGATCGCGGCCCCCGGCACCTCCGCCATCCTCGCCGTCCTCGGCCTTGCCACCATCTCCACGGCACTCGCCTATATCCTGTTCTTCCGCATCCTCGATCTGGCAGGGCCCACCAATGTCAGCCTCGTCACCTTCCTGATCCCGGTTTCGGCCACGCTGCTCGGCTGGGCGTTTCTGTCCGAGCGTCTCGGCCTCGGCGAGCTGATCGGAGCGCTCCTCATCGGCGCTGGCCTTGCCGCAATGGACGGCCGCCTCTTGCCATGGCTGAAAGGGCGCGCGACACATAAGACATGAGCCACCATGACCGCCCCGTCCTCGGCATCCTTCTGATGCTGGGCTTTTGCATCCTCGCGCCCCTCGGCGACGGGCTGGCAAAAGTCGCGGGCGCGCTTGTCCCGCTCGGGATGCTGATCCTTGTGCGGTTCGGCACCCAGTTCATCCTGCTCGCCCCCATCGTCGCCTTCCGCGGCCTAGAATGGCGCTACCAAGGCCGCGTCCTCACCCTCGTCATCCTCCGCACGCTGCTGCACATCCTCGGCATCGGCGCGATGTTCCTGTCGCTGCGCTACCTGCCGCTCGCCGAGGCCATCGCCATCGCCTTCGTCATGCCCTTTATCATGCTGCTGCTCGGGAAATTCGTGCTCGGCGAAGAGGTCGGCCCGCGCCGCCTGATCGCCTGCTGCGTCGGATTTATCGGCACGCTGATGGTGGTCCAACCGACCTTCGCCGCCGTCGGCCCGCCCGCTTTGCTGCCCTTGCTGGTGGCGGTGGTCTTTGCGCTGTTCATGCTGGTGACCCGCCAGATCGCGCGCGAAAGCGATCCCATCGCCTTGCAAGCGGTCTCCGGTGCGATCGCCACGACGATCTTGCTGATCGGGATGGGCCTCTGGGGGGCGACCGAGGGCGATCTGGCGCTCAGCATCCCCCCACGCGAAACGTGGGCATTGCTCGCGGCCATCGGCGTGATCGGCACTTGCGCGCATCTTCTGATGACGTGGAGCTTGCGGTTCGCCCCCTCGGCCACCCTCGCGCCGATGCAGTATCTTGAGATCCCCTTTGCCACGATTATCGGCTGGGTTCTGTTCCGCGATCTGCCCAATGGCCTCGCCGCCGCAGGCATCGCCGTGACCATCGCGACGGGCCTCTATATCGTCTACCGCGAGCAGATCACCGCCCGCGCAGCCCGCACCTTGCCTGCCGAGCCTGTCGATCCGTGACCCCCATCGCACCCCCCGAGACCCCTCAAGACTGGGACGACACCCGCGCGCTTTGCACGGCCTATCTCGACCACCTCGCCGCCGCCGATCCCGACGCGGCCAAGGTGCTCGCGGCGAACTATCCGGCGGAGGCCCGCGCGAACCTGATGGCCGATCTGCCGAGGCTCCACACCCCTCCAGACGGCCTCTGTCTGCTCGCGCGCGCCGCCCAAGGCCGCCCGATTGGCACCGGAGGCTATGTCCAGCTCAGCCCCAAAACCGCCGAGCTGAAACGCGTCTATGTCATGCCCGAGGGTCAGGGCAGGGGCCTTGGCCGCGCGCTCGTCGAGGCGCTGATCAAGGGCGCGCGGGGTGCCGGATACGACACACTCGTCCTCGACACCATGCACTTTCTGACGCCTGCGATCCGCCTCTACCAAGACCTAGGCTTTACCGAGCGCGCGGGCTACCATCCCAGTCACGCCGATCTCGGCCCCCTCGTGCGCTGCTTTGAGAAAGACCTGACCAAATGAGCTTCACCGCCGACGAGATCATCGCCAAACTCAACCTAGCGCCTCATCCCGAGGGCGGCTTCTACCGCCAGACCTGGATTGCCGAGGCCGAGGCAGGAGCGCGCCCCGCAGGCACCGCGATCTATTTCCTGCTGCGCGATGGCGGGGCGAGCCATTGGCATAAAGTCGATGCGACCGAGATTTGGTTCTACCACGCAGGCGCGCCCCTCGTGCTGAGCCTCTCGGAAACCGACCAAGGCCCCGCGCAAGACTTGACGCTCTCCGGCGATCTTGCGACTGGCGCGGCCCAAGGCATAGTGCCCAAGGACTGGTGGCAAGCCGCGCGCACCACGGGCGACTGGACCCTCGTCAGCTGCACCGTCACCCCGGCGTTTCAGTTCGAGGGGTTCACCCTCGCGCCCCCCGATTTCGACATCCCGAGGGCGTAGGTTTGAACCACAAAACTTTCCTGTCCCAGATGGACCCCGAGACACGCTACGCGCTAACCGTGCGCCACCCTTGGGCGGGCTACGCGCATCTGGCATGCCATGTCGGCGCGATCCTTCTGACGGGCGGCCTCATCGCGCTGCAAGTTCCGTTCTGGGGGCTTTTGCTGCCCATTCAAGGCCTGCTGCTGGTGTTCCTCTTTACCCTCAGCCACGAATGCACCCACCGCACCCCGTTCCCGTCAGACCGCGCCTGCGACCTCGTCGGCCACGGGGTTGGCCTCGTGCTGCTCTTGCCGTTTCACTGGTTCCGAGCCTTCCACTTGGTCCACCACCGCTACACGAACATCCCCGGCCAAGACCCTGAATTAGAAGGCGGAAAGCCCGAGACAGGACGCGCATGGATCTGGCATGTCAGCGGCATTCCCATCTGGACTTCCCAGATCAAGACCCTGCTGACCCTCGCCTTCGGACGGCTGGAGGCCCCCTATATTTCCGAGCGCAACCGCCCCAAGATGGAGGCCGAAGCGCGCATCCTGCTGGTCCTCTACACCTGCGCTGCGATCACACTGGTGGCCTCGCCGCTGCTGTTGTGGGTCTGGATCGTGCCCTTGATCCTTGGGCAACCGTTCCTGCGCCTCTACCTGCTGGCCGAGCATGGCGAGTGTCCGTTCGTCGAGGATATGTTCCTCAACACCCGCACCACGTTCACGACCCGCGCGGTGCGGCTTTTGGCGTGGAACATGCCCTATCATGCCGAGCATCACACTTATCCGATGGTTCCGTTTCATGCGCTGCCGAGGCTGCATAAGCTGATGCAGGCGCATCTGGGGGTGACGGCTGAGGGGTATGGGGCGTTTACGAGAGGGTATCTTTCGCGGTTGAGGTCGGAGTGAGTATTTGAGGCAAGAAAAAGATGTGATCGCAGCGATCTGAAATCGCGATTGGTCATTGCGCTAAAAGGGGCGTAAGCGGGTCAGATGAGTACCGATACCGCCCCCTCCACACCCAAGAACGAAGACACCGGCGCAGGCCTCGCCTTTGCGCTGGGCGCCTACATCTTTTGGGGCTTCCTGCCGCTCTATATGAAGATGCTCGCCCATATCCCGGCCCCTGAGATCATCGCCCACCGGGTCGTGTGGTCCGTGCCGATCGCGGGCGTCGTGCTGATCCTGCTGCGCCGTACCGACGATCTGAAAGCCGCGCTGCGCACCCCGCGTGTGATGGCGATGGGGCTTTTGACCGCGTCGCTCGTGTCGTTCAACTGGGGCGTTTATGTCTGGGCGATCAGCAATGACCGGGCGCTGGATGCGGCTTTGGGCTACTATATCAACCCGCTCTTTAGCGTGGCGCTTGGCGCGTTGATCCTGAAAGAGAGCCTGTCGCGCGCCCAACTCGTTGCCATTGCGCTGGCCACTGCGGCGGTCGGGGTGCTGACATGGGAGACGGGAAGCCTGCCCATTGTCGCCCTCGCCTTGACGATTTCATGGGGAATCTATGCGTTCTTCCGCAAGACCTTGCCCGTGGGTGCGAACCAAGGCTTCATGCTGGAGGTGCTGATCCTGACCCCCTTCGCGCTGGCCTATATGGCGTGGCTCTGGGGGACCGGGCAGGCGTATTTCTTGGCCGATGTTCCGACCGACACATGGCTTCTGCTCGGCTGCGGCGTCGTCACTGCCGGACCACTTTTGCTTTACGCCAATGGCGCGAAATTGCTGCGCCTGTCGACCATCGGCATCCTGCAATATATCGCACCCACGATGATCTTCCTGATCGCGGTTTTCGTGTTCGACGAGCCGTTCAGCCTGACCAAAGCCGTGGCCTTTGCGCTGATCTGGGCGGCACTCGTTATCTACTCAACCTCAATGGTGCGTCAGATGCGGAAACGCGGCTGATCGTGCCGCCGGAGACGGCTGCGCCCACACCCGTGGTGCCGGGGGCCGAGGTTGGCAGCTTGCCTGCAACGCGGGCTGCCAGATAGGCGAAGGCCTGCGCTTCCAGCTTGTCACCGTCGAGGCCGAGCGCCTCTACCGTGGCCACGGGGCAGGGCAACAGCGCGCTGAGTTGCTCCATCACATGCGCATTATGCCGCCCGCCGCCCGTGACGTAGAGCGCGCTTGGCACCGATGGCAAATGCGCAAAGCCCATCGCAACGGCCCCGGTGAGGCACTCGGCGAGGGTGGCGAGCGCATCTTCCGTGCTTAGGTCCGCGACAGCATCGGTGAGGGCCGCGAAATCCGCGCGGTCGAGCGATTTGGGCGGCGGCGCGTTGAAATAGGCGGTCTCGATGAACGCCTCCAGCACGTCGGGGTTTGCAGTCCCTTTGGCCGCGCGCGCACCGTCCTCGTCCTGCCGCCCAAGCCCGCGCCTCAGCATCAGGTCGTCCATGGGCGCGTTGGCGGGCCCGGTGTCGAAGGCCAAAAGCGCGCCGAACAGATCCGGCGCCATCTCCTTGGTGTTCACCCATGTCAGGTTGCCGACCCCGCCGAGGTTCAGGAACACCGCAGGCTTGATCAGCCCAACCCAACGCGCGCAGGCCCAGTGGTAGAACGGGGCAAGCGGTGCGCCTTGGCCGCCAAGCGCGACATCCGCGCTGCGAAAATCCCAAACGGTGTCGATGCCGAGGGCTTCCGCCACCCGCGCGCCGTCGCCTGCCTGATGGGTGCCGCGACCCTTCGGCTCATGGGCGAGGGTCTGGCCGTGAAAGCCCAGAAGCTCGATGTCTTCCAAGCCCTCGGCCAGCTCGATATGCGCGTCCTCGACGATGCGCGCAGCCTCGGCCACACCGTCCTCCCCCGGCCATTTGCCAAGGGCTGTGCGCAGCACATCGCGCTCGCCGTCCGTGTAGGGGCGATAGCCGATCTCGCCGAAGCTGAACACATCGACGCCATCGGTCTCGATCACCGCCAGATCGACCCCGTCGAGCGAGGTTCCCGACATCATACCGGCCGCTCGGATGATCCGCCTCTTTCCCTTCACGCCCGCCCCCGTTAATAGCCGTTAAGCCCTAGCATGGACGCGACAACGATGACCTACCAGCCCAAATCCGAATTCCTGCATGTAATGCGCACGCGCGGGTTCCTTGCCGATTGCACCGACCTGCCTGCGCTGGACGACGCGCTGATGGCGGGGGTGGTTCCGGCCTATATTGGGTTCGACGCGACCGCCAAATCGCTGCATGTGGGCAGCCTGATCCAGATCATGATGCTGCGCTGGCTGCAAAAGACCGGGCACCAGCCACTCGTGTTGATGGGCGGCGGGACGACCAAGGTGGGAGATCCGAGCTTTCGCGCCGACGAGCGGCCCTTGCTGACGCCTGCGCAGATCGATGACAATATTGCTGGGATTAAGCAGGTATTCTCTAGCTATGTCTCCTTTGGCGAGGGGGCGTCGGATGCGAAGATGCTCAACAATGCCGAGTGGCTCGACGATCTGAACTACCTTGAGTTTTTGCGCGATATCGGGCGGCATTTTAGCGTGAACCGGATGCTGGCGTTCGAGAGTGTGAAGAGCCGGATTGATCGCGAGCAGTCTCTCAGCTTTCTCGAGTTCAACTACATGATCCTGCAAGCCTATGACTTCATGGAGCTTAATCGCCGCTACGGCTGCCGCTTGCAGATGGGCGGGTCGGACCAGTGGGGCAATATCGTCAACGGGATCGACCTGACCCGGCGGGTGCTGGAGGGGCAAGTGTTCGGGCTGACCTCGCCTTTGCTGACGACCTCAGACGGTAAGAAGATGGGCAAATCTCAGGATGGGGCGGTCTGGCTGAACGCCGATATGCGCTCGCCCTATGAGTTCTGGCAATTCTGGCGCAACACCACCGATGCCGATGTGGGGCGGTTCTTGAAGCTCTATACCGAGATGCCTTTGGACGAGTGCGACCGCTTGGGTGCGCTGGAAGGGGCCGAGATCAACGATGCCAAGATCGCGCTGGCCAATGCGGTGACGGGTCTCGCGCATGGGGATGCCGCTGCGCGCGCCGCCGAGGCCACCGCGCGCGAGGTGTTCGAGCAGGGTGGGGCAGGCGACGACCTGCCTACGTTGGTGCTTGCTGCTGCTGAGGTTGGGGATGGGATTTCCATGGCGCAACTGATCGTACGCTCAGGGCTTGCGAAGTCCGGCAAGGACGCGAAACGCCTGATTGCCGAGGGCGGGGCGAAGATGAATGATGTCGCTGTGAGCGATGCGGGCCAGATGGTCGGCGCGGACGAGCTGGCCCAGCCGATCAAGCTGAGTGCGGGCAAGAAGCGGCATGCGTTGGTGAAGCTCGGGTAAGCACTTTCTTCGTCCGAAGAAAATGCGGCCCAAAACTTTTCGGACGAAAAGTTTTGGGCGCTGCCACAGGCGTTAGCGCAGGATCGAGCGACCTGCGAACTCTGCCGTCTCGCCAAGGGCCTCTTCAATCCGGATCAGCTGGTTGTACTTCGCCAGCCTATCGGAGCGTGCCAAGGAGCCCGTCTTGATCTGCCCGCAATTCGTCGCCACGGCCAGATCGGCAATCGTCGCATCCTCAGTCTCGCCCGAGCGGTGGCTCATCACGCAAGTCATCCGGTTCCGGTGCGCCAAATCCACGGCGGCCATCGTCTCGGTCAGCGTGCCGATCTGGTTAACCTTCACCAGCAGCGAGTTCGCTGCCGCCTGATCGATCCCCATCTGCAAGCGCGCGGGGTTGGTCACGAACAGATCGTCGCCGACCAACTGCACAGAGCCGCCAAGCTTCTCGGTCAGCATCTTCCAGCCGTCCCAGTCATCCTCGGAACAGCCGTCTTCAATGCTGATGATCGGATAATCCGCACACAAGGCCGCCAAGTAGTCCACGTTCTCCGCCGCAGACAGCGTCTTGCCTTCGCCCGACATCACGTAGTTGCCGTCCTTGAAATATTCCGTCGCGGCGCAATCGAGGGCCAGATAGATCTCCTCGCCCGGCTTATAGCCTGTCTTCTCGATAGATTTCAGAATGAAATCAAGCGCGTCGCGGGTGGAGCTAATGTTGGGCGCAAAGCCGCCCTCGTCGCCAATCCCGGTTGAAAGACCCGCCGCGGATAGCTCCTTCTTCAAGGTATGGAATACCTCGGACCCCATGCGCACAGCCTCGCGGATGTTGTCCGCCGCCACAGGCATGATCATGAATTCCTGAATGTCCGATGGGGTTATCGGCGTGCTCGCCGCCGTTGATGATATTCATCATTGGAACGGGCAGAACCCGTGCGGACGTCCCACCCACATAGCGATACAAAGGGCTGCATCGTCGCGTCCGCCGCCGCCTTCGCGACCGCCAAGGACACGCCCAAAATCGCGTTCGCGCCCAAACGGCCTTTGTTGTCGGTGCCGTCCAGCTCGATCATCGAGCCGTCGATGGCTGTCTGCTCGGTCGCGTCCACGCCCAAAAGCGCCTCGGCGATCTCGCCATTCACCGCCGCCACGGCCTCAAGCACGCCCTTGCCCATGTAGCGCGCTTTGTCGCCATCGCGCTTCTCGACAGCTTCATGCACGCCGGTCGATGCGCCCGAAGGCACCGCCGCGCGGCCCATCGTGCCGTCTTCAAGTGTCACGTCGACCTCAACCGTCGGGTTGCCCCGGCTGTCGAGGATTTCGCGGGCGTGAATGTCGATGATGGCGGTCATGGAAATATCCTCTGAAAACTTTTCGCTGTTGGCGCGGTCTTAGCGCACCTAGACCGTCTCGGAAAGGCCTTGCTGCGATGCGGCGTTTGCGCTCACGGGCGATGGTATAAAGGCCTGAGGCGATGACCATGGCCGATCCGACGAAGACCCAGATATCCGGGCGCTCGCCAAAAAACAGGACCCCGTAGCCCATCGCGAACAACAGACGCGTGTAGCGAAACGGGATCAGGACCGACACTTCGCCCGTGCGCATCGCAGTCGTAATCGCGTAATAGGCGATGGACCCGAAGGCAGAGGCGGCGATCAGGTAGATCCACTCAACCGGCTCCGGCGACACAAAATCAGGCCCCAGCGCCCATAGAACCGCCCCCACCACCACAAGGCTGGAGGTGCCGTAAAATGCCAAAGCCTCGGTCGGGGCTTCTTGCGGGACCATGCGCGTGACCACATCGCGCGCGGCCAGAAAGAAGGCCGCGACCACGGCGATCAGCGCGCCGAGGGAGATACCGCTGGCATCGGGTTGCAGGATCACGATCACGCCGAGCATCCCGAAGGTCACCGCAGACCAGCGCCGCCAGCCGACGGTTTCTTTCAGCACAAGCGCCGCCCCAAGGGTCACGATCAGGGGCGTGGCTTGTGTGATGGCGGCTTGGACCGACAGCTCGACCATCGACAGCGAGGTCACGAAGGCCAGCACCGCGAAGCCTTCGATGAAATTGCGCAGCACGACGATTTTGTTCAGGCTCCATGGCCCCCAAAAGGGCTTGCCCGCGCGCAGGAGAAGGGCCGCAAAGAAGACCATACCGCCCACCCCCAGCATCATGATGATCTGTCCGGGCGGGAATTTGCCGGTTAGCGCCTTGATGATCGCATCGCTGGTGGCAAACCCGGCCATCGCGAAAAGCATAAGGCCGATGCCGCGAAGATTATCCATGGGGGAGGGGCTTTCGAAAGGAGGTGTGCTTGGCTTAGCGCGACAGGGCGCGAGAAGAAAGGCTGGTCAATAGGCGGGACATCATATAACTATATTTCTAGTTTTATCGAATCGAGGTGCCGGGATGGACCAAACAGAAGCCGCACAAGGCTTTGCCGCCATGGGCAGCGAGGCGCGCCTGAGCGTGCTGAACTGCCTGATCCGGGCCGGAGAGGCGGGCTTGACCGTCGGCGAGATCCAGAGCCGCACCGGAATTGCCGCCTCCACCCTCGCGCATCACCTGAAGTTTTTGGCCGGGGCCGAGGTCATTCGCCAAACGCGGCAAGGCCGCACGGTGGGCTGTCGCGCCGATTTCGACCGCCTGCGCGCGCTTGCGGGCTTTATCCTGACCGAGTGTTGCGCCGATGCGCCCTCCACACCGCAAGGAAATGTTGCTGACCATGGCTGATCTCGCCCATCCCCCCCGCATCAATTGGCGCGCGGCCCTCTGGACCCCGTGGACCATTGTGGTGGCGGTTCCGATCCTGACGCTGCTGCTCGATCCGCCGCAAATGCTGCCGAACCTGCACTTCGCGCTGGCCGCTTTGGGCCGGACCTTGCCCTATATCCTGATCGCAGTCGTGATGCTGGCCTACCTGAAGGCGGCGGGCGCCGACCGGATGATCTCGGAGGCCTTCAAAGGCCGCGAGGCGCGCATGGTCGTGTTTGCGGCCCTGATCGGGGGGTTAGCCCCGTTCTGTTCATGCCAAGTGATCCCGTTCATCGCGGCGCTCTTGGCGCTTGGCACGCCCTTGTCGGCAGTCATGGCGTTCTGGTTGTCCTCGCCCCTGATCGATCCGCCGACCTTGATGATCACGGCAGCGGCGCTCGGCTGGCCCTTTGCGATCGGCAAGGCGGTTGTCGCTGTCGCCCTTGGTTTGGCGGGCGGGTTCATCGTGATGGGTGTGATGCGGGTCGGTCATTTCGAGGTGCCGTTGCGCAAGGCCCCGGCAAGCGGGTGCTGTTCAGCGCCAAAAGTGCCGGGCGGCGAGGTGCAGTGGCGCGTGTGGGAGACCGAGGCGCAGCGCGGCATGTTCCGGGCCGAGTTTCTGGAAAACGCGCTGTTCTTGCTGAAATGGCTGGCGCTGGCCTACACGCTGGAGGCGCTGTTGATCACCTATGTGCCTGCTGCGATGATCGCTGGTCTCGTGGGCGGCGACGGGCTGGTGCCGATTGTCACGGCGGCGTTTGTCGGAATGCCTGCCTATCTGAACGGCTATGTGGCACCCGCTTTGCTGGCCGGGTTGATGGACCAGGGCATGAGCGCAGGGGCCGCGATGGCGTTCCTGACAGCGGGGGCGGTCAGCTCGGTCCCGGCGATGGCTGCGGTCTGGAGCCTGGTGAAACCGCAGGTGTTCGCGGTCTACTTGGGTCTGGGGTTGAGCGGCGCGATTGTCGGCGGTGTGGTGTTTCAGATGCTGATCTGAGGAGGGTTGGCGCGGTTTGGCAGGGGTCAGGTCGCGCCAAGGTCGTCATGGTTAACGTGCGTTAACAAGCTCCCATAATGTTAGGGAAAGCGGCTAAGCGGTGGGGCTGGGTATTGAAAACACTAGGTTTTTTGCACGCTACCTACACGCGACGCGTGTATCCCTAATAATGTTAGGCATCTTAACGCTCTGTTAACCATGAAAATAGTGTTCCAAATCAAGTCGTTAGGGTGATTTCTAAGCCGCCGCGCACTACGCTTCGCCCTTCTTGATCGGCACGCCATACAGTTCCAGCTTATGGCCCTTCAAACGGTATCCCAACCGCTCGGCGATTTTCTCTTGCAGCGCCTCGATTTCTTCGTCGACAAACTCGATTACCTCGCCTGAATTCATATCAATCAGGTGGTCGTGATGTTCGCGGTCGGCATCCTCATAGCGCGCGCGCCCATCGCCAAACTCCAGCTTCTCAAGGATCCCGGCCTCCTCGAACAGTTTCACCGTCCGGTAGACCGTCGCCAGCGAGATCGCGGCATCGACCGCTTGGGCGCGGGCGTATAGCTCTTCAACATCGGGGTGGTCGTCGCTGTCTTCCAGCACCGTGCCAATGACGCGGCGCTGCCCGGTCATGCGCAGGCCTTTCGCCTCGCAGCGTTCCAGAATCGTCTCAGTCATCATGCCCCCTCGGCGGTCTTGGGGGAGTGTCATAGGCGATAGGGCGCGGTTGCGGAACCCTTATGATGCGCCGAATGCGTCTGACAGCTGCGCAACATAGGCACGTGCCGCGTTACTTTTTGCGGCGCGCTGGGCGGTGGTCAGAACCAGATCGCGGTCGGCCTCGGATGTGTCTTGCGCCAAGGTCGCTGCATCCACAGGGGCGTTGAACAGCGCGTTCAGGGCCAGCGCATCACGCGGATTGCTCCGGTCGATGCGATCCAGGAACGCCTGTTTTTCAGCAAAACTCAACCCGTCGGCCTTGGCGATCTGCACCAGCGTGCGCAGCACCAGCGCGGCGCGGGCCTCCACCGCTGGGTCGTCTGACGAGGGTGTGCCTGACAGCACATCGCCCAGCGAGGTCGTCGCCGCCAAAGCGCCCCCGGCAACCCCCAGGAGCCCGACCAGACCGGCGGTCCCGAGGATATCGCCCAGCCCCTCGCTCGGGTCGTCTGAGGTGACATCGAACACGAAATTTCCCAGCACCGAGCCTTCCTCGATCCCCACCCCCGTGGTCAAATCCTGCAACATGCTTGCGAAACTCATGGATCATACATAGCGCGTCACGCCCCCCGCGTCAGCCATTTTGCCAGCGGGGCCACCGTCAAGCCTTGCACGATGATCGAGAACACCACGACCATATAGGCCGCGGTCAGCATCAGCGGTTTCCATTCGCTTTCGGGCAGTGACAGCACAAGTGCGACCGAGATCCCGCCCTTCAGCCCGCCCCAGGTCATGATCGGGATCACACCGGGGGTAAACGCGCGGATACGACCAAGCAGCAAGACCGGCACCGCGACGGCAAAGAGGCGCGCCAGCAGCGCGAGGCCCACCGCATAGGCGCCTGCGGTCACGGTTTCCATGTTGAAGGCGACGGCGAAGACCTCGAACCCGATCATCAGGAACAAGACGGCGTTCAGGATCTCGTCGATCAGCTTCCAGAAAGCGTCGACATAAGATTGGGTCTCGTCGGTCATGGCATGTTCGACCTCGCCGATCAGCAGGCCGGCGACGACGGCCATGATCGGGGCCGAGACATGCAGCCAGAGCGACAGCGAATAGCCGCCAAAGGCCAGCGCGAGGGTCAACAGAACCTCAACGGAATAGTCATCGATCCGGCGCATGACCCTGTAGGTCAGCCAGCCCAAGATCAGGCCCAGAAGCGCGCCGCCGACGGCCTCTTGGAAGAACAGAAGCCCCGCTGCCAGCAGCGCGCTTTGCTCTTGGCCCTCGCCGTGATTGAGGGCAGGGAAGGCGAGGCCCACGAGCACCAGAAAGACCACGTAGCCGACCCCGTCGTTGAACAGGCTCTCGCCTGCGATCTTGGTCTCTAGCGACTTGCGCAGGTTTGCGCGCCGCAACACGCCGAGCACGGCGACAGGGTCCGTGGGCGAGATCAGCGCGCCGAAGACCAATGCGATCAGCAAGGGCATTCCGGTGATGTAGCTGAACCCAAAGCCGACAATGGCCGTGGACAGCCCGACACCAATGGTCGCCATCAGGAACACCAAGAGCCACTGCTCTCGCAATTCGCTCAGCTTCACATGCAGGGCCCCGGCAAAGAGCAGCAGGCCCAACATGCCTTCGAGCAATGCGTCCGAGAATTCGATCTCAAGCACCTGCGCGCGCACCGTCTCCGCCATCTGGCTGGCCGGGATCAGCGCGTCTAGGCCCAGCACGGCGAGCGAGGCCGCAAGCGCGATGATCATGATGCCAATCGCGGAGGGCAGGCGCAGATAAAGCGCGTTGATCGAAGCGAAGGCCGCGGCCAGCACGATCAGAAGGGAGGTGATTTGAAGGATGTCCATGGGGGCACTCATAAGGTCGGGGCAGAGCGGGCATAGCATGGGGGTGTGTGAACAGACAGCCAATGCTCCAATTCACGCTCGGATCACGCGCGGGTGCGAGTGTGGGGGTACAAAAACTTGTTCAATTTGGAGACACAAAAATGCAAGCAATTATCGAAGAAATCACGCCTGCGATCATGGTCCTGACCCTTCTGGCAGTGGCTGCGATCACGTTATTTGGGGTCATGCGCCGCAGGGCCGCCACGCAAGGCGGAGAGGTGGTCTCGACCCAGCTGAACCGCTTCGAGTCGCTTGCCAAAACCGCAACTGTGGTGGTGGTCGGGGGGGGAATCGCCGTGCAAACCTATGGGCTTGATCTAGACGAAGCACTGCGCGAGCAACGTACTTCGTGCATTTCTCAGCTGGACTTGCTGCGCGAGTATCGGGTCACAGGTAATAATGTCCCAGAGGTTTTCATCGAAATTGTTCAACAGAGCTGCGACCTAAGCGAAGCTCGCGATGTGCTGATCCAATCAGACTTGATGATCCCCCGATCGGAGGGGTTTGCGGGATACATCGCACTGAACCGTAAGTCAGAGCCGTCGGATTACCTCGCGAGCATCATCAATGGGCATGCATTTCCCGGTCGCATCGGCTCTATCTATACCGTGGCCGATGGAAAAGGCGCGATTAACTTGCGTCCTGGCCCGTTGCGTGCCGACTCAACCAACGAGTTCCCCACCCCACAAGAATTGACAGCCAACGAATGTGCGCGCGCTTTGCTGGGGCCAATTACGGTGGATGGGTGGCACTGGGTGCGCGTTGAGCGTGTCACATGCCCAAACACCTAGCATTACCGAGAACCTTGGTTGCCGCGCGCCGCCACTCATACCGCGCTGCAACAAACGAGTTGCATTTCTGGCGTCATGCAGGAACTTCTCCAACAGTGGCCTGAACGGTCCAATTAAGTGAGAGACGGTGTCCACCATGCCCCAAAAAACCTCCATGGACAGCTTTGGCGCGATATCGCTGATCCTGTTTTCGGCGCTGCTCGGCTTTAACCAAGTCGTCATCAAGGTGGTTAACGAAGGCTTGCAGCCGGTGTTCTTCGCAGGTCTGCGCTCGGCAGGGGGCGTTTTGCTGCTGCTGGCATGGATGTGGCTGCGCGGGTTGTCCACGAAGATCACCCCCGGCACATGGGGGGTGGGGCTGACCATCGGGTCGATCTTTGCGTTCGAGTTCGTTTGTCTCTTCATGGCGCTGGATCTCACGACGGTGGTGCGCACCGGGGTGATTTTCTACTCCATGCCCGTCTGGCTGGCGCTGATGTCCCATTTCATCTTGCCCGGCGACCGTATGAGCCCGCTTAAGGCCACCGGACTGGCCCTTGCCTTTGCGGGGGTGGTCTTCGCGATTGCCACGCGGGGCGATTTGTCGGGCGGATCGCTTCTGGGGGATCTGTTTGCGCTGGGTGCGGCCATGGGCTGGGCGGGTGCGGCCTTGATGGCAAAGGCCTCACGGCTTAGGCATGAGACGCCGGAGGTGCAACTCATGTGGCAACTGGTCGTCTCGGCCCCGGTTCTGCTTGGGGTCGCGTTCTTCTTTGGGCCGTTTATCAGAGATTTTCAGCCTGTTCTTCATCTTGCGGGTCTCGGCTTCCAGATCGTGCTGGTCAGTCTGGGTTTTGTCTTTTGGCTCTGGTTGTTGTCGATCTACCCGGCCTCTGGCGTCGCCTCGTTCAGCTTTCTCGGCCCGGTTTTTGGGGTGCTCTTTGGCTGGTTGATCCTGGACGAGCCGGTGGGCTTTGGCATCTGGATTGCTTTGGTATTGGTGGCGGCGGGGCTTTATCTGATCAATCGGCCCGCGCGGGTCGCGGTTGCGAGTTGAGTATTTAGGGCAAGAAAGTGCTTAGGTGCCGCAGAACGTCTGGCGCACTGCGTTATTCTGGTCGGCGGGGTGTTGCAGCTCAGCGTGCTCGGGTTGGTCTTGGAACGGGGTCTTGAGCACCTCGTGCAGGCGGTGGAACGGCCCGAAGTCGCCTTTGACGCCCGCCTGAATGGCCTCTTCAATCCGGTGATTGCGCGGGATGAAGGCGGGGTTTGCGGCGGGCAAGAGGGTCTGCCAGTCGGGCAAGCGCGCGGCTTCCCACTTGGTCGACCATGCGTCGAAGCCTTTTGGATCTGCGAACAGCGCGCGCGTGTCACCGGTGGCCAAGCCTCGGAACGCCAGGGTGAAATCGGCTTGATTGGTGATCAGGGCGAGGAACGCATCGATCAGGTTTTGCGCCTCTGGATGATCGGGGGCGAGGGCGAGTTTGGCCGCGAACACCTCCGTGTAGGCCGCCGCATAGACATCGGGGAAGCGGTGGACGGCTTTGGTCGCAATCTCGATCCCTGTGTCGCGGTCCGTGTCGATCAGGGGCAGCAAGGCGGTGGCCAGTTGCGCGATGTTCCACACGGCGATTTCGGGCTGGTTGGCATAGGCGTAGCGCCCGTATTGGTCGATGCTGGAATAGACCGTCTCGGGGTGATGCGTTTCCATGAACGCGCAGGGACCGTAGTCGATGGTCTCGCCCGAGATGGTCATATTGTCGGTGTTCATCACACCGTGGATAAAGCCAAGGCCCATCCATTTGGCGATCAGCTGCGCCTGCGCATCGATGACGGCGTTGAGCAACCCGAGGGGGCCTTCGGCATCAGGGTAATGCCGCTGTATCGCGTAATCGCAAAGGGCTGCTGTGGCTTCTTCATCCTGTCTGGCGGCAAAAAACTGGAAGGTGCCGACGCGCAGATGGCTGGAGGCCACACGCGTCAGGATCGCACCGGGCAAGGGGGCCTCGCGCACCACTGTCTCGCCAGTGGTAACGGCCGCGAGCGCGCGGGTTGTCGGCACGCCGAGCGCGTGCATGGCT
Organism: Dinoroseobacter sp.; assembly: GCA_965279125.1. GTDB lineage: Bacteria > Pseudomonadota > Alphaproteobacteria > Rhodobacterales > Rhodobacteraceae > Dinoroseobacter. The sequence continues at coordinate 64,475 of CBDIHL010000036.1, forward strand.
TCCGAGATCAGATACTCGCGCATCACAGGGCCGAGCCACGCGCGCCCGTCGCCCATGCGCGAATAGGGCGTAGGGCCGGAGCCTTTGAGCTGGATGTCATAGGTCGTCTTGTCGGGGCCGATCACCTCGCCCAAAAGCAGCGCGCGCCCATCGCCCAACTGCGGATTCCAGTTGCCGAATTGGTGGCCTGCATAGGCTTGGGCGAGCGGCTCGGCCCCCTCGGGCACAGCGTTTCCGGCCAGCATCGCAAGACCTTCGTCCGAGCGCAGCCAATCGGCGTCGAGGCCCATCTGCGTGGCCAGCGCGTAATTGACCGCTAGCAGCTTGGGGACCGCCACCGGACGAGCCGTTTGGCGGGTAAAGAGGTGCTCGGGCAGGCGCGCGTAGCTGTTCTGGAAGGTCGGTGCATGTGTCATGTCCCCTAGATATGGGTTGCGGCGCGGTTGTCGAGGGGCAAGCCGCACGCTAGAGTTATCCACAGCGAGGCCCGAGGCGACGAAAGGGGCGTTAACCAGATGCGCAAGGTGTTCATCGCGCTTGCCGCCAGTGTCACAGTGGGCGGATGCACCTTTGTCGGCGCCTTCGTGGGCGCTGCCTTGGACTGTGAGGCCGGAGAAACCTGTGTGTTTCGCAACGCGCCGCTGGAACTGACCGCCACGACTGTGACCTTCCCGGATCGCCCTTTCGTCTACCGCCGGACCCTCAACGAGGTCCAGTATGTGGACCGCACCGGCAAGATCTGGGCCGCACCGACCGGCACGATCACCGATGGGGCCACGATTCCGCCGGTCTTTGTGCCCTTGATTGGCGCGCCCACCAGTGCTGAATTTGCCATCGCGGCGGCAATCCATGACGCCTATTGCGGCTTCGGCAATGAGGACATGCCCCGGTGGCAGGCCCGCGACTGGCGCGCGGTGCACAGGATGTTTTTCGAAGCCCTTGTCATTGGCGGCACGCCTGAGAACAAAGCCAAAGCGATGTATGCCGCCGTGATGACGGGCGGCCCGCGGTGGGGAGTTGGCGCGCAGGATGCGAATGGAGAGTACCTGCCCAATGGCACCGCGCGCCCCGAACTGGCGCAGGTGCCCGCCGCCGAGTTGCAGGCCGCCTTTCAGGACATGCTTGCCTATATCGAACGCGAGGATCCGACCCTCGACCAGATCGACGGGGTGGTCGAGATCGTGTCTGGCTCTGCCGAGGGGCGCAGTGGTGCGAGTGAATTCCGGCCTGAAGAAGAAGCCGGGTTTGAAGTGCTCGCCGACGGCACGGTGGTGGAGTGGCGCGGCCTCCCGCCGCCCGCACCGCCCGGATCGGAGTCCAGTTGGCTGGGATATGATGCAGAGGGCAACTGGATCGGGATCGATACGCAGACAGATACCCAGATCCCGAAGGATACGGATACTGGCGCAGAGCTAGAAAGTGACCCTAGCCGTGAGCCCGAGGTAAGCGATCCGCTGCCCCCACCAGAGCTGCCCGATCATACGGGCTGGTTGCCGCCAGGTGCACCTTAGCGTTTGAACTGCGTTTGTTACCCTGGTAACACGTAGGTGGAGGAGATTGCCATGACGGTTCACCGCACCCAAACGGGCGTTCGTTTGCAGACGCCCCTTTTGAAGACCTTGAAGGGACTTGCCGAATACCTCGATCTGTCATTGAGCGATCTGTTGGAAGGCATCGTCTTGCACAGTTTTGAGGGCAAATCGCCGTTCACCGAGGCGCAGTGCGCCACCATTGAGACGCTGAAAGATGTGTATGGCTGCGACTGGACCAGTGCCGACAGCCACATGCACCCCGATCCCGCAGCGCCACAATGACGGAAGATGAGATCACCCGGATAGGCGAGGGATTTGCCGATCTTAGCTTGCCTGCGGAGGCGTTTGACCATCAAGCCCATTGGGCCGCAGTGGTGTGGTTGCTGCACCGCAACGGAGCGGCGTGGGTGGCGCGCGAAATGCCCGCCATGATCCGCGCTTTTAACGAGGCGAAAGGCGGGGTGAACACCGATACCGAGGGCTATCACGCGACGATCACCCAAGCCTCTATCGCGGGGGCTGCGAGCCTGATGGAGCCCACGATGGTCGAGACGATGGCGCGCGTTCTGGCTTCGGATTTCGCGCGCAGTGACTGGGTCAAGCCGCATTGGCATCGCGAAACGCTGTTCAGCGTCGCGGCCCGGCGCGGGTGGGTTGCACCGGATTTGAAGGCCCTGCCCTTCGAGGTGAACGTGGGCTAGAGGCGGGCGATCCGCTGGGTCAGTAGCGCGAAGAAGCCGTCCGCATCGACATCGCCGATGAACAGCGCATTGGGCGCGCGATCTGTGACGCCCCACCAATCGGCGACGGTCATGCCTGCGGTGTAGGTGCCTTGCGTTTCGATCTCGACATTGACGTGGCGGCCTTGGAAGAGGTCGGGCTGGATCAGGTAGGCGATCACGCATGGATCGTGCAGGGGCGCGCCTGCGGAGCCGTATTTTTCCTTGTCGAACCGCTCGAAGAAGTCCGTCCACTCGGCGACCATGCGCCCCGGCTCGGTCCCCATATCGCGGAACCCCTGGACATGGGGCGCGGTGGTCAGGGCCTTGTGGGTGACGTCGAGGGGCATGACGACGATTGGTGCGCCGGATTTGAACACGATATCAGCGGCTTCGGGGTCGACATAGATGTTGAACTCAGCCGCCGGGGTGATGTTGCCAACCTCGAAATAGGCGCCACCCATCAGGACGATTTCCTGGATGCGGGGGATGATATCGGGGGCCTTTTGCATGGCGGTAGCGATGTTGGTCAGCGGGCCAAGCGGGCAGAGGGTGACGGTGTTCTCGGGCTGTGCGCGCAGGGTCTCGATGATGTAGTCGACCGCGTGCTGGGCTTGCAGAGGCATGGTCGGGTCAGCGAGCTGCGGGCCGTCGAGACCGGTCTTGCCGTGGACATGCTCGGCCGTGACCAGCTTGCGGGTCAGCGGTGCGTCGCACCCGGCGAAGACCTGTGTGTCGGGCTTGCCGGCGAGCTCGCAGACAATGCGGGCGTTGCGTTCGGTCAGGGGCAGGGGGACGTTTCCGGCGACGGCGGTGATGCCGAGGACATCGAGGTCCTCGGGGGAGGCGAGGGCCAGCAGGATGGCAACAGCGTCGTCTTGGCCGGGGTCGGTGTCGATGATGATTTTGCGTGTCATGGGGGCAGAGTGACGGTGTGGGGGCGAAGCTGCAAGGGGCCAAAATTCTTCGTCCAAAGAGTTTTGGGGGAAGATATTTCGGACGAAATATCTTGGCGCGTAAGACGGCCACACGTGCTCAAGAGGTTAACGTCCCTAACAATGTTAGGGGTTCGCCTTTAAGGCGAGTTTTCGCGACCTGATATCAATGGGTTAGGTGTTCGTTTCTTAACAAAGGGTTACGACGCCTAATAATGTTAGGCGTGTTAGGGGTTTGTTAACGTCTAGGCCCCGCCGCAGCGCGCGATCACCCCTTCCGCTCCGCCTCTTTCGCCGCATCCCAAAGCCCGTCCATCTCTGCCAAATCGCTCTCGCCCGGCACCCGCCCCAGCTTCGCCAATTCCGCCTCGATAAACCCGAACCGCCGCACGAATTTCGCATTCGCCCCGCGCAACGCGACCTCCGGGTCCACGTCCCAATGCCGCGCCAAGTTCGCCATCACAAACAGCAGATCCCCAAACTCTTCCGCAACCTTCTCCGGCCCCAGATCCGCCCGCGCCTCGGCCAACTCGGCAACCTCCTCGCGGATCTTATCCAGCACGAACCCATCGTCAGGCCAATCGAACCCAACCCGAGCTGCCCTCTTTTGCAGCTTCACCGCGCGCATCAAGGCAGGCAGCCCCAGCGCGACCCCGTCCAGAACGCCGACTTCGCCCCGTCGCGCGCGCTCGGCCTCCTTTTGCACCTCCCAATCGCGCGTCTGTTGCTCCGCCGATTTATCACGGCTCTCGCCCCCGAACACATGCGGATGCCGGTCCACCATTTTCTGCGCAATCGCCTCGGCCACATCGTGGAAATCGTAGCGCCCGGCCTCGGCACTCATCGCCGTGTGATAGACGGTTTGCAGCAGCAGATCGCCCAGCTCGCCCTTCAGATCGTCCCAATCGGCGCGCTCAATGGCGTCGGCGACCTCATAGGCCTCCTCGATCGTGTAGGGCGCGATGGAGGCGAAATCCTGCTCGATATCCCACGGGCACCCGGTCTCAGGATCGCGCAACCGCCGCATGATCTCCAGCAATCGCGGCAGTCCCCCGCCCGGCGTCAGACACAGGTGCTGGCTCTCGCCGGCCTCCATCACTCTGCCGCGCGCAATGGGGCCGCTGCCGGGGCGGCGTCTGGATCAAAGAGGCCCCCATCCTCGTCCCAGATCACCTCCGGATGGCGCACCTTCTTGGCCGAGCGGCGCAGCCTGATATCGCGCGCCTCGCGGCTGGCCTTGCCCAAGGACACCGCCCGCAAGCGCAGCCATCCGCCATAGGCACCGTCCTCGATCCAGACCCGCAAGGCCAACATCGCAGGCGTGAACACCAGGGTCAGCACGGTCGCGACCCCGAGGCCGAACACCACCGCTGTGGCCAACTGCTTCCACCACAATGCCGTCGGGCTATCGACCGAGTAGCCCCCGCCGAAGAAGTCCAGCGAGAGGCCGAACATCATCGGCGTTAGGCCTGCCATCGTGGTGATCGTGGTTAACAAAACGGGCCGGATACGCATCTGCGCGGTCCGGCTGATCGCCTCCAACCTCGGCATATAGCGCGAGTATTCTTGGTAGGTGTCGATCAAGACGATGTTGTTGTTCACCACAATCCCGGCGAGCGCCACGATCCCCGTTCCGGTCATGATCACCGAAAATGGCTGCTGCATGACCATCATCCCGATCAGCACGCCCGTGGTCGAGAGCACCACCGCGACCAGCACGAGGATCGCGTTATAGAAGCTGTTGAACTGCGCCAGCAGGATGATGAACATCAGAAACAGCGCCCCGAGGAAGGCTTGGGACAGGAAGGCTTGGCTCTCGGCCTCGTCCTCTTGATCCCCGGTCCATTCCCAGGACACGCCCGCTGGCAACTCGGCTTCCGTCTCCAGCCACTCGGTCAGCACCGCGATCCGCTCGCCCGGCGTGATCACGACTCCCTCGGCATTCTCCAGATCCGGAGCCACACCCGCCTTCACGTCATAATAGCGCTGGCCATCGACCCGGTTGATCTGCGCGAGCTTCGGCACAGGCGTCCGCGTCACGAAATTCGACAACGGCACCAGCCCATTCGGCGTCCGCACCCTGAGCGTATCGAGGGTCGACAAAACCCGGTCCTCAGCCGGAAACCGCACCCGGATCTCGATCTCGTCATCCGAGCTGTCGACCCGCATGGTCCCCAGCATCACCCCGCGTGTGATCAGCTGGACCATCGCGCCAACCGTCGCCACATCGGCCCCATACCGTCCGGCCTCGCCCACATTCACGTCGATCTGCCAATCGATACCGGGCAGGGGCAGGCTGTTTTCCACCGCTGTCAGACCCGTCGTTTCGTTGAACCGCGCATAGGCCAAATCGACCGCCGCTGTCAGGTCCTCGAAATCATCGCCCTTGAAGCGCAAATGCACCGGCTTGGCCGAGGCGGGGCCTTGGGAGGCGGCGAGAACCTCGAACTGGATGCCCGGAATTTCGGCCAAACGCGCGCTCATCGCATCGAGCACCGCATTTCCGTCGAACCGAGGGTCCACAATCGTGCGCGGCACATCCACCAGACCGAAGATCGAGAACCACGGCACATCAATCGTCGGGCGATCTTCCCATGGCACCAGCTCCAGCTGGATCTGGCCGATGGTGTCGAGAGGCGCGCTCGCCCCCCCGGTGTTCTGGTTCAGACCGCCTGCGCCCGCAAAGGCAAAGACCGACTCGACGCCCACGGTGTCATTGGCAATCGCCTCGGCCTGACGCAAAAGCGCGTCCTTCTCGCCGAGGCTGTAGTTGCCGCGCGCCTGGACATAGACGATGGCCTGTTCAGGCTCGGATTCCACGAAGAACTCGACGCCGCGATTGTTGGTCGCGAACAGGCCAAAGGTCGTCACAACCACGAAGCCAACCACCCCGATGGCCACAATCGGCATGATCGGATTGTTGGTGATCAGGCGGATGATCCAGCCAAAGGGCGTGCGGCGGAAGCCGGACTTGATGCGGCCAGAGCGCTCACGGTGGATGCGCGCGGCGGTCATGGTGACCGACAGCAAGGCAGCGGCAATGGCGAATAGGATCGCTCCGGGCACGTAGGCCATGATCCCGCCCTCTGGGTCGAGGCCCAGCAGATAGGCCGGGTTCAGCACCTGCATGGCGGACGCAAACAGAAACAGGGCCGAGGCCGCTGCCATCGCGAAGCGGACCACATAAGGCAAGCCCATCAGCACCGAGGCGGCACTCTCGAAAAACCGGCTCATCCGGCCTGCGACACCGCCCATGACGGGCAGGTAGACGAGGGCCACGACCAGCGAGGCGGACAGCACGAAGATCAAGGTGACGGGCAGCATCCCCATGAACTGCCCCGGCACACCCGGCCAGAACAGCATCGGCAGGAAGGCACAGAGCGTGGTCGCAGTCGACGAGACAACGGGCCAGAACATCCGCTTGGCGGCCTCGGTAAAGGCGGTCATCGGACCGGCCCCTTCCTCGATCCGTCTATCGGCATATTCAACCACGACGATTGCGCCGTCCACGAGCATCCCTACGGCGAGGATCAAGCCGAACATGACGATATTCGATACGGTGATGCCCATCAGCGCGAGGAAGGCGAAGCACAAGAGAAACGAGGTCGGGATCGCGAAGCCGACCAGCAGCGCCGAGCGCGTGCCCAGAGCGGCCAACACCACGATCATCACCAGCGCAATCGCCGTCAGGACGGAGCCTTCAAGTTGCGACACCATCGAGCCGACAACTCGGCTTTGGTCCATGGAGATGGAGACGGTGACTGCCTGCTGCAACTCGGTCGGCCACGCGGCTTGCTCGGCGGCCACGGTCGTGCGCACGAGGTTGGCCATGTCGATGATGTTGAAGCCCTTGCGCTTGACAACCTGCAAGGCCAGCGTGGCGTCGCCGTTAAAGCGCGCGGTGCCTTCGCGGTCCTCGAAGGTCAGGCGAATGTCAGCCAGATCGCCAAGGGTCACAACGCGGTCGCCATTGACCTTGACGGGCAGGCCGAACACGTCCGCAGTCTCGTCAAAGGCGGAGGGGATTTTCAGCGAGAAGGCGCCGCTGGCGGTTTCCACCTGTCCGGCGGCGATCAGCTGGTTGTTGTTCTGCACCACGGCGAGCAACTCGCCTGCGGTGACGTTATACGCCTCAAGCCGCAGCGGGTCGATTTCGACCTCGACCATTTCCTCGCGCTGGCCGGTCAGGCCCGCCTCCAACACAGGCTCCAGCCCTTCGAGCGTGTCTTGCAGGTCTTTCGCCAGACGCAGCAACGTCCGCTCGGGCAGCGAGCCTGTCAAGTTTACAACGATGATCGGGAACTCGGAAAAGTTTATCTCGTTGATCGTGTAGTTATCGGCACCGCTCGGGAAATTTGCAGAAGCGGTGTTCATCTTGTCGCGTACATCCGCAATCGTCTGGGACTTGTCCCAGCCAAACTCGAACTCGAGGATCATGCCCGCGAAGCCCTCGGCGGCGGTGGCCGACATCTTGTCGAGGCCGTCGAGATCAGACAGCTCCGTCTCCATCACCTTGACGAGCAGCTTCTCGCTATCCTCGGCGGAAATGCCGGGGAAGGGGACCGACACGAACAGCGCCGGGATCTCGATATCCGGCTCTCCCTCTTTCGGGAGTGAGATATAGGCGACGGTGCCAATAATGACCGACAAGGCCACGAAGGCCAGAACCATCCGCGCGCGTTCGGCGGCCCAATCGACGATGCCGGTCATGCGCCGTCCTCCCGATATGTGACGGTGATCTTGGTGCCTTCGGTGACAAACTCTTGGCCGACGACGATGACGGAAGCCTCGTCCGGCAGTCCGGTGATCCAGACGCCGTCGATGGTGTCACGCAGCAGTTCCACAGCGGCGAAAGCAGCCATGTAGCCATCGCCGTCCGCAACAGCGTGGCGCACACCGAGCGCGCCCGCATCGTTCAGCGTCAGCGCGGAGGCCGGGACCAGATGCGCAGGTGTCCCTTCGGCGGCGATCCCGATGGTGGCGGTCTGGCCGTCGCGGATAGACAGGTCCGCATTGTCGACCTCGATCTCGGTGCGGAAGGTGCGGGTGGTCAGGTCCGCCGAGCGCGACAGGAACGTCACAAGGCCCCCGACCTCGCGGCCCGAGGCCAGCTGCGCGCCCGCGCGCGCCCCGACTTGCACAAGCGAGATATCTGCCTCAGGCACAAAGCCCACCAGCTTGATCGGGTTCAGTTGCAGGATCGTGGCACATGTGGCGTTGCCGCCTTGGGTGTTCAGGAAGCTGCCGAACTCGGCAGTATCGGTCTCCAGCACCCCGGCAAAGGGGGCGGTGATTGTCAGGTTGGCGATGTCACGCTGGGCGCGCTCAACGGCGGCTTCGGCCCCTTGGATGCCTGCCTTGACGGTCTCAAGTCCGGTGATCGCCGACGAGACCGCTGATTGCGCCGAGGCCAGCGCCGCATCCGCGCCAGCGACGCGCGTTTCCGAGGCAAAGCCATCGGCGGCAAGACGCTCGGCCACGTTTTGGTTGATGCGCGCTTCTTCAAACCGAGCGGCGGCTTCGGTGACGCGAGATTCGGCCTCGGGCACCCGCGCGCGGGCCTCGGCCAAACGCGCTTCGGCTTCGGCCAGCGTAGCGCCGCGTGTGCCGGGATCCAACTCGCACATGATCTGGCCCGCCTCGACCTGCGTGCCCTTGCGCAAAGGCTCGGACACCACGCGACCCGAGGTTTCCGTCAGAACCGCCACTTGGCGCAGGGCCTCGGTACGCCCGCGCAACACCACCGCATTGTCCACGGTCTGCGCCGTGCTTGCGACCGCCACGACCGAAACGCGCCGCTCGGGCGTGGCGGCAGCGGCTATGGGCGTGTCGGTTTCCGGCTCCACCGCCGTTTCGCTGATCGGGTCGTCCGCGCCGACCCCTGCAAACTCCATCAAGGCGTCGCGTTGCAGCACGAATAAGAACAGGGCTGTCATCACGAGAATGGCGAGGATGATCGAAAAGATGCGCATCTTAAGTGGTACTCCGAAGGTCCGAGCGCGGCGCGATCTGGACCTGATCCTGACAAGGGGGCAGCGCCGGTGGACCCGACATAAGGACTTAGTGCTGAACCGACCAGTTTAGATTAACGATTTCATGAGGGGCGCGCAAGAAAACCACAGTTTCCGGCGCTCCAGGGCGCGCAACGAGGCTGGCACGCCCTCAGCCTGCGTGCTAAACGCGCGATAATTGCGCGATTGGCCAAGAATTTGGTCCGACCTGAAAGAGGCTCCGATGAGTGACAGCGACAGTTTTATTGAAGAGGTCAGCGAAGATCTGCGGCGCGACAAGTTGTTTGCGACGTTTAAACGCTATGGCTGGATCGCAGCGCTGGCGATCGTCGGGATTGTCGGCACGGCGGCCTACACCGAATGGACCCGCGCCCAAGAACGCGCCGAGGCGCAAGCTTACGGCGATGCGATCTTTGCGGCGTTGAACACCGAAGATCCGGGCGCCCGGGTCGAGGCGCTGGCCAGCGTCAGCCCGCCCGAAGATGGTGCGCCGATTCTGGCTTTGCTGACGGCGGCGGAGGCGACCACGGCGCAGGACACCGACCGGGCTTTGGCCGCCTTGCGCGCCCTGGCCGATGATCCGCTGACCCCTTCGGTCTACCGCGATCTGGCCAATTTGCGCTTGCTGCTGCTGGGCGGCGAGGCGCTGGGCATCGAAGACCGCCTTGCTCGGATCGAGGCCTTGTCGGCCCCCGGCGCGCCCTTCCGCCAGATCGCGCGCGAGCAACAGGCGCTTGTGATGATCGAGCAGGGCGAGCGGGACGCTGCGATTGCCTTGTTGACCGATATAGCCGAAGACGCCGCGTCGACCAATGGGCAGCGCCAACGGGCGGCCCAGCTTGTCGTGTCGCTGGGCGGTAATTTCGAGGATATCGAGACCGAGGGCGCAGACCAATAGGCGGTGGCGTGCAGAGGCGTTGCGTAGGGCCTTCCGATTTGGTGCAAGCTGCGGTAAGGTCGCGCAAAATACGAACTGTGCAGGCGGAATTTCAACGCCAAGCACAGGTTCGATGAACGCGTTTTTTTGGGGACGGGCCTTGAGCATGGCTGGCATCAAACACTTAGGCGCACACGCGCGCGGCCCATTTTTGCAAGGGTCCTCCCGCGCCAAGCGCGCAGCGGCCTTGGCGCTTGTTTCGGTCTTTGTGCTCGCGGGATGCGAGCGCGAACTGATCCTGCCGGGCGAGCGCTTTGATGTGCGCACCCCGCTGGCCGACACCAATGATCCCGCCAATGGGTTGGGTGACGCGACCGTCGAGGTGGCTGAAGGCGAAGAGGTTGCAGCCCCACCCCGCGCCGCTGTGCCGATCCGCTTGCCCGCCACGCGCAACATCACGTCCTGGACCCACCGCAATGGCAGCACCCAGCACCGCACCGATCACGCGGTCCTTGGCCCCAGCCTGACAGAAGTCTGGTCTGCGAAAATTGGTGCTGGTGACAGCCGCAAGCACCGCATCACCGCCAGCCCCGTGGCTGCTGATGGCCGTATCTTCACACTCGACAGCCGCGCCACCGTGACGGCGATTGCGATGAACACAGGCGCAGTTTTGTGGTCGCAAGACCTGACCCCCCCGAATGAGCGCAGCGATGACGCCTCTGGCGGCGGTTTATCGATCTCGGGCAGCACGCTTTATGTGACCTCTGCCTTTGGCACGATTTCCGCGCTTGATACGGCGTCGGGCACCGTGCGCTGGACGCAAGCGCTCGAGGCGCCTGCCACGGCTGCACCAACGGTTGAAGGCAACCGCGTCTATGTCGTCTCCACCGATGGTGTGGCGCGTGCGATTGATGCGCGCACCGGCAAGGTCGAATGGCTGATTGCGGGTGCTCCGAACATCACCGGCCTGACGGGCGGGTCTGGCCCGGTCATCGATGGGCGCAAGGTGGTGCTGCCGATGGCGTCGGGCGAGTTGATCTCGGTCCTGAAGCAAACGGGTATCCGCGTATGGGGCACCTCTGTGGCAGGCGAGCGTGTCGGTCGCGCCTATTCGCTGTTTGACGGGATCACCGCCGATCCGGTTTTGGTTGGCAACACGATCTATACGGGCAACCCGCAAGGCAAGGTTGTCGCGATTGACGCCGATACGGGCGCACGTGACTGGACCGCCGGTGAAGGCGCATATGGCCCGGTTTGGCCCGCAGGTGGATCGCTGTTCCTGATTTCCGACGAGGCACGGCTGGTGCGTCTGGATGCGCGCACGGGCGAGACGGTTTGGGCCGAGCAACTCCCGTATTTTGAGAACGATAACCCGCGCCGCCACCGCACCATCACCGCGCATTTCGGTCCGGTTCTGGCGGGGGGACGTTTGTTGGTCGCGTCCGATGATGGCCTCATGCGTGGGTTTGATCCGGCTTCCGGTTCGGTGGTTGACACCACGGAAATCCCTAGTGGGGCAGCGGCTGCGCCGATTGTCGTCAATGGCGTGGCCTTTGTCGTGTCGACCAACGGGACGTTGCACGCCTATCGTTAGACCCTTTCGGTGGGCTTGTCTTTGCGCTATGGCGCGGGTCTATCTTTGAAAGCGTGACGTCTGATGTCCTTCACTCTCGCCATCGTGGGTCGTCCCAATGTGGGCAAATCGACCCTGTTTAACCGCCTTGTGGGCCAACGCCTCGCCCTGGTCGATGACCAGCCGGGTGTGACGCGCGATCTGCGCGAAGGGGCTGCGCGCTTGGGCGATTTGCGCTTTACGGTTGTGGATACCGCAGGTCTGGAGGAGGTCACGGATGACAGCCTCCAAGGCCGGATGCGGCGGCTGACCGTGCGCGCCGTGAGCGTGGCCGATGCGTGCTTGTTCATCGTCGATGCGCGCACCGGGATCACGCCGACGGACGAGGTGTTCGCCGATATTCTGCGCCGCTCCTCGAAACGGGTGATCTTGGCCGCGAACAAGGCCGAAGGCCGTGCGGCAGAGGCCGGAATTTACGAGGCCTTTGGCTTGGGCCTCGGCGAGCCGATCCCGATCTCTGCCGAGCATGGTGAGGGGATGGCGGATCTGTTGGTGGTCTTGCAACCCTTGGTCGATGCGGCGGCAGAGGCGGCATTAGACGAGCTGCCTGAGACGGATGTAGATCTGGACGAGGACGCGGATGCGCCGCGCGTGCCGTCGAACGCGAAACCGTTGCAAGTGGCCGTTGTTGGGCGTCCCAATGCGGGAAAATCCACCCTGATCAACCAGATGCTGGGCGAGGAGCGCTTGCTGACAGGCCCCGAGGCCGGGATCACCCGCGACGCGATCTCGGTGCGGATGGACTGGGACGGGGTGCCGATCCGGCTGTTTGACACCGCAGGGATGCGCAAGAAGGCCAAGGTGCAAGAGAAGCTGGAAAAGCTGAGCGTCTCCGACGGCTTGCGTGCGGTGAAGTTTGCCGAGGTTGTAGTGGTCCTGCTGGATGCCGCGATCCCGTTTGAGCAGCAGGATCTGCGGATCGCCGATCTGGCCGAGCGGGAAGGGCGCGCCGTGGTGATTGCCGTGAACAAGTGGGACATCGAGACCGACAAGCAGGACAAGCTGCGCATGCTGCGCGAAGAGTTCACGCGCTTGCTGCCCCAGTTGCGCGGCGCGCCGCTGGTGACGGTGTCGGCAAAGACCGGGCGCGGCCTCGATCGGCTGCAGGAGGCGGTGATGAAGGCCCACGAGGTCTGGAACCGCCGCATTCCAACGGCGACTTTGAACCGCTGGCTGCAAGCCATGGTTGAAGCGCATCCGCCGCCCGCGCCTGCGGGCCGTCGCGTGCGGCTGCGCTACATGACCCAAGCCAAAACGCGCCCGCCGGGATTCGTGGTGATGGCGTCCTATCCGGATAAAATGCAGACCTCGTATGAGCGCTATCTCGTCAACGGGCTGCGCGAAGATTTCGACATGCCGGGCACGCCGATCCGATTATGGTTCAGGGGTCAGAACGAGGATAACCCCTACAAGGACAAGAAGAAGTCCACGCCGTCGCGGTTGCGCAAGCATCTGGGCAAAGCGCCTGCGGATGCGCCGAAGCCGTATCGCGGTAAGCCGAAGGGCTAGAGCGGTGGGGCCGGGGAGGGGGGTAAATCCTCTTGAGAGGATTTGCAAAACTCCATGTGGAGTTTTGGGCCGTTGCGTTTGAGGTCCGTGTTGCGCGCGGATTGCTAACGGATCTTTAACGCAGCCCGGGTACACCCACTGCCATCGGATCCGACATGATATGGCAGAGTGGTTTCCACGCGGGGTGACGCCCGCTTGCTTGAACCGCGCGCAAGGAGGGGGTTTGCCCCCCGAGAGCAGATCAGCGGCCTTAAAACCCCCGCTAGGACACCGGAGATCACGCGCTGCGACCGATGCGGGCCCGTATCATCCTTGACGTTTATCCAGAGTTTGAGCTGTAGGGCGCGGCAGATGACGCACCCTCCCATTTGGCGTGTCTAGCCCCGGACCGCAGCCACTGCCGCGCGCATCTGGTCGAGCGGCAGATATCCGCGCAGCATCTCGCCGTTCATTACAAATGTGGGCGTGCCGCGAATTTCCAGCCGCTGGGCAAGCGCGCGGTTGGCGTTGATGACTTGCGTGACGTCGTCGGAGGCGGCATGGGCCAAGACCTCGTTTGGGTTCAGACCCAGTTCGACCGCCAATTGGCTGAGTGTGGCCTCGTCCGGCTCGCCGCGCAGGCGGATTAGCGCGTCATTGGCGTCCTTATAAGTGTCGCGCCCGGCCAGTTGAAGCACGGCAATCGCAAAGCGCGAGGACGCCACCGAGGCCTCGCCGAGGATCGGAAGTTCCTTTGTGATCAGCCGGATGTTGCCGTCAGAAGCGACCAGCTCCAGCACCTCGTCATGGGCGCGGCGGCAGTACCCACAGCGGTAATCGATGAACTCGACCAGTGTGATATCGCCGTCCAGATTGCCGCCTTCCCACGAGCGCGAGGTGTCATACAGATCGTCCAGATTGGCGGTCACGCGCTCCACATCTGTTTGGGCTTGGGCTGCGGCTTGGCGGTCTTCGAGGATTTGCACGGCCTCGAAGATCACCTCCGGGTTGTCTAGCAGATAGGCGCGGACCTCGGCGCGGAAGGCTTCGCGCTCGGCCTCGGACATATCCATGCCGGCGTCTTGAGCGCTTACAGTGAAGGGCAAGAGCAGGGCGAGGGCGAGAGGGGCGAGTAAGCGGCGCATGGGCGAGATCCTGTGGAATTTTCGGTCACGCCAGCGTTACCGATTGCGGGCGGCGCTGCCTAGCCCCGGTGTCCTGACATTGCGGTGAGGCGGGTTTGGAAGACGAGGATTGAGTGCGGCTTTGGGAACGTGTTTGGCGAGCTTTCGGAAGGTCCAAACGTAAACGCAAGGTTAATACGCCTAATAATGTTAGGGAAACCACAAGATATTGACGGAATCTTGGGTTAATTTCCGCTACATCTTGTATGCTCTCCCATAAAGTTAGGGAGGGGCCGAATTTGCCCCCAAAGCCCCCCTTCCACTACCCCCGCAAAACCGCCTTGCACCCACCGCCAGATCGGGCAATCGAGGTCCCCAGCCCAGCCCCTAATCCCCCGCAAGGAGACCCCTCATGCACCTCGCCCCCCGCGCCCATGTGGACCCGTTTATCGTCATGGATGTGCTACGCGAGGCCAATGCCGCCGAGGCCGCAGGCCGCTCGATCATCCATATGGAGGTCGGCCAACCCGCCACCCCAGCCCCGCAAACCGCGCGTGATGCGCTGCGCGACGGCCTCGACACAGGCGCGCTCGGCTACACCGAAGGGCTTGGCCTGCCAGCCCTGCGCCAAGGGATCGCCGCCCTTTACAAACGCTGGTACGGCCTCGATCTGGACCCAAACCGCGTCATCGTCACCGCCGGCTCGTCGGGCGCGTTCATCCTCGCCTTCACAGCGCTGTTTCAGGCTGGCGCAAAAGTCGGCGTGTGCGAGCCGGGATACCCGTCTTACCGGTCGATCCTCAAGGCGCTCTCCCTGACCCCAGTTGGCTTGCCGACTCAAGCCGAGGACCATCACCGCCTGCGCCCTGACGCCCTGCAAGACGCTGATATCGCGGGCGCAATCGTGGCCAGTCCGAACAACCCTACGGGCACAATGTTGGACCGCCCAGCCCTTGCAGCCCTGATCGAAGCCATGGGCGAGCGCGCTTTTATCTCGGACGAGATCTACCACGGCCTTGAATGGGGCGCGCGTGCCGTGAGCGCGCTGGAGATCACCGACGAGGTCTATGTCATCAACTCGTTCTCCAAGTACTTCTCCATGACCGGGTGGCGCGTCGGCTGGATGGTGGTGCCCGAGGACCATGTGCGCACGCTTGAGCGGCTTGCCCAAAACCTGTTCATCTGCGCGCCCCATGCCAGCCAACTGGCAGCACTTGGGGCCCTTCAAGGCCACGCGGAACTGCAGGAAAACCGCGCCGTCTATGAGGGCAATCGCGCGATCCTGCTCGACGGTCTCAAGGCCGCCGGGTTTACCAAGATCGCGCCCCCGGATGGGGCGTTCTATATCTATGCGGACGTCTCGGACATCACCCAAGACAGTCGCGCGCTTGCCGCAGAGATCCTCGCCAAGGTCGGCGTTGCGGTCACTCCCGGCCTCGATTTTGACCTTGCACGCGGGGGCACCACGCTGCGGTTTTCCTATGCCGGATCGCGCCGCGATATGGTCGAGGGGGCCGCGCGATTGCAGGCCTTCATGGAGGAGCGCAAGTAGGGTATACTGGGTCCCAACGAGCAGCCGATAGAAGCCAACAAAGGCAGGCACCTTATGCGAAACCCTCTCTGGATCAGTGCCTTAGCGCTGGTGCTTTCTCTTGCTTCTGTGCCCGCCGTCGCGCAGGAAGCGGCCCAGCAATCGCGCCTGCTGCCGCAGTTCAGCGAGATCCGCGACCGGGGCAGGGCGCTGGAAATCACCCTCGCGTTCAGCCAAGCGGTCCCATACCGCGTGCGCCTTGTCGATGATCCGATCGCCCTGCAACTAGAGTTCCGCGACACCACGCTCGTTCCCCTCGCGCCGCAGGCTTCGCTCAGCTCCGCCGATGTGACCGGGATCGAGGCGCAAGATGCAGGCCCCGGTTGGGCGCGCCTGTCGTTAACCCTAGATCGGCCCCATTCGGTCGAGGCCGCCGAGATGCGCATCGACCCCGCCAGTGGCGCTGCCGCCTTGCGCATCACCTTGCGCCCCACAAGTCGGTCGGAATTTGCCGAGATCGCCGAGGCGCGCCCGGACCCACCTGCCCAAACGCAAGCCCCGCGCACCCGCCAACAAGGGGACCGCGCGTTGACCATCGTGCTCGACCCCGGCCATGGCGGCTTTGATCCGGGTGCCCAAAACGGGGGCTACTCCGAGGCGGTTCTGATGCTGACCTTCGCGCGAGAGCTGCGCGAAAAGCTGATCCGGGCGGGCAATTTCGAGGTGATCCTGACGCGCAATGCCGACCAGTTTGTGCCCTTGCCCGAGCGCGTGGCAATCGCGCGGCGCGCGGGCGCGGACGCATTCATCTCGCTGCATGCCGACGCGCTGCAAGAGGGGCGCGCGCGCGGGGCGACGGTCTATACGCTGGATGATGAGGGCTCCGATGCGGCGTCTTCGCTGCTGGCCGAACGGCTCGACCGCGCCGATTTGCTGGCCGGTGTGGACTTGTCAGGGGCCGATGATGCGGTGGCCGCCGTCTTGATGGATATGGCGCGGGCCGAGACACGGCCAAGGTCCGAGGCGCTCGCGGGTCACATGGTTACGGGCATCGACGAGGCGCTCGGCGGGATGCACAAGCGGCCCCGGCTCAAAGCGGATTTCTCGGTGCTGCGCGCGCCGGACATTCCGAGCGTGCTGGTCGAGTTGGGGTTTTTGACCTCTGACGGGGACCTCGCGAACCTGCTGAACCCGCTTTGGCGCGATCAGGCGGCAGGCGGGATCGTGACGGCGCTGCAAGGCTGGGCGCTGGATGATGCGGCGGCAGGGGCGTTGGTGCGGCAGTGACGGCGCGCGATTGGGGGCAGATGACACCGTGGGGGCATGTGTGATGAGCTTGGGGTTTCACAGAAAACCGGACGGGGGACGCAGGATCAGCAATCGCCAGATTGATTTTGCCGGGTGGGTTTTGTTCACGCTATCGGCCGTCTCGTTCGTCATTGCAAGCTTGGGAAATTTCTGGGCGATGGCGGGCAGCGTTTTCTTCCTTGTCGCATGTCTGGTTTTCATCATTCCCTTTTTCCGAAAGGACTGAGGGCGATACAGAACACGCGTGAACCGCCCCCCATCGGCAATCCCTCGCCACATCGTGACCGCACTCTCCCTGTCCCCTTGCGTCCAGCCCCGATAGGGCTTTTGACGCAACCGTACAGACCGCGTATATCTAGCGCGCAAGACCCCTCGGCTTCAGGAGGATCGCTATGATCCGCTTCGTCCTTTCGTTCATCGGCTCGATCTTCAGCTTCATCACGCTGGGGCTCATGTTCAGCGCGCTTATCGTTGGCGCGGTCTTGTGGATGTATAGCCGCGATCTGCCCAATACCGAGCAGCTCGCGCAATACGCACCGCCCACGATCAGCCGGGTCTATTCGGGCGAGGGGCGGATGATGGACGAGTTCGCGCGCGAGCGGCGTCTGTTCGCGCCCTCCGAGGAGATCCCGGATATCGTCAAACAGGCGTTTATCAGCGCTGAGGACAAGAACTTCTACAACCACTCGGGCTATGACCCCCGTGGTATCGTGGCGGCGCTGCGTGACGCGGTGGTGTCACGCGGCGAGAACCTGCGCGGGGCCTCGACGATCACCCAGCAGGTGATGAAGAACTTCCTTCTGGGCGGCGAGCGCTCGGTCGAGCGCAAGATCAAAGAGATCATCCTGTCGGCCCGGATCGAGGAAACGCTTACCAAGGAAGATATCCTTGAGCTTTATCTGAACGAGATTTTCCTTGGCCAGAACAGCTTTGGCGTCGCCGCCGCGGCCCAGACCTATTTCAACAAGCCGCTGTCGGATTTGACCATTGGCGAGGCTGCCTATCTGGCCGTGCTGCCCAAAGCACCCTCCACCTATCACCCGGTGCGCAACAACGAGCGCGCCGTGGATCGTCGCAACTTCGTTCTGCGCGAGATGGCTGAGAACGGCTACATCACCGCAGACGAGCTGGCAACCGCGCGCGCCGCGCCGCTGATCACCGTGCAGTCGGGTGATATCCCGTCGTTCCGCGAGGCGATCCCGGATCGCGATTACTTCACCGACGAGATCCGGCGTCAATTGTCCGAGCAATTCGGCGAGGAAGAGTTCTTTACCGGCGGTCTGACCATCCGCGCCACTGTCGATCCGAACCTGCAGGCCGAAGCGGCGCGCGCTTTGCGCACGGGGCTTGAAAAGTACGACCGGGGTCGGGGTGTTTATCATGGGGCCGAAGCCAAGATTGATCCAGAGTTTCTTAACGATGAGGCCGCCTGGCGCGAAGCCTTGGCGGAGGCGGAGGCGCCGCGTGACATAGAGGGCTGGCGCGTGGCTGTTGTGCTGGAGCTGGGCGGCAACGATGCACGGCTTGGCGTAGAAGGCATCGAGGGCGATCAGGTGCAGGTAATGGCCGGGCGCGATGTGCGCTGGGCACGTCCAACGCTTGAGAACGGACGTTTCGGCAGCCGGGCCGCGCGGGTGTCTAACCTTCTGGAGGTTGGCGATGTGATCCTCGTGCAACCGGATCCCGATGCGAGCAACCGCTGGTCTCTGCGCCAGGTGCCCGAGGTTCAGGGCGGCTTTGTCGCGATGGACGTCAATACGGGCCGCGTCTTGGCGATGCAGGGCGGCTTCTCCTATCAGGATTCGGTCTTTAACCGCGCGACGCAAGCCACGCGCCAGCCCGGATCGTCGTTCAAGCCGCTGGTCTATGCGGCAGCGCTGGATTCCGGCTATAGCCCTGCCACCATCGTCATCGATGCTCCGATCGAGGTCGACAATGGCGATGGCTCCATCTGGCGGCCCAAGAACGCGTCGAACCAATTCTATGGTCCCACGACCTTGCGCACCGGGATCGAGCGCTCGCGGAACCTGATGACCGTGCGTCTGGCGCAAGATGTGGGGATGAACACGGTTGCACGCTATGCTGAGCATTTCGGGGTCTATGACCAGATGGACGAGTTTCTGGCAAACTCGCTGGGCAGCCAAGAGACAACCTTGTTCAACATGGTCGCGGCCTATGCAATGTTCGCCAATGGAGGCGAGCGCGTAGAGCCGACCTTGGTGGACCGCGTGCAAGATCGCAACGGGACGACGATTTACCGCCATGACCAGCGCGTGTGCAATGATTGCCAATTGGCCAGCCTTGATCCAAGCGTCGCGCCTGCGATTATCTCCAACCGCCAACGGGTAATCGACCCGATCACCGCCTACCAGTTGACCTCGATGATGCGCGGCGTGGTCGAGCGCGGGACCGCGGCGCGCACGGTGAACCTGCCGGTGCCGATTGCGGGCAAGACCGGCACGACGAATGACACCAAGGATGTGTGGTTCGTGGGCTTTTCGTCCAACATCGTGGCGGGCTGCTATATCGGCTATGATCGCCCGCGCAACATGCCCGGTGGGTCAGGTGGCGGGATGTGCGGTCCGGTGTTCAACCAGTTTATGAAAAAGGCCATCGAGAGCTATGGTGGCGGGCGCTTCCGTGTGCCTCCGGGCGGGACTTTCGTGAATATCGATCGCTTTTCAGGCGGCCGTCTGAGCGACGAGGCGCGGGGCGATTATGTGGTGGCCGAGTATTTCCGCGAAGGCGAAGAGCCTATTCCGGGCATCTCGACGATCATCGATGGTGGTTTTGCGATGGGGTCCAACCTGCCGCTGTTCTCGCGCGGACAAGAGGCACAGCAAGATCAACAGGTCACGACCTCGACCGGCGAGCGGACAGTCATTCCCCAGCGCGCGACCTTCGGGTCGGTGACGGCAGGGGGGCTGTACTAGGCGGGCGAGCGCGCTTCGCCGAGGGGCCTTAGTCATCGATTGAAATCTGTGCCGCGAGGTCTGCAAAACGCGAAACCAGCGTGGGGTTCTCAGTCCACACAATGTCCTGTCCATCGCCGGTGCGGCGTGGAACGATGTGAAAATGCAGGTGAAACACATCCTGTTGGCCCGCCAGTCCATTGCTGTTGATGATCTGAAGATCCTCGATCCCGAGCTGGGTTTTGAACGCGCGGCAGATGTTCCGCATGGCCGATGTGACCGCCGCCAAGTCATCTTCACTGACATCGAAAATGTTACGCGCATGACGCTTGGGAATGACGAGGGTGTGGTAAGGTGCGACCGGGCCATGGGTGAAGAACGCAACCACCTGATCCGTTTCATAGATGCGCGTTGCGGGGGCGCGGTGTGCGGCGATGTCACAGAAAATGCAGGGCTCCATAGGGGCAGTCTAGGCGCGGGCACGCTCTTTCGAAAGAGGGCTCAATCTGTGTGTGTCTAGGGCGCGCGCTTGGGGTGAAATCTCCTCGAGGAGATTTGCAAATTCTCACGTGAGAATTTGGGCCGCGCCCGACCGTTGGCACCTTCCTAAGCCCAGACCACCTCGCGGACCCCGGCAAGGCGCGCCAGCCGGGCCAATTCGCCCTCCAGCTTGGCCGCGCGCGCCGCACTGGCGCGCACCCCGTCCTCCCACCACAGCTTGCTGACCCGCAGCACGTCTTTGCTGCGCTCGGCCTTCGCCTCGATCCGGCCCACCATGCGGTCGCCCTCGAGCATCGGGAACACATAATATCCCCATTGGCGTTTGGCGGCGGGGACGAACATCTCGACGGTATATTCGAACCCGAACAAACGGTTCAGGCGACTGCGGTCGCGGATCGCCGGATCGAAGGGGTTGAGGATGCGCAGGCGTGAGGTGGGGGTTTGGACGGCCTGCATCCGCGCCTCGATATCGGCTGAGGCCACCGCTTTGGTCCATGTGCCATCCGCCGATTGCACCTCCACCGGGACCAGCTCGCCCGTGTGTCGCCGCGCCCAATCGCTGACCTCAGCGACCTCCGAGGCGTCCCAAAACTTGCGCACCTCCCCAAGCGTCCCGAACCCCAGCCGATCCAGCGCCGCGCCGCACAGCCAGTCGATCTGCTCGCGGTCTGGCACCTCAGCACTCCGCAAATCCTCGGGAAACACCCGCTCCGCCAGATCATAGACCTTGGTGAAGCCGTCGCGGTGGCAGGTCGCCAGCTCGCCCGCATACCACAGATAATCGAGCGCAATCTTATGCGGCGGTCGCCCCCACATCTGGGCGGGGTCCTGTTTCTTGGTGTCAAAGGCGTGGGTGCTCAGCGGACCTTCTTGCGCGATGCGGTTCTTGACGCCTTGCACGTCCAGCTCCGCCAGCGCTTTGCCATACCAACTTGAGCGTTCCACCTTGGCCTTCATGCGCGCAAATTGGCGCTGCCACATCGGCAGATAGGTCATCGGCAGGACCGAGGCGTCATGGGTGAAATGCTCGAAAATCGCGCGGTCCTTGGCCAGCAGATCGTTCAACATCGGCTCGCGGTAGTTCTGATTGCGGCTCCACAGGATGTGGTGATGAGCGCGGGAGACGACCTGAATGGTGTCGAGCTGCACAAAGCCCAGCGACTGGACGAGCGCGCTGGCATCCAGCGGTCCGGTCGGCGTCTGGCCAAGGCCGTGAGAGTCGAGCCACAGATGGCGCGCGGTGCGGTTGGGGATGCGGAGGGGGGCAGGGGCGGTCATGGGGGCGAGGGTGTCAGGATGGGGGGGATGGGGCAAGTGGGGGCGATTGCTTTCAGCGCTTGGAGGGCTCACATCAGCAGCCCGATTGCATGTCTGACGCATGCAGGTGGCAGGGAGTGACGTCCTACGATAGGGTTTTTGAGCTCCGCGAGGGAACGGAAAAACCGAAGATGCTAACCCCTTACACCATTGCTGTCCTGTCTTGCCCGATCCTTGCCCCGCTGGTGGCGCATCTTCGTAAGGGATCGCCTAGTGCGCTCTTTGCCGTTGCAGCCTTGGTCTATCTCGGCTTTGCGTGCACTGATGTCATTGCCGCGCAACATGCACTCAGGCAGGTCCAGGACGCTGACCTCGCATCTGGCACCCTCTACACCGTCCTACCGACAGGCCACTTCTCGGTCAGGATCGGGGTAGGTCTTGCGGCCTTTGCGGTTGTGACTTGGGTGCAAGACCGGCTCGGCGCGATGGTGTATCCGCGCGCAACAAAGGCGCTGTTCTGGCTGTTTCACTTGACCCTCGTTATCGGCGGCACAGCCCCGAGCCTGCTGGGATTCTATTTGGGAATGCCGCGCCGATACGTCGACTACCCTGCGGTATTCCAAACACAGACCCTGATCGTTTCATGGGCGGTCAATCTGAGCGCGCTGGCTGGCGTAGGCCTTGTTGGGCTGCTGATTTGGTCTTGCGCCCAAGTCTTGCGCGCGCGTTGGTTTCGGTCACGGTGACATTGCGATTGGAATCCCCGAGGACCATTTGCCTTTGGTTTTGCGCGACGGGTCCGCGACACGCGCGGCGCGCAACCGATGCACGCAGGGCCACCCGGCCCGAGAACTCAGCGTCCCT
This sequence comes from Dinoroseobacter sp., assembly GCA_965279125.1. Lineage (GTDB taxonomy): Bacteria > Pseudomonadota > Alphaproteobacteria > Rhodobacterales > Rhodobacteraceae > Dinoroseobacter. The sequence continues at coordinate 87,167 of CBDIHL010000036.1, forward strand.
GTGAAATGTTGCCCCCGCTTGCCCCGCTGCGACTGCTCGGATACATCTGCGGCCAAGCGAATTTCAGCAGAAAGACCCCTCCCATGCGCGGCGAAACGCAAACCCAGATTGAGGCGATCCGCAAAAGCCTGGCGCTTCTGGCGCAGCGCCTTGACGTGGAAACCGCCGATCACCGGCTGGAGGAGTTCAACGCCCTGACCGAGGATCCGAACCTTTGGAACGACCCCGCACGCGCGCAAAAACTCATGCGCGAGCGGCAATCCTTGGTCGATGCTTTGGCGACGTATCAGGGCATCAAGCAGGACCTCGAAGACAGCATCGAGCTGATCGAGATGGGGGAGATGGAAGACGACGCCGAAATCGTCGCGGACGCCGAGGCCACGATCAAGGCGCTGGTCGAGAAGGCCGCCAAGAAGGAGCTGGAAGCGCTGTTGAACGGCGAGGCGGATGCCAACGACACCTTCCTTGAGGTGCATTCCGGTGCGGGCGGCACGGAGAGTTGCGACTGGGCTTCGATGCTGGCGCGGATGTATGTGCGCTGGGCCGAGAAGAAGGGCTATGCCGTTGAAAGGCAAGCGGAAACGCCGGGCGAAGAGGCCGGGATCAAGTCGGTCACTTACAAGATTTCCGGGCATAATGCCTATGGCTGGCTGAAGTCCGAGAGCGGAGTGCACCGCCTTGTGCGCATCTCGCCCTACGATAGCGCAGCGCGGCGGCACACGTCTTTTAGCTCGGTTTGGGTCTATCCGGTGGTCGATGACAATATCGATATTGAGGTGGCACCAAACGATATTCGCCTCGACACCTACCGGTCCTCTGGGGCTGGTGGGCAGCATGTGAACACGACGGACTCGGCGGTGCGGATCACCCATATTCCGACGGGGATTGTGGTGACGAGTTCCGAGAAATCGCAGCACCAGAACCGCGATATTGCGATGAAAGCTTTGAAATCACGGCTTTATCAGATGGAGCTGGACCGCCGGAACGCCGCGATCAACGAGGCCCATGAAAACAAGGGTGATGCGGGCTGGGGCAACCAGATCCGGTCCTATGTTTTGCAGCCGTATCAGATGGTTAAGGATCTACGGACGAGCTTTGAGACCTCGGATACGAGCGGGGTTCTGGACGGGGATCTGGACGGGCTGATGGGGGCGACCTTGGCGATGGATGTGGCTGGGAAGTCGCGGGCTGAGGCTAACGCGGAATAGCGAAGACTATTTCCGCGTTGGTGTGGCAATGCATGTTGCGCAGCAACGTGTGGGCAGCGCGCGGGTGTTACGGCGTGCTAAAACGCCCCCAAACCCCCGGTGTTGACAGTTTGTGGACCTGTTTGGGGTATCTGTTGACAGGTTGTGAACCTGCGCGCGCTGTTTTTGATTGGGTGTGAACCAAGCTTCTGGGGGCTTGTGGGGTGAGTTGGGTTGTGGCCTCTATTTCTATCATCTGCCCCTTGTCAATCTTCGCGCTTAGCGCGGCGAAGATATGCTTCGAGCGCCTCTTGGCTATTGGTCGAGGCGCTGTCTATGTCCAGCGTTCAGAGAAGCATCCCAAGACTAAGAACAATGGACGCACAGCACGTTTTACTGTAGTTTCCATTGATACCGGTCGCGAGAGCGTCAGATGGTCATTGGGAGAATTCGGGAAGGCTCGAGCTATATCTCTATTTCGTCTAGGGATTTTCCAGAAGCGATATAGTCTTTTACCCAAGCGGGCTGCCTTCCCTTGCCTGTCCAGGTCTGTGAAGGGTCGTCAGGATTCGCAAATTTTGGTGCACTTGGTAGGTTTGACTCTCGGGTTCTACTAGGTGGGAGGTCTTCAATAGCCAATTGATCCAGAGTTCCACCATCATAAAGGTGTTGCTTCACCCAATTCGGTTGGCGCCCTCTTCCACTCCAAGTAACTGATGGATTATTCGGGTTTGCGTATCTCGGGTCAGAGCGAGCATCGCTTCTTTCTCGATTTATCGTGGTGAGAGTTTTCGAAACATACCTTGAGTGCGTGAACCAAATAGGATTGATATCTTTGAGATTTTCTGACGCTTTGCCCTTCAGGACGCCGCGCCGAACCTCTTTGAGCCATGCATCAAAACGAGGCTCCCCAGTGGTAGTTGTTGAAGGAACCAAACCTGTGACGTCGAAGCCAAGTAACTTCGAGAGCTTTCTTCCGTCATAGAGGGCATTGCTAAATGCAACTGACTCTTTCGACATTGCAACAGTCAATAATAGAGATCCTGTATCTACGGATTTTACCTTCATATCCATCGAAAGAGAGATTTCAGAAAGGCGGCTGATAATCTCAACTATGTCCGACCTTTTGGCTTCCAATCGGAGAGCAAGTATCTCTTCTCCGATCCCATCGTCGGCGGCCACACTCCTAAGAAATGTTTCATCAATATCATCGATGACCTGCAATGCAAATGCCGTTGCATGTGATACCGCCACACATTGTTGAAGATCGTCTGATAGCTTGCCTTCACTGCCCTTGCCATCGATTAGATCGGAAATACCCCGGATCATTATGGAAAAAACTTTTAATGGAACCATCGCCGAAAGAAATCCATGTCCCTCGGTCTCACACCCCATAATGTCGTCAGATAAATTGCTCTTGAGTTGCTTCCAGACCGGCGAAGCGGTGCTCTTTATTACCTTGTCTCCCGATGCGACTTCTCCAAAGGCAACGTGTGCGCTGTTTGGTGATCCATCAATGATCTTGCTCTTCCATGAACCAAAGTCTGCCGCGCTCTTAGCCTCATCTACCAGAACACGATCTGGCAGTTGAGGAACACCCTTGTATCGCACGCTTTGCTTCTTGATGCTGGCCTGTTCGTAATTCCAGATTTTCGTTGCAACTAGTACGTCGCCGATATCGACATGAGGCGCTTCTCCTCCGGCGCACCCCAAGTATATTACCAAATCCGGTGCGACTGCTTCCACTACAGGCCCAGCGTTCAGTATCGCTTCAGCTTGGCCTTTGCCGGTTTCATATAATGCAATCTCGAACGATGTATTGAACGTTAGGCTGTCGATAGGTCGCCAAATGGTGATTTTGTTGCCGCGCTTAGTTCTCTTGAAGCCGCATGGCCTTTCGTGAAGATAGGCCTTGACCGCAGCCGTCTCCGTATCCTTAGCCGTGAAAATTAGTGCCCGTTTCAAATCTGGAACCTATGCCCATTACGTCTTTTTCTCTTCACGGCAAGAGTTCGCGAAAATCCAAGAGATTTCAACCCTTAGATTGCTGTCACCACAATGACGATGATATATCCTGACTGATAAACGGTGCAGCCTAAAAAAATGATAATATTCTATACTGAGCTGGCCTCAAGATCGTCAGCAGCCTTACTCAAACGTGAACCGTGCTCAGGATGTATTGCGAAAGACGCCCTTACCAGTCGGTGCATCGATGGCAGCTTCGTCCTACGTTGTAGACCTCGATGCAAGGCGCAGCGAACGTCTGCGATCCGCGCTTCAACTTAGAATTTGCACAATACCGCATTGGTCAATAACATCTCATCCTTGAAACATCCCTCTAGACCCCGACCCCACCCCTCGGCACGGCCTTCGCGAACCGTTTGATCTCCCCCGTCTTGGGATCGCGGATCGGCTCGACCGAATACTGGCACACATAGGCCCGGCGTGGCTTGGCCGTTGTATTGGGCCCGGACCGGTGCAGCGTGAGGCTTGAGAATGCCACGATGGTGCCGGCCTTGGCGCGCATGGGCAGACCGGGCTCGGGGCCGGTGTAGCCGATGAGCTCGTTCGTCTCGTCTTGCCATTCGTGGGGCTCGATCCCCGGTTGGGCGTCGAGATCGCGGGGCAGGAGGTAGACGCACCCGTTCTCCTCGGTTGTGTCGTCGAGCGCGATCCAGATGGTTATGTAGGCGGCGTGCGCGTAGCCCACATAGGCGCCGTCTTGGTGCCACGCGAAGCTCGCACCTTTGCCCGCCCCTTTGACCACGAATTGCTCGTTGAAGAGTTGCACGTCGGTGTCGAGGCAGGCGCGGGTGATCGCCTCGATCTTGGGGCCGAGGAGGAAGGCTTCGACGGCTGGGAACTCCTCGTGGCGGTGGGCGAGGAAGCGGCGCGCGGTGCCGAGGCCGATTTTGTGGGTGGTGTCGCCGCCGTCATCTGTAGGCTCGTCGAGGAGAGTTTGGCAGGCCTCTTGCAGCATGGCCAGCTCGGCCGGGGACAGGGCGTTCTCGAACACCGCGTGTCCGGTGCGTTGGTAGGTTTGGGCGAGGGTCATGGTAGGCTCCGGTTTCTTTGAGCTTTCATTACTATGAAGAAATGATCGCTGTCTTTGCGGCTTTCATCTATTAGTTTGCGTAAATGACTGATCCCCACCCCATGGTCCAAGCGCCCCCACATGCACGATTGTGGCGGCGTGAGACCCAGCGGCACCGCGCCTTTCGCCCCTCGGCCCATGCCGAGTTGGTGGTCTTGCATGCGCTGAAAGGCGAGGCGCGGTATGTTATCGGCGGGCGGGTTTTGCGCTTGCGGGCGGGATCGCTGCTGCTGGCTTGGGCGGGCGAGGCGCATTTTCTGGCGCGTGATACGCCGGAATTTGACATGTGGGTCGGGCTGATCTCGGATCGGTTCTCGGTGGGGCGGTGTGATCTGCCGCCTGTGGATGGCGGCGGATTGGCGGCGGAGGCGCGGGCGTTGCGGCCGGAGGTGAGCGCTGGGTTGGCCGGGGTGGCGCAGGCCGTGCAGGATGCGCCGTCGGCGGCGGCTTGGGAGGTTGGCTGTCACTGGTGGTTGATGCAGGCATGGAGCGCTTGGCAGGCGGCCCCGGAGGCGGGCGGTGTTGCGTTGCATCCGAGTGTGGCGCGCGCGGCCGAAGCCTTGCAGCGCGATCCGACCTTGAGCGCGGTTGCGCTGGGGCGGATTGCGGGCCTGAGTTCGGGGCGGCTGGGGCAAGTGTTTGCCGCTGAGATGGGCGAGAGTCTTGTGGCGTTTCGCACAAGGCAGAAGCTGCAACGGGTGGAGGATTTGGTGGCCGGGCAGGGGATCGATTTGCTGAATGCGAGCCTTGAGGCAGGCTTTGGCAGTTATGCGCAGTTTTTTCGAGCCTATCGCGGGCGCTATGGTGTGGGGCCGCGCGAGGGTCTCCTAAGAAAGTTAGGGAATTAACCGTATACTAGGGATTTAGCGTTGATTTTGTTGGCTTTTATCGGTGGTGGAGGGCCTCTCCTAATAATGTTAGGCGTGTTGAGAGTCTGTTTAGATTTGGGCGTTGTGCGGGGGACATTTTTCGTCCGAAAAAATGTCAGCTTGAGAATTTTCGGACGAAAATTCTCAAGCCTTTGGACATGAAAAAAGGGCGCCGTGAAGGACGCCCTTTCTCAGAAAACCTGACAGGTCTTACTGGCTTTCTGCCGCGCGGATTGCGCTCAGCTCGGCCTCGGCCTCGGCCACAGCGGCGCGCAGCGCTGCAAGGGCCTCCGGACCACCTTCGATGTTGCCTTCGAACCAGCCATAGACAGGCTCCGCTGCGGCTTGGAACATGGCTTTCTCTTCGGGGGTTGGCACGTAGATCTCGCCGCCACCTTCGACAAAGTCCGCATAGGCTTGGATCGACTTGCGCTTTGGCGACGCAAACGTGGCCTGCTGAAGGGCGGCAAAGCCGTCCAGAACAACCGTCTTCAGCTCAGGCGACAGACCCATGAAACGCTCGTTGTTCATGAACCACAGCGCACCCATGTAGGAGTGACGATCCAAGGTGAGGAACTGCAGACCGGCTTCTGGGAACTTCATGCCCATGATGTCGGTGATGCCGTTGGCAGTACCCTGCACAACGCCGGTTTGCAGCGAGGTGAACAGCTCTGGCCATGGGATCGGGGTTGCCGAAGCACCCAGCGAGTTCAGCAGCTGAACGGGCAGGTCCGCCACGATCGAGCGCATCTGAAGACCTTCCATATCGGCGGGGGTCGAGATGCGGCGCTCGGTATTGGCGAAGTTGCGCCAGCCACCGGTGTTGCCGATGGTCATCAGACGCAGCGCGCCATCGGAGTCGGCCAGAACGCTTTGCTGCATGTGCTGGATGAACGGCGAGCCATTGGCCAGCGCGGACTCGGCGATCCGGTCGTCAGCCATCAGATATGGCAGGTCGAGGACCTGAACGTATGGGAAGATGCCGGAGGTGCCGCCGGAGGTCTGGATCACGATGTCGATGGAGCCATCTGCGGTGCCTTGCAGACACTCGGTGCCGTTCGAGCACAGCTGCGTGCCGATGAACAACTCAACCTCGATGGCGCCGTTGGACGCGGCCTCGACGTAGTCCTTGAACACGATCAGACCGTCATAGTCTTCGTCGTTTTCATTGGAGTTTGCCGTCGCGCGCAGCGTGATGTCCTGCGCGGACGCCGCAAGCGGTGCGCCGGCAAGGATTGCCGCCACCACGAACGATTTGGTTAGGGTCTTAAGCATTTTGGTAAACCTCCCTTATATGCTTTTTTAGGTCTTCTAGTTGGCGAACCCGGTCAGACGCGGGATCGTCATGGATATGGCGGGAATATAGGTGATCAAGAATATCACGAATATCTCCACCGCAAGGAATGGCAGGATCGCCTTTGCAATCCGCTCGACTTTTTCGCCCGACACCGAGCTTGCCACAAACAAGACCAGCCCCATGGGCGGCGTGGCAAGGCCCACCGTCAGGTTGACGCTCATGATGATGGCGAAGTGGATGGGATCAACACCCAGCGAGATGAAGATCGGGCCGAGGATCGGGCCGAGGATGATGATCGCCGGACCTGCATCGAGAAACATGCCAACGATGAACAACAGCAGGTTGATCAGGAACAGCAGGATCAGCGGATTGCTGGTCAGCGACAAGATCCACTCGGCCAGAAGCTCGGGCGCATGCGACAGCGACACGACCGTTTTGAACGCCATCGCGGCCCCAACCAGCAAGAGAACCACCGCAGATGTGGCAGCGGCTTTGGCCAGTACATCGGGGATTTCCTTCAAAGTCAGCGTCTTGAGGACAAAGAACCCGATGAAGGTCGCATAGGCCACGGCCACCGCTGCGGCCTCGGTTGGCGTGAACACACCTGCGAGGATACCGCCGAGGATGATCACCGGCGTTAGCAGGGGCCAGAACGCCTTGAGGCTGGCCTGTCCCCGCTCGCCCCATGTGGTTTTCTTGGAGGCCACGGGGAAGTCGTATTTATCCGCCTGGATCTTGATCATGATCATCAGGCCGACGCCGACCATGATGCCCGGCACGATGCCCGCGAGGAACAGCGCTGCCACAGACTCGCCCATCACATAGGCATAGATGATCATGATGCCCGAGGGCGGGATGATCGGCCCGATGACCGAGCTTGCCGCCGTGATCGCGGCTGCGAACCGCCGCGTATAGCCTTGCTTTTCCATCGCCGGGATCAGCATGGATCCGAGCGCGGAGGTATCGGCCACAGCAGACCCCGAAAGGCCCGCAAACAGCATCGACGACAGCACGTTCACATGGGCCAGACCGCCGCGCAGGTGCCCCATCAGGGCTTGCGCGAATTCCACAAGGCGCATGGTGATGCCGCCCCGGTTCATCAACTCGCCCGCCAGCATGAAGAACGGGATCGCCATCAGCGGGAAGCTGTCCATGCCGTTATAGACGTTGCGATAGAGCAGCGTGATGTCACGCATGTAGTTGGAATTGCCCTCGGACAGGGCTTGGATCCAGATCAGCAGACCGGGGGCGGCGAGCAGCCCGAAGAACACCGGAAGGCCGATCATCAAGAACAGCAGGAAGAGGGGAAGGAACCATATCAGCATGTCATTCGGCCTCTATCATTGTGTCGCCGGGGATCGGGCGAAGTCGGTCCGCGCCGCCCATCAGGGCGACGATGCTGCGCAAGATCAGCTCGATATTGACGACAAGCAGCAGGCAGACGCCTACGAAGAGCGACAGGAACATGTAGAACCGCGGCATCCGCTCCCACACGAGCGCGCCGTCCACGAAGCTCGGCAGATAGAGCGAGGCGGTGGCAAAGCGGCTGCCAAACCCGGTGATCTCGCCGTAGCCGATGTTCACGGCGACCACGAGGACGAGGCCCGCAACCCCCAACAGGAGGATCGCGATGATAGACCCAAGCGCGCGGGGCAGGGCGAGCAGCACCATGTCGATGGCCACGAACCCGCCGCGCCGGTAGGCCAGCGGGGCCATCAGGCCGGTCATCCACAGCATGCAGAAGCGCGCGGCCTCATCGGGCCATGTGAGTGCGTTGCCCAGCACGTATCGGAAGAAAACTTGGATGAGGATGGCAACCACCATCATTCCAATCGCAAAGACCGAAATGGCCTTCCCGACGCTAAGTACCACGTCCAGCAGCACTTGCAGTGGCTTCAACAGCCCCAGCAGAACGCCCATGCGCGTCCCCTCCCTATGTTTCGGCCCGTTCCCGTGGACCTTTGTTGGTCGCCTTCGGATCTTGTCGCCCGAATGACGTGATGCGCTTTAGGTGCGCGACGCGAACCCGCCGTATTGGCCTTGCGCGAATAGCAGTGGCGTGCCCGGTGCGGTGGCCGCCCGGATGACCTCGCCCACGATGATGGCGTGATCGCCCGCATCGTGTTCAGCCACCTTGCGGCACTCAAACCGCGCAAGGCAACCTTTTATAACTGGCACGTTCTCGGCCGAGCGATACCAATCGCAGACCGAGAAATCGAAACCGTCCTTTGCGAAAGCTCCGCCCATCCCCAGCTGGTCTTCCGCCAGCACATGGATTGCGTAGTGCCGCGCGTCGCAAAACGCCGGATAGCGCTTGGAGAACTTGCCGGGCGACCACAGCACCAGCGCCGGATCCAGCGACACGCTGGCAAAGCTGTTGGCGGTGATCCCGAGCGGGCCTTGGTCGCATTCGCAGGTGATGACGGTCACACCGGTGCCGAACTGACCGAGCGCATCGCGAAAGGCGCGCGGATCGGCGCTTGGTTCAAACGTATTGGTCATAAAATCCCCTGGCTGCATGGACCCATCCATCTAGGCCACCTCATGCCCTAGGGCGAGGGTGTAAAGCTCGAACCAGCGGGTCCGGGGCATGTCAACGGCGAGCGCGTCGGAGAATTTTTCGATCCGGCTGATCGTGTTGGTGCCCATGACCGGCATGATCTTGGCCGGATGGCGCAGCAACCACGCGACAGCGACGGAGGCCGCGTCGGTCCCGGTTTCAGCGGCGATCTCGTTCATCTTGTCGCGCAGCTGGCTGGTCGATTGCGACATCAAGGTGCCCCCGCCGAGTGGCGACCATGCCATTGGCGAGATGCCATGTTGCTGGTGAAACGCGACATCGCCGTTGGTCAGGGCCTCATGCGCAATCAGGCTGATCTCGATCTGGTTGGTGCAGAGCTTTGCCTCCATGCCAGATTGCAGCAAGGTCCAGTCGTGGGGCTTGAAGTTCGACACGCCCACGGCACGGACCTTGCCGCTTGCGATCACCTCGTCGAGGGCCGCACCGGTCTCGGCGTGATCCATCAGCGGGTCAGGGCGGTGGATGAGCAACAGGTCGATCTTGTCGATATCCATCAGGCGCAACGAGTGATCCACGCTTGCGAGGATATGCGCGCGGCTGGTGTCGTAGTATTTGCACGGCGCGTCCGAATAGCGACCCGCGGGGGCCACGATATCGCATTTGGTGACGATCTCGATCTTGTCTTTCAGGGCAGGGGCGGCTTTCAGCGCATTGCCCAGAACCTCCTCCGCCTCGTAGCCACCATAGATGTCGGCTTGGTCCATCGTGGTGATGCCTTGGGCGAGGCAGGCCTCGATCTTCGCCTGCACATGGGCGGGCGTGGTGTTGTCGTCATCGCCCAAGCGCCACATGCCGTAGACGATGCGGGACAGCTCAAGGTCATTATTCAGGGATACGCGATCCATTTAGCGGCGTTCTCCGGCAGCTAGGGGTGTCATGGGGGGCTGGCTCGGGACGCGCCCGTAAGCCTCTGGCAAGGATACTGTTTTCAGGTTCGGCAGCACGCGAGACCCGAAGGATTTACATTCGTCAATGTGGGGGTAGCCTGAGAAGATGAAGGCGCGGATGCCCATCTTTTGGTACTCTTCGATCTTGCTCATGACCTGATCGGTGGACCCGACCAAGGCTGCGCCACAGCCCGAGCGCGCGCGCCCGACACCTGTCCACATGTTGGGTTCCACATAGCCAAACTTGTCGGCCAGCTCGCGCGCTTTGGCCTGCTTGGCCACGCCGAGGGAGATAGAATCGTGGGCGCGGTCGCGGATCAACTCGCCGTATTCATCGTCGAGCTTGCTGACCAGATGATCGGCATATTCGCGCGCCTCGGCTTCGGTATCGCGCACGATCATGTGGACGCGCAGGCCGTAATCGAGGGTGCGTCCATACTCAGTGGCTTGGGCCGCGACGGTCTTCATGCGCTCGGCGATCTGCTCTTTAGCCTCGGGCCACATCAGGTAGACGTCGCAATGCTGGGCGCACAGATCAACGGCGGCGGGGGAGTAGCCGCCGAAGTAAAGAAGCGGTCCGCCGGTTTGGTAAGGCTTGGTCGGGTCGGTGGTGAGGCCTTTGAAATTATAGACCTCGCCCTCGTAATTGATCTCGTCGCGGGTCCAGGCCTGCTTGAGGATCTCGACGACCTCCTTGGAGCGCTTGTAGCGGAAGCTGCTTTCGGCGACCTCGCCGGGGAAATCCGACGAGATGACGTTGAGCGTCAGCCGCCCCTTCATCATGTGATCAAGCGTCGCGACAGTGCGCGCCAGCATGATCGGCTGCATCTCGCCACAGCGGATGGCGGCGAGCATGTTGATCTTGCTTGTTAGCGGCGCGCATCCGGCGACGAAGCTGAGCGTGTCTTGGCCGACTTGGAAGGACGAGGGCGCGAGGATGTTGCGAAACCCTTGGGCTTCGGCCTCCAGCACGATGTCGCGGCAATGCTCCCAGCTTGAGCGCAGCGCACCGTTTGGCACGCCCAGATATTCGTAGTCATCCGAGCAGAGCGCGGAGAACCAGCTGACTTCCGCGCCATCAAGGTCCGCAGATGTTACCGGCACGATCGTCATAGATGTCCTCCCGAGACGTCTTTGGCGGCGCAGTGTGAGCGCCAACATTCCCTCTTGCATAGCGTGTGATTTAAGATGCATCAATCCTGTATCAATTTTTTCTTTCCCTGATTGTCGCACCCCGCATGCTGCCCCCCACCGCCCTGCCAAAATACATCGAGGTCAGCGAAAGGCTGGCCCGCGAAGTGCAGGCGGGGCGCTTGCGCGAGGGCGAGAAACTGCCGCCCGAGCGAGAGATGGCCGAGGGGCTGGAGATTGCCGTGGGCACCTTACGCAAGGCGCTGGATCAGTTGGTCGAGCAGGGCATGGTCGAGCGCGTGCATGGGTCCGGGAACTACATCAAGAAGCCGCCGCAGCTGTCTAATATTTATGCGTTTTTCCGGCTGGAACGGCCTGAGGGCGGCGGCTTTCCGACTGCAAATGTGCTCGATGTGACCTGTCTGCGCAAACCGGGTGACCTGCCTGATTTTGGCGTGTCAGATCACGCGCATCGGATCCGGCGTTTGCGGGTGCTCGACGGGCAGCCTGCGGCACTGGAGGAGATTTGGCTCGACGCCTCGGTTGCTGACACGGTCACCCTACGCGATCTGTCGGACAGCCTGTATCTCTTTTACCGCCAGCGCCTCGGCCTGACGATTACGCGAATCGAAGACCGCGCCCGGATCGCCCCGGCCCCCGCTTGGGGCGGCGATCAGATCGCGCTGCCGGACACTCTGAATTTGATCGAGCGCCTCTCGTGGGCCGCCGATCCACACCCTATCGAATTTTCGCGCTCGTACCTGCACCCCGACCGGGCAGTCTACGTCGCGCGCAGCTAACGCCTTGGGAGGGGCGACGGACATGACACTCAAATACGGGCTGATTGGTGCTGGCATGATGGGCCAGGAGCACATCCGCAACATCGCACTTTTGCACGAGGTCGAGGTGGCCGCGATGTGCGAGCCGGATGCGGGGATGGCCGCCGCCGCCCAAGCGCTTGCGCCGAATGCGCAGGTGGTTGCGGACCTCGATGAATTCCTCGCCATCAAGGGCCTCGATGCCCTGCTGATCGCCAGCCCCAACTACATGCATATCGACCAGCTGGAAGCGATTGCCGCGAAATGCCCGCTGCCCGTGCTGGCCGAAAAGCCGATCTGCACGGACCCGAGGGACGTGGCCCGTGTGCTCGCTTTGCCTGAAAAGCTGCCCCATGTTGTGTGGGTCGCGATGGAATATCGCTACATGCCCCCGGTGGCCGAGCTGATCAAGGCGGCCCCGGCAGTCACGGGCGGCGTGCAGATGCTGTCGATCCGCGAGCACCGTTTTCCGTTCCTGCCCAAGATTGGCGATTGGAACCGGTTTAACGCTAAAACGGGTGGCACGATGGTGGAGAAGTGCTGCCATTTCTTCGACCTGATGCGCCTGATTTTGCAGGATGATCCGGTGCGCGTGATGGCCAGTGCGGGCCAGTTCGCCAACCATCTGGACGAGCGGTATGAGGGCCAGAAGCCTGATATCCTCGACCATGGCTATGTGATGGTGGACTTCTCGAAGGGCGCGCGGGCGATGCTGGAATTGAGCATGTTCGCGGAAGGCTCGAAATACCAAGAGGAGATCAGCGCCGTCGGCCCCAAGGGCAAGATCGAAGCGCTGGTGCCCGGACCGGGACGGTTCTGGAACCCAGAGGCGGGCGCGCCACCTGTGCCGATGATCGTGGAAAGCCCGCGTAATCCGACCGGCGTGACCGCGCGCGAGGTGCCGGTGGATGCGACGCTCTTGGCGGCGGGGGATCACAATGGATCGACCTTCTACCAGCATCGCCTGTTTGCCGATCTGGTGCGCAAGGGCCAAGGCGCGCCGGAGGTGTCGCTTACGGATGGCGCTTGGGCCGTGGCGATGGGCTTTGCGGCACAAGCCTCGGCCAAGGACGGGCGCGCGGTGGAGATGGGCGAGTTTATGCCAAGCGCCTGAGTTGTCGGGGGCAGGGCGCGGGCTATGTTTACGCGGGCCGAGATGTTCCAAACCCCGAAAGCGCGCCCATGCCCCCGCTGATCCGTTTCATGATCCGTCACTTTGTGGTCGGCGCGTTCCTCGGCCTAGCCATTGTTGCGTTGGTGATCTGGAAGGACATCTTCGGGCTGGGCCAACTGGTTGAGACAACGCGCAATATTCCGCTTCTGGGGCTGTTCTCAGTCATGATGGCGATCACCATTGGCACCGTGCAGATGTCCGTCGCGGTGATGACGGCCGAAGATCCGGGGCAGAATGTGGATGCAACCCATGTGCCGGGCCCCGAGGAAGAGCGCCGCAGCGCCGAGACGCAGGCGCGGCGGCTCGGACGATAAGTGACATGTAACTGTCACGAAAGCGTCATATGACCGGGGCGAAACCCCGGAGGCCCCCATGACGACATCCCCCCGCATCGCCCTCAACGGTCTTGGTCGCATCGGCAAACTGGCGCTGCGTCAGATGCTGGACACGTGGCCGGAGGCTGAGTTGGTCCTCTTGAACGACGCCTTGGGCGATCCCGCGCAGCACGCGCATTTGCTGGAATTCGACACGGTGCATGGGCGCTGGGCGGGCGAGGTTGCCGCGACCGAGGGTGCTTTGGTGCTGGCGGGCAAGCCGGTTCGGTTAACGAATGCAAGCCGGATCGAGGACCTGCCGCTGATGGAGATGGCCGTCGATGTGGTGATCGACTGCACCGGGGTGTTCAAGACGCAAGCCGCCCTCGCGCCCTACTTTGCGGCGGGTGTGCGGAAGGTCGTGGTGAGTGCGCCTGTGAAGGACGGCGGCGCGCTCAACATCGTCTACGGGGTGAACCATGACCTCTATGACGCGCAGGCCCACCGCATCGTTACCGCGGCCAGTTGCACCACCAACTGCCTCGCCCCGGTCGTGAAGGTCATCCATGAGGGGATCGGGATCAAGCATGGCTCCATCACCACGATCCATGACGTGACCAACACGCAGACGATGGTGGACCGGCCTGCGAAGGATCTGCGCAGGGCGCGCTCGGCGCTCAATTCCTTGATCCCGACGACGACCGGGTCGGCCACGGCGATCACCCTGATCTACCCTGAGCTTAAGGGTCGGCTGAACGGCCACGCGGTGCGGGTGCCTTTGCTAAATGCGTCGTTGACCGATTGCGTGTTCGAGGTGGACCGCGAGACCAGTGTGGCGGAGGTGAACGAGATGTTTCGCACCGCCGCTGAGGGTCCGCTCGCGGGGATTTTGGGGTATGAGACGCGGCCTTTGGTCAGTGCGGATTATGTTAACGATCCGCGCTCGGGGATCATCGACGCGCTCTCGACGATGGTCGTGAACGGCACGCAGGTGAAGGTCTATGCGTGGTACGACAACGAGTGGGGCTATGCCTGCCGACTGGTCGATGTGGCGCGGATGGTGGCCGCGTCGGTATGACCGCGCAGCGCCCTTTGGCGGCCTATACGGCGGTGACGGCCAGCTACTGGGCCTTCATGCTGACCGATGGCGCGCTCAGGATGCTGGTGCTGCTGCATTTTCATACGCTGGGGTTCAGCCCGGTGCAGCTGGCCTATCTGTTTGTTTTGTATGAGATAGCGGGGGTTGTGACGAACCTGTGCGCCGGTTGGATCGCCAAGCGGTTCGGGTTGATGCAGACGCTTCATCTGGGTTTGGCGATCCAGATCCTCGCCCTTCTGACCCTTGCCACCATGGACCCGAGCTACAGCGTCGGGGCCTCGGTCGTGTTCGTGATGCTGGTGCAAGGCTTGTCCGGTGTGGCGAAGGATCTGACGAAAATGTCGTCAAAATCCGCCGTCAAACTGATCGCGCCTGCGCAGGAGGGCGCGCTGTTTCGGTGGGTCGCGGCGCTGACCGGATCGAAGAACGCGGTGAAGGGGCTGGGCTTTTTTCTGGGCGCGGTCTTGCTGGGCAGCGTGGGGTTTGTGTTTGCGTTGGCGGTGCTGGCGGTTGTGCTGGGCGCTGTCTGGGGGGCGGTGCGGTTGGTCCAGCCCGAGGGCCTGCCAGCGGGCGTGAAGGGCGCGAAGTTTCGCGAGGTCTGGTCGGGTGATCCGAGGATCAATTGGCTGTCGGCGGCGCGCCTGTTCCTGTTTGGCGCGCGCGATGTGTGGTTCGTCGTGGGCATCCCGATCTATTTCTATGCGGTGCTGTCGGATGGCACGACCGAAGGCAACCGCGCGGCCTTCTTCGCGATTGGCAGCTTTATGGTGCTGTGGATCATCCTCTATGGCGTGGTCCAAGCGAGCGCGCCGAGGTTGCTTCGGGCCAAGGGGCGCAGCGAGACCGCGTTGATCGCGCAGGCGCGCAGGCTCGTCGGGGGGCTGGCGTTGATCCCGCTGGTCTTGGCAGCCATTGTGGCGTGGGCGGAGGGGCCGTCGCAGGCACTGACAATTACCCTTGTCGCCGGATTGCTGCTGTTCGGGTTTGTGTTCGCGCTGAACTCGGCGCTGCATTCCTACCTGATCCTCGCCTTTACCAGTTCCGAGCGCGTCACGATGGATGTGGGCTTCTACTACATGGCCAATGCGGGCGGGCGGCTGGTGGGCACGGTTCTGTCGGGCGCGAGTTACCAGATCGGCGGGCTTGCGGGCTGTTTGGCGACGGCGGCGGTGTTCTGTGGGCTGAGCTGGTTGGCGGCAAGGCGGCTCGGAAATACGTCGCAATAGGTCGCAAGCGGAGGATGCGGGACGGCGCTTGAGTTGCTAGGGTCTGCCCAACCGTAAGACTCACCCCGACCGAGTGCGCCGATGTTCGACCTGTCTTCCGCCTTTGCCGCTGCCTTTGGCCTCGTCCTGTCGGGCGATGCGGCCTTGATGCAGATCGTCGCCCTCTCGCTATGGGTGTCGGGAAGTGCCGTGCTGATCGCCTGTGCTGTGGGCTTGCCCTTGGGGGCGGTCCTCGCAATGACCCGGTTTCCGGGGCGCGGAAGCCTTGTTGTGGTGATGAGCGCTTTGATGGGCTTGCCGCCTGTCGTCGTGGGCCTGACGCTGTACTTGATGCTGTCGCAATCGGGGCCGCTCGCGGTGTTGGAGTTGCTTTATACCCCTACCGCCATGGTCATCGCGCAGGTTGTGCTGGTCTTGCCGATTGTCACCACGCTGACCCGCCAAGTGATCGAGGATCTGGACCGCGATTTGAACGAGACGTTGCGGGCATTGCGTGCCAGCTGGCTTGATCGGATCGGGACTTTGCTGTGGGAAGCACGTCTCGCGCTGGTGACCGCAGCGCTTGCAGGCTTGGGCCGCGCCTTGGCCGAGGTGGGCGCTGTGATGATCGTAGGCGGCAACATTAACCATGCCACGCGGGTCATGACGACCTCGATCGCGCTGGAAACCTCGCGCGGCGAGCTGGCCTTGGCCTTGGCGCTGGGCCTTGTGTTGCTGGTGCTGTCGCTGGGCATCAATGCGGGTGTTCTGGGCTTGCGTGACCGGGCAGAACGGCAGGTGGCCCATGGCTGAGCCGCAGGTCATCCCGTTTCCGCAGCGTCCCGCACGGGAGGAGGCCGAGGCCTCGGTGCTGGCTTTCGAGGAGGTTTGCATCACACGCGGCGGTGGCCTCGTGCTGCGCGATGTGTCGTTTTCGCTTGCGGCGTCTGGCGTGTCTTGCGTGCTGGGGCCGAACGGGGCGGGCAAGTCGCTGTGCTTGCGTCTGGCGGCGGGGTTGATCGCGCCTGAGGCCGGGGTGATCTCGCGCGGTGTGGCCGTGTCGCAGATCGCCTATGTGCCGCAGCGCCCGGTGCTTTTGCGCCGCTCGGTGCGCGCGAACCTCGCCCATGCGTTGCGTCTTAGCGGGCTGTCGTGGCGCGCGCGGCGGGAGCGTCTGGACGATCTCATGGACCAAGCGCGCCTGACCCATGCGGCGGCCCAACCCGCGCGCAGCCTCTCGGGGGGCGAGGCGCAGCGGCTGACTTTGGCGCGCGCGCTGGCCTCGGACCCGAAGGTGCTGCTGCTGGACGAGCCGTGTGCGAGCCTCGATCCCGGCTCGACCGCCGCGCTGGAGGATCTGGTGAACGATGTGGCGCGCGCGGGCACCAAGGTCGTGCTGGTCACCCATGATGTGGGCCAAGCCAAGCGGCTGGCCGATGATGTGGTGTTTCTTGCCGCAGGGGCGGTGCAGGAGGCAGGCGGGGCCGTGCGCTTTTTCAGCCAGCCCAAATCGAGGGCGGCGCGGGCCTATCTTGAGGGGCGTTTGCTGACATGATCGCGCGGGCTTTGGCGGTGTTGGGCCTATGGTCGGGGGCGGCTTTTGCCGAGACACCTTTCATCGTACTGCAATCGACAACAAGCACCGCAAATTCAGGGCTTTACGAGGCGATCTTGCCGCAGTTTTTCGAGACCTCAGGCATCGAGGTGCGCGTGGTCGCCGTGGGCACGGGCCAAGCCCTGAAGAACGCGGCCAATTGCGATGGCGACGTGGTTTTGGTTCATGCGCGCGCCGCCGAAGAGGCGTTTGTCGCCTCGGGCTTTGGCACCGCGCGGTTTGACGTGATGTATAACGATTTCGTGGTGGTCGGGCCCGCTGGCGATCCGGTGGGGGTGGCGCGTGCGCCTTCGGCCCGCGCGGGCTTCGAGGCTTTGGCCGAGGGGCGCGCGATATTCGTATCGCGCGGCGATGACAGCGGCACCCATAAAGCGGAACTGGCGCTCTGGCCGCTGCCGCCTGATCCAGCGCGCGCAGGTTGGTATCGCGAGTTGGGCGCGGGTATGGGGGCGACACTGAATGCAGCCGTTGCGATGGGGGCTTATGTGCTGACGGACCGCGCCACGTGGCTAAGTTTTGGCAACCGAGGGACGCACCAAGTGCTGCTTGAAGGGGATCCTGCGCTGTTTAACCAGTACGGAGTGATCGCGGTGTCGCCGGATCATTGCCCTAGGGTCAAACATGCTGAGGCGGAGGCGTTCATCGCGTGGCTGCTGGGCGCACAGGGACAGGGGGCGATTGCCGACTTCCGGCTTAGCGAGACGCAAGTGTTTTTTCCCAACACTGCAGCGCGCTAGGCGTTTTGCGGCTGACGTGCGACGCAATTCGCTGTCTCGACCTTCGGTCGAACGCGCAGTGCGTCGGCGAAGGTCATGGTCAACCTGCGCGATCCTTAGACGGCCTGCGGCGCGTGGACTTTCACCGGAACGCATGGATCGAGCAATGTCATCACCAAGGGCACCTCGCGATGCCGATCCGGCGGCAAGTTGGCGAGTGATGTTTTCAGCGTCCCACCCTCGGCCAGCATATGATCCGTGGGCGTCACACGCTCAAAGGCGGTGACGATCCCGGCGGTGGCCCGTGCGGTGACGGCATAGGTGCCGCGTGCTGCGGCGACCAGCGCGCGACCGGGGCTGGGGATGTGGATCTTCGGTAATGTGCCCATCAAGCAGGCCTCGATATCTAGCAGGCGCGCGAGCACACGCCAGAGCGGCCCGCGCCCATGAAACACCTCGACATCGCGCATCAAGGGATGGCTGGCATGGCGGGCCGCGAGGCTGTTTTCAATCGGCATCGGTTCGAACAAGCTGTCGAGGGTGGGCGGGGGCAGCGCGTGGGTTGTCGCCTCTCCGGGCAAGAACCGCGCCGCAATGGCCACGATCAGGGGGGCGAGACCTTCGCCCTTGGCCAGCCAGCGCTTCAACTCGGCCCGGCTGTTGGGCAGGCGTCCGTCCTTGCCAAAGAGGATCGGGCGCAACGCTTGCGGGTTCCGCTCCCAGCCCGTGGGAAGGGCTTGCGGTTTCAGGTCTACAAATTGCGGCAGATGCACATAGAAGCGCGTCAGATGTTCCAGCAAAACGTCATGGAGCAGCCGCGCATGGCCCCCGATAGCCGAGCGCATCCCAAGGGCCTCGCGCAGGGCCACCTCATGGGCGACACCGCAGCGTTGCACGAGGCGGGGCATGGCGGTAGCGACCTCCTCGACGGTTTTGCCGAGGATCATTTGCGACATTGGGATCGGCTGGGGCGCTGCGATCTCGATCCCGTTGGTGCTGAATTGCACGGAAATGGGGAGCTGCATCATCATCGGGCACTCCGCGCGGAGCGGGACGAAAGGAGGGTCGGGACAAGGCGGAGGCGTGCTGATGACATGGGGTGAGTTTCTGTGTTGCAGAGAGGGGGGGTGTCGCGTGATTGGGCGTCCACGGGGCCGAACGAGGGGCAGGAGGTGCGGCGGCGGTGGCGGGGTGATCTCCCTCTCTAGGCTGGCTCTGACGGCGGGCGTTTTGTCAGTTGAGACAGCAAATCTTTCCAAAACATTGACATAGATCAAGTTCCGGCTGGCGGCCGAGGGCGACGGGCGGCGGTGTGGGCGACCCGGTTTGGGGGCGGCCGGTTTGCGGAAAGCCGCTGCAGTGCCGCAAGAAAGTCGAGCTGCCGGAGCTTTGCTGCGTAGATTGTTCAACAAACGCTCGGATGGGTCGAGATGCTGCGGTGCGGCTGAGAGGGGCGAAGTGCGCTGCGCTTTGGAGGGGGCGCGAAGAGTCCAGTGCTAAAACCCGTATTTAAAATATTTATTTAAATCCGCAGATTTCGCATCTGTGCCGTTCAAACCAACCTTTGAAACATGTCTTTTAACCTCGGGCCTCGGGCAGGCATGCGAATCTTATCCCTTTTGCCTTTCCTCAGGTTTTCACCGCACCGGCCTTTTGTCCGTGCGCACACCGGAGTAGCTAGGCACAACACGCCCTTATTGGAGATTTCTCATGGCCCACGCACACACAACCGCCGTCATCGGCCTTGGATCCATGGGGTATGGCATGGCGGCTTCCGTCTTGCGCGCAGGCCACCGGACCTTTGGGTTTGATCTGAACGCCGAGGCGGTTGCGCGTTTGGTCAGCGAGGGCGCTGAGAACGGCGCTTTGGCAGAGGTCGCAGGGGATCTGGACGCGGTGATGGTTGTTGTCTTGAACGCGGCCCAGACCGAGGCGGTTCTGTTTGGCGAGGGCGGCGTGATGGCGATGCTGAGGCCGGGCGCTGTCGTGCTGGCTTGCGCCACGGTCCCGCCGGAGTTTGCGCGCGATATGGAGGCGCGGTGCAATGCGGTCGGTGTGCATTACTTAGATGCGCCTATTTCGGGCGGCTCGGTCAAGGCGGCGGCGGGCAAGTTGTCGATCATGGCGTCGGGCAGCGCAGAGGCGTTTGCGGCGGCGCGCCCGGCTTTGGACGCCACGGCAGAGACGGTGTTTGAGTTGGGCGAGGCGGCAGGTGCGGGCTCGGCCATGAAGGCGGTGAACCAGTTGCTCGCGGGCGTGCATATCGCGGCGATGGCGGAGGCGATGACCTTTGGGATGACCCAAGGGGTGACGCCGGACAGCTTCGTTGAGGTAATCTCTAAATGCGCAGGAACCTCGTGGATGCTGGAGAACCGCGCGCCGCATATCGTGGCGGGGGATTACACGCCCCATAGCTCGGTCAATATCTGGCCGAAGGATCTGGGGATCGTGCTCGATATCGCGAAGGGGGCGCAGTTCAGCGCGCCGATCACCGCCGCCGCAATGCAGCAGTTTCTGGCCGCAGCCGGGCAGGGACTGGGGGCCGAGGATGACGCCGCGGTCGCCAAGGTCTATGCGCGCAATGCTGGGCTGCGCCTGCCGGGGGACGAGGCATGAGCCAGACCATTGCCCTTGTCGCCCATGACGCGCGCAAGGATGATCTCGTGGCATGGGCACACCTAAACCGCACCGCCTTATCCACCATGGCGATCTACGCCACCGGCACGACGGGCGGGCGCTTGATTGAGGGTGCAGACCTTGAGGTCACGCGCCTGAAAAGCGGCCCCTTGGGCGGGGATGCGCAGTTGGGCGCGTTGATTGCCGAGGGCAAGCTGGACGGGTTGATCTTCTTTATCGATCCGCTGTCGGCGCTGCCCCACGATGTCGATGTCAAATCGCTGCTGCGTTTGGCGATCCTTTATAATACACCTTTGGCGGTCAACCGCGCCTCGGCCACGGGAATTTTGGCGCACTTGGTGGAAGGAGCCTCCGAATGAGCACTGTCATGGGCTGTATTGCCGACGATTTCACCGGGGCGACGGACCTCGCAGGCCTGCTGGCGCGCTCGGGCGTGCGGGTCTCGTTGCGAATGGGGGTGCCGTCGGAGGTGCCGTCCGAGACGGCCCCGTTTGAGGTGATCGCGCTGAAGTGCCGAACCTCACCAGTTGCGGAGGCCGTGGCGGAATGTCGAGCAGCCCTCGGTTGGTTGCAACAGGCGGGGGCGAAACGGTTTTTCTGGAAGTATTGCTCCACCTTCGATTGCACTGCAGAGGGGAATATCGGGCCGGTTGCGGAGGCCTTGATGGCGGATTTGGGCGTATCACAGACGATGTATTGCCCCGCATTCCCTGAGAATGGCCGCGCAATTTTTATGGGCAACTTGTTCGTCGGCCAGCAACCGCTCGCGGAAAGCCCGATGAAGGACCACCCGCTGACGCCGATGCGCGACAGCAACCTGATGCGGTTGTTGGCACCACAGGTGTCGGGCGAAGTGGGGCTGGCGAACCGTTTGGTGGTGGCGCAAGGGGCGGAGGCTTTGGCGCTGCGCCTGGCAGAGTTGGAGGCCGAGGGCGTTGCCCATGTGGTGATCGACGCGGTGGCCAACGAGGACCTCTATGTGATCGCGCGCGCCTGCCGGGATATGGTGCTGATGACCGGGGGCAGTGCGGTGGCGATGGCCTTGCCGAGCCTCTTTTTGGAGGATGGGACGCTTGATGCGGATGCGCCCAAAGCGGTGACGCCGGAGCTTGCGCGCGGCGCGGTGGTGCTGTCGGGCAGCTGCTCGGCCATGACCCGCGCCCAGGTGGCCGCCTATAGTGGGCCGAAATTCCGGCTTGATCCGTTGGAGCTTGCGAACAACGGGCCCGAGGCGGCGCTGGCGTGGCTGGCCGCGCAGGACTTGGAGGCGGCTCCGCTGGTCTATGCGACCGCCGAGCCGGATGCGGTGCGCGCCGCCCAAGATTTGCTGGGTGTGGCCAAGGCAGGCGAGATCGTGGAGGACGCGTTGGCGACCTTGGCGGTTGCCGCGCGTGATGCGGGCGCACGGCGGTTTGTTGCGGCTGGCGGGGAGACCTCGGGGGCGGTGACGAAGGCGCTTGATGTGACGCGGCTGGATATCGGGGCCGAGATCGCGCCGGGGGTGCCGTGGTGCTTTGCCGACAGCGCGGGCGTGACGATTGCCTTAACGCTGAAGTCGGGGAATTTCGGAGCCGAAGGGTTCTTCGCCGATGCTTTGGCAAAGTTGGAGGAGGCGTGATGCGGTTTTCAGCCAATCTGGGGTTTCTGTGGACTGAGCTGAGCCTGCCGGATGCGATCCGCGCAGCCAAAGCGGCGGGGTTTGACGCTGTTGAATGTCACTGGCCCTATGAGACCGATGCGGCCCTCGTGAAGGCGGCCCTTGTGGAGACCGGTTTGCCGATGCTGGGGTTGAACACGGTGCGCGGGAATGTCCCGGCGGGTGAGAACGGGCTTGCGGCCTTGGTCGGACGCGAGGCGGAGGCGCGCGTAGCGATTGATCAAGCCGTTGATTATGCGCGTATAATCGGGGCGGGTAAGGTCCATGTGATGGCCGGATTTGCCGAAGGTGCGGAGGCCGAGGCGACGTTCGTGGAGAATCTGCGCTACGGCTGCGAGGTTGCTGCTCCGCACGGCATCGGCATCCTGATCGAGCCGCTCAATCCCTATGACGCGCCGGGGTATTTCCTTGGCACCACGGGCCAAGCTGTTGATATCATAGAGAAGGTCGGTGCAGACAATATCGCGCTGATGTTCGATTGCTACCACGTTCAACTGATCGAGGGCGACGTGAGCAATCGCTTACGCAAGCTGCTGCCCCGGATCGGCCATATCCAGTTCGCCTCCGTCCCGGATCGGGGTGCGCCGGATCAGGGTGAGCTCGACTATGCTCATGTTTTCAAGGCGATCAAGGGGTTGGGGTGGGACGTGCCGCTTGGTGCAGAGTATAAGCCGGTTGGGTCGACGGGCGAGACTTTGGGCTGGTTGGCGCAGTTTGGTTGAACGGGCCACGCTCTTGATGCACGGTCTAGGGGCGCGCTAATGCGCCTGTCGGCCCCTTTATTTGCGAGTGATACGTGACGAAACCCGCGCCCCATAGGCTGTCTGTCGCCCCGATGATGGACTGGACGGATCGGCATTGCCGGCGGTTTCATCGTGCGCTGTCGCGGGAGGTTTTGCTGTATACGGAGATGGTGACGGCGCCTGCTTTGGTGCGTGGGGATGCGCGGCATTTGTTGCGCCATGACGCTGCGGAGTATCCGCTGGCCTTGCAGGTGGGTGGGTCGGATCCGGCGGAGTTGGCGGAGGCCGTGCGGATGGCCTGTGGCGAGGGCGCGTTTCACGAAATTAACCTTAACGTCGGCTGTCCCAGTGACCGGGTGCAATCGGGGTTTTTCGGGGCTGTGCTGATGGAGCGGCCTGCCTTGGTGGCCGAGTGTGTCGCGGCGATGATTGCGGCCAGTGATGGGCCGGAGATCACGGTGAAATGCCGGATCGGCGTCGATGATCAGGTGCCCGAAGAGGTGCTGCCTGACTTTCTGGCGCGGGTGTCCTCGGCGGGGGTGAAGCGGTTTTCCGTGCATGCGCGCAAGGCGTGGTTGCAGGGGCTAAGTCCCAAGGAAAACAGGGACATACCGCCCCTGGACTATGATCTGGTGCGGGCGATGAAGGGGCTGTTTCCGAGGCTGGATTTGTCGATTAACGGAGGGATTGGGTCGCTGGATGCGGCGGAAGCGTTCCTCGATCAGGGCCTTGATGGCGTGATGATCGGGCGGGCGGCGTATCATGATCCGTTCTCTATTTTGGCGGGCGCAGATCGGCGGATTTATGGGGTTGGCGAGGATGCCTCGACCGAGGCGGTGATCGACGAAATGCGCCCTTATATTGCTGGGCATTTGGCGGATGGCGGCAAACTTGCGCAGGTCACACGGCACATGCTGGGACTGTTCACCGGGCGGCCCGGGGCGCGTGTGTGGCGGCGGGTTTTGTCCGAGCATGGGCACCGGGAGGGGGCCGGGCTGGAGGTGCTGGATTTGGCGTTGGAGGAGATGCAGGGGCGGGTTTCAGGGGCGTGTTGACAGGATGTGAACCGAGGGTTCGAGCATCGATAGCACGAAGCCGTCATTCGCTTGCGAATGGGTCGCTGACAGCAATGGCGGCCGACACTGCTTTGATACACTTCTACTAAATTACTACTATGGGCGCTTCGCCGCAGCCGCGAAAAGCAACAACAATTGGAGGTCAGGTTTCCGTTCCAGCAATGGTCAATGTCTTGCGATAATGGCTTTTCGTTTGGCGGTGAAAGAGC
The DNA here is from genome assembly GCA_965279125.1 of Dinoroseobacter sp. Taxonomy (GTDB): domain Bacteria; phylum Pseudomonadota; class Alphaproteobacteria; order Rhodobacterales; family Rhodobacteraceae; genus Dinoroseobacter. Next base: position 111,476 of record CBDIHL010000036.1, read on the forward strand.
GTCTGGGCTCTAGGGCGGACAAGAGGTGCCCACCAAACCGCTGGAGGACGAAAGGGTTGTGTCCGTTGCCAATAGCTGCCCCATAAAATGCTTCGCCAGTCGGGGCGGTTACAAGTCGTTTGGCAATTAAGGCGGTTCAAGCCGCGAACATGCTAATTGTGTAAATCCATTTAGGACCCGCGATAAGTAACATCAATTTGAATCATTGGTGTAATCAACAACATATCTAAGGTTTCTCTCGGCTAACCAGCTCTGGAAGTTGGCGCGGATGTCGTCATTGAGCATAAACTCAAAACGTTTCGGGTCTGCCATAAATAGGCAATGCCTAATTACCGTATACGCATTAAGCTCGATTCCTTCTTTTATTTTTTCATCCCTATACTCTTTAACGCGTGAAATTGTTTCACGCATATAGTAATTGAACCGCCCGCGGCTGATGCCTGGGTAAAGGTCTGTTATTCTATGTACAAAACCATCAACCTTGTAGTCGTCGAAAGTAAAGTTTGGAAAAAAGTGATTGGCAATTCGCAGAAATGAAAAAGCGTCTAAAGGGTGGTAATTTGGCGTTTGAACCCTAGCCTCTCCCGTATTTGACTTCGTTTCAGCAGCCGATTGGACGCTTTCCTGCTCGGTCGCTGATTCCATATCAATTGCTGCAAGGTTATTCTCTTCGCTTTCTCTGGCTTGATCAGTGAGTTCTTTAATTGCGAGAAACTCTCGATCAGCAAGTTCGAACATTGCCGCAAGTAGATTTACCCTTCGCTTCATCGAGCTGGGTATAGATTTTTTATATTTAATTTTATGGTCGATTGCACTCCACGCATCTTGTATAATGCTGCGCACTTGAATTTCGAAATCTAAACCTGAAAATGCGCTGTATTCCTTTTTATTTTGCCTTTCTGAGTTTAAACGCAGATCAACATGTACGCCCTTGTAACCGAAAGAGCCTTCCGTTGACTCGATATCAAATGTCTTGTCGGTGACATTGATTATTTCAAACTCAGATTTCAAACATTCTACAATTTGGTCAACTTCGTTTCCATATAGGCAAACAACCCTAATTCCGAGTAAGTCACTTATATGGTTTGATATCTCATAGCTTTCCCCTGTGGCTTCTAAGTGGCCGCGGTATTTTCGAGTAAACTTGCCAATGCACTCCTCTCGGTCTTTGACGCGGCCTTCAACTTTTGTGATTGTGAACTTGTCGTCATGACTTAATAGGGCCTCAAGCAGGGTTATTAGCCTATCTTTGGCTTTTTCGAATTTAAGTCTATTTTCGTCATAGAATGATCTGAACTTCTCTTTTTCTTCTGTGAAATTAGTCATGTTATCAAGGTGCCCAGATCTAAAACCATTGTAGCCCAGTATTGCCTGATCGGATAGACTGTTCAAGTGTGGTCTCATGGTGCCTGCTGCTCTCCAAGGCTCGTCTCAGGGTTGAGACTTGTTTTGCGCAATATCTCAGTAGTCTCATTGGTGCCTTTGGCTGCGCATATACGTGAGGATGAGCTTCTTGGTTGCTGCATCGACGGTCAACATGCACTCATCCCAACAGAAAAGCCCGTCTGCTTTGACGCGCACGGGCTTTCTGCTGCGGGGCGTCGGTACGCCTACCGCAACCGCTTCCCGCTGCTCGCATCGAAGAAATACGCCCTGCGCTCTTCGAACTTCAGCCCCACGGTGTCGCCTTCTTTGGACCGCTCGTCCCCGCGCTCTTCTACGATTAGGCGTTCCCCGGTGGCCTCGCTGACCACATAGGCGTAGCTGACCCCGCCGAGGGCCTCGGTCAGCTCGACCCGGTGGGTGTCTCCCGCGACCAGCTCGATATGTTCGGGGCGGATGCCCACCTCGACGGCCCCGGTGGCCCCGCCTGGTGCGGGCACGTCGCTGTTGAGGCCTGGCACTTTGACCTTGCCGCCCTCGACGGTCCCGCCCACGAAGTTCATCGCCGGAGAGCCGATGAAGCCGGCCACGAATTTGTTGTCGGGATCGCGATAAAGCTCGAGCGGCGCGCCAACCTGTTCGATCACCCCGAATTTGAGCACCACGATCTTGTCGGCCAGCGTCATCGCCTCGACCTGGTCGTGGGTCACGTAGATCATGGTCGCACCAATCTCTTTGTGCAGGCGGGCGATTTCTACGCGCATCTCGACGCGCAGCTCGGCATCGAGGTTCGAGAGCGGCTCGTCAAAGAGGAACACCTCCGGCCCCCGGACGATGGCGCGCCCGATGGCGACGCGTTGGCGTTGGCCCCCGGATAGGGCGGCGGGTTTGCGCTTGAGGTAGTCGTCGAGTTTGAGGATCTTGGAGGCCTCGGCGACCTTGGCGTTGATCTCGCTCGCCGGATGCCCGGTCATTTTGAGGCCGAACCCCATGTTCTGCTCGACCGTCATGTGCGGATAAAGCGCGTAGGTCTGGAACACCATCGACACGCCGCGCTCGGACGGATCCATGTGGGTGACGTCGCGGGTGCCGATGGTCATTTGGCCCTCGGTCGTCTCTTCAAGCCCTGCGACCATGCGCAAAAGCGTGGACTTGCCGCAGCCCGAGGGGCCGACGAACACGCAGAATTCACCATCTGCGATCTCGAGGTCGATCCCGTGGATGACTTGGACGTCTCCGTAGCGTTTGACGACTTGGGTGAGGTTTACACCTGACATAGCGGCTCCGTTTGGGTTGAGGGCGCGCGCTCAGGCGCATCGATTTGATCGGGAAACCGCCAAGCGGAGGCGTCTTGGGCAATCGCTTGGGCGGCTTGGTGGAGGTGGGGCAGATAGGCTTCCAACCCCTCCATCGTAAGGCGTTGGGTGGATCCAGTGATTGACATGGCCCCGAGGGCGCGCCCGGAGGTCGTCAGGATCGGCATGGCGATGCAGATGATCCCGATCTCGTGTTCCTCACGGTCGTAGGCGTGGCCGCGTGTGCGAATCGCCGTCAGCTCGGCGCGCAGGCTGTCGGGCGTATCAAGCGTGTGATCGGTGTGGCGCAGGAAGCTTTGGCGGGCGATGGCGGCACTCAGCTCGGCCTCGGGCAGGTAGGCGAGCATGGCTTTGCCGACGCCGGTGCAATAGGCGGGGCCGACTTTCCCGGCCTCGGAGAACATCTCGACGGGGCGGGCGGCGTTGCGTTTATCGACATAGAGAACCTGTCCGCCGTCGAGTTGGGCGAGGTGGACGGTTTCGCCTAAGTCACGGCTGAGCGCGTCTAAATGCGGGCGTGCCACAGGCGCGAGCGAGGATTGCGACCACGCCGCATGGGCCAGACGCACGAGGCGCACACCGGGCGCGTAGGTGCTGCGGTCGGGATCATAGCTGAGCATTCCGGTGGAGGTCAGCGTTTGCAGCATCCGGTAGAGGGTGGCTTTGGGGTAGGGGCTAGAGCCCAGCAGCTCGGCAAAGCGCACAGGCCGCGCGAACCCGGCCACATGGTCGAGCACGTCGAGGGCTTTGCCAACAGTTCCATCACCGCTTGCGGTCATGGGTATTCTCCTCCCTAATCTGGTCTGTGAATCTCTGTCGGACTCATCAGGCCTGTTGACAAGCATAGGCGAGTCGCGGTTAAGTTTTCAATATACAAAACTCGGTTTCACATATTGGAACCAAAAAGAGTTCACCGAATGCATAAGGGAGGATACCATGCGTTCCACTTTGAAGGCGTCGCTCGCGGCGCTCGTTTCCACGACCATGCTCACAGGCGCGGCTTTTGCCGCAGGGCACAGCACGCTTGAGGGCGAGCTGCGGATCATCTCCGACATGTCCAACCCGGCCCCCCGCGCCGTGATGGAAAAGCTGGCGGCTGATTTCGACGAAATGCACCCCAACCTGAGCGTTGACCTGACCATCGTTGACCGCGAAGCGTGGAAGACCCAGATCCGGAACGCTTTGTCGGCCAATGCGCCTGACGTTGTGAACTGGTATGCGGCCACCCGCATGACCCCGTTTGTCGATGCGGGCCTGTTCATGGATATCTCGGACCTCTGGGCTGAGCCTGAGTTCGACGCGCTGGCCTCCACCAAGGGTGCCATGACGCTGAACGGTGCCCAGTGGGGCGTGCCGTACACGTATTATCAGTGGGGCGTTTACTACCGCGCGGACATCTTCGCCGAGCTGGGCTTGGAAGAGCCAATGACGTGGGAGCAAGAGATCTCCAACTGCCAGGCGATCCTCGACAGTGGCCGCAAGTGCTACACCATCGGCACCAAGTTCCTGTGGACCGCAGGGGGCTGGTTTGACTACATCAACTCGCGCACCAACGGCTATGACTTCCATATCCAGCTGGCCAATGGCGAAGTTGAGTGGACCGACGACCGCGTTCGCGAGACCTTTGCAAACTGGCGTCAGCTGATCGACATGGGCGCGTTCATCGACGACCACCAGACTTATAGCTGGCAGGAAGCGCTGCCCTTCATGACCGAAGGCAATGCAGCAGCCTACCTGATGGGCAACTTCGCTGTCGCCGCGATGCGCGACGGGGGGCTGGATGACAGCAAGCTGGACTTCTACCAGTTCCCGAAGATCAACGCAGATGTTGATTATGCAGAAGACGCCCCAACGGACACGTTCCACATCGCCAGCGGTGCCCAGAATGTTGAGGCGGCCAAAGAGTTCTTGCGCTTTGTAACCTCGCCAGAGGTCCAGACCGAGATCAATGGCGGCGACGCCTTGGGTCAGCTTCCTGTCAACGCCAATGCGGAAGTGTCGGATGACAAGTTCATCCAGCAGGGCTTTGACATGCTGTCCAATAACGCGGGCGGCGGCATCATGCAGTTCTTCGACCGTGACTTCCCCGCCGAGATGGCCTCGGCTGGCATGGAAGGCCTGCAGGAGTTCATGGTGTTCCCAGACAATCTGGACGACATCCTGGCCCGCCTCGAGGACACGCGTCAGCGCGTTTACGAGTAATTTAAGGTGCGGCGGGGTTAACCCCGCCCTACCGAACCCCGCCGTAGGGCGGGGTTCACCCCGCCATTCCGCGCGCCCATTTTGCCCGCAACCCATCCGCAAGCCGAGCCGCGCGCCCGCCTTTCGCATGTGTTGATCCGCCAGGAGGCCCACCATGACCCTGTCCACGGACCCCGCCCCCCGCAGCTGGTACAAGCGCAACGAGATCGCGGTCACGCCGTGGCTGTTCTTGTTGCCGGGCATCTTGTTCTTCGCGGTCTATGTCATCAGCCCGATCTTCCAATCGGTCTGGATCAGCTTTCATGAATGGGACGGTCTGGGCGAGAAGGAATGGGTCGGCCTTGCCAATTACGAGCGCCTCTTGGGCGGGGATCGCAAGTTCGAGATCTCGTTCTGGAACAACATCCGCTGGCTGGTGCTTTACCTGCTGGCGATCCCGATGGGCCTGTTTATCGCGCTCTTCCTGAACCAGACGGTCTTTGGTATCCGGGTCTATAAGTCCTTGTTTTTCTTCCCGTTTGTGATCAGCCAGGTAGTCGTTGGCCTCGTGTTCTCGTGGTTCTACTTGCCCAATTCGGGCCTCTTCGATCAGATCGTCGGCCTTGTGGGCATCGACATCAGCGGCGGCGTCCTTGGCAACCCGAACACCGCCACCTATGGCATCATCGCCGCTGGTCTCTGGCCGCAGACGGCCTATTGCATGATCCTGTACCTGACGGGCCTGAACGCCGTGGACCCCGAGCAGGTCGAGGCCGCGCGCCTTGACGGTGCCAAGGGCCATAAGATGCTGTGGTACGTGATCCTGCCGCAGCTGAGACCGGCCACGTTTATCGCCTTCGTCGTCACGATCATCGGCGCGCTGCGCTCGTTCGACTTCATCGCGGTGATGACCAATGGCGGGCCGTTCGGATCCACGCGGGTGCTCAGCTTTTATATGTTCGAGGAGAGCCTCTCGGAGTTCGGCTTCCGCATGGGCTATGGCGCGGCCATCGCGGTGGTTCTGTTTTTCATCATGCTCGGCTTCATCTTGTACTTCCTCTACTCGATGTGGCGCGACGAGAAGGAGGCCCGCTAGATGTTCCCGACACCGCTCGCCAAAACATCGCGCAGATGGCAGATCACCTACCAGACGCTGCTGCCCATCGCCTTGATCATCTGGCTTCTGCCCTTGCTCGCCGTCGCCCTGTTCTCGGTCAAGCCCGAGGCGGATTTCGCCAGCGGCAATTTCTGGGGCCTGCCCTCGACCTTTGAGGGGTTCAACAACTATGGCCGGGTGTTCTTTGACAGCGACATGCCGCGCTATTTGCTGAACTCGTTCCTGATCACGGTGCCGACGATGATCGGCGCTGTGGCCCTATCGGCGCTGACGGGCTTTGCGCTGGGCATCTATAAGTTCAAGGGCAACCTCTTGATCTTCTTCATGTTCATCGCCGGGAACTTCGTGCCGTTCCAGATCCTGATGGTGCCGGTGCGCGACCTGACGTTGGGCCTTGGCCTCTATGATACCAAGACGGGCCTGATCCTGTTCCACATCGCGTTCCAGACCGGGTTTTGTACTTTGTTTATGCGCAACTTCATCCGCGCCTTGCCGTTTCCGCTGATCGAGGCGGCACGGGTCGAAGGCATTGCGGAATGGCGCATCTTCTGGTTTGTGGTGATGCCCTTGATGAAGCCTGCGCTCGCGGCCTTGTCGGTGCTGATCTTCACCTTCATCTGGAACGATTATTTCTGGGCGGTGGTGCTGACCCAAGGGCCGGATGCGCAGCCCGTGACGGCGGGGATCACGAGCTTCAACTCGCAGTTCCGCGCGGCCTATCACTTGATGAGTGCGGGCAGTATCGTCGCAGCACTTCCTCCGGTCCTGATGTTCTTCTTGATGCAGAAGCACTTTATCGCGGGCCTGACCTTGGGTGCGGTGAAGTAATGCACGCATGGAGGTTGGATGACGGCCGCCAGAGCTTGGTTCTGGCGACCCACGGTGAACGCTTGCCTGAGGTGGTCTATTGGGGCGCGCCCCTGCCTGCGGATGCGGATTTGTCGGTGCTGCACGCGGCCCATGCGATTGATGTGACGGGTGGGATGCTGGATGCGAACCCGGATGTGTCGATCTGCCCCGAGGCGACGCGCAGCTTTCCCGGCCAGCCGGGGCTGATCCTGCGCGATGGCGGGGGCACGCCGCTTCTGCCGAAATTCTGCTTTAAGAACGCCGTGCAAAGCGATGATACGCTTGAGTTAATCTATGAAGACACAGCCAGCCTGCTGACCTACACAGCGCGCTTTACCACCAACCGCCACACGCGGGTGATCACCACCCAAGCGGTGCTGGAGGCCGCAAAGCCGGTGCATCTGCATTGGCTGGCCGCCCCGGTGCTGCCGGGCTCGCAGCAAGCCGACGAGATGATCGATTTCGCCGGGCGCTGGTGTGGCGAGTTCCAGATGAACCGCACCGCTTGGTCGCCCGGAATGCGCTACCGCGAGAACCGCACCGGGCGCACCGGGCATGAGCATTTTCCGGGCCTGATCCTGCCCGAGCGGGGCGCGACCAACACCCAAGGCCAAGCGTTCGGCTTCCATTACGGCTGGTCCGGGGGGCATCGCATGATCGCCGAGGAACTGCCCGATGGCCGTCGCCAGATCCAGTTCGGCCATGCCGCGCGGATGGAACATGATGCGGCGACCCGGTTCGAGACGGCACCTTTGTATGTGACCTACTCGGTCGACGGGCTGAACGGCTGCGCTGTCGCATTCCAGCGCCATTTGCGCGACGAGATTGTGACCTGGACCGACACAGGCCGCCCGCGCCCGGTGCATTACAATTGCTGGGAAGCGGTCTATTTCGACCACAAGCTGCCGGTGCTGAAAGACATCGCGGCGCGCGCTGCGGATCTGGGGGCGGAGCGGTTTGTGCTCGATGATGGTTGGTTCGGGCAGCGCGATGACGACACGACCTCGCTTTCGGATTGGGAAGTGGATCCGCGCAAATATCCCGAAGGCCTCGGCCCGCTGATCGACCATGTGCACGGCCTCGACATGACCTTCGGCATCTGGTTCGAGCCTGAGATGATTAACCCCGATAGCGACCTGCACCGCGCCCATCCCGATTGGGCGCTGGGGTCCGAGGATCAGACCCTGGGCCGCCAGCAAAAGGCGCTGAACATGGCGCTGCCCGAGGTGCGCGATTTTATCTATGACCGGATGGCCGCGATCCTTGCGAAATACCCCATCGACTACATCAAGTGGGACCACAACCGCGTGCTGCCGATGCCCGATGCGGCGCAGACGCGGGGGTCTTATGCGCTGCTGGACCGCCTCCGCGTGGCCTTCCCGGATGTGGAGATTGAAAGCTGTGCCTCAGGTGGCGGGCGCATCGATTTCGGCATCCTCTCGCGCACGCAACGGGTCTGGCTCAGCGACAGCAACGACGCGCTTGAGCGCTTGCGCATGCAGCATAATGCGGCGCTGTTTTTGCCGCTGACCGTGACCGGCTCCCATGTTGGGCCGCGCCGCTGCCACACCTCGGGGCGCACGCTAGATATCGCGTTCCGCGCTTGGGTTGCCGCCCAGCGTCACATGGGCTTCGAGATGGATCCGCGCGAGTTGACCGATGACGAAGCGACGGTGCTGCGCGAGGTCACCAGCTGGTGGAAGCACAACCGCACGTGGATGGAGGGCGCCGATATCCTGCGCCTCGACAGCCCGGACCCGGCGGTGATCGGCGAGCAGCAACTCAGCGAGGACGGCACCCGGTTTGTTAGCTTCATCGGCAAGGCCGCGACCAGCGCACAGATCGCGCCGCGCCCGATCCGCCTGACGCGGCTGGACCCCGAGGCGAACTACGAGATCACCTTGGTCAACCGCCACTCCGCGCCCACCTTATCGCGCGGAACACCCGCGCTCAAAGACGGCCCGCAGACCTTATCCGGCGCCTATCTGATGTATCACGGCTTGACCCTGCCATGGTCGTTCCCGGAGACAATGTGGGTGATCGAGGGCACGCGCCTATGACCTCTTTGCTTTTCCAAATATCCCCGCCGGAGGCGGTTTAATGACCAAAAGACGCTCGCAACACTGGTATGGCAAAACCGACAAAGACGGCTTCATTCACCGAAGCTGGATGAAGAACCAGGGCTTCCCGGATCACGCCTTCGATGGCCGCCCGATCATCGGGATATGCAATACATGGTCCGAGCTGACCCCATGCAATTCCGGCCTGCGCGATCTGGCCGAGGCGGTCAAACGCGGTGTCTGGGAGGCGGGCGGTTTTCCGGTCGAGTTCCCGGTGATGAGCCTTGGCGAGACGCAGATGAAGCCCACCGCGATGCTGTTTCGCAACCTCTTGGCGATGGATGTGGAAGAGTCGATCCGCGCTTACGGCATTGACGGCGTTGTGCTCTTGGGCGGCTGCGACAAGACCACGCCGGGGCAGTTGATGGGGGCGGCCTCAGTGGATTTGCCGTCTATCGTGGTGTCCTCTGGCCCGATGCTGAACGGCAAGTGGAAGGGCAAAGATATCGGCTCTGGCACTGATGTCTGGAAATTCTCCGAGGCCGTGCGCGCGGGCGAGATGACCTTGCAGGACTTCATGGCCGCCGAGAGTGGCATGTCACGCTCCAAGGGCGTGTGCATGACGATGGGGACAGCCTCGACCATGGCCAGCCTCGTGGAGGCGATGGGCATGGCCTTGCCCACAAACGCGGCCCTTCCGGCGGTCGACGCGCGGCGCGGGGCGCTGGCGCATCTGACCGGCAAGCGGATTGTCGAGATGGTGGAGGAGGATTTGAAGCCCTCGGACATTCTCACCAAAGAGGCGTTCGAGAACGCCATCCTCGCCAATGCCGCCGTGGGCGGCTCGACCAACGCGGTCGTGCATTTGCTGGCGATTGCGGGGCGCGTTGGGGTGGATCTGAGCCTTGAGGATTTCGAGATCGGCTCGGAAATTCCGCTGCTGGTGAACTGCATGCCCTCGGGCAAGTACCTGATGGAAGATTTCTGCTATGCGGGCGGGATGCCGGTGGTGCTGAGCCGCTTGGGTGACAAGCTGCGCGCCTCGAAGACCGTGCTGGGCGGCGATATCAGCGTCTATGCGGACGGTGCGGAATGCTACAATGACGATGTGATCAAGACCGTCGCGGACCCGGTGAAACCGGCGGCAGGCTTGGTGGTGTTGAAAGGCAATCTCGCGCCGAACGGGGCGATTGTGAAGCCGTCGGCAGCAACGGACCGTCTGCTGGAGCATGAGGCCGAAGCCTTTGTTTTTGAAAGCATTGAGGATCTGAAGGCGAATATCGACCGCGATGATCTGCCCGTGACACCTGACACGATCCTGGTGCTGAAAGGCTGCGGTCCCAAGGGCTATCCGGGCATGCCGGAGGTGGGCAATATGCCGATCCCCGCCAAGCTGGTGCGCCAAGGGATCAAGGACATGATCCGGGTCTCGGACGCGCGGATGTCGGGCACGGCCTTTGGCACGGTGATCTTGCATGTTTCGCCCGAGGCGCAGGCGGGCGGGCCGCTTGGGCTGGTAAAGACGGGCGACCGGATCAAGGTTTCGGCCTCTGGTGGGGTGCTTGAATTGCTGGTCGACGAGGCGGAGTTGGCGTCGCGCCGTGCTGCGTGGGTGCCGGATGATCCGCATTACACGCGCGGCTATGCGAAGCTATATATTGATCACGTTATGCAGGCGGACAAGGGGGCCGATTTGGACTTCCTCGTCGGTAAAGACACACGGCTTGTGACACGCGAAAGCCATTGAAGGGGGAGGCAAATCTCCACGCGGAGATTTGCAAATTCTCTCGAGAGAATTTGGGGACGGCACTATGACTATGGCGACTTATCCAGACCTGAACGGGGCCTCGGTGTTCATCACCGGGGGTGGCTCGGGCATCGGTGCGTATCTGACCGAGGGGTTCTTGCGCCAAGGCGCCAAGGTGGCCTTCGTGCAGCGTTCGGACGCGTCCGAATTCGCCGCCGAGATGGGCGAGAAGACCGGCAACACGCCGCTCGCATTGGCCTGCGATATTACCGATACCCCACGCCTGAAAGCCTGCATCGACGCGGCCGCCGAGGCCCATGGCCCGGTCACCGTGCTGGTCAATAACGCCGCCAATGACAAGCGCCACACCACCGAGGAGGTCACCGAAGAGTTCTGGGATTGGGCGCAAGCCATTAACCTCAAAAGCTATTTCTTCGCCTGTCAGGCCGTCGTGGCGGGAATGCGCGCGGCTGGGGGCGGGTCGATCATCAACACGACCTCGATCAGCTATATGATGGGCAATACTGGCTATCCGGCCTATACGACGGCCAATTCCGGCCTCAACGGCATGACCCGCAGCCTCGCGCGCGAGTTTGGGCCTGACGGCATTCGCGTCAACGCGCTGGCCCCCGGCTGGGTTCTGACGGACAAGCAGCTGGAGATGTGGACCACGCCGGAAGCCTTGGAGGAGCATATGAACAAGATGTGCCTGAAGCGGCATTTGAAGCCCGAAGATATCGTCGGGCCGATGCTCTTTCTCGCCTCGCAGGCCTCGGGTGCGATGACCGGACAAGCCATGGTCGTCGATGGCGGCGTGGTGGTGACGGGATGAGCACGCTGGACTGGATCGCGGTTGATTGGGGCACCACCCATCTGCGCGCCTGGGCGATGGGGCCGAGCGGGCAGGTCCTGTCCGAGGCCTCGTCCGGCGAGGGGATGGGCACGCTCAAGCCCGCAGAATTTGAGGACGCTTTGCTGCGCCTGATCGAGCCTTGGATGGACACGGCCCGCGTCGAGGTGATCGCCTGCGGCATGGTCGGCTCGCGTCAGGGCTGGGTCGAAGCGCCCTATGCGGCGGTGCCCTGTGCGCCAGTCGGGACTGCCCCGGCGATCGCGCCTACGACCGATAAGCGCTTGTGCGTGCAGGTTATTCCCGGCCTTAAGCAGTCCAAACCGGCGGATGTGATGCGCGGGGAGGAAACCCAGATCGCCGGAGCCCTCGCGCTGAACCCCGGCTTTGACGGCGTGATCGTGCTGCCGGGCACCCACACGAAATGGGTCCAGATCAGCGCCGATGAGGTCGTGAGTTTCCGCAGCCTGATGACCGGCGAGATGTTCAGTTTGCTGTCGAAGCAATCGGTGCTGCGGCACTCGATGGGTGAGGGCTGGGATGGTGCGGCCTTCCTTGAGGCGGTCGAAGAGACCCTCTCGCGCCCTGAGGCGATGGCCTCGAAACTGTTTGCGATCCGGGCCGAAGGGTTGCTCGACGGTCTGCCGCCTGCGACCGCGCGCGCGCGTTTGTCGGGGCTTCTCGTGGGCGCGGAACTGGCGGCGACGAAACCCTATTGGCTGGGCATGCCGATTGCCGTTTTGGGCGCGGACGGCTTGGCCGATGCCTATGCGGCGGCTTTGAGTGCCCAAGGTATCAAGGCCAGCCGCATCGATGCGGGCGAGGCGACCCGCGCGGGCCTGATCGCCGCGCGCGCTTATCAGAAAGAGACGACATGAGCCGACCCCTGATTGCCATCCTGCGCGGGATCACCCCGGCGGAGGCTGCGCCCGCCTGCGAAGCGCTTATCGAGGCCGGGATCACCCGGATCGAGGTGCCCCTGAACTCGCCCGATCCGTTTACCAGCATTGCCGCGATGGTGCGGGCCTGCGGGGATGCGGCCTTGATCGGGGCCGGGACGGTTTTGACCGTGGGCCAAGTCGCGGATGTGGCGCAGGCGGGCGGCAAGCTGATCGTGTCGCCGAACTGCGATCCAGAAGTGATCAAAGCGACCAAAGCGGCTGGCATGCAAAGCTGGCCGGGGGTGTTTTCGCCGACGGAAGCCTTCTCGGCGTTGGCCGCCGGGGCGGATGGCTTGAAGCTGTTTCCGGGATCAATGGCGGGCACATCGGGGCTGAAAGCGTTGCGCGCGGTGCTGCCCTCGGAGGTGGAGGTTTATCCAGTGGGCGGCGCGGGCGTCGAGAATTTTGCCGAGTGGGTTGCCGCTGGTGCAAACGGCTTTGGGATCGGAACCGCGCTGTATACGCCGGGGCTGTCGGTGGCTGATTTGCGCAGCAGGGCGGAGGCGATTGTGGCGGCTTGGGACGCGCTGGCATGACGGCTTTGGTTTTTGATGCGACGCCGTGCAGCTTGGGCGAGGGGCCGTTGTGGCATCCGCTGACGAAATGCCTTTACTGGTTTGATATCAACGCGATGCGGCTCTATCGGCGCGCAGACGGAGTGCTGGCCCATTGGCAGTTTGACGAGCATGTTTCGGCTGCCGGATGGGTCGACGAGACGCGTCTTGTGGTGGCCTCCGAGACGGCGTTGCAGGTGTTCGATACCGTCTCGGGCGAGAGCGAATTTCTGTGCGGGCTGGAGAGTGACAACGCGGTGACGCGCTCCAACGACGGCCGTGCCGACCCCTATGGCGGGTTCTGGATCGGGACGATGGGCAAGCAGGCCGAGGTCGGTGCGGGCGCGATTTATCGGTATTTCGACGGGCAGCTGCGCAAGCTGTTTGGCGGGATCACGATCTCGAACGCGATCAGCTTTCACCCGGATGGCAAGACTGCGTGCTACACCGACACGCCGACGCGCAAGATCATGGCTGTGACGCTGGACGAGGATGGGTGGCCCGAGGGCAAACCGCGCGTTTACCTCGATTTGTTTGACGCACCGGGCGGTCCGGATGGGGCGGTTTTTGGGGCGGATGGGACGCTCTGGGTCGCGCTTTGGGGGGCAGGGTGCGTGATTGGCTATGATCCCTCGGGCCGCGAGGTCGCGCGGTTTGATGCGCCTGCGCCGCACATGACATGCCCGGCCTTTGGCGGCGAGGATTTGCGGCACCTGCATGCGACCAGTGCCAGCGAGGGGCGGGACCATCCCACGGGAACTGATGGCGCAACATTCGTCTGGGACACGCCGTTTCAGGGCCAGCCCGAGCATCGCGTGATCTTATGAAACGCACGCTAGGGGTTTGTTATTACCCGGAACATTGGGACGAGGCCGTCTGGCCCGAAGACGCTGCGCGTATGGTCGAGGCGGGTCTGTCCTGGGTGCGGATCGGCGAGTTTGCGTGGTCGCGGTTGGAGCCTTCGGAAGGCGATTATCGGTTTGATTGGCTGGACCGGGCGATTGCGGTTTTGGCCGACGCGGGGCTGAAAATCGTGCTTGGAACGCCCACGGCAACGCCCCCGCGATGGGTCTTGAACAAGCATCCGGAGATGGTGGCGCTCGATGCGGACGGCAAGCCGCGCGGGTTCGGGTCGCGCAGGCATTACTGCTTTTCGCACGCTGGATATC
>CBDIHL010000037.1:0-149177 GCA_965279125.1 Dinoroseobacter sp.
AGGACGAGGACGACAACGGCGATGAGAAGGATGCCGGGAAGGCCGATATTGTTCAACATGGGTAGGCTCCGCAAAATAGGTCTTTGAGGTCAGGCGTGTGTGTCACGGACTTGATTGACGCCACCTAAGCGGTGTCACGTGGGATTTAAAAGACCCCAATCGCCTTGAACATACCACAACTGACAGTATTTTGTCAGTTACCCGGTTCTTGGAGAGAGCATGAAACGCGACCGCCGTCTTTATGACCTTGTCCAGATCATGTGCGACGGGCAATTGCATACCGCGTCAGAACTGGCGACGAGTTTGGGTGTGTCCGACCGCACCATTTGGCGGGATATGAGCGTCATGGCCGCCAGTGGTATCCCTGTGGAAGGGGAGCGCGGCTTGGGCTATATTTTACGATCCGCGCTGGTACTGCCGCCCACGATGCTCACGGCGGCGGAGCTGGAAGCAACTGTGTCGGGCCTGCGCCGAGAAGTGTTGGTCGGCGACGAGGTGCATGCACGGGCCGCGCGGTCTATGCTGGACAAGCTGGCAACACTGCTGCCGCAGGCTGGGATTGAGGTCCCGTGAGTGCGATAGGTGGTTAACCGTTTGGTAAGGCTTGGGTTGTAGGCAGCGGGCATGCACGCTCAAATTCATAAAGCACTTTAGTTTTTCGATTATTCGCAGAATAATCGGTACAAATTTTTCTGCGAAAAATTGTGTAACCTCAGCCGTTAAAAATCCGTTAAAACGCTGCGATTTTCTGCACCCCGACCAACCCTACCGCACTGGAAATACGTAGCACCTGTCGCGCCTGATCGACAGCCAAAGCGCCATGCCCGCCTTTGGCAAGAACACCGCCGGCACCGTTGCCTTCAGGATAGAGCCATCGGCATCCATCTTGAACTCCACAAGGCTTTCACGCCCCATGAATCGCGCACGTTGCACCACGCCGCGCGCGGGCGTGCCATCAACCGGCGTCGGGCGCGGTCCGGCTCCGGCGCGATCAAAGTCGATGCGGATATGTTGCGGGCGGATCAAAATCTCGACCTCCTGCCCATCTGGCACCCCCGGTGCCAGGAACTGGCCAAAGGGTGTGTCGGTCAAGGCCCCATGCACGGTTCCGCGCACCGTGTTCACTTCCGAGAAGAACGCCGCCGCCGCCCGGTCCACCGGCGTGTTATAAACGTTGTAAGGGGCCCCCTGCTGAACAATCCTGCCGCCCCGCATCAGGGCCACCTGATCGGCCATGCGCATCGCCTCGTCCGGCTCGTGCGTGACCAGCAAAACGGCTGTGCCTTCGTCCTTGAGGATGCTCAGCGTCTCGTCTCGGATGCCGTCCCGCAACCGGTTGTCGAGGCCCGAGAATGGCTCGTCCATCAACATCACTTTCGGGCGCGGCGCGACCGCACGGGCCAAGGCCACGCGCTGCTGCTCTCCCCCCGACAACTGATGCGGGAACTTGTTCTGATACCCCGCCAGCCCCACCCGTTCGAGCAATTCGCCCACTCGCGCCTGCCGCTCGAGCTTTGTTCCCGCAACGCCAAAGCCGATATTGCCCGCAACGCTCAGATGCGGAAACAGCGCAAAGTCCTGAAACATCAAGCCGACCGAGCGCGCTTCCGGCGGCAGATGAATGTCATCCGCAGAGACCATCTGCCCGTCCACAATTACCGTGCCCGATGTTTGCTGCTCGACCCCCGCGATGATCCGCAAGGTGGTGGACTTGCCGCATCCGGAGGGGCCCAGCAGGCACGTCACCTGCCCCGGCCGGATCGCCAGAGAGACATGGCTGACCACCTCGCGCCCGTCGAAAGAGCGGCACAGATCCGTCACTTCCAGGCGCGGTTGCAATATGGGGGTGTCGAGCGGCACGGGCGTTTAATGTCCGATCAAATCTATCGGGTTTCAAACCTGCTACCAGCGCCCTCCGCGCGGCGCAAGCCTTGGCGGAAGCGGGAAGCGCGCGGAAAAAAGCCCGCGCGCGCCCAGATGTCATCGCACAGCTTAGATCGTCGCGTTCGTCCCGCCGCCATCCAGCAAGATGTTCTGGCCGACGATAAAGCCCGCATGGACCGAGCACAGGAAGGCACACATTGCACCGAACTCTTCGCGGGTGCCGTAGCGCCCTGCCGGGATCGTCTTGAAACGGTTCTCGCGCGCCTGCTCCATACTAATGCCCTGCGCTTTGGACACGCCCCCATCGAGCATATCGGCCCGGTCGGTCGCATGAATGCCCGGCAGCATGTTGTTGACCGTGACGCCAGATCCCGCGACCTGCCGCGCAGTTCCAGCCACATAGCCCGTCAGTCCTGTGCGCGCCGCGTTGGACAGACCCAGCGCCGGGATCGGGGCTTTGACCGATTGCGAGGTGATGTTGACGACCCGGCCCCAGCCTTGATCCATCATTCCGGGCAATTGCGCTTTCATCAACGCAATCGGGGTCAGCATGTTGGCGTCGAGCGCTTTGATAAAATCATCGCGGTCCCAGTCGGACCACAGGCCCGGAGGGGGGCCGCCCGCATTGGTCACAAGGATATCGACCTGACCTGCCGCATCCAGCACCAGAGCACGCCCCTCATCAGAGGTTACATCCGCCGCAACCGCCGTGACAGAAACACCATGTGCCGCGCGGATAGCTTCTGCCGTGGCCTCCAGGGCGTCGGACCCGCGCCCGTTCAGCACCAGATCGACGCCAGCAGCAGCCAGCGCCTCGGCACACCCGCGCCCCAAACCTTTGGATGAGGCGCAAACCAAAGCGCGCTTACCGGAAATCCCGAGATCCATGAAACCTCTCCCTTTTTGACATTGTTTGGCCTCAGTTAGCACCGCACTCGGCGCGCGACCACGCCGAATCGCCAGTTTTTTGGGCCGGGCCGGGTGCTGCCCGATCCCGTCACTGCCGCGCTTGTGCGAACAAATATGACCCCCGCCACAGATTGTCCTTCTTCAGACGACAATTTGGCCGAATTGGCCGGTCACATTAGGGGCACTGCTAAGCCTCTGATACCAAACAGTGGCTCGGTGGTGGGGCGCGATTGGCAGGGCATAAAACCCAAAGGCTGGAAATCTCGTCTTAACGGTTTTGTGCGTAAGCCAAGTGTATGAGGTTCGATAAGCCATGTCCCGCGAGATGTCTCACTCCGCAACGGCCCGTCACGTGTTGACGGTGTATGATGCAAACGCGTTCCGATGCTCGGGCGGGGTCAATCGCGGTGAAGCGCTCGAATTGTCCGACACCTTATGCCTCGGCGACAGCTACCGCCTGGACCTTGAGGCCGATCCGCTGCGCATCGAATTGCTCGGCCCGGATTTTCGCGATCCTGAGACAACCGGCTACCGCCTCGCCAACGCGCCCGAGATCGAGGTGGAGCTTGGACCGACCCTGACGATGATGACCGAAAGCGGTGGTCTGACCACAATGCGCAGCCTGCTGATCGCGGATGACAGCTTCTTGTTGCCTCTGGGGGCGGTCGATCTGTTCGCCCCGCACACAATTATCGCCGAAGCGCCTGATCGCGCACCCTTGCCCTTGGCCGACCCAACCTGCCTTGCCTTCACGCGCGGGACACGGATTGCCACCCAAGACGGTCGATTGGTGGCCATCGAGGACCTCAAACCCGCCGACAAACTGCTGACCCGCGCGGGTCGCGCCGCCTCTGTGCGCGCCGTTTTGCACGAAACCGTGCCCGCGATTGGCCGCGCCACCCGCGTTGTGATCCGCGAAGGGGCCTTTGCCAACGAGACCGAGCTTGTGGTCGCCGCCGATCACCGCCTCTATGTTCCCGCGCGCCGCAGCGATCTCGACCCCAACGGTCCCGACCGGATGGAGCCTGCGATCAAGCTGGTCAACGGACTGACCGTGACAGCGGATGCGGGGGGGCGAACCGAATATTTCCAAGTGCTGCTCGACCAACATGAAGTGATCTACGCCGAAGGGATCCCGTGCGAGAGCTTCCTTCTGACCAGTGCCACGCGCGCCGGCCTGAGCGACACACTTAGCGAGCAAGTTGCCGCCAGCGGCGTCACTGAAATGCACACGCCGCATCCCGCAAGCCTGCCTCCGTCGCTGCGCCCACGGGCCAAAGCACCGATCCTAGCAGAAAAACAGGCAATTCCGCCCGCCGTTTGAGCCGCGCCCATCCGGATCACGCGGCCCAGGGGTCAATGCGCCCATAGCAAGACACCTCCATCGCGCCGATTGCACCGCCTTGCGCGCCCGTTTATATCGCGCCCATGTTAGACACCGCTTCAAACCGTCCCGCCCTGCCGCCCGAAATTGCGCGGCGGCGCACCTTTGCCATCATCTCCCACCCTGATGCGGGCAAAACGACCTTGACCGAAAAGTTCCTCCTATTTGGGGGCGCGATCCAAATGGCGGGCCAAGTGCGTGCCAAGGGCGAGGCGCGGCGCACGCGCTCGGACTTCATGGCAATGGAGAAAGATCGCGGGATCTCGGTGTCGGCCTCGGCGATGTCCTTTGATTTCAAGGAGTTCCGCTTCAATCTGGTGGATACGCCCGGGCATAGCGACTTCTCCGAAGACACCTACCGCACCCTCACCGCCGTCGACGCCGCCGTCATGGTGATCGACGGGGCAAAAGGCGTGGAAAGCCAGACCCAGAAGCTGTTTGAGGTCTGCCGATTGCGTGACCTGCCCATCCTGACATTTTGTAATAAAATGGACCGCGAAAGCCGGGATGTTTTTGAAATTATTGACGAAATTCAGGAAAATCTCGCTATTGACGTCACCCCTGCCAGTTGGCCCATCGGCATCGGCGCAGAGTTCATGGGCTGCTACGATCTGCTGCGCGATCGGCTAGAGTTGATGGACCGCGCGGACCGCAACAAGGTGGCCGACAGTATTGCCATCGAAGGGCTCGACGACCCCAAATTGGCGGAACATGTGCCGCCGCATTTGCTGGATAAACTGCTCGAAGAAATCGAGATGGCGCGCGAATTGATGCCCAAGCTTGATCCACAAGCCGTGCTCGAAGGGCATATGACACCGATCTGGTTCGGCTCTGCGATTAACTCTTTCGGGGTGCGCGAGTTGATGAACGGGATTTCCGATTTCGGACCCGAGCCCCAACCCCAAGCGGCCGAGCCTCGCCATATTTCCCCGGACGAATCAAAGGTTTCAGGCTTCGTTTTCAAAGTCCAAGCCAATATGGACCCCAAGCACCGTGACCGCGTGGCCTTCGTGCGCCTGTGTTCTGGCCACTTCTCGCGCGGGATGAAATTAACCCATGTGCGGGCGAAAAAGCAGATGGCGATCTCGAACCCGGTGATGTTCCTGGCCGCCGATCGCGAATTGGCCGAGGAGGCCTGGGCGGGCGATATCATCGGCATCCCAAACCACGGCCAATTGCGCATCGGCGACGCGCTGACGGAGGGCGAAGCGCTGCGCATCACGGGCATTCCCAGCTTCGCGCCTGAGCTTTTGCAAACCTGCCGTGCGGGCGATCCGATGAAAGCCAAGCATCTGGATAAAGCCTTGATGCAATTCGCCGAAGAAGGGGCCGCAAAGGTCTTCAAACCGATGATGGGCTCCGGTTTCATCGTTGGGGTCGTCGGCGCGTTGCAGTTCGAAGTGCTCGCCAGCCGGATCGAGCTGGAATACGGCCTGCCCGTCCGGTTCGAGCCCTCACAATTCACCTCCGCCCGCTGGATCGCCGGGCCGAAGCTGGAAATGGACAAACTGGTTAATATCAACAAACAACACATTGCCTATGACAATGACGGCGATCCGGTTTTTCTGACGCGTTTACAATGGGATATCGACCGGATCGAGCGGGACTACCCCGAGTTAACCTTGTCGGCCACAAAAGAGATGATGGTTTAACCCTTCGGTAACGTATCGGTGCCAGTCTTGGCGCATGTGGCGAATTTTGCTCTTTCCGATGCTTCTCGCGGGATGCTTTACGGCCCCCGGATCAGCTGTGATGCGATCTCAGGTGACCAGTTTGTCTGGGGTCGTCTCTGAAACCGCCCCTGTGGCCAATCACCCCCATCACGTCATCATCGCCCGCACCATGATCGTCAGCGGCAAGGATCCTCCGGTCTATGCGGTCCGGTTCGGCAAAACCCATGACGGTGTGCATCCTGGTTTGCGCCTGACATCGGCATGGGCCGGTGGGCGCGAACTGCCCTACCGCGCTGCACGGCGCGCGACCGCCTTTTGTCTGGACCGGAGGTGCAGCGCGCGGGAGATCGGCAAACTCTTCGTGACCCAGACGGCCTTCGAGGCGCTCGCGGAAAGCGGGCTGAAGGCGCGGCTGCTTGGTCCGGATGGGGCCATTGATGTCGAAGTGCCATCTGAGCTTTTTGCGCAATCTCTGCACCTTGCCGCGCTGCAGCGGCAAGATTGACCCATCGCGCGTTCTGACCTATAGGTTGCATACTCCAATCGAGGGGTTCGCCGCAGGGGCGCTTAAGGCTTGCGTCCTATATTCCGAAGGCCCGACCCGAAGTCCGGCCCAATACATGGACGCATATGACCACTTTTGCAGACCTGAACCTTGATCCAAAGGTTCTGAAGGCCATCGCCGACACCGGCTACGAAAACCCAACACCTATTCAGGCAGGCGCTATTCCGCACGCGCTCAACGGCCGGGACGTTTTGGGCATCGCTCAGACGGGAACAGGCAAGACCGCGAGCTTTACGCTGCCGACGATCACCTTGCTGCGCAAGGGCCGCGCGCGGGCACGGATGCCCCGCAGCCTTGTGCTCGCCCCAACGCGCGAACTGGCGGCACAAGTGGCCGAGAATTTCGACGCCTATGCAAAATACACCAAACTAACCAAGGCTTTGCTGATCGGTGGTGTGTCGTTCAAAGAACAAGACGCAGCCATCGACAAAGGCGTGGATGTGCTGATTGCGACGCCGGGCCGCCTTCTCGATCATTTTGAGCGCGGTAAATTGCTGCTCACGGGCGTGCAGATCATGGTCGTGGACGAAGCCGACCGTATGCTCGACATGGGCTTTATCCCGGATATCGAGAAGATTTTCCAGCTTACGCCCTTCACGCGCCAAACGCTGTTCTTCTCGGCAACAATGGCCCCCGAGATCGAGCGGATTACAAACACGTTCCTGAGCAACCCAGCAAAAATCGAAGTCGCACGTGCAGCCACGACCAGCGAGAACATCACGCAAGGCGTGGTCATGTTCAAAGGCAGCCGCCGTGATCGCCAGCCAACCGAAAAACGCTCACTGCTCCGCGCCCTGATCGAAACCGAAGCAGAAAAGTGCAAAAACGCGATCATCTTCTGCAACCGCAAGGTCGACGTTGATATTGTTGCGAAATCGCTCAAGAAATACGGCCTCGACGCGGCCCCGATCCACGGCGATCTGGAACAATCCCAGCGCATGAAAACCCTTGATGGGTTCCGCGATGGCACTTTGCGGTTCCTCGTCGCCTCCGATGTGGCGGCGCGCGGCCTCGACATTCCCGATGTCAGCCACGTCTTCAATTTCGACGTTCCCAGCCACGCCGAAGATTATGTGCACCGGATCGGGCGCACGGGTCGCGCAGGCAAGAAGGGGACGACGATGATGATCTGCGTCCCTTCGGATGAAAAGAACCTCGAAGATATCGAGCGTTTGGTAAAGCAGCCGATTCCCCGCTTGGACAACCCCATGGGTGCCCAGGCCCCCGCATCGCCAGAGCCACTGCCCGAGGCCGAAGAAACCGCGCCGCGCCGCACCTCGCGTGGAGGATCTCGCAGCCGTCGCAAGCCGGCGGAAGACAAGGCGCAAGCGGCCCCGACACCCGAGGCCCCGGTCGAAGTCGCAAAAGCTGCGGATACACCGACACCTGAGACCGCGCAAAAGCCCGAGCCGCCCCGTGAAGAGCGTCCGCGCCGCGAGCGTGGTGGCCGAGGCCGCAACCAGCGCGAAGATCGCGGACCGAAGATTGTAGGCATGGGCGAGCATGTCCCGACCTTTATCGCCAAAAGCTTCGAAGACCGGATGATCAGCTAACCTATTGTCGTGATGACAAAAAAGGGCGGCGCGATTGCGCCGCCCTTTGCATGTCTAGCGCGCAGATGCCTTATCCAGCATCCACCATGTCAACAGCCCCTGCCCCACCAGCGCCAAGGGCGCAGTGATATAGACCGTCAACTGTAGCAAAGGGCTGAGCGGACCGCCGCAAACAGGTGCCGCCGCACCGCTTGGGTCTTGCACGCATCCCCAAAGCGCGTCAGCAACCAACGCACCCAGCATCAGAACGCCCAACGCACTGATAATCCAGACAAATCGCACGCGCCCCGTCGTCGAGGCCAGCCATAACATTGCGCCGATTCCGACCAGCCACAGGGTCAACGGCAAGCCGACCCCGTAGAGAAACAGGTTGCCCATTTATTCCGAGACGAGACGCGAGATCAGCACCGTGACCTCCGGCTTCTTGCCCGTCTCGTCCATCACGGTCTTGCGCACGACACGGCGAACCGCGTCTTCAAGCTGCTCGTCGCTACGCACGGTCTTACGCTCGGCCCGGCCCATCAGGGCGGCCACATCGTCTTCGACCAACTCGCCTAAAGGTGCGCCGGAATTGCCCGCCTCGGGCAAGCCGCGCATTTGCACCCATGCGTCATCGAGCGCCTCGTCTTCGTCATCGACGATCACCGCAACCGCGACATGGCCGTTCAGCGCCAGCTTCATCCGCTCGCGGATCACCCCGTCCAGCGCGCCCACCAAAGCCGCCCCGTCGAGATAGGTGCGCCCGGTTTCGACATACTCGACGACCCGCGGATCATTGCCGCTGATCTCGACCAGTGATCCGTTGGGGGCCACAATCCCCACGCGCCCAGCCTTCTTTGCAAGCTTTGCGTGGGTCATCAGGTGACGGTGCTCGCCATGCATCGGGATCACCACCTGCGGGTTCAGGATGCGGTGCGCTTCCAGAATATCAGGCCGGTTGGCGTGGCCCGAAACGTGGTAGAGCCCCCCTTGATCATCGCTGACCTCGACGCCCAGCTCGGAAAACGCGTTCCAGATCCGAGCCACACCGACCTCATTTCCGGGAATGGTCTTGGACGAGAAGAGGAACGTATCGCCCTCCTGCATCTGTAATCCCAGATACTTGCCCCGGCTCAGGGAGGCAGAGGCCGCGCGCCGTTCCCCTTGGCTTCCGGTCACCAGCAGCATCAGGTTTTCGCGCGGCACTTGGGTCGCGTCTTCCGGACCGATGGTGGGCGGAAAGCCCTTCATAACGCCCGTTTCTTCAGCGACTTGCACCATCCGGCGCATCGCGCGCCCCATCAAACAGACCGAGCGTCCAGCAGCCCGCCCCGCCTCGGCCAGCGCCTTCACGCGACTGAGGTTCGACGCAAACGTGGTCGCAACCACCATGCCGCTGGCCTCTTGCACGAACTCTTTCAACCGCTCGGGCAACTCGGATTCCGAGCGTCCCGGCTGCATCGCAAACACGTTGGTGCTGTCGCAGACAAGCGCGCGGACACCGCCCTCGGCCACTGAGGCCCAAAGCTCGGGATCGAACGGCTCGCCCAGCCCAGGATCCTTGTCGAGCTTGAAGTCCCCGGTATGCACGACCCGGCCCGCAGGGCTGTCGATCACAAGACCCGAGGCCTGCGGGATCGAGTGCGAAACCGGCAAGAACCCCACCTTGAACGCGCCCGCCTCGACCGTTGCAGGCCATGCCTCGCACACCTGCACCTGATCAGGGTTGTGGCCCTTTTCTTCCAGCTTGCGGCGCGCAATCGCAGCCGTAAAGCTGCGCGCATAGATGGGCGCGTTCAGCTTTGCCGCCAGGATGCCGACACCCCCCACATGGTCTTCATGCGCATGGGTCACGAACACACCGTCCAGCCGATCCGCGCGGTCCATCAGCCAAGCCATATCCGGCAAGATCAGATCCACGCCCGGTGTGCCGTCCATGTCCGGGAATGCCACGCCCAAATCGACGAGGATATAGCGCTCCGCCCCCTCGGGTCCGTAGCCATAGACATAGGCGTTCATTCCGATTTCGCCCGCCCCGCCAAGGGCAAGGTATATCAACCGCTCACCAGCCATGTCTTACAACCCTTTGTTATACTTATGGATCACGGTCAAACCGTGCATCGTCAAATCATCTTCAATCACGTCAAACAGCTCTTGAGCCTGCGCAAACAAGGGCGCTAGCCCTCCGGTTCCGACCACTTTCATGGGCCGCCCATATTCCGCTTTGATCCGCTTCGTTAGCCCTTCAATTAGCCCGATGTAACCCCAAAACACCCCCGACTGGATGCAGGCGACCGTATTGGTGCCGATCACCGATTGCGGCTGGCTGATATCGACATGGGGCAAGGCAGCCGCGCCCATATGCAGCGCTTCGAGGCTGAGGTTCACACCCGGCGCGATCACGCCGCCCACATAAGCCCCATCGCTGGCGCAGACATCGAAATTCGTCGCGGTGCCGAAATCCACAACCACCACATCGCCGCCATGGCGGTCAAAGGCGGCGGCCACATTCGCCAGCCGGTCCGGGCCCGGGCGCACGCCCTCCTCCACCCGGTAGGGCGTTGGCAACGCGCATTCGGGCTTGCCAACCACCAAAGGGCGACAGCCGAAATAGCGATCACACAGCACCCGCAAGTTGAACACGACGCGCGGCACGGTGGACGAGATCACGACCTCGCGCACCATCACATCTTCCAGCTTGTCGACCCGCATCAGCGTGTTCAGCCAGACGAAATACTGATCCGCCGTGCGCTGATGCTCGGTCGAGGTGCGCCAGGTCGCGATGAACTCCGCCCCGTTATGGAGCGAAAACACCGTATTCGTATTGCCGCAATCGATGGCCAGAAGCATGGGGCGCGCCTTTCGACGTTAGAAATGGACCTCAGCGGCAGGGATCGCGCGCAGGCCTTTGGGGGTCTCTAGAACAAGGTTGCCGCCCGCGTCCACATCGCGAAACACGCCATGTTCGGTTGTGTTGCCGATGCGCGCCCGGATTGGCTGGCCCAATCTGGCCGCGCGCGCCAGCCACGCGGTGCGAATGGGGGCAAAGCCGTAGGTCACAAGCGCTGCCTCATGATGGGCGAAGCGCGCGGCAAGGGGGGTCAGCAGCGCGTCCGGGCTCACGCGCAACCCAGTCTCGCCAAGCAGGCTGACCGGAGCGACGGCATGTTCTTCGACCTCAGCCACCGAGGGCGCCGCGACAAGGTTGACCCCGATCCCGACGGTCAAATGCGCCCCGCTTGTCTCAAGCAGGATACCCGCCAGCTTGCCCCCTTGCAGGAGCACGTCATTGGGCCATTTCAGCGCCAACATCTCGGGCCGTCCGGTATATCCATCGAGCGCCTCGGCCAGCGCCAAGGCCGCAACGAAGGACCGCAGCGCCCAATGCTCCATCGGGCCTTGCCCGCGCATTACTAAGGATGCTGCAAAATTGCCTTCTGGAAACACCCATTCTCGTCCCCGACGCCCACGCGCGGCTGTCTGAGCATGGGCCAAAACCCACGTCGGGCGCGTCAAACCTGCCGCGATCCGCCCGGCTTCGGAGTTGGTGCTGTCGAGGCTGGCATAGACCTTCCGGTCCACACCCTCGGGCCAGTTAGCGAAGGACAAGCGTCTCGGCGGCGGCAAGGGCCACGCCCTCCACCCCAAAGAGGTTGACGACGCCCAGCACGAGCACAGCCGCACTCGCCATCAGCAAACCCCACTGCACCGGCCCCATATGGGCGTCAGCTGCGTCCTCGGCATTGCCGAAATACATGAAGTAGATCACACGGATGTAGTAGAAAGCCCCGATCACCGACGCGATCACGCCGGCCACAGCAAGCCACGCCATATCCGCATCGACAGCCGCGTTCAGCACATAGAACTTGCCGAAAAAGCCTACCAGCGGCGGCACACCCGCCAGTGAGAAGAAGATCACCAGCAATGCCAACGCCTTCAACGGGTCGCGCTTGGACAGCATCGACAAGCCGCGAATATCGCTGACCGACGCGCCGTCCCGCTCCATCGACATAATGAAGGCAAATGCGCCGATATTCATCGTCACATAGATCGCCATGTAGATCAGCATCGCTTGGACGCCGAGGACCGTGCCCGCAGCCAAGCCCATCAGCGCAAAGCCCATATGCGCGATCGACGAGTAGGCCATCAGACGCTTGATATCCGTCTGACCGATGGCTGCGATGGACCCGAGGAACATCGACACGACCGCCAACAACGCGATGATCTGCTGCCAATCGCCGACCGAGCCGCCGAACGCGTCATGCACAACCCGCGCAAACAGCGCCATTGCGGCGACCTTCGGGGCCGTCGCAAAGAACGCCGTGATCGGGGTGGGTGAGCCCTCATAAACGTCCGGCGTCCACATATGGAACGGCGCGGCGGAGACCTTGAAGGCCAGACCCGCGATCAGGAACACGAGGCCAATCAGCAAGCCCAGTGGCATCGTCTCAGCCGTTGAAGCCGCCTCGATAATACCCGCGAAATTCGTGGTGCCCGCAAAGCCATAGGTCAGCGACGCGCCATAGAGCAGCATGCCTGAGGACAGCGCGCCCAGCACGAAGTATTTCAAGCCCGCTTCCGTCGATTTCGCATCGTCCCTGTGCAGCGAGGCGACGACATACAGCGCCAGCGATTGCAGCTCGAGCCCCATATAAAGCGCGATCAGATCGCCGGCGGAGACCATCATCATCATGCCCACGACGCTCAGCGCGATCAGGATCGGATACTCAAACTTCAGGATGCCCAGCTTGGCCATGTGGTCCTGGCTCAGCACAAGGATCGCCGCCGCGCTCAGCAAGATCACGACCTTGGCGAAACGCCCGAACCCGTCATCCACGAACATGCCGTTGAAGCCCACATTGATGCCTTGGCCCGTGAGGCCAATCCAAGCCGCCAGCGACACGAACGCCGCCGCCGTCAACCAGCACAGCATCGGTGCCGCCGCGTCCTTGGAGGTATAGACCCCGAACATCAGCGCCCCCATCGCGAAGATCGACAGCGCGATCTCGGGCAGGACAATGGCGATATCAGCCCCGATCATATCAGTGGCTCCCTTCGGCAAATTGGGTCATCGGCTCGAACTCGGCCACGGCCAGCTCGACGCCCGCGACAAGGTTCTCGACACTCGGTCCGATCACGTCGAGCACGGGTGCCGGATAGACCCCAAGGAATATGGTAAAGAAGATCAGCGGCGCGAAGATCGCCTTCTCGCGGGTGGTCATGTCGGTGATGCTCTTCAGGCTCTCCTTGATCAGATCGCCCATCACGACCCGGCGGTAGAGCCACAGCGCGTAGGCCGCCGACAAGATCACACCCGTGGTCGCGACCAGCGCGACCCAAGTGTTGACCTGGAACACACCCATCAGCGTCAGGAATTCCCCGATAAAGCCCGAGGTGCCCGGCAAGCCGACATTGGCCATCGTGAACAGCAAAAAGATCGTCGCATAAGCCGGCATCCGGTTCACCAGACCACCATAAGCGTCAATCTCGCGCGTATGCATCCGGTCATAGATCACGCCGACACACAGGAACAAAGCGCCCGAGATGAAGCCGTGGCTGATCATCTGGAAAATCGCGCCGTCGATGCCCTGCTGGTTCGCCGCGAAGATCCCCATGGTGACGTAGCCCATATGGGCGACGGAGCTGTAGGCGATCAGCTTCTTCATATCCGACTGCGCGAGCGCCACGAGCGAGGTGTAGACAATGGCGATTGCCGAAAGCCACAGCACAAACGGGCCCGCCAAATCGCTCGCCACCGGGAACATGCCCAAGCTGAACCGGATGAAGCCGTAACCGCCCATCTTCAACAAGATCGCCGCCAGCACGACCGAACCCGCCGTCGGCGCCTGCACGTGTGCGTCGGGCAGCCATGTATGGACCGGCCACATCGGCATTTTCACCGCAAAGCTCGCAAAGAACGCCACCCAAAGCAGCATCTGGAAGCCGCCAACGATGTGGATGCCCGCGATGGTAAATGTCTCGGTGCCGAACTGGTGCGCCAGCAAGCGCGGGATGTCCGTCGTGCCCGCATCCACATACATCGCCACCATCGCGACCAACATCAGGACCGAGCCGAGGAAGGTGTAGAGGAAGAACTTGAACGCCGCGTAGATACGCTCTTTGCCGCCCCAGATGCCGATGATCAGGAACATCGGGATCAGGCCTGCCTCGAAGAACAGGTAGAACAGCACCAGATCGAGCGCGCAGAACACACCCAGCATCAACGTCTCGAGGATCAGAAGGGCGACCATGTATTCTTTGACGCGGGTTGTGACCTCCCAGCAGGCGGCAATCACCAGCGGCATCAGGAAGGTCGTCAGCATCACGAACAGGATCGAGATGCCGTCTACGCCCATCTTATAGGTCAGGCCGAGCAGCCAAGGATGCTCTTCCACGAACTGGAAGTCGGGGTTGGACGCGTCAAAGCCGGTGATCAGGAACAGCGACAGAATGAAGGTGGCGGACGTCGCGATCAGCGCGAGCCACTTGGCATTCTTCTGCGCCGCCGCGTCATCGCCGCGCAAAAACAGCGCGAGGATGATGGCCGCAACCAGCGGCAGAAAGGTGATGATGGAAAGAAGGTTGTCCATTACTGCACTCCCGCCTGGCTAAGCACGGCCCATGTGATCAGGATCGTGATCCCGATCACCATCGCGAACGCATAGTGGAAAATGTAGCCCGACTGTGCGCGCCCGGCGAGGCGGGTGATGAACGGGATGATCCCCATCGCCAGCCCGTTGATGCCGCCGTCGATGACGTTGCCGTCGCCGCGCTTCCACAGGAACCCACCCAGCCATTTGGCAGGGCCGACCACGAGGAAGTTGTAGATCTCGTCGAAATACCACTTGTTCAGCAGGAAGTTATAGAGCGGCCACAGGTTGCGCGCGAACGCGCCCGGCAAGCTTGGGACCTTGACGTAGAACAGCCACGCTGTCGCAAAGCCAAGGACCATCGCGATGAACGGACTGGTTTTCACCCAGTACGGCACCTTATGCGCGTCTTCCATGACGGTGTTGTCGGGGGCCATGTAGATCGCACCCTCGCCCGGCACGCCGGTCAGCACGTAATGGTGCTTGGCCTCTCCGCCATGACCGTCATCCTCGGCCTTCGCCTCGCCATGCCCGTCATCTGCATGATCGTCGCCATGCGCCTCGTCCGAGTGCGCGCCAGCTTCCGCGTAAGGAATGCCGTACCACTTCGCGACCTGATCCGTATGCCCAAAGAAGCTCGAGAACCACAGCATCCCCGAGAAGATCGCCCCAAGCGCCAGAACGCCCAGTGGGATCAGCATGACAGTCGGGCTCTCATGGGCATGGGCGTGGGTGTGCTTGTCACCGCGCGGCGTGCCGTAGAAGGTCAGGAACATCAGACGCCAGCTGTAGAAGCTGGTGAATAGGGCTGCGACGACCAGCAGCCAGAAGGCATAGGCACTGGCACCGGTTCCGGCGGCAAAGGCGCTCTCGATAATCGCATCTTTCGACAGGAAGCCCGCAAAGCCGATCGGCAACTCGCCGAGGCTAAAGATCGCCACGGGGATACCAACACCCGTAATCGCCAACGTGCCGATCATCATCGCCCAGAACGTGTAGGGCAGCTTATGGCGCAAGCCGCCATAGTTCCGCATGTCCTGCTCGTGGTGCATCCCGTGGATGACGGAGCCCGCGCCGAGGAACAGCATCGCCTTGAAGAAGGCATGCGTGAACAGGTGGAACATCGCGACCGAATAGACGCCAAACGCCCGCGGCCACGAACATGTAGCCGAGCTGCGAGCAGGTCGAATATGCAATCACGCGTTTAATGTCGTTCTGCACCAGACCCACGGTCGCAGCAAAGAACGCGGTGGATGCCCCCGACGAAGACGACGAAAGTGGTGGCCGAAGGCGCGAACTCCATGATCGGCGACATACGGCAGACCAGAAAGACGCCCGCCGTCACCATCGTGGCCGCGTGGATCAGCGCCGAAACCGGGGTCGGGCCTTCCATCGCGTCGGGCAACCATGTGTGCAGGAAAAGCTGCGCCGACTTGCCCATAGCCCCGAGGAACAGCAGGAACGCAATCACTTCGGTCGCAACCCAGTCGCGCCACAGGAAGGTGATCTGCATCTCGGCCAGCGCGGGGGCGGCGGCGAAGATGTCGTCAAACCGGACCGAGTCGACCTTCAGATAGATCGCGAAAGATCGCCAGCAGGAAGGCGAAATCGCCGACACGGTTGACGACAAAGGCCTTGATCGCAGCGGCATTCGCGCTGGGTTTGCGGTAATAAAAGCCGATCAGGAGGTACGAGGCGACGCCAACCCCCTCCCAGCCGAAAAACAGCTGGATCAGGTTGTCGGCCGTGACCAGCATCAGCAATGGCGAAGGTGAAAAACGACAGGTAGGCGAAGAAGCGGGGGCGGTAGCTGTCCTCGCCCTCGCGGAAGTTGTCGTCATGGGCCATGTAGCCAAAGGAATAGAGGTGCACGAGGGCTGAGACCGTCGTGATGACCACCAGCATGATCGCCGTCAGGCGGTCCAGGCGGATCGACCAGTCGCTGCTCATCGTGCCGCTTTCAATCCAGGCGCAGGATCTGGATCGACTCGTCAGGGAAGTCACCGCCGAGGAAGATCGTCCAGGACAGGAAGGCCGACAGGAACAACAGGCCCGTCGCGACCCACTGTGCTGCGACCCCTCCGATGATCTTCCAGCCAAAGCCAGCAATGAGCGCACCGATCAGGGGCGCGAAGAGGAGGATGGTTGCCATCGCCCTAGCCTTTCATATTCGACACATCTTCCACCGCGATCGTGCCACGCGTGCGGAAGAAACACACCAGAATGGCCAGACCAATCGCCGCTTCAGCAGCCGCAACAGTCAACACAAACAGGGTAAAGATTTGACCCGTCAGGTCGCCCAGAAAGCTGGAGAACGCAACGAGGTTAATATTGACCGCCAGCAGCATCAGCTCGATCGACATCAGGATGATGATGATGTTCTTGCGGTTCAGGAAGATACCGAAAATACCGATAACGAACAGCGCCGCAGCAACGGTCAGATAATGTTCAAGTCCGATCATAGCGTATCCATCTCAAAGGCAGGTCGGTCGCCGCGTAGCGCAGGGTAAAGGACGGCACAGGCACAAGGTTCGGTGGTCAGGGCGGTGATCTCGGGGGCAAGGTGCATCCCCTCAAGCCGCTGCGCGATCTGGGCGAAGCCGCGCATCACCGGCGAGGCGCTCATGCTGTCGATGGCGTCCACGGCGCGGTCGGTGCGGTCAAACGGCAGCGCGCGGTTCATGTTTTCCGAGCGCGTGACAACGCTCAGCATCTCACCCGCGCGGCAATCGGCCAGCACCAGCGTTTCTTGCACGCCCTCTTGGCTCCACCAATTGGCCCAGGCCACAACGCCCTGGCCCAGATCGCGGTGCCCGGCCTCGCCGCCATGGCTGACATGGGTCACGCGGGTGCATTCGGCCAGCGTCAACGCCTGCGCACCGCTGGTCCCGATCAGGGCAGCGCTCAGCGCGAGGGCGCTCAAGCTAAAGGTGCGTGTCGCGGTCATTGCTCTCTCGTCGTTCCCTTTGGGCTGTCCAGGCCCGTCTTCAGTCTGTCTCAAAGCTGCCGTTGACAGCAGCTGATGCCGCGCGTCGACGCGCGGTCTAGCTCACAACCCTTGACCGGGCTTTACGTCTTTCAGCTCCATCGCTTTGGCCGGATCGCGGTACATCTGCGCCAGCACGTTCTGGCGTTTGACATCGCTCCGGTGGCGCAGCGTCAGCACAATCGCGCCCACCATGGCGACCAGCAGGATCAAGCCAGAGGCCTGAAACAACAGGATATATTCGTCATAGAGCACCTGCCCGATGGCTTGCGTGTTATGCGCTTGATCGATGTCGGGGATCGGGCTGACAAGGCGGCTGTCGATACCCGTGGAGTATTCCCATGTGCCGAAAATCAACGCCAACTGCATCAATAGAACCGTGCCGATCAGGCCTGCGACGGGGATGTATTTCGCCATCTCCGCTTTCAGTTCGGCGAAATCCACGTCCAGCATCATCACCACGAAGAGGAACAACACCGCGACCGCGCCCACATAGACGATGATCAGCAGCATCGCGACGAACTCCGCGCCCCAGCAGCACGAACAGACCCGCCGAGGACAGAAACGCAAGGATCAACCACAGCACCGAGTGCACCGGGTTGCGCGCCACAACGGTCAAAAGCCCGGCCATCACCACGGTGATCCCGAACACGTAAAAGGCGAAATCGGCGAAGCCCATCAGGCGTCTCCCTCATTATCCGTCTCGGCAATCGCAGCGCGCACAAGCTCCATGCCCTTCATCATCGCAGGCACGCCTGCAAAGAGGGACATCTGCGCGACCACCTCGGCCAATTCTTTTTCCGTCGCTCCCGCCTCGATGGCGTGGCGTACGGTCAGCTTTATCTGCGGCTCGCCTTGGCTGCCCTGCATGATCAAGGCCGCCAGCGTGATAAACAGCCGCGTCTTTGCGTCCAGCCCACCTGCGTTGAACGCATTGCCGAACATCATTTCCATCACGTCCTTGGACATGGTCGGAAACGCCTTCTCGACGCCCGGCATCTGGAAGGTCTCAAGCGCAGGATTGAAGGCTTTCGCCATCTCCATCGACTGCGCCATCATGGCCTCGAACGGGTTTTGCGGGGTGTCACTCATCGGTAGGGCGCATCGATTTCAAGGTTGCGCGCGATCTCGGACTCCCAGCGATCGCCGTTCTCCAGAAGCTTGGCTTTGTCGTAGAACAGCTCTTCGCGCGTTTCGGTGGCGAATTCGAAATTCGGCCCCTCGACGATGGCATCCACCGGGCAGGCCTCCTGGCAGAACCCGCAATAGATGCACTTGGTCATGTCGATGTCATAGCGCGTGGTGCGGCGCGAGCCATCGTCGCGCGGCTCTGCATCGATGGTGATCGCTTGCGCCGGGCAGACCGCTTCGCACAGCTTGCAGGCGATGCAGCGCTCTTCGCCATTCGGGTAGCGCCGAAGCGCGTGCTCGCCGCGGAACCGAGGTGACAGAGGCCCCTTTTCATGCGGGTAATTCAGCGTCGCCTTGGGCGCGAAGAAATACTTCAGGCCCAGCTTCATGCCGACCCAGAAATCCTGAAGCAGGAAATACTTAGCCGCGCGGGTATAGTCGATCTGTGTCATTGGATGCCCCCTCAGACCCAGCGCGTAAACGCGCCCCAGAACCATTCGAACTTTGCGGCAAACGCCACGAACACGACCCAAGCCAGCGAGAACGGCAGGAACACTTTCCAACCCAGACGCATCAATTGGTCGTAGCGGTAGCGCGGCGTGATCGCCTTCACCATCGAGAACAAGAAGAACACAAGGCCCATCTTCGCGACCATCCAGAAGATGCCATCGGGCAAGCCGGGGATCGGGGACAGCCATCCACCGAAGAACATCAGCGTGATCAGGGCGCACATTAGCACGACCGCGACCAACTCGCCGATCATGAACAGCAAGAACGGGGTGGACGAGTATTCCACCTGATAGCCCGCGACCAGTTCCGACTCGGCCTCGGGCAAGTCAAATGGCGGACGGTTGGTTTCTGCCAGTGCCGAGATAAAGAACAAGATCAGCATCGGGAAATGCGGCAGCCAATACCAGCCCAGCAGGCCGTAATCGCTGTCTTGCGCGTTCACGATATCCCCGAAGTTCATCGAGCCGGTCGAGATGATGACACCCACGATAATCAAACCGATGGAGACCTCATACGAGATCATCTGTGCCGCCGAGCGCAACGAGCCAAGGAACGGATACTTCGAGTTCGATGCCCATCCGCCCATGATCACGCCGTAAACCTCCAGCGAGGACACGGCGAACACATAGAGGATCGCGATATTCAGGTCCGACAGCACCCAGCCATCGTTGAACGGGATCACCGCCCAAGCGATCATCGCCATCACGAGGCTGACCATAGGGGCCAAGAAGAACACGCCCTTATCGGCACCCGCAGGCACCACGATCTCTTTGACGATATACTTGCCGAAATCCGCGAAGCTTTGCAGCAGACCGAAGACGCCCACGACGTTGGGGCCGCGCCGCATCTGGACAGCCGCCCAGATCTTGCGGTCGGCATACATCAGGAAGGCCAGCGACACGAGCAGGGGGACGACAAGCAACAATACCTGTCCGACGAGCACAAGCCCCATCCCGGTATAGGTCGTGGTGAAGAATTCATACATGGCGCTTCACGTCCGTTTCTTAAGTGCCACCGCTCTCGTCAGACGGTGGGTATTTTATTCTCTGCACAATCCGCGACCACCACTTCGGCGTCCAAGGTGCGTGACCCTCGAGGCAGCGCAGGCGAGATGGTGTAGACCGCATCGCCTCGCCAAAGGCCACCCTCTTTGTATGCCGTTGTGCGCACATGTCGCGCAAAGCCGTAGCCTCGGATTAGCGCATATTGCGCTGCCGCACAGCGTCCATACAGAGCCAGATCGTCGCGGGTCGGATCGCCGGACATCTCGACATGGAAGTTGACCAGATCATCCGCCAAAAGCCGCGTCGAAATCCC
This sequence comes from Dinoroseobacter sp., assembly GCA_965279125.1. Lineage (GTDB taxonomy): Bacteria > Pseudomonadota > Alphaproteobacteria > Rhodobacterales > Rhodobacteraceae > Dinoroseobacter. The sequence continues at coordinate 20,482 of CBDIHL010000037.1, forward strand.
CTCGTAACTATACATCCGGTCCGGCGCGCCCTCAATCTGCGGGCTTGCCGGGGTGCAAGCCGCCAGCGCGAGCGCTGGTATCAAGGATCGCCAAACCGGCATTGCGCTCACTCCGCCGCGATCGGTGCATCCTCGGCGCGGGCTTTGGCATTCGCGCTTAGCTCGGCCATCAGCTCGCTTGCGCGTGCAATCGGGTTGGTCAGGTAGAAATCCTTGACCGCATTAACGAAGGGCGCAGCGCCTATCTTGCCCGCCTCAGGGATCTCCCACGCATTCTCTTGCACTGCGTCTATGGCCGCCAGATGCGGCACCTCAGCCACAAGCGCGTTCCGCAGGGCCGCGAGCGAATCGTAGGGCAGCGCCGCGCCCATCTCGCCCGACAGTGCCCGCAGGATCGCCCAGTTTTCCTTCGCCTCACCCGGCGCAAAGCCTGCGCGCATGGCCAGTTGTGGACGTCCTTCGGTGTTCACGAACAAGCCCTGCTCTTCCGTATAGGCAGCACCCGGCAGGATAATATCCGCGCGGTGCGCCCCGCGATCCCCGTGCGATCCTTGGTAGATCACTGTCGGGCCAGCCGGAATGTCGCCCTCATCCGCGCCGAGGTTATAGACCACGTCTGCACCATCAAGTGCCGCCGCAATTCCGCCTTCGGTCACGCAGCCCGCATCCATCGCACCCACGCGACCCGCCGCTGTGTGCAACACCAGGAACGTCGATTTGGTCGAGTCCGCCAGCTTCATCGCATTCGCCAGCACCGCCTCGCCGTCCTCGCGCGCCAAGGCACCCTGTCCGATGATGATGATGCTTGGCTTCTCGGCCACGTCCGAATGATCCCGGCCGAGCAGCTCGGTGATCGTCTCAGGCCCCGTGCCGATATGCGCATGCGGGAAGGTCAGATCAATCGCCTCGCCGATCACACCGACATTCGCGCCCTTGGCCCAAGCCTTGCGGATACGCGCGCCGAGGACAGGCGCCTCCACACTCGGGTCCGCGCCGATCAGCATGATCGCCTGCGCGTCGTCGATTTCCTCAATCGTTGCCGTGCCGACATAGCCCGAACGATTGCCCGCAGGCAGCTTCGCGCCATCCGTGCGGCACTCGACCGACCCGCCAAGCGCCTCAACGAGGCCTTTCAACGCAAACGCCGCCTCAACAGGGGCCAGATCGCCGACAACACCGGCTACTTTCGACGCGCCCTTCAAGGCAGAGGCCGCAGCGCCAAGCGCCTCAGGCCAAGTTGCGGCGCGCAGTTTGCCGTTCTCACGAATATACGGACGATCTAGGCGCTGACGCCGCAGGCCGTCCCACACAAAGCGCGTCTTGTCGGAAATCCATTCCTCGTTCACGCCGTCATGGTTGCGCGGCAACATGCGCATGACTTCGCGGCCTTTGGTATCGACGCGGATGTTGCTGCCAAGCGCGTCCATCACGTCAATCGTTTCGGTCTTCGTCAGCTCCCAAGGGCGCGCGGTGAACGCATAAGGTTTTGAGACAAGCGCCCCAACCGGGCACAGATCAATGATGTTGCCTTGCAGGTTCGAGTTCAGCGTCTCGCCCAAATAGGCGGTGATCTCCGCATCCTCCCCCCGGCCCGTCTGGCCCATCTGGTGAATGCCCGCGACTTCCGTGGTAAAGCGCACGCAGCGGGTGCAGGAGATGCAGCGCGTCATATGCGTCTCAACCAGTGGCCCAAGATCGAGGTCTTCCGTCGCGCGCTTCGGCTCGCGGTAGCGCGAGAAATCGACGCCGTAGGCCATCGCCTGATCCTGCAAGTCGCACTCGCCGCCTTGGTCGCAGATCGGACAGTCGAGCGGGTGGTTGATCAGCAAAAACTCCATCACGCCTTCGCGGGCCTTCTTCACCATCGGCGAGTTCGTTTTCACGACAGGCGGAGCCCCCTCAGGTCCGGGGCGCAAGTCCTTGACCTGCATCGCACACGAGGCCGCTGGCTTGGGCGGCCCGCCGACAACTTCGACCAGACACATGCGGCAGTTGCCCGCGATGGTCAGACGCTCGTGGTAGCAAAAGCGAGGCACCTCGACGCCGGCCTGCTCGCAGGCTTGGATCAAGGTCATCAGCGGATCAACCTCGACTTCTTTGTCGTCGATGATGATTTTGCGCAGCTCAGTCATGGCATCTCTCCCATGGGGCTGCGCAAGCGCGCGCAAGGCCCCGTCCGGTCCTGTTGGATACCGTGATAGAGGATGCAGCCACGGGGTAAATGCGGCGCTGCGTCCCAACCCAAGCGGGTTGACAGCGCTGCACGCCCCCCGTCAGTCGCGCTTGATCAAAACGCCAATGGCGCTGCCGCGGTCAATCTCGGCGAAACCGGCGACACAGAAAGTCTGCGGATCGTCCTCGACGACACCCACTTGGGCGAGATAGGCCATCGCTTCGCCTTTCACGCGGGCCTGCTCGGTCGGATCATCGACATAGTCTGTCGCCTCGCCCATCGAATAGCCCAGCGAAAATGCCCGGTTCAGCAGCCCAAGCGCCACGCCGCGCGCTTTCCATGTCCGCTCGCCAATCGAGGGGCAATTGTTGCGGATCGCATCGGCCGCCGCAATCCATCGCAGCCCGGTCGAGATTTCGGGATCGCTGCGCAAAGCGCTGAAATCAGTTGCCAAAGCGGGGGTCGTCATCACCACAAGGGCACATGCAAAAACAGAGGAACGCATCAAAAAACTCCGGAATGGGGACGCAAACACGCGCCGTAACGGCTTTGACATGGACGGATCGGCGCGTGATAGGCAATAGCAGCACTGCGATATCGGCAAGCTTTCGCTATTCCAGCGCCTCGCCTTCAAACAGGAATCCGCCGATGCGGGTCTCTTCCGCGATCTCCTGGACCGCCACCGCACAGACGATCTCTTCGGACGGCGCGTTCAGGCCGGGATGCTTTTCGAGGAATGCCGCCTGCATCTCGCGCATGGCAGGTCCGGGATCAATCATCTGGGAAAACGCCTGATCGCCGTCAAAGCCATCGGCGGACAGCTTTTCGCGCAGCTCGGTCGTGGTGGCCCCCGCCGCCAGCAGGTCCATGCCGATAGCTGTACAAGAGGTCGCAAGCGCCTCGGCCATGGTCAAGGTGAACAGCGCATCGACATAATAGTCAGGCGCGGGGCGCAACTCGTCGGCCGCAAGGGGCGCGGACAAAGCGAGGGTCAGGGCGGCAAAAGATAGGGTTTTCATACCCTAGCTGTGCGGCATCGGTGCAAGGGTGTCAAAGGTAAACGCGGCGTCCGAGGGGCCATCGCGCTCAAGTCTGGTCACCTTTTCGCGCGCCTCCTCGATGGCGGGGATGTGGCCAATCGGCACCCACCACAGCACATAGCGCGGACCTTGGCTCGGCAAAAACCAATCGGCGCCGCGCTTGAGGAACGCGCCGTGGACCGTCTTATGCACGAAATGCCCGAGCGCCTCGGGCGTTTCCCAGACCGAGAACGAGGCGATCATCGTCGGGTTCTCGGTGAACAAATCCCAGCCAATGCGCTTGCCCTCCGCGTCTTCGACCCCGCAGCGCCAGACGAACCCATCCGAGGCTTCGGCCTTGGCGTTCACTTTCTCAATGGCATCGGCAAACGGGGCCACCAGCGGATCGCCGACAGGCGCGCGCAGGGCCGACCAGTTGAAATGGGCGAGGTGCAACTGGGTCATGGGGTTACGCTAGGTGAAGGCCGCGACCAATGCAAATCCGGCAAGCCCCGCAACCGCAAAGAACCCGACGGAGAAGCCGAGCGAGCGCAACCCCTGGTTCTCGGTCGCCACATGCACCACGGCCATGAATATGCGCGCGATCAGGAATATCGAGGCCAGCAGGTTCACCCAAAACGGGTTTGCGCCAAGCAGAATTGCCGAGAGGGTGACGGCGAGGAACGGCCCCGTCGTCTCAATCGCATTGGCGAAGGCGCGGCCCTTGCGGTAGGCTGGGTCGGCGTAGTCACGCTTGATCGCACCACTGGCGGTGCGGTTCTCGGGGCCACGCCCGCCGGTCGACAGTCCCATGAGGATCACCATCAAGACGCCCCAACCCGCGAGGGCTGCAAGGGCGTGGGCGTACGCGTCGAACGGACCGCCCTCGCCGAGCAAGGGCGTGATGACGAACTGATCCATCGGCTGGAGCGCCTCGCCTGCTGTCGATTGCGCCAATGCCGGGACAGCCAGCACGGTGAGGAGGAGAGCGAGACGGATCATTCGGCAGGCACCATAGGTTTGAGTTTGCGTTGAAAAAAGGCAGTCACCCGCGCCCAAACCCCCGCAAAGCCCGCGCCGGGGCGCTGCATTTCGGGGGCCTGCACGCCAAGCGTGCGCGAGGCCGCGTCACGAGTGAACTGGTCGTAGTGGTAGGGGTTGAAACACATGCGCTCAGTCTCCTTCGTCAACGTATCGCTCGGATCACAGGAACCATCTTTCGATCAGGACCATAACGGTCAGAAAAACCGCAATCACCACCACACTAATTTTAACGTGCTGCCAGTTCGTCTTCAACGGCGCTTGCCGGACATGATCCCCTGGCCTTACCCAAGCCCCACAAGCTTCGCACTGAAACCTGCCAATGCGAGGCTTATGTTGATGACCACAGTTTTTGCAGAGACCACCGTTCAACGTCTCGGGAGGCGTGCCGGTTTCGACACCACACATAAGCGAGGGCCGCCCTATTCCGCCGCCACCGCACTCACCCGACCCGTGCGCTTGGCCTTGATCCGGTCCTCAATCTCGCCTCGGAAGTGGCGCACCAGCCCCTGAATAGGCCAGGCCGCCGCATCACCCAAAGCACAAATCGTGTGCCCCTCAACCTGCTTGGTCACATCCAGCAGCATGTCGATCTCCTCGACCTCCGCCTCGCCGGTGACCAGCCGGTCCATCACGCGCATCATCCAGCCGGTGCCTTCGCGGCACGGCGTGCATTGCCCGCAACTCTCGTGTTTATAGAACTTCGACAGCCGCCAGATCGCTTTGATAATATCGGTGCTCTCGTCCATGACGATCACCGCCGCGGTCCCAAGGCCCGAGCGTTGCTCGCGCAACCAATCGAAGTCCATGATCGCGTCTTTCATCACGTCACGCGGCAAGCACGGCACCGACGACCCACCGGGGATCACGGCCTTGAGGTTGTTCCAGCCGCCGCGAATACCGCCGCAATGGCGATCGATCAGCTCTTCAAAGCCGATGCTCATCTCTTCCTCGACCACACACGGGTGGTTCACATGGCCCGAGATCGCAAACAGCTTGGTGCCGGTATTGTTGGGCCGACCAAAGCCCGCGAACCACTCGCCGCCCCGGCGCAGGATCGTCGGGACCACGGCAATCGATTCGACGTTGTTCACAGTTGTCGGGCAGCCATAAAGGCCCGCGCCCGCCGGAAACGGCGGCTTCATGCGCGGCATACCCTTCTTGCCTTCAAGCGATTCGAGAAGTGCTGTCTCCTCCCCGCAGATATAGGCCCCTGCCCCGTGATGCAGGTAGATGTCGAAATCCCAGCCCGAGCCACAGGCGTTCTTGCCCACAAGGCCCGCCGCATAGGCTTCGTCCATGGCCTGCTGAAGCGCTTCCTTCTCGCGGATATATTCGCCGCGAATGTAGATGTAGCAGGCATGGGCGTTCATCGCGAAGCTGGCAATCAGGCAACCCTCGATCAGGGTGTGCGGATCATGACGCATGATCTCGCGGTCCTTGCAGGTGCCGGGTTCCGACTCGTCCGCGTTCACGACGAGGTAAGCCGGGCGACCGTCGCTCTCTTTGGGCATGAAGGACCACTTCAGGCCGGTCGGGAAACCCGCACCGCCACGGCCACGCAAGCCGGAGGCTTTCATGATCTCGACGATCTTGTCGCGCCCAAGCCCGATCAGATCTTTGGTGCCATCCCAATGGCCACGCTTTTGGGCGCCCGCCAATGTGCGGTCGTGCATTCCGTAGATATTGGTGAAGATCCGGTCCTGATCTTGCAGCATGTCGTCAGTCTCCCATGTGTCGGCGTGCCCGCCAGACGCGAAAAAGGATCACCAGGGCGAACAAGAACGCCCCAAGTGCCGCGAGATCGAAGAGGAAGACAAAGCGGATGGGCAACCCCAGTTGCCCGCCAAAGCTGACCGCCAAAAGCCACAGCACGCCGGTGACTGCGATCACAATCGCAGCCAGCCGGGCCTGTTTGGCCAAAGCAAGTTGGTCAGCTTCATTGGTCATTCGCTTAGTAAACGTCCCCATCTTCTACGCGCTTGGAAAATTCAGTCTCACCGCCAGCGGCGAGGGTTTTGGCTTGGGCAACCCAGTTGTCGCGGGTCACGCGGCCTTTGAAGCCTTCGAGGTTCTGGTCAACCCAAGCAACCTCGTCGGCAGTCCAGTTGGCGATCTGGTCGAAGTGGTAGAAGCCGAGCGCGTTGCACATCTTCTCCATCTTCGGGCCGACGCCTTTGATCTGTTTCAAGTCGTCCGCTTTGCCACCGCGCGCTTCGGTCAGTGCCTCGGGACGGGTCCCGGCGCTTTCAGCCGGAGCGTCCTCGGCAACCGTCGCAGGCGCGAGCGGCGCTTTGGCGACCGGCGCTGCCGCAGGAGCGGCGGTTTTCGGCGCAGCGGCCTTGGCGGCAGGCGCGTTTTTCTTCGGCGCGGGCGCAGGCATCGAGCTTGGCGCAGGCTTCACGGCAGCCAGCGCGTCGCGCTTGGCTTGGGTTTCCGCCTCAAGCCGCGCGCGTGCTTGCGCTTGCGTCTCGCCGCCCGTCCCGCAGATCACCAGCAGCAAGAAAACCGATAGAACGGCCCAAATCACACCCGCCGCAAAGAGCGCTTGCAGGAACGTCCACGTTCCCAAGGCCAGCAAAGCCCACATCGCGCCAAAGCCCGCGAGCGAGGCCACGCCCAAGCACACAATGCCGCAAAACATCTTATCCGAGATATTACCCATGTCGCATCTTCCCCTGTCAGACCCACTTACGTGTCGTATATATCGTCTTTCTTAGCGCGCTTGGAGAAGTCTGTCTCGCCCCCTGTTGCAAGGAGTTTGGCTTGTGCGACCCAGTCGTCACGGCTGACCCGGCCTTTGAAGCCTTCGAGGTTGTCATCAACCCAAGCCACTTCGGCGGCTGTCCAGCCCGCGACTTGGTCAAAATGGTAGAAGCCAAGAGAGTTCAAGAGCGTCTCCATCTTCGGCCCGACACCCTTGATCAGCTTAAGATCATCCGCGCCCCCTTCGCGTGCTTCGGCGAGGGCTTCGGGGCGGGTTTGTTCGGTGGCTGTCTCTGGCTCGGCAGCTGCCACAGGGGTCGGCTTTTTGGCAGGGGCGGGACGCTCAAGCACCTCGCCATCGCGCCACGGCGTCAAGAGCGGTACCTCGGTTCCATCAATCCGCTTGATCGTATCGCCGATATCGCGGGCCAGCCCTGCGCTGGCATTGAGCGGATCGTCGGGCTTGGCCCAAGCCGTCAGGCTGGTCAGACCGCCCAGAGGCTCGGCGGCGTAGCGCCCATTTTGCGGACCCGGCTGCGGGACTTCACCCGCCGCCATCTTGTCGATGATCGCTGCGAAATTCTCCGCCGTCAGATCCTCGTAATAATCCTTGCCGATCTGGGCCATCGGCGCGTTGGCGCAGGCACCGAGGCATTCGACCTCTTCCCATGAAAACTTGCCATCCCCAGACAGCATATGCGGTTTCGGCGCGATCTTTTCCTTGCACACCCCGATCAAGTCTTCCGCGCCGCAGATCATGCAGGACGTGGTGCCGCAGACCTGAATATGCGCGACACTGCCCACCGGCGAGAGCTGGTACATGAAATAAAACGTCGCGACCTCAAGCCCGCGAATATGCGCAAGGCCGAGCATATCGCAAACATGCTCGATAGCGGGACGGCTGAGCCAACCTTCCTGCTCCTGCGCGCGCCAGAGCAGGGGAATGATCGCGCTGGCCTGACGGCCCTCGGGATACTTGCTGATCTGCCCCTCGGCCCACGCGAGATTGTCGGGGGTAAAGGCAAAGCTGTCAGGCTGGTGTTGGGCAAGGCGGCGGAGCATATCGGGGTCCTATCGGTCGGTCGTCGTTCGTGTGGCTGAGGTCAGCGCAATGAGTATTTTAGGCAAGAAAAAGAGCAGGGCGTCGGCGGTCTTCATGCTATCGCGGCCCCATAATATTCTTAAGCATCTCTGGAATTTGTCTTCCTAAGAAGATTAGACCATCTCGCTCATCCAGCTTTCCGAGAGCAAGGTGCTTAGCAATCTCGGCTCGCGCTCTTTCTCTATCAACGTTTGCTATCTCAGAGACTTCGTATTCCATCTCTCCTCGGGGTGTTCCGTTTACATTTTTTGAAACTAGTGCGAATATGGCACCTTCGAGGCCTATTGCTGCTTCGAACGGCTGCATTACACTTTGAATCAAAGCTCCCATTGAACGGTCCATCTGTTCGTCTCGGGTTCCTGGCAAATCAAATTCACACTGATACTGGTCGTTCCCAAGGTTCTTGCAAACGCGTCTTCGACTCATTTCTATCAGCAGCTCGCGGAGCCGATCTTCTGTCAACTCATGTTGCGACAAAGGTGCGCCGGCGAAAGCGCTTGCTTCAACACGATATTTTTCTAGCAAACTATCAATCGAAAACACCTGATAGGGGTTCTTTGAGAAGACCCGGTGGAACAGAGCAATACGCCAAGTTGCTATAGCAACATCTTGACTGGCCTTCTTTCTATCCAAAACAAAAAGAATGAGCTGTATCGCAGCCACTACGATTGCGACGGCTTGTATGGCTTGAAAAAGTAACGACCAGCCCTCGATGCTCACCGATCAATCTCCCCGAACACCACGTCCATCGTGCCGATGATCGCGGCCACGTCGGCCAGTTGGTGCTTGCTTGCGACATGGTCCATCGCCTGCAGGTGCAGGTAGCCCGGCGCGCGGATCTTGGCGCGGTAGGGGCGGTTGCTGCCATCGGCCACGAGATACACACCGAACTCGCCCTTGGGCGCTTCAACAGCGGCATAAACCTCGCCCGCGGGCACGTGGAACCCTTCGGTGTAGAGCTTGAAGTGGTGGATCAGGCTCTCCATCGAGGTTTTCATGTCGCCCCGCTTCGGCGGCGTGATTTTCCCGCGCGCCATGATATCGCCCTGACCCTCGGGTGCGCGGAGCTTCTCGATGGCTTGTAGGATGATCTTCACGCTCTCGCGCATTTCCTGCATCCGGCAGAGGTAGCGGTCGTAGCAATCGCCGTTCTTGCCCACAGGGATCTGGAAATCGAACTCGTTATAGCACTCGTAAGGCTGGGCGCGGCGCAAATCCCATGCCATGCCGGAGCCACGCACCATCACGCCGGAGAAGCCCCAATCGAGCGCTTCTTGCTCGGTGATCACACCGATATCGCAGTTGCGCTGCTTGAAGATGCGGTTCTCCGTCAGCAGCCCGTCGATATCGTCGAGCACCAGCAGGAACGGATCGCACCATGCCTCGATATCATCCAGCAGCGCGGGCGGCAGGTCTTGGTGAACGCCGCCGGGCCTGAAATAGGCGGCGTGCAGGCGGGCCCCACATGCGCGCTCGTAGAAGATCATCAGCTTCTCGCGTTCCTCAAAGCCCCAGAGCGGCGGCGTCAGCGCGCCCACATCCATGGCCTGCGTCGTGACGTTCAGCAGATGGTTCAACACGCGGCCGATCTCGGAGTAAAGCACGCGGATCAGCGACGCCCGGCGCGGCACCTCGACCCCGGTGAGCTTCTCGATGGCCAAGCACCAAGCGTGTTCCTGGTTCATCGGCGCGACGTAATCGAGGCGGTCGAAATAGGGCAGGTTTTGCAGATAGGTGCGCGTTTCCATCAGCTTCTCGGTGCCGCGGTGCAGCAGGCCGATATGCGGATCACACCGCTCGACGATCTCGCCGTCCAGCTCCAGCACCAAGCGCAGAACCCCGTGCGCCGCAGGGTGCTGCGGGCCGAAATTGATGTTGAAATTGCGGATCTTCTGTTCGCCCGTAAGCGCGTCGTTGAAGCCAGTTCCGTCCATGATCCTGTCCGTCCTTAAGCCGGGGACCAACGCTCGGGCATATGCCCGAACATGGTCTGAACAAAGTCGTATTGTGGGGCCAGACGCTCGGCGGCAATCGCGCGGCGGTTGGCGTCCATCTTGATCGGGGCACTGGCATGGACGCGGCGCTCCAAAGGGGCCTCCATCGCGTCAATGCCAATGAAATTGCACAAGCGATCCACCGTGTCTTTCTGAAACAGCGTCTCGTAAAAGCCGATGAAGCGGTCTTTCTCAGGCACCGCAGCGGTCAACCGCGACAAGGGCCCGGCATAATCGCAGCGCGCCCCCAGCGCTTCCTCGTCACCCTTCAACCAGCGGTCGAAAATCCAGTTGGCCCGGTCCGCGACATCCTTGTCGCTGCCCCCACCCCATCCGGCCATCATCCGAATGTTAGACCACAGGCGCGAAATCGGATCGCGCAGCAGATACACAAACTTCGTCACCGGGTTCATCCGGTGCATCATGCGCATCCGCTCTTCGCTCAGCAGCGCATAGGCCGGCGTGATATCACCCACAACCTCCTTGCCCGCGCGCCCGCGTTTGAGGAACGACATATAGGCACCGGGCGCTTCCTTCTCGCGCGCAATCACGCCGAGCCAGCGGTCAATTTCCTCGACCTCAAAGCGCAACCGCTTGCGCGTTTCCGCATCTGGCCCGTCCTTCATCTTCGCCCGCAGACCCATGCGCTTTTCGCACAACTGGTCGAGCTGCCACATCAGGTTCTTCTCATCGAGCGTGTCGAAATAATGCAGCTCCTTGTGGACCCACAGATGCACCTCCGGGTGGCGTTCCAGAAAGAACTGGAGCCATGAGGTGCCCGCCTTCGTCGCACCGATCCCGAAAAGGAGAGTGACATCCGCCATCCGACCCTACTTCGCCTCGGCTTTGTCAGCGGCTTTGTCGTCACCCGGCAGGATGTAATCCGCACCCTCCCAAGGCGACATGAAATCAAACTGACGGTATTCTTGCACAAGGCTCACCGGCTCATAGACCACGCGCTTTTGCGCCTCGTCATAGCGCACTTCGGTATAGCCCGTGGTCGGGAAGTCTTTGCGCAGCGGGTGCCCGCGAAAGCCGTAATCAGTCAGGATGCGGCGCAGGTCCGGGTGGCCCGAAAAGAGGATGCCGAACATGTCGAATACCTCCCGCTCGAACCAGTTGGCGCTTGGATGGACCCCAATGATCGAGGGCAGCACTTCCGTCTCGCGCAAGGCCACTTTCAGGCGAATGCGTTGGTTCTGATACATCGACAGGAAATGGTATACGACGTCAAAGCGCTGCTCGCGCTCGGGGTAATCCACCGCCGTGATATCGACGAGCGACGAGAACTTGCAGACCTGATCGCCTTTCAGGAACTCCACCATATCCACGATGCGATTGGCTGGCACATGCACGGTCAACTCGCCATTGGCGATCTCGTGACGGATCACATCATCGGCGCGGCGCAGCTCGATATGCGCGGCCAACTCTTCCAGCGCGGAGGTATCCTCTGTCGCAGTACTCATCGAAAACCCTCTCTAACGCCCTAGCGAATAATCGTGCCAGTGCGGCGCATTTTGCGTTGCAGCTGGAGGATGCCGTACAGCAATGCCTCAGCCGTGGGCGGGCATCCGGGTACATAGATATCGACCGGCACAATGCGGTCGCAGCCGCGCACGACGGAATAGCTGTAGTGGTAATAGCCGCCGCCATTGGCACACGATCCCATGGAGATCACGTAGCGCGGCTCCGGCATCTGGTCGTAGACCTTGCGAAGCGCCGGGGCCATCTTGTTGGTCAGCGTACCCGCAACAATCATCACGTCCGACTGACGCGGGGAGGCGCGCGGCGCGATCCCGAACCGCTCGGCGTCGTAGCGCGGCATCGAGGTATGCATCATCTCGACCGCACAACAGGCCAGCCCGAAGGTCATCCAGTGCAGCGAGCCCGTGCGTGCCCAGTTGATCAGATCCGAGGTGGACGAGACGATGAAGCCCTTGTCCTGCAACTCGGCATTCAGCGCTTGCGTGGCCACTTCGCGGTCGCCGCCCGCGGTGTTGGCACCGGTCATCACTCCCATTCGAGCGCTCCCTTTTTCCATTCGTAAGCAAACCCGATGGTCAGCACGCCGAGGAACACCATCATCGACCAGAAGGCGACATCCGTGAGATCCTTGAAGGCCACAGCCCAGGGGAACAGGAACGCGATTTCCAGATCAAAGATGATGAACAGGATCGAGACCAGATAGAAGCGCACGTCGAACTTCATGCGTGCGTCGTCAAAGGCGTTAAACCCGCACTCATAGGCCGAGACCTTTTCGGGGTCCGGGTTGCGCACGGCCAGCACGGCCGCAGCCAGCAGGAAAACAAGGCCCAAGCCAATGGCGACGGCCAAAAAGACCACAATCGGCAAGTATTCTCTGAGCAGATCGTCCACGCGTGGCTCCTTCTCGCTGCACGTGTTGTCACACCAAGGCATCCCTCGGGCGACGGTTACGAGCGGTCTACATTTGCATACCCGGACGGTCAACGCGTCGCTCTGCGGCAAAACGTGATGTCGGGGCGTTGGCATCACTCTAACGCAAGGGGCGCGCGCCGAAAGTGGCGGCGTGTCGCAGGGCATAGATCAGGGCCAACACCCTCCACGCAAGCCGCCCCGGACAGCACTGCATCAAAGCCAACCGCCAACGCCACGCGCCAGATCGCGACGTGATAGCCAAGGTTCTCAGGCAAGCCTGCGCGCAATCCGAACAATGCACCGAGGGCCGCAAAGAACACGTTGCCGTTTCCCCCCGGAGCTATCTAAAAATGCCACATAGACTTTAAGGAGATCAGGGTTGCGACAAAGTTCTATCATGAATTCTCTAATGGGCCGATGGACGCGGTCCACCGGTGTTTTGGCCTTGTCACTAGCCGTCTAGGCCTTTGGCATGGCCTCTGCCGTCCACGCGCGCGATGATGGTCAGACCCAGAAACTTAGGGATATGGGGTGGGAGCTGCCGCTAGGCGTTAACTTCAACTCGCCAGATCAACGCCTGATCGACGCGCTTGCCGCACTTGACGGTGAAGGCAGGCTAGAGGTCTTTTCCTCGACAACTTTAGCCAACACGGATGTGATTATCTTCATCATACGCAGCATGGACGAGCTTGTCGCGGACAAGCCTCAAGGCCTTTTGAAGCTGTTCGTCGACGCTATTGTTGCGCGCGGATACTCCAACGATGTCCCGGTTCAAGCCAATGCTGTGCGCGACGCAAATGGCAGAACGGTCGGGAGCATTTTTTATGCGTTAGATCACGCACCCGCAGATGTCGATTGCCTGTCTTTGACTGTCGTTTATATCCTCGACCTCTGGACCGACATTGGCTTTGTTCAGGAGCTTGGGGGCGAGGCGAGCTTTGTCGCGTTGCAAAGTGCTGCTTGCTTAACGGAGGATTGAGGGGCCAAAGAGGCCAGAAACCTGCGCAAGTCGCGCTTCAGGGTTCTCTAAATACTCAAACTCAGACCAACGCCACCACCACCGACGCCCCCAGCATCGCCAGCGTCACCGGCAACCATAAGCGTCGCTCCGCCGCATTCGGCGTGACCAAATTGCCGAAGCTGGAGATCACCATCACCCCCACCGCCGTCCAGACGGTCCAGCCCGGCAAACCCAGCGCCAGCACACCGCCCGCGTCCAGCACCGCCCCTGCGAGCGCCATCAAGATCAAGGCCTGCAAAGACGCGCCAACCCGCACCGAGATCGGCACAGCACCGGGATACTGCCCGCCCAAGGTCAAATGCCCCAGACGCGCGCCCATGCTCAGCGCCATCTGAAAGCCGACCATGAAAATCGACAATACACCGTAAAGCACCGCAAAATGCCAAACATAGGCGCTCATCAGACCACCCAAGCCGCCGGACGTTTCTCAAAGAATGCCGCCAGACCTTCACGGGTCTCGTCGCTGGCCCAGCGTGCGTTCAGCGCCGCGATCGTCTCATCAATCTGCGCCTCGCTGATTTGCGGGCCAAGTGCCAAAGCCATCGCCTTCGCCTCCGCCACAGCCCCCGGCGCGCAAGCCAGATAGGGGGCCACCGCCGCCTCGACCGCATCGTCCAGATCGCCCGCGCCCACCACCTGCGCCACCAACCCGATCCTCAGCGCGTCGGCGTCCCCAAAACGCGCGCTCGACATAAAGACCTCGCGCGTTTGCGGACCCAAACGCGCCGCCACATAGGGCCCAATCGTCGCCGGGATCAGCCCCAACTTCGTCTCGGTCAGCCCAAACCGCGCGCCCTGCGCACAAATCGCCATATCGCAGACGCACATCATGCCGATGCCACCGCCATAGGCTTGGCCCTGAACCCTGCCAATGACTGGCTTCAAAAGCCCATTCCAAGCCCCCAGCATCACCGCCAGCTTTTTGGCCTCGGCTGCACGGATATCCGGCGAGGCTGCCATTTGGTCCTGCATCCACGCTAAATCGCCCCCCGCGCAAAACGAGCGTCCCGCCCCCGTCAACACCACAACCCGCACGGCATCATTTGCGCCAAGCTGCGCGGCCAGCGCCGTCAATTCCTCGATCATCCGCCCCGACAGCGCATTATGCTTCTCGGGCCGATCCAACGTCACCAACGCCACGCCGCGCGCGTCCGTCTCCAGCCTCAAAGTCTCAAACACCGCCCGCTCCTTCATTGTTCCTTAAATATCCCCGCCGGAGGCTCCCAGCTTACCACCAAGCGCGACCGCGCGTTTGAAGTCAAACACGCTCATCACGCGGGTCGTGACAAGCACGACCTAAATATCCCCGCCGGAGGCGTCCCCCCGCAAACTCTGCGCAAACCGTCCGGCCTCGGCCACCAACCCCGCATCAAGCCCGGTCTCAAACCCCCGAGCGTTCACCAGCCCCAGAACCGCCTCACTCGCGACATTGCCCGCAGCCCCCGGTGCATAAGGACAGCCCCCCAAGCCCCCGACAGAGGCATCAAACACCCGCAGTCCTGCCTCAAGCGCCACCGAAATATTATCAAGCGCCACCCCGCCCGTATCATGGAAATGCCCTGCCAACCTATCCGGCCCCGCCACGGGCACCACGGCATCCAGCATGTCAGCCATTGCCGCGACCGAGGCCCGCCCCAGCGTCTCACCCAAGCTCACCTCAAAGCAGCCCATCTCCAAAAGCGCTTCCGTCACCCGCGCCACATCCTGAGGCGGCGTTGGCCCATCAAACGGACAATCGGTGATGCACGACACATAGCCCCGCACCCGCAGCCCCCCGGAAAGCGCACCCCTCACCACGGGCGCAAACCGCTCCAAACTCTCGGAGATCGAAGCATTCAGGTTCGCCCGCGAGAACCCTTCGGAAGCCGACCCGAAAACCGCCACCTCATCCGCGCCCGCCGCCAAGGCCCCCGCCAAGCCTTTGGCGTTTGGCGTCAGCGCACAGTAGCGCACCCCCGGCGCGCGCGTGATCCCGGCCAGCACCTCGGCCCCGTCGGCCATCTGCGGCACCCATTTGGGCGAGACGAAACTGGCCACCTCAATGCGCGAAAACCCGCAAGCCGACAGCCGATCCACCAAGGCAATCTTGTCCTCGGTCGAGATAATTCGCGCCTCGTTCTGCAACCCATCGCGCGGGCCCATCTCGACGATTTCGACACGCTCGCTCATGCCCCCTCCGGCACCGGATAGAAATCCCGGTCATAAAATTCCTGCGCGCCGTCCTTGGCCAGCGCCCGCTGATACGCAGGCCGCGCCTCCATCCGCGCCTTGTAAGCCTGCAAGCCCGGCCACGGATCGAGCGCCACAAAATAGGGCACCGCCCGCAGGTTAAACCCAAACATCACATCCGCCGCCGAAAACCCCGAGGGCAACAGCCATTCGCCCGCGACCATCCCATCCATCGCCGCCACCGTATTACGCAATCGCCCCGTCAGCAGTTTGATCACGACAGGCGAGGCCTGCGACGGGTCCCGCAAAAACACATGGTTCATGTTCAACTGCTCGATCAGCGAGGCCATCGTCTCGGCAAACCACATAGCTTGAAGATACGCGGTCCGCTCTCCATTCCCCGGCGCGCGCCCCAGCCCCGGATACCGCTCGCAGAGCGTCTCGATAATCGCGCCGCTCTCGAACACAGCGCCCCCGTCCACCTCCAGCGCTGGAACCCGTCCGGCGGGCGAAACGGCCATCCCCTCGGGCGCGCGCATCGTACCCTGCCGGATCGAGTGCATCACCAAGTCCGCCTCCAACCCCAACTCTTCAAGCAGCCACAGCACCCGAAACGAGCGCGACATCGGCACGTGATGAAGCCGCATCATGCGCCCGCCTCCGGGCAGATCTCGCGCACGACATCAATCGCCGACAGCGCCTCATACCAAGCCGCCAAGCTCGGGTGTCGATCCAACATTTTGCGCGCCTTATCATAGCGTTGAAAGTAGTCCACCATCGGATAGAGATGCGCATCCGCAAGGGTCAGCGCCGCGCCGTCCAGCACCAAAGCCTCCGCCGCAATCTGATCCAGCGCCGCCAAAACAGGCTCAGACGCCGCAAGTCCCGCCGCCAGCTCAGCGGCGTCCGATGCCGCGCGCGCCACGCCCTGCACATAGACTTGCCGCACCATCGGCCAGTAACCATAGCTGTCCGAGATCCCCTGAACCTGCCGCATCCGCGCCTTCGCCAACGGTCGAGGCGGGGTTAAAGCGGGCCCCTCAAACCCCGCATCGACATAGTCCAAAATCGCACCCGTCTCGTAGATCTGCGCCTTGCTATGCACCAGCACCGGAACCCGCCCAAACGGATGCAGCGCGCGCATCGCATCGCACGCGTCCGGATCAAACGGGTTGGCTTCGGCAAACTCAAACGCAACGCCTTTCAGGCGCAACCCAAGCCGCGCGGCCCGCGTATAAACGCTCGGCTCAAAGCCATGCAGCACCGGGCGGTTCAAAGCGCGAGCGCCCATTGCAAAGGCGCAAAGCATCTCCGGGGCGCGGGCCACAGGGCGAACCATACCGTCCATGCGCGCCCAGACAATGCTCGGAACGCGTTTGCCATTTGCGGCGCGAGGCCGGCGCGTCTTGTCCCGACGCAGCTATTCGTCACCCACGGTCCAGCCCAATGCAGAGCGTCGCAGGCGCATTCCGCCGTCATAACGGTCTTGTCGCCTCCAACATGGCCCCAGTTCATTTCCGCCCCCACGCCGTGTCTACAGGTCCTTCCCGCAAAGACCGTCTCGTTTGCTTAGCCCCTTCGAGCGCCATCCAGCTCAGCACACTGGCCATGCGCTCGAGACCCCGGCGCGCCGTTTGTCCCACCATGGCGCTGAAGCAGGCTCCAACAGACTGAACGGCACCGAAAGCCCAGTGCGTTGGTTCGCCCATCGCAGACAGCGGGCGCAAACGCACACGCCACAGCCCCCGCAAGCGAGAAACGCCCTGCGCGCTCACACCTCATCCTCCAACCGCACCAAACCCGCCTTCGCGCTGACCTGCGCGCCCGCCTCCACCAGCACCTCGGCCACCACGCCGTCGCGTGCGGCCACCAGCGTATGTTCCATCTTCATAGCCTCAAGCACCGCGAGCGGCGCGCCCTTCGCGACCGCGTCGCCCGAGACAACCATCACCGCCTTCACCAAGCCGGGCATCGGTGCCTCGACGATATTGCCCCCCAGCCCGACCGCCGCATCGCGCGCCAAGGGGTCCAGCACCTCGAAGCTGACGCCGTACTGCGCGAACACCGTCACTTGTCCGTCCACAGCCATGCTCGCCACACCCGGCACCCCGTCAAACCACCAGCGCTCGCCACGTTTGCGCGCCTGAACCCGCGCCGTGCCGAACGCCACATCGCAGGCCTCCGACCCCATCACAGTGACGCCGACGTCAAACTCCGCATCACCCCGCCGCAACACAACCCGGCTCGTCAACGCGCCCCAGAGCGAGAACCCCATGAACCCATCCCTCGGCTCTAGCACGCCCAGCGCTTCCATCGCCGCAAGCGCGACGATCCAATCGGCCAGGTCCGGCACAGCGGTCAGCGCCTCCAGATCGCGTCCGATCAGTCCGGTATCCACCTCGCCCGCAGCAAACCCCGCATGATCGCACAGCGCCCCAAGGAACGCCAAGTTCGTCACGGTTCCAGCCACCTGCGTCCCCGCCAAGGCCGCCCGCATCTTGCCCAGCGCAATCTCACGCGTGGCCCCATGGGTGATCACCTTCGCGATCATCGGGTCATAGAACGGGCTGATCTCGTCGCCCGTGCGCACACCCGTATCCGCGCGGCATCCATCCGCGAACCGCAACTGCGTCAAAGTCCCCGTCGCAGGCAAAAACCCCGCTGGCACGTCCTCCGCATAAAGCCGCGCCTCAAAGGCGTGGCCGTTGATCGACAACGCCTCCTGCCGCGCGGGCAACGCCTCGCCCGAGGCCACCCGCAATTGCCATTCCACCAGATCGACGCCGGTGATCGCTTCCGTCACCGGGTGTTCCACCTGTAGCCGCGTGTTCATCTCCATGAACCAGAAGCCATCTGCACACAGCCCATCGGACCCGTCCACGATGAATTCCACCGTGCCCGCACCCTTATATCCAATCGCTTTGGCCGCGCGCACCGCCGCCTCGCCCATCGCCGCGCGCATCTCGTCCGTCATCCCCGGCGCAGGGGCCTCCTCGATCACCTTCTGGTGGCGCCGTTGCAGAGAGCAGTCCCGCTCGAACAGATGCACCGCGTCAACACCATCGCCGAACACCTGAATCTCGATATGCCGCGGAGAGGTTACGAATTTCTCAACGAGCACATCGCTATTTCCGAACGCGGTTAACGCCTCTGACCGCGTACTCGCCAGCGCCGAGGCAAACCCACCAGCCTCCTCAACCAATCGCATCCCCTTGCCGCCGCCCCCTGCGACCGCTTTGATCAATACAGGATAGCCAATGGCGCCCGCCTCGCGCGCCAAAAGTGCATCGTCTTGATCCGCTCCGTGATACCCCGGCACCACCGGAACGCCGGCATTCATCATTAACGCCTTGGCCGCGTCCTTCAGCCCCATCGCCCGGATCGCGTCCGAGGATGGCCCGATAAACACCAACCCAGCCGCCTCCACGGCGTCCACAAAACCAGGGTTCTCCGACAAAAAGCCATAGCCCGGATGCACCGCCTGCGCGCCCGTCGCCAAGGCCGCCGCGATGATCGCATCGCCGCGCAAATAGCTCTCCGAGGGCGTCGCCCCGCCCAAAGACACCGCCTCATCCGCCATCGAAACATGCCGCGCGCGCGCATCCACATCCGAGTGCACCGCGACCGAGGCAATGCCCAAACGGCGGCAGGTCTCCATCACGCGGCAGGCAATCTCGCCCCTATTCGCGATCAATATCTTGCTAAACATCAAGCGTCCCCCAACAGCCGCGCCACGTGTCCCGGCAAAGGCCACGCATCCCGGTCCATCCCGTCCTCAGGCCCCGGTCGCTGCCCGCGCCACGCATAGGCGTAAAGCTCCGGATGCAACCGCACCTCCATCGCCTCGAGCGCCTCATCGACCTTCGCCTGCGTGTCCGCGATCACATCTTCCAACTGCCGCGCCTCGCTCTTGCCTGCCAGCAAATGCGCCCGCCCGACCTGTGCCAGCGCCTTGCGCCCAGCCGACAAGGCCACCAGCAGGACCAACTCGCTCGCGAACCCACCGAGGCCCTTGCCCCACAAATCACGCAACCACCCAAACCAGCCTTGCCCCGATTTGCGATCCGCCTCGGCCTCCAGCTGCACCCTTGCGGCCTCAAAATCCCGCGCAAAGGCCGCGCGAAACTGGCGCATAAATGCCAGCTGCCCAAAGTCGCGCCGTCCGGCCCAGACCACCAGCCGAGGGCGCACAAAGAGGCCCTCGCGTGACCGGTCCACAAACTCCGCAAAGTCGAAAACGAAGACATACTCCTCCGCCCCCGGCCCCTGATGGATCACATAGACCGGCACATCGACGGTCTTGCCAACGCTCGGCATCTGCGCCGAGATCTTGCCCGCGATCGCCCCAAGCCCCAGCCGGTCAATCATCGCGCGTGCCTTTCAGGGGTCTCCAAATACTCAAATTCCACGGCCTGCCTCACATCCGGAACACGCCAAAGCGCGTCTCCTCAATCGGCGCATTCAGCGCCGCCCGAAGGCTCAGCCCCAACACGTCCCGCGTTTTCCGAGGGTCCACGATCCCGTCATCCCAAAGCCGCGCGCTCGCATAGAGCGGGTGCGACTGGCGCTCGAACATCTCCACCGTCGGGGCCTTGAACGCAGCCTCCTCCTCGGCCGACCAGTCCCCGCCAGCGCGCTCAATCGCATCGCGCTTCACGGTTGCCAGAACCCCCGCCGCCTGCGCGCCTCCCATCACGGAAATCCGCGAATTCGGCCACGTCCACAGGAACCTCGGCTGGTACGCACGCCCACTCATCCCATAATTCCCAGCCCCGAATGAGCCCCCCACCAGCACGGTAATCTTCGGCACCGAGGTCGTCGCCACAGCCGTCACCATCTTGGCACCGTGCCGCGCAATGCCCTCATTTTCATAGGCTTTCCCGACCATAAAGCCGGTGACGTTCTGCAAGAATACAAGCGGTATACGACGCTGCGCACACAGCTCCACAAAATGCGCCCCCTTCTGTGCGGCCTCGGAAAACAGCACGCCATTATTGGCAACGATCCCCACATCCATCCCATGGATCTGCGCAAACCCTGTCACCAACGTCTCGCCAAACCGCGCCTTAAACGCGTCAAACCGCGAGCCATCGACCAGCCGCGCAATCACCTCGCGACTATCATAAGGCGTGCGCAAATCCGCTGGCACCACCCCCAACAACTCGGCAGGGTCATACACCGGATCCTCCCCCCGTAGGGCGGGGTTCACCCGGCCAACACCGCCCCCGAGTGACCCAACCGCTTGCCGCGCCAACGCGAGCGCATGCGCATCATCTTCGGCCAAATAATCCGCCACCCCCGACAGCCGCGTATGCACATCGCCGCCGCCCAGTTCTTCCGCCGAGACAACCTCTCCGGTCGCGGCCTTCACGAGCGGCGGCCCCGCCAGAAAAATCGTCCCCTGCTCCTTCACGATTATCGTCACATCCGACATCGCAGGCACGTAAGCCCCGCCCGCCGTGCAGGACCCCATCACGACCGCGGATCTGCGCAATGCCCTTCGCACTCATCCGCGCTTGGTTGTAGAAAATCCGCCCAAAGTGGTCGCGATCCGGGAATACTTCATCCTGATTGGGCAGGTTCGCGCCGCCGGAATCCACGAGGTAGAGGCATGGCAAACGGCACTCCTCGGCAATCTCCTGTGCGCGCAAATGCTTCTTGACGGTGATCGGGTAATAGGTCCCGCCCTTCACGGTCGCATCATTGCACACGATCATCACATCGCGGCCCATGACCCGGCCAATCCCGGCAATTGCGCCGCCACACGGGGCCGCGTCCTCATAAAGACCATGCCCCGCGAGCGCGCCGATTTCCAGAAACGAGGACCCCGGATCGAGCAAGCCCGCGACCCGGTCCCGAGGCAACATCTTCCCCCGCGCGACATGCCGGTCCCGAGACCTCTTCCCGCCGCCCAAGGCCGCCAATTCCGCTGCCTCAGCCACCTCCGCGAGGGCCGCCAAATGCGCCGCCTCATTGGCCTTAAACGCGTCCGAGGAGGTCAGGATTTGCGAGCTAAGCTTCACCCCTCCAACCCCTCAAACTCCAGATAGAGCGCCTGCTCTGCCGTCAGCCGCATCAGGCACCCCGCAAAGGCCGGGCTGGCCCCGGTCCCGCCGCCCCATTGCGCGGCCTCATACGAACAGGTCGCATCGCGGTATTCGATCCAGGCGCGCTGCATATCGCGCAGACCCTCCGAGACCGAAGGCGCATTCGCCCCCGCCCCCATGTCGAACTCACGAGATCGCGCGCGGGCGGTCTGGTAAACCTCGTTCAACCGCGCATCCCAACTCTCCAACTCCCGCGCAGCACAACCCGTCAAGACGGGGGTGGCATAGCCCGTCGCCTCGATACAGGCCTCCGCGGCACGGCCGATACATTCCGAACGCTCGGCGATGGTTTCCGATTCCGCGACACAAACCGAAGTCGGTGCAAAGTCATAGTAGAGGCCGTCGGCGTCCTGAGCAAAAGCAGGACCAGTGCCCAGCAACGCCACACCGATCGTTGCAATGAAGAAGTTTCTCATTCTCGAACCTGCCTTTCAAAATACTTGAGCCGATCACGGTGCACTACCGCGCCCACAATCGCATTGGTCGCGCGCTCCAACTGCGCGGCATCAACCCCGAAGTCAGCAATATACGGCAAGGCGAGCAAGTCTTGCACCGTCTCAGGCGGCATCGTTTCAACAAGCGGTCCCTCGACAATGCGCTCAAACAAGCGCCGACTAAGCTCGTTGAACTCCAATGGATCTACGCGCGGGATCAGTTCTTCGACCATAGCCCTCATCGCGTTCGTTTTTTCTAGAGCAACTGCTTCAAAAGCGCTGAGGCAAGCATTCGGCGCTTGCGCAACAAGGCAACCGTCTAACGCAGAGAATAGGCAATCTTGGAAAACCCGAGCCTCTTCCACATTGACCAACATCGGCGCACAGGACGAGTACGGATCACACTCAAGCTGGGGTGCCGAAGTCTGGATATTCATCTGCACCCGCCTGTCAAAATCCGAGCCCAAACACGCTCTGAGACTTTGTATCGCAACAGGCTCCGCCTTAGCGTGAGAGCTACCGACTGCGACCATGAAGGCGAGCGCAAAGGCTATATGGATGACCGCAACCCCCCTCACCCCATCGCCCCCACCAACTCACGCCCCACGAGCATCCGCCGGATCTCAGACGTGCCCGCCCCGATCTCCATCAGCTTCGCATCCCGGAACAACCGCGCCACCGGCGCATCCGCCAAGAACCCAGCCCCGCCCATCGCCTGCACCGCTTGGTGGGCCTGTTTCATCGCCTCCTCAGACGCGTACAAACAACACGCCGCCGCATCCTGGCGCGTCACATCCCCCCGATCGCAGGCCTTCGCGACCTCGTAAACATAGGCGCGCGCCGAGTTCAGCGCCGTGTACATATCGGCGATCTTGCCCTGCATCAGTTGGAAGCTGCCGATGGGTTGGCCGAACTGCTTGCGCTCGGCCATATAGGGCATGATCTCGTCCAGACAGGCCGCCATGATCCCGGTTCCGATCCCCGCGAGCACGACACGCTCATAATCGAGGCCGCTCATCAGCACCGCGACCCCGCGCCCTTCCTCCCCGAGCACGTTCTCGAAGGGCACTTCGACATCCTCGAAGATCAGCTCAGCCGTGTTGGACCCGCGCATCCCCAGCTTGTCGAAATGGGGCGAGGTGGAAAACCCGACCATCGACTTCTCGATCAAGAACGCCGTCATGCCCTTGGACCCAGCCTCCGGATCGGTCTTGGCATAGACCACCAGCGTATCCGCATCCGGCCCGTTGGTGATCCAGTATTTCGTGCCATTCAGACGGTAATGATCGTTGCGCTTCTCGGCCCGCAGCTTCATCGACACCACGTCCGATCCAGCGCCAGCCTCGCTCATCGCAAGCGCACCGACATGCGCGCCCGATACCAAGCCCGGCAAGTACTTCGCCTTCTGCGCGTCCGTTCCGTTCAACTTGATCTGGTTCACACACAGGTTCGAGTGCGCGCCGTAGGACAACGAGACCGACGCACTCGCCCGCGCCACTTCCTCCACCGCCACGGTATGCGCCAAATATCCCATGCCCGCACCGCCGTAAGCCTCGTCGACGGTGATCCCCAGCAGGCCCAAATCGCCCATCTCACGCCACAACGCGGACGGAAACTCATTGGACCGATCCACCTCAGCCGCCAACGGCTTCACCCGCTCTTGCGCCCAAGAATGCACCATATCGCGCAAGGCATTCACATCCTCGCCCAAGTCAAATCGCATGGAGGCCTGAAACATCACTCATCCTCGTTATTGAACGCCCGTTCAAATAATACGCGGACCCACGCCTCAGGTCAATCCGCCTGCTTTTTCTTGCTCTAAATACTCACTACTCCGCCGCCAGCCCCTGCCACACCGCCTCGGCCTCCCCCCGAATGATCGACGCAATCACCGCGCAATCCTCCAGCGAAAACGTCAACGGCAGGCGCATATCGATCAACCCCGAAAGCACCCGGTCCGTCTGCGCCAACACCGGCGGCGACGCATAAGCCCAATGCGCATAGCGACTGGTAAAGCCCACGGGCGCATCGACACCAAACCACTTTAGCTCCACGCCACGCGCCGCACAGCGCGCCAAAAACGCCTGCACTGCGTCCGGTTCCCACCCAGCCAACTGGAACTGGAACGAGGACGCCACAAACGCCTCGCCGTCGCGCCGCTGGATCAACCGCAAAGCCCCGCAATCGCGCAACCCCGCCTCTACCGCCGCATACCGCGCGTTCCACCGCGCCGCCTGCGCGGGCAAATCCGCCAACTGAGGCCGCAAGATCGCGGCGCGCAAATGATCCATCCGCCCCGACACGTTCGGCACATCAAGGCGCACTTTCTCGAACACCTCCAAAGGCGGCGAAGCCGTGTGGCGCGCGTATAGCATATAGCTGCCCGATAGCAGGATCATCCGCGCGGCCAACTCCGCATCATCGGTGATCATCAGACCACCCTCGCCAGAGTTGATATGCTTATAGGTCTGCGTCGAAAAACACCCCACAGCGCCGAACCGCCCCGAGGCTTTGCCGCGCCAAGACGCCCCCATCGTATGGGCGCAATCCTCGATCACCGTGACCCCTGCGCCATCACACAAGCCCATAAGCGCATCCATATCGCAAATATGCCCACGCATATGGCTGAGCATCAGAACCTTCGCGCCCGTCGCAACGATCCGCGCCTCCAGATGGCCCAGATCGATCACCAGATCCTCGGTCACCTCCACAAAATCCGGCACCGCGCCCACCGCCGCAATCGCGCCGGGCACCGGGGCGAGCGTAAACGCGTTGGTCAACACAACCTGCCCCGGCTGCACCTGAAGCGCGCGCAAGGCAGCCCCCATCGCATACCCGCCCGAGGCCACCGCAAGGCAGTATTTCGCCCCCGTCTGGGCGGCGAACTCTTCCTCAAGACGCGACACCTCGCCCACCTCGTCGCCCACGAGGTTATAGCGGTGCAGGCGCCCCGTCTGCATCACGGCCAAGGCAGCGGCGATGGCGGCGTCCGGGATCGGTTCTTGCTGCGTAAAGCTGCCGGTGAATATCTCTGTCATAGCACGACGATGGGGGGCAGCGGCACGCGCGTCAACGCCTCAAGCGTCTTGCGAGGGGGTCGCAGACAGAACAGAGTGCTCAGGAAACCCGCGCGAGGCTGACCAGATGACCCGAGACCTCTCCCCGATCCGCTACGCCGACGCGCCCCATGCGGTGCAAGAGCGTCTGGCCATGTGCCTGCTCGACCTGATGGGTGTCGGGTATGGCGGTGCGCAGACGGACCTGTCGGACATCATTTGCCGCCATGCGACGCGCCATTATGGCGGGACGATGCCGTTTCTGTTTGCCGCAGGCACCGCCTCGCCCGTCGGCTTGGCCTTGGCCGGGGGCATGACCATCGACGCGCTCGACGGTCATGACGGGCACAACCTGACCAAGGGCCATGTGGGGTGCGGGCTGTTGCCGGGATTGCTGGCGCTGGCGCCTGAGGGCTGTTCGGGCGCGGAGTTCCTCGACGCTTTGCTGCTGGGCTACGAGGTCGGCACGCGGCTGGGCCAAGCGCTGCATGCGACGGCGCCGGACTACCATACGTCCGGTGCCTGGATCGCACCGACCGTGGCGATTGCGGGCGCGCGCCTGCGCGGCAACTCGCCGGATGTGGCGCGGCATGCGGCAGGCATTGCCGAATACCACGGGCCGCGCAGTCAGATGATGCGCTGCATCGATCATCCGACGATGGTCAAGGACGGCTCCGGCTGGGGGGCGATGGCAGGGGTGAGCGCGCTTTTGCTGGCCGAGGACGGCTTCACCGGCGCGCCCGCGATCACATTGGAGGCGCCTGAGACTGACGCACTGTTCTCCGATCTGGGCACCCGCTGGGCGGTGCTGGAGCAGTATTTCAAGCCCTATCCGGTGTGCCGCTGGGCCCAAGCCCCGGTTGAGGCGGCCCTTGAATTGCGCGCCGCCCATGCCTTGAAGCCCGGCCATATCAAGGCCATCGAGGTCGAGAGCTTCCACGAATGCGCGCGCCTCGCCACACTTGATCCAGATACGACCGAACAAGCGCAATATTCCACCGCGTTTCCGGTCGCCGTGGCGCTTGTCCATGGGACACTCGGGCCGGACAATCTGGATGGGCCGGGGCTGCTGGACCGCGAGGTTCGGCGCTTGGCCGCGAGCCTCACCTTCACCGAAAGCGCCGAGGCCAACGCCGCCTTTCCGGGCATCCGATTGGCGCGGGTCACGCTGCATCTGAGCGGGGGACGCACCCTCAAAAGCGGGTGGCATCATCCCAAATGGGATCACACCGCCCCGCCCAGCGTAGAGGAGGTGATCGACAAGTATCGCGCCCTCGTCCACCCGGTCATGGGGGTGGAGGATGCGATCCGGATCGAGGAGACGGTGTCGGATCTGGCCCGCCTACCCCTATCAGCCCTGACAGACTTAATCTGCGGGACAGTGCCAACGGGGTAAGATTTTTCGGCCGAAAAATCTTACCCCGCCAAATATTTTCGGACGAAAATATTTGGCGCTAACGCACCCGCTCGAACCGCTCCAAGGCCAGCCGGATCGTCGCTCCGCCATCGCCCAGCAAATTGAGTGCGAACATATGCACCCCCGGTTGCACCCGCACAGCCAGCAGAGAGTCCAAATTCTCGCCATTGTCATCATTGAACCCGATCTGGCGCCCCAGATCATCGAACATCGTCAGCGTCGGGTCTGCCTCAGCCAAGGCAATCGCCTCCACCAGCAGAACACCACCCTCTGGCATCTCAACACTGAACCAACTGGCCGTGCCCGCGCTCACGCGTACATCTTGGCGCGCCCGGTTCTCAAGCAGCCCCAGATCTGTGACCGGATAGCTGCCATCGAGCGGCGGAGCCGTCTGACCCTGGTCATAAAGGCTGCGTAAGTAATCCGCCTCGTTGAACTCCTGGACCGTGACCGTGATCGGCGCTGTCGCATCCGACAGTGCGCGCACGGACACGCAATACGTGCCTGCGGCCAAAGGCTGGTCTTGGTCGATGCGCGCGTTCAAACCGTCAAAGTCGTCATTCTCAGCGATGAGTGTTCCGGCCTCGTCGTAGAGGTAGATCAAAGGGTCAGCCGCTTCGTTCTCGGCCCGGATCGACACCGCAACGGTGCCATCGGTGGCAAAGCGGTAGAACGCTTCTGCCTCAGCCGCATGTGTCGCGCTCAAGGTAACCCCCGACGCGCCCAGTGCTGCGGTTCCGAGCTGCACCGCCGGGGTATCCGCCGTGCACGCCTCCAGATCTTGCTGGACGAATGAGCCCGACGTCAAAGCGGGCTGATCCATACGCCCAACTCGAATATCCGCCGTGACCGGATCACCGCCAAGGCCGCGCGTCAGCAAGCAATACGCGCCCGGCTCCAGCATCACCTCGGCCCGCGAGGCCAAGCCGCCGCCCCCATCATCGTCGCTCGCGACAATCGCGCCTGAGGCATCCAGCAGGTCAATAACCGTATCGCCCGACGCATCAGGCATCGCTTCCACGCGCACCTGCGTGGCGCTCGATACGCTGAACAGGCTTACGATCTCGCCGTTGCGCACCGCCGTTGCATTGGTGTCAAACGCCATCGCCGCGGTTGCGATATCAGACGTCTGCTCGTCTCCACCGATCCATGTGCCCGTCGCGCCCACGCCGCCACAGGACGGTGCTTGGGCCAAAGCGGGAACAGCCCCCGCCAGCAGGGCGGCGATGCTCACGGCGCCTAAATGTGAATATGTCATCTCGTTCTCCCTCAGACTTCGATCCGTCTGAGGTCAGCCTAGCAAGAAGCAAGCCAGTGTGGCTACCGCGAAAGGCCCCGGGGCGCGGGCTAGGGGCAGACCTTCGCCAGCACCGCATCCAGATGGTCATAGTGGGGCAGCAGCGCTTGCGGCTCCAGCGCAACCATATCGCCCCCTGCCGGGCCAAACTCCACGAGGATCGACGGCACACCCGCCGCCCGTGCGGTCTCGCGATCCGTCACCGTATCGCCAATCAAGACCGAGCGCGCGCGATCGCCCCCCGCCCGGTCAACGGACGCAAAGAACGGTGCCGGGTCCGGCTTGCGCGTCGCCAAGGTATCCGCCCCGATCAAAGCGTCAAACTCCGCCCTCACGCCAAGCCGCGTCATCAACAACTCTGCCAAACCCTCGGGCTTATTCGTGCAAATCGCAACCTTATCGCCACCCGCGCGCAACCGCGCCACCGCCTCCATCGCGCCCTCATAAAGCACGGTGTGCACGTCAATCGCCTCAGCATAGGCGTCCAGCAGGACCGGATAGTACCGCGTCAAGACCGCCTCATCGACCGCCCCCACAGCGCGCTGCAACCCCAAACTCAGCATCGCCCGCCCCCCGCGCAAGGCCGTGCCCGCATCCGCGCCATGCACCAACCGCTCACTCAGTCCCATGTCGGCAAAGCAGGCATTGGCCGCGTTGATCAGGTCGCCGCTGGTATCGGCCAAGGTGCCGTCGAGGTCGAATACAATGCAGCGGGCCATAGAGACGCCTCCGGTTTGTCGGCAACGCGCCGCCGATCTTGTAACGGGGCGAAACGAGGATTGAACCGCGCCCGCCTTGCGAGATGATCCCGGTTGAGTAATAGAGCATCTTCAAGAACACAAAGACGAATTGAGGGGAGTGGCGATGAGTTGCGCGCTAATCGTGCTGGCCGCGGGGCAAGGCAGTCGGATGAACTCGGACCTGCCAAAGGTTCTGCACCCCATCGGGGCCGCGCCCCTGATCGCGCATGCCTTGCAAGCGGGCGCGTCTCTAGAGCCTGAGATGACCGTCGTCGTCACGGGCCACGGGGCCGAGTTGGTCGAGGCACGATTGGCGAAACTGGACCCCGAGCTGCGCTGCGTGCGCCAGACCGAGCAGCTTGGGACGGCCCATGCCGTCGGTCAGGCGAAATGGGCGCTTGAGGGGTTTTCCGGGGACGCGCTCGTGCTTTACGGCGACACGCCTTTTATCAGCACCGAGACTTTGGAGGCAATGCGCGCGGCCCGCGAAGGCGGCGCGGATGTCGTCGTGCTGGGGTTCGAGGCCGCGGATCCGGGCCGCTACGGGCGGCTTGTGACGGATGGCGATGCGCTTGAGAAAATCGTCGAGGCGAAGGATGCGAGCGAGGCCGAGCTGGCGATTACCTTGTGCAATTCCGGCGTCGTCATGGCCGATGCCCAGACGCTATTCTCGCTGATCGAGGCGGTCGGCAACGACAATGCCTCGGGCGAATACTACCTGACCGACATCGTCGAAATCGCCCGCGCGCGTGACCTCAGCGCTGCCGTCGTGCGCTGCGACGAGGCCGAGACGCTGGGCATCAACACCCGCGCGGAGCTTGCAAAGGCCGAGGCCGCCTTCCAAGCCCGCGCCCGTGCGCAGGCGCTTGAGGATGGGGTGACGCTGGCCGATCCGGCGACCACATACTTCTCGCTCGACACGTTCTTGGGACGCGATACAGAAGTTGGCCCCAACGTCGTCTTCGGCCCCGGTGTCACCGTAGAAAGCGGCGCGAAAATCCACGCCTTCTGCCACCTCGAAGACTGCCACGTCTCGCGCGGCGCGACCGTTGGGCCGTTCGCGCGGCTGCGCCCCGGTGCCGAGCTGTCGGAAAACACCCATATCGGCAACTTCGTCGAGATCAAGAACGCCAAGGTCGCCGAGGGCGCCAAGGTCAACCACCTGACCTATATCGGCGACGCGTCCATCGGGGAGCGCTCGAATATCGGCGCGGGCACGATCACCTGCAACTATGACGGCGTGTTCAAGCACCACACGGAAATCGGCGCGGATGTGTTCGTCGGCTCCAGCACGATGCTTGTGGCCCCGGTCAGCGTGGGGAGCGGCGCGATGACAGGCTCCGGCTCGGTCATCACCTCGGATGTGCCCGAGGGCGCATTGGCGCTGGGACGGGCCAAGCAGGTCACCAAAGAGGGTTTCGCGACCCGGCTGATGGCAAAACTACGCGCGGCAAAGGCCCGCAAAACCAACGAGGCAGGCTAATGTGCGGAATCATCGGCGTTCTGGGCGATCACCAAGCGGCCCCCATCATGGTAGAGGCGCTCAAGCGGCTTGAGTATCGCGGCTATGACAGTGCCGGGATCGCGACAGTCCACGAGGGCACCCTCGATCGACGCCGCGCGGTCGGCAAGCTGGTGAACCTGTCGGACCTGCTGGTCGAGGCCCCGCTGGCGGGCAAATCCGGTATCGGTCACACCCGCTGGGCCACCCATGGAGCGCCCAATGTCGCCAACGCGCATCCGCACCAATCCGGCCCCGTCGCGGTCGTGCATAACGGCATCATCGAGAACTTCCGCGATCTGCGCGCAGAACTCACCGCCGAGGGCGTGAATTTCGAGAGCGACACCGACACCGAGACCATCGCCCAAGTCCTCGCCCGCGAAATCCGCGCCGGCAAAAACCACGTCGAGGCCGCGCGCGACACCATCGCCCAGCTGGAAGGGGCGTTCGCGCTGGCGATCCTGTTTGACGGCGAGGAAGACTTGCTGATCGCCGCGCGCCGTGGCTCGCCCTTGGCCATCGGGCATGGCGATGGCGAGATGTTCGTCGGCTCGGACGCGATTGCCTTGGCGCCGCTGACCCACCGCATCACCTATCTGGACGAGGGCGATTGGTGCATCCTGACCCGCGCCGGGGTCGAGATTTTTGACGACACCAACCAACCCGTGCAGCGCACCGAGACGCAAATCAAGCTCGACGCCACACGGATCGAGAAGGCCGGCCACCGTCACTTCATGGCCAAGGAAATGGCCGAGCAGCCGACGGTGCTCGCCGACGCGCTCGCCCACTATATCGCCAAGGACGGCACGATTGATCTGCCCGACACCTTGCCAGATTTCAACGGCGTCGACCGCCTGATCATGGTCGCGTGCGGCACCGCCTTCTACGCCTGCCAGACCGCGAAATACTGGTTCGAACAGATCGCGGGCATCCCGGTCGAGATCGACGTGGCGTCCGAGTTCCGCTACCGCGAGCCGCCCATCGGGGCCGCGAATGTGGCGCTCTTCGTCAGCCAGTCGGGCGAGACCGCTGACACGCTCGCGGCGCTGCGCTACTGCGCCGGAAAGGCCAGCGATATCGTCTCGGTGGTCAATGTGCCCGAAAGCTCCATCGCCCGCGAAAGCGACGTGGCCCTGCCGATCCTTGCGGGGGTCGAGGTTGGGGTTGCGTCCACGAAAGCGTTCACCTGTCAGTTGACGGTGCTGGCATTGCTGGCGTTGCGCGCGGCGCACCAGCGGGGTCGGCTGAGCGATGCAGAACTGTCTGAGAAAGTCGATCAGTTGCGCGCCGTGCCGGGCCTGATCAACCTCGCGCTGGGGATTGAAGGCGATGTCGAGGGCCTCAGCCACGAACTCGCCAAAGCCCGCGACATCCTCTTCCTCGGGCGCGGCGCGATGTTCCCGCTGGCCATGGAGGGCGCGCTGAAGCTCAAGGAGATCAGCTATATCCATGCCGAGGGCTACGCCTCAGGCGAGCTAAAGCACGGCCCCATAGCGCTGGTGGACGAGGCCGTTCCGGTCATCGTCTTCGCGCCGACTGACCCCCTGTTCGACAAGACCGTCAGCAACATGCAGGAGGTCATGGCACGCTCCGGCAAGGTGCTTCTGGTCACCGACAAAGCCGGGGCCGAACGCGCAGAACATGGCACGTGGGAAACGCTGATCATGCCGACCTGCGATCCGGTCTTCGCGCCGATTGTCTACGCGCTGCCCGCCCAGATGCTCGCCTACCACACGGCGCTCGCCAAAGGCACGGACGTAGACCAGCCCCGCAACCTCGCCAAATCGGTGACAGTGGAATGACGCCCGAGGACGCGTTGGCGGCCCTTGAGGGCGTTGCGAACCCCGAGAACGCCACCGAGATGGCGCGCTATCACAAGGTGCCTCGCCGCTACTTGGGCGTACCCAATCCGGTCGTGGACGGGTTCGTCAAAGACTGGCGCGCAGCACTGGATGTGCCCGGGCGCGTGGCCCTCGCCGATGGCCTCTGGCAGACCGATGTGCATGAGGCGCGGGTGGCTGCCGCGAAGTTGCTGACCCAAGCGCGGCTGCGCCCCGATGATACGCCTGCATGGGAATTGATCGCCAGCTGGGTGCCCAGTTTTGATGCCTGGGCCACCGCTGATCACGCGTGCATCGCGGGTCAAAAGCGGCTGGTGTGGGAGCCGTCCCGCCTCGATCAGGTCAGAGGCTTGGACCACCTCCGATCACATGTGGACCCGCCGCGCCGCGCGCTGGTGATGACGCTGCCCCTGGACCAAGCAAAACAACCCCAAACCGGCAGAGCTGGAGGCGCGCGAGCGGATCCTGGGATGGGCGGCAAGCTACGTCAGCGACCCCGAGTGGTTCATCCAAAAGGCGGTCGGCTGGTGGCTGCGCGAGCTGTCCAAGCATGATCCTGCGCGGGTCATGACCTTCCTCGGGGCGCATGGCGAGGCGATGAAACCCTTCGCCGTCAAAGAGGCCGCGCGTCGGCTGCTTTAGCGCCCTTTCGCGTCCATGTCCGGGGCGCGACATCGCGTCCCAGACCTCACCTTACACATGAACCTTCTGGCGCAACTGCCTGAAACTACGCAGAAAGCGTAGCGCATTACGCATGCGCACCCACCACATATAGACGCAAGAAATTTATTGTTAACGCTCCGGCGACAATGCCACATTTCCGCCCCAATTCCCCACATTTTCGCCACAAACCGCCGCAATGCCGGATGGGTTGGGGCCAAGAGCACCGGCGCGCAGGGGTAGCTTTGCGCGACCTGTCGAGGTGCCTCAGCGAGTGTAAGTAAGTATGAGGCACATATGCAGACAAAACTTCTTGCGAGTACGGCACTTGCAGTCGGACTAGCTCTACCAATGAGCGCAACCGCTGCGCCACAAAGTGAAAACCTGACCGTAACACTGACTGTGAACCCCATTATCCTGCTTGTCATGGAAGACACGGATCTGACGACAACGGCGTCTGATCTGACCACGGCACAGCTTGATGGGCGCACGCAATCGGTGGCCGATGGTCGGGCCGAGTTCTTTGTGGCGGCAAACACCGGTTACGACTTGTTGATGACACCTGACGAGACCTGGGGCGACCCGGGTGAGAAAAAGGTGAAATTCGTCGAGCAAAGTGATAGCGACCTGTACCTTGCCGGTACTCTGTTTCTGGATACGGACATCAGCAATGATGACCGTGCCGATAACGACGAGGACCTTGTGGAGTGGAACGCATTGGGAGGCTTTGTCTTCCACAGTGAGCCAAACCGCGGCGTGCGTCGTTACGGTGTGGGCGCGATCTTCGATCCGACGGATTGGAGTGGCGCAGATGACGAGGCCCTCGCGGGCGCACCTGAGGGTGCCGTCTCCATCGCACCGGTAGGCACCTATAGCTCGGTCGTGACCATCACGGTCTCCGAGAAATAGGGCTAGGCCTTGAAAACATGTGAGGGGGGCTCGGGTTCGGGCCCCCTTTGCGCATCCAATGGGTCCAGTTGATCGAGCAGCTCTGCCTTATCCCCGATTGGCGTATACTTGCCCGCATCACCAAGACGCCCGCGAGACGGAATGCGCCGCACGTGTTACGTGCGAAAAACCCGGGAAGCATACCCTTCGGTATGCCTAAGTGTCCTTTGCCCCTTCGAAGAAACCGCACGCCATGGACCTACGCGAAGCACACCATCGCCTCGGCTCGATCAACGGGGACAGCGGGGTGTTTTGGAGACAAAGGCCGGCGGCTGAGGGGCCAAATTCTCTTGTGAGAATTTGCAAAACTCCCCGTGGAGTTTTGCCCCCCCGTCAGAGCGTCTTTCCCGGCGACAGGTACGCGGGATCCTGCGGCACCTCGATCAGGTTCAACCCGCCGCGCGCGCGCGCCTCCGCCAGCGCTACCTTGAACGCGTCCAGCCCCTCGGCCCGCGCAGCCGTCCCGCCGAACGACCGTGCCAGAGCGCAGAAATCCGGGTTGCTCAGCACGGTGGCCGAGACCCGCCCCGGATACTCCCGCTCCTGATGTGCGCGGATTGTCCCGAGCCGCCCGTTGTCGATCACGATCACCGTCACGCGCAGCCCGTATTGCGCGGCAGTGGCCAGCTCTTGCACCGTCATCATCAAGCACCCGTCCCCCGCAATCGCATAGACCTCGCGCGCGGGATGCGTCGCGGCAGCGCCCACGGCGGCGGGCAGCCCGTAGCCCATAGAGCCTGAGGTCGGGGCAAGCTGCGATCCGGGCGCGCGGAACCGGTAGAAGCGGTGCAGCCAGCCTGCGTAGTTGCCCGCGCCATTGGTGACGATAGCATCGGCGGACAGAGTGTCTGCGAGGTGGGCGAAATGGCCAGCAAGCGGGTCGCCGGGCACGCCATCTGCGCTCGTATACGCTTCGTATTTCGCGCGCAGATCGGTGCGGCGGGCTGTGAAGGCGTCAGGTTTGATGGGGTCCCAATCTGCCACCACCTCACAAAAGCTTTGCGTGTCCGACACCAGCGCGAGATCGGGCTGATAAGTGCGGCCCAGCTCCTCCCCGTCCGGGAACACATGCACCAGCGATTGCGCAGACACCGGCGGGGTGAGCCAAGAATAGCCTTGCGTTGTCATCTCGCCCAGCCGGGGTCCGACCGCGATCAGCAGGTCCGTCTCCGCAAGCGCCTCGCCTAAGTAGGGCGTGGGGCCGACCCCGAAATGGCCGACATAATTGGGGTGGTCGTTGTTCATCAGGGCCTGGCATCTGAGCGAGACCGTGACGGGCAGACCTTGCGCCTCGGCAAACCGCTCCAACGCCGCAATCCCGCGCGCGGTCCAGCCGCCGCCCCCGGCCATCACGAGGGGACGCTCGGCAGCTTTGAGGCGCGTGCGCAGCTCGCCCAGCGCATCTGGTGCAGGCAGGTAGCGTGCGGCCTCGACCCGGATGGGCGGCGCTGGCACCTCGATCTCGTCGTAGAGCATGTCCTCGGGCAGCGCCAAAACCACCGGCCCCGGACGCCCTGCCATCGCGGTGCGGTAAGCGCGGCTGATGTATTCCTGAATGCGGCTGGCATCATCGATCTGCGCCACCCATTTGGCCATCTGCCCGAACATGCGACGGTAGTCGATCTCCTGAAACGCCTCGCGGTCCACCATGGTGCGCGCGACCTGCCCGATGAACAGGATCAAGGGCGTCGAGTCCTGATACGCCACATGCACACCCGCGCTCGCATTCGTGGCCCCCGGGCCGCGCGTGACCATGCAGATGCCGGGCCGTCCGGTCAGCTTGCCATGCGCCTCGGCGGCCATCGCCGCACCCCCTTCTTGGCGGCAGGTGAGGAACTGGATTTGCGGATGTCCATGCAGCGCGTCGAGCACCGGCAGGAAGCTCTCGCCCGGCACCCCGAAAATGTGGCTGGCCCCTTGGGCGGCAAGTTGGTCAACGAGATGGTCTGCGGCGCGGCGGGTGGTCATGAAGGTCGGTCCGGCTGTTTCAGTCAGCCGCCATTAACCCCTGCCCTTGGCCGTTAGGCCAGCGAAATCTAGGGCGCCCAGCGCAGGAAATTCGCGATCAGACGCAGCCCGGCGCTTTGGCTTTTCTCCGGGTGGAACTGGGTGCCGATTTTTGTGCCCTCGCCCACAATCGCCGTGACCGCCCCGCCGTAATCGACATGGGCGAGTAATTGCGGGGGCTTGGTCACCTGCATCGCGTAGGAGTGCACAAAATAGGCGTGGTCCCCGGTTGCCAGCCCGTCGAGCACCGGATGCGCTTGATCAATCACCAGGTCGTTCCAACCCATATGCGGGACGGGCATGTGCGGCCCCGAAGGACGGATCAGGTCCACCTCGCCCTCGATCCAGTCAAACCCCGCGACGGCCTCATACTCCAGCCCGCGCGACGCCATCATCTGCATGCCCACACAAATCCCAAGGAAGGGAACCGCACGCACCTCGACCGCCTCCAGAAGCGCCTCCTCCAGACCGTCGAACCCTTGCAGCCCGCGCCGACAGCTCGGGAACGCCCCGTCACCGGGCAGCACCACGCGGTCCGCCTTGCGCACCACGTCTGGGTCCGAGGTCACGACCACCGCGCCCGCATCCGTCTCGCGCGCCATCCGCTCGAACGCCTTTTGGGCCGAGTGCAAGTTGCCGCTGTCGTAGTCGATCAGAACCGTCGTCACTTAGAGGATACCCTTGGTCGAGGGGATCGCATCCGCCTTGCGCGGATCGATCTCCAGCGCGTCTCGCAACGCCCGCGCCACCGCCTTGAACGCCGCCTCGGCGATGTGGTGGCTGTTGATGCCGTCGATCTTCTCCACATGCAGGGTCAGGCCGGAATGGATGGCAAACGCTTGAAAGAACTCGCGCACCAGCTCTGTATCAAAAGTGCCGATCTTTTGGGCCGTCATATCCACCTTCCACACCAGATAGGGCCGCCCGGAAATGTCCAGCGCCGCGCGCACCAGCGTGTCATCCATCGGCAGCAGGCACGACCCATACCGCACGATCCCGCGTTTGTCGCCGACGGCCTGCGCGAGGGCTTGGCCCAGCGCAATGCCCACATCCTCCACCGTGTGGTGATCGTCGATATGCAGATCGCCGTCGCAGCGGACCTTCATGTCGATCAAGGCATGGCGCGCAAGCTGGTCGAGCATGTGGTCAAAGAACCCGACCCCGGTCTGGTTGTCATACTGCCCGGTGCCGTCGAGATTGACGGCAACCTCGATATTGGTCTCGGCGGTCTTGCGGGTGATCTCGGCGCGGCGCATGGGCGGCTCCCTTGGTAAACTTGGCCGCTGCATAGCTTAAGGGGCGCGCGGTTGCCAAGCCGCCTTGCATCTAGCGCGCCCTTGGGTCATTTCGCAGCGCCATGAGAACCGCTAGTCCTGAATTGACCATCGTCATCCCCAGCTTCAACGAGCGCCCGAATGTGCGCCCGCTGATTGCGCTGTTGACCAAGGCGCTTGACGGGGTCGCGTGGGAGGCCGTCTTCGTCGATGATGACAGCCCCGACGGGACCGCCGACGAGGTGCGCGCGCTCGCCGTGGAGGATCCGCGCGTGCGGCTGATCCACCGGATGGATCGGCGCGGGCTTGCGGGGGCGTGTATCGAGGGGATCTTGTCGGCTGTCTCGCCGTTTGTGGCTGTGATGGACGCGGACCTGCAACATGACGAGACCAAACTGGTCGAGATGCTGGGCAAGTTCCGCGCGGATCCGAACCTCGACCTCGTGATCGGGTCGCGGCACGCGGATGGGGGCTCTATCGGCAAGGGCTTCTCGGCGGTGCGCGCATGGGGGTCGGACGTGGCCACGAGCCTGTCCAAGCGGATGCTGCGCATCAAGGCGAGCGATCCGATGAGCGGCTTTTTCATGGTTAAGCGTGAGAGCTTCAATCAGGTGGTTCAGGGCCTGCAGACGCAAGGGTTCAAAATCCTCGCGGACATGCTGGCGGCGGCCAAAGGACGGTGGCGCGTGGCCGAGGTCGGCTACACCTTCCGCGACCGCCAGTTCGGTGAAAGCAAGCTGGACGCCGCCGTTACCGCCGAATTCCTCGCCCTGCTGGTCGCGCGCCTGACCGGGGGTGTGTTGCCGATCCGGTTCATCTTGTTCGCGATGGTTGGCGCGTCGGGCGTGATCGTGCAGTTGCTGGCCATGCGGCTTGCCCTCATGGGCCTGACGGATGTGTTCTGGATCGCGCAAACCTTCGGGGTTGTGGTCGCGATGACGACGAACTTCTTTCTCAACAACGTGCTGACCTATCATGACCGCACCCTGCGCGGCGGCGCGCTGTGGGTCGGGTTGTTCAGCTTCTATGTGGTGTGCTCGGTGGGCGCTGTGGCCAATATCGGGGTGGCCGAGGTGGTCTATGGGGCCGTGCGCCAAGCCGAGTTCGCCAGCCTGATCGGGGCGATCGTGGGGGCGATGTGGAACTTCGTGGCGAGTGCGCTGGTGACGTGGAAGGTGCGCTAGACGTGGCGGGCAAAGGTGGGTGAGATCACCCACCATGCGACATCCGCCTTCTGAGCGCAGCGCTTACGCCGCCTCCTTGCCGTTGGCTTTCTCGATGGCCGCAACGAGCGCGGTGACCCGCGCCCCTAGGTCGAGCACGCTCCAATCCACCTCCCCTTCACAGAGCGCATGGGCCAGCTTGATCTTGTCGGCGTCTTTGGTTTCGCCGTCCTTGTCTTTGAACTGGAAGGCGTGGGCGTATGGGCCACCGTCATGCGGGGCCGCGTAGGACCGGGGGTGTATCTCAGCCGCCTTCTCTTGCAGGAGGCCGAACGGCAGATAATTCTCGATCTCGCGCCCTTGGGTGACCCAAACACAGTCCGGGGCATCCTCCATCTCCGTCACGATGCGCCGCTTGGTGGCATTGATCTCGGCCTCCTGCTCAGCCCGGTCACTGTCGATCACGATCGCCATGTTGCGGTTGATCTTGCACAACGCGATGAAGTCCTCGACCTCATCCGCATCGGCATTCAGATGGCTGAGCAATCGCCCGCCATAGAACATGATCGAGAAGTGGACCCCCTCGACCAGCTCGGGCGCTTTGGCCTTGATCCAGTGCCTGAGATAAATCCGATCCGACGGCCCCTCCACCCAGATCACGAAATTCGCTTGCAGGATGTCGGAGGCGAGGTAGCCCAAGTCGTCGCAAATCTGGCTGCGATCCGAGGGCGAGATCGCATGGCGGATGCGCGTCTGGGTGCCGTCATTGGTGACGCGGAAGATGGAGGCGTCTGGCGTGTCGATGAGGGCGGCGGAGTGGGTGGCGATGAAGTATTGGTTGGTGGTGTTTTTGGTGAGGTAGCGGATCAGCTTGCGTTGCAGGATCGGGTGGAGGTGGATTTCAGGCTCCTCAATACAGATGATCTGGTCCTGCTTGAGGGTGCAGAAGGCGGCGATAAGGATCACCTCATGGATGCCCGTGCCGAGGTTGGAGAGGGGGAGGGGTTTGCCGTCCATATTCACAAGGAGGTGGGCGCGGCTGGACGGCACCTCGATGGTGGCGTCGGGGCGGTCGGTGACGGATTGAAGGAATGCGTTGATGGCTTGGAAGACATCGCGTTTTTCAAGCTCGTGATGGTCGGGGTTTTGGTATTTGGCGAGTTCGTCAATCAATCCCTTGCCGGATTGGTCTTTGAAGTCTTCCCCTGCGCGTCCCAACTCGCGCTTGGCAGGAATGCAAACTGCGCTGGGCAAGGAAAAGTCCACTGCTCGATGGATTGCGCTGACCGTTTCCCTCAACCATGTCTGAAGAGAACCACCCGACTGATTGGTGAGGTGCGACCAGACCAAGTTTACATCGCGAGACGGAAACTTGTCATCAAGCGCGCTCAGATTGGCCTCGTCAAATGGTGCTTTCGCGCTCCGTTCTATGGGGCGTGTCCAAATGAAGTTTCGTTTCGATAAGGTTTCAAGGATTGGTGGTAACGTCTCCGAAACGGTCGGATGGCATCCGCGTTCGACTGCGGCTTGTACAAACTCGTCACTGCAAACACCAAGCCCAATTGTGAAGTTACCACTGGCAATGCCACGATGTCGGCGAGGGTCATCAACTTGTATCGCAGGCGGAGTGGTTCCGCTAAATGGCAAGAACTCACAAATCGCATTCAAAACAATCGACTTCCCCGCATTGTTCGGCCCCACAAAGAAGTTCAGCTTGGAGAACGGCGCGATGTATTGTGTCTCCTCCCCGATCCCTCGGTAGAAGCGCAGCGCGAGGCCTTGCAGGTAGACATGCGCGTCTTGGGTCTTCTCATCCGGCTCGGACATGGGCGCTCCTGTTCCACTCACCCCCAAGATAAGCGCCCGGCCCGACCGCTCCCAGCCCCTCCCCCGAAAAATATCCTCCTGCAAACCCCGCAAACAGAACCCCATCCCAGAATATTATTCTGCCCCGCCTCCGATCCCCCTCCCCTGTGGACAACCCCGCCCCCCCCTCTATGGTGCGCCCAAACGCAAAAGGGGACACCACCATGACCGACAAGCAACTTGGCTTCGACACACTGCAAATCCACGCGGGCGCCGTCCCGGACCCGGCCACGGGCGCGCGCCAGACGCCGATCTACCAGACCACGGCTTACGTCTTCCGCGACGCCGACCACGCGGCAGCGCTCTTCAACCTGCAAGAAGTGGGCTACATCTACTCGCGCCTCACCAACCCCACGGTCGCCGTGCTGCAAGAGCGGATCGCGACCCTTGAGGGCGGTGCGGGCGCGGTTTGCTGCTCGTCGGGGCATGCCGCGCAGATCATGGCGCTGTTCCCGTTGATGGGGCCGGGCAAGAACGTGGTTGTCTCCACGAGGCTCTACGGCGGCACGATCACCCAGTTCAGCCAGACCATCAAGCGCTTCGGCTGGTCCGCCACTTTCGTGGATTTCGACGATCTGGACGCTGTTAAGGCTGCCATCGACGACGACACCCGCGCGGTCTTCTGCGAAAGCATCGCCAACCCCGGCGGCTACATCACCGACCTGCGCGCGATTGCCGACATCTCGGATGCGGCGGGCATTCCGCTGATCGTGGATAACACCAGCGCCACCCCGTATCTGTGCAACCCGATCCAGCACGGCGCGACATTGGTGGTGCATTCGACCACGAAATACCTGACCGGCAACGGCACCGTCACTGGCGGCTGCGTCGTCGATAGCGGCAAGTTCGACTGGATGGCCTCAGACAAGTTCCCCTCGCTAAGCCAGCCTGAGCCTGCCTATCACGGGTTGGTCTTCGCCGAGGTCCTCGGCCCGATGGCCTTCACCTTCCACGGCATCGCCATCGGCCTGCGCGATCTGGGCATGACGATGAACCCGCAAGCGGCGCACTACACGCTGATGGGGATCGAGACGTTGTCCTTGCGCATGGAGCGGCATGTGGAGAACGCTATGAAGATCGCGAGCTGGCTTGAGGGGCATGACGCGGTGGAGGCCGTGACCTATGCGGGTCTGGCGTCCTCGCCGTATCAGCACCGGGTTGCCTCGGTTTGCCCCAAAGGCGCGGGGGCGTTGTTCACGGTGGCTTTGAAGGGCGGGTACGATTCTTGCGTGAAGTTCGTCGACAGCTTGGAGCTGTTCAGCCACGTCGCGAACCTAGGCGATACGCGCTCGCTGATCATCCACTCGGCCTCGACGACGCACCGCCAGTTGACCGAAGAGCAGCAGGTCGCTGCCGGGGCCGCCCCGAATGTGGTGCGCCTGTCGATTGGGATCGAGAACGCGGATGATCTGATCGCGGATCTGGATCAGGGGTTGAAGGCGAGCGCCTGAGCGCGCCGCTGATTAGGAAACTGAGAGGCCGCTCCATTCGGGGCGGCCTTTTGGGTGCGGGGGCAAAACTCCACGTGGAGTTTTGCAAATTCTCACGAGAGAATTTGGGCCCGCGCTTGTCGCGCAGGATGTCGCGTGCAGGGTTGAGGCTAAATAGGCCAGCCAAAGGAACCGCATGACCTACGCAATCGCGCTCTCTGGAAGCCGTCCTCAGGGCGGGTTTCTTCAGTCGGCCATCCAGAATGGTTCAAGGCCGCTTTCGCGGCGGAGAACTCTAAACATCTGTTCAAAATGTTTCAGGGCGAAGCGTTCGGCACCCTTGATGAGGATTGGCTGCCAAAGTGTTGGATTGTCGAGAAGGCGCGCCCGGTCATGCCAGACATGTTCTGGGGGTCATGCGGAATGATGATCGTCTCGGATGCCTACCATGATATCATCGAGGACCTCGACCCCGACCTTCACCAGATGTGGCCGCTGGATTTGCGGCGCAAACGCAAAGGCTCCTTTCCGGGGCGTTGGTACGGCCTCAACATTCGGGGGCGCGCGGAGGCGATCCAGATCGAAGGCAGCGACGTTCGCCTTCATCTCGGATCTGAGCAACTGGGCCTGCCAGACAGGTATATTCTCAGGGATAGCTTCAAAGTGACTGTCGCAAAGTCCGCATTGCCCGACGCGCATCTTTGGTGGGATCATGCGCTGCACCCCACCAGCCCGACCATTTTGTGCTCTGACAACCTCCGCGATGCGGTTGTTGCGGCGGGGCTGAAACCCATCCCCTTTGTGAAGTCGAAAGAGGTTTGAGGGGCGCATATCTTTGTCTGACCCTAGACCGCCCACGCACACCAAACCCGAGCGCGGGGGCACTGCCCCGCCTCGTTGGTCAGCGTCTCAGACGAAGGTCGATGCAGCGTAAAGTTAAGATTGGCGGCCGCCAGAACGGACGAACCTCGTGCCCCCGTCGCCTGGGGACGTTTGAGACCGGGTGCCACCCCAGCCAAGCCGACTATTCCAAACCGGGGTCGCCCCCGCCGAGAATGTCCTATGCCACGGGGTGCTAGACCCGCTTGGTTAACCGGGCTCGTGTTTAGGCCAGCTGGATTAAGGCCGCGTTAAGCAAGCGTTCGGTGGGGGGCGAGCCCGGCAGATCCAGCCTACTGATCTATCGCCCAAGTCACATAAAC
Organism: Dinoroseobacter sp.; assembly: GCA_965279125.1. GTDB lineage: Bacteria > Pseudomonadota > Alphaproteobacteria > Rhodobacterales > Rhodobacteraceae > Dinoroseobacter. The sequence continues at coordinate 63,047 of CBDIHL010000037.1, forward strand.
CTCGGCTTTGAACTGAACATTTCCACGAGAAAGGCGTACCGATGGCAAGCCCGGGTCAGCAAAGTATAGATCTACCTCAAGCACGGTCGGGAGATTCTCGCGCGGCCCCAGAAGCGTCTCCACCTCGTCGGCAATCGACAAGATTGGACCCAGCTTTGCGCCGAGCGCCAAGGTGTACTGTTCTGCTTCCACCAAGACTTGGCGCGCGGCCTGCTCGCGGGCCAGAGCGATCAGCGGATCTGGATAAGCCACACCGAAAGTCAGCCCTTCAAAATCATTGGCCCCGCCAGCGACAACTGCTCGGATCAGGCTGCCCAGCGCATCCAAATCTCGCGCGATAACGCTTAGGACATTGGACACCTCAACGCCTAGGAACTCCCGCTCGCGACGCCCATTTTCAAGCACTTGGGTCTGAAATTGTCGCTCGATCGATAGGTTAGAGGTCCCACGATCCTCGGGTGCCTACGCCTGCTGCATCCAGCACCTCCATAATCGCGGCCATCCGGGTCGAGTTCTCGTCCAGCGCATCGGCGGTGCTCTGCGCCAAGGTCACGACCCCAAAGCGCAAGGTGGCTTGATCAGGGATGGCGCTGACGATGCCTTTGCCGCTCATGGTGACGGTGCCGGTGCGCGCGGGGTTATGGTCTTCGGCGAGACTTGGCGACGAGACCGCGAAAGCCAGAAGGAGGACGAGGCGATGGATCAATGAGAGGCCTTTCATGCGAGGATCGACCCGATCAGGCTGACGCATGACCAAGCCTATTGCAACGGGCATGGCGGGCTAAACCCCTGCCTACTTTGGCCGACAGGACATAATACTGGCATGCTGTAACGCAAAACAGTCCGCGCGTTTCACCCCGCCTGGAGGCGGCCAATCCTCAACAAGGGGTTAAGATGCCTAACTTTCTTAGGGTTGTGTGGATATGTGGGGAAAACGAGCACTCACCCTTCCACATGTTGTGGTTTTCCCACCTTCCCCTAACATTGTTAGGCAAGTGCCGTCCTGAAGCCCAAAAAGACCCCGCCGCGCGGCCGCAGTGTGGCGGGATAAATCCCGCCCTCCTCAAGCTTGGTCAACCGACGCCGTGTTTAGGCGCGCGGAATTAAGACCGCGTTCACTCTGCGGTCGGTGTGGGGGCGGCGTGCAACACGCTCCACTCCCACTCCACCCCTAGGGCAGCATTGCCCGCCTGTTGGGAGGGGGCCGTTTGCGACGACACCACCGCCAGCCCCGCGTCCCGGACAAGTGTCGCGTCCAAGCCGCAATGCATGTCAGGTGCGTTCTTGGCCGACAGGATCACTGTTCCGCCTGGTGCCAAAAGATCGGCCAATCGCTGCAAGCTCGCCCCCCGCGTCGCCTCCGGCACAAGATGCCAAACAGCGCTGAGCAGGATCAGATCAAACGGACCGCGCAGCCCTGCCAAATCCGGCAACGCGGCCTCGACCCAATGCGCGGCCCCTGCCAGCTTTTGCCCATGGGCGCGCAAGTCCGGGTCCGGCTCGGCGCAGGTCACGTCATGGCCTTGGCGCAACATCCAAACCGCATCGCGCCCGGCCCCTGCGCCCACATCCAGAATCCGCGCGGGGCGTTTGGGAAATGCGTCACGCACGGGCGCAAAGAGCACCTCAGGGTCAATTGCCAACCAGCGGGCGACCCTCTGAGCGGATGTGCCTGACATGGCGGTCTAAATCCCGCGCTACTGATCCAGCTCCCATACGATCGAAATCTGCGCGCTGAACGAGACTTCGCCTCCCGCAATCGGCACCGGTGCGGCATCCGCCACCATCGCCATCGCGGCCTCCGCGCGCATCATGATCGGGCGTACGCCACCGCTCTCGCTTACCGTCACGATCCGGCCCAATTCGACGCCCAGCGCGTCGGCATAAAGCGCGCCCTTACGCATAACATCGGCCACCGCGGCACGGCGGGCTTCGTCTTCAAGCGCGGTCGAATTCTCCACCCCAAAGCTCAACCCCTGAAAATTGTTCGCTCCGTCGCGCACCACCGCATCGAGCACGGCGCCCAGATTGTCCAGATTGCGCACCCGCACCGTCACGTTGTTGGACACGGTGTAGCCCACGATCTTCGGTGGTGGCGGATTGTTGCCGCGTTGACGCTCCCAGACCGGGTTGATCGACAGACCGCTGGTTTGGCGATCCCGCCCTTCTATCCCGGCGTCATCAAGCACACCAAAAACCCGCGTCAGGCGCGTTGTATTTTCGGTCAAAGCCTCTGCCGCGGTTTCGCCTTGGGTCACGACGCCTAGCGTGAGTGTCGCTTGGTCAGGTGCTGCGCTTACGCTGCCTTGCCCATTTAGGGTAATCGTGCCTGCGGTGCTGGTCGTCTGCGCGACGCTCGCCAGAGGGGCGGCGATGAGGACGGCGCCCAGAAGGGCGCTCACTAGGGTCAATCGTGTCGAAACTCGGATCATATCATACTCCTCCATCGCTCAAATGTAGGGATCAAGGTTGCGCGAAACAATCGCGGTTTCACTTTCCCTTTTCCAGCGAGACGGTTACATATTGTGTCGGACGGGCCCGAAGGGGTCCACATGTGATGGTGTGCCTATGAAGCCGAGCTTCGCGCTCAATCTCAGTCACGATGGAATCGGCCTTCTGCACAGGGGACGCGGCGGTTGGCTGCGTGTGGGCGATGTGGCCCTCGATGATCCTGAGATGACCGACCGCATGGCATGGCTGCGCAAGACCGCTGCCAGCCTCGCCACAGGCGGTGTAACCACCAAGCTGATCCTGCCCAATTCCGAGATTCTCTACGACGAGGTGCCCGCTCCCGGCTCCACCGAGGCCGAGCGTGAAGCGCAGGTCAAGGCAGGTCTCGAGGGACGCACACCCTATGCCGTCGCGGATCTGGCCTATGATTATGTCGTCACCGACGGGGTGGCCCGCGTCGTCGTCGTGGCCCGTGAGACCTTGGAAGAGGCAGAGGCGTTTGCGACCGAGCACCGCTTTAACCCGGTCTCCTTCGTCGCCATGCCCCCCGAGGATGCGCCCGAGGGCTGGTTTCCTGGCGAGCCCTTGTTTGGCACCACGCGTGCGTCGCAAAGCCTGCTCGATCCCGAAGACCCGCTAGAGCGTGAGAACGAAGCCGTACGCATTGTCGGCCACGCCAAAGCAGCAGAAGTGACAAGCGATGCCCCGATGGTGGAGGTGTCTGAAACGCAATCGGCCAGTGAGATCGCGGCGCAAGATGCGGCGAAGGCGGAGGCAGCACAGATCGCCGCTGCAGTTGCCGCCTCTCAGCCAGATCCTGAACCTGCTGCGCCCGAGCCGCCCGAGGCTTCAGAGCCACCAGAGACTGCGGCGATCCCGTCCTTTGGATCGCGCAGGACCGGTGCCGCGCGCGCGCCTCTGCCAGCGACCGATGGAGCGTCAAGTGCCCCGAGCCGTTTGGGCAATCGTAGCACCCGGATCGCTTTCGTCCCCAAGAGCGACGCTGAAAAGGAGGTTGCGGCGGCACGCCCAGCCCCCACTCCGCCAACTGTTGCGCCCGCCGCCCCGCGTAAAGTTGCGACGCCGGTGCCTGCGCCCCGCAAGGCCAGCGCGAGCACACAAGTGATCACCCAGCGCGGTGAGCCAAAAGAAATCCCGACACTTATAGACGATCTGGCCCCAGCAGGATTGGCAGCCGCCGATACGCTGTTTGCAAAGCCGCCACAGGCCCGCAAGACATTGTCGCTGGGCCTTATGATTACAGGCGGTTTGCTGATCCTTCTGCTGGTTGTGGCCATCATCGCGATGTTGTTTTTCCCCGGCGCAGACGAGGCCTCCGACACCTTGGCTCCCGAGGCCACCGCGCCAATCGTGCAGGCTTCGGTGCCCGCACCAGAGGCGGAGCAGGATCAGGATATCGACGGTGAAACGGCTGCTGTGGATCCGGTTGTGCCCCTCGCGCCTGTTGGCCCCACCTTACTGGAAGCAGAAGCCACCTATGCAGAGACCGGGATCTGGCAGCGCGCACCTGACATGCCCGAGCAAACCGATATCAGCAACGATCAGGGGATATTCCTATCAGCCCTCGATGCCGAGGCCAGCTTTGGCGATGCGGTGGCCTTGCCAGACTACCTGATCGGGCGGGATTTGCGGCCCGTCACGCCGCTGCCGCCGATTGGCCCGGGGCAGGTATTCGAGCTGGACGAAAACGGCCTTGTCGTCGTGACGACGGAAGGTGCCGTGAACCCCGAAGGCGTGCGGATCACGCTTGGGCGCCCTGCCTTGGTGCCCCCAAGCCGCCCTGCGGAGGCCGGGGCTGCGCAGATCGCCGTGGATGAGGCCGCTGCTGCAGAGGCCAATTCCGCGCTGGCCCTTCTGCGCCCGCGCGAGCGTCCGGGCGATGCGGATGAGATCATCGAACGCGCGCGCTTTGGCGGCTTTACCATCGCCGAGCTTGAAGCCAAGAAGCCACGCCCGCGCCCTGAATCCGAGCAAGCCTTGGCCGCAGCCGAAGCCTTGGCGGATGCCGGGGAAAGTGGCGAGACTGAGATATCGCCCCTCGCCGTGGCCAGTTCGCGCAGCCCGGTTCTGCGCCCGAGCAACATCGCAGATTTGGTCGCTTCCGCCCGCGCCGCACAGCCTGCGCCAACGCCCGTGGCCGCCGCCGCGATTGCACGCGCCGCCCCGAGTATCCCAACGACCGCATCGGTCGCGCGCCAAGCGACCTTGCAAAACGCGATATCGCTACGTCGGGTCAGCTTGATCGGGGTCTACGGGTCAGCCTCCACGCGCCGTGCGTTGGTGCGCTTGTCATCAGGCCGGATCGTGCCGGTAGAGGTCGGTGAGCGGCTCGACGGGGGGCGTGTTGCCGCGATTGGCGAGAATGCCATTCAATATGTCAAGAATGGGCGCAACGTGACGCTCAGGCTGCCGACGGGGGGCTGAGAGGGACTGGAGTTGGGCGGCTTTAAAGCTGTACCTGAGATACAGATCCCTAACAAAATTAGGGAACACGGCGATCAAACAATATCCGGACCGATTTTGGCACCTCAACTACCATATCTCGACACAACCCTAAGAAAGTTAGGCGCGTAATTATTCGCATTGGTTGAATTCACCACCTAACCCACTTGTAAACGCTGGCAAAAGAGCGTGCCACACCCCCCGCCAATCCTTACCACGCTACGCCTTATGTCTCCGCGAGCACACCACGCTCGATCTGATCCTGCTCGATGCTCTCGAACAACGCCTTGAAGTTACCTTCCCCGAACCCATCATCGCCTTTGCGCTGGATGAACTCGAAGAAAATCGGGCCGACGCAGGTTTTCGAGAAGATTTGCAACAAGATGCGCGTCTCCCCCCCCCCAACAACGCCTTCGCCGTCGATTAGGATGCCATGGCGTGCCATCTCGTCCAGCGGCTCTTCATGCCCGGTCACGCGGGTTTTCGACAACTCGTAGTAAGTCATCGGGGGCTTGGGCATGAACGTCACACCACGTTCGGCAATCTCATCGACAGCGGCATAGATATCCCGCGCACCCACCGCGATATGCTGGATGCCCTCCCCATTATAGCGCTTCAAATACTCGACGATCTGGCCCTTTTCGCCCCGATCCTCGTTAATGGGGATACGGATGCGACCGCAAGGCGAGGTCAGCGCCCGGCTGAGCAGCCCGGTGAACTTGCCTTCGATATCAAAAAACCGGATCTCGCGGAAGTTGAACAGATCGCCGTAGAAGCGGAACCACGTGTCCATATTGCCCTTATGAACGTTATGGGTGAGATGATCGAGATAGTGAAACCCGACGCCTTCGGGATGCGCCGCTGCGATCCAGTTGAAATCGGTGTTATAGGGGTTCGTCTCATAATACTGATCGGTGAAATAGATCAGCGAACCGCCAATGCCCTTGATCGCAGGCCAAGAAAGCGTTTTATCGTCGCCTTCATAGGGTTCCGCCCCTTTCGCAACCGCATGGTCAAACGCATGCTGTGCATCAACCACGCGCCACGCCATCGAGGGTGCGCAGGGGCCGTGCTGTGCCACGAACTTCATCCCATAGCTGCCCGGCTCGGCGTTCAGAACGTAAGTGATATCCCCCTGCTGCCACAACTCGACCGCCTTCGTCTTATGCGTCGCGGTATGGACATAGCCCATCCGGGTGAACAGCGCGCGCAGATCGTCCGGCGCCTCGCTCGCGAACTCGACAAACTCGAACCCGTCGGTGCCTGCGGGATTTTGCGAGCTGATCGTGGCTTTGGGGGCGTCGTGGGGAAAGGGTCCCATAAGAAAGTCTCCTGCGCGAGGGGATGATGCGTATTTCATAAGCATAGCGCGCATGTTTTGCGGGATTTGCGCATACTTCAGCACCAGAACTAAAAAATATGCGCATTTTTCGCGTATCTCTAGATTTTCACGCTCAGAATGCGCATGATCGCTCTATGGCACTCGACTCAACCGATATTCGTCTGCTCGCAGCTCTGCAACACAACGCACATCTGACGGCGCAGGAGTTGGGCGAGGCGTTGAACCTGTCCTCCAGCCAAGCTGGGCGACGGCGTCAGAGGCTGGAGGGCGAAGGCTACATCACCGGATACGCCGCGCGTTTGCGCCCCGATCGACTGGGCTTAACCGTGCAAGCCTTCGTGCAGGTGCAGATGGCGCGCCATGGCCCTGATGCATCCGCGACATTCAAGCGGTTGGTAGATACGCAAGCCGCGATTACAAGCGTCTGGACCCTGACGGGGGACGCGGATTACCTGCTGCGCGTCTATACTGCGGACCTCGCAGCCCTAAACGATTTGATCCAGAACGTGCTTCTGCCCCATCCTGGGATTGCACGCGTTCAAAGCCAGATCGTCATGGATCAGTTGAAAGCCGACGCGCCCTTGCCCGTCTAGAAAGGCCCCCTGCCCCGATGACCGAGTTTCTGTTCCAAGCCACGATCTTCCTGATGGCCGCCGTGATCGCGGTGCCTTTGGCGATGCGCTTTGGGTTGGGGTCTGTGCTGGGCTATCTGGGCGCGGGCATCTTGATCGGACCCGTGCTGGGCCTTGTCGGGCACGAAGTCGTCGAGTTGCAGCATTTCGCCGAATTCGGCGTTGTCATGATGCTGTTCCTGATTGGGCTGGAGCTTGAGCCGCGCACCCTGTGGGATATGCGCGACAGGCTTCTGGGCTTGGGAGGCGCGCAGATCGGCCTGACGACGGCGGCGGTCACGGGGGCGATGCTGTTGCTCAACTATCCGTTCAGCATCTCGCTCGCCGTGGGTCTGGTGATGGCGCTCTCGTCCACCGCAATTGTGCTGCAAACCCTGACCGAAAAGGACTTGATGAGCACACCGGGCGGGCGCAACGCGTTCTCAGTCCTGCTGACCCAAGACATTGCCGTGATCCCGATGCTGGCCTTCTTGCCGCTTCTGGCCCTGCCGGCGGTCTCGCGTATCGCACCGGACGGGTCGATCCAGCGCCCCGCGCCAGAACAGGCCGAGCATCACGGCCCGGACCTGCTCCATGTGCTGCAAGATCTGCCGGGTTGGGGCCTGACGCTGATCACCATCGCCGCCATCGCCGCGATCATTCTGGGCGGCCATTACCTGACACGGCCCGTCTTCAACTTCATCAACAAGGCGGGTCTGCGCGAAATGAACACGGCCGTGTCGCTGCTGTTCGTAGTGGGCGTTGCGTCGCTGATGCTGCTGGTGGGATTATCCCCTGCACTTGGAGCTTTCCTCGCTGGTGTGGTCTTGGCCAACTCAGAATTCCGCCATGAGATCGAAGCGGATATCGCCCCCTTCAAGGGTCTGCTGTTAGGGCTGTTCTTCATTACGGTGGGAGCGGGCATCGATTTCAACGCGTTCTTTACAGCCCCGATGACAATGCTGGCCTTGGCGCTGGGGTTGATCGCGATCAAGGGTACGATCCTGTTTGGCTTGGCCCTCGTCTTCAAGATCAGGGGGCGGGATCGGTGGCTGTTTACCTTAAGCCTTGCGCAAGCGGGCGAATTTGGCTTCGTGCTGGTCAGCTTCTCGATCAACACGGGCGTGTTGCCCCTTGGCCTTAGTCAGACGCTGCTTCTGGTGATCGCGCTGTCGATGCTGTTCACCCCTTTATTATTCATCGCCTACGAGCGTCTGGCCGCCCGGATGGGCGATGCGGACGACACTCCAAACCATGACACCATTGACGAGCAGCAACCGATTATTATCGCAGGTATTGGTCGATTTGGGCAGATGGTGAACCGTTTGGTTCAAGTCTCTGGCTTCAAGACAACGGTGCTGGATCACGATCTATCCACGATTGAGTTGATGCGCAGCTTCGGCTTCAAGGGCTTTTACGGCGACCCGACCCGGCCTGAATTGCTCCATGCAGCGGGGCTGAAAACCGCCAAAATCCTCGTGGTGACGTTGGATGATCGCGCCGCAGCACTCCGGCTGGTGCGGCTGGCCCGTCGCGAACGCCCGGACCTGCATATCATTGCGCGCGCAAATGACCGTGTACATGCCTATGAACTCTATGATGCGGGCGCGACCAAAATCGTGCGCGAGGCTTTCGACAGCTCCGTGCGCGCAGGTCGCTATGTCCTGGAAGAAATGGGCCTGACGGATTACGAGGCCGCCAATCAGGCGGAGGCGTTCTGGAAGCACGACCGCCACGCGCTGCTGGAATTGGCGAGCCTGTGGAAACCCGGCGTGCCCGTCGCCAAGAACGCTGCCTATCTGGAACGCGCGCGCGAATTGAACAACGCCTTCGAGACAGCACTTGTGACCGTGTTGGATGACGAGAGCGACGTGGCACCCGAAGACACTCCCCGTGGCGAGCGGACCTTGTCGGACTTGCCGAAAGCAAAGCCGAACCCGAAACCAACACCATGAGCGCGATCTATCTGAACGCCGCAAGCCATGGCCTGCCCGCCCCCGCGACACTGGCGCGGATACACGCACATCTTGCGTTGGAGCAAGAGGTCGGTCCGCTGGAGGCTGCAAACCGCACAGCCCCCGAGGTCGAAGCCGTCCATGCGGCTGCGGCCCGGTTCATAGGGGCGCGGCGCGCCGACATTGCCCTGACCTCGACCACCACGGCAACCTTGGCCGGTCTCTTGCCGGGGGTCGTAGGGGCGGGTGCGCGGGTTTTGGTGGCCCCACAGGAATGGGGCGATAACCTGCGCTTTATCCAGCGTCTTGGGGCGCAGATCCATGTGCTGCCACCGCTGGAGCCCGGGGACACAAGGGCCGAGGCATGGCACCACGCGATCACCGAAGATGTGTCTGCGGTCATGTTGCCGCTTGTCAGCAGCATCACCGGCGCGCGGGGGCCTATGGAGGCATTGGCGCAGAAGGCGCGACCCGAAGGCTGCGCGATGATCGTGGATGCAGCACAGGCGCTGGGGCAAATTCCGGTGGACGTGCAGGCGCTTGGCGCAGACGTTGTTGTCGGCACCTGCCGCAAATGGTTGCGCGGACCACGCACGACCGCGTTGGCATGGCGCGCGCCGGGGGCCGAGGCGGTTGTGCCGATGGCGTCGCTTAGGCCCAACGATGGGAATGTAGCGTTGCAATTGGGCTTGGGTGTGGCGCTGGACGAGGCCGGATTGTCGTTTGAGCTACGTGATCGCGCATGGGCGGGGGCGCAAGCGTTAGGGCTTGGGACGTGGAGCGGGGCTGACCCCGAGACCGGAGCACTGACTGTGGCAATCCCGCAGGGGCGGCTGCAGGCGGTGAAAGACGCGCTGGATGTGGCGGGCATTATCGTGAAGTTTCCGCATCCAAAACGTGACGAGCCCCACCTTGCGGCAGGGCCCGAGGGCCATCAGCCTATGCGCATCGCAGCCCATGTGTATAACACGGAAGCTGAGATCGACGCGCTGATCGAGGTCTTGCGCGGCGCGCTCTAGCCTTCCGACACGCCCGCATCGGCGAAACTCGCCATGCCGCCGTGACAGGCAACCGCCCCTTTCAGGAGGCCCAGCGCAAGCGCAGCGCCGGACCCTTCGCCCAAGCGCAAGCCCAGATCCAAGAGCGGTTTCTTGCCCATCCGGCTGAGCAAGGCCGCATGCCCCGCCTCGTCCGACACATGGGCCGCGACCGCGTGATCGAGTGCCCCCGGCGCGGTTTTGTCGAGGACAGCTGCGGCGGACGAGGCGATGAACCCGTCGATCAGCATCGGCACGCCCGCAACCCGCGCATGGGCCATGGCACCCAGCATCGCGGCGATCTCGCGCCCGCCCAATGTCGCCAGCGCAATCAGTGGATCTTGGTTCGCCGCCGGATGGCGCGCCAGCCCGCGTTTGACCGCATCGGCCTTGCGCGCGAGGCCCTCGTCATCAACGCCCGTGCCGCGCCCGACCCAATCGGCGGGGGTGCCGCCGTAAAGCGCGCAGGAAATGGCGGCCGCAGAGGTGGTGTTGGCGATGCCCATCTCGCCTGTCAGCATCAACTCGGCCTCTGTGTCCAGCGCGTTCCAGCCGACGGCGATGGCCTCCAGGCACTCGGCCTCGGTCATGGCTTCGGTCTGGGTGAAATCTCCGGTGGGGGTATCGAGATCGAGCGCATGGACCGCGAACCGCGCCCCGAACGCTTTGGCGAGTTGGTTAATGGCAGCACCCCCATGCTCGAAATTCATCACCATCTGGGCAGTCACTTCCGCCGGGAAGGCAGACACGCCTTGGGCCGCGACGCCGTGATTGCCTGCGAAGATCAGGATCTGAGGGGCATCGAGTGTCGGGATCGCCTTGCCTTGCCAGCCTGCGAGCCAGATCGCAAGTTCCTCCAACCGACCGAGCGCGCCGGGGGGTTTGGTCAATGTGCCATTGCGCGCCTCGGCCCCGGCGATGGCATCCGCATCAGGTACGGGGGCTGTGGCAAGGGCGGCGCGCAGGGCATCAAAACTGGTCGGTGCAGCGGTCATGGGCGTGGCTTTCGTTGCGTTTCGTTAGAGGGATGTTTACCGCTTTGTGCATGCCCGTCTTGCGACAAATTGGACCAACTTGATGCCTGTTTCCGACCGTTTCCTTGATCCTCGTGACCCCCGCATTGCGTTGGGCCTGCTAAGCCGTCTGCCTTTTGGGGCGGATCTGCAAGTGGCCGCGCAGCGCGGAGCGGCTTGCGCCTGGGCGTTCCCGTTGGTGGGGCTGCTCGTGGGCGCGATTGCGGCAGCACTCGGGGCGTTGGCTTTGGGGGCAGGCGTGGCACCCGGCCCGGTCGCGGTGCTGGTCGTGGGCGCGCAAGTGATGATGACGGGCGCGATGCACGAGGATGGCCTCGCCGATAGTGCCGACGGCCTCTGGGGGGGCTGGGATCCAGAACGGCGGCTGGAGATCATGAAAGACAGCCACATTGGGGCCTACGGGGTGATTGCGGTGGCGCTCGGGCTGATCTTACGGGTGATGGCGCTGGCGCTTTTGGCCTCGGTCGGAGTTTGGGCGTTGGTGGCTGGGGTTTTGGCGGCGGCTTTGCTGAGCCGCGCGGCGATGGCGAGCGTCATGGCGCTGCTGGGACCTGCGCGCGAGGCAGGCTTGTCGGCGAGCGTCGGGCAACCGGGCATCGCAGCCATCCTGCTCGGCTGGGCCTTAGCCTTGATTGGGGCGCTGGGACTGGTGGGCATCATGGCGGTGCCAGCGGTCGGGGCCGTGCTGGTGGTGATGCTAGCGGTGATCCGGGTCGCGAAAGCGCGCATCGGAGGGCAGACAGGCGATATCCTTGGGGCAACGCAGCAGCTGGCCGAGATGGCCGTGTTGGTGGTGTTGACGGCGGGGATCTAGCGCCAAATCCTCTCGAGAGGATTTGCGCATCTCTTCGAAGAGATGCGCCCCCAGCTAGCCCTCGATGTCGTCCATTTGCCACGCCGCTTGCAGCCTCGGCAACGCGACCTCCCAACCGAGCACTCCTTGCTTGGCGGCCCAATCTTGGTATTGCGCGCGCAGGTCGCCCTCCTGTGCGCTATGGTGACCTGCGAGGTCTGACAATTCGGTCCGGTCGACCTCCATATCGTAAAGCTCCCAATCCTGCCGGAACTGGCGCACCAGCTTAAACTGGCCCGCGCGGATCGCGGCGTTGCCTTCATGCTCGAAGAAGATCGGGGCTTCGCGGGTCCAATCCACCCCTTTGAAGAGGTCCGCAAACGACTCGCCTTGGCAAGGTTGGATCGCCACCCCGCCGAGCTCATCCAGATAGCTTGCTCCGGTCACGGCCAAGATCGTCGGCAGCAGATCGACCACATGCGTGGCCGCGTGGATCGTCGCGGGCCTTGTGATCCCCTCCGGCCAATGCGCGATCAGGGGCGTCGAGATTCCGCCTTCGTGGACATAGTGCTTGAACAGGCGAAACGGCGCGTTCGACACATTCGCCCAAGGCTTGTCATAGCTTTGATAGCTCAGCGCGTCGCCGGGCATCACATCGGCGCGGTTGCCCATCGTAATCTGACGCCCGTCACGGGTGCGGTCGGGGAAAAACTTGGCCCAGCCATCCTCGGCCATGAACTCGGCGCATCCGCCATTATCGGACAAAAACAGGATCAGCGTGTTGTCGTATTGGCCGAGGCGCTTTAGCGCGGCAATGAGCCGCCCGATGGATTGGTCCATCCGGTCCACCATCGCCGCATAAGTGGCCATCTTGCGGGCCTCCCAATCGGGGTTCTGCTCGGCCGCCCACGGATGCACCTGATCGTCCCTTGGCGAGATGTCCCACGCGGTTTGGAACAGTCCCATCCCGTTCATCGTCTCGTGCCGCGCCGTCCGGGTGGCGTCCCAGCCTCGCGCATAAACCCCGTCATAACGCGCGATATCCTCGGGATGCGCGTGGAGCGGCCAGTGCGGTGCGGTGTGCGCGAGGTAGAGGAAGAAGGGCTGATCCTCGGGCGTGCCTTTTATCATGTTGATGGCTTTGTCGGTGATCGCATCGGTGAAGTAGAAATCATCCGGAAATACATCGACGCGGCTGTCATCCTCCAGCATGAAATGCGGCGAGAAGAAATGCGTCACCCCATCGACGATGCCATAGAACTTATCAAACCCGCGCTGGCGAGGCGTCGGATGATCCATATCACCCACGCGCCAGCTGTCGACCTCGCGGGCCATGAAGTCCCCGGCGACATGCCATTTGCCGCTCATATAGGTGGCATAACCGCTCGCGCGCAGGTGCTCGGCGATGGTGGCGGAATCGTTTCGCAGAAAGCCTTGATAGGCAGGCGTGCCGAGGTTTGCGCCCATATGGCCAACGCCCGCGCTGTGCGGATAAAGGCCCGTTAGCAAGGAGGCGCGGGTCGGACAGCAGCGCGCGCAATTGTACATCGCGGTCATCTTCAGGCCGTGCGCTGCCATCACGTCGATATGCGGCGTGCGGATTTCCGAGCCCGTGCAGCCGAGATCGGCAAAGCCCAAATCGTCGGCGAGAATGAGGATCACGTTGGGACGAGTCATCGGCCGAGCATGGGCGATCGAGAGCGGTTACGGCAAGGGCGGGGTCAAATTCTCTCGTGAGAATTTGCAAAACTCCACGTGGAGTTTTGGCCCGCCAGCCCACGAAAAAGGCCGCCCCCCGAGGGAAGCGGCCAAGTGCACGAGGTCTTCTCTTGTGATGTCTTAGGCTGCAGCCGCACGGCTGACGAGCACATCGTCGATATGCTTTTGCGCCCCCATCTCATCCATGTCTTTCACTGCAGCAATCTCGCGGGTCAAACGCTCGAGGGCCGCCTCATAAAGCTGGCGTTCGGAATAGCTTTGCTCGCGCTGATCGTCGGCCCGGTGCAGGTCGCGCACCACCTCAGCAATCGCGATCAGGTCGCCAGAGTTGATCTTTTGTTCATATTCCTGCGCCCGGCGCGACCACATCGCCCGCTTCACGCGCGCCTTGCCTTTGAGGGTCTGCATCGCCTTGGCGACAATGTCGGGGCTCGACAGACCGCGCATCCCAACTTCGATCACCTTATTGGTCGGCACACGCAGGGTCATTTTGTCTTTCTCAAACGAAATGACGAACAGCTCCAAGACCATACCAGCGATTTCCTGCTCCTCGACAGACACGACCTTGCCAACCCCGTGTGCAGGGTAGACGACAAAGTCATTCGGGCGGAATGCGTGGGATTTGGACTTGCTCATACGTAATTCTCCTATTCGAGGCGACGATGCGACTTATGAACGAGGCGAAACCTCCGACCCGGTCGCGCGGGGCAACCGACCAAGGGGCTAAATCATATCTCGAAACAGAACCCGGACACGCATGGCAGCGAGAACCGGAGCGCGCGTCTCCGTCTTTGTGTAACGAGAGTATACCAAAAAAACGGGCCCCGCGAAAGCACTGTGGAACGCAAAGCAGTGAGGCACCTTAGGAATAAGGGCCAAAGGCGCAGTTTCGACCCTGATTTTGGGCCGTTATACTCCCCAATTCACATGACCGCGCGAATCGGAGCAGCGGTGTCTTAGCCACCCTCGCCGGGGGCTTCGGAGAAGTACTTCTCCATCTTGCCCTCTTCGCCATCGCGTTCTTCCGCCTCGGGCAGTTGGTCTTTTTTGGTGATGATCACCGGCCAAGCCTCGGAGTATTTGCGGTTGAACTCGACCCATTTCTCCATCTCTGGCTCGGTATCGGGCCGGATCGCATCTGCGGGGCACTCGGGCTCGCACACACCACAATCGATGCACTCATCGGGATGGATCACGAGCATGTTCTCGCCCTCGTAGAAGCAATCCACGGGGCATACCTCGACGCAATCGGTGTATTTGCAGGCGATGCAGTTGTCGGTGACGACATAGGTCATGGGCGGAACTCGGGTCTGGTCAATCGTTTCGATTTGCCTACGCCACAGGGTCGTCAGGTGCAAGGCGGTGCGACACCAGCGCGGCGTTATGTGTCAACTTGAGTTGACAGAGCGCACCCTATCCGTCGAGGTCGTCGCGCAGCGCGTCCATATCCCGACGGTCTTTCTTGGTTGGGCGCGCCCCCACGCGGGGCGGCGGCGGCCCCTCCGGCGCAGGCGTCAAATCGGTATAGAGCGCTTGGGCCTCGGGCGCAGGCCCGCGCCGCTTGGCGATGTCGAGCAGTTGCACAACCCGTACCTGCCGCCCTTGCGTGAAGGTCAGCGTGTCGCCCTGCTTGATCGGGGTCGCATTTTTCGACACCCGCGCCCCGTTCACCCGCACCCCACCGCCTGTCACAAGCTTGGCGGCAAGGCTACGGGTCTTGAAGAACCGCGTCATCCAGAGCCACTTGTCGAGGCGCTGGGTGGGGAGTTTTTCAGTCTCGGTCAGGGCATGTCCTCAGGTCTTGTCCTTGAGCCCCATAAGCGCTTGGGCGAAGGGGTTATCGGGATCGATCTGCTTTTCGCGTCGTGGCGGACGGGCCTCGAACTTGCGAGGGCCACCGCCGTCGGGCTTGCCGCCTTTACCGCGCGGACCGCCTTTGCCGCCCCCTTTGCCTTTCGCACCACCGCCTTTGCGGTCGCGATTGCCACCACCGCCCTCGGCGCGTTTGCCGTCGCCTTGGGGGCGACCGCGCCCGGCATTGTGGCGGGGTTTCGGGGCCCATTTGAAGGTGTAGAACACTTCCATTTCCGGTGCGGGCGCATCCGTCGCGACCGCATCATCTGCCCCAACCGCAGCCTCTGGGCCTTCGCCCGCCTCGGCCTCGGCCTTCACCTTCGCCAAAGCCTCTTCCGTCGCGGCAGCGGCTTCGGCGGCGATGTCTTCGGCCGACAGCTCTTTCGGCTTCTCGACGACCTTCACCTTCTCGCGCTCGCCCTTCTCGGCGGCGTAGCCGAGGCCCGCCATGAGATCAGCGAACTGCTCAAGCGTCATGCCGGTGATCGACAGCATATCGGGTGTGGCCTCAAAACCCGCACGGGTGTCGGACCCGCGCAGCATATCTGCCAGACGCTCCAGCATGTCGATGCGGATCGCACGGGTGCCCGCGGCGCGGTAGCCGGACTGGGTGTAGTTGGCGACATCGATCCCGTCGATCACGGGGATCGTCACGAGGCCCGGCGGGGGCGACTCGGGGAACACATCAAACCCTTGATCGAGCGACCAGAGCACCAGCCGCAGCCGTGTCGGCGCGGGTTTCAGCAGCAAAGGCAGGAAGATCGTGAACTGGCCGAACCGGATGCCGTGCTTGCGCAGCGCACCGCGCGCGTCTTGGTCGAGCGCTTTGACCTCGGATGCCACCTTCTCGCGTGGGATCACGCCCATCGCCTCGACCAGTTGGAAGGCAAAGCCGCGCGCAAGGCCGGTCAAAGCCTCATCGCGGCTCATGGCCATAAGGGGCTCGAACAACGCGGCGATCTTGCGGTCGATGAAATGCTGCAAGCGGCGCTGGACCTTTTGGGCCACGTCTGCACCCGCCTCGTCATCGACAAAGGCGTGAACCTGCGGTTTCAGCGCATCGGCCCCTTTGACCAGCTTGCCAACCGCACGGTCACCCCACATGAGGCCACCCTGTTCGGTATAGTCGATCTCGGTATCGGGCGCGTTGTAGAAACGGTCCGCACGCAGATGAAACTCGGGCGCAAGGGCGGCGACGGAAGCGGCGCGCAGGGCCTTTTCTTCCTCGGGGCTTGCGGATTTCTCTTGGTGGAAGCGGAACCCATC
The DNA here is from genome assembly GCA_965279125.1 of Dinoroseobacter sp. Classification (GTDB taxonomy): domain Bacteria; phylum Pseudomonadota; class Alphaproteobacteria; order Rhodobacterales; family Rhodobacteraceae; genus Dinoroseobacter. The sequence goes on from CBDIHL010000037.1 coordinate 79,572, forward strand.
AAGCTTGCCAATCAGCTCGCCCTCTACCGTTACTTCACCGTTCTCATTCACCTCGGCCACAAGGCTCTCCTTCTGCTTCAACCGCCGCATGAGCACGCTCGTGCGCCGGTCGACAAATTTTTCCGTCAGGCACGTATGAAGTGCATCTGACAGGCGGTCTTCTACAGCGCGGGTTTCACCGCGCCAATGGCTTTCGTCTTCAATCCAGCCGTTCCGTTGCGCGACATATGTCCATGTGCGGATATAGGCCAGACGTTTCGACAATGTGTCGATATTGCCGTCTGTGCGGTCAATCCGGCCCACTTGTGTTGCAAACCAGCCCTGCGGCACCCGGCCTTCGTCATGCAGGAAGCTGAAGATGCGGGTCAGAAGGTTGGCATGCTCGCCTGCGGAAATGCCCCGGAAGTCGGGGATGCGGCATACGTCCCACAGGAGCTGCACATCACGCGGATTGCTCAGGCGGCCCGCCACATCAGGTTCCTCGGCCACGGTCTTGAAGGCGATCTGATCGTCGGCCTCGCGCGCGCGGACCAGCCATTCGGACTGGGTGTTTTGCGGGTCGGGGGGCGCTTCGAGCGAGGCCATGAGCGTGGCCGCCGTCCCGAACCGCAGCTTGTCGTTGCGCCATTGCAGGCGCTTGATCGGGGTGAAGCGGCTGTCTTCGATGGCCTTGACGGTCTCGTCGTCGATCAGGCCCGCCTCGCCCGTTACACCGAACGTGCCCGGCGTTTGGTAGCGCCCTGCCCGACCCGCGATCTGCGCGAGCTCGTTCGGCGCCAGCGGCCGGATGCGCCGTCCGTCGAATTTGGAGGTGGCGGAGAAGGCAATATGGCTGACATCGAGGTTGAGGCCCATGCCGATCGCGTCCGTGGCCACCAGAAAATCCACGTCGCCGTTTTGATAGAGCTCCACTTGCGCGTTTCTGGTGCGCGGGCTGAGTGCGCCCATGACAACAGCACAGCCCCCGCGTTGACGGCGGATCAGCTCGGCCATTGCATAGACCTGATCGACGGAGAACCCGACAATGGCACTGCGCGGCTTCATGCGGCTTATCTTCTTGGAGCCTGTGTAGGTGAGTTCCGAGAACCGCTCGCGCTTGAGGAATTGCGCTTTCGGCACAAGGGCCGCGATGGCGCTGCGCATGGTGTCGGCGCCCATGAACAGTGTCTCGTGTTGTCCGCGCGCATTCAGCAGCCGATCGGTGAAAACGTGCCCGCGATCCGGGTCGGCACAAAGCTGGATCTCGTCCACCGCAAGGAAATCCGCGCCGATATCTGTTGGCATCGCCTCGACCGTGGCGACCCAGTATTGGACGCGGTCTGGGACGATACGCTCCTCGCCAGTGATGAGCGCGACCACGGACGGCCCGCGCGCGGCGACGATCTTGTCGTAGACCTCGCGCGCCAGCAATCGCAGCGGCAGGCCGATCACGCCGGTCCTGTGGGCCAGCATCCGCTCCAGCGCGTAGTGGGTTTTGCCCGTGTTGGTGGGACCGAGGACCGCAACGATCCGACCGGGCGCAACTCCTGCGCCGATGCTGCCTGCCATGTTGATCTGCCCCTTAAGACGCGTGGATCAGATGTCCACGTCGCCCAAATTCGCCTCAAGTCGTTCTAGCATCTGTTTTAGGTCGGGGTCGTTGGGATGTATAGCCGCCGCCATCTCGAACGCCCGGTACGCGAGGTCATCCTGACCCAGCGCCTGCATGATCAGGCCGAGGCCTTGGAGGGCGTTGAAATGGCGCGGCTCCAGCGCCAGCACCCGCTCCACATCTGCCAAGGCTGGCCCGTATTGATCATTGGCGAAAAAGGCGGTGGCGCGCGCGTTCCAACCTTCGGCAAAGTCGGGGGCGTGGTCGGTCAGGGCCGTCAGATGCTCGATCGCGGCCTCAAATTCTTGCGCCTCCATCGCGTCGCGCCCGCGTTTGAGCAGCAGGTCCATCGCGGGCGAGCCGCTTTGGGACCATATGCGGGCGATCTGACGCTCGATACTTTCCCACTCGGCCAACTCAGGGGTGGCGAGACGCTCCAGCAGGGTGTCGATCTGGTCGGCTTGGACCTGCGCTGAAGCGGGCAGGCCTGCGAGGCTCAGGAAAAGTGCCGTGACGACACTGTTGAGGGGGGATGTTACGCGCTGCATCATGACCTAAGTGTAACGCGAGCGCGGGCGATGGCGAGTCCCCGTATGATCACAAGCTAAGGAGATTTGAGGCATGAGCGCAGTTATTGAGAAAGCCGTGGAAGTATTGGCGGCAAAAGTGGGCAGCTTTGACGGGTCGGTCAAGTTTGTGATCGAGGACGAGGGGGCGATCATGCTCGACGATGCGGGCATCCGCGCGGGCGACGAGGAAGCCGCCTGCACGCTGACAGCCTCGCGCGAAACGTTCGAAGGGATCATGTCCGGTGATGTAAACGCGACCTCGGCCTTCATGACCGGCAAGTTGAAGCTGGACGGCGATATGGGTCAGGCGATGCGCCTTGGTGGGGCGCTGAGCTAGGCGCATGGAGACGGCCCCGTATCACGAGGACTTGGCCGAGGCACCTGCCGGGACCTATGCGGTGTGGGCAAAGGCCTCCGACGGGGTGCGGGTGCGCGTGGCCCTGACGCCGGTTGAGGGCGCGAAGGGCACGGTTCTGGTGTTTCCGGGCCGCACCGAGATTGTCGAGAAATACGGGCGCGTGGCTGGACGGCTGGCGGCTGCGGGCTGGGCGAGTGCGTCAGTTGATTGGCGCGGGCAGGGCTTGGCGGATCGGTTGATTGACGATCCGCTGGTGGGCCATGTCGGGCAGTTCCGCGATTATCAGCGGGATGTGGCGGCGTTTTTGGAGGTGGTTGCGGCTGAGTTGCCGGGGCCATTGATGTTGATCGGGCATTCCATGGGCGGGGCCATTGGGCTGCGCGCGGTGCTCGACGGGATCGACGTGAAGGCGGCGGCGTTCTCAGCGCCCATGTGGGGCATCGCGATGCCCGCGCTGCAAAAGCCGATCAACGAGGCGCTTACGTTTTTCCTCGACACCTTCGGGCAAGGTGCGATGCGCGCGCCCACGACGCCGGTGCGCGGCTATCTTCTGGAGCATCCGTTTGAGGACAACAACCTGACGAATGACCGCGATGCGTGGGACTACATGAAGCGCCAAGTGGTCGATGTGCCGGGGCTGCGATTGGCCGGCCCGAGTGTGCATTGGGTGCGTGAGGCGGTGGCGGAATGCCGGGCCTTGTTGCGCGCGGCACCTCGGGATTTGCCGTTGCTCACCGGGCTTGGGTCGGGCGAGGTGATCGTCTCGAAAGAGGCAATCCGGCAGCGGATGTCGCTCTGGCCGACGGGGGAATTGCTGGAGATTAAGGGCGCGCGGCACGAGTTGATGATGGAGAACGCCGAATGGCGCGATCTGTTCGAAGGGCAGGTTTTGCGGCTGTTTGAGGGGGCGTTATGAGGGGTTGAATTTTGCGCGCCAAACTCGCCCATAAGGCGATATCCCTAACAATATGGGAGACTTAGCTTTTGGACACCACACTTAGTAGCTTGCCTGAAAAAACGACACTAAATGCTGTAACGCCCTAACATTGTTAGGCGTGTTAAGAGTTTGTTAGGGTTAACGCCTTGCTCAGCACGCCCAAAAACGCCCCGCCTGCCCCCTCAAAGCACGATCTCAAGCAGGGGCAAAACACACCCTTCAATCGCGTCGGACGCTACCTCTCCGACCTGCCGCGCCTTAAAGCGCGCATAGAACGGTGCAGCCTGCGGATCGCTTTCGATCAGTACATGGCGCGCGCCCGCCGCAGACGCCACCTGCAATGCCCACCCCATCAAGGTGCTGCCAACCCCGAGGCCCATCGCACCGGGATCAACGAACAGCTTGTCGATAGAGGCGGTCTCGCCCTCGCACCGGATCGCGGCCACGCCCACCGCCCGCTCAGCGACATCGGCCACCTGCCACGTCATCGCTGACAAATCGGCCCGCCGGATCGTCAGAACCGGAACGCAGGCAGCCATGAACGCCGCATCGTAGCCCCAATGCGCTTTGGACCTGAGGCATAAAGCCGACAGGTCCGGCAAGTCCGCTATATCAGGCGGGCGCAGGGTGACAGGGACGCTCATTCAGCCGTCCTGTTTGCGTTGGTATCCGGAGAGACCCGCTTGGCTAGCGCAGATCAGGCGGCGTTGCATCGGCGGACATCAGGGGCAGCAAGTCGTCCAATGCGACCACGCTTGTCTGCTTCTCGCCCAAACGCCGCATGGTCACGGTGCGGTCCTCGACCTCCTTGCGGCCCACGGCGAGGATCACCGGCACTTTGCCAAGGCTATGCTCACGCACCTTATAGTTGATCTTCTCATTGCGAAGATCGGCTTCCGCCCGCACACCTGCGGCCTTAAGCGCGGCAACCGCCTCAAGCACGAACTCATCCGCATCCGACACGATAGAGGCCACGACCACCTGACGCGGCGCCAGCCAGAACGGCAGCTTGCCCGCATGTTCCTCGATCAAGATCCCGATGAAGCGCTCGAAAGACCCGAGACAGGCCCGGTGCAACATCACAGGCCGATGCTTCTCACCGTCCTGACCAATGTAGGTCGCATCCAAGCGCTCGGGCAGCACGAAATCCACCTGATGGGTGCCGCACTGCCAGTCCCGACCAATCGCATCCGTCAGCACAAATTCCAGCTTCGGGCCGTAGAACGCGCCTTCGCCGGGGTTCATCTCAGGCTCGATCCCAGCTGCCCGCGTGGCCGATAGCAAAGCTGCCTCCGCCCGGTCCCAAACCTCGTCGCTGCCGGCGCGCTGCTCTGGCCGGTCCGAGAATTTCACGCGGAAGCTTTCAAACCCGAGGTCTTTATACACAGCCGTCAGGTACTCGATATAGACCGCCGTCTCTTCCTCGATCTGGTCCTCGCGGCAGAAGATATGCCCGTCATCTTGGGTAAAGCCGCGCACCCGCATGATGCCGTGCAGCGCGCCCGAGGGCTCGTAGCGTGCACAGGACCCGAACTCGGCCATGCGCAGGGGCAGGTCGCGATAGGATTTCAGGCCCTTGTTGTAGATTTGCACATGGCAAGGGCAGTTCATCGGCTTGAGCGCATTCACGGTCTTTTCGCGCGCATGCTCTTCGTCCACCTCGACGATAAACATATGCTCTTGGTACTTGTCCCAGTGCCCGCTTTCTTCCCACAGGCGGCGGTTCACGACCTGCGGGGTGTTCACCTCGACATAGCCGCCCGCGCGTTGGCGCCGCCGCATGTAGTCTTGCAGCTCGGTATAGATCGTCCAGCCATTGGGGTGCCAGAAGACCTGACCGGGGGCCTCTTCCTGCATGTGGTAGAGGTCCATCTCCCGGCCAAGGCGTCGGTGATCGCGCTTTTCGGCCTCTTCAAGGAAATGGAGGTGCTGTTTCAGTTGCTCGCGGTTCTGGAACGCCACGCCATAGATACGCTGTAACTGGTCGCGATCAGAATCGCCGCGCCAATATGCGCCCGAGACCCGCATCAGTTTGAACGCATCGGCAGGCAATTGCCCTGTGTGCTGCAAATGCGGGCCCCGGCACAGGTCCTGCCACTCGCCATGCCAATACATGCGGATCGGTTGGCCATCGTCGGGGATCATGCCCACAAGTTCGACCTTAAAGTGCTCGCCGCGCGCCTCATAGTAGCTAATCGCATCCTCACGCGACCACACTTCCGTGCGCACCTTGTCGCGCAGGTTGATGATCTCTTTCATCTTCGCCTCGATCCGGCCGAGGTCTTCGGGCGTGAACGGCTCGGCGCGGTCAAAGTCATAGTACCAGCCGTTCTCGATCACGGGGCCGATGGTCACTTTCACATCCGGCCAGATTTCCTGCACGGCGCGGGCCATGACATGGGCAAAGTCGTGGCGGATCAGCTCCAAAGCCGGAGCCTCATCTTTCATCGTGTTGATGGCGATCGAAGCGTCGGCGTTCAGAGGCCACGCCAAATCCCAATGCGCCCCATCGACCGTGGCCGAGATCGCCTTCTTGCCAAGGGAGGTCGCAATCGCAGAGGCCACTTCGCCGGGTGTTACCCCAGCTTCAAATTCGCGCGCATTGCCATCGGGAAAGGTCAGGGAAATGGGGGCCATATCGGCACTCCTCGTCAGTTTGGCGCCCACGGAACGCCCGGTTGCGGGTTATGTGTGCCGATGACATGAATCCAAGGGCAGCACTTGTCAACGCCGCCCCTCTTTTTCTTGCCAAAAATACTCAAATAGCGTGGTCTCAGCCGCCCTTACGCTTGCCCATCGCGCGCGCGCGTTCCGCCGCCGCTGTCAGCTCTTCGGCAATCTCAAGCGCCTCGTCAGGCTCAAAGTCCATGGGCAAATCAATGCCGCCGCCTTCGATATAAAGCCGCACCATCCCCTGATCAGTTGGCCCGATTTGCAGGTTTGCTTCGATTTCGCTCTCGCTGTTGATGCCCATGGATGCGGTCCTTTCGCTTGACCCCAGACCTAGTGGGTCCAACATGCGCGGGCAAGCCCGAGCGAGATCCAATGAACCGCACCCAAACACTCCAAGCTCTGCGCAAAGACATCGCCAGCGCGCCCAAAGTCTCCCTCGACGATATCCCGGCGATGAACGAGGCCGTCACAGACGACGCACTTGGCCGCCTGCGCCACCATCTGGCCCCGGAGACCCTCGCGCAAATCCCTGTCACTTACCGAGACCTCGCGCCCGGCGATGCCGGTTGGATCGCGATGCGGTTCGGCGAGCTTTACCGCCACCAATTCGGGGTCGATCAAAGCTTCGAGGCTGTGGTGCTGGAGGCCATGTCCGAATACCTGCGCGGCTATGATCGCGCGCGCGATAAGGTCTGGATCGCCGAGCGGGCAGGCGTCAGGCTCGGCTCCATCATCCTGATGCACACCGAGGATCCAGGCACCGCCAAACTCCGCCTCTTCTTCCTCGACCCGCTCGCACGCGGGCAAGGGATCGGGACCGCCTTGATGGACCACTGCCTCAGCTTCGCGTGCGCAGCAGGCTACACAAAAGTCACCCTGTGGACCCAAGGTCAGCTCAGCGCTGCCATCCGGCACTATGAGAAGGCCGGGTTCGTGCAGGTGGCCAGTGACCAGACACCCGCGTTTGGACAAAACTACGACAACCAGACATGGGAGCTGGCGCTCGAATCAACAGGGTCAGCTCGCAGGACACCCTGATCGGCGGCGCGTCTACGGATGATGACAGCGTGTTCGCTCCCCCAAAGAAAGCTGATCCGATGTCGCCACAATCACGCTGCTTGGGGAGCGAGGCGATGACATCCTCTCCCTCGGCAATTGCGATACCTGGTCCGACAGGTCGGGGATCGCGGGAGGCGAAGTTGAACTGACCGGACCGCTCGAATACCGCAAGGAATTCGCGAATTGACCCTAGCCCCCCTCTTGCAAACGGCCCTATCCCGCGCTAATCCCCGCACTGTGCCGCCTTAGCTCAGTAGGTTAGAGCGCTTGATTGTGGATCAAGAGGTCCCTGGTTCGAGACCAGGAGGTGGTACCACTCCTTTCTTTGGCAAGATTGCATGGGCAGCGTTCGGTCGCTGTCGCTATGCGTGCGCCTGCCGCGTGATCATGGCTCTGCGCGCCGTCCCGCAAGCATCAAAAAATGCCCTTTGGCCTGCAACAAACCCCGAGTCGCCCTGTCATTCGCACCAAAGACCCGCGCCTCATATGTCAGTGCCCTCCCCTCTGTTTCACTGATCTGACGCATCCGTCAGCGGTATGCGGCGGCATTCTAACGCGCGCGTGAAAAATTCGACCAATTCGGCCCGTTTTCCTGAAACATTATGTCATAGCGGTCACGGGGCTGTGCTGCACGGGCCTGTGAGTGGCGTGTGAGCGTCCACAAATGCTTTCTAGCCCCATCACCTCGAGGCTGATCTCGGGGCGAAACACACACACTGATCCAACTCGGAGACACTCACATGTCCGTCACTATCAAATCCCTCACCGTTGCTTCCGCCGTCGCCGCTGCCTTGGTTGGCCACACCTCCGTCGCCAACGCACAAGCCCAGGAGAAGTGCTTCGGTGTCTCCCTGGCAGGCGAGAACGACTGCGCCGCCGGCCCCGGCACCACCTGCGCGGGCACCTCGACTGTTGACTATCAGGGCAACGCATGGACACTCGTTCCAGCGGGCACTTGCGACACGATGGAACTGCCAGACGGCCGCATGGGCGAGACCCTCGCAGCGCTGGAAGAGCAGGGCTATGAAGGCCTGGCACGTGACCTGCCAGAAGGCACGGACGCATCGGTTCTCAAGTCGGTTGCTATGTAATTGACCCCTCGCCCCGGCTCGCATCATGTGGGCCGGGGCACCCCACCGCCGGAGAGACCGCCATGTTGGACCAAGCCCCTTTGACCACCTTGCCGCTGGCCCCCGGTGTTGGCTACAAATCAAGCCACTTCAATGCCTTGAGCGCTGATCCCGGCGCTGTCTCATGGCTGGAAATCCATGCCGAGAACTACATGGGCGATGGCGGCAGACCGCTGGCCCAGCTTGACGCGCTCGCAGCATCCTTTCCCATTTCCGTCCACGGTGTTGGCCTGTCTATCGGCGGTGCGCAGCCCCTGGATCGCGACCACCTCGCCCGCCTGCGCACCCTATGTGACCGCATCAACCCTGCCAGCTTTTCCGAACACCTCGCATGGTCCACCCATGATGTGGGCTTTTTGAACGACCTGCTGCCCCTGCCCTATACGCAAGCTACTCTGTCCCGCGTCGCCGATCATATCGATGAGGTCCAAGAGGCGCTTGGACGGCGGATGCTACTGGAAAATCCCTCCACCTATTTGGCCTTTGCCGAGACCGATATGGACGAGATCGCGTTTCTTGAAGCCCTGACCGCCCGCACCGGCTGCGGATTGCTTTTGGATGTGAACAACGTCTTCGTATCCGCCACCAACCAGAACACTGACCCTTACGCCTATATCGATGCTTTCCCGCTGCATGCGGTCGGCGAAATCCACCTTGGCGGCCATGACGCCCAAGAGGACGAGCACGGAGCACCTTTGCTGATCGACAGCCATGGCGCGGCGGTCGCGGATCCGGTTTGGGCGCTTTATGCGCATACAATCGCCCGCGGCGGGGCGCGGCCCACGCTGATCGAGTGGGACAATGATGTGCCTGACTGGCCGGTTTTGCGCGCGGAAGCGGGCTTGGCCGCGGGCGTGTTGGCGGAGGCGGTATGAGCTTTGATGACGGGTTCGCCTCGGCCCTGCTTGACCCCAGTGTGGCGGTACCAGAGGGGTTGATTGATCCGGCGGGACGGCCTGCGGGCAAGCGCTTTGACGTCTATCGCAACAACGTCGTGGCCTCGCTGAGCAGCGCGTTGGCCGATGGGTTTCCGAGCGTGCATGCGCTGGTCGGAGCGGAATTTTTTGGCGCGATGGCAGGGATTTACGTGCGTGCGCACCCACCAAGCGATCCCCGCATGATGTATTTCGGGGCTGAGATGCCCAGCTTTCTGGAAGGCTTCGATCCGGTCAAACACTTGACCTATCTGCCGGATGTCGCCCGGCTAGATTTGGCCTTGCGCGTCAGCTATCACGCGGGCGATGCAAAGGGCCTTACCGCCGAGGACCTTGCCGCCCTGCCGCAGGATGCGCTTGAAGGGATGCGGTTTGCGTTGGTGCCCGCCGCACGCCTGATCCGCAGCGCCTATCCGGTACAGGCGATCTGGCAAAAGTCGCGAAACCCGAACGCCCCTGCCCCGCAAGCGGGTGCGCAAGACGTGCTCATTGCACGCCCCGAATTTGATCCGGCACCGCATGCGCTCGGTCCCGGCGCATTTGCTTTTTTCACGTCCCTTCAGGGCGGGGCCACGCTGGGCGAGGCCATCGCCCTGGCCATGACTGAAGCCCCCGATTTCGATCTGTCCGCCGCCCTGTCATTGGCGCTGGCCACCCAAGTTTTGCAAGCCCCGGAGACCCTATGAACCGCCTCATTTCCCTACACAATTCCGTCTTCGGCGCGATTGAATCCCACGCCCCGCTGATCCTGCCGACCTTGGCGCGGGTCATCTTTGCGGGCGTGCTGTTCGTCTATTTCTGGAACTCGGCCATGACCAAGCTGGGCGACGGGATTTCGGGCCTTTGGACGCTGTCCTTCGGGGCCTATGCGCAGATCTTCCCGAAGACCTTCGACGCGCTCGGCTACGACCCCTCCGCCCTACCGTTCACCTACAAACTGGTGGCGCTGGCGGGCACATGGGCCGAGATCATCCTGCCCATCCTCATCGTCATCGGCCTGCTCACGCGCCTCGCCTCATTGGGCATGATCGGCTTCGTGCTTGTGCAAAGCTGGGTCGATGTGACGGGCCATGACCTGAACGAAGCCGGGATTGGCGCGTGGTTTGACCCGCTGTCATCTGGATTGCTGCTCGATCAACGCGCGTTCTGGGTGTTCTTGCTGCTGTTTCTGGTGTTTCGCGGCGCAGGCCCGATCTCGGTCGACGCGCTCTTGAGCCGCCGTCAGAGCAACGCGGCTTTGGTCTCGGCCCCCCAACCAAGGTAGAGCTTGCCCTCCACCGCGATCACCGGGCGCTTCATCAGCGTCGGGTGGTCCGCCAACAGCGCGTCCGGGTCACGGGCGCGCTCGGCCTCGCTCAGCCCGCGCCATGTGGTCGAGCGTGTGTTCAGCAAAGCCTCGCCAAATTCCGCGAAAAACGCGGTACGCTCGTCCGCGCTGAGCGGTTCGGCCCGGATGTCACGCAAAGGCGCGTCCAAGGCTTTGACGGCCTTGCGGCACGTATCGCAGGTCTTGATGCCATAGACGATCATGGGATGCTCCTTCGCTGTGCAACTTGCCCAAAACTCGCAAGCGTCACCAAAGTTTCAAGGGAAATCTCTTGCTTTTGACGAAAACTCCCCCAAGATTTTAGATGTGAAGACGAACTTCTGCGAACCGTCCCCGTCAGGGCAGCCGGAATGAGAATGGAAGACCAAGCTGCACCACCCCGTCGCATGTCGTGGGCGGGACACTGACAAAGGAGATCGGGGTCATGGCTACTGGCACCGTCAAATGGTTCAACACCACCAAAGGTTTCGGATTTATTGCACCTGATGGGGGCGGCTCGGATGTGTTTGTGCACATCTCTGCGGTCGAGCGTGCGGGCCTCACAGGCCTCGCCGACAATCAGAAGATCGAATACGAGATGCGCGAAGGCCGCGATGGGCGCTCATCCGCCAGCGAGTTGAAACTGCTGGATTAAATCGCGGCTAGGATAGCATAGCGCCCGACACATGGCCGGGCGTTTGCAGCTTGCGGGTTGGCTTAGTTGCCGTTGCCCTTGATGCCTGCGGTATCGAAATACGTGGGCGAGACATGACGGCGGGGCCGATGCACCGGATGCTGCATCATGGCCTGATAGCTGACATGCTGGTTGGGCACGCCACAGCAAATCACCCCTGCAATCGTGACCGGCTGAAGGCCAGCGGGACAGTAATTCGCGCTCGCGTGATACGGATAAAGCGGGGCGGTATGGCCGTCGGCAAAAGCCGGGGCGGCAAGGGTCGTCGCCAAAGCGGCGAGGGTCAGACGAAGAGACATGCGCAAACTCCCGTGAGCGGGTGAACCAAACTGTGGATAAGTTTATCAACATTTGGGGGTGTTGGGAAGAGAAATGCGTGTGGGTTGGGGGGAGTGGTAGAGATTGTGGTTTGTGAGGGGACAGTGGGGGATGATTGGGTGGATTTTACCTTTTACGTCTACGACTAGCGATCTGGCCGCAGTTACTGCCCAGTTTACACCAAAAACCGTCCACACGACCAAACCAATATCAAACAAAGATTAACAAGAGCAGAACCAAAAATAGGCAACTAAAGAAACCCAAAAGGAAAACCAGAACGTGCATGCCAAAAGTTCCTCGCCGGTAAATCGGTGAAGCTCTTTGATCTTGACGGGGGCCAGTTGAGCCGAAGGTTCGCCCTGTCCTTTCACGCCATGAGTTTCTGCTCTGTCCCAAACGACCGATACTAGAAACTTCTTGTTGGGTCGATTCATCTGCTCCTAGAAGTGTTGTGCTCGCGTCGCTGTCTTCGTCGGCGAATACCCACTTACTGGTTTCGTCGAGCTTGGGTGTTGCACGAATTCGAAATGTTTTCTTTCCGGGCCCCCGTTCAGCATTTGGGTCTTCTTCATCAGACATTTTGGCCTTTACAGGATCAATAACAACCAAGCGGGGATCTGGCACCAGCCCATCACCACTCCCCACCAAAGCAGGTTTTGCGCTTCGGTCAACACCTTCTCATTCTCGTCGAAATAGTCCTCAGCCGCATGAGCAAGCTCTAGGGTCACACTCGGGAAACTACCACATGCACTGTTTCGTTCAGTAATCCATCGGGGCGAAAGATCAAACGTCACGGGCTTGCGTGTCGTCAAAATTAACGCCGAGCAGACGAGGCTAGCTGCAAAAAGCACTAATACTATTATTGCCTCGATAGAAAGCGAAAGTATGCTGAGTTGGTCGGTAGAAGATCTGAAGCATTCATCTTCGCACAACCTCGCAAACAGTCCTGACAACAATCCGGTAAATGCCGCTAAAAAGGACGCTTGACTTCGAAGATGTCTGAGTTCGGCCCGCTGCTGATCCAACTGCCGCGTCGCGATATCAAGAGCCAATAGATAGCATTCCTTTATATCACTCACCCAAACACCCCCAAAAACTCCCGCCACTCGCCCTTGCTCATGCCCGACGTTTCCTGCGTCACCTCTTCCCCGGCAAGGCGGCGCTTAATCACCTCGACCCCTTTGCCAGACAACGACACCCCGCCCATCCGGTAATCCTCAAACGCGCCGTAGGCCGCGGGCACCCAATCGGCCACCAGCCTACAAATCTCGTCGGCATAGACCCGGATCTCGTATTGCGCATGAGGGTCGGCGCGCAGGCGTAGGAAGTGGAACAGGTTGTGCAGATCGACCTTCCAATACCATTGCGTGTAGATATTCGCAGGCAGGTTCATCCGGGCCAGCTCGCGCGCAAGCCCCTGTTGGCCGTCTTGGTTAATCATTTGCTCGTAATGGTCATAGGCGCGGTTGCTGTCGTCTTTGAGGTAGCGCAGCACGCGCTCTGCCTCTTCGCCGCTCAGCGCCTCGCCGCGGCCTTGGTTATTCACCACAGATTGCGCGGCCAGGTCGTCAAGCGCGGGGATGTAGAATTCCCGATCTAGGATCGAGTACCGCGCCGAGTATTCGTTCACGTTCGCCGTCCGGTGCCGGATCCATTGGCGCGCCACAAAGACCGGCAGTTTGACGTGCAGCTTGATCTCGCACATCTCGAACGGCGTCGAATGCCAGTGGCGCATCAAATACCGGATCAGGCCCGCATCGTCGCGCGCGGCCTTGGTCCCAGCCCCATAGCTAACCCTCGCGGCCTGCACGATGGCACTGTCATCGCCCATGTAATCGACAACGCGCACGAAGCCATGATCGAGGACTTTGTGCTCGGTATACAGATGCTGCTCCATCCCCGGTGCGACCGCGCGCAAGGTCGGCTGGGCGTTGGCGCGCAGCGCGTCGATTTGATCTTGCGGGGATTGGGTGGGCTCAGCGCTCATGGCGGCGTCCTTTTTGTCAGCGTCGTCGTGCGAGGCGAGTGGTTGGTCAGCCGCACCGACAATCGGCAAAGGGCTTGCTGGATCATCTGGGAATGGCACTGCCGTCCTTGGGGGCCACCCGCCTGCACGCGCTAAATGTGGTATAAGACAGCACGGGGGTCTACCACAAAATGCGGTTATCCCCAGATATCCGCGCATCACGCCAAAAGCTGCCCCTTGCGCCTGCCTGCCAAGGCCCTACCCTTTGCAGCGCGTCGTATGGAAGGCTTTGGAATGACTTTAAAATATTTGCACACAATGGTTCGGGTGAAGGATTTGGACGCCTCCATCGCGTTCTACAAGCTGCTGGGCCTGGAAGAGACCAAGCGCTTTGACCGCGAAGAGGGGCGCTATTCGCTGGTTTTCATGGCCCCTCCCGGCCAGCCGGATTGCCCGGTGGAGTTAACCTATAACTGGGACGGCGACGACGGCTTGCCCTCGGATGGGCGGCATTTTGGGCATTTGGCCTACCGCGTTGGCAATATCTATGAGGTCTGCCAGCGCTTCGCCGATGCCGGATTTACCATCAACCGCCCCCCGCGCGATGGGCGCATGGCGTTTGTGCGCTCGCCCGACAATATCTCGGTGGAATTGCTGCAAGAGGGCGATGCCCTCCCCCCGGCGGAGCCTTGGGCCAGCATGGAAAACACAGGCCATTGGTAAGCCACGCGATCCTCGCCCTGCGCGACATTTGGGGCAAAGCGCTGCTGATCTGCGCTTTGCTTGCCTTGGCAGCCCCCGCGCAGGCGACCTGCCGTTTGGCCTTGTCGCTGGGTCTTGATGTTTCCTCCTCGGTGGATGGCCGCGAGTACCGATTGCAACTGGACGGGCTGGCCAACGCACTTGAAGACCACGATGTTCAGGCCGCCATCTTTGCCCTGCCCCACGCCCATGTCCGCCTCATGGTCTATGAATGGAGCGGTATTTCCCGCCAGCGCGTGCTCGTCGATTGGACGATTGCGCAAAACCCGGTGGATGTGGCTTTGGTCGCAGCCCGGCTGAGGGGCACGACCAAGCGGCATGACCGTCAAGCCACGGGTCTTGGCACCGCGATCCTTTATGGCGCGCGCGCCCTCCAAACCCAGGCCGAGTGCTGGCAATTGACGCTGGATGTGTCCGGGGACGGTCCCAATAATGAGGGTCCGGAGCCTGAGATCCTGCGCAACAGGCCAGAAATGGCGCGGGTGACGGTCAATGCGCTTGTTGTTGCCACAGACGCGCCGAATGCCGGGTCTTCGGATCGCAGACAGGCCGAGATCAAGGAGTTGCTGTCCTATTTCGACGCGCGTGTCATCACCGGACCGCTGGCCTTTACCGAAGCGGCGCTGACATTCGATGATTTCGAGGCTGCGATGCGCCGCAAACTGCTCAAGGAATTGGCCGTTCTGGCCACATCAGAGGTGCGCCGCCCAGAGTTCCGCCTTGCCAGCGATCAGTAGATATAGCGGATCTGATCGGCCCAGAACCGCTCCATCCGCTTGAGGCCTGCATTGATGTCCTCAAGCCCTTGCTGATCGAGCGCGCCCTTTTCCTGCATTCCAGCCGCATGGGCTGTGAACAGGTTGGCCACGATATCGCGCACATGGCGGCCTTCGGGCGTCAATTTCACGCGCACCGATCTGCGATCAATCTCGCAGCGCTGGTGGTGCATGAAGCCCATTTCCACCAGTTTTTTCAGGTTATAGGACACGTTGGAGCCTTGGTAATAGCCGCGCGATTTCAACTCGCCCGCCGTCACTTCGTTCTCGCCGATATTAAACAGCAAGAGCGCTTGCACCGCGTTCACTTCCAGAACACCGACCCGTTCAAATTCGTCCTTAATCACGTCGAGCAGAAGCCTGTGCATCCGTTCGACCAATGCAAGGCTATCGAGATAGCCCGCCCTAAAACTCATCTGGCGTGGGTCGCTTAGATGCGAATGAATACTCATGCTCGTCTCCGTCAAATCCAGCAGGGTGTTGCCGCCAGACTTGACCGAAACTTCCAAACAAGCCGTTAATCGAGACAGATTTTTTGCAAATCAGTTCGGAACGAGGGATCTGATCAGGCCCGCAAACCGCTCGGGCGGCGTGGCCTGGCCCGACACCCATTGATACAGATCCTGATCCTTCTCCAACAAGAGCGCATCGAACAAATCGAGCGCCTCATTGTCCATGCCCGCCAAGTTGGCATCCGCGTAAGGCCCCAGGATCAGGTCCATCTCTTTGGTTCCCCGCCGCCATGCGCGGATTTTCATCCGTTTCAGCCGATGCTCGGGCACCTCGTTGAAGCTGGCCGGTTCCGACAGCGACAGGGCCTGATCTGGATCCGCTTTGTCGCTCATAACTCAGCTTCAAGCGCGCTGCGCAGCCGCTTTTCCAGACGCGCCACACGGGCAGCACCGCGCTCCATCTCGGCGCGCATTTGGCGCAGCTCAGTCAGCACTTCGGTCAAATTGGCTGGAATAATCACCTCGTCGGAGGGCGCATCCGGCCCGTTTCCGTTGCCTGTCAGCAACCACGACAGCGACACATTCAACAGACCCGCCAGCATCGATACGCGGTTCGCGCGCGGCTCGGACAGGTCCTCTTCCCAATGGCGCAGCGTCTTAACCTTGATGCCAAGCCGCTTGGCCAAATCGGCCTGTTTCATGCCCGCCGCTTCGCGCGCCCCTGCAAGTCTGTCGCCAAAAGTGGCACGTTCTTCGCTAAACCAACTGTCTGCGTCGTCCATGGGCTGCCCCTTCATTTGCATTGCAAAATAGACGTAGTGCAATCCTAGCAAAGGTGCAAACTCAGGACGACGCAAGCGCAGTCGGTTCCGACATGCCTAGCCAAATTCGAAGAAGTCGGAAGTCTCGAAAAAGGTTTGCCAGGTCAGATTATCGTCCACGTTCACGAGAATAGACTCAGTATGATTGTCTTCACCAGGCCGGTGGATCTTGACGACGAAGTGTTTATCTCCATCGATCATTTTGACCCAACTCCGCAGATCGTCTTTCGACGTCACGCCGGTACTGGCGTCAAACCGGATGGTATCTTGGTTAATATCAAAGTCATGAATGACATCTAAGAGCAGCGGATCCCATCCAGTTTGGCTATGATTGATCATATCGCCATCTGCGAAGTCAAAAATGTCGGCTCCGTCAGACCCGTCACTTTGGACAAAGTCGCCCCACATCTCGTCTCGCCCTGCGCCGCCGGACAGAAGATCGTCACCCCCACCTCCCTTGAGCACGTCTGCCATAAGCCCGCCATAGAGAGAGTCGTCGCCCTGACCCCCGCCAAGAGTGTCCTCGCCATTGTCACCAGTGATGAAGTCATCTCCATCCTCGCCATAGAGTGTGTCATCATTTGCCCAACCCTTGAGGGTATCATCTCCGATCCCGCCGTAGATCGTGTCATTGCCCGACGCACCAATGAGCGTGTCATCACCGGAATTGCCTTCAATGTAGTCGTCACCTCCGCCCCCATGGACATAATCGTGACCGCTCCCACCCCAGACATGGTCGTCGCCGCCTTTGGCGTAGATCTTGTCATCGTTCAGGCCCCCCGCAATTCCTTCGGAAACATTTGTCCCATTGATTGCAAGGTCAACATCGGCTTTTACTTCATCGAGATCATTGTAGACAGGGCGCGTATCGAAGTCTTCCGTGTACCACAGAGGGACAAAGTTCATCGGGTCGATAAATTGCGCGTCAGGTAGGCTTGCAAGTTCCGCATCCCAATCGCGCACCGCACCGGTATTATTTCCTCCGACATCATTTCCGTTGGTATTGGGGTCTTTCCGATGCAAGAAGTGACGTTCTTGTTCGTATCCTTTGGGTCCTGTGAATTTAGAGCCCCCCGTCCCATCCATATCGACTCGAGCGCCTTCAAGCGCATATAAAATGTGCCCGCCATTCGAATTCTCAATATGGAGCCAAAGCTGAGGGTCGCTGCTATGGTCGTCGAACTCACCGTTGAAGCGTACAAGCCGCACCCCACTCGGTAAATCTGTCAAATCCAAGTCAACGCCATCAACTTGGATGGTGTCACGAGATTCGTCAAAATCTTCAATCCGGCCAACGACAATATTGTCCTTAACATTGTCAACATCTTTAAAATTAAAGGTATCTGCGTAGAGCTCCTGGTTCCAAGCGTTGTAGCCACTAGCGCTGGGAATGTCCCCACGAGCATGATGCCCTTCCGTAAATGCATGGCTCTCGGTGAACTCAAACACCAGTGTATCATTCCCGGCTCCTGCATACGCATGATACTGGGCATTCGAAACGCCAGTCGCTCCCCCGGCCTGTGCTGCCGTAGACGATTTAGTTAACATCGTCATGGTGTCGGCACCTGATGTGCCATCTACGCTCAAGGGACCAGGGGTATTGGGATCGTTTACGTCAGCATAAATGCTCATCATAAGACCTTTCATTCGACCAAGAAATTCAAACTTAATTGCACTGCTTCAAATCTTGCGATCAGCACAAGAGCAGCTTATCGTTCACCGATGCAAACCAGCTAGAGCTTAGCTAAACTCCAGTCCACTCACGTATAATTAATGCGCTCGCAACAAAGAGCAGCAACGGGGTGTGATAATACGCACATCGGAATCTATGAAGTAACCGCGCACTCTGATTTCATCGCCTTCAAAAAAACTAATAATCTTCACAAAACGATGTGCGCATTTAAGTCAAAATCTGTCAACTAATTTTAATTATACATCCCTGACTCGCATTCGTTAACTATTTATTAACCTTTCTCAGAAACGCCCAATCATGAAATGCCTACGGTTCGTATTTGATTGCATTTTCAATGCATAAAGCCCAAGAGCTGGCCCTCATTGCGTCGAAACACCGCTTGATTGAAACGCGCCGTCCCGCTACCCACACGCGACACCCAACAACCGGAGCGACCAAATGCCCTTCCTGTCCGACAGCCTTGCCCGCGTGAAGCCTTCGCCCACCATCGCAGTCTCGACCAAGGCGCGCGAGTTGAAGGCCGCGGGGCGCGACGTGATTGGTTTGGGCGCTGGCGAGCCCGACTTTGATACGCCCGAAAACATCAAAGACGCCGCGATCGCCGCAATCAATGCGGGCGACACCAAGTACACGGCTCCAGATGGCACACCGACGCTGAAGCAAGCAATTTGCGACAAATTCAAGCGCGACAATGGCCTTGAGTACACGCCTGCGCAGATCACCGTGGGCACGGGTGGCAAGCAGGTCTTGATCAACGCGCTGATGGCGACGCTGAACCCCGGCGACGAGGTGGTGATCCCGGCGCCCTATTGGGTCAGCTACCCCGACATGGTGCTGCTGGCAGGCGGCGAGCCGGTCATCGCGATGGCGACGGAAGCGAATGCTTATAAGCTGACGCCCGAGGCGCTTGAGGCCGCGATCACGCCGAAGACCAAGTGGTTCATCTTCAACTCGCCGTCGAACCCGACGGGCGCAGGCTATACCCGCGACGAGCTGAAAGCGCTGACGGATGTCTTGATGCGCCACCCCCATGTCTGGGTGATGACCGACGATATGTACGAGCACCTCGTTTACGATGATTTCGAGTTCTGCACCCCCGCCGAGGTGGAGCCTGCCCTCTATGACCGCACCCTGACCTGCAACGGTGTGTCCAAAGCCTACGCGATGACCGGCTGGCGCATTGGCTATGCGGGTGGTCCGGTCGAGTTGATCAAGGCGATGGGCAAGATCCAGTCGCAGACGACGTCGAACCCGTGCTCGATCAGCCAGGCGGCGGCGGTCGAGGCCCTGAACGGCACCCAAGACTTCATCCCAGTCAATAACGAGACCTTCAAGCGCCGCCGCAATCTCGTGGTGGACATGCTGAATGCGGCCGAAGGCATCACCTGCCCAACCCCCGAAGGTGCGTTCTATGTCTATCCAAGCGTGGCAGGCTGCATTGGAAAGACCTCCGAAGGCGGAACCTTGATCGAGAATGATGAAGTTTTCGCAACCGCACTGCTGGAGGAAAAAGGCGTGGCGGTGGTGTTCGGGGCCGCGTTCGGGCTCAGCCCGTGCTTTCGGGTCAGCTACGCCACAAGCGACGAGGCGCTGGTCGAGGCGTGCACGCGCATCCAAGCGTTTTGCAAGGGCCTCGTGTGAGGCCCGACGCTTAGCTTAGATCCGAAGGGTCGAGACGAAACCATGGACCTTCTGTTGATCCTCACCGCCGCCTTTGGGGCCGGGGTGCTGAACACGATCGCCGGGGGCGGGACGTTTTTGACCTTTCCAGCGCTCGTCTTTATCGGCGTGCCACCTGTTGTGGCCAACGCGACCAGCGCTGTGGCGGTGTTTCCCGGATACCTCGCCGGAGCGTTTGGGTTTCGGGACGAGCTGGGCCGCTTCAGCAAAGCCGAGCTTATCCGGCTGGTGCTGATCACCTTTGCCGGTGGGCTGATCGGGTCGCTGTTGTTGCTGGTCTCGTCAAATGAGGCGTTCACGCTCGTCGTGCCGTTCCTCTTGCTGGCCGCAACGCTGGCGTTTTTGTTTGGCGACCGGATCCGGGCCTGGGCTGCGATCCGGGCCCGAACTATCACCCCTCAGGGTGCCATCGGGTTGCTGCTGGTCAGCATCTATGGCGGCTATTTCAACGGCGGTTTGGGTATCGTGCTGCTGGCCTTGTTTGCGCTTTGGGGCATGTCGAACATCCATGCGATGAACGGCTTGAAGAACGGGCTATCCTTCGCGTTGTCGGTCATTTCCGTTGTGGTCTTCGCGGTCGGCGGCTTGGTCGAATGGCGCTATGCGCTTGCCATGATGGTCGCCGCAATCATCGGGGGCTATGCGGGTGCACCCATCGCGCGCCTGATGCCGAAATCCGCGGTGCGCCTGCTGATTGCCAGCGTCGGGTTCACCATGAGTGCTGTGTTCTTCGCCCGCCTGCTCTAATGACACCTATCGGCGCGGGACAATGTCGCAATCCTTAGATCCTTCCCCTTTCGCGGCCATGCTGGCTCGGCTAGGTTGTTGAAAGTGACCTGATATAACGAGGATTTGCCCCATGGCTGTTGATCTCCCTGAGCTATTCTACCGGATCAAGGACAACGGGGCGACGGTGTTTCGGGTGGATCCGGAAAATCGACAAAAGCGGATCGAACTGGACCAGATCGCCAACGTCAACATCCGCAATGGCGATGTGAAGGTGCAGGGCAAGGCCGAGGTCACGGATGCGGAAATGGCAGCGATGCAAGCCTGGCTGGCCGAGCGTCAAGCGCTTCAAGCCACGCGTGACATGGACGATATTCACCGCGCGATTGACCAGATGAACCAGACCGCCCATTGGGCGCAATCCAAGGCGACGCCTGAGCAATTGGAAGAGGTCACCGACCGGATGCTTCTGGCGATGTATGATCTGCGTCAGGTTCTGGTGCGCAAGAAAGCCGACCGCATGAACGGGCGATAGCTCGGTTTTTGAGTATTTTTGGCAAGAAAAAGAGGGGCGCTGCGGTCTAGCCCATATGCCGCATCCAAAGCCGCTGCCGCCAGAACCGCACCATCAGCAAGACCGCGGCGACCGCAAGACCCAGCACCAGCCCCATCCAGACCCCGACAGCCCCCCATCCCAGCACGAACCCGAACACATAGCTGGATGGTGCGCCCACCGCCCAATAGCTGAACGCCGCCATCACCATCGGCACGCGGGTATCCTGAACACCGCGCAAGAGCCCGAGTGCCACCACCTGCATTCCATCGGCCAATTGAAACAGCGCCGCCATCGCCAGCATCGACACACCCACCGCAATCACCGCCGCGCGTTTGGGGTCGTCCGGGTTTGTGAACACACCCAAAAGCGGCTCGGGGAGACCAAGAAAGGCCACCACCGTCAGGGCGATCACGCATAAAGACAGACCCGTCACAACCAAGCCACCGCGCACCATATTGCCCGCATCGCGCTTGCCCAACGCATAGCCCGCGCGCACGGTCGCGACTTGGCTGAGACCGATATGGGCATTGAAGGTCAGGGATGCGATTTGTAGGGCGATCCCATGCGCGGCAAGCTCGACCGTACCGATCCAGCCGATCATCAAGGCGGTGGCTGAAAACAGCCCGGCCTCCGCCAGAAGCTGCATCCCGATGGGCGAGCCGAGGCGAAATACCCGGCCGAACGCCTCCCAATCGGGGCGCCAGAACCGTGCGAAAATCTCGTGCTCGGGCAACACAATCAGCGCGTAGATCGCCAATGCGACGAACATCGCGCTGTGCAGGACCAGCGATGCAATCGCGGCCCCCTGCACGCCCAACTCGGGAAAGCCCCAATTGCCAAAGATCAACAGCCAGTTCATCCCGGCATTGCCGATGGCCCCGACAACTGTGACCCACAACACCACTTGCGCGCGGTCCAGAGCGGCGAGGTAGCTTTTGAGCACCATCACCAGCAAGCCCGGTATCATCCCGAACCCGGCAATCACCATGTAGTCGCTGGCCAGTTTGGCGATCTGCGGCTTCTGACCGAGCGCCAGCAGGATGCTTTCGGAGAACCAGAAGAACGGATAAATCAACGCCCCGAACAGGATCGACAACCAAAGCCCCATCCGGGTGACGCGCCGGATTTGTGCCTCGTCGCCCGAGCTTGCGGCAGCGGCCACCATCGGCATCACCGCCAGCGCAATGCCCGATCCGACCATAAACAATGTCGAGAACAAGCCTGCGCCAAGGCCGCCTGCCGCCAGCGCCTCGACCCCATACCAGCCCAGCATCAGCGTATCGACCACCTGCACCATACCTTGCGCAAGATGGCTGCCGACAAGCGGCACACCTAGCCAAATCGCGGCGCGCGCATGGGTGGGGTAGGATTGAAGCGGGGCGGTCATGGTTTGGCTTTAGGGCGCGGGCGCGGCGGGGGCAATCGCGTTTAGGCGCTAGAGCAGGCGCAGGAGCAGCCCCGTTGCGATGAGGACCACAAGCATCCCCGCCGCGATCTCAATCAGGCTGGCAAAGCGCGCCGCCGCCCGCCCGTCTCCAATGCTGCGCGCGAGGCTTTCGCGAAACAGCACGGCCCCGCCGGCTACCGCCAAAGTGACCGAGGCTGTGCCAAGGGCCATGGCAAACGTGCCGGCAATCGCGGCCCCATGCAGCCCCATCCCCCAGCCGAGGATCAGCAGAAAGAGCGCGCCGGTGCAGGGCCGAATGCCAATGGCGGCGATCAGCGCAAGGCTCGCGCGCCAGGAGGTGGCTTTGGCGACCTCCGCCGGGTCGGGGCCGTGGGCATGGCCGCAGGTGGAACACGCATGATCGTCACCGGAATGGGCGTGGTCATAGGGGGGATGCGCGTGGGCAGGCTGTGCGATCAGGCGGCGTATCCCGCGCCCTGTAAGCCAAAGCCCGACCAGCGCAATGGCCACAAGGCTCGCCGGAGCCAACCAGAAATCTCCCGCATCGGTCATTTGCGTGCGCGTCAAGCCCAGCACCCAGACCCCTGCGGCCACCAGCGCAATCGCAGTGATCGCCTGCATAAACGAGCCTGCAAGTGCGATGATCGACAACCGTGTCAGCGGCACTTTCTCGGCCACACCATACCCGCCCACGAGGATCTTGCCATGTCCCGGCCCGACCGCATGGAAAAAGCCATAGGCAAAACAGACCGACAAAAGCGCCGTCAAAGCCGCAGGATCTCCAGCCCGAAGCGCGCGCAAGGCCCGCGCCATCGCGTTTTGCACCTCGCGCTGCGCCCCTGCCGCCCAGCGCGCCAAGTCATCCATTCCGCCCAGCCACAGCCACGCCCCAAGCCCCACCAGCGCCGCGACGGTGCCAATCGAAACGACGCGCATCAGGGGCCGCATATCAAGCGCACTTCATCCGCAAAGGCTTCGCCCACGGCTGGAAAATCCAGCTCGACATCCGCGCCCTTGGCTTCGGCCTCGTCCAATTTGGCTTGCAAGTAAGCATAGGCGGTGTCTGTGTCGAACGCGACGGCTTCGGCCTCGCAATCGGCGGTGCCTTGGACCAATTGCGTCGGCAACGCGGTGTAGGCGGTATAGAAACTGGGATCATAAAGCCGCATCACCACCTCGGCATCGCGCGGATCAATCGCTTGGTCAAACGCGCGCACATGGGTGGTAATGATCTTGCCGTCCTCAAAAGCCGCCGACCATTCCACGGGACGCGACAGCGCAATCGGCTGCTCGCCCGCGAACCCGCGTGTGTCGCCCGCAAAGCCTTCGTCCCAGTTCATGTCAAAGCCGGACAGTGCCTCGATCTCGGCGGGCGTCAGGATGCCGTCATAGTCGGGATCAAGCCCAAGCTCTTCGGTGATCAGCAGCGAGTATAGCTCGTCATACGCCCAGATGATCCGCACTGCGGCGAGGTCTTCGGCCTCGTTGAACAAAAACTGCACCGAGGTATCGACAAAGATATGCGGATGCGCCCGCGCCGGAGCGGTGGCGAGGCCCAGAACAACGGCGACGGTGAAGGCAATCAATCGCATAGCGCGAAACTATGCAGCGCCGGTCTGATCGGCAAGATGCGTTGAGGCGCGTCCGCGAAATCAAGTCATGTCACGTGGAGCCTTGGCCCTCGCTTTGACGGGTTGCGCGCTACCCCCGCCCCTTACGCAGCTCAGGATGCATCGACGTCGCAAACGTATCTGACCCATGCTCGACCATGTGGCTGGCATGGCCGACAATCAGCGGATCGGCGGGCATGGCGACGGACAGGTCCTTGTCGGGATAGTCCAGTGTCGACAAAAAGTGCTTCATGCAATTCAGCCGCGCGCGCTTCTTGTCGTTGGACTTGATGATCGTCCATGGCGCATCGGCGGTGTCAGTGTAGAAAAACATCGCCTCCTTGGCCTCGGTATAATCGTCCCATTTATCCAAGCTCGCCTTATCAATCGGCGACAGTTTCCAGCGCTTCAAGGGATCCGTGGCGCGACTGTCGAAGCGGCGCTTCTGCTCGTCTTGGGTCACGGAGAACCAGTATTTGTACAACTTGACGCCCGCGCGGGTCAGCATCCGCTCGAATTCAGGGGTTTGGCGCATGAACTCAAGGTATTCGGTCGGCTCGCAGAACCCCATGACCCGCTCGACGCCTGCGCGATTGTACCAGGAGCGGTCGTAAAACACCATTTCGCCGCTTGTCGGCAAATGGCGCACATAGCGTTGGTAATACCACTGACCGCGCTCTTCATCGGTGGGCTTGTTCAGCGCCACGACGCGCGCCAGACGCGGGTTGAGGTGTTCGGTAAACCGCTTGATCGTGCCGCCCTTGCCCGCCGCATCCCGGCCCTCAAAGAGCATGACAAATTTCTGCCCCGTGTCCTGCGCCCAGTGCTGCACTTTCAGCAACTCCGCTTGCAGCGCCGCTTTTTCCTTTTCATAGGCGGGACGCGCGAGTTTACGGGTATAGGGGTATTTGCCCGCCTCGAACCGCCGAAGTGCGGCGGCTGCCTGATCTATAGGGCGCTTGATCGGGGCAGTCTCACGGTCTTCTTCGGGCAGGACAGCAGGTTCAGCGTGAGGTTCGGTCAGCGACATGGGGCAGCTCCTTATCTGGCGGGTGCCCCATGATCGCGTCACGGCTCAAAGCAGTCTTTGAGATATGTCAATTCGCACCCCGAAAGCGGGCTATTTTGCGGCTCTGGGCTTGGAAAAGTTCATCTTTTGCCCCTGCAAATCCTGCTTCGCGCCGGTCCACGCATAAGCCAGAAGCGCCGGTTCATCCTTGCTGACGGTGATCCGGTGCAGATGGTGCGGCGGATTGAAGATCATCGAGCCCGGCGCATAGACCCCCTGATGGTTCTCCGAGACCGCCCCCGACAGGCAGATATAGCTTTCGGTGATCCCCGAATGCGCATGGGCGGGATAGGTACAGCCAGGCGCAAACAGCACCACGCCCAAGATCAACTCGGTCGTGACCACAGGCCCGCCGGGGCCTGCGATCTGCGCATAGCCGTAGCTGCGCGCGAGACCCTTGGGCAGTTTCTCGTAGCCGTATTGCCAGGCCAGATCCGGCACCACGCTTTCGAGGCTGCGGATCACCGGGGCGAGACGCTCCATCCGCCCTTCATCAAGCGCGCGCTTGAGATGCGCGATCACCGGCAGCGAATGCGCGGGCTGCACCTGCACGGGCGGGTTCGACTTTTGCACACGGCTGATCGCTTCGCGCACGCCGCGTTGGTGCGCCCGGATGCGGTCGCTGCCACCGGCCGAGAGATGGCGGTAGAGCTCGTAATATTCCTTCAGCAGATAGCGCCAATCGGGACGCTCGCTCAGGCGCGGTGCATCGGTCAGTGGGTCTAGTTGGGTCGACATGGGGCCTGCCTCGCGCGTGGTTTGGATGCAGGTAGCCCAGCTTTGCGGCGCAATCCAGTGGTGTCAGGGTGTGAAACTGTGGGTTGCACAAATGTGCATTTTAACATACATCTGAATGCATAATCTCATATGCACGAGACCGATTATGAACCGCATCCTCACCAAGAACATCGCCACCATGACCGAAATGCGCGAGCCGCAAAAGATTCTGGACCGCGCGGGGGGCGAGCCCGTGGCGATCCTGAAGAACTCGCAACTCGTCGGCTATTTCGTGCCCGCCGAGGCCGCCCATGGGGATGGGGCGGAGTATGCGACGATGGAGGAGTTGCAAACATATCTCGCGGAAAGCCGTGAGCAGGTTCAGCCTGTGCTCGACTATTTGCGCGACAAGTGAGCTACCGCCTTCTTTCTGCTGCTATCGTTGAAGCCGTGCATGACGCAGCCCTCAATCCCGGTGAACTTGCAGGGCGCGCGCGCGACAAGTCCCTAGAGGTGGCCCTCGCGCGGGTCGAAACTCGGCTATCTTATGGGATGATCGAAGACGCTTTTGACCTTGCGGCTGCCTATGCGCTGGCCATCGCGACGGGGCACTGCTTCAACGATGGGAAAAAACGGACTGCGTTTGACACAATGACGTTCTGTCTGCATTTGCACGGCATCCGCATTGCCCACAACACCCAAGACGTCGGCGATCTGATCATCGCGCTGGCACAAGGCAAGCTGGGCGAGGATCAGCTGGCGGCTTGGTTAAGGCAGCGCGCGGTCTAACCAACTGTGGACAACTCAGCGCGCACCCTTCCCGGCCTGCTCCGTTCCTGCTTTAATGCCCCAAATCAACCAAAACCGAGCAGCAGCCATGGCCGACGATCTTCTTTCTGGCGGCGCCCCCGCAGAGACTTACGATGCCTCCTCGATCGAGGTGCTGGAGGGGCTTGAGCCCGTTCGCAAACGCCCCGGCATGTATATTGGCGGGACGGACGAGCGCGCGTTGCATCACTTGGTGGCCGAGGTGCTCGACAACTCCATGGACGAGGCGGTTGCCGGCCATGCATCGCGCATCGAGATTGAGCTTCTGGCCGATGGGTCCTGCACCATTCGCGACAATGGGCGGGGCATTCCCGTCGATCCGCACCCCAAGTTTCCCGACAAAAGTGCATTGGAGGTGATCTTGTGCACCCTGCATGCCGGCGGCAAGTTTGAGGGGAAAGCATATCAAACCTCGGGCGGTCTGCACGGCGTTGGTATCTCGGTGGTCAATGCGCTGTCGGACCATGTGCGCGTGGAAGTGGCGCGCAATCGTGAGTTGTTCGCGCAGGAGTTTTCGCGCGGTCTGCCGCAGGGGCCTGTTGCGAAGGTTGGACCAGCGCCCAATCGGCGCGGGACCACTGTGACTTTTCATCCGGATTCGGATATTTTTGGAACGCTGAAATTGAAGCCTGCGCGCTTGCTGAAAATGGCGCGCTCGAAAGCCTATCTGTTTTCCGGGGTCGAGATCCGCTGGAAGAGCGCGATTGACGATGGGGTGACGCCGACCGAGGCATTGTTCCACTTTCCGGGCGGATTGGCAGACTATCTGAAAGAGACGCTGGAGGGGGCCGCGACCTATGCCGACCAGCCTTTCGCCGGAAAGGTCGAGTTCGCCGAGAAGTTCAACGCGCCGGGCTCGGTCGAGTGGGCGATCAACTGGACGCCTGCGCGCGACGGCTCGATCCAGAGCTATTGCAACACCATCCCCACGCCCGAGGGCGGCACCCATGAGGGTGGGTTCTGGGCCGCCGTGTTGAAGGGCCTGAAAGCTTACGGCGAGTTGGTGAACAACCGCAAAGCCGCGCAGATCACTCGCGAGGATGTGATGGGCGGCGGCACCGCGCTCGTGTCGTGCTTCATCCGCGAGCCGGAATTCGTGGGCCAAACCAAGGACCGGCTTGCGACGACGGAGGCCGCACGCATGGTCGAAGGGGCGGTGCGCGACCACTTCGACAACTGGCTGGCGGCGGATACCAAGTCGGCGGGCGCGATCCTCGACTATATGGTCCTCAAGGCCGAAGAACGGTTGCGGCGGCGCGCGGAGAAAGAGACCGCGCGGAAGAGCGCGACCAAGCGGCTGCGGCTTCCGG
Source organism: Dinoroseobacter sp. (assembly GCA_965279125.1). GTDB lineage: Bacteria > Pseudomonadota > Alphaproteobacteria > Rhodobacterales > Rhodobacteraceae > Dinoroseobacter. The sequence continues at coordinate 107,516 of CBDIHL010000037.1, forward strand.
GCAAGCTTGTCGATTGCTCGGCCACGAACCGGGCGGGCACGGAATTGTTCATCGTCGAGGGCGACAGTGCTGGCGGCTCGGCCAAAATGGCCCGGGACCGTAAAACGCAAGCGCTGCTGCCGCTCAGGGGCAAGATCTTGAATGTTCTGGGGGCGGCGTCCTCTAAATTAGGCTCAAACCAAGAGATTAGCGATCTGACCCAAGCGCTGGGCGTCGGCCTCGGGTCGCGGTTCAACGTGGAGGATCTTCGTTACGATAAGGTTATCATCATGACCGATGCGGACGTGGACGGGGCCCATATTGCAGCGCTTTTGATGACATTTTTCTTCACTCAAATGCGGCCGATGATTGACCACGGCCATCTCTACCTCGCCTGCCCGCCGCTGTTCCGGCTGACCCAAGGGGCCAAGCGCGTCTACTGCCTGGACGAGGCGGAGCGTGAGACTTGGATGGAGAAGGGTTTGGGCGGAAAGGGAAAAATCGACGTGTCGCGGTTCAAGGGTCTGGGTGAGATGGACGCGAAGGACCTCAAGGACACGACGATGAACCCCGAAACGCGCAAGCTGATCCGGGTGAGCATTGATGAGGACGAGCCAGGCGAGACGGGCGATCTGGTGGAGCGGCTGATGGGCAAGAAGCCGGAGAAGCGGTTCGAGTACATTCAGGCAAATGCGCGGTTTGTAGAGGAGTTGGATGTATGAGGAACGGAGGCCATGTTGAGTAGGCTTGGTTGGATCGGAGTCGCGACGACCGCCATGTATATTGCCGCCATTAGCTGGTTTCAGTGGTCCCAGCTGATAGCAATCCGCGAACTTGAACTTAATGCATTCGGCGATTTTCTCGCGGGGACGTTCGGCCCACTGGCGATCTTTTGGCTGGTTTTAGGTTTTTTTCAACAGGGTGCCGAGCTCAAGAACAGCGTCGAAACTCTGAAACTGCAAGCTGACGAGTTGGGCAAGTCGGTGACGCAGCAGGCCCAACTCTCCGAGAGTTCTGCCCGAATGCTAAAACTGGAAAGTGACAGAATTGAGCAGGAAGCCAAAAGGCAGGCATATTTTGCATATAGCGACGTTACCCGCGGCATCGAAAAAACCTCTAAAGAGATGCGGAATCTAACGGCGAACGCACACGCGGCATTGAGTTCGGTCGGGAAATTGAACTCCGGTCACCGGCGACAAATGGACGCCGAAATCGATCTGCTCAATAAAGAGATGGTCCATTTGAAAGAGTCCGTCACGATCTTAGACCTTGGAATTTCAGAACACACGTCGACAGAAACAATGCTAGAAAATGCTACGCAGCTATATGACCTGCGAAACCAGCTAGAGAACTACCGATCGCAAATAAAATTGATCCAAGATGAGATTTTTGAGATCCTAGAGTCGAAGCGCCACTCCCAATTCAGCAAGTAAAGTGGGTGAAATCACCCCGCCACCACCTCCCGCACCACAACCTCCCCCACCAACCGCGCCACCCCTTCGGCCTCGCACAACTCCGTCCCCGGCGTCCCGACAGCACTCGCCGCCGCCGCCACCCCTTGCACGCAGGCCTCGACCGGCCCCAGCCCGCCTGCCAAGCCCAGCACGAAACCCGCCACATGGGAATCCCCGGCCCCGACCGCACTGACCACCTCAACCGAGGGCGGCGCGCAGTGCCAGCAGCCCTCGGCGCTTGCCAGAACCGTCCCTTCCGCCCCGCGCGCCACCTGCACGATCTCGGCCACGCCGCGCGCGACCAACTCGGACGCAAACGCGGCCGTCGCCCCCACATCCGCCAAAACCGCGCCCGCCAAACCGTCCGCCTCCGCATCGTCCATCCGCAATGCAAAGAGGCCCCCGCCCGCGACCGCGGCCTCCAACGCTGCCCCGGAGGTGTCCAGAACCATCCGCACCCCGCGCGCGGCCAACCCCTTGTTCAACGCCACAAAAACATCCGCAGGCACCCCCGGCGGCAAGCTGCCTGAGGGCACCAGTAGATCGCCCGGCGCGCACCAGCCCTCGATCCGGGCGAGGGCCTCGGCCACGTGATCCGCACTCCAGACAGGCCCTGGCATGACGAAGCGGTATTGCGCGCCTGAAGCGTCCTCGATCACCGACAGGCTCTCGCGCGTGGGTAGGTCGAGGCCCAGATCGCGCACCTGCAACCCCTCGGCCTGTAGCAACCCCAGCAAGCTTGCGCCCGCCCCGCCACCGGCGGCAACGGCACACAGGCTTTGGCCGCCCAGCTTATGGATCGCGCGGCTGACATTGACCCCACCGCCCCCCGGATCGGCGCGGGGCGGATCGCAGCGCAGCTTGATGCCAGCGCGGACCTCAGCGGTCTGTGTCGACAGGTCGAGCGCGGGGTTCAGGGTGACAGTGATGATACGTGACATGGGGGTAGCCTGCGCAAGAACCCGCGCGCTGACAACCCTTACGTGTGGCCCACAGCCCCTTTGCGGTGCGGTCCAAAGACCGCCGTCAGCCCCAGGATCACGCCGGACATCGTGGCGATCATGCCCGCCGCACTGACCGCATCCGTGCCCCCGAACCACAGCGGCCCGTAGCCTGCAAAGACATAGCCGAGCACCGCGCTGAGGGTCGCGAATAGGATGCTGTAGGCGATCTGATGCTCCAGCCGATTGGTCATCAGGCGTGCTGCGGCGGGCGGGCAGATGAACATCGCGATCACGATGATCGAGCCGACCGCATCGAAGGCCGCGACGGCGGCGAGGGCGGAGGCGACGACGAGGCCGAGCCCGATTGCGCCCACCGGCAGGCCGATCCCTTGGGCGAAATCCGGGTCGAAGGTGGAGATTTTCAGCGGACGCCAGAAGACGAACATCAAGGCCGCGAGCAGGATCACCGCCAGCGCGAGGCGGGGCAGCTCGTGCGGCAGTCCGGCCAGCGCGGAGGGGTCCAGAAGCGAGCTCCACCCGGTTGCGTCGAGCCAGATCAGGCTTTCGAGATTGCCCATCAAGGCGTGCTCCACATCCAGATGCACCGAGGAGGTGTCCGAGCGTTCCAGCAACAACACACCGCCCGCAAACATCGCTGTGAAGACGACGCCCATCGCGGCACCGGGCTCGATCCGGCCCAAGCGGCGGATTGCTTCGATCAGGGCGACCGCGACCAAAGCTGCCGCCCCCGCCCCCAGCATCATTGCGCCCGCGCTGACGACCCCGGTCAGCAAGAACGCCACCACGATCCCCGGCAAAACCACATGGCTGATCGCGTCCCCGATCAAGGCTTGGCGACGCAGCACAAGGAAGTTGCCCGGCAGCGCGCAGGCAATCGCGGCGAGCATCCCGATTAGGATCGGCGGCAGCGACAGGGGCACGAACTCGGCCCCACTCATAGGGTGACCTCGGCGGGTTTGACCAGATGGCGGTCGATCTCGGCGATCTGGTCGCGGGTCAGAACCTCGTCAATTTCGCCCAAGCCATCATGGCGCGCGGTGACATCCTCATGCGCCTCCAGCGCACGGGCGACCTGCCAGCGCTCTTCGTCAAGCAGGGCTTTGGCCGCCGCCGCAGCCCCCTCTTGCGTCGCCACCCCATCGGGCCGCGCCCAGCCCATCCGCACCAGCAGACGCAGGGTAAACGGCTCGTAAATCACTTGGCCCTGCGCGAGGGCCAGAAGGCCCTGCCGCATATGCACCCGGCGCTGGAACACGCGTTGACGGAGGGCAGCGGCGAGCAATCCGCGCGCAGGTGCCGCGATCAACGAGATCACGAACACCGCGAAGGCCACCAGCACGATGATCGGTCCGGTGGGCAGGTCGGGGGCCGTCGCCGACAAGGCCGCACCCAGATAGGCCGAAGCCCCGCCGAACAGGCCCGCAAGCAGCACCAAAAGATCCGCGCGGTCAGTCCAGAAGCGCGCCGCAACAGGCGGAATGATCAAGAGTGCAACGATCAGGATCAAGCCCACAACCTTGAGGCCCACAACCGTCACGGCCATCACAAGGCCCATCATCGCCAGATCGATCCGCCCGACATGGATGCCCTTCGCGGCGGCAAATCCCGGATCAAACGCCACCTGGATCATCGGGCGGTAGAGCAGTGCAACCAGCGCCAAGGCCAGCGCCCCGCCGATCCCGATGGTCAACGCCTCCGACCACAGCATTCCGGCGGTCGCCCCCAAAAGCATCCCCTCAAGCCCGGCGGACCTGCCCCCGGGCATCGTCTGGATCACGGTCAGCAGGACCACGCCAAAGCCAAAGAACACCGACAGCACCGCACCGATCGCCGCGTCTTCGGCCAAGCGCGTGTGCTTGACGAGCGCTTGCACGCATAAAAGCCCCGCCCACGCACTCAGCGCCGACCCCAGCATCAAGCCCACCAAGGACCGCCCATCACCCCCGAACGCCACCATCACCAGAAACGCCAAGGCCACGCCCGGCAAGGTCGCATGCGAAATCGCGTCCGACACCAGCGCGCGTTTGCGAAGAAATAGAAAGCTGCCCGTGACGCCTGACGCGATGCCCAGCAGGGCCGCGCCCACGGCCACGAGTGCCGCATTGTAGCCCAGCGATAGGCTCAACGCTTCGATCAACGCGCTCATCAGCTTGCCGTCTGGTGTAGCCCGTCCATTTGCGCCGTCGCCAAGCGCCCGCCATAGGCCGATTGCAGGGCCTCGGGCGTGAACGCATCCGAAACCGCACCTTCGGCAACCTTGCGGACATTCACGATCAGCACGCGGTCGAAATAGTCGGGGACGGTCGCCAGATCATGATGGACGGCAACAACGGTTTTGCCATCCTCCTTGAGGGCTTTGAGCACATCAATAATGGCCCGCTCCGTCGCGGCATCGACACCCGCAAACGGCTCGTCGAGCAGGTAAAGATCAGCATCCTGCGCCAAGGCCCGCGCCAAAAACACGCGCTGTTGCTGACCACCGGACAATTGCCCGATCTGGCGCGACGCAAAACCGTCCATCCCGACGCGCTCAAGACAGGCCATTGCGCGCGCGCGGTGCTTTCCGGTCATCCGACCCAGCAGGCCCAGATCGGCGTAAAGCCCCATCAGGACGACGTCGATCACGCGTGCGGGAAACTCCCAGTCGATGGAGGCGCGTTGCGGCACATAGGCGATCCGCCCACGTGCTGCTTCCAACGTTTGCCCGAACACCGTCACATGGCCCGACACCTTGGACACGATGCCGAGCGCTGCTTTCAGCAAGGTCGACTTGCCCGCCCCGTTCGGCCCCACAATCGCCGTCAGCGCGCCCGCCTCAAAACTCGCATCCAGCGAGAACACGGCTGGCGTCTGCCCATAGGTCACGCTGAGGCCGCGAATGGCCAAGGGCAGCGCACTCAGGTCTTCCGCAGCGGTGCGAATTCCGTCTGTGGTGGCGAGATGTGGGGGGGCCAAGTCTCGGTCTCCTTACATTCCGGCGGCCAAACGGCCATCCATGCCCTCGGCAGGCGCATCGCCACCCAAGGCGCGCGTCAGCGTCGTGACGTTGTGATCAATCATGCCAAGCCAGGTGCCTTCATAGGTGCCATCCGGGCCCATTGCGTCGGAATAAAGCTCGCCACCGATGGCAACCTCATGGCCCTGCGCGGCAGCCCCCTCGATCAAGGCGCGCACATTGCGGTCCGAGACGGAGCTTTCGACAAAGACGGCGCCAATCTGGCGGTCCACGAGCAGATCAACCAACTCGGCAATGCGCGCGAGACCCGCTTCGGATTCGGTGGAGATCCCTTGGATGCCCAAAACCTCGAACCCATAGGCCGAACCGAAATAGCCGAACGCATCATGGGCGGAGATCAGAACGCGCGACGCCTCGGGCACACTGCCCAATGCGGTTGCGGAATAGGCGCCCAAACGTGTGACATCGGCGATATGCGCGGCGGCATTGGCCGCGAATGTGTCTGCCGCTTCAGGGCGCAACCGGGTCAGCGTATCGCGGGTCTCGGCCACGACCAGCGACCAGAGTGCGGGATCCATCCACACATGCGGATCATAACGCCCGTCGTAGTCTTCATGGGCCAGCAGCAGGTCCTTCGGCAGACCCTCGGCCACCGCAACAACTTCGGTGCGCGTGCCCAGATCGCCAAAGAAATCCTCCATCTGCGCTTCAAGATAGAGGCCATGCCACAGCACCAGATCCGCACGGGTCATCGCGACAATATCGGTGCGGGTCTGGCGGTAGGCATGCGGGTCAACACCCGGCCCCATTAGCGCTTTGACCTCGACCAGATCGCCGCCCACTTGGCGTGCGGCATCGGCGATCATGCCTGTGGTGGCAACGATGGACAGCGGAGCCTCGTCAGCCTGCGCGCCAAAAGGCAGCGCAAGCGTCGCGGCGGTGGTCAGAGCAATCAGGTGTCGGCGGGTCGTCCACATGGATGCAGAATCCTATTTGTTAGAGGGCACACTCTCTCCGTCCTGCACATGAATATGCGAGCCATTCGCAAGAAGTCAATGCTGTTGCGACTTATTCGCAATTAAAACCGGTCACGCCCCTGCGAGCTCTTGGACCAACGCCCAATCCTTGTCACTGACCTCAACCGACTTGGCCCGTCCGCGCGCCGAGCCAGGCATCCGCGCACCGGGCTGCGCGGTCACGGCCTCCGACACCCGTGCCAAACGCTCGAAAAAGGCAGGCGAGGTGCCGGGATCGAGCGCGATATAAAACTGCCCCAACCGGTGCGGCGGTCCTTCGGCGAGTTTCAACCCACCCACATCGACAGAGTTGACCGAGCCCGTCATGCCCGCCGCCAATACCTCAGCCATCAAGCCAAAGCCAAAGCCCTTTGGCCCGCCGAGCGAGGCAAGCGCGCCCTGCAACGCCTGCGCCGGATCGGTTGTTGGCGCGCCATCTGGCCCCACGGCCCAAGTGTCGGGGATCGCATCGTCCGCCGCTTTCGCGTCCTTGATCGCGCCCAGCGCCACCATCGAAGTCGCCGCATCGAAATGCAGCCCCACACCGCCCTGCCCGTCTGGCACCGAGAACGCCACCGGATTGGTCCCGATCACCGGCGTGCTGCCACCCGGCGGGGCGACGACAGGCGAGGCATTTGTAAAGCCGATCCCGATCAAGCCATGGGCCGCGATCTGTTCGGTGAAATACCCCAGCGAGGTGCAGGTATGGCTGTTGGCGACCCCAAGCGCTGCGATACCTTGGGCAGCGGTCGCCAGCGCCAAAGTTTCAAGCGCGCGTGAAAATGCAGGTTGCGCAAACCCTTGTCGCGCGTCCGACCGGATCATACCGGGGCGCAGGCTTTCGACCACCGGCTCAGCCGCGCCATCGACGCGGCCCGTGGACAACGCACCACAATAGCTTTCCATATAGCTCAACCCGCAAATGCGATTGCCGATCTGCTCGGCCCGCGCGGTTGCCCGAGCCACCTCAGAGGCCACCCAACGGGCAGCTCCATGGGCTTCCAAGGCGCGCTGACACACCGCTTCAATCTCGTTCACCGCGACCAAGCTCATACAAACCTCCGTTTCAGGGTTCCATAAATACTCAAACCAGCACCCCGTTATCCAATTTCAAAATCCGGTCCATACGATCCGCCAACGCCAGGTTATGCGTCGCAATCAGTGCCGACAGCCCGGTCTCGCGCACCAGCGCCATGAGCGCGGCAAACACCACGTCCGAGGTTTCGGGGTCGAGATTGCCAGTCGGCTCGTCCGCCAGCAGCAGTTTTGGGCGGTTGGCCAAGGCCCGACAGATCGCAACGCGCTGCTGCTCGCCGCCCGACAAGGCCGCCGGACGGTGGCCCGCGCGCGCGGCAATTCCCACGCCGTCCAACAACTCCAACGCCCGCGCTTGCGCCTCACCGCGCGTCACACCGTTGGCAAGCTGCGGCAAGATCAGATTTTCGGCGGCGGTAAATTCGGGCAGCAGGTGATGGAACTGGTAGACGAAGCCGATGTCGCGGCGCCGGGCCTGGGTGCGTGCCCGGTCCGGCAAGCCCGTCATATCAACACCGCCCAATGTCACCGTCCCCGCATCGGGCGTATCGAGAAGCCCTGCCATATGCAGCAAGGTGGATTTGCCGGCACCAGACGGGGCAACAAGGGCCACGACTTCCCCCGGCTGCAAGCTCACATTGGCACCACGCAAAACGGCGATTTCGCCGTCCCGGTAGCTTTTCTCGATCCCCGACAGGTCCAGCACGGCCTCACTCATAGCGCAGCGCCTCCACCGGGTTCATGCGGGCCGCACGCCGCGCCGGGAAGATCGTCACCACGAAGGACAGCCCAAGCGACAAGGCCACCGCACTCATCACATCGCCAAATTCCAGCCGCGCGGGCAGCTCGTAAATCCCCCGGATCGACGGATCCCACACACCGCCGCCAGCCACGTAATTCACGAACGAGAAGATCGGGTCGATATACACCGCAAACAGACACCCGAGGATCACGCCCAGCCCGGTGCCGATGATCCCGGTAAACGCCCCGCAGATAAAAAAGACCCGCAGGATCGAGCCTTCGCTCAAGCCAATCGTGCGCAAAATCCCCACATCTCGGCCCTTGTTTTTCACCAGCATGATCAGGCCCGACACGATATTCATCGCCGCGATCAGCACGAGGATCGACAAGATGATAAACATCACATTATCCTCGATATCGAGCGCGCGCAGGAACGAGCCGCTCGCGTCTCGCCATGTCCAGATCAGCGTATCATCGCCAGACGCGTTCAGAATGTCCAAAAAGAGGTCATCCACCGCCTCGGGATCCGTCACCATCACCTCGATCTCGTCCGCAGCCCCGCCTCGGTTGAAGTAACTTTGCGCCTCGCCAAACGGCATATAGACCCGCGTGCGGTCGATATCATAGCGCCCGACGCTGAAGATATGCACGATCTCATAAGACTTCACACGCGGGCTGGTGCCAAAGGCCGTGCGCACCCCGTCGGGACTGATCAGCTTGATCCGGTCACCGACAGCCGCGTTAAGTTGCTGGGCCACGCCCGACCCGATGGACACCCCCTCGGAGAACCGCGCGAGGCTGCCAAACTCCTGCTCGGGGCTGACGATACCGGGCAGGCTCAGCAAATCGGCCTCGGAAACCCCGTAAACCTCCACGCCCGCATTGCGACTGCGCAGCGAGGTCATGACCTGCCCGCGCACCAAGGGGGCCGCGCGCGTGACGAAAGGCAGCCCCGCAAGGCGGGCGGCACGCGCCTCGTAATCCTCGATGGAACGGGTCGTCTGGCCGTTCTCGTCCACGCGCAAGGTGGTATAGACGGTGATATGGGCATTGGCCCCAAGGATCGTGCCAACAAATTCATGCCGAAAGCCCGACCGCACAGCGAGCGTGGCGATCAAGGCAAACACCGCAAGCGTAATGCCGATCAGGCTGATCCAGGTCATCACGCTGACGCCCCCCTCAGCCCGGCGCGCGCGCAGGTAGCGCCACGCGATCATCCATTCAAACGGGGCGAAGGGCCCGGGTGTCTTGGTGTGGGTTTGCGCCATGTTGGGGTCCGGTGCTGCTGCTCGCGCGGAAGGTGGGGGTTGGGGGCGAGGAGGTCAAGCGGTGGTGAGGTGCGGCGTCGCGGCGAATGCGCTTTCCGGGTAGCGACTGCACACCAAAGTTCTGCATGGACGCGGGTTGCAGTCCAAGACTACGGTAACAATCGCCCAACCCCAAAAGAGGCCAGATCAGGTGAAGACCAAACGTTTCCCGTATCCCGGCCTGGGTCGCTGCGAGGCCGTCGTGTCAGACGGCATCGTCTATGCCGTTGCCACTGATCCAGTGTCATCGGACACGATACACTTACAAACACGTAATGCCCTCGCGGAGCTGGACCGGATCCTCAGAAACGCGAACAGCGGAAAACCGGGCTTGCTGCAAGCAACTGTGTATCTCAGCGACATACAGCAAAAGCCTGAACTCGACGAGGTCTGGATCGATTGGATCGGCCCCGAACAGAATTGGCCCCAGCGTGCGTGTGTTGGTGTTGATCTGGATGAGGGGTGCCTCATCGAAATCGTCGTTACCGCGAAGACACTCTGATCCAGAGACCCCAGGTGACATTCATTTGTCTCACGGCATCCATGCCCGAGCGGGCCTTGCGCAACATTGACTGTGCACGACATCCTATCGCAGTCAGACTTGACTTTGGCCTGCCCGCGCCCTCGCCTTGCGGCCCATTCGGCTTATCTGTCACTCCATCTCCCATACAAGCTGGACCATCACTATGACCCTCGGGGCCGTCACCAAGAATGCCAGCTTCCTCGGTCTGCTGAGCGCCAACACGATCCTCAGCTCGGCCATGCCGCTGTTGATCATCCTTGGCGGGTTGGCCGGATTGATGTTGGCCCCGAGCACCGCACTCGCAACCTTGCCCGCATCTTTGCAAACCCTCGCCGGGTTCCTGGCCGCCGCCCCGTTTTCGCTCCTGATGGGCAAGCGCGGGCGCAAGGTCGGCTTTCTGGTGGGGGCGGGCTGCGCGATCCTTGGGGCCTCACTGGGCGTTTGGGCCGTGGTCAGTGGCAGTTTCGTCCTTTTGTGCATTGCGCATATGGCCTTGGGGGCGGCGCTATCGTGTTATCTGTATTTCCGCTTCGCCGCTGCCGAGACGGTCAGCCCTGCGTGGCAGCCCGTGGCGATTTCGCTTATGCTAACCTCGGGCCTCGTGGCCGCTTTGATCGGCCCGCAGGTGTTCATCATGGCCAAAGATGCGCTGGCCCCGGTGCCGTTGGCCGGGGCCTATGTGGCGATCATTGCGCTGACACTCGCAGGCATCGTGCCGTTGATCTTTACACGCCTGGCAGCTGCCCCTGCGGCTCCATCTCAAACACTGCGCCAGCGGTTGGCAGCACTCGCCTTGCTGCGTCATGGGCCAGTGCGCCTCGCCGTTGGGCTAGGCGCAGTTTCGCAAGGGATCATGGTGTTTATGATGGTGCCCACACCCCTTGCGATGATCGGATGTGGACTCAGCGAGGCGCAGGCGGGGGACGTCATTCGTTGGCACGTGATCGCAATGTTCGCGCCGAGCTTCGTGACAGGACTGCTGATCAAGCGGTTCGGCGTGCGTCTCATCGCAGGGGTCGGTCTGGTCTTGCTAATCGCATCCACACTCGTAGCGCTCAGCGGGATGGAGGTCGGATACTTCTACATCTCGCTGGTCTTGCTGGGGCTGGGCTGGAACTTCTGCTTCATCGGGGCGACAGCAATGCTGGCCGAGGCCGTGCCCGAGCAGGAGAAGGCGGTGGTTCAAGGGGCCAATGAGACCGCCCTCGCGCTGGTCTCGACCGTTGGGGCTTTCGCTGGGGGCGCGATCATCGCCGGGTTCGGATGGGTGGTGCTGGCGATATTTGCACTGGCGGCGCTGGTGGTGGTGAGTGGGGTTCTGGTGGTGGATGGGCAGCGCATGGCGGGGTGAGTATGCGCCTTCCGGTGACCAACGTTGCATCTGTCGTGCACCCCGCGCCGCTAGCGTTCACCGATGAAAGCGGCAAACGCATCGGAACACTCAAACGACAACGCACACTGCCCGTCGCTGTTTAGGATCCCTTCAATTGCCTGTAGCGATCGGGTGGGTTCATCAAGTATTGTCGTCACGACATGCGTGGTCCATGGACCTGAACGGGTCAATGACCCGCTACTCAGGGTTGGTCCAAAGCTGCGCTTCAGCGCCTCGTGCTCGTCCGCTGGAAAGGGCCTCAGAAGTATTTCCATAACATCAGGGCTCGGAGGAGACCCGAGTCGGCTCACGGCATCGCCGAAATCGCGGGCTGCGCCCGGCGTCAACTGTTCCGCACCTGCGACACAGCGCTCTATATAAAGAGACGGCATCGCATGGGTTGATATGAATAGCGTGCCAGAATGTGCCTCCAGAGCGGCTTCGATATCAGCAATGACGCTGACATCGTGGCGCACACCCAACTGCTTGCCGACAAATGATATTGCCGCGGGAGAGACATGTAAAAAATCGGTGCAAACATAGATTTCTGCCAACGCCGATGACGACGGCATGAGGCTCAAGCAAAGCACTGCACCTAATCGATTTGTCACCCTCTGTTCCCTCGCGTTTTGGCGCGCACCCGATGCAAACCGGACGCACGCGCGGATGTTTCGTGCCCGGCGATACAAGCGCACTGTTTTGCATGCCAAGGTTAGGGCCGTCTCTGCGATCCACCAAACCACTTCACAGCCTCGCGCTCCACCCGCTTCACGAACGCGTCTTTCCCGTCCATGTAGCCGTCGGCCTCGTCCCCTTTTGCAACCAGCGTCTGCTTCAGTTTTCCATACTCTGCGGCCACATCAGGATACGCTCTCAGGTAGTCGCGAAACGCGAGGTGGCGCACCAAGTGATGTGATCCGCTCTCGAACGCATGGACCTGGACCAGCCGCTCTCCGCCCGCGCTGTCTTTGCGAAAGTAGCGCCGCCCCTCGATCCCGAACGCGCCCATGACCTCGTAGCCGATCCCCGCCATTTGAGCTGCCCGCGCGTCTAGGGCTGCGTGGCTCGAGACCTCTGCCAGCACATCGATGATCGGTTTGGCCACGAGCCCCGGAACGGAGGTGCTGCCGATGTGATGGAGGGCGCGCGCGCACGTGTCCATCGCCGCGCGCAAACCCTTAGTCTCCTGTTCGAAGCGCGCAGCCCAAGACGCGTCATGACTTACGATTTTGATCGGCATAGCGGCACTCTGGCTTGGGATCATCACGCCGCACTTACTTGCACATCCATTAAGTCCAGTCACGCAAGTGTCATAGAGCCAATCCGTAGAAACCGGGTTGCACCGCAACGGGGTGTCGCGTTTAATCAACATATGTCATCGTTTGACACTTTCGATCAACAAACCTGCCGCCTGCGAGGGCGATGTCGTTTGTGATCCAAGCCGCACCGTTTGAGACGTGCGCGCAAAATACACTTAGATAACCAACCGGAGAGAACGATCCCATGAAAGATTTTGCACAAAATGTGCATCCAGCAGCCGTGATGTATGCTGAGGAAGCACGCGATGGGAAATTGTCCCGCCGCGAGTTTCTGTCGCGCGCCACGTCGCTCGGTGTGACCGCAACCGCTGCGTATGGCCTTCTGGGCCTGAACGCGCCTGCCAAAGCTGCGGGCCATATGGCCGAAGGCGGCACCTTGCGCATCCAGATGGACGTGCGCCCGTTGAAAGATCCACCCACCTTTGACTGGCCACAGCTGGCAAATATCGGTCGCGGTTGGCTGGAATACCTGATCGAATACAGCCGTGACGGTGTGTTCAACGGTCGCTTGCTGGAATCGTGGAGCGTCAATGACGACGCCACTCAGTACACCCTGAACATCCGCCCGGGTGTGAAGTGGAACGACGGCACCGACTTCACCAGCGCCGATGTGGCCTATAACATCACCCGCTGGGCCGATACGGAAATGGAAGGCAATTCCATGGCCTCGCGCCTGAGCGCAATCATCGATCCTGAGACCGGCAAGCTGGCCGATGGCGCGATGACGGTTGTGGATGACATGACCGTGGTTCTGGACCTGGCAATGCCCGACATCACGCTGGTCGCAACCTTCTCGGACTACCCCTCGGCGGTTGTGCAAAACGGCTTCTCAGGCAACCCTGCCGAGAACCAGGTCGGCACCGGCCCGTACCTGATGCCCGAATACGAGGTTGGCGTGAAAGCCGTGCTCGTGAAGAACACCGACCATGAGTGGTGGGGCGAAGGTGCTGCCCTCGACCGGATCGAGTTCATCGATTACGGCGTCGAAGGCTCGTCCCATTTCGCGGCGGCTGAGTCCGACGAGATCGACATGAACTACGAGACTGTCGGCGAGTTTGTGCAGGTCTTCGACGCAATCGGCTGGACCAAGTCCGAAGCGGTCAGCGCGAACTCCATCGTGTTGCGCACCAACCAGGACGCCACCGACCCCGATGGCAACAAGCCCTATGCGGACGCGCGCGTGCGCCGGGCCTTGGCAATGGCGTGCGACAACGAGGTGCTGTTGCAACTGGGCTATGACGGTCTGGGTTCGGTCGCGGAAAACCACCATGTGTGCCCGATCCATCCAGAATATGCCGAGCTGCCCCCCCCCGTCTATGACCCCGAGGCCGCAGCGGCTTTGATGGCCGAAGCGGGCATGGCCGATTACGAGCACGAGATCATCTCGATCGATGACACGTGGCGTCGCAACACCACCGACGCTTTGGCCGCACAGCTGCGCGACGCGGGCTTTAACGTGACGCGCACGGTTCTGCCGGGCTCGACCTTCTGGAACGACTGGGCGAAATACCCCTACTCGTCCACCGACTGGGGCCACCGCCCGCTTGGCGTGCAGAACCTGACACTGGCCTATAAGTCCGGTGTGGCCTGGAACGAGACCGCCTTTGCCAATGAAGAGTTCGACACCCTTCTGGCAGAAGCCTCGGCCATCGCGGATGCGGGCAAGCGCTCGGAAGTGATGGCGCGGATCCAGACGATCATGCAGGAAGAAGGCGTGGTCATTCAGCCGTACTGGCGGTCTGTCTATCGTCACCACAAGGAGAACGTGGTCGGTGCAGAGACGCACCCGATCTTCGAGATCCACCTCTATAAGCTGGGCTTTGCGGCGTAAGCTGCATCCTCTGACACAAGAAATGACGGGCTCGGTTCACGCCGGGCCCGTTTTGTCTTCGAGTATTTTTAGCAAGAAAGAGTGGCGGCGGTCGGCTTACCCTTTGGCCTTCCAATCGCGCTTCCACCCGAACCCGGCGATGAACAGCACGATCCCGTAAGCGATGGTCAGGCCTGCGGAGTCGAGAATCCCGTCCAGCTGGTAGAGTTTGCGCGCCGGGAAGCTGGCAAAGATCGCCAGACCCACCAAAACACCAATCGCCACATTCATCTTTTCGATCTTGTGAAGCGCCAAAGGCGACAGCACCAACGCGATCCCCCCATAGAGCAGCACCGCCACCGAATAGCGCATCCCCAGCCCCACCGAGACCAGCAAGGTGGCCATAACGATGCCGAGGATGAGGATGGCGGTTTTATCCATTGGACTGCGTGCTCCGGTGTTCTGCGAGCTGAGCTTATTTGCCCGCACCGAGAACCGCAAATGCAAAGGCCCGACTTGGGGGGCCGGGCCTTTGTTCTGGATATGGAATTGTTTAGGAGCGCATGTCGTAAGCCCGCTCGCCATGCACGGTGAGATCGAGGCCGTTAACTTCCGTCTCCTCGTCCACCCGCAGCGGCGTGATCAGGCCGACCAGCTTGATCAGCACCACGGTCACGACCACGGTATAGACGCCCACGATGGCGAGGCTCCCGAACTGCGCGAGGAACGTGCCCGCCCCGAAGATCGCGATCATGATCGTGCCGAAGATGCCGCCCACGCCGTGGACCGCGAACACATCGAGCGTGTCGTCAATCTTGAGGGTGTTGCGGATCAGGTTCACCGCCTCTTGGCAGAGCACACCTGCGACCGCACCGATGATCAGCGCCTCAACCGGGCCGACGAAACCGGATGCGGGCGTGATCGACGCGAGGCCTGCGATGGTGCCGGTCACGAGACCGACGAGCGAGGCTTTGCCGTATTTGATCTTCTCCCACAGCGCCCATGTCAGCGACGCGGCGGCGGCGGACAGATGCGTCACGGTGATCGCCATCGCGGCCCCTCCATCTGCGGCCAGCTGCGACCCACCATTGAAGCCGAACCAACCGACCCAGAGCATCGCCGCGCCAATCATCACCATGCCCGGATTGTGCGGTGGGGTGGTGGCGTTGCGGCGCTTGCCGAGGAACACAGCCAGTAAGAGTGCGGCGAGGCCTGCGGTTTGGTGCACGACGATGCCGCCCGCGAAATCGCGCGCGCCGGTTTCGCCGAAGATACCGCCATCCGACAACATACCGCCGCCCCAGATCCAGTGGACGACGGGCGCGTAGCACAAGAGCATCCAGAGGGCGGAGAACAGAAGGACGAAGGCGAAGCCGATGCGTTCGACATAAGCGCCCACGATCAGCGCCGGGGTGATGATCGCGAAGGTCATCTGGAAGGCGAAGAACAGGATCTCGGGCAGGGTGCCCGACAGGCTGTCGACGGTCACGCCGCTGAGGAAGGCTTTGTCGAGACCGCCCCAGAACCCGCTTTCACCGGGACCGAAGGCGATGGAGTAGCCGAGCGCGAACCACAGGATGCTCATCAGGCAGGCAATCGCGTAGCAATGCATGAACACGCTGAGCACATTGCGCGCGCGCACGAGGCCTCCGTAGAACAGGGCCAGGCCCGGCAGTGTCATGAACAGCACCAATGCCGTTGCAACCATAATCCATGCGGTATCTGCGCCGTTCATGGCGATCCCCCCTCGCGTTTCTCTCTCGTTCCGTGCTGCAAAAAGCGGCAGATCGGCGCGATGAAAAGCGGCGGGGCGGGGTCCGAGCGCTCAAATCGTAGGCAAATCGGCAAGAGGTGGGGAATTAAGCGTTAAATTCCGACCAATGCCTATTTTTTGAGCGGTCCGCGAAGCCTGCACCCCTATCCGGGCAGCTGGAGCGCTTGCTTGAGGAAGTGCATCGCGTCTTTTGACGCCACCTCGCCCGCTTGCGTGAACTTCAAATGGCGGCGGCGCTTGCCCTTGCCTTCCAAATGGCCGTTCGGGTCGTCAAACGATGCGCCTTCCGAGAACTCCAGCGACACGTGATCCTTATAGGCAAAGATGCCGCCCACGAAGGTGCTGTCGCTGTCTGGATCCGGGGCCAGTACCTCGCCGCCGTATTTCGCAACGTAGCGGATGTCGGGCGCGATCTGGTCGACCAATTCCTTGATCGCCTCTTCAATGTCCTGTGCGGTGGATATGGTCATGGGCTGGTCCTTATCTGCGTGGTCTTGTTCGTTAGCACGTTCCTGCTGACAGCGCTGTGGCAGCAACAACAATACTGGTGTTGCCGAACGCTGGAAGGGGTTTACCCCAGTTGCCAGGCAGGCGCGAAAGTTGGTTTCAATGCGCGCCTTTACACAATGTATGATCTCCCAAAGCAGTCAGGACCTGACACTCGGCCAAGGGTCCACCATCACAGTCTAGGGCTGCAATCCGCGCTAACTCCTGCTCCAGCCTGCGCAGCTGGGAAATTCGCGCGCGCACATCGGCGAGCTGATCACGCGCGATGGCATTGGCCTCGGCACATCCTTGGTCCGGATGCGCAGACAGCTCCAGTAGCAAGCGGATCGCGTCGAGCGAGAACCCCAAATCGCGTGAATGCCGGATAAAGCCGAGGCGCTCGGCATGTGCCTTGGTATAGCGTCGCTGCCCGCCTGCACTGCGCTCGGCCTTGGGCATCAAGCCAATCCCCTCGTAATAGCGGATCGTGGGGATTTTGACCCGCGTTTGGTCGGACAGTTTGCCGATGGAGAACATTGTGAAGAAACCTCTTGAACCTCTAGCCGCTAGAGCAATTAGACCAGACTGAGGGCGAGTCGAAAAGGACAAAGAGATGAGCGGATGCTGCAACCATAACGCCAAATTCGATGGTGTCTCCGACAGCTATAAACGGCGCTTGTGGCTGGTGATCTGGATCAATGCCGGCATGTTCGGTGTCGAAATGGCAGCCGGAGCGCTTGCGGGAAGTCGCGCATTGCAAGCCGACGCACTCGATTTTGCCGGGGATGCTGCAACCTATGGGCTGTCGCTGGCGGTGATCGGCGCGCCGTTGGCGACGCGCTCAATGGCAGCTTTGATCAAAGGCATCAGCCTGCTGCTGATGGGGCTGTGGGTTATGGGCTACACGGTCTACGGCGTCTTCGTGCTGGGCGTGCCGAATGCGCCGGTGATGGGCGTGGTGGGGTTTCTGGCCCTCGCCGCGAATTTGGCCTCTGTTGCGATCCTTGCCGCCTACAAGGACGGCGATGCGAATGTGCGCTCAGTTTGGCTTTGCTCGCGCAATGACGCAATTGGCAATGTGGCGGTGATGTTTGCAGCGCTCGGGGTGTGGGGCACGGCGACGGGCTGGCCGGATTTGCTGGTGGCCGGATTGATGGCGAGCCTGTTCTTGTCCAGCGCGTGGCAAATCATCCGCCAAGCCCTGGCGGAGCGACGACATGGGCACGCGCTGGAAGGGGTCTAGCCCAGCTTTCGGCGCAGCAGGCGTGTGGCCTCGACCGTGACGGCCTGTGCGCCCCGCAGCGAGATCGGCAACAAGCGAGCGGCGACCAAGGGGCGCGCGCCTTGCATCTGGTCGCCCAGCCAAGGCTCTTCCTTGCCCACAAACACGACCCGCGCCAGCCCGTCCGCGCGGGCTTGTGCCAGCACCATCATATCAAGCTGCACCCCCGGCGAGGCCGCGCTGAACTGCTCGTCAAACCCCGTTTTGATCAGCCAAAGCGCGTCATCGCTTTGCACCGAGATATGCATCGCGGCAGGCGTCTGCCCGATATCGAGAAAGCTGAGCCGCAGCCGCCCGCGCTTGGCCGCACGCCTGCAAAACAGCCGGTAGAAATCCCCTTGCGGCGCATCCATCGCCATCGCCGTGCCTGCGCGTCCTTTCCAACCGCTGGCCTCGATGGCGAATGCGGTGTCC
Source organism: Dinoroseobacter sp. (assembly GCA_965279125.1). Taxonomy (GTDB): domain Bacteria; phylum Pseudomonadota; class Alphaproteobacteria; order Rhodobacterales; family Rhodobacteraceae; genus Dinoroseobacter. The sequence goes on from CBDIHL010000037.1 coordinate 125,949, forward strand.
AGAAGGCCGGGCAGCTCCGTCAGGGTTGGGCTGAGGTGGCGCAAGGTAAACGGGCCATGGGCGTCTTCGGCCTTGCGACGGCGCGCGCGCAGGGATTTGCGCCGGGACGCGCTGAGCGCAGCAAGCGGGTTTTCGGGCAGATCTTGCAGGATGACACTTGGCGAGCAGCTTTCAGGCCGCGTCCGGCGCAGGGTGCGTTTGAAGCTGCGGATGTCGGACATGGCCCCCAGCACCGCGCATTCGAGCGGATGGTGCCCTAAGTCGACCGCTCCAGGCAGGCTCAGAATGGCGCGCGCCATGCCTTGGGCCGCCTCTGGCGACGCGACTTTGATATCGGGGCATTTACCAAGATCCAGACCGCCGACGCGGTGCCAGGCGGGGTAGCCGCGACGCGCTTGGTAGAACGCGGCCAGAGCGGTCGGAGCGGTTGCGTCGCCAGTTTGCAGCACCCTCAAAGGCGCATCTTTCGCAAAGACCTCAGCGGCGGATTTGACCCAGATCCACGACTGGGTTGGGGTCTGGTCCGGCGCTGCCGTCGCATCCCAGCGCGCTTCGCCGATCACGTCGAACTGGGCAATTTTCTGCGTCATCTTTTCGGCACTTTCCGGTCGGTTCGGGGTGACTTGGCGACCGCAGCCGGACGGGTCAACCCCCGGCTTGGGGCTCAGGCGATCGGCACGCGCGCGCGCACCGTATCGACCAGCGCCTCGCCCAGCGCCTGGCTGCCCTCCGCCGACAGATGCACGCCGTCGGGCAAGGCCCCCGTGGTGACAGAGCTTGCGTCGAAAAAGCCGGTGCCTTGCTCGGTAGCGAGGGTTTGATAGAGCGGGCCGAGCTTGCGGGCCTCAGCGCGCTCACGCTCGGTAATCTCGCCTTGCGTATCTGGGATGGGGCATGGCGGGGCGACGATCAGGATGTCGGGCCGCCAGCTTGGATCGAAATAGGGATGCGTGCGAATGATCTCGATCAGCCGGGCGAGGCCTCTGGTTGCGGCGCGGGCAGACCGCTCGGCCACCATGATGTCATTGAGGCCCAGCATGATGATGACCAGATCAAGCGGTTGATGCGTGTGCAACAGCGTCGGCAGCGCGTCACTGCCCGCCCTGAGATAGCTGGCCTTTGGATCGCCAAAGACGGTTGTGCGCCCGTTGAGGCCCTCGGAGATGACCTCATATTCATGGCCGAGCCCGATCTGCAACGCCATGGGCCAGCGGTCATTGCGCGGATGCCGCAAGGTGTCATCAGGGGGCGCGCCGAAAGTGAGGCTGTCGCCAAAAGCGAGGATGGTTTTCATGGAAGCAAGCTAGCAAGGGGGAGAGGCGGGCGGAAGAGGGCGAAACCTCCATGCGGAGATTTGCAAGTCCTCGGGGAGGATTTGGGTCAGGCCGTTTGGCAGGTCTCGTCGTGGGAAAGGTCTTGGAAGCGGCGCCGCCCCGAAGGGTGAACCGGTCCTGATCCGAGCGCCGCGATCTGCAGCCCCCGTTGCCCTTGCCCCGTCTGTACCCGAGGCGCGTTGCATGCGGTTCGGGCGCGCCTTTGTCTGTGACGTGGGCGCAGAACCGTGATGTTCATGGAAGCGGGAGAGGCTTGAGGCCAGTCTCGCGTCGGATCCGATGGGGGTGGGTTTTAGCGAGGTTGTGTTGAGGTTTTGTTAACGGGGCGGGCGCAGGGTTGTCACAAGGCGCAACGGCAAGCGTCCGATTCGAAAACGCGACTATATTAAGTCTTTCTTCGCAGAAGAAAGGTCCCCGATTTTTCTGCGAAAAATCGTAAAAGAGAGGGTAAAAGCCAAAGGTTTATAAATCGTTGAGACGTGGGTGAGGTTTTGTGTCACGCGCAAACCTTAGCGCCCACCCCCTCAATCGGGACCGCCAGATCCTGCAGCGTGGCGGCGTGAAGCCCCCCCCCCAGCGCCCCTTCACACACCTCTATAAATCTCGACCACCCGCGCCACTGCATCCTCTGCGCTCAACTCCACACTCTCGCCCGTCTTGCGCGATGTCAGCTCCACAACACCGCTTTTCAACCCGCGCGGCCCCACCGTAATGCGCCAAGGCAGGCCAATCAGATCCATCGTCGCGAACTTGCCCCCAGCACGCTCCTTCCGGTCATCATAAAGCGGCTCAAGCCCGGCCTTCGTCAATGCCGCATAGAGGTCTTCGCACGCCGCATCCGTCCCCTCATCGCCTTGCTTAAGGTTCACGATCCCGCAATGAAACGGCGTCACGCCCTCGGGCCAGATGATGCCCTTGTCGTCATGGCTCGCCTCAATAATCGCGCCCAGCAAGCGCGACACACCGATCCCGTGGCTGCCCATATGGACCGGCACCTTGTTGCCCTCGCTGTCTTGGACCGTGGCCCCCATTGCATCGGAATACTTGGTGCCGAAGTAGAAGATCTGGCCAACCTCGATCCCGCGCGCAACACGGCGACGCTCCTCCGGGATCGCGTTGAAAGCGGCCTCGTCATGGGTTTCGTCCGTGCGGGCATAAAGCTCGGTAAATTCCTGCATCACGCCTGCGCATTGTTCGACGTCATCATAGTTAATCTCACGGTCGCCAAACGTCAGATCGGTCACGGCGCTATCATAGAAGACTTCGCTCTCACCCGTCTCGGCCAGCACCAGAAACTCGTGCGTGTCGTCGCCGCCAATCGGGCCACTATCCGCGCGCATCGGGATGGCTTGCAGTCCCATCCGCTCATAGCTGCGCAGATAGCTGACGAGGTGGCGGTTATAGGCGTGGAGCGCGTCTTCCTTGGTCAGATCGAAGTTATAGCCATCTTTCATGTAGAATTCGCGGCCCCGCATGACGCCGAACCGAGGCCGGATCTCGTCGCGAAATTTCCACTGGATATGGTAAAGCGTCAGCGGCAAGTCCTTGTAGCTGTTCACGTTCGAGCGGAAGATGTCCGTGATTAGCTCTTCGTTGGTCGGCCCGTATAGCATATCGCGCCCATGCCGGTCGGTGATGCGCAGCATTTCCTCGCCGTAATCATCGTAGCGACCGCTCTCGCGCCACAGATCAGCGCCTTGCAAAGTGGGCATCAGCATCGGGATATGGCCCGCGCGCTGTTGTTCCTCATGCACGATATCCTCGATCTTTTTCAAGACCTTGAAGCCCAAGGGCAGCCACGAATAAATCCCCGCGCTGGCCTGTTTGATCATACCCGCGCGCAACATCAGGCGGTGGCTGACGATCTGGGCCTCGGAGGGCGTTTCCTTGAGGACGGGCAGGAAGTAGCGGGTCAGGCGCATGGCGGGCTCGTAGGGTTAAGAACTGGTTGCCCATGCTCTAGGCGATTGGCCAAGCCCCGGCAAGAAGCCCCGCTTTTTTCAGCCAATACGAGGGCCATGACTTGCCTTGAGCGCCCTCCCCCTCCATGTCAAAGGGGTAATCGCAAACGGAGTGTGCGCATGGGACTGCCGGTTCGGCAACAAGCAACCTATTGGGGGCTGGCAGCGCTCGTCTTCCTCGTCTTGATGTGGGTCTTGGGCGATGTGATCTTGCCCTTCGTTGTTGGTGGCGCAGTTGCGTATTGCCTGGACCCGATTGCCGACCTGCTGGAGCGTTGGGGTATCTCTCGATTGATCGCGACCGTGCTGATCTCACTTTTTGCTTTGCTGATGTGCATCTTCGCTGCTCTTTTGGTGATCCCCTTGATGGTCGAGCAATTGGTCGGCTTGATCAATATTGCGCCAGAGCTTGCGCAGCGTTTGCAGGCTGGCCTGTCCGAGCGCTTTCCGATGATCAATGATCCGGAATCTACGCTGCGCCAATCGCTGAATTCCATCGCAGCCTTTATCCAGTCCAAAGGCGGGGCGGTGGTCCAACAGGTTTTCGCTTCCGCGATCTCGGTCCTGAACGCGGTTGTATTCCTTGTCGTGGTGCCCGTCGTGGCGTTCTACCTTCTGCTGGACTGGGACAATATGATGGCCCGGATCGACGGCCTGTTGCCGCGTGACCACGCGCCCATTATTCGCGATCTGGCCTATCAGGTGGACCGGGTGCTGGCGTCGTTTGTGCGCGGTCAGCTTACCGTGTGCCTGATCTTGGGCGGCTTCTATTCGCTGGCCTTGATGCTGGTGGGTCTGAATTTCGGCCTTGTGGTAGGGGCAATTGCAGGCTTGTTGACCTTTATCCCCTATGTCGGCTCCATCGTCGGAGGAGGCTTGGCCATTGGCCTCGCGCTCTTCCAATTCTGGGGAGAGTGGCAATGGATCGCTCTCGTCGCAGTCATCTTTTTTGGTGGCCAAATGGTCGAGGGGAATATCCTGACACCGAACCTCGTGGGCAGCTCTGTCGGTCTGCACCCAGTTTGGCTGCTCTTCGCGCTATCGGCCTTTGGGGCAATGTTTGGCTTTGTCGGTCTTCTGGTCGCGGTCCCGGTCGCCGCCGCAATCGGCGTGTTGCTCCGATATGGCGTTGGGCGTTACACCGACAGCCGCCTCTACAAGGGGCTTGCGAAGCACTCTGACGAGGGCTCCTGACATGGCGGCACAACTGCCGCTTGATCTACCGCTGCACACGGCCCTTGGACGCGCAGATTTCGCCGTATCTGGTGCCAATCGCGCGGCGATGACCCTGATTGAAGGGTGGCAAAGCTGGCCCGGTGGTAAGTTGGTGCTGTTTGGGCCGGAAGGGTCAGGAAAAACACATCTGGCCTCGGTCTGGGCGGAAATGAGCGATGCGCAAATCATCGCCGCGACGGATCTGCACGAGATCGATACCGCCGCAAACATCGTTGTTGAAGACGTGCCAGCAATCGCGGGCAACGCGGTCCTTGAGGAAGCGCTGTTCCATCTGCACAACCGCACGCTCGCCGCCGGAGGACGGCTTTTGATGACCGGGCAGGCCTCGCCCTCCGCGTGGCCCATGGCTTTGCAGGACCTCGCCAGTCGCATCCAAGGCACGTTGTCTGTGGCGCTTGAAACACCCGATGAAGACCTGTTGTCTTATGTGCTTGTGAAACTCTTTGCAGACAGGCAACTCACGCCGTCCCCATCGACCATCACCACGCTCACACTCCATATGGACCGCTCATTCGCGGAAGCTGGGCGCTTGGTGGCGGAGATGGACCGCCGCGCCATGGCCGAGCGCCGCAAGATTACCGCCGATCTGGCCCGCGAGGTCTTGGGTGTCCGCAGACAATCGGAGCTGCCTCTTTCACCCCAGGACCCGCAGGCGTAAACTAAAGACATGTCCACACCTGCAAATTTCCTCAAAGCCCCGTTCCCAACCCCGGTCGAGCGCCCCAAGGCCGAACGCGAAGGGCCTGCGCGGTTTTTCAACCGCGAGCTCAGCTGGCTGGGCTTCAACTGGCGCGTGCTCGAAGAAGCCAGCAACCCCCGCGTTCCGCTGCTGGAGCGCGTCCGTTTCCTGTCGATCAGCGCCACGAATCTCGACGAGTTTTACTCCGTGCGCGTGGCGGGTCTGCGCGAGCTGGCGCGCGGCGGCATCAAAACACCCGCCGCAGATGGCCGCTCGCCCGCCGAGCAATTGGTCCTGATCCACCGCGACGCGCGCAACCTGATGGCCGAGCAGCAAGCGGTGTGGTCAACTCTCAAAAAGGAGATGGAGCGCGCAAACATCCTGCTTCTGACCCGCTCGAAGCTGACCAAGGGCGATCTGAAGCATCTTGAGACGGTGTTTCTGTCCAACGTCTTTCCGGTGCTGTCACCGCTTGCGATTGATCCTGCGCATCCGTTTCCGTTCATTCCCAACACCGGCTATTCGCTGGTGCTGGGCCTTGAGCGCCCCAGCGACGGGCGCAAGTTGCAAGCGCTTCTGCCTGTGCCCGGCCAAATCGACCGCTTCATCCGCTTGCCGAACCGGGCCGGGCGTATCCGGTTCTTGCCGCTCGAAGAGTTGCTTTTGTTGAACGTGCCGCTGCTGTTTCCCGGCTACGAAGTCGCCGCCCATTGCAGCTTTCGGATCCTGCGCGACAGCGATCTGGAGCTGGAGGAAGAAGCCGAAGACCTCGTCCGCGAATTTGAGACCGCTTTGAAACGGCGCAGGCGCGGCGAAGTTGTGCGCCTGCAATTCTCCGCAGGTGCGCCGGACGAGCTGACCGAGATCGTGACCGACGCGCTGGGCGTGGCCCCCGACGAGGCGATCGAAGTGCGTGGGATTATCGGTGTCGCGGACCTCAAAGAGCTGGTTCTGGACGAACGCCCCGATCTGCTCTGGCCCAACTTCACGCCGCGCGTGCCCGAGCGCGTGCAAGATTTCGAAGGGGATATGTTCGAGGCGATCAAGCAAAAGGACATGCTGCTGCATCACCCCTACGAGACCTTCGATATGGTGATCCGCTTTTTGCAACAAGCCGCGCGCGATCCCGATGTGGTGGCGATCAAGCAGACGCTCTACCGGACCTCGCGCGACAGCCCCATCGTGGCCGCCCTGTGCGAGGCCGCCGAGGACGGCAAGTCCGTCACCGCGCTGGTCGAGTTTGCAAGCCCGCTTCGACGAGGCCGCCAATATTCGCCAATCAAGGCGGTTGGAACGGTCCGGCGCGCATGTGGTCTACGGCTTCATCAAGTACAAAACCCACGCCAAGATCAGCACCGTGGTGCGGCGCGAGGGCAGCAAACTGGTGACCTACACCCATTACGGGACCGGCAATTACCATCCGATTACGGCGCGCATCTACACCGATCTGAGCTTTTTCACCTGCGATGCAGCACTCGGGCGCGATGCTACCAAGGTGTTCAATTATGTCGGGGGCTATGCCCAGCCCGCAGCGCTTGAAAATCTGTCGATCAGCCCGATTGATATGAAATCCAACCTGATCGAAATGATCGGGCGCGAGGCCGAGTTCGCCAAAGCAGGCCGTCCCGCCGAGATTTGGGCGAAGATGAACTCGATCATCGAGCCTGATGTGATCGACGCGCTCTACGCCGCCAGTCAGGCCGGGGTCCGCATCAATTTGGTGGTGCGCGGGATCAATGGCGTGCGTCCGGGCATCAAGGGCTTAAGCGAGAATATCCGGGTCAAATCCGTGATCGGACGCTTTCTGGAGCATTCGCGCATCGTCTGTTTCGGCAATGGCTACGGCCTGCCCGCCAAGAAAGCGCGGGTGTTCATCAGCTCTGCCGACTGGATGGGGCGCAACCTGAACCGGCGGGTCGAGACACTGGTCGAGATCAACAACAACACCGTAAAAGCCCAAATTGTCAGCCAGATCATGGCTGCCAATCTGGCCGATGAAGCGCAAAGCTGGGTCGTCGCCCCCGATGGCACCTTCATCCGCCACCCTGTCGAGGAAGGCAAACGCGCCTTCAACTGCCACCGCTTTTTCATGGAAAACCCGTCGCTTTCGGGGCGCGGATCGGCGGGGGCCAGCGATGTGCCCAAACTGGCCCATAGCCGCGACGATTGAGCCTGCCCCCCTGCGCAGCGCTTGACCCTGACACGCGCGCCTTTCTAAGGTCCGGCAGCGGTGGGAAACGCGAAGGGGATGCGCGTGGACGGAGATGGTGTACTTCAACTGGGCTGGTCGCCGTTTTCGCATGACAGCCATGAGACGTGGTTGGAACCCGAGGCCCGCGCGCTTAGCCGGGTTGGCGTCATCGACGTGGGCTCAAACTCGGTGCGGATGGTCGTGTTCGACGGGGCCGCGCGCGCGCCTGCCTATTTCTACAACGAGAAGGTCATGTGCGGCTTGGGCGCGGGCCTGTCCACATCCGGCAAGCTGAACCCCGAAGGCCGCGTGCGCGCGGCCGCCGCGATTGCGCGCTTTGTGAAGCTGGCCCATGGGATGAAGGTCACACCGCTGATTGCTGTGGCGACAGCCGCCATGCGCGAGGCCACCGATGGCCCTGCCTTCTGCGACGAGATCGAGGCGGATACCGGCCTCAAGCTGTGGGTCATCGACGGCGCGGAAGAAGCGCGTTTGTCAGCGCAAGGGGTGCTGCTGGGCTGGCCCGGTGCGGATGGGATCATGTGCGACATTGGCGGATCGTCGATGGAGATCGCTGAGATTGCAGATGGCGAGGTCTGCAGGCGCGCGACCTCGGCGCTGGGTCCGCTGAAGCTGGCAGACGTCAAAGGCGGCAAGAAGGGGCTGAAGGCGCATATCAAGGCCGAGCTCGCCAGCCTCGTCGATGCGGTCCCGGTCACGGGTAAGCGCCTCTATCTGGTGGGCGGGTCTTGGCGCGCTTTGGCAAGGCTCGACATGTTGCGTCAGGGCTATCCGCTGGCGGTGCTGCACGAATATGAGATGAAGCCGAAAGCGATCCGTGCAACGATGGATTGGGTTGAAAAACAAGACCTTGAAGAGCTGCGCCAGCAAACCGGCATCGGCCAAGCGCGGTTCTCGCTGATCCCGATGGCGATGACCGTGCTGCGCCCGCTTCTGGCAACCTTCAAGCCGTCCAGCGTGGCGGTGTCCAGCTTCGGGATCCGTGAGGGGCTGCTTTATGAAGAGATGTCCCAAGGCCAACGCCGCCGCGACCCCCTCGTCGAAGCCAGCAAATTCGCCGAGGCGCGCAGTGCCCGGATGCCCGGTTTCGGCAAGGCGCTCTTTGAGTTCATTGGACCGCTTTACCGCTCGGCCAACAAGGACCAGCTGCGCATCGTGCGCGCGGCCTGTCACCTGCATGATGTGGGCTGGCGCGCGCATCCCGATTACCGCTCGGAAGTGGTGTTCGACATCGCCACCCAAGCCAACCTCGCCGGCATGACCCATGGCGAGCGCGTGTTTCTCGGCCTGTCTCTGCTGCACCGCTACCGCAACAACCGCACCGGCAGCCGGTTCGAGCCGCTCTTTGAGTTGATCTCGGAAGACGACCAAAAGCGCGCGGAAATCCTCGGCAAAGCCTTGCGGTTTGGGGCGATGTTCGCGGCACAAGAGGCAGGCTTTATGGGCGCGCTCAAGTGGTTCCCCAAAAAACGCGAGTTGGAACTGCACCTGACGCCCGACCTTGCCGTGCTGCACGGCGAGGTGTCCGATGCGCGCTTCCGGTCGCTGGCGAAGTCTTTGGCTGCTGAGGCGAGAGTGCTCGTTCGTTAGGGTCAGAACCCATTGATCCTGAACCTAGAAATCCAAGCTGAGGTTCAGGTTGGCCCCTACGGCCTGATAAGTCGCCGCCCCGAGCCCGTCCAGATAAGCCCCCGCTGACAGCGTTGCCCCGCCTTCACCGCTTGCATAGGCCCAGCCCAGATGGACCCGTCCCCGCGCGGCGCTTGGCAAGACCGCTGCCCCAGTTTGCTGGAACGCGTATTGCGCACTTGCGCCAAGGGTGAAGACACCGAGGCCGTTTTGCATCTCGACAGGCAAGTCCCAGTCGAGCCCAAGAGCTGCCTCGCCCAAGGTCTGTGACGCGGCCCCCACATTGGTTGCGCCTATGGTGTAGGCCTCCAGCGACTGTTGCGCGTATTCCAAGGATGCAAAGGGGCGCAGATCTTGGCCATTGGCAAGCGCGTGACGGCCCGCCAACTGCACTGTGCCCAAAACCCGTGTGCCACTGACCCCTGTGGCGGTGTTTGCCCCGGATGTGACGTCCGTAACCCCACGTCCAGCGAGCAGACGGGCGTCAAAGGTCAGGCCTCCCATGTGCTGCACAGTGTAGCCCCCCAGCAGGAAGCCGCGCGTCGCGGTCTCGACACCCGCCCCGCTTTGCGAGCGACTGGTGTCGAACTGCAGGAGGCCGCCGACGGCGGAGCGCGGCCCGGTGTCCCACTGTAATCCCAGGCTCGCCAGAGCGCCAAAGGTCGAACTGGTGCCGGCTTCCTGACGCTCGGCCTGCAGACTTGCCCAGACCGGGCCACCCCCAGTGTCCATCGTGACAAAGCCGACGCCTTGCGTGACCTGCGCTTGCACCGACGCCAATGGAGGGGAAACACGGTTGCGCAGGTCGGGTTGCAGGTTCAGGAGCAGGCTCGTGGTTTGCGCCAGATGGGTGGCTGTTGCGGTCTCTTCGTCGCTCGGTCCCGAGACAAATGCCAGCGCGCCACCAGATATCGCCAACGAGACATTCGAAGGCCCACCAAAAACGTGGCCCGCCGCGCCACAGCGTAGGTTGTTGCCGATGCCGTCGAGGACGATGGTCACCGAGCCATCCGCGATGAGGGGTTCTAGCGTTGCTTGGGGGATCGTCAGCGTCGGGTCGCCGTAGTTGCGACAATCCCCGAGCGCGCCTGAGCCCGTAAAAATCGTGCCGACATTGACACCATCAATGACCACCTCAAGCCGCTCAGCCACATCGCCAAAATCCCCACCCAGATCGGAAAGGGAGAGCACGGCGTCTCCGGTAATGGTGGTATCTACGGCAACGACAAAGGTCAGATCGCCATCGTCCGTCGGTGAGCTGCCTCCGGGAAACGTAAAAGTCCCTGCATGTGTTGGGACAGCCATCAGGCCAAGGCCAAGGGCCACTGCGTAGCTGAACAACACGGTGTTTTTCATGTTCAGTCTTCTCATCTGCTTATCACGAGAAAAACAAAGCCGACTGCCCGAAGCAATCAGACGTTTTCAATGCCGCTGGGCAAAAAATGTAAGAGCGACAGCCTTGAGGTGTTCACAATCGCACATCGCGCAGGATGCCGCCGCGAATCATCTCACGCATTACAGATCCGTCGCGCCCGTTTCAGGGTCGATGGTATCCCCGGACGTCAGCGGTTCCTTACGCCGGATGATGATGTCCCCGTTCTCCAGCACCTCGGGCAGCTCGTAGGCGTTCGCGTCCTCGATCATCTCGCCGAGCGACTCCAGTATCGGGGCCATTTCCGACTCCAATGCGCGCATGATCAACGCCATCCCTTCGCCGAGCAGGCTAAAGCCCTCCTCGAAGCTTTGGTCGGTGTCCTGGGCCAGCGCAGGCGTGGCCGACAGGCTGGCAATCAGGGCGAGTGTTGCAATGGGTCGGGTCATAGCGTCCTCCTTGATTGAGCCCAATATGGGGGCGGTTTTGCGCGGGAGAAGGGGGGAAAGTGCGCTAAAGATCGACATCCCAGGTCACCGGGAAATGATCCGATGCGGTCAAAAGCGCGTCTCGCAACGCCGCATCGGACCAGCATTCGGGATCCTCAAACGGATGCCAGATGCGCCATGCCCCACCCTTCGCCGCCAGATCGGGCGAGACCATGATGTAGTCCAGAAGCACGCTCAGCCAGCGCTTCGTCTGCCGGTTAAAGAACCGCGCGGAGGTCGGTGTTGCCGCCAGCGGGCGCGACAGGCCTTGGGCCGCATGCGGGTCGAGCAGCGCGGTCTCGCCCGCGCCCCCCAGCACGATCTCAACGCCCGAGCGTCCAAAGAGCTTCTCGAACGCGTCCAGCCCCGGCCCATCGTTCAGATCGCCCAAAACCACAAGGCTGTCGCCCGCCTCAAGATGCGCGTTCACCCGACGCCTGAGCCAGATACACTGCGCCAATTGCTTGCGCCGATTGGCGATGGAAATGCGCTTTGCATCCGCCTCAGACGTGGCCCCATGGGGCGCTTTGGATTTCGCGTGAACCCCGATCAAGCGCAGCTCGGTGCCTTGGGCGGTGCGCAGCGCGACCTCCAGTGGCGGCTTGGAAAAGCGAATGGCTTCGGGGGCGGCATCCACATCGACATCCAGGTCCAGATGGGTGTCAAATTGAGGCGCACTCGCGCTGGAGCGCGGATCATGGCGCACGCTGACTGCGCCCGGGTCATAGAGCAGCGCAATTTCCTGCCGGGTATCATTGGGAAAGCCAACAAGCCCCGCCCGCGCGCGCAGCGAAAAATGCGCGGCAAAAGCTTCAAGCGCTGCAACCGTGCTGCGGTGCTTGCTGTGATCCGGGGCCTCGATCAGCACGATTGCATCGGCATCGAGCGTGCGAAACACCCGCCCCAAGGCCGCGATCTGCTGGCCGCGCGTGACGTTGTAGCGCCCTGACCAGCCGTCATCGTCCAGCACTGCGCCGGTGTCATCAAACAGCGCATTGAACCACTCCACATTGTAGGTGGCCAGACGCATGGCCTAGCCCGTGGCCGTTGCGCTGATCTCGTCCCACGCGCGGTTGATGGTGATCAAACGTTTCTCGGCCAGCTTCACCGCTTCTTCGGGCACACCGCGCGCGATCATCGCATCTGGATGGGTTTCGCGGACCAGTTGTCGCCATGTGGTCTTGATGTCCCCAATGGGCGTGCCGGGCGTGACCCCGAGGATTTCGTAGGGATCGCGGGGTGCGTCGGGCACGAATTGCGCGCGCAAGGACCGGAAACACGGCTCGCCCAAGCCAAAGATCTGCGCGACACGGGCGAGGAATTCGTCTTCCGCCGGATGATACGTCCCGTCGGCCATCGCGATATGAAACAGCCCCTCCATCAGATCGGTCAGGGGGCGCTGCTCGCCTGCGAACATGCGCGCGATGCGGGCGGCGTAATCCTCGAAGCCTGCCACGTCTTCGCGCGCCAGATTGAACACGCGCGCCGCATTGGCTTCTTCGGCCTTGGGGATGGTGAAGACCTGCCGGAACGCCGTGACCTCGTCGCGCGTCACCTGCCCATCCGCCTTGGCCATCTTCGCCCCAAGGGCAATCACCGCAATCGCGAAGGCGACACTGCGCTCGGGCGGGGTGCGCAACCGGTCAAACACCGCACCGAGGCTTTCACCTTGGCGCAATGCAGCCAGCGCTTCACCGATGCGGGACCAAATCGACATGGGCCAAGCCTGTAGCCTATTGCGCGGCCGCTGTCAGGGGGCGTTCACAGAGCTTTGCGCATCAGTGTCAGATCCATCCAGCGGCCAAACTTGTAGCCGACCTCCGGCAGAACCACGATTTCCTCAAAGCCCAGCCGCGCATGAAAGGCTTTGCCCGACGGGTTCTCGCCGCTGACCCCGGCCCAGAGGCTGTGGATGTCATGGGCGCGCGCATGGACGTAAAGCCCTTCCATCAAGGCGCGGCCCAACCCTTTGCCTTGTGCGGCGGGCGCAAGCAGGATCGAATGCTCCATCGTGCGCCCATAGCCCAGACCGTTGCGGAAAGGGCCATAGGTCGCAAAGCCCAGCACCCGGTTGTCTTGGGTGCCGACAAGGAAGGGATGCGCGCGCGCGGCCTTGTCGCGCAGAAGGTCGACGAAATCCGCGGGCGACTTTTCCACTGGATTGAACGTGATGGAGGTGTTGCGGATCGCGTCATTCCAGATCGCCAGCACACCATCCGTGTCCGCCGGGCGCGCAGGTCGGATCATATCGTGAAACTGCCCGTGGGCATGGAAAACTCAGCCCGCATCTGCGCGGCCCCTGCGCTGCGTGCCACGCGCGGATCAGACAGGTCCGGCAGCGCGTCCATCGCGGGGTGCCGCACCTCCAGCCGGGTCAGGCGCACGTCCAGATCCGGCAAGCGCTCTTGCGGCCTGGGACCGTCCCAGTGCAACACGGGCGGCGCGAAACCTTCCAAGGGGCTGCTGCTTGGTAAGGCCATCTGCCAGCGTAGATCACCGCGCTCGAACTGCTCGGGCGCGCCGTACTGCCCCGGCATCCGTGCGACCTGCGCGATATCCGTCGCAGACCACACCCAAGACACAAGGCGCGGCGCCCCTTTGAAGGTATCGAGGCCAAACCAGCGCGCCCGGTCTGGTGCGGGCAGCTCCGGATCAACCGCGATCACCTCGAGATAGGTCTCAGGCCCCAGCGACAACAGACGGTTATGGGTGCCCATGAAATGGTGCTGGCCGCCCGGTGACAGCGCAACGCCAAGCGCCTCTTCCATCAAGGCGGTGCCTTCTTCGAGGGTTTCGGCGGCAATAACGAGGTGATCGAGTGCAAACATAGGCACCACCCTATCCCCGCTTCAGGGTTCTTAAAATACTCAAATCGCTACGCCTGAGACTATGCCTCATCCTCGCACACGAACTCTGTCCGCTTCAGCGGTTGGCCCTCGGCGCGCCACAGTGGCACCTTGGCCCGCCACGCCGCGCGCGCGATCAGATGCGCCCCGATCGGTGCGGTGAACAGGATAAAGAAGATCACCCCCACCGCCTGGACGGCCGTCTCACCGCCCATCTCAATCGCGACGGCCCCGCAGATCATTCCCACACCCAGGGTCCCCGCCTTGGTGGAGGCATGCATCCGAATATACACGTCTTGCATCCGCAACACGCCCAGCCCCGCGATCAGCGTGAAGAACCCGCCCCCGACCATCAAGGCGACGGCCACCCAATCATACCAGAGCATCGTCATTTGTCCTGCTCCCACGGTTGCGGTTTGGTGTAATCGCGCCCCGTGCACAGCATGAAACGCGCCAGCGCCACGGTGCCCAGAAAGGCGACCAGCGCCAGGACAAGGGCGGCGTCCATATAGGTCGTCACATCGCTGGCCAGCGCAAACAGCGCCAGGATCGCCACCAACAAGATCGAGATCAAATCGAGCGCCACAACCCGGTCCGCCAGGGTCGGCCCCTTCAGCAACCGGATTGTCGCAAAGATCAGCGCAATGGTCACGCAGGCGAATGAGAACAGGATCGCGGCCCCCCAGCGGCCCATCCTGGCGCGAGGCAATCAACAGATCCGCGATGCCGGAAACGGTGAACATATCCATCATCGTGTGGCCCTCAGCACGCGGCGCTCGATCCCGTGTTTCAACGCGGCGATCTCCGCCTCCGGATCATCGCCCCCGAACATCGAATGGACCAGCAGCTCGGTCCGATCCGCGCTCAGATCAATCGACAGGGTGCCCGGTGTCAGCGAGATCAGGTTGGCGGTCAGCATCAACTCCATATCGGTCTTTGCCTCCAGCGGCATGATCACAAAGCCGGGCCGCGCATAGGTCCGCGGCGTCAGCACATCCCATGCCACGCGCACAGAGCTGACGACCAGCTCGTAGATAAAGCCAAAGAACAGCGCGATGCTGCCCCACAGACGGCGAAAGAAGGTCATTGGGTTTCTCCCAACACGACGGCCACATAGGCCATTGGATCAAGCAAGGTCACGGCAGCCTGTTCGGCCAGATCATAAAGCGGGCCTGCGGCAAGACCAACAATCACCGTCATCACCGCAAGGATCGCGATGGGCCAGATCATGCTGGCAGGCAAGGGGCGCGACAGATCATGGGCGGGATCAGAATGATCTTTCCAGAACGCCGCTAGCCAGATTTTCGTCATCGAGAACAGCGTGATCAGACCGACAGCCAGCGCGAAGAAGGTCACAAAC
The DNA here is from genome assembly GCA_965279125.1 of Dinoroseobacter sp. Taxonomy (GTDB): domain Bacteria; phylum Pseudomonadota; class Alphaproteobacteria; order Rhodobacterales; family Rhodobacteraceae; genus Dinoroseobacter. Next base: position 141,066 of record CBDIHL010000037.1, read on the forward strand.
CACGCCTCGGTCTCCAGCGAGGCCTGCACGATGATGAACTTGGCCCAGAAGCCCGAAAGCGGCGGAATGCCCGCAAGGCTAAGCGCCGGGATCAGGAACAGGACCGACAGCAAGGGTGCGGCCTTATAGAGCCCCCCGATCTTGTCGAGGTCCTCGCTGCCCGCCTTCCACGCAATCGCACCGGCGATAAAGAAGAGGTTCGCTTTGACGATGATATGGTGGAACAGATAGAAAATCGCACCGATGATCGCCAGCGGCGTGAACAGCGCGAGACCCAGCACCATGTAGCCGATCTGGCTGATGATGTGGAAACTGAGGATCTTGCGCACAGAGTTTTGCGCCGCAGCCCCCAGCACGCCGATCACCATCGTCAGCACCGCACCGACCAGCAGCACATTCTGGATCGCGGTTCCGTCCCCATCATAAACAACCGTGAACACCCGCAGCAGCGCATAGACGCCGACCTTGGTCAGCAGCGCCGCAAACAGCGCTGAGGTCGCGAAGGCAGGCGTGTGATAGCTGGCAGGCAGCCACGCAAAGACCGGAAACATCGCCGCTTTGGCGCCGAAGGCAAACAGCAGCAAGGCGGCGGAGGCGAGGACCGCCGTCTCGTTCTGGCGATCTTGCAGGGCCAGATGCAGGTCCGCCATGTTCAGTGTGCCGGCCACCCCGTAGAGGATGCCAACACCGGACAGGAACGCGAGCGTCGCGATCAGGTTGAGGCCCACATATTTGACCGCCGCATCCATCTGATCTTTGCGCCCGCCGATGACCAGCAAGCCAAAAGACGCGATCAGCATCACCTCGAACCAGACATAGAGGTTGAAGATATCGCCGGTCAAAAATGCGCCGCACACACCAGCCAGCAAGGCATGGGACAGCGGATGAAAGCCCACGCGGCGCTCGTCCTCTGTCACGTCCTGGCGCGAATAGATCACCGTGGCCACACCGACGATCCCGGCAATCAGCACCATGGCCGCCGCCAGAATATCAGCGAAAAGAGTGATCCCGAAGGGGGCCGCCCAGTTGCCCATTTGAACGGCAAACGGCCCGTTCTCCATGACCTCGGCCAGCAAAACCCAGCCTGAGATCAGCAAGGCAATGGACCCGATCAGCGACACGATGAAGTCGCGGCCAGATCCGCGCAGGATCAGCGTCACAATCGCCGTCAGAAGCGGGATAATGATAGGAAGGATCAGCAACATCTTAGGCGTCAGGCTTTCTATCAGAGGTCGGGGCGGCGTCGGGGTCAGGCTCGCAGGCGCGCATGTCGTCCATGATCACGGTGCCAAGGCTTTGATAGGCGCGGAACGCCAGCGCCAGCGCAAAGGCCAGAAGGCCAAAGCCAATCACGATGGCCGTCAGAATAAGCGCTTGGGGAAGCGCGTTGGCGACGTTGGGATCCGGCACGCTCGACCCATCAGGAATGAAGGGCGGCGCCGCATAATCCAGACGCCCGGAGGCGAAAATCACCAGATTGGCCGCGTTGGACAGCAGCACCAATCCGAAGAGGAAACGGATCAGCTGACCGCTCATCATCAGATAGGCACCGGCGGCCACGAGAAAGCCGACAAGGGCGGCGAGGACGATTTCCATTACTCGATCTCCCCCGGCTTGGTGTCGTCATCGGCATAGTAAACGGCGTCCTCCAGCGCGAAGATGATCGCACTGACCGCCCCGAGGACCGTCAGATAAACGCCGGTATCAAACAGCAGAACCGACCCGACCGGCAGACCTTCGAGCTTGCCCGCCTCGTTCGGTCCATAGAACGGCCAAACGCCTTGCAGGAACGATCCATGCAGCGCCTGACCCCAGAGCCCAGCAACGGTCGCGGCCAGCAAACCGATGCCTGCAATGTTCAACGCATCAAAGCGCAGCGCCTTGCGCGCCGCATCAGGCCCTGCCGCAATCGCGTACAAAGCCACCGCGATCACCGCCATCAGGCCACCGATAAAGCCGCCGCCGGGCTCGTTATGGCCGCGCCACAGGATCAGCAGCGAGGCGATCAGAAAGATCGGCAGAAGCACCTTGGAGGCGGTTGCCAGGATGGTCGAGTTCATGCCAGCGCCCCCTGCGGTCCGGTTCCCCATAATGTTAGGAGATCGGTATTTCGAGCCTTTGAGACGCCAAGAGGTCGCGCCTTTTCAAGGGCTTGGAAATGGCAAATACAACCGTAAGGCGATTTCCCTAAGATTGTTAGGGACGTTAGGACTTTGGTAACCCGAACGCTCTGAGGCTGCGCAATGCTCATTTCCCGCCCCCCTTCTTCTTGCTCTTGCCCGCTGTCAGCGCCGCAGCCGCAGCAATCGCCGCGATCAGCACAACCGCCACCTCGCCAAAGGTGTCGAGCGCACGGAAGTCCACCAGGATCACGTTGACGATGTTGCGCCCGAAGGCCTCGCCATAGCTCACTTGCTCAAAATACTCGGTAATGCGTGGATCAAACGGATGGGCCAGCACGCTCATCACCACGAACGCAATGCCGATGCCCAAAGCCGTGGCGATCAGCGCGTCGCCTGCGCGGAAGCTGCGCTCTATCGGCATGGCGGGCAGTTTGACCAGGGCAACCGCCAAGATAATCACCACCAGCATTTCGACCAGCAACTGCGTGATCGCCACGTCGATGGCCGAATAGAAGGTGAAGATCAGCGCGATCCCCGCCCCGACAACGCCCAGCGCCGTCAGGCCAAACAGCCGCGAATTGGTCATCAGCACAACAAAGGCCGAAATCGCGATCAACACGCACACCACCAGCGGAATAACCGCAATTGCATCCGGCTGCGGCGCAAAATCGCCCCGGCTGACCAAATGCGCGCCCCAGATCAACAGCGCCAGCACCCCAAAGGCGATGCGCAGATAGACGGTCATCTTGCCGCCTTGAACGGTGCGCGCGCTCCACGCCGCAAAGGCCTTGAAGCTGGCGAGACCTGCGTCGAACACATCCGACGCGGGCACACCGCCAAAGCCCGGACGGCTCAGCGCCTCGCGGATCACGTAGCGCGCGCGATAAAGCACAAAGCCCAGCGCGAAGGTCGCAATCGACAGCATCAGCGGCACATTCACGCCATGCCACAGCTTCAGCTTCAGCGGCTCGGTTCCGGGAGAGATGCTCTCGACCGTCGGATTGACGATCAGGCTGCCCAGCGCGTCGGGATAGATGCCAAAGCCAAAGCCCATCGCGGCCAACAGGCCCGGCCCGATCCACAGCAGAATGGAAGGATCTTTCGGCTCTTTCGGCGGTGTGCCCTGCTTGCCCCAGAACGGCGAGATTGCCACGAGGCCCGCCGCTGCCACCATCATGGCATTGGCCAGCAGCGCGATTGTTGCAACCAACAGCGGCTCGGACACCACGGCCAGCGCGCCCTCGTATTTCAGTTCCTTGCCGATAAAGCCCAGAAACGGCGGAAAGCCTGCCATCGAGAAGGCCGCGAAGGTGGCGATAATCATGGTGATCGGCATCGCGCGGGCCATGCCGCCCAAGCGGTCCACCTCGCGCGTGCCCGCCCCCTTGTCGATCAAGCCGACCGTCAGGAAGAGTGCCGCCTTATAGAACGCATGCACCACCAGGAAGGTCGCCACCGCGACGGTCGAATAGCGCGAGTCGCCGCCCAGAAACATCATCAACGCGCCCAGCGCCATGACGGTCGTATAGGCCAGCATCAGCTTGAGGTCTGTCTGGCGCAGGGCCAGCACGCTCGCCCAGATCATGGTGATCGCACCGAAGATCGTCAGGCTCCAGACCCACAGATCGGTCCCACCCAGCGCCGGGTTCAGGCGCGCCACCAGATAGACGCCCGCTTTCACCATGGTGGCGGAGTGCAGGTAGGCCGACACCGGCGTGGGGGCCGCCATCGCGCCCGGCAGCCAGAAGTGGAATGGGAATTGCGCGGATTTGGTGAACGCGCCCAGCAGGATCAGGATCACAATCGGCACGTAAAGCGCGCTCGCGGTCAGCGTGTCGCCCATCATGGCAATCTCGGACAGGCGGAAAGTGCCCGCCTCGAACCCGATCAGGATCAGGCCTGCCAGCAGTGCCAAGCCGCCGAGGCCTGTCACGATCAACGCCTGCAACGCGGCATCTCGGGCCTTCTTCTTCTCGTGGTCAAAGCCCACAAGCAGGAAGGAGGTGATCGTCGTGCCCTCCCAGAACACAAACAGCGTGATCGCGTCATCTGCCGTGACAAGGCCCAGCATTGAGATTGCGAACAACACCAACAAGATCAGCAGACGGTTCAGCTTCTCGTGGCCTTTGAAATAGACCGCCGTATACAGGAAGATAATCGCCCCGATCCCGGTGACCATCAGCGCAAATGTCAGCGCCAAACCGTCAAGGCGGAAGGCCAACTCGATATTCAGACCGGCAATCCACATCCATGACCACTCAGGGATGTTGCCGACTGCAACCTGTGGGAGAAACTGTGAGAACCAAGCAGCGACCAAGGCAGACAAGATCGCGGGGAAATACTGCAAGAGCCGGGGCATAGGGCCACTTCTATATTGTATGGGGCCTCAAATGGCCCGTCGGTGCTTCAAATTGACCTAGGGTGCGAACGGGTCCGAGGCAAGCAAATATCTAAAAGGTTGCGGACCGCGCCACGGCCCCGGATGTGGCGCGGTCCGTGCCAGCTCGAAGGCCGGCTATGGAGTGCGTGATCGCGAAGATCGCGGCACTCGCATTGATGCGCCCAAAACTTGCGCGCGTATGTCGTATCGACGCCGTGTCACGTCAGATGCTCCGGGGCCCCTTCCCGGACGGAAGAGAGTGGGAACGAGAGTTGGGAAGCAACCCCGGAGCGCTTGACCTGACGCTTTGTGAACTGCTGGATCCACATTGCCTCTGTCGATGGATCATAGATGGGGCAGCACCTATGAAAAGAAAAGCCGATCATACATTAATTTTTGATAGGATTTACCTATTGACCAGGCGCGGACGCCGGGCCAGTCTTCCCCCATGGCCGATCCGACCTTCCGACAACTGAAATACCTGACCGCCTTGGCAGAAACCTCGCATTTTCGCCGCGCGGCCGAACGCGTGGGGGTCAGCCAGCCGTCCCTCTCGGCGCAGATCCAAGCCTTGGAAGATGCGCTCGGCCTCGCGGTCGTTGAACGCGGACGCGGCGCTGTGCGCCTAACCCCCGTGGGCCGCGAGGTCGTCACCCGCGCGCGCGACGTGCTGCGGGACGTGCAAGGCATCGTCGATCTGGCCAACGAGGCGCGCGATGGTCTGGTCGGCACGATCCGGCTGGGGGCGAAGCCCACGCTTGGGCCGTATTTGCTGCCCCATGTGGTCGGCGCGCTGCACTCGGCCCATCCCGATCTGCGGCTCTATATCCGCGAAAGCGCGCCCCCGCGCGCTGGAGCAGGAGCTGGCCATCGGCGGGCATGACGTGATCCTGGCGCAACTGCCCGTCTCGGGTGCCGATTTCCAGACTGAGCGGCTGTTTCGCGAACCGCTCTACCTTGCGGTGCCGGCCGATCACCCGCTGGCCGCGCACGAGGCGATCGACAGCGTCGACCTGGAAGGCCTGCAAGTGCTGTCGCTGAGCCCCGACTACCACCTGCACGACCAGATCTCCGCGCTTGCGCGCGATTTTGGGGCGGTGCTGCTGCGCGACTATGAAGGCACCTCGCTCGATGCGCTGCGCCAGATGGTCGGGATGGGGATGGGCGTGACCTTTCTTCCGGCACTCTATGTCCGCTCGGAGATTTCCGGGCGCGGGGCCGAGGTCGCGGTGCGCCCGCTTAAGGGGCGCAAGATCACGCGCTCCGTCGGGCTTGTGTGGCGCAAGCGCGGGGGCAGCACGACCGCCTACCGCCAGATCGCCGCGTTGATCCGCGAAGTGGTCCGCCAGCAGTTTCCCGAACTGACGGTAGAGCGATAGCCCGTTCACGATGTGTTAGTCTCTACGCCCTAGCGTGCCGCATCATGACCATCGCCTCCAAGACATCCCTCGTTTCACGCCCCCGCACAGGGGCAGCCCCTTTTGCGGCGGATGAGTTGTTCTTCTCGCGCACGGACCCGCGTGGCGTGATCCTCGCCGCAAATCCGGTCTTTCAACGGGTTGCCGGTTTCGCGTGGTCCGATCTGATTGGTGCCCCCCATAAGCTGATCCGCCATCCCGATATGCCGCGCGCGGTGTTTTGGCTGCTGTGGCAGACGATCCAGACGGGCGAGCCTATTGGCGCATATGTCCTCAACAAAGCGCATGATGGCCTGCATTACTGGGTGTTTGCCTCCGTCACGCCCATCGACGGCGGTTATATCTCGGTGCGGCTCAAGCCGACGACAGAGCGGCTTGACGCGGTCGCGCGACTCTACGCTGATATCCGAGCGGCCGAACGCGACGATGGCTTAACGCCCGCCGAAAGCGCCAGTCTTCTGGTCGAACGGGTGCAGGCGCTCGGGTATTTTGACTACCAGCACTTCTCGTCCGAGGCGATCTTGGCCGAGGTCTTGGCCCTGCCGCATAACACGGATCGGACGCTAGGCCTCGTGGCCCATGGCGTGACTCATCTGCCAAAGCTCTGGCAGGCCGGGCGACAGATGCAGGCCCATTGGGACGAGTTGCGCTTTACCTTGACGAATATGCGTCTCATTGCGGCCAAGCTGGAAGACGGTGGCGGGCCCATAGACTTGATGGCGCAGAACTACGCTACCGTGCTGGGCGAAGCGCAATCCTGGCTCGGGCCTTCATGCAAACCGGCACGGGGCCATTGGCACAAATGACCGCGGCGGCCCGCGAGGGGGCGTTGGCGCTCGGGATCGCGCATATCCAACATATGGCCCTTCGCCAGTTTCACGGCGAAGAGGTGCCCAAAGCCGCTTGCAACAAGACCCAAGAGATGACGATTTTGCGCACCGAAGCGGACCACCGGGCCGGGCTTGCCTTCGAGGCCCTCACCTCGATCAGTGGCTATGGCTCGGCCCTGACGCGCATGGTGACCGAAATTCGACGCAGTTGCGCGGGGCTGAATGCAACGCGGATGATGTGCAAGGCCGAAGCCGCACGCCATGGGGGCGATAAAGTTAGCTTCGATGCCATCATCGCGCGGCTTGACCAGTTCCAAAGCGATGTGGAAGCCTGCGCCCAAGATATGGTGACCCATTCGCAAGCCCTTGGCACGATGATCGCGCGTACCAAACATGAGGCGCAAAAGCAGACACGCGCACGACGCCAAAGGACCGCGCGCGGCAGCACGCCAACCCTTCAGCCAAAAGTCGAAACGCTTTAGATGCGCGCGGCCCGGATCAACGCGAGAATGTCACGGGCCGCAGAGGGAATGTTGGTGCCCGGTCCAAAGATCGCCTTGACCCCGGCTTTTTCTAAGAACGCGTAGTCCTGATGCGGGATCACCCCGCCGCAGATCACAAGGATCTCGCCCGCGCCCGCAGCCTTAAGCGCCTCGATCAATTTCGGGGCCAGCGTCTTGTGTCCCGCTGCCTGACTGGAAATCCCGATCACATGCACATCGTTGTCGATGGCATCTTGCGCGGCTTCTTCCGGCGTCTGGAACAGCGGGCCCACATCCACGTCAAAGCGATATCGGCGAAGGCCGTGGCGATGACCTTGGCCCCGCGATCATGGCCGTCCTGGCCCATTTTGACCACGAGCATACGCGGGCGGCGCCCCTCTTCTTCGGCAAAGGCTTCGACATCGGCCTGGATTTGCGCGAAGCTATCGTCGCCCTCATAGGCCGCGCCATAGACACCCGCGAGGGTCTTCACCTCCGCCCGGTGGCGCCCAAACACGTCTTCCATAGCCATGCTAATCTCCCCAACCGTGGCGCGCGCGCGGGCCGCTTCAACCGCCGCAGCCAGTAGATTCCACCCTCGGCGGCACAGCGCGACAGCTCGGCCAATGCCGCATCACATGCAGCCGTATCGCGATCGCCGCGCACTTGGTGCAGACGCGCGATCTGGCTGGCACGCACCTGAACGTTGTCGATGTCGAGGATGTCGATCTCGTCCTCTTTTTCCAGTCGGTATTTGTTGACCCCGACGATCACCTCCTCGCCACGATCAATCATCGCTTGGCGGCGCGCGGCAGATTCCTCGATCCGCAGTTTCGGCATGCCGGAGGCGACCGCTTTGGTCATCCCGCCCATGTCTTC
>CBDIHL010000038.1:0-203446 GCA_965279125.1 Dinoroseobacter sp.
GCCCGCGCGAAAACGAGGCACAGGCGTCGCTTTTCCCCCTGACGCCCTGAATGCGTCACCGTAAGGTCCGGCCCAACTGAAATGAGGGAGCGACCGATATGTCTTTGATGAAACTTCTGCAACAAGCCCAAGGCGGCCAAGGCCTCGCGCAATTGGCGCAGCAATTTAACATGGATCCGGCTCAGGCCGAGGGGTTGGCGCAGATGCTGGCCCCGGCGATTGGATCAGCCGCGAAAGAGCGCGCGACGCGAGGCGGCGCGGAAGGTTTGCTGGGGTCCTTGATGGGCGAGGGCAATGCGCAGCTGTTTGATGATCCGGCACAGGCGGCGAGCGAGCAGGGCCGCGCCCAAGGTCAGGCGTTTCTGGAGCAATTGATGGGCGGTCAGCAGGAAACCGAAGCGCTCGCCTCGGAAGCGGCAAACCGTGCCGGGGTTGATAGCGGAACGGTCGCGCAGTTCTTGCCGGCGCTGGCGGGGATGCTTCAGGGTGGGATGCAGAAGAACATGCCCGATATTGCGCTGCAATCGATGCTGGGTCAGGTCAGCGGCGGGGCTGCCAAAAGCGGTGGCTTGGGCGGCTTACTAAGCGGTCTTCTGGGCGGCGGGCGTGCCAAGCAGGCAGACGCCAACCCATTGAGCGGTTTGATGAATATGCTCGATGCGGATGGGGACGGCTCGCCGCTCGATGACATCCTTGGCAAGTTGATGAAGTGATCTGGTGCGCCCGGCTTCAGGGCCGGGCACGCCGCCTCAAAGCCCGTTGATCGGCACTTTGAGGTAGGTTTTGCCGTTGCTATCGGGCTCAGGCATATTCCCGGCGCGCATGTTCACCTGCAGCGAGGGGATGATCAGCTTGGGCATGCCCAGCGTCGCATCGCGCGCCTCGCGCATCTCTACAAACGCCTTTTTCCCGCGCCCGCCCCCGATATGCACATTCGCGGCCTTTTGCGCGCCGACGGTGGTTTCCCACGCATACTCATCCCGTCCCGCGGCCTTATAGTCGTGGCCCACGAAAATCCGCGTCTCGTCCGGCAGCTCCAGGATGCGCTGCACGCTGTCGTAAAGATCGCTGGCCGATCCGCCGGGAAAATCGCACCGCGCGGTGCCGAAATCGGGCATGAAGAGTGTATCGCCCACGAAAGCCGCATCGCCGATCACGTAAGTCATGCAGGCGGGCGTGTGGCCGGGGGTGTGCATCACATCGCCCCTCAGCTGGCCAATGGCAAAGCTGTCGCCCTCGCCAAAAAGCTGGTCAAACTGCGAGCCATCGCGCTGGAACGCCGTGCCCTCGTTGAAGACTTTGCCGAAGGTTTCCTGAACATCCGTAATGGCCTTGCCGATGCCGATCTTACCGCCCGCGCGCTCTTGCAGATAAGGCGCGGCGCTTAGGTGGTCAGCATGGACATGGGTTTCCAAGATCCACTCCAAGCGTAGATCATGCGCGGCAATCCATGCAAGGATCGCGTCGGCGGAGGCGGTGTCGGTGCGTCCCGAGGCATGGTCGAAATCGAGCACAGAATCGATGATTGCAACGCTCGATCCTACGGGATCGCGCACCGCATACGAGATCGTGTTGGTGGCTGGGTCGAAAAAGGCGGTGACGTCGGCGGTGATTTCCGGGGCTGGCTTGGACATAGCGGATCTCCTTTGACCCAAATGTCGTGTGCCAGGAGGCCCGCGTCAAGAAGCTGCCTATTTGATGTGCATCAAGGCGCGGATTGGCACGTTAAGCTCTACTTAACCATGCCGAAGGAGGCCGGTGCGCGGCTCTGCCCAGGGGTGGAGGAGGGGTGCAGCCCCGTGCTTTCGACGGATCCGCAGACGTCATGCCATCTTGGTGTGCAGGCGTCTGCGTGACATTCGCCAAGCCCAGCTTAGGGAGATCTGCCATGACCTTGCCCAACCCCACAATTGCCGCCCGCAAAGCCCAGTTGGTGACGCGCCGCGCGGAATTGGACCAGCGTTTGCATGGCATCGATGCCGAGCTGGACACGCATCAGTCGAAAGACTGGGAAGACAGCGCCACCGAGCGCGAAACCGATGAGGTCCTTGAAGGCCTGGGCGAGGCCGGGCTGGCCGAGATCAGGATGATCGACCTGGCCCTCACGCGGATCGACGGGGGCACGTATGGAGAATGCGTGACCTGCGGCAATGATATTAACCCTGCGCGGCTGGATGTGTTGCCCTACACGCCCGTCTGCCGCGATTGCGCGAAAGGAAACTGACCCATGGATTCGAAAACTGCATTGGATGAAGTTGTCCATGTCCTCCACGATATCGAGGTCGACCCGACCCACGCGGCCGAGCATGGTGGCGAGTTGGCCGAGGCCGTCGCTCATTTGCGCGAGGCCCATGTGGAGGTGCCGCCCTCGCTTGATGCGCTGAGCAGCGCGCTGGAGGTTGCGTCTAATCGCGCAATTGCGAGCGAGGACGCCATAGAGGAAGGTTTCGACAACATGCCGGTCTAGATCCCGGCTTCGCATCCGGGCAGGGACCAGACCCCTTGCCCGCCGCACCTCTGGACCCCTTGGTTCGCACAAAAGCCCCGACGATTGGCCCCGGCGCGTCTGCGCCCAGTGCCAAAGGGGGAAGATCATGAAACGACCGATACCCGCAATGACCCATTACGACCCCTTGGCGCAGTTGATCAGCCGTGTTCTGGCCGACCCGGCTTGCGCAAATCGCGTCGCGGTCCGTCTTGGCCCACGCAAATCAGCAATGCCCCAAGCCCCGGAGAAAGGGGCCCCGCATGGGACGAGCCCGGCCACATCTGGCTGGCTTGTGAAGGGCGCAGCTTGGATAAACGCTTTTCCTAGACCGCACGGAGTGGCACTGTCAGTCTGAGTGGAATGGCCCTGAGAGGCCAGTTGGGGAGGCGTGCGATGTCGGTATTTGGTCCAGTTACAACTCAGGTTGAGGACGGGATCGGGGTGATGATCCTCGATAACCCGCCGCTAAATCTGCTCGACCACGCGATGCGCACGGGCGTGATGCAGGCGGTTGAGGTTTTGGAAGCCGACCCGAAGGTGCGTCTGATCCTGATCGGCGGCGCGGGCGAGACCTTCCCCGCTGGTGCTGACATTCGCGAATTTGAAGGCCCGCTCGAAGACCCGTGGCTGCCGGAGGTTTTTGCCCGGATCGAGGGGTGCAAAAAGCCCGTTGTGGTGGCGTTGCACGGCGCCATCCTTGGGGGCGGGCTGGAACTGGCGCTGGCGGCGCATTACCGCATCGCCCATGCCGAGGCGACCCTTGGGTTTCCCGAGGTCACGCTTGGCCTTTTGCCGGGGGCCGGGGGCACGCAACGCGCCCCGCGCCTGATCGGGGCGGGTCCGGCGCTTGAGATGATGACCTCTGGCAAACCCATCACGGCCAAGCGCGCCCATGCAATCGGGCTGGTCGACCGTCTGGCCGAGGAAGACCTGACCCGCGAGGCGTTGGCCTTCGCGCAAGAGCTTTTGAGCCAGTCCGCTGGCGCGCACCCGACCTCCATGCGCAGCGAAGGCTTTGCCGATCCCGGTCTCTATTGGGGGGCGCTGCGCAAGCATCACGACGCGGCAAACCGGATGAACGAAGCGATGATTGCGCCGCGCAAGATTGTGCATTGCGTCGAGACCGCCCAAATGTTCCCCTTCGCCCAAGGTATGGTCCTGGAGCGCGAGGAGTTCGAGGATTGCCTTGCCTCCGCGCAATCGGCAGCCCTGCGCTACTTGTTTTTCGCCGAGCGCGCTGCCAGCAAACCGCCGGGCGGCACACCGCCCGCACGTCCCATCAGCGTTATCGGTGTTGTCGGGGCAGGCACCATGGGCCGCATGATCGCGCTGCGTCTGGCGCGCGCCGGGTTCTCGGTGCAGGTGATCGATCGCAGTTCGGGGGCGGTGAAACAGGCCAGCACCGCGATTTTCGAGCGCCTCGATGCGCTGGTCGCGCAAGGGGAGATCGGAGTGCGTGACCGCGCAGCACTGGTCGAACAGATCAAGTTGAGCACCGATTTGAGCGTGCTCAAAGACGCCGATATGGTGATCGAGGCGGTGGTCGAAGACTTCGATGTCAAATCCGAGCTGCTGTTCAAACTGGGCCAGATCACCCGCGAGGACGCGATCCTGGCGACCACCACCTCCTTCCTCGATATCGACGGGCTGGCGCCAAAATCCGGGCGGCCCGCTGCGATCGTTGGTTTGCATTTCGCGGGCGCTTTCGCGCGCCAGACCCTTCTCGAGATCGGCCCGGCGCTGGCGACCTCCAAGGATATCATCGCCACAGGCTTTGCCTTGGCTAAGGCGCTGCGGATGACCCCGGTGCTGGTGAACCCGTCGGAAGGATATGTCGTCACGCGGATGACGGCGGCCTATCACAAGGCGGCGGATTTCCTGTTGGAAGATGGGGCCAACCCGGCCGAGATTGATGCGGCCCTGCGCGAGTTCGGGTTTCCCAGCGGGCCTTACCAAGACCTTGACCGGATGGGGCTTGATACCGTGCAAGCGCGCCGCCGGGCAGAAGCACCGATGCGTGATCCTGATGATCGCTACGTCGATATCTCTGACCGTCTGTGCGCGCGCGGATGGTTCGGGCAGAAATCCGGGCGCGGCTATTACCGCTATCCCGAAGGCAGCGCCGTGCCGGTCGAGTGTGAGGAGGTCGCCGCCCTCATTGATGAGGCGCGCGAGGAGAAAGGCATCACGCCCAAGCCGTTCTCAAGTGCCGAGATTGCAGAGCGGTGCGTGTTGGCCCTGCTCAATGAGGGCGCGCGTCTGGTGGGCGAACACGCGGTCGCCCGGCCCAGCGATATCGATGCGGCGGTGATCCATGGTCTGGGGTTCCCGCGCTGGCTGGGCGGGCCGATGTATCAGGGCGATCTGATCTCGATGACCGGTGTGGCCGAGCGTTTGGATATCCTGTCGCTGGAAGCACCGGAATTCTGGTCACCTGCCGCCTTGATCCTGCAATTGGCAGATGATGAACGGTCGTTTTCGGATCTGAATTAGGGTCCTGACCCTAGCTGCCGCCGCTCAGCAGCAACCCGACAACGACCATCATCAGACCGATCACAGACAAGAACAGCGCCCCCATATTCAACGCCACGGTCTTTTGCATGACCGCGCGCAGGGCCTCGTCCTCCAGCCCGGCCTTTTTGGCCTTCGCCACCCGCACAATGCACCAGATAAGGGCCCCAAGCCCGACAAGCGTGACAACGGCACCAAGGATGATCAGGGCTTCCATAACGAGACCTTTGTAGAGGATATGCGCGCACTTGCTACTTGGGCCAGCGCGGGGGTGCAACCGCTCTTGCGGGCGGGCGGGGCAGGGGCTAGGCACGAAGGCCTGATCCGACCTGCCGATGGAGCCTTTTGTGATGGACGTGACCGAAGACCACCCTTCCGACGTAACCCGCGTGACCCGCGAGGAGCTGCGCCAGTTCATCGAGCGCTATGAGCGGTTGGAGCAGGAAAAGAAAGACATCGCTGATGCGCAAAAAGAGGTGATGGCCGAAGCCAAAGGGCGCGGTTACGACACCAAGGTGCTGCGCAAGATCGTGGCGATCCGCAAGCGCGACCCGCAAGACCTGTCCGAGGAAGAGGCGGTGCTGGAGATCTACAAAGAAGCGTTGGGGATGTAGGGCAGGGGCATTTGCGCGAGCAAATGCGTGAGACTTCACGTGAAGTCTTGGCCCCCCGCTACGGCAGTAAGAACCGCACACCCGGCATTGCGGCGATGACGTCTACATCGGCCTCATAGCGCTCCGACAGCGGGTCCATGACATCCTCTGTCCAGCCGTCGAGGTCAATCTCGTCCACCATGGCTTCTTCGCGCGCGAACTTGTCCAGAAACGCCGCCACGATCCGGCGCCGATGCTCGGCCGATTTGGGCGGGCTGCTGGCGAGATAGGCGCGCATCCGCTGCAACCCTGTCTCGGACATGATCGTCGCAAGCAGCGTATCTTGCGCCTCCAACGTCATGCCATCGGGATGGGCGGTCAGCGCTTGAATGATCTCGGGCCACAAGAGCGGCGTATCTTCGTTGCACCACACCAAGAGCGGCGTCTCTGGCAGGGCTTCGCGCAGATCGGTGATCACGCGGTGCCAGCTGAGCGAGCTGAGGTCGATCTGATCGAGCCATTGGCGAAACGGGGGGACATCGCGCAGCTTGGTATAGGCCTCGGGCACCAGAGTGGCGGGATCACGCAGGCCCATGGCGATGGTCACATCGAAATCCGGAAAGACATTGCGCAGCCATGAGATGCGCTTGGGAAGCCGGTTGTAAAGCGTGCCATCGTTGAATATCACGCTGGGCATACACGGGAAATTCTCGTTGGAAAATACGACCCTGTCGCCTTCTGCGTCCTCGAGGATTGTGTCGAGCACAACATCTTGCAGCTCTTGACTGGCAAGGTTGCCGCGCAATTTCTGTAACGTATCGCTGAGCACTGTGCGATATTTTGCTTGGTCGGGCACAAGGATCCGCTGGGCCTCGAAGGCGTCGGAATTGGCCCGCAGGCTGCCCAAAAGCAGCCCCTCATCCGTGTGGTGAACGCCGATATGGAAAACGATATGCATGACGGGTGCGCCGGGGCCTGCGTTGCGATGTTGCCCCCTTCTTATAGGGGTGTGGGACGGCAATGATAACCCGGTATCGGGGAGGGATTTTTTTTGGGGCAAGGCGGGCTTGAGCGCTTGATCCCGTCCCCCATTTCCCGCTATGTCCCGGCGCGAGTGCCCCTATAGCTCAGCTGGTAGAGCAACTGATTTGTAATCAGTAGGTCCGCGGTTCGAGTCCGTGTGGGGGCACCATTTATTTCCGACCCGCATCGCCCTCGCGCACCACCGCGCGCATGGCCTCGACCACTTCCATCGTCTCGACGCTCACGCGGGTCACGCGCCCCAGTAGGTCGATGACGTGCTCTTTGTAGTCGGCAAAGCGGTAGGTGTTGAACTTGGCGCGGATCGTGGGATCGCGCGGCGTCTTTTCTTTGTATTGATCGAGCACCCATTCCAACCCCGACCGATTGCCCAGCTTGTAGTCCCAGCACGCCGCAGGCACGCCCGACAGGGTGGTTTCGCTGTCCAGCGTGATGATCCCGCCCTCCTTGTCGGCGCGTAGCTTTACGACCGGGGACAGACCTGCGGCGGCGGATTTGTCGTCGGGCACGTCGAGGCGGGTGAGGGGCCATGGGGTGACGCCCTCGTAGCCGATATGCAGGTCGAGCAACCGCTGGCCCCAATCGCGCCACTGGGCAAAGTCGGGATAGAAGGGCAGGCGGGGGAATTCGCGCTTGAGGTTGATGGCATAGGTGTCGCGGTAGATCGGGTCATGCAGGACGCCATAGACATAGGCGAAGATGTCGTCCTTGGTGATCTTGGCGGCTTTGCCATAGTGCTTGGTGAACTTGTTGAGGGCCCAGTCGGTGATATTGTCGAGACGCTCGCCGTCGGGGGTGTAGCGGTGGCGGGGGTGAGCCATATAGGGGTCAAGTGAGAATACTGCGTAATTCGGAACGCCAAATCCCGCTAACGCTGAAAAGTCTAAGCGTGAACCAAATACCGTACCAATGTAGACACTCGATGTCTTTGGAGAGCAGAATGTGTTTGTTTGATATACCATCTCATTCATGCGGCGGCTGAAATATAGGTTTGATGAAACGAAAGGGCGATATAGAGATTGCATTACAACACCATCTTCAATCGAAAGTGGTTTGCTGTTGATAAAGTCCCGCTTGAGCTGACGTGTCCATTTTATAGAATTATCATCTTCCAAGAAGCTTTGCCTTTGAGCTCTTGATTCAAAAGGCTTTTGATTCATTTCATTATATTTTGCTATGAAATAATCGACTTTCTTCTTGGCGTTTCGATTGTCGAAATCATAGACCCATTCATCCCGAGCGGTTACTACGCCTAGTGAGTTTAGCTTAAATATGGCCCGCTCTTGCCCTTTCGTCTTCGCCGCCTTCGTCTTCTTATCCGCCACGGGGATCAGCGCGTCCCAGTCGTTCTCGGTCTGGTTGATCCAATTGGCTTTGTCGTCTGCCTCGATCAGCTCAAACCTCGCCGCACTGGCCTTGGTGTTGCCCAGCCAGGATAGCTTGTCCTCTGCCGTCTCCTCCTCGGGCCTGCGGATATAGTGGATGCGCGCGGGGGCTTTTGACTTGGTGTTCTTGCGCACCAGAAAGCTGATCGCCACCCCGGTCTGGATGCCGAACACGTTGTGTTTGGTGCCTGACAGCTTGGGGTTGGCGCGCACGTCCCCGCCCAGATCGATCACATAAATCTCGGCAAACTCCTCGGCCACATAGCGGCGGAACCCGTCGAAGGTGCGGCTGTCGATGAAGCTTCGGTTGGTCACGAAGGCGACGATCCCGTCATCGTGCAGACGGTCGCTGGCCCAGCGGAAAAACCGCGCATACATGTCATAGACCTTGGTTTTCTGGGCCGTGGACAGCTTGACGAAGGACCGTTTGATCAGGTCGTCGATATGGGGATAGGCGCGGTTCTTGTTGTTGTCATTCTCGTTTTGCTGGTTGGCATTATAGGGCGGGTTGCCGATCACCACGGAGATCTTGCGCTTGTTCTGCTCGCGCACCCGCTTGACGTTCTCGTCGGACACGGCGGCGAACATATCGAATTGGTGCCCCGACTTGATGCCCAGACCGCCGATATTGTCGAGTGTATCGACAAAGCACAGATTGGGGTATTCGGCGTATTGGCCCGAGACGGCTTGATAGGTCGCCTCGATATTCAGGTTGGCCACGTAATAGGGCAGGATCGCCACCTCGTTGGCGTGCAGTTCTTGCGTGTATTTGTGGCGCAGCTTGTCGGGTTGGCCGCTGAAGTGTTGGATCAGCTCGCAGATGTAAGTGCCTGTTCCGGTGGCCGGATCAAGGATATCGACGCCGGGGTCGATCAGGCGTTTGCCAAAATGCGTGTCGCACAGCCAATCGGCCCCCTCGATCATGAAGCGCACGATCTCGTTGGGCGTATAGACCACCCCAAGGCGGTCGGCGGCATCGGGATTATAGACCTTGTAGAAGTTCTCGTAGATCAGCTTGAGGAAGGTCTGCTTTTCCGCGTGGCTGGTGATCTGCGCCGCATTGGCGTTGATTGCGGTGTAGTAGGGTTGCAGCGCGCGGAGGGTGGATTTCTTGACCTCACCCGTGAAGAACGCGCTTTCGAGCTTGTAGAGCAAGCGCGCGACGTTGTTGTCACGGTGGAAATCGGCCTCCTCGAACACGCGCGCGAAAATCTCTTCGGTCAGGATGTGCTGGATCAGCATCTCGCGCACATCCGCCTCGCCCAAGGTCGGGTTGATGGTCTCGCGCGCGTGGTCGAGGAAGTCGGCGGCGATGGTTTTGAACGGCTCGTTATCGGTATAGGCCGCGTCGATCTTGTCGCGCAGCGCTTGCAGAACGGCTGGGAGGTCTTCTTGAAACTGGCGCACGGCGGCGCGGAATTGCGCGATCTCGGGCCGCTCGTAGGCGAAGAACAGGCTTAGCAGCTGCGCGAGTGCGTCGGTGTCGGTCATCCCGCAGCGCAGCACCTCTGTGCGGTCTTGGATCAGGACGGCGATATCGGAGTTTTCGAAGATGATGTTGTCTTGCGGATAGCCTTTGCGGAACTTGGTTGCGATCTCGGTATCCAGATCGTCCGAGGTGTCTTTGGCCTCCCAATACCCCAGCGGCACGCGCACATCGTGCAGGATCGTGCCATCGGGGACCACGCGGGTCTTGAGGTTGGTGTCGAGCGACAATTCGGGAATGAAAACGAGGGTCTCGGACTTCGACCATGCCGATAGCAGGTTTTGGAACGCCTGACGCACCACGGTTTCGGTGCTGGTGCCCGCGAATTTGCGCAGACGCTCAATTTCATTGAGGTAGTCGTTGATCAGAAGCTGAGACATTGCACCGCCTTTTGGCGATATTAGGCACGGCCCTCAATCGAGGTCTAGGGGGAGCGATCGATATCGGCGAGACCCGCAGCACGTTCTTAGCCTCAATCCTCTTGGCCCGTACATTTCATGCAGGTTTTGTGTCACGCCATGCTGGATTAGACGCGCATAACCCATCTACGTCATAGATTTACAACCGTATCTTCTACACCCCCATGCGCGCATGAATGCTTGAGCGTATTGAACATTTCGCGCTATGCCTGTGCAACTTTGGACCGGGGAGGGTCTCGTCTTGCAGGATCACGCACCATCTGCCTATGCAGACGAACGTATCGCGCATCTTGTGCGATTGTGCGCGCGGGGCTTTGGGCGGTCTTTGCAAATTCGCCTTGCCGATCATGATGTCAGTTTTGGCCAATGGGTGTTCCTGCGGATATTGTGGAACGAAGAAGGCCTGTCGCAACGCGAAATGGCCGACCGCGCCGGCTTGACGGAGCCTACGGTCCATACCGCTTTGGCGAAGCTTGAAAAGCTGGGCTATGTCGAGCGGCGCACATTGGCGGGCAATCGTCGCAAGCAACACACCTTCCTGACCGAGACCGGCCACCAATTGCGGGACCTGCTGGAGCCGCTCGCGGTCGAGGTGAACTCGCAAGCTATGCGGGGCCTCAGCGATGAAGCCGCCGAGAGCTTTCGTCAGACCCTCGTCCATGTCATTGATAACCTCGAAGAAGACGAGCGTGCCGCCGTTGCCGCAGGCCGCAGCATTCCGCCGACGCGTGGCCTCGTCTAAAGCTTGGCCAGCGCCTCGATCAAACGCTCGATCGGCGTGACCTCGCGCAGCGGCAGCGCGCTATTGGCCCCATCAGGCGCAAGACGCAGCCCTTCACCGTCCCAATGCCACCAATAGATCGGCGTCCCGGCGCGGTCGCGCACGGCCAGGCGAAAGGTGGGAAACACGCGGTCCCCGGGCGGGATATCGGCGCGGCCCAGCGAGGTGACCCGGTCATCCTGCGCGGGCAAATCGGCCATCGTGATGAAGGCCGTCTCGGTCTCTGCGGTCTCGCCCAGCAGCACGCGCAGAACGGGCGGGTAGGGCCGGGGCACATGGGTGATCTGCACATAGCGCGGCCCAGCGGGCGTCGCGAGGCGCACCATATCGCCGGGTTGCCACGCGCTCATAACGCGTAGGCCTCTGTCGTGGCAGGGTGGAATAACTCGGCCAGCTCCAGCTTGCGCGGGCTGAGGCCTTGGCGGTGGTGGTAGTCGAGGAAGGTTTGCAATGTGTGCTCGTTGCCGGGCAGGCCGTAGGTCCAGATCTCGGGGCCGATCAACTGGCGCGCGGCGGCGAGGGTATCCTCGACAAAGGGCATCGTGACCTTGGTGGCCGAGGTGTCGGCGAGGGCCACCTGCGCCAGCGCCTTGGACTGGGTGAACGACTTTAGGAGTGCTCCGGGCAGCCACGGATGGGTGTCGGCGAGGGTTTTGCGGACGCCGAGGACATGCATGATCGGGAACAGTTTGGTGCGCCGGTAGTGATCGGCAGCGGTGGTAATTCCGTCGGAGAACAGGCGCGTGACCTGCGGGTGGCCTTCGTCGAAGGCGCGGATCGCGCGGGGGCCGATGAAGCCGTCAATCTCGCCCGCGCGCAGCATCCCGTCGAGGGTTTTGTCCTCTGGCGCTTGCGTCATCGATACGTCCTCGGGCAGCGAGACCTTGATCTTCTCGGGCCGTCCGGGCACATCCATTCCGCCGCGCACCCAATTGATATCGCTGGGTTTCACGCCGTATTCATCCTCCAGAATACCGCGCACCCAGACATTTGCAGTCAGTTGATATTCCGCGATCCCGATGCGCTTGCCGCGCAGGTCCTCAGGGCGCTCGATCCCCTTGTCGGTGCGGATATAGACCGAGGAATGGCGAAAGGCGCGGCTCAGGAAAACCGGCAGCGCGATATAGGGGCAATGGCCTTGCGCGAGCTTCACACAGTAGCTCGACAGGCTCATTTCCGACACGTCAAAGGCTTGGTGGCGGAAGACGCGGAAGAACATCTCCTCGGGGCTGAGCAGCATGGTTGTGGGCGTGACCCCATCGATCTGGATGCGCCCGTCATGGATCGGGCGGGTGCGGTCGTAATCGCCCATAGCGATCGACAAGGGCAGGGTGTGGGACATCGGGTCAGTCTCCTTGCCGGGTCAGGGCGACGGTTTTTTGGGTGCGGGCGGAGGCGAGGATGGCATGGACAACCTCGAGGCTAGCCAGACCCCATGCGCCCGATTGCGGCGGCGGGGCGTTGTGGCGGAGCGTGTCGTAGAGCGCGCGGAAGACGGGGCTGCGCGGGGCCGGATCGGCGGGGGTCTCAAGGAAGCGGCGGCCTGCGGCGGTGGTGATCTCGACGCCTTTGGGGGTGAGGCGGAGATCGCCTTTGGGGCCGGAGATGATGACGGGGCCGAAATGCTCGGAATGGGGCGCGGGGGCGGGCGCTTCGGTGGCCCCATAGGTCCGACCGGATTTCAGGGCGGCTTCGGCCTGCGGTGACAGGCCTTGGATGCGCGCGCGGGTGATGGCATGGGCGGTCTCGGGCTTGGAAGTGCCAAGCTCGGAGGTGCCGTCCATCCAGATGTCACTGTCGAAATGCGCCGCCCCGGAATAGGTCAGGCTCGCGACCGCGCCGCCTTCAAAGTCAATCATCGCGGTATAGGCGACCTCGGTGGGCCGCGCGTCGTCCCAGCTTTGGGTGCGTGCCGTAACATGCGTTACGCCAGCCCCCATCAGCAGGCGGATCATGTCGATCTGGTGGATGGCCTGCGAGAAGAGGACGCCGCCACCTTGAGATGTGTCCAGCTCCTCCGGCCTGCGCGGTCGGTAGAGGAAATCGGTGTAGTTGAAGGCCAGCGCCATGCAAGGCGGTCCGATCTCGCCTGCCTCGATCAAGGTGCGGGCGGCGAGGACGGGCTGGTCGAAGGAGTGGCTGGGCCCGGTGATCAGCGCGACATTTGCGTCCCTAGCGGCGGCGACCATAGCGTCGGCGTCCTCCAAGGTGATCGCGAGCGGCTTGTCGACGAGCACCGCTTTGCCCGCCTTTGCGCAGGCTTCCACATGGGCGCGGTGCATCTGGTGGGGGGTGGCGATGTAGACGGCCTCGACCTCTGGATCTGCGGCGAGGGCCGCGACGGTCGCATGTGCCGTGCCGCCGAACTCCGCCGTGAACGCATAGCGGCTTTGCGCGCGCGGCGCGGCGCAGGCGACGAGCTTTACGTGAGGGTCCACGCGCAAGGACGGCAGGCTCAGCATGAAGCCACGCCCCAGTCCCGCCACGCCGAGGCGCACGGGATCGGGAAGCTCAGAGGTCAAGCACCAGCTCCGCCGATTTGGCGCGGCTGACGCAGATCATGATCTTGTCGGCCTTTTCATGGTCCATCAGCACCATGTCGCGGTGATCTGCCTCGCCCTCGATCAGCCCGCATTTGCAGGTGCCACAGGTGCCGCTTTCGCAGGAGCTGACAGTTTCGACTCCGGCGGCACGCAGGCCTTCGAGGATGCTTAGATCGGAAGGTATTTTAATGCTTTGCGCGCTCTTCTTCAAGCGGACGGTGAAGGCGGTATCATTTGGCTTGACGACCTCAACCGGCTTAAAGTCCTCGAAATGGACGCGGCCCTCGGGCCAGTGACCGCAGAGCGCCTTGATCTCCTCCATCAAGGGCGCGGGGCCGCAGCAATAGACATGGGTTGGGCGCGGGGTCTCGAAATCATCCCAGAAGTCATACATCTGGTCGAAATCGCCTTCGTCGTGGTGGATGGTGACGTGATCACCCATCGCCGCAAGCTCATCCAGATACGCGGTCTCGGCAGCGCTGCGCGTGCAATAGACCACCCGGAAGGGCGAGCCTTGCGCGCTCAGGTGGCGCGCCATCGACAGGATTGGCGTGACGCCGATGCCGCCTGCGATCAGCAGATACTCCGGGGCGGGGACCAGCGCGAAGTCGTTCTCGGGCGGCTCGATCTGCAAAACCGTCCCCTCCAGCGCCTCGTCATGCATCGAGGCCGATCCGCCGCGCGAGGCAGGCTCGCGTTTTAGGGCGATGACATATTCCGACGGCGCGGCCCCGTCACTCACCAACGAATACCGCCGCATCGCCCCCGAGGGTGTGGCGACGGTGATATGCGCGCCCGGCGTGAAGGAGGGCAGCGCGCCGCCGTCCACGGGCGTCAGGGTGAACTCCGCAATCGTGTCGGTCAGTGCGCGGCGTGCGCTGACGGTCACATCAATCAGACTGGTCATCGGGTCTGAGATCCTTCCTTTGGCTTAACATGAATATTAGATATCTAATATCTTGCGTCAACCGACCTTTTGTGGAATCGTACCGGCGAATTGGCTTGATACGCATTGCGACTGGGGAGGAGCATTATGCTGACCGCCGAAGAAAATGACCTGCTGTGTCGGGTCGAAGGCGACGCGCCGATGGGCAAGTTGATGCGCGCCCACTGGACCCCCGTCTGCCTGATCGAGGAGGTGGCCGAGGCCGATGGCACCCCCTTGCTGATCGAAGCCTTGGGCGAACGCTATGTCTGTTTCCGCAACACCGAAGGTAAGCTGGGGATGCTGGACGAGCTGTGCCCGCACCGCCGCGCCTCGCTGGTCTATGGCCGCAATGAGGAGTGCGGTTTGCGCTGTCTCTATCACGGTTGGAAATTCGATGTGGACGGCAATTGCGTCGCGATGTCGTCGGAGCCGGAAGGCAGTCCGCTGCACGGCAAGGTCAAGCACCGCGCCTATCCGGTCCGCGAATGGGGTGGGTTCGTCTGGGCCTGGCTGGGGGCAGAAGAGGACGCGCCCGCGTTCGAGCCGCCCGCTTTTGCGCCCGAAGAAGACACGCCGATTGCGATCCTGAAAATCCGTATCCCGGCGAATTGGGCGCAGATCACCGAAGGCCAGATCGACAGCGCGCATTCGTCCTCGCTGCACTCGTCCGACATGGTGCCTGCGCGCGTCAAAGGGGCCGCAGCGGATGACAAAAGCTGGTATCGCCCCTCCACAGACAAATCCCCCAGAATGCAGACCCAGACGACGCCGTACGGGTTTCACTATGCCGCGATCCGCAAGCCGATGCGGCACCCTGCGACGCATAATTACCTGCGTATCACGGAGTATATCGCGCCCTACACATCACTGATCCCGCCGAATGCCTCCTACAATGTGGCGACGGTGATCGTGCCGATTGACGACGAGACCTCGCATTTCCACTTCATTGCATGGGGGGGCGAGGCAACGCCGAGCACGGAAGAGTGGCGCGCTTTCAACCATGTCGTCAAGGGCGTGAACCTTGATGAGCGTTGGGTGTCCGAGCGCCAGCTCTCGAACAACTTCCTGCAAGACCGCCAGATGATGAAGGAGGGCAACTTCACCGGCGTCAAAGGCATCCCGAACCAGGACCTTGTCATGTGGGTGTCGATGGGCGCGATTGTGGACCGCACGAGCGATGTCTTAGGCGCGTCAGACCTCGCGATTGTCGAGTTCCGCCGCCTGATGGTCGATGCCGCTGCCCGCGTGGCCGAAGGGGGCCCCGCGATTGGCACTGAGGAGCCGCGCGTGCCCCATATCGAGATCGCCAGCCGCGAAGGCGTCTACCCGAAAGAGCAGGACTGGCGCGAGCTGGGCAAGACCGACGGCAAAGCCACCGCGGCAGAATAGCAACGACAGACCCGCAGGCACCCCCTGCGGCGGGCCAGATCAAGAGGGCGCATAAGCCCCGACGCCACGGCCCATCCCACCGGGAGCACGGCAGCACCGATGCCCCTCATAAATGGAAAATTAGGGAGGAAGACCATGAAACTTACGCATATTGCATTGGCCATGGGGATGGCTGTGTCCGGAGGGGCTGCAAACGCAGACTCGCTGAATTTGACCCTATCGGGCGGTAGCCCCGGCGGGCTGTGGTCCTTGCTGGGCGCCGGGATGGACCGCGCGGCCAAGGTCGATGATGCCGATGCGGTCATCACCTATCAGGCGACGGGCGGCGGTTTCGCCAATATCGGTTTGCTGGCCGCAGGGCGCACCGATCTGGGCCTTGTCCATGACGCCGAGATCAAGATCGCGCTCGAAGGCGGCGAGCCGTTCAGCGCCCCGATTACCAATCTTCAGGCCATCGGCTACATGTATAACTGGGCGCCGATGCATTTCTTCGTCACCCAGGATATGGCGACGGAATATAACCTCGACAGCCTCGATGATCTGGCAACCTCCGGCGCGCCTGTCACCATCGGGATCAACCGCGCAGGCAATATCACCGGCGATGTGGCGTTGTTCATGCTGGAGGCCGCAGGGCTGACCGCCGACACACTCGAGGCCAATGGCGGCGAGCTGGTGCGCGCAGGCTCGCGCGAGCAGGGCGAGTTGATGCAGGACGGGCGCATCGACATGGCCACCAACGGCATCTTCGTGAAGCATTCGAGCTTCCGCGCGATTGACGAGAATGTCGATGTCGTGTTGCTGTCGATCCCCGAAGACGTGATCGCGGCGACGAACGAGGCCTTCGGCACCTCCGCCTTCACCATTCCCGGCGGCAGCTATTCCAAGCAGCCGAACGACGTGGCGACGATGGCGCTGGGTGCGATGGTCACCACAAGCGAAGGGATGGATGAAGAGACGGCGTATAAGCTGACAAGCGCGCTCATCGCCAATGTCGAGGAAGTCCGCTCCGTCCATGGGGCCATGGCGGCGCTGTCGCCCGAATTGATGGCCAGCCAGACCGTGCTGCCGTTCCATCCCGGGGCCGAGCGCGCCTTCCGCGAGGCGGGCCTGATCGAATGAACGGCAGCGGGCTTCTTGTCCGCACCGGCAAGCGGCGTGCCTTTACGGGCGCGTCGCAGCGTGTGCTGATGGTTTTGGCGGCGGCCTTCGCGATCTGGGTGGTTTATGCCAACCTCGTCGTGATCTCGGATCCGCTGGTCTGGGGCATTTTGTTTGTCGCCGGCATCTTCACGCTTCTTTTCGTGGTGGTGGGCCATTCGCCCGCCGCCCCGGACACGCCGACATGGCTTGATTGGGGGCTGAGTGCGCTGAGCCTCGCCTGCGGTGTGTTCTTTTTCTTCAATGCTGATGTGATCTCGAACCGGATCACGCTATTGGATCAATTCACGCCCGCGCAGTTCTTCTTCGGCACCGCATTGTTGTTGCTGACCTTGGAGGCCACCCGCCGCACCACCGGCCTTGGGCTGACGGTGATTGTGCTTGCGTTTCTGGCCTATAACCTTTTCGGGTCCTTGCTTCCGCCGCCCTTTGGGCATGGCGTGTCGGATTTCTCGTACCTTCTGGATATTCTCGTCTTCACCACCGATGGCCTGTTTGGCGTGCCCATTCAGGTGGTCGCCTCATATGTCTTTCTGTTTGTGCTGTTCGGCACGCTTCTGGCCAAGGCCGGCGGCGGAGAGTTGTTCTTCAACCTCGCCGCCGCCATGACCGGCAACACCCGCGGCGGGCCTGCGAAGGTCGCGGTGATATCGTCGGGGCTTTATGGCACAATGTCGGGCAGCCCGACCTCGGATGTCGTCGCAACAGGCTCGATTACCATCCCGATCATGAAGCGTCTGGGCTATTCCAAGCGCTTCGCGGGCGCGGTCGAGGTTGCAGCCTCCACCGGTGGCTCGGCCATGCCGCCGATCATGGGCTCGGCAGCGTTTATCCTCGCGGAATATACCAACACGGCCTACCGCGAGATCGTCTATGCAGCGATCATTCCTGCGATGCTCTACTACGTCGGCGTATTCAGCCAAGTGCATCTGCGCGCGGTGCATCATAACCTCAAGCCTTATTCCGACGGGGTGCCGCATCTGGGCCGAACCTTGATCAATGGCTGGCCCTTCCTGATCCCCATTGGCATCATCATCGGGGTGCTGCTGGCGGGATACTCCCCCACATTCACCGCAGGCGCGGGCGCTGCGGCGGTAATCCTTGCCACGCTTCTGACCAAGCGCACGCGGATGACGCTGTGGCAGGTGATCGAGGGGTTTGGCGAGACCACTTTGCGCATCCTGCCCGTCGCGGGGGCTTGTGCTGCGGCGGGGCTGGTCATTGGCGGGTTGTCGATGACCGGGCTGGGGATGAAGGCCGCCAATGTGATTATTGCCATCTCCGGGGGCGGGCAGATTGCGACGCTGTTGCTGGCGGCTGTTGTCACGATTGTGCTTGGCCTCGGGATGCCGACGCCCTCGGCCTATATCCTTGCGGCCGTGCTCGTGGGGCCTGCGCTGACGACCATCGGTTTTCCGCTGCTCGAGTCGCATATGTTCCTTCTCTACTTCGCGATCCTGTCGGCGCTGACCCCGCCCATTGCGGTGGCCGCCCTCGCAGCGGCGGCGATTGCGGATGAGGACCCGTTTGCGATTGCCTTTGATGCGGTCCGCCTCGCGGCCATCGGGTTCCTGATGCCGTTTGTGTTCCTGTGGAACCCGGCGATCCTCGGCCAAGGCGACTGGGGCGCGATTGCGCTGGTGGCCGTGGGCGGCGTGATCGCGGCGGGGCTGATTGCGGTGTCGGTCGAATGGCTGGTGCGCGGGACCCCGCCACTGGTCAGCCCGCTGGTGCGCTTTGCCATGGTCGGGGCTGCGGTGGCTTGCGTGTCACCCGAGCCGGGTGTCGCGGTGCTGGGGATCGGGGCAGGGCTGGTTTTGCTGGGCGTAACATTGGGGCTACGCAAACGTCAGTTGGCCGGGACGGCGCAGGAGACAGCCGCGCCCGGCGAATAGCGTCAGGATTTAAGGGGCCAGATTGCGCGCGTTCATCACCCGCCCATCGCAGACCAGGCAACAGTTCGAGCAGCGCTGGCTGTTGTTCTGCCCAACCCCCCAATAGGTCCCGTCACCACCGCCCGACACCCATGCGCCGTAACAGATGTTCTCGCCATACGAGCAGCTGAGATGGTAGCGGTGCGTGTCCCAGTCATCGATGATGTAGACGCGGTTTGGCTGCGGCCAGACATGGTTGCGGTCCTGGCTGAAGAATTGCAGCTCGACAATATTGGGATGGGTGCTGGAGATATTGAAGGTCACCGTATCGGCAGAGGCGGTGCCGGGCGCGGTCGTCCAGCCGATCAGAAGGGCCATGGCAATGGCGATTAGGGGCAGCAGGCGTCGGGTCATGTCTGTGGTCCTCTCTCTGTCTATGGAGAAAGGTTAACGCCCCCGGCGGCTTGCCCCTAACAAAAAAATTGCGCCTTTAGGTCTCAGGGGCGAAGCCTCTGTCACTCAGCCATGCACTGACGGTCTGAACCGCCTGCGCCATCTGCTCGGGCTGGTCGCGGTAATAGTGGCTGGCCTCGGGGATTGTCGCGTAGGTTTTGTCCTCCATGCGGGCCGCGTTGAAGACCGAGTACGGATGGCTTGGCGGAACCGCATCATCCGCCCCGTTCTCCAGCACCAACAAGGGCGCCTTGATGCTGCCCACGGTATCGAGCGCGTCGGCCCGGCTCAGCGGCGACCACTGGCTCAGCCATGCGCGCAACGTGGTGAAGCGCGCCAGACCCACGGGGCCGGAGTTTACCGTTTCCGGCACGCCCAGATAGCAGGTATTGGCGGGGCGGTCGTTCGGCTCCAACGTTTTGTCGAGGAACCTCGGATCGGCCATGGTGCGGTGGACGAGGAACGGGCGCTCCACCTCCGCCGTGCCGCGCGATTTGAGGTCCAACAGCATGGTCTGCGCCGTCTCGGTGATCCGCGCGATGCGGGCGGTTTGGGCCGCGCGGAAGGTGGCCACGAAATCCGCCGAGTAGGGAGGCACAGGGGCCGCCGCACCATAGAGGTCGAGGTCCGGATCGCGCAAATCCGGGTTGCTCTCGTCCAGCACACTCGGGTCGATCCACTCGGCCAGGATGCGCGCGCGCCCGGTATGGGCGGCGATGAAGGTCACGCCGTCCGCCGGGATCAGGTCGGCGGCGGTCAGGTCATAGACATCGCCTGCGGGGGTGTCGGTGAGGGTCGGGGCCTCGGCCTGCGATTGGTAGAACAAGGCAAGCGAGCCGCCTCCCGACCAGCCCGCAAGCACAACCTTGGCGTAGCCGAGCACCTCCCGCGCATGGCGGATATAGGCCCCAAGGTCCGCCACAACCTTCTCCATAATCAGCGCCGTGTCGTTCTTGGCATAGCGCGAGGCCGCACAGATGACGTGATGGCCAGCCTCGGCCATAGCAATCGGCATCGGCATCAGGTTCAAGGTCGAGGCTGGGTGCATGAAGATCAGCACCGTGTCCGAGGGTGTGTCAGGCCGGATCAGCTGGCCTTCGAGGAAGACTTTGCCCTGACTGCCCGCGAAGCCGTAGGTCTCAGTGAACGCGGCGGTCTCGGTGAAGCTGACGATGAGGGGGGTGCGGGTGATGCTCATGACGGGCTTCAAGCGTGCATCGGGTCCACATCTGGCGCGCGTTTGGTGACGGACCAGTCCTCCAGCACCGTCTCGGCCCGGTCGTTAAGCATCTTCATCATCTCGGGCGTGGCGGTGTCGACGGCGACCTCCATGCGGTGGCCATTGGGATCAAAAAAGTAGATCGACTGGCAGATTTTGTGATCTGTCGGACCGACCACATCAACGCCCGTCGCCTCCAGTTTCGCCTTGATCGCACTCAGCTCGTCCATGCCGCCCTCGATGCGCAGGGCCAGATGCTGCACCCAGTCGGGGGTGTTCTGGTCCATCTCCATATCGGGGCTTTCGGGCAGCTCGAAGAAGGCGACGTAGCTGCCATCGCCCATCTTGAAGAAGATGTGGATATGGGGGGACCATTCGCCCGTGGACGGCACCTTATTCTCGGCCACAGCGATGTCCAGCTCAAGCCCGAGCAGGTCGCGGTAGAAGGCGGTGGTCTCTTTGGCATCGCGGCAACGATAGGCGACGTGGTGCAGGCCGTGCAGTCCCATGGGAATCTCCTTCAATTTGCTGTTGGGATACATTTTAGCTGGATTTCCGCAAATGGCCATGGGAAGACGGGCGGAATGTATACAATATCTATCCCACGCCCCGGACCCACCCTGACTGAGATCGCGACCGAGCGGTTGCGCGCCTCGATCCTTGCGGGCGAGTTTGATCAAGGCGGTCTGACCGAAAACGCGATCTGCGCGGCTTTCTCGATGTCACGCACGCCCGTGCGCGCGGCGTTGCAGATCCTCGCCCAAGAGGGCCTCTTGGAATACGCCCCGCAACGCGGTTACCGGATACGGCGGCAAGACCCCGGCTTGGTGGGCGAGGCCTATGAGGTGCGCGCGGTGCTCGAAGGCCTCGCGGCGCGCAAATTGGCGGAAGCGGGACTGTCGGCAGAGACGGACGCGGCGCTGAGCGATTGCGTGGCCAAAGGCACCAAGCTGCTGGACCGGGCGACGTTTAATGCAAGTGCATGGCGCGAGATGAACGCGCGGTTTCACGAGGCGATCATCGGGGCGGCGGGCAATGATCTGCTGCTGGCGACGGTGAAGCTAGCCGAAGGGGTGCCCTTGGCGGCGATGACGATCATTGCGGACCTGAATGCGCAGCCTGACAAGGCGCTGCTGCGCCAAGCCCAGGCCGATCACGAGGCGATCCTGGCGGCCCTGCGCGATGGCCAATCGGCGCGGGCCGAGGCGCGGATGCGCGAACATATACTTGTGGCGGGCGAGTTGATCACCGCGACCCTGTCAAAAAGGACCACGACATGAGCCTGCGCGCGCGCCTTGCCGAACCGACAATCCTGATGGCGCCGGGGGCCTATGACGGGCTGTCGGCGAACCTTGCCGCGCAAGCCGGGGCCGAGGCGGTCTATATGACCGGGTTCGGGGTCAGCGGCTCGACCCTCGGGCGGCCCGATGTGGGGTTGATGAGTGCGACGGAAATGGCCGACCGCACCCGCGCGAT
Organism: Dinoroseobacter sp.; assembly: GCA_965279125.1. Classification (GTDB taxonomy): domain Bacteria; phylum Pseudomonadota; class Alphaproteobacteria; order Rhodobacterales; family Rhodobacteraceae; genus Dinoroseobacter. The sequence goes on from CBDIHL010000038.1 coordinate 21,745, forward strand.
TGCCGACGCTTGCGCGGGCACACCGCTGATTGCCGATGGGGATACGGGTCATGGCGGGGTGCTGAACGTGGCGCGGATGGTGCGGCTGTACGAGCAGGCGGGTGCGGCCGCGATCCAGATCGAGGACCAGGTCTTCCCGAAACGCTGCGGCCATATGGCGGGCAAATCCGTGATCGATGCGGGCGAGGCGGCGGCGAAAATCAAGGCGGCGGCGGAGGCACGGGCCAGCGACGAGTTTCTCATCATCGCGCGCACCGATGCGCGGGCGGTCACAACCCTCGACGACGCGCTGCGCCGGGGCGAGGCCTTTGCCGAAGCGGGCGCGGATGTGATCTTCATCGAGGCCCCGCAAAGCGAGGACGAGATGCGCAAGGTCGCCGACACCTTCAAGGGCATCCCGCTGGTCGCCAACATGGTGGAGGACGGCAAGACGCCTTACTTGGACATCGCGAGCTTGCAACAGCTGGGCTTTTCGCTGGCGATTTACCCGGTGTCGACCCTGCTGGTGGTCACGAAGGCCTTGCAACAGGCTTACGGCGATATGCTCGACGAGGGGCGCTTGCCAGCCGCCACCCCGCGCGTCACATTCCAGGACTACAACACGGCGCTGGGGCTAGAGCGCTTGATGGCGAGTGCGGCGGAGGCGAAGACATGAGACTGGCGCGATTTAACGACACACAGCTTGGGGCGGTGGACGACGGGGGCGAGACGCTTGCCGATATCACGGCCCTGATCGAGGACCTGCCGGCGCAGACATGGGCGCGCGCGCCGGGTGATCCGGTGATGGCGCGACTGCCGCATATCCTCGCGCAGGCGCCTGCGCTATTGCCCTTCGCGGACCGCATTCCGGTGTCGGAGGTGACGCTGAACGCGCCCGTCGCGACGCCCTCGAAAATCATCGGCGCGCCGGTGAATTACCACGCGCATCTGGACGAGGCGGAAGCAGACGCGGGCATTCACCACGGCGGCAAGATCGCGAAGATCGACGAGATCGGGTGTTTTTTGAAGGCCACGAGTGCGCTCTTCGGCCCGGATGCCACGATGGAGCTGCCGTTTACTGACCGCCGCGTCGACCACGAAGGCGAGGTCGCGGTGATCATCGGCAAGCCCGGTCGCCGGATCAAGGCGGCAGATGCGCTGGAGCATGTGGCGGGCTACGCGCTCAGCTTCGATATGACCGTGCGCGGGACGGAAGACCGCTCTTTGCGCAAAAGCTTCGATACCGCCGCAGGCCTCGGCCCGTGGATCACGACGGCGGACGAGATTGCGGATCCCTCGGATATCTCCTTCGAGCTAACGGTGAACGGCGAGGTCCGCCAATCCTCAAGCACCAAGCTGCTGATCCGATCTGTCCCGCAACTGATCGAAATGGTCAGCGCGTTCTACACGCTGCTGCCCGGTGACATCATCATGACCGGAACGCCCGAGGGCGTGTCACCCGTCGCCGCGGGTGACCTTGTCACGGTATCATCCCCGCAACTCGGCCAGATGTCAGTCCGCATCGCCTAGTCTCTTTCTTACTAAAAATACTCAATAAAGCACGCTCGGAAGCCACAACGCCAACGCCGGGAACGCGATCAACGCCGCAATCCCCCCCAAATGCGCCAACAAGAACGGCGCGATGCCTTTGTAGATATCCGTCAACTTCATATCCGGCTGCTGCGCCCGGATGACGAAGATGTTGAGGCCCACAGGCGGCGTAATTAACCCGATCTCGGCCACGATGACGATGAAGATGCCGAACCAGATGGCGGAATAGCCGAGCTCTTGGGCGATGGGCAGGAAGACCGGGATGGTGATCAGCATCATCGAAATACTGTCGAGGAAGCATCCCAGCACGATGTAGACCAGCACGAAGAACAAGATCACCACGAGCGGCGAGACGCCCAATCCGACAACCCAATCCCCAAGCGTCGCGGGAATCCGCGTTTGCACCACGAAATAGGCGAACACGAACGCGCCGAGCACGATGAAGAACAGCGATCCGGTGGTCACGACCGTCTCGCGCAGGGCCGTCGCGAACCCGCGCAGCCCCATTTGGCGGCTCGCGAACCCGATCACGATTGTCAGGAACGCGCCGATGGCGGCGGCCTCGGTGGGGCTGAACCAGCCCAGATAGATGCCACCGATCACGACGCTGAAGATCAGCGCCATTTTCCACATCTGCGCCAGCGCGCCCAGCTTTTGGCCCAGCGGTAGGGCCGGGGCCATCGGCAGGGCCTCGGGGCGCAATCGGGCCATGACGGCGATGACGAGGATGTGCAGCGCGATCATCAACAGCCCCGGCAGAAGGGCGGCGGCGAACAGGGCCGGGACGCTCTCTTGCGCGATGATCGCGTAGATCACGAGGATGATCGAGGGCGGGATCAGGATGCCCAGCGTGCCGCCCGACGCCACGACACCGCTGGCCACATCGTCGGCATAGCCATAGCGGCGCATCTCGGGGATGCTGACGCGCGTCATGGTCGAGGCTGTCGCCAGCGACGATCCGCAAATCGCCCCGAACCCGGCGCAGGCCCCGACGGTGGCCATGGCGAGACCGCCCTTGCGGCCTGCAAAAAGCGCGTTTGCGGCGGCGAATAACTCCTGCGCCATCGAGGTGCGGGCGGCGACCACACCCATCAGAAGGAACAAGGGCACCACCGACAGCGAATACGCTTGCGCGAGGTTGAATGGCGTTGTGCCCAGCGTGATCAACGCCACGCGCCACCCGTCGATGGCGGCGTAGCCCACAAGACCCACACCCAGCAGGGCGACGGCGACGGGCACCCGCACGAATACCAAAACCACAAGCGACAGGATCGCGGTGACGCCGATCAGCTGTGGGGTCATGGGCGGGCCTCGGGGCGTTCTAGCAGGGTTAACAACGCGGCGAGGGCGCTTAGGGCCAGTCCCACCCAGATCGCGATCCAGTACCAGAATTTCGGCCAGCCCAGATCGAGCGTTTTGTCGCCCCAATCGAGCGCGTCCATGGCGGGGGTGATGGTGTGATAGCCTGCAAGGGCGACAAGGCCGAAGGTCAGCGCCAAACCTACGCGCATCAGGATCGAGGACGGCACGAAGCGGTCGATCAGGTCCACGACGATCAACTGGCTGGTCAGGATCGAGACCGGGATCGCGAGATAGATTAGCCATGCGAGGCTAAACTCGACGTAATCCACCATCCCGACGATCCGCCATGTGGGATCGATTGCGCGGATGGTGACGTCAAACACCACAATCAGCATGAGAAACAGCAGACAAACCGAAGCGGCGGTCGCAAGGACCGCCGCTAGAGCATTTTTGAAACGTGTCAGCAAGGCGCGTTAGCCAGCGCAGCCGGGACCAACCGGGCCGACCTCGGCTGCGATCTCGCGCATCATTGCAAGCACCGCCTCGCCGGGTTTGCCGTCAGCCTCCAACTGGGCGACATAGGCGTCGGTGACGGAGTTGCCGACCTCAACGAGGGCCGCGCGCCCGTCGTCATCGAGCGTGTGGATCGTGACACCTGCCTCGATCAACACGTTCTTGCCGATGGAATCCATGCCGTCCCACACTTGGCCGATATCATCGCTGACACCGTCGAGCGACGCCTCGATCATCGCCTGCAAGTCCTCGGGCAAGTCACCGAAGCTGTCGGGGTTCATGCCCAGCATGAAGGACGAGGTGTAGCTGTAAACCTCCGTCACATCCGTCAGGTGGGGTGCCAGACCGAATGCCAAAGCCGCACCGCCATAGTCGATTAGCGCGCCCTGGATCGTGCCCTTTTGCAGCGCCTCGGCCATCTCGGTTGGGGGCAGGCCCACGGGCGTGCCTCCCATCGCTGCGATGAACTTCGCCACTGCCGAGGAGGCAGGCCGCAAGCCTTTCCCGGCCATGTCATCGAGCGTCAGGATCGGCCCTGCGTTGGAGTTGATCTGGCCCGGAGGGTGCATAAACAGCGCCAAGACCTTCACGCCGCGATGCTCGGCATCGAGGTATTCCGAGCGCAGACGCGCGTCGTTCAGCACCATCGTCGCCTGCTCGGCCGAGCAGAACAGGAACGGCATGTTGGAAATCTCGGTCAGCTCAAAACGTCCGGGTGTTGCGCCATGCAGGTGCCACACGATATCCGCCTGTCCGTTGCGCGCGAGGTCATAATAGGCCGGGGGCGGGCCCATTTGGGCGCCGTGCAGGATCTCGAACTGCAACCGGCCCTCGGACTGCTCGGTCAGGCCCGCGGCCCAGGCATCGATCCATTTGGACATGCCATGCGCACCGGTGACGAAGGTCGCGACCTTCAGGTCATAGGTCTGCGCCGAGGCGGGCAGGGCCGCGAGCGCGAAGGCGGCTGCGGTGGCGAGTGTCTTCCATTTCATTTGGTGGGTCCTCCCTAAAGGTGTCAGATATCGTCTCGGATCAGAGGTCTTGGTGCCGCCATATCCCGAGGTTCTCTTGCGCCGCGCGGTCTGTAAAGCTGAACAGCACCGTCTCGGCGGTCGTCTCTAGTTCCAACGGCATCCAGTTGGGGACGACGAAGGTGTCGTTCTCCTCGAACGCCAGTTCCGTGTCGCCGATCTTCGCAGTGCCGCGCCCTTCGAGCACGCTATAGACCTGCGCCTCGGTCGTCTGACTGGTCTGGGTGGTGAAGCCCTCGGGCAGCTTTTGCAGGTAGGCCGCAATCGTGGGCAGCACATGACCGCCGTCGCGCGGATTGGTGTAGATCATCTTCCAACCGCGATGCGGATCGGCCTCATCCGTGGTCGAGATCGCGTCGAGCGCGGGGCGCGCCTGCGCATATGGATAGCTGTAGACGGGCGAATAGGAGTGGATGTGGTTGCCCTTGAAGGGCCGCAGCCCTGAGCCCCAACGCGATACGCTGTCATCGGTCTCGCGGAAGATCGGTTGCTCAGGCGTCGCGCATTCTTCCGAGAACTTTGCGCCGAAGAAGTTGACCAGCGGCACATCGAGGCCATCGAGCCAGATCATCGGGCCGTCCCCGGTGTTCTTGTGGTCATGCCAGCACCAGCTGGGTGTCGTGATAAAATCGCCACGGCGCATCTCGCAGCGCTCGCCCTCGACCGCCGTATAGCCGCCGCTGGATTCCAGCACGAAGCGCAAGGCCCCTTGGGAATGGCGGTGGGCCTCGGCCACTTCGCCGGGCATCACCAGTTGCAGGCCCGCGAAGAGGGTTTGCGAGATGCCGGGGCGCTCAAGGGTTGGGTTTTTCAGCACCAGCACCCGGCGTTCCGCCTCCACCGCGCTGATCTGGGTGCCCGCGTTCATCAGCAAGGGGCGCAATTGCGCGTAGGACCACAGATGCGGGCTGCCATGGATGGCGGGCTTGTCGGAGACGAGTTTGTGGTAAATCTCCCACAAGGGCAGGGTCGAGGCCCCGGCCATTTCCGCATAGGCGTCTTTCAAATGTGGGTGCTTGATCTCGTCCAACATTTGCCCCTCCCAAAGCAATCTCGGTGACTTGAGCGTAACTTAGGAAGCTAAGAAGTCAAACGGGGAATGCGGCTAAACCGATTGGCGCGCATGCGGACGGGTCCGAAGCAACAACAGGGCCATGACCAGAATGGGGATCAGATTCCAGCCGATGCCGTTGAGGAACGCGAGGCGGTAATCTCCGGTCACGTCGTGGATCCAGCCTGACATCCAGCCGCCCAAGGCCATGCCGAGGATCGTCGCCATGATTACCAGACCCACCCGGCGACCGGCCTCGCGCGCGGGCATGTATTCGCGCACGATGACGGCGTAGCTCGGGACGATCCCGCCTTGCGACAGGCCAAAAAGTAGGCTGACGACGTAAAGCGGGACGAGGCCGTCCCAAGGCAGAAACAGGCACAGCGCGATCATTTGAGCGGTTGCACCGATCAGCAGCGTCCAGACCCCGCCGAGCTTGTCGGCGAGTAGCCCAAAGGACACCCGACTGATCACACCGCCCATCAGCATCAGCGACAGCATGCCCGCACCCGCCGCCGCTCCATAGCCCAGATCGATGCAATAGGCGACGATATGGACTTGGGGCATGCTCATAGCCACGCAACAGCCGATGCCGGAGATGAACAGGAGCGTGACGAGGGTTCTCGGCGAGATTCCAGATTGCGCCGCGCGGGTGGCGGCGGCGGCATCTGCGCGCGCGATCTCATGCTCGGCCACCTTGCGGCGCAGGGTCAGGGCCAGCGGGATCATGACGATGATGCAGGTGGCCGCAATGATAAGGGACGCGCCACGCCAGCCTGTGAGCGGCAAGAGACCCGCAAGGATCAGCGGCCAGATCGCGCCGGACAGGTAGTTGCCCGAGGCGGCGAGGGCGACGGCAAGGCCGCGTCGCTTCTCGAACCAGAGCGACAGATCCGCGATAAGTGGCCCGAAGCTTGCCGAGGAGGCAGCACCGATGAAGAACTGCACGGCGCTGAGTACAAGGATTGACGGAGAGACTGCTGCGGCGAGGTAGCCGAGCGCAAGGGTGATGGCCGAGCCGATCAGCACCGCCATGATCCCGAACCGGTCCACCCAGCGCCCAATGATGAGGTTGCCGAGCGCGAAGCCGAGCATGGTGGTGGTATAGGGCAGGGCCGCTTCGGCGCGGGTGCCGCCGAACTCGGATTGGACGGCGGGTAGCAATACGATTACCGCCCACATGCCGACATTGCCGACCGTGGCGAGCGCCAGCGAGAGGGCGAGACGCCGCCACGCATAGGGGCTGTCGACGTCCTGGACGGCGGTGGTCATGGGGCAGCGTCCTAACAATATTAGGGGCGTTAACGATTTGAGGCTAAGCTTGAAGGCTTAGGCATTGAAAGAAAACAGGTTTCCTTCTGCAATCGTTAACGAAAAACGTCTCTCCCTAACATTGTTAGGCGTCGTAACCCTTTGTTAGGGTTTGGCGGGCGTTGCGGGGGCGTGTCAAAACTCTTCGGACGAAGAGTTTTGCACATATCAGATCATTCCGCCGCCTGCGCATAGGCCTCCAAAGGCGGGCAGGTGCAGACCAAGTTGCGGTCCCCGAACACATTGTCCACCCGGCTGACCGGCGGCCAATATTTGTCGATCCGGAACGCCCCCGCCGGGAAACAGGCGACCTCGCGGCTGTAGGGATGGATCCAGTCACCGACCAGATCCTCGACCGTGTGCGGCGCGTGGCGCAGGGGGCTGTCGGCAACCGCGATCTCACCGCCCTCAATCGCGGCAATCTCCGCCCGGATCGACAGCATGGCGTCACAGAAGCGGTCCAACTCGGCTTTCGTCTCGCTCTCCGTCGGCTCGACCATCAAGGTACCCGCCACAGGCCAGCTCATCGTGGGCGCATGAAACCCATTATCGATCAGGCGCTTGGCGATGTCTTCGACCGTGACGCCGGCGGTTTCCTCAAACCCACGCACGTCCAGAATGCACTCATGCGCGATCCAGCCCTGCGCCCCACGATAGAGGATCGGATACGCCCCCTCCAACCGCTTGGCGATGTAATTGGCGTTCAGGATCGCCGCTTTCGTGGCTTGCGTCAGTCCATCGCCGCCCATCATCAGGCAATAGGCCCAGGAAATCGGCAGGATCGAGGCCGACCCAAATGGGGCACCTGAGACAGGTCCGGTCACGCCGCCCGTCTCGGGATGACCCGGCAGGAATGGCGCCAGATGCGCCTTCACACCAATCGGCCCCATGCCGGGACCGCCGCCGCCATGGGGGATGCAGAAGGTCTTGTGCAGGTTAAGGTGGCTGACATCCGCGCCGATCTCGCCGGGTTTTACGAGGCCGACAAGCGCGTTCAGGTTCGCGCCGTCCAGATAGACTTGCCCGCCAAAGTGGTGCGTGATCTCACATACACGGCGGACGGTGGTCTCGAACACGCCATGGGTGCTCGGATAGGTGATCATGCAGGCGGCGAGCCGATCGCCAGCCGCCTCGGCCTTGGCCGCAAAATCCTCCAGATCGATATCACCGTTCTCGGCACTTTTCACCACGACCACCTTCATCGCCGCCATATTGGCAGAGGCGGGGTTGGTGCCATGCGCGCTCATCGGGATCAGGCAAATGTTACGCTCAGCCTCGCCCCTTGAGGCATGGTAAGCGGCAATCGTCAGCAGCCCCGCATATTCGCCTTGCGCACCGGAATTGGGCTGGAGGCTCATAGCGTCATAGCCGGTGATCTGGCAAAGCTTGGCGCTCAGCGCGTCGAACATCTCGTGATAGCCCGCAAGCTGTCCCTCGGGCGCAAACGGATGGATCAGGGAAAACTCCGGCCAGGTGATCGGCATCATCTCAGCAGCCGAGTTCAGCTTCATCGTGCAGGACCCCAGCGGGATCATCGCCCGGTCGAGCGCCAGATCGCGGTCCGCAAGACGGCGCATGTAGCGCATCATTTCCGTCTCAGCCCGGTTCATGTGGAAGATCGGGTGGTCCAGATAATCGCTCTGACGGATCAGGGCCTCGGGCAGGCGGTAGGCCACATCCGTCACATCGCAATGCTTGTCGAGGCCGAAGGCTGCCCAGACGGCCTCGACCGTCTCAGGGCGGGTGCGCTCGTCAAGGCTGATCCCGATCCGGTCGTCGCCGATCTTGCGCAGGTTCACGCCCTCGGCCACGGCATTTTTCAGCACCACGCCTTGGACCGAACCGACCTTCACAGTGATGGTGTCGAAATAGTCGCCCGTCTCGACCTCAAAGCCCGCCTCTTGCAGCCCGCGCGTCATGCGCACGGTCTTGCGGTGGATGCGTTGGGCAATCGCGCGCAGGCCTTTGGGGCCATGAAAGACCGCATACATCGAGGCAATCACCGCCAAGAGCGCCTGCGCCGTGCACACATTCGAGGTCGCCTTTTCGCGCCGGATATGCTGCTCGCGCGTCTGCAAACTCAAGCGGTACGCCCGGTTGCCGCGCGCATCGACCGACACGCCCACAATGCGTCCCGGCATCGCGCGTTTATAGGCATCCTTGCAGGCCATATAGGCGGCGTGCGGGCCACCTGCGCCCACGGGAACGCCGAAACGCTGCATGGAGCCAACGGCGATATCGGCCCCCATCGCGCCCGGTTCCTTCAGCAAAGTCAGCGCCATCGGGTCGGCGATGATAATCCCGAGCGCCTTTTCGGCATGGAGCGCCGCGATGGGGTCGGTGAAATCGCGCAAGCCCCCATAGGTGCCGGGATACTGGAAGATCGCGCCGTAAACCTTTGACGGATCGAGCTCTTCTGGCGCGCCGATGATCACCTCGATGCCCAAGGGGGCGGCGCGGGTCTGCATGACGGCGATGTTCTGGGGGTGGCAGTTCTCGTCGATAAAGAAGGCCTTGGCTTTTGACTTGGACACCCTCTGGGCCATCGTCATGGCCTCTGCTGCCGCCGTCGCCTCGTCCAGCAAGGACGCGTTCGCCACGTCGAGGCCGGTCAGGTCGGTCACGAGCGTCTGGAAGTTCAAGAGCGCCTCAAGACGGCCCTGCGAAATCTCAGGCTGGTAGGGCGTGTAGGCCGTGTACCACGCGGGGTTCTCGAGGATATTGCGCTGGATCGCAGGCGGCGTGACGGTGCCGTGATAGCCCTGACCGATCAAGGACACGAGCACCTCGTTCTTATGCGCGACCGCTTCCATGTGGTGCAGCATTTCACGCTCGGACATTGGTTTGCCGAAGTCGAGCGGGTCGGGCTGGCGGATATCCGCAGGCACCGTTTGGTCGATCAAGGTTTCCAGATCGGGAACGCCCAAGACCTGCAACATATCCGCCATCTCGTCCGGCGAAGGCCCGATATGACGGCGATTGGCGAAGTCGTAAGGAAGGTAGTCGATGGGCGCATAGGGCATGGGTCGTTCCCGTTCTGGATCAATCGCTTAGGCGAGAAAGTTCTTGTAGTCGGCTTCGGTCATCAGGCTTTCCAGCTCGCTGTGGTCTGCGAGTTTCATCTTGAAGAACCAGCCGGTGTCTTGCGGGTCTTCATTGACCAGACCGGGCGAGGCTTCGAGCGCGTCGTTGATCTCGACCACTTCGCCGTCGAGCGGCGCCGAGATGTCGGAGGCGGCCTTGACCGACTCGATCACCACGATCTCGTCGCCTTTTTCGACCTCGGTTGCAGGCTCAGGCAGCTCGATAAAGACGATATCGCCCAACTGCTCGGCGGCGTGTTCGGTGATGCCAACGGTGACGGTGCCATCGGCTTCGGCGCGAAGCCATTCATGTTCTTCGGTAAATCTCATATGCGGCGTCCTTAACGCTTGTAGGTTGCGGGTCGAAAGGGAAGGGCGGTGACGGTAACGGGCAAACGACGCCCGCGCAATTCCGCCATCAATTGGGTGTCGGGGGTGGCGCGGCCCAAAGGCACGTAGCCCATGGAGATCGGCGCTTGCAGGGACGGGCCAAAGCCACCGGATGTGATCTGGCCGATGGGGTTTGCAGCGGTCTCGTCGGCATAAAGGAGCGTTCCGGCGCGCATCGGCGCGCGGCCTTCGGGGCGCAGGCCCACGAGCTTGCGCGGCGCGGTTTTTGCAAGCTGGCGCAGGATGATGTCGGCGCCGGGGAAATCGCCCTCGCGGTCGCCATCGGTGCGACGGATCTTCTGGATCGACCACGCCAGACCCGCCTCGACCGGGGTTGTGGAGGGGGTGATGTCTTGGCCATGCAGCGGCAAGCCAGCCTCCATCCGCAGGCTGTCGCGCGCGCCAAGCCCGCAGGCGGTGACGCCCGAGACGTCGAGCAGGCGGCGGGCGAAGGCCTCGGCTTGGTCGCTAAGGACCGAGATTTCAAATCCGTCCTCGCCCGAATAGCCCGAGCGCGAAATCCACAGCGGCCCGAAATCGCTGTTGAAGGTGGCGCTGTCCATGAAGCGCATCTCGGACACGCCTGATACAATCGGGGCGAGCGCGCATTCGGCAGCTGGACCTTGCAGCGCGAGAAGGGCCCTGTCTTCAATGACCTCCACGGCGCACTTCACGTTGATATGTTCGTGCAGATAGGCGATATCGGCGTCTGCATTCCCTGCATTGACCACCAAGAAAAGGTGATCCCCGCGATTGGCGATCATCAGATCATCACGGATGCCGCCTTCGTCATTGGTCAGCACCCCATAGCGCTGCCGTCCCGCCTTGAGGCCTTTGAGGTCCGCAGGCACCAACCGCTCAAGCGCCAATGCGGCGTCGGCCACGGTCCCGTTGCGGGGGCGCAGGATAACCTGGCCCATATGGCTGACATCGAAGAGGCCCGCAGCCTCTCGCGTCGCCAGATGCTCGGCCATCACGCCGGTTGCGTATTGAACGGGCATGTCCCAGCCCGCAAAGGGCACCATTTTGGCCCCAAGTGAGACGTGCAAATCGTAAAGCGGTGTGCGGCGCAATTCCATCGCGGTGTATCCCCAAATTCACCGTCAGCTTGCGCGTCAGGCACGTTCAACCGACGCCCCCATGCGCCAGCTTTGTGCCCTCTCTGTCCGGTTGCCTGAGATCGTTATCCCGTCGGCGGAGGCGATTGCCTCACTCTCCAGAGTGCTATACGCGCGGTGGTCCTTGGGCCTGAGAGATTACCAGGGCGGTTGCTCCTTCGGCACTGCTTGCGCAGATTCTCCCACCGAACGCCCTAGCGGTAGCATGGGCAAGGCGCATCGCCCAAGCGAAATTGTATGCGGTCGCACGCAAGGTTGCTCATGAAGGTTGTGAGGGGGTTCATGGAGGGCTTGAACGGCGTTCAAAGGCTGCCAAAAGGTTAACACGCCTAATAATGTTAGGGAGATCGGCGAAAACCGCAAAATATGGACCTGAGCGGCGCTCGGACGTCCAGATGTTGGGAGGGCCCTAACATTGTTAGGGAAGGGCGGTATTCGCGGCTGTCGCCTGCTAATCCACCGGCAACCCGCTCGGCACCGTTTCGGGCCGCCCCAAAGGCCGCGTTTCAGCCGTGGCCCCGGTCAAAGCCCCGAGGAATGCGACCAGATCAGCAACCTCCGCATCCCCCATATCGAGGGGCGTAATATCCAGCTTTGCACGATGCCGCGCCGCCTCCAGCCGATCTGACTGGATGACGAAATCAATCGGCGCGAGCCACTTCGCCTCAGGCAGCTTCGCCATATCCCGCGTCCAGCTTGCGAGGCTTTCGCGCGGTGCCAGATGATGCCGCACAATCCCCTCCAACGTCGGAAACGCACCGTTATGACCGTATGGCCCGGTCAGCGCCACATTGCGCAGCATCGGCGTGCGGAACCGGTAGGCATCCTCGGGCCGGTTGCTTTCGCCAACGCGGCCCACATCGCGCGGGGTCGGATCGTGCAGGCGCGTGCGGCCCGGCCCGAATTGCGGCAGCATCAGCGCGTGAAACTCCTGGTCGCTCATCAAGGGCCCGGAATGACATGACGCACAGCCCGCCGCGCCATAAAACAGCTCCATCCCGCGCAGCGCCGCCCCGTCCAGCGCGCCCTTATCCCCGGCCAGATACGCATCAAAAGGACTGTCATAATTCGCCCATTCCGTGCCCATGAACGCGCCCAGCGCATTGGCGATATGGGTGATGGTCACGTCCTCTGGCACCGAGACATCGTCGAACGCGGCCACGAACATCTCGCCATAGGTCGGGATCGTGCGCACCCGCTTGGCCAAAATCGGCCAGCCCAGATCGATCCGGTCGGCCACGGCGCCGGTCACATCGTTCTCGCCGACATTGCCAGCCATCTCAAACTGCGCGGTCAGCGGGAAGATCGCTTGGGCTGCCAGCAAGCTATCGAGCCCCGGGGGCAACCATTCCTGCGCCGGACTGTTGAACCCGTTCTCATAGTGATCGCCGATCTCGAGACGTCCATCATGGAACATCACGTGGATATCGCGGTGGCCGAGGTTCCACAGGGCAGGGGCGTTGCGCGGCACACGTTTACGAATGGCATCCGCGCCCACACCGACGGTCCGCTCCGGCCCGACGCCCTCACCCCCTTCACCGATCCCCAGGCTCAGCCCATCGCCGCCAGCGTGATCGTGATGATGGCAGGTGCCGCAAGAGATATTGCGATTGCCCGAGAGTATCTTATCGTAGAACAGAAGCTGGCCGATCTCGGCCTTATCCGCGTCGAAGGCGAGAAAATCATCAGGGCTCAGCGGTGCCGGCATCTCGGCCAGCGCAGGGCCAGCGAGAAGGAAGAGGGAAATATGAAATACACGTTTCATGCGGCGATCTTGGCGCTTTTGGGCGCGGTTGCAAGCCCCGCTTTCGCCGATCTGGAAGTCGCGCGCGACCTTATGGAAGAGAACCGCTTCGAGGAAGCGATGACCGAGCTGTGGCCCGCCGCCCGCTCGGGAAATGCCGAAGCCGAAGAGCTGATCGGGATCATGTACGCGCTTGGTTTGGGCGTCGAGCGTGACGACCGCCGCGCGTTTGAATGGTATTTACGCTCTTCGATGAAAGGCCATCCCGGCGCGCAATCGGGGGTCGGCTGGTACTACGAGGTCGGGCGCGGTCTGCCTGCGCCGGATCTGGTGCGCGCCTATATGTGGTACACCTTGTCGGCGATTGGTGGCGATCCCGATGCCGCCGACAGCATGGACCAGATCATCCAGCGGATGACGCCCGAGCAGATCGAGGAGGCGTTGGTGCTGGTCGATGACTACAAGGTCTGGCTCTATCCGTTCCGCTAGATCGCGCCCACGCGGTCGGTGGTGTTGAAGCGCGGGTCGGCGGGACGTGGACGCTCTTTCGAAAGAGCGTCCTTACGGCTCTTCGAAGAGCCGTTTCCCGGCCCGCCCCTAGACACCTCACCCGAATAGGCGCACTGTCACCTCGCCCTAACGAAAGCCCCACCCCCCATGTCCCTCGTCCAGATGGTCTACGCCTCTCGCCCGTTCGGGTTCGACACCGCGATCTTGTCGCAAATCCTGCACACCGCGCGTCGGCGCAATGCCGAGGATAACATCACTGGCGCGCTGATCTGCCGGGGCGATCTGTTCTTGCAGATGCTCGAAGGCCCCGCCAAGCGGGTGGAGGAGACGTATCACCGTATCCGCCAGGACGACCGCCATCTGGAGGTCACCAGCCTGATGAAGCGCACCATTTCCACGCGCCTCTTCCCGGAATGGGCGATGCGCGATGATCCGGTGCAAAGCTGGATGTGGAGTGCCGAAGACGTCCACAAGGGCGCCGTCACCCGCGCGACCGAGCAAGAGGTGCTGAGCGTATTCGAGCGTGTTGCGGCCACCGATCAGGGCGGTCCGCGCGGCTAAAGCCCCCTCAAAGAAACAGCTTTGCAGCGCAAGACCCTCTCGGGTAGCCTCGGGTCCGGGAGGACGTTCCAGATGAAAGATATCACCGCACCCGAGCTGCCCCATGGCGCGCCCGATCTGCACCCGCTCAGCCGCGCGGACCTGTTTGATGCGCTGCGCCTCGGCTGGCGCGATTTCATGTCCGCCCCGCGCTTCGGGCTCTTCTTCGCGGGGGTCTATGTGGTCGCAGGCCTCGCAATCCTCTGGCTGCTCGGGGCCACCGGCAACACCGTGGCCGCCCTTCCGCTGATCCTCGGGTTTCCGTTGCTCGGCCCCTTCGTCGCCGTTGGTTTCTACGAGATCAGCCGCCGATTACAGGCGGGCCAGGCGCTTGACTGGAAGGGCATTCTGACCGTCGTGTGGCGCGAGAAGGATCGCCAGATGCCCTCGATTGCGGCCATCGTTCTGATCTTCTTTCTGTTCTGGAATTTCTTGGCCCATATGATCTTCGCCCTGTTCATGGGGCTCCAAGTGATGACCAATATCTCGTCCTCCTTCGAGGTCTTCCTGACCCCCAACGGCCTGATGATGCTGGCCGTCGGCACGGTCGTGGGCGCGATCTTCTCGTTCCTTCTCTTCGCACTCATGGCCATCGCGCTGCCGATGCTGATCGACCGGGAGGTGGATTTCATGACCGCCATGCTGACCTCGTTCACCACCGTGACCGAAAACCTGTCGGTGATGCTCGTGTGGGGGGTCCTCGTCGCGGGGCTTTTGCTGATCGGGATGCTGCCAGGATTTCTGGGCTTGTTCGTCGTGCTGCCCTTGCTGGGCCACGCCACATGGCATGTCTACGATAAGGCGCGCGCTTAACGGCGCACCCCTATCAGCGCCAACAGGGCCGATACTGCGGCGAGCCCAGCACAAACCCACAGCAAAACTGCAAATGCGGTGTCCATCGCAGGCGCATGAGCCACGGCCTGTGAAAACGCTCCGAAGCTTTCTGTGCCACCTGCGTCGAAATAAACCCGCCCGGCCCAAGCGCCCATCACGGCGACGGCCACAAGCCCCGCGACCCGGCTAATGGCATTGTTGATCCCGGAAGCGATCCCACTGCGGCTGTCAGGCACGGCAGCCATCACTGCTGTGGACAGGGGGGCAACAACCATCGCCATGCCGATCCCCAACAGCAACATCGTTGGCAACACATGGCCCCAGAAGGCCTGTAACGGCAGACCAAGCGCGAGAATAACATATGCGAGCGCGACCACACCCGATCCAACCGCGATCAAGGGACCTGCGCCGAACCGATCACTGAGGGCACCAAAGCGCGACGACAAAAGCGCAATCGGCACGGTCAGAGGCAAGAATGCCAGCGCAGCCTCGGCCTCGGCGATGTCCCAGCCTGCAATGACCGTCATTGGCAGGAAGAACAGCACCGTAGACAGCGCGAAATAGAGAGCCCCCGTCGCCGCATTCGCCGCCGAGAACCGCGCATTCGCGAACAAATCAAGCGGCACCATTGGATGATCGCTGCGCGCCTCCCAGATCAGGAACGCTCCGAGCACGCCCAGCCCGCTCAGCAGCACCGACCAACTCAGCCCGTGCCCTTCGCCGGAACTGGTCAGCGCATAAGCCACCAGCCCCAAGCCCAGCGTTATCAACACCGCGCCGAGCCCATCGAGCGGTCGATCTGGACGCGCGGGATCGCTGCGCACATGGGCAAGGATCAGCCAGATCGCAACGCCACCAAGCGGCAGGTTCAGCGCGAAGATCAAGCGCCACGCGCTTTGCTCGCCAAAGCTCAGGACCAAACCGCCCAGCACCGGACCGAGTGCCGTGGTCAGCGCGGATGCTGCCGCCCATCTTCCGATGGCCTTTCCGCGCAGATCGGGCGGATAAGCGCGGGCAATCAGCGCCAGCGATCCGGGCACCATGATCGCCGCACCAACACCTTGAACAACACGTGCAGCGGTGAAGCTCGCGGGCGAAGGGGCGACAGCGCAGATCAGTGAGGCCACGACAAACAGTGCGATCCCAAAGGAAAACACACGCGCCAACCCAAACCGATCCCCTAACGCACCTCCAAACAGCAACAACGCCGAAAGAGGTAAGAGATAAGCGTTGTGAAACCATTGAGCTTGTTCAAGCGTCGCCCCCAGATCCGCGCGCATAGCGGGCAGTGCAATCGCGACAACCGAGCCATCAATGAAGCCGAGCGCCGAGGCAAGGATGGCCGCTGTCAGCAGGTAAGGCCGCGCCTCGGGCGCACAAAGCGGCGGGCGTCCTGAGACTGGGTCGGATGTAGAAAGGCCCTCTGGCGCGGGTCCAGAGGGCGTTTCTACATCAGTCATATTCGGGGCGGCCAGCGCTGGTCGCTATGCCTCAGCCTTTGTCGCCTGCTGCTTTCGCTTGCGGGGCAGGGGCTGGCTTGGCTGCAACAGGACGTGCAGGCGCTGGTGCCGGTCGCGCCGGAGCGCCCGATTTTGCGCCGCCAAGAGGATCATCTTGGCGTTGGACAGATCCTTCGAAATGCGCGCCGGATTCGATGGCGATCGTTTTGTGTATGATGTCGCCTTCAACTTGCGCCGTAGACGTCAGACGCACCTTCAGACCACGCACCTTACCGATCACGCGACCGTTTACGATCACATCATCGGCAACAACTTCGCCCTTAATCGTGGCGCTTTCGCCGACAGTCAGCAAATGGGCGCGAATATCGCCCTCGACCTGGCAATCGACCTGAATATCGCCTGTGGTGCGCAGGTTGCCCGTAATCGTCAGATCAGACGACAAAACCGATGGAGCGACCTTGGCACGGGGGGCAGATGGTGCACCGTCCTGCGCAGAGCCTGGCATGACGCCAGCCGCTGCAGGGCGTGCAACAGGTGTGTCGGCCATTTTGGGGCGTTCGGGTTGATCTCCGGCGGATTTCGGGCCCGGTTCGTTGATGCGAGATTTAGAAAACATTTTGTCCTGCCCTGATAAAGGTCATCGGATTAACGGGAGTGCCGTTCAAGCGCACCTCATAGTGAAGATGCGACCCGGTCGAGCGGCCAGAACTACCCATATCACCGATTCTGTCGCCGCGCGAGACCCTTTGGCCGTTCGATACGCGGATACGGGACATATGGGCATAGCGGGTCGTATATCCAAATTCGTGCTGGATCGTCACCATGCGGCCATAGCCACCGGCCCAACCGGCCTGGATCACCACACCGTCGCCACCTGCGACCAGCGGCGTGCCGACGGGGGCGGCAAAATCCGTGCCATTATGCATCCGGCGTCCGCCCGTTTTGGGGTCACGGCGGTAGCCAAAGGGCGAGGTGAAGCGGAACGAGGCCTGCACAGGCTGATAAAGCGGCACCATATCGGCGGCCATGCGGTGCAGGTTCACTTCGTCAAACTTTTGCAGGATCGCATTGGCGCGCTCGGCGGTGGGGTCATTGATATCCTCGCCATCCGGTCCGCGTGACGACACTGACAGCGGAACCAACGGGCCACCCTGGCCAGTATAGCTGCGGCGCACGGTCTCGATGATCCGGTCGGCGGGCAGTTCGGCTTGCTCAAAGACTTGCTGAAGCGGCTCCAGCGAGGCAGTGGCGGCCTCTTCCAAACGCTCCAGAATGCGGTCGGTGCGCTCTTCGGCGAGGCGGGCGGCAAAGACCAGCTCTTCAACTTCGGATTGGGTCTCATTGAGGCTCTGCGAGGCCATGTCGCGGCTCTCGGAGGTTTGCATCAGGCGGTCTGACAGCGCTTCAATGGTAGCGCCCTTTGCCGCCAGAATGCCAGCTTGCGTGTTGGTGGTGCCAGTCGCGGCTTCCAATTCGGCCACAACCAACTCTGCGCGGTTCACCGCGTTGTCGCGGTCGCGCATGGCCGTCAGAAGCGTGTCATGAATGGCGTTTATGCCGGTTTCAAGTTCCGCGCGGCGCTCTTCGCTGTCCAGAAGGCGCTGCTGCATGTCCGAGATTTGACTCATGGCGATGTAGAAGCGTTCTTGTGCCTTGCGGGCTTCCTCGGCACGGGTGTCGCGCTCGAGGCTTAGCGCATTGAGGCGCGCGCCATACATAGCTTGTTCACGCAGCGCTTGATCGCGAGCCGAGCCGGAACCTAGGCTATCCATGAGCAGCACAGAGGTCGCGATGATGGTCCACCCCAACACCACGGCGCCGCCCGCCAGAATGCCCAGCTGCGCCTTCGTCGACAGACGCATGAACCGCGTGCCGTCATCGGATTTCAGAAATAGTCTCTGCTCTGGTAAGGCGCGTTCCGCCCTTTGAAATAGCCGTGTCACCACAGGTTTCAGTCCCCGAATTCCCCAATCCCACTCGCCAAGGTTGGTTGTCCAACTCTTCGGCTGCCAGTGGGATAGTCCAGAAGCCTGAAATAACGCAAGGAATTTGAAGGGTAAGCGGCGCGTCACGGGGAAAAAGCGCGGAAATTTGCCGAAATTATGGCCGTTGTTGAGAACCGACAAGCGGATTTCCGCCGCCATTTCGCGGTTATCTCCCGCGGCTTGTCGAAATCAAACCTTCTCGGTCAGCGGCCAGTAGAAATCCGGCGGGATGCCCGCATCGGCGCGCTTCTCGGTGTTGAAGGGCGGTTTCAGCTGGCCGTGGAAGTAGCGTCGCACAAGGCCATGGAACGTTTCTTTGGGGTCGAGGTCGTGACGCCCGCACAAAAAGTGAAACCATTTTGAGCCGTAGGCGACATGCGCAACCTCCTCGGCATAGATCACCTCCAGAGCTTCGACCGCCTGGGCGGCTTTGGCGCGGCGAAAGACCTCCAGCATTTGCGGGGTCACATCGAGGCCGCGCGCTTCCAGCACCATCGGCACAACGGCCAGACGTCCCATCAGATCATTTCCCGTATCTTCGGCCGCGCGCCACATCCCGGCATGGGCGGGCATGGCCCCATAAAAGCTGCCATCTGCTTCAAGGCAATCCGATAACAGTTTGAAATGTTTGGATTCGTCGTCGGCGGCACTGACCCAATCGTCGTAAAACCCCATCGGGAAGGCGACATCCGGGAACCGTGCGATGATGTCCCAATGCAGATCAATCGCGTTCAGCTCGATATGAGCCACGGCATGCAGAAGCGCTTTGCGCCCCTCGGGCGAGCCGGGTTTGCGGCGCGGCACATCGCGTGGGTCGAGCAGTTCCGGCGCATCCGGGCGCGCAGGCCGCAAGGGCGGGGGGACAGCCCCCAAAGGCAAAGGCGCCCCCGCCGCGCGCGAGGCCCGCCATTTGGCGGCACAGGCTTGCGATAGATCGGCCTTCGCGCGGCCCGCCGCACAGCTCAGCACGGCAACGGCGCACCCGGTAAGCGTGTCAGGTAGGGTATCGGGCAGGGCGTCGCTCACAATGCGCGCACCGCCTCCAGCACCTCTTCGGCATGGCCGGGCACTTTGACCTTGCGCCAGATGTTGCGCACCACGCCCTCGCCGTCGATCAGATAGGTCGCGCGCTCGATCCCCATATACTTTTTGCCATACATGTTCTTTTCGACCCATGTGCCGTAGCGCTCGCACACATCGCCCTGCTCGTCCGACAGAAGCGGGATGGACAGATCATGTTTGGCGATGAACTTGTCGTGCTTTTTCACCGGGTCTTTCGACACGCCCAACACAATCGCGCCAGCGGCCTCGAATTCGTCGCGCAGGCCGGTAAAGGCGATGGCCTCTTTGGTACAGCCGGGGGTATCGTCTTTGGGATAGAAATAAAGCACCACAGCCTTGGGCTTGAGATCAGATACGGTTACGGTTTGCCCACCATCACGGGGCAAAGACACCTCGGGGGCGGGTTGGCCAACTTCAATCATGCGAAAACTCCTTAGGGATTTCATGTTGGTGCAAGAATAGACTGCGCGCAGGCGAAGGGAAGGCAGAAGGCGGACATGGCAGACACGAACGGCTCTGTCGAGCAGGCCCCAAAGCCGCCGCGTCGTCGCAACCGCGCGCGCACCGTGCGGCGCATCTTGTCGGTGCTGGTCGTGCTGGCGACCTTCGTGGCCATCCTTGTGGGGCTGTTGTTGCGCCCCGGCGGGATCGAGATGCCCGAGATCGCGCGCGCGCAACTGGAAGCGGCCATGACCGACGCCTTGCCCGAAGGCAGCGCGATCACCATTGAGGCGGCGCGGTTGCAAATCATGGCCCCCGGTTCCCCGGTCGTGCAGCTCACCGGGGTCGCGCTGAGCGATGTGGAGGGCCGCGAGGTCGCGGTGCTGCCCGCAAGTGAGGTGGTGTTGTCAGCGCGCGCGCTCGCGCTTGCCCAAATTCGCGCCAAACAGATCGAGGTGGAGCGCTTGACGCTCACCGTGGACCGCGACGCATCCGGGGCGTTCCTGCTGAGCTTCGGGTCCGGTCCCGCCTTGCCCCCGGTGCAGACGGTTGGCGATCTGGTCGGCCTTCTGGACCAGCTCGTCGCCTCGCCCCCCCTCGCAGGGATCGACAAAATCAACCTGACCGAGCTGCGCCTTGTGCTGCGCGATGCGCGTGCCGGGCGGGCCTTTGATTTTCGCAATGGCGAGATTGAGCTGACCCAAACGCCCGAGGATTTCAGCGCGCGGCTCTCGCTGGATCTGCGCGATGAGTTCGGCTTATCGGCCCCTGCCAATGCGGTGCTGCGGCTGACCTCGCAAAAAGGCTCGCGCGCTGCGGATCTGGCTGCGATCCTGACCGATGTTCCAGTGTCCGTGATTGCAGCGCAGTCGCCTACGCTCGGTTGGCTTGACGCGGTAGAGGCATCAGTATCCGCGACGTTGCGTGGCAACACTGACACGGACGGCACATTGGGCGAGGCGGCGGGCACGCTTGATTTTGGCGCAGGACTTCTGAGCTTGGGCGATGTGCCGATCGCATTGGAGGCCGCGAAAGCCTATGTCACCTTCGATCCGATTGGCCAAAGGATCATGCTGCAATCGCTCGATTTGGCGTCCGAGGCTTTGTCGCTACAAGCTGCAGGGCATGTCGATTTGATCTGGCCCGAAGCTGATCTGCGCGGTGCGGCCGTTGGGCAGTTGGCCGTGACTAACATGCGGCTAGATCTGCCTGAGGTGTTCACCGCCCCCGTCCAATTTGACCGGATGGATGCGGATTTGAAACTGCTCCCATCAAAGGCAGAGCTAAGGCTGGGGCAGATCCGATTGCGCCGTCCGGAGACGACCATTGTGGTTGCAGGCACCATTGCTGTGAACGAGACGGGTGATCTGGGGGCACAAATTGATGTTGATGTGGACCAGATCACGCCGCAAGACGCTGTGGCGCTCTGGCCGACGATCACTGCACCGCGCACACGTGCTTATCTGGACAAAAACCTGACCGAAGGCGTGATGCGCAACATCCACGCTGCGATCCGCTACGCGCCGGGCGCGCCCACGCGGGTTGGGCTATCCGGAGCCTTCGAGGGGGCCGCGTTGAAGTTCTTGAAAGACTTGCCGCAGCTAGAGGCAGCAAATGGCACGTTTACAATCCATAACAGTCGCTTGGTGGTCAGCGTTGATGACGGCAAGCTGCAGGAGGCCGGCCAAGCCATCGAGGTTGGCGGCACCAGTTTCCAAGTCCCCGATATGCGCGTGCGCAATCCGGCGCGCGGCGAGGTCGATCTACATCTTAGCGCGCCCGTTCCGGCGCTTTTGGCGGCGTTGTCGCGGCCTCCCGTTAATCTTGGCCTGACCGCCTTGCCGCTCGACGGACATGCGAGGGCCCAAGCCGATATTGCCTTCCCGATGGGGCGCCCCGTTGCTCCCGGCGAAGCGGAATGGCGCGCGCAGGGCCAGCTGCTCGACCTAACCAGTGCGCGCCTGATGCCGGGGCGCCAGTTGCGCGCTGCCCAGATGCAGTTCGTCGCAACGCCTGAGGACGGGCTGACCGTGACAGGCCCCGTTGACGTGGACGGGATTTCCGCCCAGATCGCGGTAACACACGCCCTTGCGCCGGATGCTCCGCCTGGTGCGGATGTCTCGGGCAGCTTGCAAGTGTCCGCAGACACGCTTGAGCGGCTGGGTCTGCGGATCGGAGGTTTGGCGATTTCCGGCGCGACACCCGCCCAGATCGACCTTGCGATCCGCCCCGGCACGCCCGCGCGCCTGTCGCTGTCATCGAACTTGCAAGGTCTTGCCCTGTCGCTGCCCAGTTTGGATTGGTCTAAACCCTCCAGCCGGTCTGGAAGTTTGACGTTGCAGGCAACGCTGACTCCCGAGATTTCAGTGCCGGAATTGTCGCTGTCAGCCTCCGGTCTGGATCTTGCGGGGACGGTTGATCTAGGGGCCGGAGGGGCGCTGCGCGAGGCGCGCTTCACGACGCTGAGGCTGGGCGATTGGCTCGACACGCAGGCGATATTGACCGGGCAGGGCGCTGGTGCCCCTGTTGCGATCCGCCTTGAAGGCGGTCGCGTGGATGTGCGTGGTTTGGCGGGGTTGGGCGCAGGCGGTGATCAGGCGCGTGGGCCCATAAGCCTTGCACTAGATCGCCTGCGCGTCAGTGAAGGCGTCTTCATAGGACAGTTTCGAGGCGCTTTGGCCTCTGGCCGCGCCCTCGACGGGCGGTTTTCGGGCCGCCTGAATGGCCGAGCCCCCATCACCGGATCCATTGTCGGTGCAATCGGAGCTGCAAACACACGCGTTGATGTGCGCTCGGAGGATGCGGGGGCAGCGCTTGCGGCACTTGGGGTGTTGCGCAATGCACGCGGCGGGGCGCTCAACCTGCAATTGGGTCCGGACCCATCGGGCGCGCGCGGAGCGTGGGATGGCGAGTTGCGCATCTCGGATATCAGCGTGGTGGATGCCCCGGTTCTGGCGGGCATGCTGTCGGCCCTGTCCATCGTGGGGCTGCTGGACCAGATGGCGACTGGGGGCATCACCTTCACCGACACCATTGTGGATCTGAACATCGCCCCTGCTGGTTTGACCTTGCGCGAAGGCCGTTCCATTGGGCCGAGCATGGGCATCAGCTATGAGGGCACGGTTTCGCCCGCCCAAGGTGTGCTTGATATTCAAGGGGTTGTATCGCCGTTGTATTTGCTCAACGGGATCGGCGGGATCTTTTCCGCGCGGCGTGGCGAGGGATTATTTGGGTTCAACTACCGTCTGTCAGGCGACATGCGACAACCTCAAACCACGGTGAATCCTTTGTCGATCCTGACGCCGGGGTTCTTCCGCGAAATTTTCCGAAGCGCACCGCCGGAACTAGACTAGCGTTTTGCGAAAATAGATCCGGTCATAACCGTCGACGGTTCTGCGTCCCGTGGAGATATATCCGAGCGCAGGATAGAGCGTCAGGTTCGCCTTCATCATCACGTTGGTATAGAGCGTGACGGCGCTGTAGCCGCGTTCTTTGGCATCCGCTTCGCATTGCATGATGAGGGCGCGTCCGATCCCTTGACCTTGATGTGCAGGATCAACGCCTATGGCGTCTAGCTCCCAGGCGCCGTTCAGGGCAAAGGCCACAAGAAACCCAGTAACGTTTTGATTTAAGATGTAAACTTGGGCTTCCCTGTCCTCGATCCGTTTGCGGTAATCTGCAACTGCTGGCGCGGCAGGGCGTCCGATGAGGGGCGTGTAGGGTGCATAGGCCTGCGCGGCGATGGCTTGAACGCGCGCGAGGTCGTCGAGGGTGGCAAGGCGGATCATGGGGGCAAGACTAGGTGTGGGTTGCGGCAAGCTCAACGCTGACTTGACAACGGGCGGGGTGCGGGCCACCTGCGACGGGACTTGATCTCCGGAGTGTGGCCTTTGAAACTTGATGATTTCGACTTTGATTTGCCCGAGGATTTGATCGCGACGCGGCCTGTGAAACCGCGCTCGTCGGCGCGGATGTTGGTGGCGCGGGGCGGCTCGATTTCGGACCATACCGTGATTGATCTGCCGGATCTGCTAGAGCCGGGGGATCGCTTAATCTTGAATGATACCAAGGTGATACCTGCGCGCTTGTTTGGGATGCGCGACCGCGATGGGCTGCGCGCCAAGATCGAGGTGACGCTGATGGAGCCGGACGCCGCCGGTGGCTGGCAGGCGATGGCCAAGCCCTTGAGAAAGCTGCATATTGGCGATCGGTTGCTGTTTGAGGCAGGCCTTGAGGCGCGCGTTGTGGCCAAGTTTGAAGACCGGGCGCGGCTGGACTTTAACCTTGAAGGGGATGCCTTTGAGGCCGCTTTGAACATGGCCGGGGCGATGCCGTTGCCGCCCTATATTGCCGGGAAGCGGGCGGCGGATTCGCAGGACATGGACGACTACCAGACTGTTTTTGCTGAGAAAAAAGGGGCCGTTGCGGCACCGACGGCGTCTTTGCATTTTGACGAAGCGCTCTTGGCGGGGTTGAACGCGCGCGGGATTGAGATGACCCGCGTGACCTTGCATGTAGGTGCGGGCACATTCCTGCCGGTGAAAGTGGAGGACGTGACAACCCATAAGATGCACGCGGAATGGGGTAAAATCGACGGGAAGGCCGCTTCGGAAATCCTTGAAACAAAAGTAAAAAACAGGCGTGTGATCCCGGTGGGCACAACCGCGCTTCGGCTGCTGGAAACGGCTGCGGCCCAACCGGGCGGATTTGGGCCGTGGGAGGGCGATACGGATATTTTCATCTATCCGGGCTTTAAGTTCGGGGTGACGGACGCTTTGATGACGAATTTCCATCTGCCCAAGAGCACTTTAATGATGCTTGTCAGTGCTTTAATGGGCAAAGCTGAGATGGATGCAGTCTATGCCCACGCGATTGCCGAGCGGTACCGGTTTTTTAGTTATGGGGATAGTTCACTTTTGCTGCCGGAGTGAGGGGCTAAGGCAGTTCTGTGCGTGGGTGTGGGAGAAGTTCACACATGTTGATCGTTTGTGAACCTGTGCGGCGGGGGTGTTGATAGAGTGTGAACCTGTGATGGGGCGAGTTGGGGACGTTTTGGAGGCGTATGAAGTGTGCGGCGAACGGCAGCTTGAGGCCCATTCAAGACGTGCGAGGCGATGCAGCGAACGACTGCTCCTACCGCTGCGGCCCGATCGGAGCGCGTGCAAAATCAAGATTTCGCACACATATACGTTTTTCATGCTTCGGCCCCCTCGGGTGGTTCAAATGTCAGTACGAACTCGGGAACACCAATGAGGCTCACAAGATCATCGACATCTGCGATGTAGCGGAAACCCCATGGGCTCAGAGTCAATAACCCTTCATTCTTCGTGTCAGCCTCTCGTTGGTCCCACAAGCACCGCGTTTCGACGTCATTCAGCAGTTCGGCAAACTGGTCTTGAGAAAGATCAATTTCGGATGGCTCAAAGCCGTGCTCGGAAAAATCTAAATTCGGTAAATCGTCGCACCCCTCAACTCTGAACACAGCCATGACGTGACCACCAAGATATTCGTTGATCTTTTCCTGCACCAAATACTCAGGTGATTTCACAGAGCCGGGCGAGGAACCACTAATTGAAAACGCTCCGGTTTCGGAGTCATAGCCAACTGTCCAGGGCATAGGAGGGTTTGCACTAAATCGCCCGATGATCTCTCGCGGGGGATCGAAAGACTGAATCGCAGATGTGCGAAGTGCCTGAAGCGTTTGGAAGAACGCCAAGCCGGTGCCAACTAAATCAAACACTTCTCCGTACTCAATGCGCGTCACATTCCCACCGTTCCGACGGCGCAGTCTTAGTCCATCGTTCCAAAGGATATAATCGGAGTGATACATCCCGTTGCGTACATCGTCACGGAAGATATTCTCGAATGCTGACGACAGCCCTGTCATCCCAATCTGTCGGGCATGGCTAGCCAAGTCGCGGAATGTTGCATTTGCGTTTGGCCCAATGACCCGATTAGGGTTTTGCTTGACCCGAACCAAATCTCGAAACGGCCAAAGATTGTAGGGAGCATTCTCGACGATGCCCATCATGTTCTTTAGGCTTTCATACACGCCCCAGCCTCTGAAAGCTGGCTGTATAGAAGCAAGATAATTCGCATGTCGGCGAGAGATTCCACAGGACCTGCCGCCAGCCGTTCGTTCAATTCTTCGAACACTTGTTCTGCGGTGATGGTGGTGGACCAACCCGCATCTTGCATACCCCTGAATTCTCCGCTTAGCGATCCTGCAAAATCTAACTCACTCATTTGACGAGAGAATTTAAAGAGGAGTCCGAGTTGCCGAGCTGTCTCGTTGGCGAAGGTTGTTGGGGAACTCAAAGGACAAACCCGCATGTTATTTCTCAGAGCACTGGATAACAGCCATATCACGCTACCCGCAACGTTTACGTCACTCGTCGCCGGAGCTGACATTGGTCGAATGTCTCAAAAGTCCGTATAGCGACCAAACCGAACGTAGGCCACACCAACCAGCACCCTTACCGCTCAGGCCGCGTGGCGTTTCCGTTCATAGGACCAAACCCGTTCAAACCTATCCCTTGGCTCCGCTCGTTCGCGGCTTGAACGGTCCACTGGACCTTTCATCGGCTGCCCCGAACCGCCGTTCACCCCCAAAACCGACACCGCACATGTCGCCCACCCCCTCGACACGCCCCCCCGACTCAGCCCATCGCTGGCCCTTGACCGCGAAGGAAAGGCTGGTGCGATGATTGGTGTCTTGGGATCGAGCTGGGCGTTGTTGCTGGGCCTTATGCTGTTGATGGTCGGCAACGGGATGCAGGGCACGCTTTTGGGCATTCGGGGCGATCTGGAAGGGTTTTCCACCTTTTCGTTGTCCATCGTCATGTCTGCCTATTTCCTCGGCTTCCTTTTTGGCTCACGCGCCGCCCCGGGCATGATCCGGCGCGTCGGCCATGTCCGAGTCTTTGCGGCCCTTGGATCCATGGTTTCGGCCGCCTTGATCCTGTTTCCGGTGGTCACGGACCCAATCTCGTGGACC
Organism: Dinoroseobacter sp.; assembly: GCA_965279125.1. Taxonomy (GTDB): domain Bacteria; phylum Pseudomonadota; class Alphaproteobacteria; order Rhodobacterales; family Rhodobacteraceae; genus Dinoroseobacter. Next base: position 48,707 of record CBDIHL010000038.1, read on the forward strand.
GTCTTGCGCGTGGTCATCGGCTTTTGCTTCTCGGCCGTTTATGTGACCTCGGAAAGCTGGCTGAACAACTCGTCGACTAACGAGACGCGCGGGCAGGTCTTGTCGCTTTATGTCTTGGTGCAGATGGTGGGGATTGTCTTGGCGCAGGTCATTTTGGCCTTTGGCGATCCGTCAGGCTTTGTCTTGTTCATTTTGCCTTCGGTTCTGGTGTCGTTGGCCTTTGCCCCGATCCTGCTGTCGGTCTCGCCCACACCGGCCTTTGAGACCACGGCCCCGATGAGCTTTCGCAAGATTTACGAGGTCTCGCCCTTGGGCTGCGTCGGCATCTTCCTGTTGGGCGGCGTCTTTTCGGCGATGTTTGGCATGTCGGCGGTTTACGGCACGCAGGCGGGGCTGAGCATCGGTCAGATCTCGACCTTCGTGGGCATCATGTATGTCGGCGGCATGTTGATGCAGTATCCAATCGGCTGGGCCTCGGACCGCATCGACCGGCGCCGTTTGATCGTCTTGGTTGCCGGGCTTGGGGTTGCGGGCACGCTGATTGGCTTTGTGGGTTTCGGCGGTTTTACCGGGCTGTTGATCGCATCCTTTGTCATTGGCGGCACGGCGAACCCGCTTTATGCGCTGCTTCTGGCTTATACCAATGACTATCTGGACAATGACGACATGGCCTCGGCCTCGGGACGGTTGGTGTTTATCAACGGCACGGGGGCCATTGCTGGCCCGCTGATCACGGGGTGGGTGATGAGCGTGTTCGGCCCCGGCGGCTTTTTCCTGTTCATTGGTGTGCTGATGACGGTCCTGATCGGATATGCGCTGTATCGGATGACGCAACGCGCCGCACCGTCCATCGAAGAGTATGGCCTGTATACCCCGATCACTCAAAGCTCCACCGCCGTCGCGATGGAGGCGACCCAGGAGGTTTGGATCGAAGCCGATGAAGAGGGGGAGACGGAGGATCCGCAACGCGCTGCCTGAAAATGAGGCAGTTTGTGAAAAATGTCTGGACACGTAACGGATTGATGACAGGGTGAGGGTGCCTGGGTGGCCTAGAGATAAAACTGGCAACTGAGCAGGATAAAGGAGGCTCATATGCAGGGCCCACAAGACGTAACGGACTTTTGGCTTGAAGAGATAGAGACCTCGGACTGGTACAAAAGTGATCCGACCTTTGATGCGCAGATCTCCGCGCGGTTTGGCGATCTGTGGGCGCAAGCCATGGCTGGGCGGTTGCAAAGCTGGCTGACCAAGGCGCAATGCACGCTGGGTTATATCCTTCTGACAGATCAGTTGTCGCGCAATATGTTTCGCGGCACGGGCCAGGCGTTTGCCAGCGATCCGCTGGCGCTGGCGGCGGCCAAGAAAGCGATCCGCGAAGGCTGGGACATGCAAATTGCAGAGCCGGCAAGGCAGTTTGTCTATATGCCCTTGATGCATTCGGAATGTCTCGCCGACCAAGAGCGGTGCGTGCGTTTGATCAAAACGCGCATGCCGGAGACGGGCGACCACAATATCGACCATGCCCGCGCTCACCGTGCCGTCATTCGCGAGTTTGGTCGCTTTCCGTACCGCAATGCAGCCCTCGGGCGCACCAGCCGCGCCGCAGAGCTGAGCTATCTGGAGGCGGGCGGATATGGCTATACCTTCAACACTATGGACAAGGCGGCTTAAGGGCAGGGTGCGCGTTGGGTCATGCGTCCCGCGCATGTCCGCATCCCGTCCAGACATGCGACCCGGCGTCCTGTTGCTCGGCTTTGCGCGATTGGTTTAAGGCTAAACCAATTCCGGCGCGGAGCCTCCCTCCCGCTATTCCGATTGACTGACCGCAACAGAGGTTCCCATGGCTGCGAAATCCTATGACATGATCGTAATCGGCGCAGGCCCCGGTGGCTATGTGGCCGCAATTCGGGCCGCGCAACTGGGCCTCAACGTGGTGTGCGTCGAGCGTGAACATCTGGGCGGGATCTGCCTGAACTGGGGCTGTATCCCCACCAAAGCGATGCTGCGCTCGTCAGAAGTGTTCCACCTGATGCACCGGGCCAAGGAGTTTGGTCTCAGCGTGCAGAAGGCCGATTATGATCTGGACGCCGTTGTGGCGCGCTCGCGTGGCGTGGCCAAGCAGCTGGCCGGTGGGATCGGGCATTTGTTCAAGAAAAACAAGGTCAACGTCGTGATGGGCGAGGCCAAGATTGCCGGGAAAGGCAAGGTCTCCGTGACGACCGATAAGGGCGTTGAAGAGCTGACTGCGCCCGCGATCATCGTCGCCACCGGCGCGCGGGCACGCACCTTGCCGGGGCTTGAGGCCGATGGCGATTTGGTCTGGACCTACAAGCACGCGTTGCAACCGCCACGGATGCCGAAGAAGCTGCTGGTGATCGGGTCCGGCGCGATCGGGATCGAATTTGCCAGCTTCTACAACACGCTGGGCGCCGACACGACCGTGGTCGAGGTCATGGACCGGGTGCTGCCAGTGGAGGATGCCGAGATTTCAGCCTTCGCGAAGAAAGCCTTCGTCAAGCAGGGCATGAAGATCATGGAGAAGGCGATGGTCAAACAACTCGACCGCTCGCCCGGCAAAGTCGTCGCCCATATCGAGGTCGGCGGCAAGATCGAGAAGCACGAGTTTGACACCGTGATCTCCGCCGTGGGCATCGTTGGCAACACCGAAGGGCTCGGGCTGGAAGAGGCCGGGGTGAAAGTGGACCGCACCCATGTGGTGACGGACGAATATTGCCGCACCGGGGTCGATGGGGTTTACGCCATTGGCGATATCGCAGGGGCCCCTTGGCTGGCGCATAAAGCGTCCCACGAGGGCGTGATGGTGGCCGAGTTGGTGGCGGGCAAAAACAACGTCCACCCGATCAAGCCGGGCTCTATCGCGGGGTGCACCTATTGCCATCCGCAGGTGGCCAGCGTCGGCTTCACCGAGGCGCAAGCCAAGGAAAAGGGTTACAAAATCAAGGTCGGGCGCTTCCCGTTCATGGGCAACGGCAAAGCGATTGCTCTGGGCGAGCCGGAGGGCATGATCAAGACCGTGTTCGACGAGGCGACGGGCGAGTTGCTCGGTGCGCATATGATCGGGGCGGAAGTGACCGAGCTGATCCAGGGCTATGTTGTGGGCCGCGCGCTTGAGACGACAGAGCAGGACCTGATGGAAACGGTGTTCCCGCATCCAACCCTGTCCGAGATGATGCATGAGAGCGTGCTGGACGCCTATGATCGTGCGATCCACTTCTAGGGTCAGGACGCATTAATCCTGCCGCCTTGGCGCAAATCCAGCGAAATCTCAGGGGGTTGGGGCGTGCAGGAAAGGGTGGTTCCCTTTTCAAACGACCCGAGCCGCTGAGATGAAGCTGGATTTGCGTCCTTCGGATTTGACGGATTTTCCCTCTGACTGCCTAACAGCTGCTTGAAATAGAACCACTATTCCTGCGCACCTGCGCGTTGTCAGAGAAAAAATCTGTCAAACCAAGGTGGCAGGATTAATGGGTCCTGACCCTAGGCATTAAGCGCTTGTTAAGACGCAGGATTTAGGCTGTGGGGTATGAACGCCTTGCAGCCTTTTTCACACCAGCGTCAGTTTTCTGACATCTGTTAATCAATTCTTCGCAGAAGAATTGCTACGATTTTTCTGCGAAAAATGGCACATCCCGGCCCAAGCACTGGCTCTTGACCCGCCCGGCTTTCCCAGCCAAGCCCGCTCCTATGACCGGCCCCATACCTGCCTTCCAAAAAACCGACTGGCTGACCGTGGCCTTGCTGTTTGCTGCAGGCCTCTTGGCCGCCGCGCAATTTGGCAAGATATCCCTGACGCTGCACGAGTTTGTCAGCCTTACCGGCCTGCCGATCACCACCCTCGCAATCCTTGTTTCCGTCGTCGGTCTCGTTGGCCTTGTAGGCGGCGTTATGGCGGGGGCCGTGGTTGCGTCCCTCGGGCCGCGCCGGGTGCTGAGCGCAGCGCTTGTGCTTGGGGCTGCGATGTCGTTTGCCCAAGCCGTCCTCCCGCCTTTCCCGATCATGCTTGGCTTGCGCGTCATCGAAGGCGTCTCCCATCTGGGCCTCGTGGTCGCGGCCCCGCCGATCATGGCGCAAATCTCCAGCGACCGGGATCGCCCCATCGTCATGAGCATCTGGGCTATGTTTTTCGGCCTCTCTTTTGCCATCGCCGCTGTCATCTTCCCGCCGATCCTCGGGGCGGGGGGGCTGCCGCTGTTATTCGCGCTGCATGGGGCAGCGCTTTTGGTCCTGGCATTTGTGCTGGTGCCAAAGCTGGATCATAGCCCGCAACACCCGCTCAAGCTGAACCCGATCACCGCCCATCTTGAGGCCTATTCAAACCCGCGCACCGTCGCTCCGGGTCTTGGATTTTGTTTTTATACAGTGAGTTACGTCGCGCTCCTCACTCTGCTGCCCAACGCGCTGAGCCAGCCTGAGCTTGCCGTCAGCCTGCCGATTATATCGCTGCTGGGCACCCTCGCGGCGGGCTGGATCGCGCGCTATGTCTCGCCGCATTGGATCGCCGTGGCCGGGTTCGCGATGGCCATTGTCGGGGCCATCGGCACGCTGTTCGCCTATCTGGGGGCCGAGGTGGTCTTATTCCTCGCCATGGGTGTGATCCCCGGTGCCAGCTTCGCGATGATCCCGCATCTGAACCCAAATCCAGGCGATCAGGCGCGCGCGACGGGCGCGATTGCGCAGCTGGGCAATCTGGGCACTGTCACGGGCACGCCGATATTTGCGTTAACCTTAAGCATGTCGGGGCTGTTCGGAATGCTTCTCGCCGTGATGGGCTTTTCGCTGGCGGGCATCTTAACGGTGCTGCTGCTTCAGGCTTTGGTAAAAAGAAAAAGTTAATGTTCGATTAATGTTCTCAATTCTCCTTTGAGATCAAGCGCCGCACCGCTATATGTGCCCAGAGCGAGAAGGTGGGATCATGGCCGAGCAGAAATTCATCGAAGTGCGCGGTGCGCGCGAGCATAATTTGAAATCCATCGACGTGGACATTCCACGCGACCAGCTGGTGGTGATCACCGGGCTATCAGGGTCCGGCAAATCCAGCCTCGCCTTCGATACGATCTATGCCGAGGGCCAGCGCCGCTATGTGGAGTCGCTATCCGCTTATGCTCGTCAATTCCTTGATATGATGCAGAAACCTGATGTCGATCACATCTCGGGCCTCAGCCCTGCGATCAGTATCGAGCAGAAGACAACCTCGAAAAACCCACGCTCCACCGTCGGCACGGTCACCGAAATCTACGACTACATGCGCCTTTTATTCGCGCGCGTCGGCACCCCCTATAGCCCCGCCACCGGCCTGCCGATCGAGGCGCAGCAGGTCCAGGATATGGTCGACCGCATCATGACGCTGGAAGAAGGCACGCGCGGCTATTTGCTCGCGCCGATCATCCGTGACCGCAAGGGTGAGTACCGCAAGGAAATGCTCGAACTGCGCAAGCAAGGTTTCCAAAGGGTTAAGGTCGACGGCCAGTTTTATGAACTCGACGAGCCGCCCACATTGGACAAGAAATTCCGCCACGATATCGACGTTGTCGTCGACCGCCTCGTGGTGCGGGCGGGGCTGGAAACGCGGCTCGCAGATTCGCTGCGCACCGCCCTCGATCTGGCAGATGGCATCGCGATCCTCGAGACCGCGCCAAGCGAAGGCGAGCCCGAGCGCCACACCTTCTCCGAGAAATTCGCCTGCCCCGTCTCCGGCTTCACCATCCCCGAGATCGAACCGCGCTTGTTTTCGTTCAACGCCCCCTTCGGGGCGTGTCCCGATTGCGACGGCCTCGGGGTGGAACTGTTCTTCGACGAACGCCTCGTGGTACCCGATCAGACCCTGAAACTGGCCGACGGCGCACTGGCCCCGTGGCGCAAAGGCAAGTCCCCATACTTCCTGCAAACCATTGATGCGATTGCAAAACATTTCGGTTTCGACGCCAAGAAGCAGTGGAAAGACCTGCCGGCCCATGTCCAGCAAGTCATGCTTTACGGCTCTGGCGAAGAAGAAATCCCGTTCCGCTATGACGAAAACGGCCGCGTTTACCAAGTCACCCGCGTCTTCGAGGGCGTGATCCCAAACATGGAACGCCGCTACCGCGAAACCGACAGCAACTGGATCCGCGAAGAGTTTGAGCGCTACCAAAACAACCGTGCCTGTGCGGCCTGCGGGGGCTACCGTTTGCGCCAGGAAGCGTTGGCCGTGAAGATCGCCGATTTGCACGTTGGCGAGCTGGTGCAGATGAGCATCCGCCAAGCCGCCGATTGGTGCGCGACGGTGCCTGATAGCCTGACGATCCAGAAGAATGAAATCGCCAAAGCCATCCTGAAAGAGATCCGCGAGCGGCTTGGATTCCTTAACAATGTCGGCCTCGAATACTTAACGCTCAGCCGCAACGCTGGCACGCTCTCGGGCGGCGAGTCCCAGCGTATCCGGCTGGCATCCCAAATCGGCAGCGGCCTCACCGGGGTGCTTTATGTCCTCGACGAGCCGTCCATTGGTTTGCACCAACGCGACAATGATCGGTTGCTGACCACGCTCAAGAACCTGCGTGACCAAGGCAACACCGTCATCGTTGTCGAACATGACGAAGAAGCCGTGCGCGAGGCGGATTTTGTCTTCGATATCGGGCCGGGGGCCGGGGTGCATGGGGGGCAGGTCGTGGCCAAAGGCACGCCCGCCGAGATCATCGCCAACCCCGACAGCGTCACCGGCGACTATCTGGCCGGGCGGCGGGAGATCCCCGTGCGGGCCGAACGCCGCGCGGGCAGCAAGAAAAAGCTCAAAGTGGTTAAGGCCAGCGGCAACAACCTCAAGGATGTCACGGTCGAATTTCCCTTGGGCAAGTTCGTCTGCGTGACCGGCGTGTCCGGCGGTGGCAAGTCCACATTAACCATCGAGACGCTTTTCAAGACCGCCTCGATGGCCCTGAACGGGGCGCGCCAAACACCGGCACCCTGCGAGACGATCCGCGGGCTAGAGCATCTCGACAAAGTCATCGATATCGACCAACGCCCCATTGGCCGGACCCCGCGTTCGAACCCCGCGACCTATACCGGGGCCTTCACGCCAATCCGCGACTGGTTCGCAGGTCTTCCGGAGTCCAAAGCGCGCGGCTACAAGCCCGGTCGCTTCAGCTTTAACGTCAAAGGCGGGCGCTGCGAGGCATGTCAAGGCGATGGTGTCATCAAGATCGAGATGCATTTTTTGCCCGATGTCTACGTGGAATGCGAGACCTGCAAAGGCGCGCGCTACAATCGTGAAACGCTTGAAATTCGCTTTAAGGGCAAAAGTATAGCCGACGTTCTTAACATGACCGTTGAGGATGCGCAGACCTTTTTCCAAGCCGTGCCCAGCATCCGCGAAAAGATGGACGCGTTGATGCGGGTGGGCCTCGGCTATATCAAGGTCGGCCAGCAAGCCACGACGCTATCAGGGGGCGAGGCGCAGCGGGTGAAACTGTCCAAAGAGCTTGCCAAACGCTCCACCGGACGCACGCTTTACATTCTTGACGAGCCGACAACGGGCCTGCATTTCGAGGATGTGCGCAAGCTCCTGGAAGTTCTGCATGAGCTGGTCGAGCAGGGCAATTCCGTCATCGTGATCGAGCATAATCTCGACGTAATCAAAACCGCCGATTGGCTGATTGATATCGGCCCCGAGGGCGGCGACGGGGGCGGCGAAGTTGTCGCCGTTGGCACGCCAGAACAGGTGGCCGAAGTCGATGCCAGCCATACCGGGCGCTACCTCAAACCGATGCTCGATCCACGCAAAGTCGCCGCCGAATAGCACCCGTCAAATCCCCCGGCGGCGGCTCTTTGCTTTTACAAATATCCCCGCCGGAGGCATCCCAACGTGTCAATGATGCGCGCCGCTCGCGATTTTATCGGCAAAGCCGTGGTTCACATCGCGGTGCTTTTCCTCGTCCGCACGGATGACGATCACCACCTCACGCAGTCGCGCATCATCGGCTAAGTTCCAGTACTCCTTGGCAATATCGGGGGCAGGGACGTTCTCGACCCGGCCTGCATCGATCTCTTCGAGATAGCGCGTGTAGCTGACCACGGCCTCCTCTTCGAGATAGCCAACAACCCGATGCGCGGTGCGCGGCGCAAACAGGTAAAGCCAGAAGTAGAAGTTGTAGAAAATCAGCTGCGTGACCATCACCAAGAACCGCTCAAACCGCGAGGGTTCTGCGATCTGGATGAAGGTCATCAAATGCATCCGCTCGTTATCGGCCTCCTCGATCAGCTCCTTGATCCAGCCTTGATCGTCGCGAATGTGGCGCAGCGCTTTGAGATGTTGCAGCAAACCGCCCACCATGCCCGGCACAGCGGCCACGGTTTCGAGAACGACGGCGCGGTGGCCGTAGCGTTTGGCGAAAAACCCATCCGCAAAGATGCGCAACAGCTTTACGAAACGCAGCGCGATGCGGTCATGAATGTCTTTCGGGGCATGGTGGACCTCGATGGCGCCTGGGGTTGCCTCAATGGTTTGCGGGGTCTGCTGCATTTTCATCTCCGATTAACCTATATGGCAGAGATAGTATTCGCAGGGCAGATGTCAGGGCTTGGGCACTGCGGCATTTGCTGCACGTGCAGCGTTCTGGATTTTGGGCACACGCGGTGCGGCGCGCATGTCGGACTGCGTAATGGGAGAGGTGGCAGGCCCCCCAACCCCAGCAGTGTCCTTGATCTTTGGCACTTGAAGGTTCGAGTTCAGATAAACCTCAGGATTGCGTTGCATTCCGTCCAGTAGCCGCGACGCCGTCAGCTTTACCATATAGAGCCCGAATGCAGGGTTCTGGTTGTAGAGCCTCATGAACGCGGCCTCATCGACCTGCATGATCTCACACGCCCCGATGCATTTGGCCGATACCGTGCGGGCGCGCTCGTCGGTGAAAAAGGCAATCTCGCCGAAGATTTGCTCGCCTTCGAGAAACACGTCAATCTCTTCCAGCCAGATCTTACCTGACCGCATGATATAAAGGCGATCTGGTGCATCGCCTTTGCGAAACACGTAATCTCCATCGGCAATCCGGGCGGGCTTCAGGAGCGGACGCAGCCACTCGAACGCTTTTTGATCCGCCCGCATGTCCTGCATCATTCGCGTCGTGCGGCGAATGTCGTAGATCCGGTAGAGGTTGATCGGCAGCAGGATCGCGTTCATCACCATCGTGGGGTAAATGCTCTCGATCGCGGCATAGACAAAAAAGAACAGGTTCGACACGAGCGCAGCCATCCGCAACGGCAACATCGTGCGCATCGCATAGGTGACCAGCGTGGCGAGCGCCGCGACCCAGCCAATCGCCTCGACAAGGCCCAACTCGGCCATGGTGTTCAACAGGTCCGTCATCCCATCAGGACTAATCGCTAAGCGCCCCATATCACAAGAAAAAACGCCGCTCGGTCGGAGCGGCGTTTCCCAGTTTTCAACAATCCCTGGCGTTTAGCGCTTTTCGACATCCACATAGTCGCGCATCGTCTCGCCAGTATACAGCTGGCGGGGCCGACCAATTTTCTGGGCCGGATCGACAAGCATCTCTTTCCACTGCGAGATCCACCCCACGGTGCGCGACAGCGCAAAGATCGGCGTGAACATCGATGTGGGAAAGCCCATCGCCTCGAGAATGATGCCGGAATAGAAATCCACATTCGGAAACAGCTTCTTCTCGGCGAAATACGGATCGGCGAGGGCGGCTTTCTCAAGCTCCTTGGCGACTTGCAGAACCGGGTTGTTCTCGACGCCCAGCAAATCCAGCACCTCGTCGGCCGATTGCTTCATCACCGTCGCGCGCGGATCGTGGTTTTTGTAGACGCGGTGGCCGAACCCCATCAGGCGGAACGGATCGTCCTTGTCCTTGGCGCGTGCAATGAACTCGGGGATGCGGTCGGGCGTGCCGATCTCTTTGAGCATCTCCAGACAGGCCTGGTTCGCCCCCCCATGCGCCGGACCCCAAAGGCAGGCGATACCAGCGGCGATACAGGCAAACGGGTTCGCGCCCGAGGAGGACGCCAGACGTACGGTCGAGGTCGACGCGTTCTGCTCGTGATCCGCGTGCAGCGTGAAGATCCGGTCCATCGCGCGGCTGAGGATCGGATCGACCTCGTAGTCTTCGGTGGGCACCGCAAAGCACATGCGCAAGAAGTTCGACGCATAATCGAGATCATTGCGCGGATACACGAAAGGCTGCCCGATGGAGTATTTATAGGCCCAAGCCGCAATCGTCGGCATCTTCGCGATCAAGCGGATGGAGGCCACTTCGCGCTGCCACGGGTCGGTCACATCGGTGCTGTCATGATAAAACGCCGACATGGCACCTGCGACACCTGTCATAATCGCCATGGGATGGGCGTCACGACGGAAGCCCCGGAAGAAGTTCATCATCTGCTCGTGCAGCATCGTGTGATTGGTCACGCGGCTTTCAAAATCTTCCAGCTCAGCGGCGCTTGGCAGCTCACCGTAAAGCAGCAGATAGCACACTTCGAGGTAATGCGACTTGCCCGCAAGCTGGTCGATCGGATAGCCGCGATGCAACAGCACCCCCTCGTCGCCATCGATATAGGTGATGGTCGACTCGCAGGCGGCCGTGGACGTAAAGCCCGGATCATAGGTGAACGCGCCTGTCTGTGCATAAAGCTTGCGGATGTCGATCACATCCGGGCCAACGCTGCCGGAATAAACCGGGAACTCGGCGGTCTTGCCGTCAAAGTTCAGGGTCGCGGTTTTTGCTGCTTTCAGCCATGAGGTATCCCTTTCTCAAGATCGCGTGCGGCAGACCGCACGTGTCAGGTTCCAGCGACACCAAGTGAGGGCATCAACCGGGGCAGGGCACGGCCGGACTGTTTAGTCCCCGGTCGCACCGAGGCTCGCATCTGTCAGGCGCGCGAGGGTCTCGTCGCGCCCAATCACGAGCATCATATCAAAGACGCTGGGGGTCACAGTGCGCCCCGCAAGCGCAGCCCTGAGAGGTTGTGCGAGCTTGCCCATCTTCAGGCCTCGGCCTTCGGCGACAGCGGTCACAACGGCCTCCAGATCGGCTCGGGTCCAGCTAACAGTTTGCAGATGCGGCGTCAATTCCGACAGTATACCACGGGATACCGGATCAAGCGCTTTCGCCGCCTTCTCATCGGGCTTGAAAGGCCGGTTTCCTAAGACAAAATGCGCTTTCTCCAGCAAAGCCGGGAAGGACTTCGCCCGATCCTTGAGGCAATACATCGCATCCAGCAGCCCCTTTTGCTGCACCTGCGAAAGAGGGGGCTCGCCTGAAAACGCTTAAGAAATTGGCAATCTCGCGGACAAGTGCGGCATCCTCCATCATCGCGATATGCTGCCCGGCCATGTTCTCCAGCTTCTTGAGATCGAGGCGCGCGGGCGCTTTGCCGATCCCGTCCAGCCCGAACCACGCAAGCGCTTGGGCATCAGTAAACACTTCGTCATCCCCGTGGCTCCAACCGAGGCGGGTCAGATAGTTTCGCATGGCGGCGGCCGGATAGCCCAGCTTGGCATATTCCTCGACACCGACCGCCCCATGGCGTTTCGACAGTTTTTTGCCGTCCTCGCCGTGGATCAGCGGGATATGCGCGAAGACCGGCAGGTCCCACCCCATCGCGGTATAGATCTGCGTCTGGCGCGCGGCATTGTTGAGGTGGTCATCGCCCCGGATCACATGGGTCACGCCCATGTCATGGTCATCGACCACCACGGCCAGCATATAGGTCGGCGTGCCATCGCCGCGCAGCAAGACCATGTCGTCGAGCTGGTCATTGCGCACTTTCACATCGCCCTGAACGGCGTCGCGGGTGATCGTCTCGCCCGCGCGCGGCGCTTTGAGGCGCACAACATATGGCATGTCGGGGAAGCTTGCCGGGTCCGCATCGCGCCAAGGGCTTTGAAAGAGGGTGGATTTTCCGGCCTCCTTGGCCGCATCGCGAAACGCCTGAATCTCGTCTTGGGTGGAAAAGCACTTATACGCGGTGCCGTTCTCCAGCATCGCATGGGCCACCTCCACATGCCGGTTCGCGCGCGCGAACTGGCTGATCGCATCGCCGTCCCAATCGAGGCCCAGCCACTCAAGCCCCTTGTAGATCGCCGCCGTCGCCTCGGGGGTAGAGCGCGCGCGGTCGGTATCTTCGATCCGCAGCAGAAACGTGCCGCCATTTGCACGGGCATAGAGCCAGTTGAACAGCGCCGTGCGCGCGCCCCCCGATATGGAGATAGCCCGTGGGTGAGGGCGCAAATCGGGTGACGATTTTCTGAGGCGTGGAGGCGGTCATGTGTGGGGGCCTTTCCGGGTCAGCGTTAACCCTTTGGAAACCTTGTTTCGGCATCGTTATGCGTGTGTTTAGGAAATCCCCCCAAGGTCCACAAGCGCCCCTGCGCGATGGCCCCGAGCGTCCGCTATTTGCATGGGCGCCGGTGTTTCTAGGCCTTGGCATATGCTTCTATTTCCTCCTGAAATCAGAGCCTTCTCGCGCGACCTTGATCCTTTGTCTGATCGTGGCATTGGTCCTCGCAGCCCTTGTGCCCGCCACAGGTCGCCACCTGCCATGGACATGGCGCAGCCCCATCCTTGCGCTATGCGCGCTAAGCGCAGGCTTCGCACTTGCCGGATTTCGCGCCCATCATGTCGCGGCCCCTGTCCTCGACTACCGCTATTACGGCCCGATCGAGGGTCGCATCATCGCCATCGACCGCTCGGCCTCAGGGGCTGTGCGCTTGACGCTCGACCGGGTGTATCTGGGCCGCACAGCCCCGTGGAAAACCCCCGCAAAGGTGCGCATTTCGCTGCATGGCGACCAACGCTTCCTCGACCCCAAACCTGGCCAAAGCGTTATGGTCACGGGCCATCTGTCGCCCCCCCAAGGCCCGGTGGAGCCCGGTGGGTTCGACTTCCGCCGCCTTGCCTGGTTCCAAACCCTAGGCGCCGTCGGCTATGCGCGCACGCCTGCTTTGCTGGTGTCTCAGCCCGAAACCCTCAGCTGGCGGCTGGCGCTTTACGACCTCCGCCTGAGTATCTCAGCGGCGATCACCACCCGGATGAGCAGCCCGGAAGGAGGCTTCGCCGCCGCCATCGTCACGGGCGACCGGGCCGGACTGGACCCCGACCGGGTGGAGGACTTGCGCCACTCAAACCTCGCGCATCTTTTGGCAATTTCCGGTCTGCATATGGGCCTTCTCACCGGTGCCGTCTTCTTCGCCTTGCGCGCGTGCCTTGCCGCCATTCCGGGCCTAGCTGTCCGCGCTCCGATCAAGAAAATCGCAGCCCTCGGCGCGCTGGTCGCCGCCTTCGTTTACCTCCACATCTCCGGGGCAAGCGTCGCGACGGAGCGTGCTTTCATCATGGCCGCGATCATGCTCATCGCCGTCTGCCTCGACCGCCGCGCCATCAGCCTGCGCGCCGTCGCCATCGCCGCCCTGATCGTGCTAGTCCTGCGCCCCGAAAGCGTCGTAAGCGCTGGGTTTCAAATGTCTTTCGCCGCCACGACCGCGCTCGTCGCCGTCTTCACCACCCTGCGGGCTGAACACTGGGATCCCGTCCCGAGATGGGCGCGCGCACCGCTGAGCGTGGCTTTGTCATCGCTGATCGCGGGCCTTGCCACAGCGCCTTTTGCCGCCGCCCATTTCAACATCTTCGCCCAATACGGCCTGATCGCGAACCTTGCGGTCGTGCCTGTCATGGGGCTGATCGTGATGCCCGGCGCACTTCTGGCGCTGATCCTCGCGCCCCTCGGCGGTGAGGGAATTGGCCTCTGGGCGATGGAGCAGGGCATCGCTTGGATCCTGTTTGTGGCCTCGTGGGTGTCCAACCTCGACGGCGCGGTCCGCCCGATTCCCGCGCCGCAAGCGGTTGTGTTGCCGATCATCGTGCTGGGCGGTTTGTTGATGATGCTCGACCCCCGCCGCACACGGCTTCTCGGCGCGATCCCGATCCTCGCGGGCCTCCTGATCTGGACCCAAGTGGAGCGCCCGTCGCTGCTGATCTCGCAAAGTGGCGGCCTCATTGGCTACCTCACGCCCGAGGGGCGCATCCTGTCCAAAGAGCGCGGCGAGAGTTTCGCCGCTGAAAGCTGGCTGGAAAACGACGGGGATGCGCGCGCCCAAGCCGAGGCCTTCGCAGCACCGGGTTTCGCGCATAGCCGCGCGCGCAGCGATTTGCCCGAGGCGCTTGCGGGCCTGACCCTGATCCAGTTGCGCAGCAAAAACGCGCCCGAGCAGGCGCAGGGTTTGTGTGATCGGGGCACCGTGCTGGTATCTATCAAACGGATCGAGCCCATAGCAGGCGACTGCGTTTTGCTCAGCGCAGATCAGTTGCGCGACACCGGCTCTGTCGCCCTCCACCACGACGAGGGGCAATGGCAAATCCGGGCCAGCGCGGATGTCTCCGGCGACCGCCTTTGGACCCGAACGGAAAAAGCGGGCCCGTTCTCAGGCCCGCTTTTTCAATCTTCTCAGAGGTTTGCGTCAGATCAGTAGCTGCGGATCAGCCCCACCAATTTGCCCTGAACGGCCACTTGATCCTTGCGGTACATCTGCGTCGGGAACGCGTCATTCGCCGCCTCCAGCGCAACGCGGTCGCCATCGCGGCGCAATCGCTTCAGGGTTGCTTCCTGACCATCGACCAAGGCCACGACAATCTCGCCGTTATTTGCATCTTCCTGCTCGCGGATCACCACGATATCGCCGTGGTTAATGCCTGCGTCGATCATCGACTCGCCTTTAACCTCAAGCGCGTAATGCTTGCCGTTCCCGGCCATCATCTGACCCGGTACAGCCACTGTCGTGGCGACCTCGCTGATCGCCTCGATCGGTGTGCCGGCGGCGATGCGGCCCATGACCGGCAGCTCGAACGCATGCACCGGGCTGACCTCCATCGCGCCGCGCGGCGCAGGGACCGGATCGCGTTTGTCTCCCTCGATCACATGGGGCGTAAACTTGCCGCGCGGGGCGGCGGGGGCCTCGTCGAGCTTCATCGCGTCGGGCAGTTTGACGATTTCCAGCGCGCGCGCTTTATGGGCGAGACGGCGGATAAATCCGCGCTCTTCAAGGGCGGTAATCAAGCGGTGGATCCCGGATTTGGAGCGCAGATCGAGCGCGTCTTTCATTTCATCAAAGCTCGGCGGCACACCATCGCGTTGCACACGTTTGTGAATAAACTCCAGCAAATCCATCTGCTTGCGGGTCAGCATTGCGGACACTCCCTCAATTGGGCCCGCTCTTGTGTATGGGACGGGCGTTCTCATATGTTCTACCCGTGTTCTTGTTTTGTGTCAACTGCGCGGAATTTGACTAGATATCGATCCAGTCGAGCATTTCACCCGCCGCGCGTGCCGGATCATGGGGTGGACGAATGGCAAGGGCGTCGGCCTCGGCCAACACGGTTTGGAGCGCACTATCTTGCCGCTCGAACGGGGCCAGATGGGGCAGGCCAGCCTGTGTGACAATCTTCGCGCGCATGTAGTGCTCTCGCGGACCATTGGCGGCCAAGGCGTGGGCCAGCGGCAAGCTTTGGCGTCGTGCTGGCTGTGCGGGCAGGCCGTGAAACGCGTCGAGGGCGGGGCGCAGGAAGACCCGGCCACAGACCATCGACGAGACCGGATTGCCCGGCAAACCGATCAGCACCGCATCGCCTAACCGCCCGGCCATCAAGGGTTTTCCGGGGCGCATGGCGACCTTGTAGAATGCGCGGTCCAGCCCTTCGGCGGCGGTGACCTTGCCCACCAGATCATGATCCCCGACCGAGGCGCCGCCGATGGTGACGATCAAATCGGCATCTGCGGCCAATGTCAGGACCATCCGCAAACTGTCTTCGGTTATCGCGCGCAATCGGCAACAGCCGCACATCCGCGCCCGCAAGGGTTAACATCGCCTCCAGACCAATCGCGTTTGAGGCGATGATCTGATCTGGTCCCGGCACCTCGCCCGGCATGACCAACTCGTCCCCGGTAGAGATCAGGGCCACCCTGGCGCGCCGATGGACGGACAGTGTCGGGACATTCATCGATGCCAACAAAGCCACATGGGCAGGGGTCAAAAGGCAGGGCGATTCGAGTGTTGTGCCAACCGCGAAATCCCCAGCGGCGGGCCGAATATATGTTGAGGTGTCGAGTTTTCGCCCCAGCGTGATCGTATCGCCGCTGCGCGTGACATCTTCCTGGATCACCACCTTATGGGCACCTTCGGGCAAGGGAGCGCCGGTGAAAATGCGCACGGCTTGTCCGGCACCGACCGGGGCTCTAAACCGCGCACCGGCTTGCGCCGCGCCAATCACCTGCAACACATCGCCGTGCGCGGCATCGGCCACCGCATAGCCATCCATTGCGGAGGCGGCGAAAGGCGGTTGATCCCGGCTCGCGATCACGGGCGCGGCCAGGACCCGACCGACCGCGGCGCGCAAGGGCACAGTCTCGGCGGGCAGGGGGCGGATCAGGGCGAAAATTGCCGCAAGCGCCTCGGTCGTCGAGATCATTCCGCGACGTAGCGGCCCGATTTGCCGCCGTCTTTCAAGGTGACATGCACGCCCTCGATCACCATGCCCTTATCGACCGCTTTGACCATATCATAGAGCGTCAACGCCGCGACCGAAACGGCGGTCAGCGCCTCCATCTCCACCCCGGTCTGACCGGTGGTTTTGACGGTGGCCTCGATCCGAATACCGCACAGGTGGTCATCTGGCACCAGATCGAGCGCGACCTTGGTGATCGGCAAAGGATGGCACAGAGGGATCAGATCAGCGGTTTTCTTGGCCCCCATGATCCCGGCCAAACGCGCAACCCCAAGCACGTCGCCTTTCTTGGCACGGCCTTCGACGATCAATGCGAGTGTCTCGGGCTTCATACGCACGGCACCGGTTGCGACCGCAACCCGCGAAGTGACGTCCTTGTCGGACACATCGACCATATGGGCATCGCCCTTGGTGTCGAAATGGGTGAGGCCTGTCATCTTAAATATGGCTTGAAGTCAAGGGGTTGGCGAGCAAGGTGCGTGTCGCCGATGCCACATCGTCTTGTCGCATCAGACTTTCACCGATCAGGAAACTGCGTGCGCCATATTTTGCGAGATCGGCCAGATCTTCGGGCGTGCTCAGCCCGGATTCCGCGACAATCATACGATCTTCAGGCACCTGGCGCGCGAGCACGCGGGTGGTGTCCAAGCTGGTCTCGAAGGTCTTGAGGTTGCGGTTGTTGATCCCCATCAGGGGCGATTTCAATTGGCAAGCGCGCTCCAGCTCGGCGGCGTCATGCACCTCCAGCAGCACATCCATCCCCCATTCAAAGGCCGATGCTTCCAGCTCCTCCGCTTGGGCATCGGACACGCTGGCGAGGATGATCAAGATGCAATCGGCCCCCCATGCGCGCGCCTCGGCCACCTGGTAGGTGTCGTACATGAAGTCCTTGCGCAGGGCAGGCAGCGCCACCGCCGCGCGCGCCTCGACCAGAAATTCGGGGGCACCCTGGAAGCTGGGCGTGTCGGTCAGCACCGACAGGCAGGCAGCACCTCCTTCGGCATAGGCTTGCGCGAGGCTGGCTGGGTCGAAATCCTTGCGGATCAGACCCTTGGAGGGGCTGGCGCGCTTAATCTCGGCGATCAATCCATAGCCTTCGCGCGATTTGCTGCGCAGCGCTTTGGCAAATCCACGCGGCGCATCAGCATGGCGTGCGGCCTCTTCGACGCTGGAAAGCGGGCGCGCGGATTTGGCGACGGCCACTTCCTCCAGCTTATAGGATTTGATCTTGTCGAGGACGGTGTCGCTCATCTGTGATGTTCCCATTAGGCCGAGGTAAGTCCGGCGAGTGCGTCCACTTTGCCACGAGCCGCCCCGCTATCGATGCTGGCGCGCGCCATTTCGACCCCGTCTTTGAGGGTGCCGCAAGTGCCCGATACCACCAAAGCCGCCGCCGCATTCAGCAGCACGGCATCGCGGTAGGCCGAAGCCTCGCCCGCCAGAAGCGCGCGGAACGCGGTGGCGTTCTCATCGGGGGTGCCGCCGAGGATGTCTTTGAACGGATGGACGGGCAGGCCTGCATCTTCGGGATGGACCTCGAGGCTTTCGATCTTGCCATCCTTGAGGGCGGCCACGGCGGAAGGCCCGCAAATCGACAGCTCATCCGTGCCGTCTGATCCGTGCACGATCCACACCGCCTCCGAGCCCAGTTCCTGCAAGGTTTCAGCCATCGGAAAGATCAGGTCGATCGCGAAGGCCCCGGTCAGTTGGCGTTTGACGCCTGCCGGATTTGTCAGCGGTCCGAGGATGTTGAAGATGGTCTTGCAGCCGAGTTCCTGGCGCGTGGGCATCACGTGTTTGATCGCGGGATGGTGCATCGGCGCCATCATGAAGCCGATGCCGACCTCGGCAATCGCGCGCTCGACAAGCGGGGCTTTGATCATGACCTCGATCCCCATTTGGGTCAGCACATCTGCCGCCCCGGATTTGGAGCTGAGATTGCGGTTGCCATGCTTGGCCACGGGTACACCCGCGCCTGCCACCACGAAGGCCGTGGCGGTCGAGATGTTGAGCGTCCCCATCCCGTCGCCCCCGGTCCCGACGATATCCATCGCGCCTTCGGGCGCTGCGACTGCCACGCATTTGGCGCGCATCACGGCGGCGGCGGCGGCGTATTCGGCCACAGACTCGCCGCGCGTGCGCATTGCCATCAACAGACCGCCCATCTGGGCCGGGGTCGCGGTGCCTTCAAACAGATGCTCGAACGCGAGCGTGGCCTGGGCTTTGGACAAGGGGCCTTCGGAGGCGGCGTATATCAGGGGTTTGAGCGCGTCACTCATGCGGGAACCTTTGCCATATCGAGGAAGTTTTGCAGCATCGCATGGCCATGCTCGGAGCGGATGGATTCGGGGTGGAACTGAACGCCCTCGATCGGCAAGTCGCGGTGCCGCAGCCCCATGATGGTGCCGTCTTCGAGCCAGCTTGTGACCTGAAGGCAATCGGGTAAGGTCTCGCGATCCACCACCAGCGAGTGATACCGGGTGCCTGCGAGCGGCGAGGGCAGGCCTTTGAAAATGCCCGCCTCTTTGTGCAGGATCGCGCCCATCTTGCCATGCACGATCTCGGAATGGCGTTGGACTTTGCCGCCGAAGGCCTGACCGATGGTCTGATGGCCAAGGCAGACGCCGAGCAAGGGGATTTGCGCCTCTGCCGCCGCCAGGGTCAGGCTGAGGCAAATGCCGGCCCGATCTGGATCGCAGGGCCCGGGACTGAGCACGATCCCGCTGGGGCGCAGCGCCATTGCCGCCTGCACATCCAGCGCGTCATTGCGGTGGACTTGAATATCTGCCCCCAGCTCGCCCAAATAATGGACAAGGTTAAAGGTAAAGCTGTCGTAATTGTCGATGAGCAGCAGCATCTCGCGGTCCTTATGTTGCACCGCATCAAAGGGGGTGCCCCCTGCGCGTTGGTCCGGTTATAGATGGGCCAAGGCGCGCGCCGGGGTCAAGTCTTGATCGGCGTGCCGTGGCACGGCAGGTGGCTGTAGAAACGAGGCTGGGTTATGTTGAAGGGCTTGCTTTCGGGCGTGTTCTGGGGGGCGTTTGCGAGCTCCGTCGTTGTGGTGGGCGCGTCGCTGAATGCGCCGTTGCCGGGACCGACGGCGGATGACCTCGATCTGGCGAGCGGATCGGGCTTTGGGGCCACGGCACCCGAGACCGTTTTGGTGGTGCCTGCGACGGAGGCCGAGCCGACAGCACCCGAGCCGACCCGCAGCGCGCTTCTGGCACCAGAGGTCCCGGACGCCCCGGTTGTGCCGAGCGAGACATTTGCGCCTGAAGACAGCTCGGACAGCGATGCACCTGCGCCGGAGATTGCGGTCGATGAGGAGCGGGGAGACGTCACGTCCGAGGCCCCCGACACCAGCGCAAGCGCGCCAACCTTGCCTGAAGACGCGCCCGTTGTGGATTTGGTGCCGGCGCCGGAGCCTGAGCTTGCCGAAGAGACACCTGATGCGCCTTTGGAGGGCGAGGGTGAGACGGCGGAGGCTGAGCAAGATACGGCGGATGCGGGGCCAAGCGTGCTGCCCAGCATTGACGAAACCGATGGCACTGTGGAGGTGCCGACCTTGGACTCGACACTCAGCCTTGGGGGCGGCGCGCTTGTGCGCAATGCGCTCGATATCGATCTGGCCCCGGGTCTGCCGCGCTTTGCCATTGTCTTGATCGACCGCTCGGGCAGTGGCTTGCCCCTGGCCGAGGTGGCGGGCTTTCCCCAGCCCTTGACCATCGCGCTGGACCCAACCCAGCCGGGATCGGTGGAGGCTGCGGCGGGCTACGAGGCCACGGGCCATGAGGTTTTGGTTTTGGCCAACAGTCTGTCGGAAAACGCCTCACCTTTGGAGGCTGCCGCCAGTTTGACACAGCTTTTGAACCAGATGCCGACCGC
The DNA here is from genome assembly GCA_965279125.1 of Dinoroseobacter sp. Lineage (GTDB taxonomy): Bacteria > Pseudomonadota > Alphaproteobacteria > Rhodobacterales > Rhodobacteraceae > Dinoroseobacter. Next base: position 69,100 of record CBDIHL010000038.1, read on the forward strand.
CGTGGGGGTCTTGATCCCGCCGGGCAGCCCGTTTGTGCGCGATGCGACGCGCGCCTCAGAATTGACGGCGATCTTGGCGCAATCGGGCCATGGATTGGTGTCGCTGCCCCAGGGTCTGGATGCTTTGGGACGCGAGGCGGAAAGTGCGGGGGTGCCGGATGCGCAGGTGTTTCGCGTGCTTGACGGCGATAATGAGGGCGTGGCTTTGATGACCCGCTATTTGGATCGTGCGGCCTTTCAGGCGTCGCGCGATGCGTCCGTGGTGGTGCTCGGGATCGTGCGGCCTGATACGATGGCAGCACTGAACCAGTGGGTCGGCGGGCGCCGGGCGGCAGAGGTCGCGGTTGCGCCGATCTCCAGCCTGATGCTGGACAGGTAAGCGTCTGGCGGCGCCGGGAGATGTCCCGGCCCGGTGGGGCGGTTGTCTCGCAAATATGCGTGTCAGGAAGAAGCGGCGCCGCTTCAAAGCGGAACGGTCCTGAGGAACCGGGGCGGCGTTACGGCCCCGATTTATGCCCATCCCGGGGGTTTACCCGGTTTTTGCATGCGGTTCGGGCGACATGTGCCTTGGCCCAATGAGGGGGCTGTCTTCAGCACATGCGCAAGACCATATGTCCTGTCGTGCCGGGGGGTGAGCCCCGCGTCGGATCCGATGCCGAAAGGTTTAACTTAGGTGAGTTAAGGGAATGTTAAGGGGGCGTTCGGTAGGGGGGGAGGGTGTGTCGGAAAAAACGACTATCCTTAAATCTCTATTCGCAGAAGAAAGGGATCAGATTTTTCTGCGAAAAATCTTAATAGAGAGGGTATTCGGAGAAGGTTAAGAAAGCGTTCACGCCTTGCGTGGCGGAAGGACACAGCCTTCGGATTACGGCGGATATGTGCCAAGATCAGCGCTGAAAACCAAGCCTCCGCGATCTGTTTCTTGGCCACGCGCCCTTCGCGCCCTCCAACAAACCGCCCCCTCAATTGCCTTTCTTCACGAACATCCCGACCTCTTCCGCAGCCCTGCGGATCGCCTTGGATTTGTTCACCGTCTCTTCATACTCCGCCTGCGGATCGCTGTCATAAACCACGCCGCCTCCGGCCTGAATATAGAGCGTCTCATCCTTCAGCACCGCCGTCCGAAGCGCGATGCACATATCCATATCGCCATTGGCCGCGAAATAGCCGACCCCACCGCCGTAAACACCGCGTTTTTCTGGCTCCAGCTCGTCGATGATCTCCATCGCGCGCACTTTTGGCGCCCCGGAGACGGTCCCGGCCGGCATTCCTGCCAGGAAGGCCGACAGCGCATCCTGATCCTCGGACAACTCGCCCACCACGTTGGACACGATATGCATGACGTGGCTGTAGCGCTCGATGATGAACTCTTCGGTGGGCCGCACGGTGCCGATCTTGGACACGCGGCCAGTGTCATTGCGCCCCAGATCAAGCAGCATCAGATGTTCGGCCAATTCCTTGGGATCGGACAGCAAATCGTCCTCATAGGCCTTATCCTCGGCGGGGGTTTTGCCCCTTGGCCTTGTCCCGGCGATAGGTCGGATCGTGACCTCGCGCCCGAACACCCGCACGAGGATTTCGGGCGACGCGCCAATGACCTGAAAATCGCCGAAGTTGAAGAAGAACATGAACGGCGAGGGGTTCGTGCGTCGCAAGCTGCGGTAGAGCGCAAAAGGCGGGTAGGGGAAGTCCTGCGCCCAGCGTTGTGACGGGACCACCTGGAAAATATCGCCTGCGCGGATATATTCCTTGGCCGCCTCGACCGCCTGCAAATAGCCCGCATGGGTGAAATTCGAGACCGGATCGCCCAGCGGCGTGGCCTCGCCCAGATCGCGGCTTTCGGCGGCGGCCCCGCGTTCCAGATCGCGCACCGCGTCCATCACGCGCTCGGCGGCTTGGTTATAGGCCGCGCGCGCATCGAGCCCCGATCCGGCCCAGGCGGGGGACACCACCGTCACCTCGCCCTTCACCCCGTCGAGCACCGCAACCACGGAAGGCCGCAAAAGCATTGCATCAGGAACGCCCAGCACGTCCTTGTTTATGTTGGGTAAATGCTCGACCAGACGGATCATGTCATAGCCCAGATACCCAAAGAGCCCCGCCGCGATGGGGGGCAGATCATCGGGCATTTCGATTGCGGATTCAGCGATCAGGGACCGAATGGCGGTCAGAGGATCTTCCGCCTGTGCCTCAAACGCGTCGGCATCGAACCGCGCGGAGCGGTTGATCTCGGCGCGCTCTGCGTGGCAGCGCCAGATCAGATCGGGCTTCAGGCCGACCACAGAATAGCGCCCGCGGATCTCGCCGCCGGTCACCGATTCCAACATGAACGCATCTTTTTGCGCATTTGCCAGCTTCAGCATTACCGAGACGGGTGTGTCCAGATCGGCGGCAAGGCGCGTATAGACCAGTTGGTTCTCGCCGCGCGCAAACCCGGCCTCAAACGTCGCAAACTCGGGGATCAAGGCCATGGGCGTCTACTGGAGGCTGGCATTGACCGCGTTGACCGCGGATTGATCGATCTCCAGCCCCGCCGCGGCTTGGATCGCGGTCGCGAAGGCTTGGAACACGTCCTCGGCCATGGCCTGGTTCGCCTGATTGGACAAGACCGAGCGCAGGAAGGTCGCATCGGGATCGTTCGGATCAGGCGGGAGGATCTCGTCGAGGCGCACAAGATGCACCTCACGTGCGCCGTCGATGATCGCGAAGTCGCCGACATTCATCTCGAACACCGTGGTCATCAAGGTCGTCGGAACCCCTTCGAGAAACGCATCGCGGGTCAGCCCGGTTTCCGTCCGCGGCGCGAGGCCGAGCGCTGCAAGAGAGCGTCCACCTTCGACAACGCGTTGGGTCGTCTCAGCCTGTGCGCGCAACGCGCTCAACACCGCTTCGTTGCGCCATAGGGTTTCGGCCTCGGCCTGGACCTCTTCAAGGGGCTGCACACGGGGCGGGGTGATTTCATCAAGCCGGATCGCGACAAGGCCACCATCTTCCAGCTCGATCATCTCGGGAAAATCGCCTTCCTCGACGGTGAGGGCGGCCTCGCGGAATGTCTCGTAGGCGGCGATACCCTCGTCACTGTCGGCGCGGATTTCGATCTGGCCAAGCTGCATGGCGGTTTCATCGGCCAGCTCTTCAAGAGTTGCGCCGCCCGCGAGCAGATCATCGATTGGCTCGACCTCGGCAGAGATGGCGCGCAAAGCCCGGTCGGCGGACGCAATCTCGAACAACTCGTCGCGCACCTCGTCGAAAGTGGTTTCTTGTGCATTGAGCAGACCCGCCACGTTAAACAAGGCCGGACCTAGCGACGAAGGCAGTGGGCCTACAACGCCTGTATCCTGAAGCGCAAAAATCGCCTCAGCCACGTCGGCATCCAAGTCATCGCGGCTGACCTCGCCGAGTTCGACATCGCCCAAAGTCAGTCCGCGTTCGATCACCAGATCATCAAACTGAACTTCGCCCGCGCGCAGACGCTCGGACGCGGCAATTGCATCGGCTTCATCTGCAAAGACGAGGCGATAGAGAATGCGGCGCTCGGGACGCACAAACTCGGAGATGCGCGCGTCATAGGCCGCGCGAAGTTCATCTTCGGGCACCTCGACTTGCCCTTGCATCATCTCGGGCGACAACCACGCATAGGTGATCTGACGGGTCTCGGACTGGGTGAAAAACGCAGGGTTTGCGGTGTGGAACGCGACCAATTCCGCGGGGGTCGGGGTTGGCGCGGGATCCGCGAGCACAGAGGCATCCAGTGTTGCGATGGTGAAGCTGCGCCGCGCCCCTAGGAAGTTGAAAATCGTCTCAGAATAAGTCTCGGGCGCTTCGATCCCGGCCACCACCGCGACACGCAGCAAGTTGCGCGCGGTGTCGAGGCGGATGTCTTCCTCGAAATCCTGCGGCGAAAATCCGTTGCTTTCCAAGGTGAAGCGGTACGCTTCGCGGTCAAAGCTGCCATCGAAGCCTTGGAAGGCGGGGAAGGCGCGGACCTCTTCGGCCACGCGCGCATCGCCCACCGACAGGGTCAGGCGGCGGGCTTCCTCGGCCAGTGCGGCATCGGTGACAACCGCAGCCAGAACCTGACGATCGAGACCCGTCGCACGGGCTTCGGCCATGGTGAAATTGCGTCCGGTCTGCTGGGTCGCCGCGCGCAATTCGGTTTGCATGGCGCGCGCGTAATCCTCCACCGTGACTTCGGTTTCGCCTACGCGTCCGACCGAGGACAAATTGCCCCCGAATGAGGTGACGCCGAAGCCTGCCAAACCAAGGATCAGCAGACCCAAAAGGATGTAGACGAAGAAGTTGGACGCTTTGCCCTTCATGGCGGGGAAACCCTTATGAAACTGCGTGGTGGCGCGTGCATACGCGGTTGGGATGAGGGGAACAAGACCGCCGCGCGGGGGCTTTGCGAAAACTATCTGTGACTAAACCGGTTTCACGTCTGCAAGCCGCGCGGCCAGGGTGTTGATCTGGTCGGTGTTGATATTGGCAAAGGCGATGCGCAATTGGCGCTCGGCACTGCCATCACCGCCCTCGCTGCGTGTCGGCCCGAACATCGTGCCCGGCAGCAGCAAGATGCCGTGATCCTTGACCAGCCTTTGGGCGAGCGCATCGGAGCGCTCTTCCGCGAAAGGGTGCGTCCCATAGCCGAAATAGGCCCCACATCCCATCAAGTCCCAACCGGGCAGTGCGGCGAATGCGGTCTGCATCGCGGCTTTGCGATCGAGGATTTCGGCGCGCTGCGCGGCCACCCAAGGCATCAGGTTTTGCAGCCCCCAGAGGGCCGCGACTTGGCCTACCTGCGGGGGGCAGATGGTGACGGTGTCGATGAATTTCTCGACCTCGGCGAGGCGCTTTTGTGAGGTCGCAAGCGCGCCCACCCGGTGCCCGGTCAGGCGGAAGGCTTTGGAGAAAGAGTAGAGGTGGACAAGCGTGTCGGCCCAGTCCGGGTCTTGGAAAAGGGTGTGTGGGGCGGCGTCGCTGGAGTGGAAGTCGCGGTAGGTCTCGTCGAGGATCAGCGCGATTTTGTGGCGTTTGGCCAGATCGTAGAAGGCCTTGAGGAGGGCGGGTGGATACTCGACGCCGCCGGGATTGTTGGGGCTGGTCAGGGCGATGGCGCGGGTTTGTGGTGTGATGAGCGCTGCGGCGTGCTCAGGATCGGGCAGCAGATCGGGGCCGGTGGGCAGCACTTGCGTGGCGACCCCGGTCATGTCGAGCCACATTTTATGGTTAAAGTACCAAGGCGTGGGCAACATGATCGCATCGCCCGGACCCGCAAGGGTGGCGCAAATCGCGGCAAAGGCCTGATTGCAGCCTGCCGTGATCGCAACTTCGGCATCGCTGATCAGGGCCCCATAAACCGCGCTGATCTGTGCGGCCAGCTCGGCGCGCAAGGCGGGCAGGCCTAGGTCCGGCCCGTAAAGATGCGTTGAATCTTCGGTCAGGATCGCCTCGGCCATCGCGCGGCGCAGACCTTCGGGTGGCGGATCAACGGGGGCGGCTTGGCTGACATTAATGAGGGGTAGATGCGCGGGGGGCGGGGTGGCACTGAGCCAACGGCGGGCCTCCATCACCGGGGGGGCAACGGTTGCGGCGAAAGTTGGGTTCAGATGCATGGTTTGGACTTTCGGCTGTCAGGGCGGCGGTGGCACAACACAACCGTGCGCGCGTGCCCTTATCAAGCCGAAAACGTATTGCGCCCTATAGTCGTTTCTTCGCCGAAGAAACGGAGCGATTTTTCGGCGAAAAATCTATCTAAAGACTAGGGTCGCAGGGGACCGATTAACGCTTTGTGCATGAAAAAGCGTATTTCCACCCTTGCGGCCCCAACGCCTCAGTCTGTGCCGCGATACGGCTCGACATATTGCAGCGCCATGTCCCACGGGAAGAAGATCCACGTGTCCTGCGACACCTCGGTAATAAACGTCTCAACCATCGGGCGGCCCGACGGTTTGGCATAGACCGTTGCGACATGAGCTTTCGGCATATGTTTGCGCACGACCTCCAGCGTTTTGCCGGTATCGACCAAGTCGTCGATGATCAGAACGCCGGTGCCGTCGCCGACAACGCTCATATCCGGCTCCTTGATCACCTTCGGCTCGGATTGCTCTTGGTGGTTGTAGCTTTTCACGCTGATCGTATCGACCATGCGAATGTCCAGCTCGCGCGCCACGATCATCGCGGGCGCCATACCGCCGCGCGTGATCGCAACAACGGCTTTCCATGCGCCATCATCGGGCCCATGCCCATCAAGCCGCCACGCCAGCGCGCGCGCATCGCGGTGCAGCTGGTCCCAGCTGACATGGAAGCCCTTTTCGTGGGGAAGACGGTCAGACGCCATGGGATTGATCCTTTGATGAGGGCTTGGGCCAGTGGCGCGCAAGCGAATAAGTCTACTACTTCCGGCCCGTTACGGCATCAATATCAGGCGCATCGACGGCCTTCATACCAACAACATGGTAGCCCGCGTCCACATGCAGGCACTCGCCGGTGACGCCCGAGCCGAGGTCCGACAGCAGGTACAAAGCACTCTTGCCGACCTCCTCTTGCGTCACATTGCGGCGCAGCGGCGAGTTCAGTTCGTTCCATTTCATGATGTAGCGGAAATCGCCGATGCCCGAAGCCGCGAGCGTTTTGATCGGGCCCGCGGAGATGGCGTTCACGCGGATACCGTCCTTGCCAAGGTCCTCGGCCAGGTATTTGACACTGGCTTCAAGGGCTGCTTTGGCGACACCCATGACGTTATAATGCGGCATGACCTGCTCGGCCCCGTAATAGGTCAGCGTCAGCGCGCTGGACCCCGGTGCCATCATCTTCTCGGCCCGCTGCATCACGGCGGTGAACGAATAGCACGAGATATCGAGCGACATGATGAAGTTGTCGCGCGTGGTGTCGACATAGCGACCGCGCAACTGCTCTTTGTCGGAATAGCCGATGGCGTGGACGACGAAGTCCAGCTCGCCCCAGGCGTCTTGAAGTTGCGCAAAGCACGCATCCAACGACTCCATATCCGACACATCGCAATCGATCACCTGGGTCACGCCCAGTTTCTCGGCCAAGGGCAGGGCGCGTTTCTTGAACGCGTCGCCCATATAGGTCAGCGCCAACTCGGCGCCTTCGTCATGAAGCGCCTTTGCGATGCCCCATGCGATGGATTTGTCGTTGGCGAGCCCCATAATCAGCCCGCGCTTGCCTGTCATCAAACCCATTTCACCCTACCTCTTGGCTTTATCTTGAACGCTGGCCTCGTCTAGGCGATTGGCTAGATGCGATCAAGGCCGCAGGACGTACGTATATATAAGGAAGACCCCATGACCGACCGCACAGGTATTTTTGCTGGCGACGATCCGTTTCAAATTGCCAAGGACTGGTTGGCCGAGGCTGTGGCCTCTGAGCCCAATGACCCAAACGCCATCGCGCTTTCAACCGTGGATGCGGACGGGCTGCCCAATGCGCGGATGGTGCTGCTGAAAGATATCGAGGAGGCGGCGTTCGTCTTCTACACCAATTATGACAGCCAAAAGGGGCAGGAGCTGCAAGCCTCGGGCAAGGCGGCTTTCGTGATGCATTGGAAATCCTTGCGCCGCCAAATTCGTGTGCGCGGTCTGGTCGAGAAGGAAGATGGGCCGCAGGCGGATGACTATTATAACAGTCGCTCGCTGCAAAGCCGGATCGGGGCCTGGGCCTCCAAGCAATCGCAACCGCTCTCAAGCCGCGCCTCCTTGATGGCTGAGGCCGCAAAACAAGGTGTGCAGCACGGCACACATCCTGTGCGCCCGCCGTTTTGGGGTGGCTTTCGGATCACACCCGTAGAGATTGAATTTTGGGCAGATGGCGCCTTCCGTCTGCATGATCGGTTCAAGTGGTCGCGCGAGGCTGTGGAAAAGCCATGGGAAATCAGCCGCTTGAACCCGTAATTCGCTAAACGGATCAGTGCACTTTACGTCACGAAAGGCTTGCAATTCGCGTAACGTGAGTTGCAAAATCGTTGTGTTACAAGGGTTTCACTTGCATTCGCGTGCATTTCGCGTCAAGCTTCCCTTACGACACCTTGACGGTGTAGCCGTTGATATTTGTGAGTGGTACGGAATGCAAAAACCCGTGGTCAGCAACCCTGCAATCGAGGGTGAAGTTAAGTGGTTCGACCCTGCGCGTGGCTTTGGGTTCATTGTCTCTGCCTCGGGTGGTCCTGACATCCTGCTGCACGCAAATGTGCTGCGGAATTTCGGTCAGAACTCTGTCGCGGAAGGCACCGTTTTGTCAGTCCGTGTGCAGGAAACCGATCGCGGCATACAAGCCGTCGAAGTTGTCGCCATTCAGGCCGCAAGCCCGGACATGGCCACAGAGGTGGACATGGTCGAGGATTACTCCGCGATTGAGATCGAACCGGCGCGGGTCAAGTGGTTCGACAAGGTCAAAGGGTTCGGCTTCGTGAATGTACACGGCACCCCCGGCGACGTCTTCGTGCATATGGATGTGTTGCGGCGCTGCGGCTTTGCGGAATTGCAACCGGGCGAAGCGATCTCGGTGCGGCTTGGCGACAGCGAACGCGGGGCACTTGCCCTCGAAGTGTTGAGTTGGGATGCGGCCTTGGGCGATTGACATTCCGGGTGAGGGCGGCTGAGTTGACGCTGAACGCCTCGCGCCAATCGAAAGTGTCTTGTCGATGACTGCTCTGCCCACCAGATTTCTATCCCTTTGGTTTGCCCTTGTTGTGGCGATGTCTGTGGCGGCCCCGGCGCAAGCGACCTCTCCTTTGGTTGCAACCTGCTCGGCCGAGACGGTTGGCCTGCGCGGCGATTGGGGCCAGATGCGCTTTCGCGTGGATGTCGTTGATGACGATGCCTCGCGCGGCCAAGGCTTGATGTTTGTCGAGCAGATGGACCGCGACAAAGGTATGCTGTTTGTGTGGCCCGAACCCGGTCGGCGGGTATTTTGGATGCGCAACACCTATATCCCGCTCGACATGATCTTTGTCGGACCGGACGGCGTGGTCCGGCATGTTCACAGCAATGCCGTGCCGTTGGACGAGACGCCAATCGATGGCGGGCCGGGGGTTACAGCTGTGCTTGAGATCAATGGCGGGCTGGCACGCAGCTTTGGAATTGATGTGGGAAGCCAGTTGCAACACCCCTCATTTGGACCGGATGCCGCATGGGCGTGTTGATCGGCATTTTTGCTCTTTTCATCCCCGATCCCTCGGCTTAAAGGGGGGGTCCATGGCGGGGTGTGGCGCAGCCTGGTAGCGCACCTGTTTTGGGTACAGGGGGTCGGAGGTTCGAATCCTCTCGCCCCGACCATGGAAAATTACCCTTACCCAAAAACACTCACCGAGCGTCGTCTAGCAATAGACACGTCTCGGAGTTTTGGACCCCTTGGATATCGCGCACCGCATTCAGCACCCGGTCAAAGCCCGGCAGGCTGTCGGTCTCGATCCGGGCCACCAGATCCCACGCTCCATTGGTCGAATGCAGGCTGGTGATCTCCGGCAAGCGTCTGAGCGCGCGCACGACACTGCGTTTGGTCGGGCCTTCCAGCGCGATCAGCATGACGGCGGCGATGCGGTCCGGATCCACCTCGGCAGCCGTTTCAATGGTAAAGCGCTTGATCGTGCCGGTGCGCGTCAGGCGATCAAGGCGTGTTTGCACCGTGGCGCGCGACACACCGATCTGCGCGGCCAGCGTGGTGACGGAGGCGCGCGCGTCCGACTTAAGCGCTGCCAGCAAGGCATTATCGGTCGCATCCATTGGTGTGGCTTTCTTTTTGACGAACAAGGGTGTCAATTTGGTCAATTATAGGGGCGGTTTGCGCAGTATACCACCTGCCATGTGGCAGTTTGATCGGCCATAGCAGGCGGGCAACTTCATAGCGGAGGCTTCGATGACCTTACCCCCCTGCACCTTGCTTGGTATCCCGATGCAATCGGGCACGTCGGTGAAAGGTTGCCTGATGGGCCCGGACGCCTATCGCTGTGCCGGTCTGGCCGATGCCTTGGGCGATTTGGGCTTTGCCGTCACCGATGCGGGCGATCTGGACCCGGCACCGCTGCGCGCGGTGTCTCATGCCAATCCAAGCGTGCATGGGCTGACAGAGGTCGCCGCCTGGGTCGAGGCCTTGCAGACCGCGTCCTATGACTTGGTCAGCGCGGGACAGATGCCGATTTTCATGGGCGGGGATCATGCGCTTTCGGCAGGCTCGGTGCCCGGCGTGGCCAAGGCCATGGCCGAGACCCAGACGCCGCTTTTTGTGCTGTGGCTCGACGCGCATCCCGATTTGCATGACCTCGACAGCACCTCGAGCGGCAATTTACACGGCACACCGGTGGCCTATTTGACCGATCATGCGGGGTTTGAAGGGTTCTATCCGGACCTTGCCGTTGCGGTGCCGCCGGAAAATGTCTGCATGATCGGTCTACGCTCGGTCGATCCGGCAGAGCGCGCGCGCCTGCGCGACGGCGGGATCACGGTGCACGACATGCGGGCGCTGGACGAAAACGGCGTCGTCGCCCCGCTGCGCAGCTTTATCGAGCGGGTGCAGCAGGCGGGGGGGCGGATTCACGTGTCGCTCGACGTGGATTTTCTGGACCCCTCGATTGCGCCGGCGGTCGGAACCACCGTGCCGGGAGGGGCGACCTTCCGTGAGGCGCATCTGATCATGGAGATGCTGTGCGATAGCGGGTTGGTTTGCGCGCTCGATCTGGTGGAATTGAACCCCTACCTTGACGAGCGCGGGCGCACCGCGCGGTTGATGGTGGATTTGGCAGCCTCGATGTTGGGACGGACGGTGCTGGACCGCCCGACGCGGATGTCGGTATGAGCGCGCCGTCAGACCTGGCGCTCGTCCCGTTTGTGTCGGTCGCAGACATGATGGAGCTGGTCCATAAGCTGGGCCTGCGCCGGGTGCTGGCCGAACTGACCGACGCCATTGAGGCGGATTTTCTGCGCTGGGAGGCCTTCGACAAAACGCCGCGCGTGGCGGCCCATTCGCGTGATGGCGTGATCGAGTTGATGCCGACCTCGGACGGGGTGCACTACGGATTTAAGTATGTGAACGGCCATCCGGCGAACCTTGCGCGCGGATTCCAGACCGTCGCGGCGTTTGGGGGCTTGGCCCGCGTGGATAATGGATACCCTATCTTGTGGTCGGAGATGACCCTGCTGACGGCGCTGCGCACGGCGGCGACCAGCGCGATGGCCGCGCGCGCATTGGCTGTGCCGGGCGCATCGGTGATGGGGATGATCGGCAACGGGGCGCAATGCGAGTTTCAGGCTTTGGCAATGGCCGAGGTGGTCGGGATCACCCGTGTTCAGTTGTGGGATATTGATCCCGCCGCCACGGCAAAAGCGGCGCGGAACCTGATGGGGCAGGGACTAGATGTAGTGGTGTGTCAATCTGCCGAAGACGCAGTGGCGGGCGCGCAGATCATCACCACCTGCACCGCCGACAAGCAATTCGCAACGATTCTGACCGACAATATGGTCGGGGCAGGGGTGCATCTGAACGCGATTGGAGGCGATTGCCCCGGCAAGACCGAGTTGCACCACGATATCTTGCTGAGATCGGATATATTCGTCGAATTTCCTGAGCAAACGCGGATTGAGGGCGAAATTCAGGCCCTTGAGCCTGATCATCCGGTGACGGAGCTGTGGCAGGTTTTGGCGGGCAAGCTGCCGGGGCGTGTATCGGATCGCCAGATCACGCTGTTCGATTCGGTGGGATTCGCGATCGAGGACTTCACAGCGCTGCTCTATATTCGCGCGGCTGCCTTAAAATGTGGCACATATCAGGAACTAGATGTAGTGGCTGACCCAGATGACCCGCGTGATCTCTTTGGGATGCTCAGCCGCGCCGGATAAGCGGCATCACCTTAGCGTCACGGGCTAACATGCCCTAAACTTTGGATGTTTATGATCGGAACTGGGCAAGTGGTTATCCACACAACCTATGGGTGAAACTGCGATTCTGCGAAAAAGCTGTTTGTAAGTCACGGTCAAGCCTCAAATCCTGCCTTTGAGCCACAAAACGATGTTGACGGAGATGGTCCAGATACGTCAGGTTGTGCATGTCGAGAGCGACACCACCACATTTGGTAGGGCGCGGGATCAGACCAAGACTTTAAGTAAGATTGGAAGAGCGGGACCACAGGCACCCGACCGGTCGAGTTTTGTCTGACCCATACCCCCTTGATGCGTGGACCGTGATGGACCGATGCGGCTGAAACGCAGTCGTGGGAATGGGATAACAAGAACACTCAGGGGCTATCATGAAAATTGATCGCAAATTTACCGCCGAAGAGACGGGTGCCTATGGCGCTCTGGAATTCTCCACGACGACCTCCGAGATCCGCAACCCGGATGGCACCACGGTGTTCAAGCTCGACGCGGTCGAGGTGCCCAAAGGCTGGTCGCAAGTGGCCTCCGACGTTCTTGCCCAGAAGTATTTCCGCAAAGCCGGCGTGCCTGCGCGGTTGAAGAAAGTGCGCGAGAAGGGGATGCCTGAATTCCTGTGGCGCTCGGTCCCTGATGAGAAAGCGCTGGCGGATCTGCCCGAAGATCAGCGCTATGGTGGCGAGACTTCCTGCCGTCAGGTGTTTGATCGTCTCGCGGGCGCCTGGGCTTACTGGGGCTGGAAGGGTGGCTACTTTTCGACTGAGGCCGACGCGAAAGCCTATTTCGACGAGATGCGCTACACGCTGGCCAAGCAGCTCGGCGCGCCGAACTCGCCGCAGTGGTTCAACACCGGACTGCACTGGGCTTACGGGATCGACGGGCCGTCGCAAGGCCACTTCTATGTAGACCACGCGACCGGCAAGCTAACCAAGTCGAAGTCCTCGTATGAGCATCCGCAGCCCCATGCCTGCTTTATCCAGTCGGTCTCTGACGACTTGGTTAACGACGGTGGCATTATGGACCTGTGGGTCCGCGAGGCGCGCTTGTTCAAATATGGCTCCGGCACGGGCACGAACTTCTCGTCTTTGCGTGGTGAGGGCGAGAAATTGTCCGGCGGCGGCAAGTCGAGCGGCCTGATGGGCTTCCTGAAAATCGGCGACCGCGCGGCGGGTGCGATCAAATCCGGTGGCACTACACGGCGCGCGGCCAAGATGGTGATCGTCGATGCGGACCACCCTGATGTGGAAGATTTCATCACTTGGAAGGTGAAAGAAGAGCAGAAAGTGGCTTCGCTTGTCGCGGGCTCCAAGATGCACGAAGCCAAGCTGAACGAGATTTTCGCAGCGATTGGCGCGTGGGACGGCACCATCGAAGATGCGACCGACCCCGCGAAGAACGAGGCGCTGAAATCAGCGGTGCGAGCGGCGAAAAAGCTGGCGATCCCAGAAGTTTACGTTAAGCGCGTGCTAGATTATGCGCGCCAGGGCTACAACTCGATCGAGTTCCCGACATACGATACAGACTGGGATTCCGAGGCCTATAACAGTGTGTCGGGCCAGAACTCCAACAACTCCATCCGCGTGACAAATGCGTTCCTGCAATCGGTGCGCGATGACAGCGATTGGGACTTGGTTAACCGCAAGGACGGCCAGATCGCCAAAACCATTAAGGCCCGCGATTTGTGGGAACAGGTCGGCCACGCCGCATGGGCCTGCGCAGATCCGGGCATCCAGTTCCACGACACGGTAAACGAGTGGCACACATGCCCCGCAGACGGTGAAATTCGCGGATCGAACCCGTGTTCCGAGTATATGTTCCTCGACGACACGGCCTGTAACCTCGCCTCCATGAACCTGCTAAAGTTCTATGATAACGGGCAGTTCGACGCCGAAGCTTACATGCATGCGACACGGATCTGGACGCTAACGCTGGAGATTTCGGTGCTGATGGCGCAGTTTCCATCGAAGGAGATCGCGCAGCGCAGCTACGACTACCGTACGCTCGGTCTGGGCTATGCCAATATCGGCGGCCTGCTGATGAACATGGGCTACGGCTATGACAGCGACGAGGGGCGGTCGATGTGTGGTGCGCTGACCGCGTTGATGACGGGTGTGTCCTATGCGACCTCGGCTGAAATCGCATCTGAAGTTGGCGCATTTCCCGGATATGCCAATAATTCCAAGCACATGCTGCGGGTGATGCGCAATCACAAGCGCGCTGCCGAAGGGCTGAGTGAGGGCTATGAAGGCCTGACCGTGAAGCCGGTTCCGCTCGATCACGCAAATTGCCCAGATGGTAAATTGGTTAATCTGGCCATTGCCGCATGGGACGAGGCCGTCACGCTGGGCGAAAAGCACGGCTATCGCAACGCGCAAGCGACTGTGATCGCACCAACCGGCACCATTGGTCTGGTGATGGATTGCGACACAACGGGGATCGAGCCGGACTTTGCGCTGGTGAAATTCAAGAAACTCGCAGGCGGTGGCTACTTCAAGATCATTAACCAATCGGTGCCTGCGGCCTTGGCGAAACTGGGCTATTCCAGCGCGCAATCCGAGGAAATCGTCGCCTACGCAGTGGGCCACGGCACCATCGGCCAAGCACCCGGCATTAACCATACCTCGTTGATCGGGCATGGCTTCGGGCAGGACGAGTTGAAAAAGATTGAGGCGGCATTGCCCTCGGCTTTCGATATTCGCTTCGTGTTCAACCAGTGGACCTTGGGCGAGGAGTTCTGCACCAAGATCCTTGGGATCCCAGCGGCAAAGCTGAATGATCCGACCTTCGATTTGCTGCGCCATCTTGGGTTCTCCAAGGCTGAGATTGATGCTGCAAACGATCATGTCTGCGGGACAATGACGCTGGAAGGCGCGCCGCATCTGAAAGATGAGCATCTGTCGGTGTTTGATTGCGCCAACCCATGTGGCAAAAAAGGCAAGCGTTTCCTGAGTGTTGACAGCCACATCTACATGATGGCCGCAGCGCAGTCGTTCATCTCGGGCGCGATCTCGAAGACGATCAACATGCCGAACTCGGCGACAATCGCCGATTGTCAGGCCGCCTATGAGCTGAGCTGGTCGCTCGGCACCAAGGCTAACGCGCTTTATCGCGACGGATCGAAGCTGTCTCAGCCTTTGGCGGCGTCTTTGGTCGAGGATGATGACGAAGCGGCGGAAATTCTTGAGACCGGGAACGCGCATGAGAAGGCGCATGTCTTGGCCGAGAAGATCGTCGAGAAAATCATCATTAAGGAAGTTGCGGCCAGCCGGTCGAAACTTCCCGAGCGCCGGAAGGGTTATACGCAAAAGGCTATCGTCGGCGGGCATAAGGTTTACCTGCGCACTGGCGAATATCAGGATGGCCAGCTCGGTGAGATCTTCATCGATATGCACAAAGAGGGCGCTGGTTTCCGCGCGATGATGAACAACTTCGCCATCGCGGTCTCGGTCGGTCTGCAATACGGGGTGCCGCTGGAGGAGTTTGTCGACGCCTTCACGTTTACCAAGTTTGAGCCCGCCGGAATGGTCCAAGGCAACGAGACGATCAAGAACGCGACCTCAATCCTTGACTATATCTTCCGTGAGTTGGCGGTCAGCTATCTGGACCGCACCGATCTCGCACATGTCCAACCCGAAGGGGCCAGCTTCGACGATGTGGGTCGTGGCGAGCAGGAGGGGGTGAGCAATGTCTCGAAAGTCCCTGAAAGTGCTGGGAATTCCCCAATCGATGTCTTGAGGCAGATCAGCTCCACCGGGTATTTGCGCAAGCGTGTTCCGCAAGAATTGGTCGTGTTCCAAGGCGGGCAAGCGGCGGCGGCTACGGCGTTGGACGGATCCGTCGATCCGGTCGCGGCGTTGGAAACCCTCGTGCCGGAAGTATCGGCGGCCCCGATGACCGCTACGGTCGGCAAAGTGGACCTGCGCGTTAAGGCTAAAATGCAAGGTTACGAGGGTGATCCATGCGGTGAATGCGGCAACTACACGCTGGTGCGCAACGGAACCTGCATGAAGTGCAACACCTGCGGCGGCACATCCGGGTGTAGCTAATCGAGATACGTCAGGTGGGAGCCAATGCTCGAGAGCCCGCCTGGCGTTTGTAAGAAGATCTTGTCCCCGGTTGCCGGGGTGGGGATCAGAGTTCCGGGATGGGTGCGCTCATCCTAGACGCGGGCTAGGCCGCAGGCAGAAAAACTCGGGCGGTTAACAGACAGAGTCTAGTCAGCGAAACTAGCCGCTCCTATATGGGGCGGCTTTTTTCGTTTTAGCAGAGAGGGTTGCGGCGCGTTCTTAATGCTTTGGTTTACCTCGGCGCAAGGTTGCCTCACCGCCTTTTGGACCGGACGGCTTGCCCCTTGGTTTGGTTGGGCGGCCCTCTTTTGCGCCGGGAGGCACGAAGCGTTTCGACGTATCTTTCGCATCCGCGCGGGGCTTTTCGCGGCGCGGTTTGTCGAATGCGGGTTTGTCGCCACGGGGTTTATCCGAGTGTGGTTTGTCCCCCCAAGGCTTGTCGCCGCGTGGCTTGTCGGATTTTGGCTTATCTTTCCATGGCTTATCCGACCGAGGCTTGTCGTCCCAAGGTTTCTTGGCCTTGGGTTTGTCCTCGTAAGGTTTTTTGGCGCGCGGCGCGTCATCATCGCGCTTTGCCGGGCGCGGCGCATCACTGGGTTTGTGACGCGGTTTGCGCTCGGCCGGGGCGTCGGTGCCTGACAAAAGCGCTTCACCTTCCGGTGCCCATTTCTTTTTGGGCGCTGGATTTGGCGCATCGGACCGGTCCGGGCGTTGCCCGCGATGGGGTTTGGGGCCACGGTCGGGACGGGGGCCGCGGTCGGGCTTTGGACCGCGCGGCGCGAAGGTCGGCGCGCTGTCTAGGGCAGTCACTTTGTACTTTCCGTCTAGCGTTTGGTCAGGAGCGATGGCTTTCAGGAAACCTGCCATCGCGGGCTCGGCGATTTCAATATATGTTTGTGTGTCTTGTATTCGGATCGCCCCGATTGCGGTCTTATCGAGGCCTCCGCCATTGCACACCAAAGGCAACAACCAGCGCGCCTCGGCCCGCTCGTTCCGGCCAGCTGGAATTGAGATCCATTTCGAGGGCCCAAAGGTCGCGGTCGCACGCGGGGCGGGGGTATTGGCATCTGCCAGCTCTTCGGGCGCGGTGTGTTGCGCCCGCCACAGACGCAGATAGGCCGCCGCCAGAACCTCAGCCGATTGTGCGCTTGCCAGACGTTCCACCATGGCCGCTTCGCTTTCGCTGATCGGCTCGTCCCAGACCGGATCTGCCAGCAGACGCTCTTCGTCACGTGCCAAGACCTCGTCCGCGCTTGGGGCCGTGCCCCATTCTGCGTTCAGTTTGGCGAATTTCAGCAAGCGCTGCGCCTTGTTGCGGAATTTCACCGGCACGATCATAGCCGAGATACCCTTGCGCCCCGCGCGCCCCGTCCGGCCCGAGCGGTGCAGCAAGGTCTCGGAATTGTTGGGTAATTCGGCGTGGACCACCAAATCAAGGTTCGGCAAATCAATCCCGCGCGCGGCCACATCGGTGGCCACACAGACCCGCGCGCGCCCATCGCGCATGGCTTGCAGGGCATTGGCGCGCTCGGACTGGGTCAGCTCTCCCGACAAGGCCACAACGGCAAATCCACGGTTCGAAAGACGCGTTGTCAGACGGTTCACAACCACCCGGGTATTGGCAAAAACGATAGCGTTCTTGGCGTCGTGGAAGCGCAAAACATTGATGATCGCGTTCTCGGCATCTTGCTGCGCGACGGCCAAAGCGCGGTAGGTAATGTCGGCGTGCTGGCTTTCTTTCGAGATCGTCGCAACGCGCTCGGGGTTGTTCATATAGGTGCGGGTCAGCCCCTCGATCGCGCGCGGCACCGTGGCCGAGAACATCAAGGTGCGCTTGTCTTCCGGCGCCTGGCTGAGGATGAATTCAAGGTCTTCGCGAAAGCCCAGATCGAGCATCTCGTCGGCCTCGTCGAGCACAACAGCGCGAATACTGGACAGGTTGATTGAGCCGCGATTGATGTGATCGACCAGCCGTCCGGGGGTTGCGACGACAATATGGGCACCGCGTTCCAGCGCGCGCCGCTCGTCGCGCATATCCATACCGCCCACGCAAGATGCCATGCGCACGCCGGCCTTGGCATAGAGCCACTGCAACTCGCGTTTAACCTGCAACGCCAGCTCGCGCGTCGGCGCGATCACCAATCCCAAGGGCGCGCCTGCGGGGGCGAACTGCTCACCTTCCAGCAAGGTCGTCGCGATGGCGAGTCCAAAGGCGACGGTCTTGCCCGATCCGGTTTGTGCCGAAACCAGCAAGTCGCGCGCGGCCAAGGCCTCGTCGCTGACGGCGATCTGGACGGGGGTCAGGGTTTCATAACCGCGCTCGGATAGCGCGTCGGCAAGGGTCTGGATCATGGGGGAGGGGTCGCTTCGCAAGATGGATAAGAGGCGCGGATACGCTGCATTGCCCGCCTTGTATAGACTTATTCCGTCTCGCGCCCCATGGCGACAAGTCGCGCCTTCAAGTCGCATGCCTGATCCAACCCGGCCTCCAGCGCGAAGACATAGGCATGGGTCAGGTAGAAACTGGTCGCCTCGATGGCGTTGGCCTGATCGGCGGCTTGGGTATAGAGCGCAACCAAGCCCGCCCGATCATCTGCCGCATGGGCGGCCAAGAGCGCATTGTCCAGCGCGCTCATTCGGCCGCAATGGCCTGACGTTTCTCGATGACGCGTGACGCAACCCAGTCGTGAAAACAATGGGTTGGTCCATCCATCGCAGGGCTGAAGCGCCCGCCATCAAATCCGCGTGCCAGCCGCCCGCGCTGCATCCCTTCGACCACGAACACATCCTCGACGAACACGCCTTTCCAGAGCTGAGCATTCTTGGTCCGGAGCACCTCGTCGGTATCGGGCTGGGCGTAGTAGATATGGACATGCTCGATGGTTTTCATATGGCTGACCGGCTCGAGAATGATGCAATAGGCGTGGTCGCGGTGCACCCCCAGCAGCACATTGGGATAGATCGTGATGTATTCCGCCGCGGTGTCCCATTTGGGATCGAGGTTCTCGAAATCGGGGAAAACCTGCTCGTCCGTGCCTTTGAGCTGGCGATAGACCAGCGTCCCCTGGCCCGAGAATTTGCCAGCCGCTTCAATGTGGTAGTGGTCTTCGAGGCGTGAGTAGCTGTTCAGACCGGGATGGATCCATGGCAGGTGGTAGCTTTCGCAGTAATTCTCGACCGCGAGTTTCCAGTTGGTGTTTACCTCAAGCGTGAAATAGCTCTCGGCCCCGCCGTGATGGAGCGGTTGATCGAACTCGGCCCATCGGGCGATCAGATCGGCATGGACCTCCTCAAAAGGGGCGGCGGTGCCTGAGAGATTGATGAAGACAATATCGCGCCAGATATGGCTGCGCACCTCGATCAGGCCCAGCGTGTCGCGATCCATGTCGGCGTGGCTGTTCTGGCCCGGACCGCCCACATGGGGGGTGGCGACCAGTTTGCCCTCGAGCGAGTAGCACCACGAATGGTACGGACAGCGCAGCGCCCCTTCGATCTTGCGCGGCTCCTCGACGAGGATCATGCCCCGGTGGCGGCAGATGTTTTGGAACACGCGCACTTGGCCTTGTCGGTCCCGCACCAGCAAAAGCGGCTCGCCCAGAAACTCCATCGGTTTGGCATCGCCGGGCTCGGGCACATCGGCGCTCACGGCAAAACCGGACCAGGTTTCAGCCAGAACGGCCTCGTTTTCCTCGGCAATCGTCTCGGGATCGGTGTAATGCGCGTTGGGCAAGCCATTGGCGGTGCTCAGCGCACGGCGCACGCTGGAAAGATCGGTGGTCATGTGGCGCACTCCCTCAAGTTTGAGAGAATCCTAGCCACAGACGATCCCGCCCATCGCGCCTGCAAACGACTTATGCGTGCCGCAATCAGGCCCCGCGCGACAGCGCCGCGATGCCCGTGCGCGCCATCTCGGACATGCCAAGCGGGCGCATCAGATCGCCAAAGGCCGCGACTTTTTCCGAGGTGCCGGTGATCTCGAACACGAAGCTGGTCAGGGTGCTGTCGACAACATTGGCGCGGAAGATATCGGCCAGCCGGAGCGCTTCAACGCGGTTTTCGCCCGCGCAGACGACCTTGAACAGCGCGAGTTCCCGCTCCACTGCAGGGCCTTCGACGGTCAGGTCGTGTACGTCATGGACCGGGACCATGCGGCCAAGCTGGGCTTTGATCTGCTCGATCACCTGCGGCGTGCCGGTGGTGACCACGG
This sequence comes from Dinoroseobacter sp., assembly GCA_965279125.1. Lineage (GTDB taxonomy): Bacteria > Pseudomonadota > Alphaproteobacteria > Rhodobacterales > Rhodobacteraceae > Dinoroseobacter. Next base: position 89,259 of record CBDIHL010000038.1, read on the forward strand.
TGATGCGCGAGCGGTGGCCTTGCTCGTCCACCTCGGCCACGGTCAGGCTTTCGATGTTATAGCCGCGCCCGGAAAAGAGGCCAATGACCCGCGCGAGCACGCCCGCCTCATTATCGACAAGCACGGCGAGCGTGTGTGTTTCTTCCACATCCGAAAAGGTCGAGCGAAGGTTATAGGCAGAATGGCTGGTAGAGCCTTTGGAGATCTTAAGCGGGGACATGAAGCACTTTCAGTATTGCTGGCGCGCGGCGCCCGTTTCTTCCGTTTCGAAATATCCTGGGGGTCCGGGGGCAAAGCCCCCGAACGCGGCACCTTAAACCAGCACGCTGCCCTTGGCATCAATCACGCCCTGCGTATCCGCCTCGCCCAGAAGCATCTCGTTATGGGCCTTGCCCGACGGGATCATCGGGAAGCAGTTTTCGTGCTTCTCCACCAGACAATCGAAGATCACCGGCCCGTCATAGTTGAGCATCTCCATGATCGCATCATCCAGATCGGCGGGGTCCTTGCAGATGATCCCTTTGCAGCCAAACGCCTCGGCCAGCTTCACAAAGTCCGGCAAGCTCTCCGACCAGCTGGATGAGTAGCGCTCGCCATGCAGCAGCTCTTGCCACTGGCGCACCATGCCCAGACGTTCGTTATTCAGGATGAACTGCTTGATCGGCGCTTTGTACTGCATTGCAGTGCCCATCTCCTGCATGTTCATCAGCCACGAGGCCTCGCCCGCCACGTTGATCACCAATGCCTCCGGATGCGCGATCTGCACGCCCAAGGACGCAGGCAAACCGTAGCCCATGGTCCCTAGACCACCTGAGGTCATCCAGCGGTTTGGATCGTCAAAGCCCAGATATTGCGCCGCCCACATTTGGTGCTGGCCCACTTCGGTGCAGATATAGCGGTCCTTGCGGTGCTTGGTCAGCGCCTCTAGCCGCTCCAGCGCGTGCTGGGGTTTGATCACGGTCTCGGAGTTCTTGAAGTCGAGGCAGCGGATCTTACGCCACTCTTCAATCTGCGCCCACCACTTAGCGAGCCCCTCTTTGTTGACCTTGCGCCCGCGCGCTTTCCAGATCCGCAGCATGTCTTCCAGCACATGGGCCACATCGCCAATAATTGGATAATCCGTGCGCACGACCTTGTTGATCGAGGACGGATCGATATCGATATGGGCCTTCTCGGAATTGGGCGCGAACGCATCAATGCGCCCGGTGATCCGGTCGTCAAAGCGCGCACCGATATTGATCATCAGATCGCAATCATGCATCGCCCAGTTGGCCTCATAGAGCCCGTGCATCCCCAGCATCCCGACCCAGTTCTCGCCCGATGCGGGATACGCTCCAAGCCCCATCAAGGTGGAGGTGATCGGAAAGCCGGTTGCGGCCACAAACTCACGCAGCAATTGCGTGGCCGCATCGCCGGAATTGATGACGCCGCCGCCGGTGTAGAAGAGCGGTTTTTCTGCCTTTTCCATCGCCTCGACCAGCGCCGTGATCATCTCCACATCGCCTTTCACGCGCGGGGCGTAATGGCCGAGATCGGCTTTGGCAGGCGGCGTGTAGCTGCCGGTTGCGAATTGTACGTCCTTGGGAATGTCCACCAAAACGGGGCCGGGGCGTCCGTTGGTGGCGATGTGGAACGCCTCGTGGATGGTGCTGGCCAGCGCGTCGGTTTCTTTGACGAGCCAGTTCATCTTGGTGCAGGGGCGCGTGATGCCAACGGTATCGGCCTCCTGGAACGCGTCTGAGCCGATCATGAACGTGGGCACCTGTCCGGTCAGAACAACCAGCGGAATGCTGTCCATCAGCGCGTCGGTGATCCCGGTCACGGCGTTTGTCGCGCCGGGGCCGGAGGTCACCAGCACAACACCGGGCTTACCCGTCGAGCGCGCGTAGCCTTCGGCAGCGTGGGTGGCACCCTGCTCGTGGCGCACGAGAATGTGCTGGATCTTGGCTTGCTGAAACAGCTCGTCATAAATCGGGAGGACGGCACCACCGGGATAGCCAAATACCGTGTCCACGCCCTGATCTACCAGAGCCTGAACCACCATTTGTGCGCCGGTCATTTGCTGTGCCGTCATGTCTTTTCTCCTTGGTTCGCGGGTCTGTTCGCTGCACCCGCGCTGGTCATAAAAAAGCCCCCGGTTGAAAACTCGGGGGCGCATGGGTTTGGATCTGGAGATCCGTTACCGGTCCATGCGCCTTTTTCCTACAAGTACGACAATATCGATCATCTCGCGTAAGCTTCCTCTGGGCTTCAATGGCCGGGACGTTAGGCGGGGGGCTGAGGGGCGTCAATACGCAATGCGCGACTTTTTGTGTCGCGGGGGCGAAGTTATGCGGATTTTTGTTGCGCGAGCGCCCGACGGTTACTCCGCCGCCGCCATTTGCGGGCCTTCGGGCGGGATCAGGCAGTCGCGCCACTCGGCCAGGGGGGCAGGGGCGCCCAGCAAGAACCCTTGGGCCTGCCGTATCCCAAGATCGCGCAGGCGGTCCAGCTGGGCCTCGGTTTCGACCCCTTCGGCAATAATCTCGAACCCCAGATCTTCGGACATGGCCACCAATGCTTTCAAGATTGAGGCGTTCTTGATCGAGTTTGGCATCGTGCCCACAAACCCCCGGTCGATCTTGACGATATCCACCGGCAAGTCGCGCAGGCGCATCAGATTGGACTGTCCGGTGCCAAAGTCATCCAGCGCGATCCGCACCCCGGCCTCGCGCATCGTGTGCAGCATGGAGGTCGTGCGCGCAGCATCTTCGATCACGGCATTCTCGACGATCTCGAAGACGGTGTGCTTTGGATCAAGCCCGGTGAGCAGCTCGTCCAGCCAGCGCGTGTCATTGCCGACCGAGCGTTGCAGGAACGCCGTCGAGATGTTGAAGGCGCAAAACATCGGCGTTGGGGCCGCGGCAAAGGCGCTGGCGACCTCGTTGGCCATGCCGACGGGCGGTTTGACCGACAGGTGGTAGTTGGAGGTGATGACGGACATGAAATCCGCAGGCAGCAACACACTGCCATCGGCGCGCACCCAGCGGATCAGCGCCTCGACCCCAACGGCGCGCTTGGTTGTGATGTCGAAAACAGGCTGGACGAAATAGGTGAACTCGTCGGCGGCAAGGCCCTGCTTGACCCCTTCGACCGTGGGCCGGTTCAGGTTCGACGCCATTTGGGTGCGAATACCGGCATCGACCAGCAAAGACCGGTTCCGCCCGCCTGCCTTGGCCAGATAGAGTGCGGTATCAGCTTCGGTCATGGCGGTGGTCAGGTCCGTGCCCGGTGCCACATGGGTCACGCCGATACTGGCCGAGCGGGTGACGCGCTGGCCGGGCGTTTGCACGGCGATGTCATACACGATCTGGCGGCAGGCTTCGGCAATGGCTTGGGCGGCGTCCGGATTGATGTCGGGCAAGGCCACCCAAAACTCATCCCCGCCCAAACGCGCGACAATACCGCGTGTGCCCAGATGCTCGGTTATCGCGGTGCCGACCGCTGTGAGGTAGCTGTCGCCTGCGCCATGCCCGTAGCTGTCATTGATCGACTTGAAGTGATCGATATCGATGATCATCAACGACAACCCATTGGCCGCATCATTGCTCAGCCAGCGGGTGGCTTGCGCAACGAAATACCGACGCGAGCGGCAGCGGGTCAGGGGGTCGAAATCCAGAAGCGTCGTCAGAGCGGCATTGTCGCGGTCGAGCTTGGCGATCTCGGCGCGAACCGCGCGCAAACGGGCGCGCCAGAGGATCGACAGGATCGCAGCGCCTGCACATCCTCCGAGGCAGAAAAGCAAGGCCATGAGGAGGGGCAGGGGCATATGAAGACCTTCATTTGGGCTGATCACCAGAAATACACGCATTACGTGCATTGGTCAAATCGAATACGCGTAAATGACTGTGTTAGCGAAAACAGAGTCGTTTCCAGAGTTTTCGCTGTCGCAAACGCAACGATTCTGCTTTGCCCGCCCTGAGCGGTACGATTGGCCACGCGTCACGCCCACTGCCTGTAATTTGGGCATAAATTCCGAAAAAACCGGGGTAAAAGGACGATCCAGCCGCGCCTTTGTATTTGACCTTCCCCTGCGACAGAGTAACGTGCGCCCACGTCAATGATCCGCCCGCTTAAGCAGGGTGGGCAACAACCTTAGGGGAGGATCTTTTATGGATCGTCGTTCATTCTTGCGCACTTCTGCGCTCGGTGGTGGTGCAGCCGCCGCAACCACTCTGGCAGCACCCGCCCTCGCGCAGTCCACGCGCACACTGACCATGGTCACCTCGTGGCCCCGTGGCTTTACCGTCCTTGATGACGCCGCCACCTATTTCAACGAAGCCGTCAACGAGATGGCCGATGGCGAGCTGGTCATCGACAAGAAAGCACCGGGCGAGCTTGTGGGCGCGTTCGAAGTGTTTGACGCGGTCTCCGCAGGTCAGGCTGACCTCTATCACTCGGCCGACTACTATTGGGGCGGCCAGCATCCGGGCTACAACTTCTTCACAGCTGTGCCGTTCGGTGCCACCGCGCAGGAGCTGACCAACTGGTATCACCATGATGGCGGCCAGGAATTGCATGACGAGCTGGGCCAGATCTTCGGTCTGAAATCCTTCCAGTGCGGCAACTCCGGCTCGCAGTCGGGCGGTTGGTTCCGTGAGGAAGTGAACTCTGTCGAGGACTTCCAGGGTCTGCGCTTCCGTATGCCCGGCCAGGGTGGTCAGGTGCTCGGGAAGCTCGGCGCATCGGTACAGAACATCCCAGGTGGCGAGCTCTATCAGGCGCTGTCTTCGGGCGCTCTGGACGGTCTTGAGTGGGTTGGCCCAGCGGCAGACGAGCGCGCAGGCTTCCAGGAAGTTGCCAAGGTTTACTACGGCGCGGGCTTCCACGAGCCAGGTTCGGGTCTGATCACCGGCATGAACCTCGACGTTTGGAACGACCTGTCGGCCAAGCACCAGTCGATCATCCGTAACGCTTGCCTTGCCACCACGCATTGGCAGCTGTCGCAGACCCTCGCGGCGAACGGTGCAGCACTTGACCGTCTGCGCGCCCAAGGCGTGCGCGTTCTGAACTTCTCGGACGAGATCTGGGATGCGTTTGGTGCGGCTTCGGCAGAAGTTAAGGACGAGCCAATGGGCGATCCGCTCTATGCGCAAATCCGCGAAAGCTTCGAGTCGTCGCTGGCGAAGTCCTCCGAGTGGCTGCAGGCCTCCGACGGGTTCTATGTTGCCCAGCGTAACCGCGTGATGGGCGGCTAATCAGCCGATCTAAGAACTGCGACCGTCCCACGCATAGGTGTGGGGCGGTCGTGTCGTTAAGACTAGGGTAACCGCTGCCACCGGCACGCCCTGCCGCTTCTCCGATACGAGGTCTGGATGTTCGACTTTATCGTTTGGGTTATCTCCAACATCGGTCTTTCGATCTATCATTTCGCCTTTGCCATCACCCATCCGTCCTTGTGGCTGGATTGGAGCAATGGCGAAGCGATTATGCGGTTCATCTATTTTGGCGGCTCGGTCGAATTTTTCTTCGTCGTCTTCACCGCCTTCTTGATCCTGACGGCTGTCGGCATTTGGAAGAACAGCTTTATGTGGGGTCTCGTCCGAGGGCTTGAAGGGTTTGCCAATGTGGTCGGCCGCATCGCCTGTTGGGCGGGCCTGTTGATGGTGTTGCAGCAAATCCTGATCGTGTTTTTGCAGCGCATCTTCCTCGTCTCGGAAATCTCTATCGGACCATTCGGCTATATCTTCACCCGCGATCTGTCGTGGTATTCGGAAGAACTGAAACTCTATAACGCGCTGATCGTGTGCCTGTGCTGCGCCTATACCTTCGTGCAGGGCGGACATGTGCGCGTTGATCTGGTCTATGCCGTCGTCAAGCACCGCACCAAGCGCGTCATTGATATGTGCGGCGCGCTGATCCTGATGATGCCTGCGATGGTCCTGACATGGATGTATTCGTGGTATTTCATGTGGCGCCACCTGATCACCCCGAAGGTTGCGGCCTCCGACACGTTTGATCGGTCGATGATGAAAGCCCGCGCTGTGCGCTGGAATGTCGAGACGGTGGGCTTCTCGCCCAACGGCTTTGACGCCTATTTCCTGTTCAAGGTTCTGATCGTCGCCTTCTGCGGCATGATGTTTATTCAGGCGATGGCGTTCTTCTGGCGCAGCTATTTGGAATTTGTCGAGGGCGAAGCCTCGGCCAACAAGTATCTTGACCGCGATAGCCTCGGTGACGACCCCACGGTCGAGACCGCCGAGCATCTCGCTGAAGTCAAATCGCACTAGGGAAGAGGGAACCATCCCATGATTTTTGGTCTGGACGGCGTCGAGATCGGCCTGATTATCGTGTTTATGTGCCTGTTTGGCGCAATCATGTCAGGCTTCCCTGTGGCTTTTGCAATCGGCGGCTCGGCTGTGATCTCGTTTGGGATCATTGCCTCGCTCGATAGCTCAGGATTGTTGATCCATCAGGCGATTGACACAAACTCAGCGGAATATGCAGCGCTTGTGGCCGAAGGTGTGGTCCGTGAGACCATTTCGGTGTTTCGCTACCCCGAATTACCGCGCGTAGAAGAAGCTTTATTCCCAGGGGGTTGGGAGCAAGCGTTAAACCGAAACCTTAGCTTCATCGTCAACCGGATGAACGAGCGCGTCATCGCGGGCCAGTCCATCGAGACGCTGCTGGCGGTGCTGATGTTTGTGATGATGGGCATCACGCTGGAACGCTCGAAGATTGCTGAGGATTTGCTGACCACGATGGCGAAGGTCTTTGGTCCGCTGCCCGGCGGTCTTGCGGTGTCGATTGTTGTTGTGGGCGCCTTCCTTGCGGCCTCGACGGGCATCGTGGGCGCGACTGTGGTGACCATGGGTCTGCTCGCGCTGCCGACGATGTTGCGCAATGGCTATTCGCCGGAGTTGTCGACGGGGGTCATTGCGGCGTCCGGCACGCTGGGCCAGATCATTCCGCCGTCGATTGTGATTGTTCTGCTGGGCACGCTCGCAGGCGATCTTTATGCCACTGCCCAAGAGGAGCGCGCGAAATTCGCCGGCTGCGGCGACGCGCTGACCTATCTGGGCGAGGCGGCGGTTGTCTCCGTCGGCACCTTGTTCCAGGCGGCGATCCTGCCGGGCATTTTGCTGGCCTTCCTCTATGGTGCTTACGCCTTTGGCTACGCGCTGGTGAACCCCGGCAAAGCCCCACCCGTTCAGATGGGCGAAAGCGGCACCGAAGTGATCACGAAGCAGGAAAGCTTCACGTGGTTCCTTGCCGCCCCTGTGGCGCTGATCGGCGGTCTGATCCTTGCGACCTCGATCAACATGGTGGGCAGCCAGAACCTGACGATTGCGAGCTTTACTGAGGCCGGGCAAACCGCAAGCCTGCGCACGAATGTGAGCGAGCAATGCCAAGCCTCGATGATCGAGTTGCATGGGCAAGAAGCTTGGGATGCCGCCCTTGCCGAGCAAGCCGCTATCGACGGTCAAGGTGGCATCGACCAAGGCCACGAGCGCTCACCCGAGGAAATGGCCCAAGCGCTGACCGACAAGATCGCCGCCGCTGCCCCCATCGGGTCGGGCGTTGCGATCATGATGTTGTTCTTCGCCCTGATCCTGACCACCGCGCGCGGCATCTCGCCTTCGGCTGATCCGCGTCCGCTGCAAATCGGGGCAGGGGGTGTGGGTCTTGGCCTGCTGACCGATATATTCCTGATTGCACCGACCACGTCACCGGGCGCCACCTTCATGCTGATGGCGGTGCCGGTGGGTCTGGCGACCTATGGCGCGAAATTCGCGGTGGAGCGTTTGGGTAAAAACGACCTGATCCGGGTGATCTTCCCGCCGCTTGTGTTGATCGTCGCGGTGCTGGGCTCGATCCTTGGGGGCATCACCAACCCGACCCCTGCTGCGGCTCTGGGTGCGGGCGGTGCGATCATGCTGGCCGCGTACCGCAAGCTGCGCGACGAGCAGAAATCGGGTAAGATGATCCTGATCGCAAGCTTCTCGATCCTGATCATGCTGATCATCGGCATCAACTTCGATCTGCGCACCGGCCTGGAAACCACGGGCTTCCAGGAATGGATCGCGATCATCTTCGCCTCGGCGGCCTACCACGTCGCCATCTTCGGGATCGTCTATGCGTGCTGGACCTTGTGGCGGACCAATGTTCTGCCGCCTGTGGTGCGTGAGACGGCGAAGGTCACAAGCATGGTCTTTACCATTCTCATTGGCTCTCAGGTCTTGAACCTTGTGGTGATCTCCTTCGGGGGCGAGCATTACATCCAGCAATTCCTGCGCAGTTTCGACAATGAAACCATCGTCTTCCTGATTGTGATGCTGGTCTTGTTCATCCTTGGCTTCGTGCTCGACTTCCTCGAGATCATCTACATCGTGATCCCGATCGTCGGCCCGGTCATCTATGGCGGCACGATGGATCCCAAATGGGTGACGATCATGATCGCGGTGAACTTGCAGACCTCGTTCCTGACCCCGCCCTTTGGCTTTGCGCTGTTCTACCTGCGCGGGGTTGCGCCGCCGGAAGTGACAACGGGCCATATCTACCGCGGGGTGATTCCGTTCGTGTTGATTCAGGTCCTCGGACTGGCGATGCTGTGGAGCTTCCCGGGGGTCGTGACCATCGTTCCGAACCTGCTGGGCGGGTAGGGTATTCAAGATACTGGGGCAAATCTGGTATTTGCCCCGTGTCAAGATGGCCCGAACATGATCAGGGGACTTGTGTTTTACACACAACCCCTTCTATTGTGATATTAGAGAGCTTCGATCTTAACGGATTGCTTTCGAATTAGGTTTACCTGTTCTTCTTGAAGACATGGCGCGCAAACCGCCGCCGCAGGCTTTCAGAACAGATGACTGGACCCCTGTTTGGGTCCGATTTTTCCCTCGCGAGAAATCGCAAGGGCCGCAAGGCGCCCCAGTGCGTCGGAGTTAGAACCGCGATGACACGCGACGGAGCAGGGCAAAAACAGGGCGGATGCGCATTCAGCGTCCCCTTGGCGCACGACATCCTCGCATCGCCCCAATCACAGCCCCGCAGTTTAGACCGGCGATCCTTGATCGCTCGGATACTGCCGCGCTGCACAGAGACAACATGGCTAAGAAAATGCTTATCGACGCCACCCACGCCGAGGAAACTCGGGTTGTGGTGGTGGATGGAAACAAGGTCGATGAATTTGACTTTGAGTCTGTAAATAAACGGCAACTCGCAGGAAATATCTATTTGGCGAAAGTAACGCGGGTTGAGCCCTCGTTGCAGGCTGCTTTTGTGGATTACGGCGGTAATCGCCACGGCTTCCTCGCCTTTTCGGAAATTCACCCCGATTACTACCAGATCCCCGTCGCCGACCGCGAAGCGCTGCTTGCGGAAGAGCGCGCCTATGCCAAGTCGCTCGAGGAAGAGGACGAGGAAAAGCCCGCCCCGAAAAAACCGCGCCGCACCCGGCGCAAGAAGGCCGAGCCAGTTGCAGAGGTAACGCCACCGCAAGAGGGAGCCGAAGCGCCCGCAGCTGAAGCGAGCCCGATTGAAGCGGACGGCCCTGCTGCGCAAGAGGCACCGCTTGCAGAAGACGCACCAGCGGCTGAGCCTGCACCGACTGAGGACGCCCCTGCGGCAAAGGCGGCTTCGGAGGCTGCGCCTGCTGCGGAACCTGCTGTCGAAGACACGCCCAAACCCCAAGCCATGGCAATCGAAGGCGATGATCCTGTCGCCAGCAAAGAGCCTGTGGAAGGGGCCGAGGTCGTTGAAACCGGCCCGGCGCTTGACGCGGATGTTTCTACCGGAACACCCGCCGAAGTGGCGACCGACATGCCTGCCGATGTGCCAACCGACGCGCCCTCCGAGATCGCCAGCATGGAAGTTGTCGATCTGAGCGCGGATGAAGACACATCGCCCGAGGCTGAGGGCGAGGCCGATGATCTGCCATTGCCCAAGCGGGATGCCAAAGCGGCCAAGACCCGCGAAGAAGACGGCATCGAATCCGTCGCGGAAGAGGATCTCGAAGAAGAAATCCGTCCCGCCCGCAAGCCGCGCCCGCGCCGCTACAAGATCCAGGAAGTCATCAAGGTCCGCCAGATCCTGCTCGTGCAGGTGGTCAAAGAAGAGCGCGGCAATAAGGGTGCTGCCCTGACAACCTACCTGTCGCTGGCGGGTCGCTACTGCGTCTTGATGCCCAACACTGCACGTGGCGGTGGTATCAGCCGCAAGATCACCAACCCTGCCGATCGCAAGAAACTGAAGGAAATCGCCCAATCCATCGACGTGCCGGACGGCGCGGGTCTGATTGTGCGCACCGCCGGGTCCGAGCGGACAAAGGCCGAGATCAAGCGCGATTACGAGTATTTGCAGCGCCTGTGGGAGCAAATTCGCGACCTGACGCTGAAATCCATCGCCCCTGCGCAGATTTATGAAGAAGGCAATCTGATCAAACGCTCGATCCGCGACCTTTATAACCGCGAGATTGATGAGGTGATTGTCGAGGGCGAGGGCGGCTACCGCACCGCCAAAGACTTCATGAAGATGCTGATGCCGAGCCACGCCAAAAACGTGAAACTGCATCATGAAGGGCTGCCGCTTTTCGCGAAATATCAGGTGGAATCCTACCTTGCCGCGATGTTCAACCCGACGGTGCAACTGCGCTCAGGCGGCTATATCGTGATCGATCTGACCGAAGCGCTGGTGTCCATCGACGTCAACTCGGGCCGGGCCACCAAGGAAGGCAGCATCGAAGAGACGGCGCTGAAAACCAACCTTGAAGCGGCAGAAGAAGTTGCGCGCCAAGTGCGCCTGCGCGACCTCGCCGGTCTGATCGTCATCGACTTTATCGATATGGACGAGCGCAAGAACAACACCGCCGTTGAAAAGCGCTTCAAGGACCGCCTGAAAACCGACCGCGCCCGCATCCAGGTCGGCCGCATTTCGGGCTTTGGCCTGATGGAAATGTCGCGTCAGCGCCTGCGTCCGGGGATGTTGGAAGCGACCACGCAACCCTGTCCGTCGTGTCATGGCACGGGGCTGATCCGGTCGGATGACAGCATTGGCCTGATGATCCTGCGCCAGCTGGAAGAAGAGGGCACGCGCCGCCGCTCGCGCGAAGTGCTGCTGAAAGCGCCCGTCGCCGTGATCAACTTCCTGTTCAACACAAAACGCGAGCATATCGCGCAGATCGAGGGCCGGTATGGCTTGTCGATCCGGCTTGAAGCCGATCCGCACTTGGTCGCGCCGGACTTCACCATCGAGAAGTTCAAGACGGCAACGCGGGTTGTGGCTGAGGTTGCGCGCTCGGTCATCTCGATCGATACGGAATCGCCAGAAGAGGCGGCTGCGTCCGAGGCTGACGAGATCGAAGAAGCGGTGATTGTCGAGGATGCACCGGCACCTGCCGCGACATCTGAGGATGAAGACGGCCAACCCAAGCGCAAGCGTCGTCGTCGGCGTCGTCGGAAATCCGGTGGTGGCGAAACGGGCGAAACGCAAGAGGCTGGCGAGACTTCCGAGGCGGATGCTGCGGATGCGGAAGACAAATCCGAAGACACCTCTGATGGGTCCGAGACCACGCCCGAGGGCGAGACCTCGGAGGAGGAGCGCCCCAAACGCAAGCGTCGCTCCCGCCGTGGTGGTCGCGGGCGTCGTCGTTCCGGTGATGCAGCCGAGACGGAGACACCAGAAGGGCAGGCGGACACTCCTGCCGAGGTGCCACAAGATGAATCCGCACCTGTTGAGGCTGTGGCGGAAGGAACGACGCCGGAAGTGACGGCTGAGGTTGAACCTGTTGCGGATCCGGTGGTGGAGGCCACGCCGGAGCCTGCTGTGGAAACTGCGCCCGAGCCTGAAGCTGAGCCAGAGCCAGAGACACAAGCCGTCGCAGAGGTGGAGGTTGCGCCTGAGCCAGAGACGGCGCCTGAGCCCGCAGCGGAACCTGTTGACGAAAAGCCAGCGGCCCCAAAACGGCGCGGCTGGTGGTCTCGCGGTTAACCAGTTCAGGCGGGCGGCCAGTGCGTCGCCCGCTTGGATTTATCCCTTTTGGATCACGTACAGCATCGCATCATCCGCTTCACGGCTGTCGAGCAAAACATGACCCGCCTCGTGACAAAAATGCGGGACATCGATGATCGCGGCTGGATCATCGGCATACATGTGTAAGTGCTGACCAGAAGCCAAGCTTTCCAACCGTTTACGCGCTCTGAGGACGGGCAGGGGGCACAATAGCCCGCGCGCGTCTAAAGTAATGTCTGTCATGGTTATTTCGTATCACGCGCCGCCGGGAAATGACCACGGCAATGTGACGGTGTGGCAGGTGACGCCGGGCCGCCCGCAGCGTATGACAGGGCCATGTTCGGAATAGATCTCATCGACGCCACGCTGCTGCCAGCCTTGTTCATCGCTCTGTTTGCGGGCGTTCTGAGCTTTCTGAGCCCCTGCGTTTTGCCCATAGTGCCGCCTTATCTGGCCTATATGTCCGGCGTTTCCATGGGCCAAATGACCGGCGATGCGCCTGAGCCCGGGGCAAGACGGCGCGCGTTGCTGGCGGCGTCGTTCTTTGTGCTTGGGCTTTCGACCGTCTTCTTGATCCTCGGCTTTACGGCGTCGATCTTTGGCCGGTTTTTTCTGACCAACCAAGTTCTGTTTTCCCAAATCGCAGGCGGTGTCATCATCGTGTTCGGGCTGCATTTTCTGGGCGTCTTTCGCATCCCAATCCTTGACCGTGAAGCGCGGTTAGATGCGGGGGATCAAGGGGGATCGGCCTTCGGGGCCTATATTCTGGGCCTCGCCTTCGCCTTTGGCTGGACACCTTGCATTGGGCCGCAGCTCGGGGCGATCTTGTCGCTGGCTGCTTCGGAAGCCTCTGTTGCGAAAGGGACTTTACTGCTTGGGGTCTATGCATTGGGCCTTGGAATTCCGTTCCTGATGGCGGCATTTTTCCTTGAACGGTCCATGGGCGTGATGACGCGCCTGAAGCGCCATATGAAAACGATCGAGCGGGTCATGGGAGCGCTTTTGCTCTTTGTGGGCGTGATGATGATAACCGGGGCCTTCACCGCGTTCAGTTGGTGGCTGCTTGAGATGTTTCCGGCGCTCGCGCTGCTCGGCTAATGCTTACTATAGCTGCGATTTCGCGCTAAGATGCGGGCGATAACTGGCGGAGACCGGATCGTTGAGCAGCTCTGAGAACGCGGAAGACCAGCCGGGCGGCGTGCGAAAGCGACGGGTATTTTACCTGCCGGGCTATGATCCGTTCCACCCGCGGCGCTACCGTGAGCTGTACCGCAAGGAAAGTAGCGCCCAAGCTGCGATATCTGGCTACGAGATCGGGATCAAACCGCGCAAGGGCGAAGGGCCTTATGGCTGGTTGATCGACAGCACCCAAGACGGTTTGCGCGTAGAGACGGAAATGCAAGTGCTGGTTTGGCATGACATTGTCAAAGGCTCGATGGATCAGAGCGTGCTTGGGACCTATCTGCAGTTGGTTCGAACTGCTTGGGCCTATATCGGGTCAGGGGCCTTGTTTCGGTTGATGCGACTGCGCAAAGGCCCAATGATTGCAGCGCTTTACCCCATCTTATTCTTGCTGGGACAGTTGGTGTTCGCAGTTTGGCTGGCCGACACCGCCTATGAGGTGGGTGTTGGGCTGTTTGGCGAATATATGATCGTGCGTCTTGTTTTCGGAGCCGTTTTTCTTGCTGTGTTATGGGGCGTCCTGGTCCTGTTCCGACGCTACGATTCCAAGATTTTCGCCTACTACCTGATGCACGATTATGCCTTTTCGGCCCAATTCGGCGGGGCCAATCCACCGTTGCTCGAAGCGCGAATGCGCGAATTTGGCGATACGATTGCGGCGACTTTGTCGGAGGATGTCGATGAGGTGCTCGTGGTGGGCCATTCGTCTGGTGCGCATCTGGCGGTGTCCATTTTGGCCGATTTGCTGCGCGAAAAGCGTGTGCTCGAACACGGGGCAGATCTATCGTTCCTGTCGCTTGGGCAGGTTGTGCCGATGGTGTCTTTCTTGCCCAAAGCTGCGCGGTTGCGCGATGATCTATCCCTGATGGGGCGCCAATCACAAATCCCATGGATCGATGTGACTGCCCCCGGCGACGGCTGCGCCTTTGCGTTATGCGATCCGGTGGCCGTCAGCGGTATGGCGTCGGCGGATACCAGGTGGCCTTTGGTCATCTCCGCAGCTTTCACCCAAACGCTTAGTCCCGAGCAATGGCGGGCGATGCGGTGGCGATTTTTTTCGGCTGCATTTTCAATACCTTTGCGCGTTTAATCAGGTCGGGGACTATGATTACTTTCGCATCACCGCTGGACCGATGACATTGGGATCGCGGTTCGCCGGACGCACGCCGTCGCCCAGCCGGATTGTAACGCCTGTGAACAGATATGGGTTGGCCCGAAGATGATCCCGCCAAAGCCCACGCCGCGTGCTGATAAGGTTTCAATTTGGCGCTATCTGCGTCTGTTTCGCCAAGATATCCTATCTGCGCAGCCCCAACGCCTGTACCGGGCTTGGATGGCCGAGTTCAAAACGCCCTTCTTTCGGTCCTATTTGGTCAATCAACCTGACTTGATCGACATCGTGCTGAAAGAGCGACCGGATGATTTTCCCAAATCGGACAGGATTGGTGAGGGGCTTCGCCCGCTGCTCGGCAACTCGGTTTTTCTGACAAATGGAGAGGTTTGGAAGCGCCAACGCCGCATCATTGATCCCGCATTCGAAGGCGGACGCCTGAAAGAGACGTTTCCTGCCATGGTTGAGGCGGCGCAGGCCGCTACGAACCGCCTTCGTGAGACGGCTGCACAAAGCGATATTGTCGAAATTGAAGAGATCACCAGCCATGCGGCAGCCGATGTCATCTTTCGCACGCTATTTTCAGTACCGATTGAGGACCGAATGGCGAGCGAAGTTTTTACGGCATTCCGGGACTACCAACGCACGCAACCCATTCTAAACCTTGCAGCATTTCTTCCCCTCCCGCATTGGATGCCACGGTTTCGCAAACGCCAGACACGCCAAACCGCACACAAAATCCGCGTGCTGATTTCGCAAATGACGTCGCGACGACAGGCGGAAATTACCGCCCAGACCGCTCCGCCTGATCTGGCAACCAAGATCATGACGACCCCAGACCCGGAAACGGGCCAGACCTTTACGACCGAAGAAATGGTCGATCAGGTCGCGATCTTTTTCCTCGCGGGGCATGAAACGAGCGCTTCAGCGCTTGGATGGGCGCTCTATTTGGTAGCAGCAGATCCACCGACACAAGAAGCGGTGTATCGAGAACTTGAAAACATAAATATGACGGAGATCACGTTTTCGGATCTGGCCAAATTCTCGCTGACGCGCGACGTCTTCAGAGAGACACTCAGATTGTATCCTCCGGTCCCGATGATGGTCCGTGAAACGCGGAA
This sequence comes from Dinoroseobacter sp., assembly GCA_965279125.1. GTDB lineage: Bacteria > Pseudomonadota > Alphaproteobacteria > Rhodobacterales > Rhodobacteraceae > Dinoroseobacter. Next base: position 104,661 of record CBDIHL010000038.1, read on the forward strand.
ACCTGAGAGTTTTCGCAATCGAGTGCTGCCGAAAACTGCACAGGTGGTCATTTCGCCATGGCATCTGCAACGACATGAACGGTTTTGGCACGCGCCCGACACCTTCGACCCAAAACGCTGGCAGACTGCCGAGTGCAAGCAAAGTGCGCGTGATGCCTACTTACCGTTCTCAGCTGGGCGGCGTGTTTGCACAGGTGCGGGTTTTGCGATGGCCGAGGGGGTCGTATTGCTCGCGCAGTTGCTTAAGGCTTTCCGCTTCGAGACTGTGCCCTCACGCAAACCTGTTCCGGTCGCGCATCTGACGGTCCGCTCGAAGGAGGGTATCTGGTTGAAAGTGACACCACGCGCTCCGCGTTAAACCCATGTTTACACATGCGGTGCTAGTCAGAGATATGATCCTGACACGCTGCCTTCTGATAGTCTTGAAGTACATACACGCGTATTGCCGATGCAAGGCCCACATCCATACTGCGTTTCGCGTCTATTTCGGCAGCCAATGCGTTAATCGGAAGGCACCGCCGAGCCGCAATTTTGCGGAATGCATCCCAAAACTCCTCCTCCAACGAAACAGAAGTCCGATGACCGCGCAATGTGAGCGATCGCTTTACCGGGCGACCGCTCATCTATCATTACGCTTGTGGTTGTCGAGCGTCGTTTCGCTCTTCTCCGCGCGGTTGGCGTCCAATTTGCGCTGCACTTTGCTGCGCCCAAAAGTCACGGCGTTTTCATCAGCCTTGGCTTTGCGTTCGGCACGTTTGCGCGCCTTACGAACCTTACCAAGGCCGATGACGTTGCTCATTTCGGGCCAATCATCGTCTCAGGCCGGACCACTGCATCAAACGTGGCTTCATCGACAAAGCCAAGCGCAATGGCTTCCTCTTTCAAGGTCGTGCCATTTTTATGGGCGGTCTTGGCCACCGTGGTCGCATTGTCATAGCCAATGGTGGGCGCAAGCGCTGTAACAAGCATCAACGACTCGCGCATGATTTTCGCAATTCGGTCCTCGTTTGCCTTGATCCCAACAACGCAGTTATCGGTAAAGGCAACGGACGCGTCGCCGAGAAGCTGCATGGATTGCAGGACGTTATAAGCCATCATGGGCTTATAGACGTTCAACTCAAAATGCCCTTGAGACCCTGCGAAACCGACCGCAGCATCATTGCCAAACACATGGGCGCACACTTGCGTTAGCGCTTCGCATTGGGTTGGGTTAACCTTGCCGGGCATAATGGACGAGCCCGGCTCGTTTTCAGGCAACATCAATTCGCCCAGACCACAACGCGGGCCGGATCCAAGCAATCTGACATCATTTGCGATCTTGAACAGGGACGCGGCAACCGTTTTGGTCGCTCCTGACATCTCGACCAGCGCATCATGAGCCGCGAGCGCTTCAAACTTATTTGGCGCCGTGACAAAGGGTAGCCCTGTGATCGCAGCCATGTTTGCCGCGACTTCTTCGCCCCATCCATGCGGCGTGTTCAAGCCAGTACCCACGGCGGTGCCGCCTTGGGCGAGTTCGTAAATCCGTGGCAGGGCCGCCTCAATTCGCGCGATGCCCATGGCAACTTGATGTGCGTAGCCGGAAAACTCCTGCGCCAAAGTCAGGGGTGTGGCATCCATCGTATGCGTGCGCCCGATTTTGATGATCCCATCGAAGTCGACGACCTTTGCCTCAAGTGCCGCGTGCAATTTCCGCAATCCCGGCAGCAGAACATCTCGCGCCGTCATCGCGACCGCAATATGCATGGCTGTCGGGAACGTGTCGTTAGACGACTGACCCATATTGCAATGATCATTGGGATGAACCGGAGATTTCGAGCCGATCTCACCACCGAGCATTTCAATCGCGCGGTTCGCAATGACCTCATTGGCATTCATGTTGGACTGGGTGCCGGACCCCGTTTGCCACACCACGAGTGGAAAATTATCGTCAAGCTGCCCAGTGATCACTTCCTGAGCGGCGGCTTGTATCGCATCACCCAATTCGATCGGTAGTTTGCCAGACGCGGCATTGGCTTGCGCACAGGCTTTTTTGACAACGCCGAGCGCGCGAACAATCGCAACAGGCTGCTTTTCCCAGCCGATCGGAAAATTCATGATCGAGCGCTGGGTCTGCGCGCCCCAATACTTATCACTGGGCACCTCCAGCGGGCCAAAGCTGTCGGTTTCGGTACGGGTCTGGGTCATGACGTCTCTCCGGTATACTTTTGTATGCCATTATCCAAGCGAGGCGCCCATCGCAATCGCGTTGCTGTCGCACCGGAGCTTAGGTTTTGCGAAAACTGTCTAAGCTTACGACCTCTGCCGCGCCTTTTGATGGGCTTTCGTCTTCAGACCGAGCAGCCAATGCATCGGAATCGGCATCTGCGGAAATCGCTTCATCCGTATCTCCCTCGTCATCCTCTTCTTGCGTCTCAAACCGCAATCCGAACTCGACAGACGGATCAACAAAGGTCCGGATCGCATCAAACGGAACTTTCAGATTTTCCGGCTGGTCGCCAAAGTTGAGGGTTACTGAAAACCCGGCATCCGTAATCTCCAACGCGTCAAACCAATGCTGGAGGACAATCGTCATTTCTTCAGGATACCGTGTGTGCAACCAATCGGACAACTCAACATCGTCATGCTGGGTGTCGAAAGTGATAAAGAAATGATGCGCTCCGGGCAATCCGTCCTTGGAAACACGGATCAATACCTCGCTGATGAGACCCCGCATTGCACGGTGCATCATGTTTCCATAGTCGATGCGGTCTTGGGCCATCGGCCGATCCTCTTTGTCTGCATCAAAATCCTAGGGGATGCGCGCGGCGATGGAAAGACCCTCAAGCGATCAACCCAACCAACACTCCAAGGGCTGCCATAACAAAAAGGGTGAACGGCAAAGCAAGCCTCAAGCCAACCAAAAGAATTACGGCAACGCCCGACAATAGCAAGGCCGCAAGGTCGATGCTGGCAATCACCGGGTGAAGAATGCGAACGGCCCCAAATTCAAACGCTTCGAGGGTCTCGAACAAGACATGCAGCGCGAACCAAAGCGCCAAATTCAAAATGACACCGACCACAGCTGCCGTTATCCCAGCAAGCGCGCCAGTCAACCGCGGTCGCCCAGCAATCCAATCCAAATAGGGTGCGCCAAGAAAGATCCAGACAAAACAGGGAACAAAAGTCATCCACAAGGTCAACACGGCAGCTGCCACTGCCATGGACCAGCCGTGTTCGGCCAGCCCTGCCATAAACCCGACGAACTGTGTCACAAGGATCAGGGGACCCGGCGTCGTCTCAGCCAGCCCGAGTGCGTCGATCATCTGTGCTGTGCTCAACCAGCCATACCCCGACACGACTTCCTGGGTCATATAGGCCAGCACCGCATAGGCACCGCCGAAGGTTACAACCGCGAGCGTCGCGAAAAAGCTGCCGATTTGTAGCAAGAAGGTATGATCCAAAGCCCAAAGCAAAATCAGCGGAGCAAACCACAGACCCAAACCAATCAGCCCGATCCGCAGGCCCGGTGCTTGCGGCGGCAACGGGGCAGGCGCGGGCGCGGGCCCTTTGAGCATGATCGCACCCGCGATCCCCGCCCCAAGCACGATGATTGGAAAGGGCAGGGCAAGCGCAAAAATCGCCACAAAACTGATTGCCGCAAACCCCCAGGCGAGGGGGCGGGTTAACGCTTTGCCCGCTATCTTCCACAGGGCTTGCAACACAATCACGATAACAGTGGCCTTGATCCCTAGGAACAACGCTTGAACAAGCGGCAGTGCGCCTAAGGATGCGTAAAGTGCCGCCAACAGAAAGATGATGCAAGCCCCTGGGATCACGAACAAACTGCCTGCAACTACCCCGCCCTTAATGCCATGCATCCGCCAGCCTGCATATGTGGCCAGTTGCATAGCCTCTGGCCCGGGCAGGAGCATACAAAACGACAATGCGCGCAGGAATTCCGTTTCGGTTAACCAAGCGCGATCCTCGACCAGTTCCTTGTGCATCAGCCCGATCTGCGCCGCCGGCCCGCCAAATGACAACAGCCCAATGCGCCCTGAGACGCGGGTGAGTTGGGCAAGGGACACTTGTTCGCTCATGTCTTGGTTCCTTCGATCCAATCATGGGTTTCGGCGCGTCCGTCACGCGCCCAGTGATAGAGCGCATCAAATAACGGCAATGCTGCTTCCAACTGTGCCAAATCATCTTGGAACTTTCGTGACAGCCCGACGCAAAGCGCCAAGAGGCCCGCGCATTCCGGTTCAAGATCGTGCACATTTGTGTCCGCACCTCGGATGACGCGCGCCATGTGCAAAAGCGGTTCTGTCTGGAGCGCAAACGCATCGAGCATCGCATCAAAGCTGCACTGCCCACCGACATGGCTGAACACACCGCCGGGCATATCAAAAGCGGTCGCGTCAAATCGGGCAGCAACCGCGTCGACCTCGGCGGCGGGCACGTAGAGAAATTGCGCATTTGGATCGATGAACCGTCGAATGAGCCAAGGGCATGCGAGCCTGTCGATCTTTGGTCTCTGGCGCGTCACCCAGCGGCTGGGTCGTGATTTTGGCAGCTTGGACAAGGGGATAGACGGATATGCGTTCTCGCGCCACGCCTCGGCACCGCCTGCAAGCACCTCCGCCTTCAGGCCATGGCTGCGCAGGGTCGCGGCAGCTCCGTGGCTAAGTTTTTTGCCTTTGTGGCAAATCACAACGACCCTGCGGTCAAAGAAGTTCGCACTCTGCTCCAGCACATCTGCCGCAGCACAAAACCGCGCCGTCGGAACGCATGTTGCGTTTGCCGAAATATCTTCCGCTATGCGGACATCAATGACGGTGGGCGCATCTGAAGTCCCAATCAGACGCATCAATTGACGGGGTGAAATCTCGTTGAAGCCAGCCATAGGGCATCCTTTCTGAAAACGTGTCAGTGGATGCGTTGCTTGAGCCGGGGCCTCACGGGGCGCACGCAAGCCCCTTGGTCAGACTGTGCGGTAGGCTTTGCCAAGCGTCAAGCCGCTAGAACAGCGCCTGACTGACCTCGCGCCGGATTTTGCGCTTCAGCGTCTCTGCATAAGCCGAATGCCCGCGTGAGGTCATCACGAAACCGCCTTCGGTGATCACCGATTGCTCGTAGAAATTCGTGACCGCGATCCCCATCCCTTCGATCGCCAGCGCGTTGATCATGATGCCGGCGGCTTCGGCTTCGCGCCGCGCATGCTCGGGGTTGGTGCCGGCGTTGTCATTGCCATCGCCTGATATATCAAGGACTTGGCGCGCGCAGACAGGAGCCTCCTGAAACTGCGCTTGGGCGAAACGGATCAAGGCCCCCACGCCAGTGCTGGACATGACAAAGGACCGACGCATGGTGCGCGCCTGTTGGGCAAAGCGGTTGAGGTCGGTTTGGTTGCGAATTTGCGTCCACGGGATCGAGACGATCTGATCATTGCGACCGGACCATTGCACCACCATCAAAGCCACTTGCCCGCTGATAAGGGCATCGGCGACCTCGGGATCGAGAAGCGCGTCGGCCATCCCGTCGGTCTGGATGCGGTATTCGCCGACATCGATGGATTGGCTGACATCAATCGCCAACAACAGGGCCGTTGAACAGGCGCGCGCAGGAAGGGCCGCAAGCGACAGGCTGAAACAAAAAATAACCAAACGTGCAATCATCCCGGCACCGTGGCGGCAGATTGAGAGACACGCAACTTTATTCCAGTAACGGAATCGTGAGCAGTCCGTGCAGGGAAGGGAAAGTGCAGGCTTCTGTTGCCAGGTGCCTGCGAACCCCGCCTAAAGCGGCTAGGCCTTAGGGCTTAAGTTCGACAAACTCGAACTGCTTACGCAGCCAGAGCCATTGTCGGAGCACGATTGTCATTTGCAATTGTACTGTTCGGGCCGATACGGTGGCACCCCGCCGAGCAAAAGCTAACCCCTTTGAACGTCCGTCGATCCTATTTCGACCCCCTCCGTCCCACAAATGATGGGAGATTTGGTGGAGTCGCCGGGTACCGCCCCCGGGTCCGAGCCATCTATTACGAGCGCGTTTATCGCCATAGTCCCGAAGGACGCCTTATATATAGGGAGGGTTGCGCGGGATGCAAAGCCTCAAAGGTTGATCGCAATCGCGCCGATGCCGACGATCAACTCGGTCACCAGAAATCCCCATTTCTTAGGCGTCGCGCCATCGACGATGATCGAGGTCGCGCGCCCGATTGCCGCCCCCAGCCAAGCGGCCCCTAGCATGGCGTAAGCCTCTGGTGTTGCGAAGAAAAACGCGCCAATTCCAAGGCCGATGAACAAGGCACCCGACGCGGCACGCACCTCGCTGAGCCCCATCGTGGAGTTGGTTGTGGTGGTATCGAGCACCTCCATCACATAGCGCGGGGCAAGCCATCCAATCGCGCCCAGGCCGATGCTGAGGGTAACAAAAACAAGGTTAAGAACGTCTGGCAGGGTCATGAGGCTGTCTTTCAGTCAGGAGAAATTCAATTGTCAGACAATTAAACGTGGCAGTCGCGTGATGGGTTCACTATGACTGACTGTCGATGGCTCGATTACAAACATGATCGACAAATTTGATACATATTTTGCAGGGAGAGAGAACATGCGCGCATTAGTGGTTCGTAAGGATGATGAAGGCAAGACGAGCGCTTCGGTTGAAACGCTGAGCATGGATGATCTGCCTGCGGGTGAGGTGACGGTGGCGGTCGAATACTCCACCGTTAACTATAAAGACGGGCTGTGCATCGGTCCGGGCGGCGGTCTCGTGCGCAATTACCCCCATGTTCCCGGCATTGATTTCGCCGGCACGGTCGAGGCCTCCGATGACGCGCGTTATAAGCCCGGCGATAAGGTTGTGCTGACCGGCTGGCGCGTGGGCGAGGCCTATTGGGGCGGGTATTCGCAGGTAGCGCGCGTGAAGGCGGATCAGCTGGTGCCCTTGCCCGAAGGCCTGACCACCCGCGCAGCCATGGCGGTCGGGACCGCCGGATTTACGGCGATGCTAGCGGTGATGGCACTTGAAGATCACGGCCTAACTCCTGAAAAAGGCGAGGTTTTGGTGACTGGTGCCGCAGGCGGCGTTGGCTCGGTTGCGACAGCGATCTTGGCCGCGAAGGGCTACGAGGTGGCGGGCGTGACCGGACGTCCGGAAACTGCAGACTACCTGAAATCGCTTGGTGCCGCGCGGATTGTGGCCCGTGACGACATCAACGAGACGGTCAAACGCCCGCTTGAGGCCGAAACCTGGGCGGGGTGTGTCGACGCGGTCGGCGGTCCGATGCTGGCCCGTGTGTTGGGTCAGATGAAATACGGTGCGTCGGTTGCGGCGGTGGGACTTGCAGGCGGAGCAGGGTTGCCCGCGACCGTTATCCCGTTTTTGCTGCGCGGCGTTAATCTTCTGGGCATCGATTCTGTGATGCGTCCCTATGATGATCGCGTGCGGGCTTGGGCGGCGATTGCCAAGGATTTGCCGATGGATAAGCTGGAAGATATGGTGCAGCCCGCGACCCTGTCTGACCTGCCCGAATTGGGGGCTGCGATCCTGAAAGGTCAGGTCAAAGGCCGCGTTGTCGTCGATCTAAACGCCTAGAACGGACCCTCTTATGACCCTCGATTTGAATTTTGTGCGGGCACAATTTCCAGCATTTTCAGAGCCTTCCCTTCAGGGGTGGGCCTTTTTCGAGAACGCAGGAGGGTCATATCCGTGCCGTCAGGTGACCGATCGGTTGGAGCGGTTCTATCGGGCGCGTAAAATGCAACCTTATGGTCCGTATCCAGGCTCGGCTGAGGGTGGGGCGGAAATGGACGAGGCGGAAATCCGCCTCGCCAGGATGCTGAATGTCGATACCGACGAGTTGGCATTTGGCCCCTCGACCACGACCAACACCTTTGTGCTGGCGCAAGCCTTTCGCAAGTTCCTCGCGCCGGGCGAGGCGATTGTTGTTACAAATCAGGATCATGAAGCAAACTCCGGACCTTGGCGGCGCCTCGCCGAAGACGGGATTGAGGTGCGGGAATGGCGTATGGACCCGCGGACCGGGCAGCTTGATCTTGAGGCACTTGATCAAATTCTCGACGATAAAGTGCGGTTGGTGTGCTTTCCGCATTGCTCCAACGTAATCGGCGAGATCAATCCGGTGTCCGAGATCGTCAGCCGTGTTCATTTGGCGGGCGCTTTTGCCTGCGTTGATGGGGTCAGCTATGCCCCGCATGGGCTGCCAGATGTGGATGCGCTCGGCGCGGATATCTATTTGTTTTCAACCTACAAGACCTATGGGCCGCATCAGGGCGCGATGGTTGTGCGCCGCAGCTTGGGCGAAGCCTTGCCCAACCAAGGGCACCATTTCAACGGGGGAAGTCTGTCCAAGCGCTTTACACCGTCGGGACCGGATCATGCACAGATTGCGGCCTGCGCGGGGATCGCGGATTACTTCGATGCCATCGCTGAGCATCATGGTTTGAATTCTGCACAGGCTGTACACGATACGATCCGAGCGCACGAAATCAAATTGTTACAGCCCGTTCTTGATGCGTTTTGCGCCCGCAATGACCTGCGCGTCCTTGGTCCAAGCGACGCGGCGGCACGCGCCCCTACTGTGGCGCTGGATCTTGGGCGCGCGGCAGAACCTGTTGCGACCGCACTCGCCCAGCACAAGATCATGGCTGGCGGCGGTGATTTCTACGCAGGCCGCGCGCTCGAAGGGGTGGGTGTGAATGCGCAAGACGGTGTGTTGCGCCTTAGTCTGGTGCATTACACAACGCCAGACGAGGTGTCGCGGATGATTGAGGCCGTAGAAGCGGTGCTGTGATCTTGCCTCTGCCCCGCGCGCGCTACGTCTAGTCCAAACGCGCGGAGAGAGACAGACATGAGCACCACACGCCCCATACTGGTATGGTTTCGCAGGGATTTCCGTCTGTCGGATCATTCGGCTTTAACCGAAGCCGCCTCTCGAAATGTGCCGATTCTACCGGTCTTTGTGCATGACGAGACCGTAGAGGTCCTTGGTGCCTGTCCGAAATGGCGCATGGGATTGGCGGTTGAGCAATTTTCCAAGACGCTTGAGGGCCTTGGCAGCAAACTGATCTTGCGGCGCGGCGCAGCGGTCGATGTGATCCCCAAACTGGCCGACGAGACCAACGCACAGGCGGTGTTCTGGTCGCGCGCGTATTTGCCGGACCAAGTGGCGCGCGACACGGCTGTTAAGACGGCGTTAAAGGATCGTGGGTTAGAAGCAGAAAGCTTCGCTGGGCATCTGTTGTTTGAGCCTTGGCGTGTGCAGACTAAGACCGGCGGGTACTACCGGGTTTATACGCCGATGTGGAAATTGGTGCGCGGTAGTGATCTACCCGCAACTTTGCCCCCGATCACACGGCTTCCGGCCCCTGAAACCTGGCCGCAGAGCGATACGGTTGCCTCCTGGGACATGGGGCAGGCGATGAACCGCGGCGCGGCGGTCGTCTCCCAGCATATTGCGGTGGGGGAGGACGCGGCCTCCGCCAGATTGGCGCGCTTTGTCGACGAGATTGTCGATGACTATGACCGCACCCGCGATCTGCCCGCCACCTATGGCACATCGCGCCTGTCAGAAAACCTGACCCATGGCGAGATTAGCCCGCTGACGGCGTGGCATGAAGGCCTGCGCGCAATGTCCGAAGGCAAACGCGGGGCTGAGACCTTTTTGAAGGAGCTGGTCTGGCGCGAGTTTGCCTATCATCTGGCCTGGCACAGCCCCGAAATCCTGACCCGTAACTGGCGCCCCGAATGGGACAGTTTCCCGTGGCAGGGGGCGTCCGAGGCCTCGGAGCGGTGGAAGCAGGGGCGCACAGGGATGCCGTTCGTCGATGCCGCGATGCGCGAGATGTATGTGACCGGCACGATGCATAATCGCGGGCGCATGATTGTGGCAAGTTATCTCACCAAGCATTTGATGACACACTGGAAAATCGGAATGGACTGGTTCGCGGACTGCCTTGTGGACTGGGATCCTGCGGCCAATGCGATGGGCTGGCAGTGGTCAGCCGGCTCGGGCCCCGATGCAACGCCCTATTTCCGGGTGTTCAACCCCGAGACCCAGCTTGAAAAATTCGACAAAGCAGGGGGTTACGAGCGGAAGTTCATCGCCGAAAAGTTCCGTCCCCCCCATGAGGTCGCGCTGAGCTACTTCGATGCTGTTCCGCGCAAATGGGGCCTGTCGCCAAGTATGGGCTATCCCACGCCGTTGATCGATCTGGGCGAAGGCCGCACCCGCGCGCTGGACGCATATAGCCAACATCGCAAGGCCGACTGAGCGTTTCGCGCTTGATGCACAGCCTCGCCACATGCAAAAAGATTCCAAACACTAGGAAGATAAATGAACGTTTTGACGACCACCAAAGGCGAAAAGGACCTGCCTCGCTATTTTGCGCAGGCCTTTGATATTGCCTGCCAACTCGAAAACGGGCGCCTCGATATGGTGCTGCCGGACGGGCGAACCTTCCGCGCCGAAGGCAAGAACCCCGGTCCTGTGGCCGAGCTCGATATCCACCACGAGGATGTCTTTGCCCGCCTGATCCGCGAGGGCGATTTGGGCTTCTCGGAAGCCTATATGGACGGCTGGTGGAGCACCCCGGACCTGCAATCGTTCATGGATCTGGTGCACGCGGATAATGACGCGCTCTGGGTCGGCTACACCGGGGCAGCCTTCGTGCGCGCCTATGAGAAATTTCGCTTTTGGTTGCAGTCGAACTCAAAAAAACAAGCCCGCAAGAACATCAGCCATCACTACGATTTGGGCAATGATTTCTATGGCTTGTGGCTTGATGATACGATGACCTATTCCAGCGCCATCTTCGAGACCGGCCAAGAAAGCCATGAGGCGGCGCAGACCGCCAAATATGCCAGCATGGTGGATCAAATGGGCGTTCAGCCCGGCGATCATGTGCTGGAAATTGGCTGCGGCTGGGGGGGCTTCGCGGAATATGCCGCCAAGGAACGCGGCTTGAAGGTCACCGGACTGACGATCAGCCAGGAACAGTTTAACTACGCCGTGGAGCGCATTGAAAAGGCGGGGCTTTCCGATCTCGTCGAGTTCAAGATGCAGGACTACCGCGACGAGACGGGCCTCTATGACGGCATCGCCTCCATCGAGATGTTCGAGGCCGTTGGCGAGAAATACTGGCCCGCCTATTTCCAAACCGTGCGCGACCGTTTGCGTCCGGGCCGTCATGCGACGCTTCAGATTATCACCGTGCAAGACGCGGTGTTTGAGCGATATCGCAAGAGCGTTGATTTCATTCAGAAATACATCTTTCCGGGCGGCATGCTTCCCGGGCCGACCGTGCTGCGCAAGCAAATCCGCTCGGCTGGGCTGGAGGTCAAAGGATCGATTGAATTTGGCGAAAGCTACAGCCAATCCCTGCGCCGCTGGCATGAGACCTTCAACGACCGCTGGTCTGAGGTCGAAGCGCAGGGGTTTGATGACCGGTTCCGGCGCATGTGGAACTTCTACCTGACCTCCTGTGCCGCGACCTTTCACTACGGCAATTGCGATGTGACGCAGATTACCGTCACAAAGCCCGCCTAAACGATGCCGCCGCGCAGCCATAGCCAGATGCCGACGGCCGGACGGCTGGTTGCGGCGGTGTGTTTTGGCGTGATGGGGTCGGTGGCGGCCTTTGTCGGGATCCCAACGCTGCCCGAAGGCACGATCACGGGCTATTTCGTCCCGTTCGCGGGCCTCACGGGCATCTGGCTGGGATGGAGCTTGATGGGCCCCAAAGCCGGTGGGCGGTTTGCTCTCGCAATGACGCAGGCAATTGCCACGACGGTTGTGATGATCGTTGTCGTGATCCTCGGCATCTCAGGCTGGGACATGGTCGAGCGCTCGATGCGCCTGCGCTATGACGGACCGGGCGAGGCGGTGCTTGATACCGCGAACCTGTTCTGGGGCTATCTGCAATGGATGGCGGTCGCCCCAGTCATCCAAGCTTTGCTGATCGGCACTTTGGTCAGTGCCATCTTGACGAATATCGCCGCGCGTATCTGGAAATGACGGCGCTTTTTTTCTACGGAACGCTGCGCGATATTGAGTTGCTGTCTATCGTCTTGGGGCGCAGTCCTGAGCGGTTAAGCCCCGAGACTTTGCCCAGCTACGCGGTGTATTGGGCCAAGGATAACCCTTTCCCAATGGCCGTCGCAGAAGACGGTGCTGAGGCGGAAGGCCTGCTGATCGAGGGGGTCAGTCAGGACGATCTGGACCGCCTCGATTTCTACGAGGGTGGGTTTGCCTATGCGACGCTAGACCTCGACATTGGGGATGAAGCCAATGCGCGTGTTTTCCTGCCCGAACCCGGCATGTGGGAGGCGGGCGCACCATGGTCGTTGCACGATTGGCAAACCAGATGGGGCGCGGTTGTGCGCGAGGGCGCGCGCGAAGTGATGTCCTATTACGGCAAACTGGACCCTGCGCGCGTCGTCGAAATGTATCCAGCAATCCTAACGCGGGCGCAAGCGCGGCTGAACGCAGGTGCAAGCGCAGCCCCCGCACGCGAGAACGCACCGCGCCGCGCAGATGTCGAGGTTCACGCGCGCAACACAGCCTATGCAGGGTTTTTCAACGTCATCGAGACCAAACTCGTATTTCCAACCTTTGGTGGTGGACGCAGCGTGCCTGTTGACCGTGCGGTTTTCCAAATGGCCGATGCCGTGACCGTCGTCCCTTATGACCCTGTGCGCGACCGGATCTTGCTGATCGAGCAGTTTCGAGCCGCCCCGTTTGAGCGTGGTGATCCGGATCCGTGGATGATGGAGCCGATTGCGGGTCGGGTAGATGCGGCAGAAGACTATGAAACGGCTATCTTGCGCGAAGCCAAGGAAGAGGCTGGCCTCAGCTTGCGCAGTCTTCACGAGGTTGCACGCCAATACCCATCACCTGGTGCCGTGACGGAATTTCTTGTCTCCTATGTTGGGATTTGCGACCTGCCGGATAGCGTTGTCGGCATCGGCGGGCTGGAGACCGAGCAGGAAGATATTCGCTCGCACCTTTACGATCTTGATGCGGCGCTTGAGATGGCTGATGCAGGCGCGTTTCGGGTCACGCCGCTGTTGATGACGCTCTATTGGTTGGCGCGCCATCGCGGTCGCCTGTCTGACACCTCGCCTCCCTTGTGATCCCTCCGCTGCGGTCCTAAACCTAGGCCAAGCCATGCAAAGGGACCGCTATGACCATCTATAAAAACTTGCCCGATGCGATCGGCAACACGCCTCTGATCCGTCTGAATGCCGCCTCGGAGGCCACCGGATGCGAGATCCTCGGCAAGGCGGAGTTCATGAACCCAGGCCAGTCCGTCAAAGACCGCGCGGCGCTCTATATGATCCGAGACGCGGTCGCGCGCGGGGATCTGCGACCCGGTGGCACGATTGTCGAAGGCACGGCAGGCAATACCGGGATTGGCCTTGCGCTGGTAGGGGCCGCGATGGGTTTCAAGACGGTGATCGTAATCCCCGAGACGCAAAGCCAAGAGAAAAAAGACATGCTGCGGCTGGCGGGTGCGACCCTCGTGCAGGTGCCGGCGGCCCCTTACAAGAACCCCAACAACTATGTGCGCTACTCCGGACGTCTGGCGGCTGAGCTGGCAAAGACGGAACCCAACGGTGCGATCTGGGCGAACCAGTTCGACAACGTTGCCAACCGCCAAGCGCATATTGAAACGACAGGCCCTGAGATTTGGTCGCAGACCGATGGCAAGGTCGATGGCTTCATCTGCGCGGTCGGCTCGGGCGGGACGGTCGCTGGCGTCGGCACGGCGCTTCAGCCCAAGAGCGTCAAGGTCGGTCTGGTCGATCCAATGGGATCCGCGCTCTATTCCTTCTACACCGATGGGGTGCTCAAATCCGAAGGGGGGTCGATCTCCGAAGGGATCGGGCAGGGGCGTATCACCGCCAATCTCGAAGGCTTCACGCCCGATTTCAGCTGTCAGGTCAGCGACGCGGAAGCCTTGCCGCTGGTCTTTGATCTGCTGGCCGAAGAGGGGATCTGCCTTGGTGGATCGTCCGCGATCAACATTGCCGGGGCCGTGCGCATGGCCAAGCATATGGGGCCGGGCCACACCATCGTGACGATACTGTGCGATTATGGCACGCGCTACCAGTCCAAGCTCTACAACGTTGATTTTCTGCGCGAAAAAGGCCTGCCGCTGCCAAACTGGCTGGATGGGGCGTCCGCGCAGGTTCCTTCCGTATTTGAAGGCTAAGCCATGATCTTGAGCGCCTGTCTGAGACTGCTGCGCTTTTTGGTGCTGACGCTTGTTGTCCTGACAAGCAGTGCCGCGGCGCAAAATGCGACCTCGCAAATCGACTATGACCGCTGGGCCCGTGTGGCCGAGCGGGCCGAGCGCGTGATCGATGCAGAGCGCGCCTCCACCCCCGCGCTGGAAGAGTTGCGCGCGCAACTGGTCGAATACCGCACCCGGTTTTCGGCGGCTGAGACGGCGAATGCGGCGCGGCATTGCCTCCTTGCAAAGCCAGCTGGAAGTGCTCGGGCCCGCGCCGGAGGCAGTGTCCGACGCGCCCGTCGATGCGCCCCCCACCGAAGAGGGCGATGCGGCGGAGCCCGCGCCTGATGCGGACGCGGCACCGGACCCCGCGGCCCCGTCTGAAACGGCACCTGCCGTCACCTTGGCCGAACCCGCTGAGATCACCGCGCGCCGGGCCGAGCTGGTCGACCAACTGACCCGCGCCCAAGCGCCCGGACTGCGCGCCCAGGAAGCGTTCCGCCGCGCAGAAGGCTTGATCCGCGAGATCGACCTGATCATCCGCGACCGCCAAACCGAAGAATTGCTGGAGCGCGGCCCGACACCTTTGTCCTATATCGCATGGGTCGAGGCGCTGGTGGCGTTGCAATCGACGGCCTCCAGCATTGTGTCGGAAACCACACGCCTGATCGCATCGCCGCTGACTGGCCCCAACGGGGATGAGGGCTGGCTCGAAACCGTCGCCTTTCTGCTTCTGGCCATCGTCATCGTGATCCGCGGGCGCTACTGGGTTGGGTTGCTAACCGGATGGCTTGCGCGCCAGGATGTGCGCGGCCAGCCGATTGCAACGTTTCTGGCCTCGCTCGGGGAAATCCTCGTGCCCTATGTCGGCATTCTGGCGCTGGTCGCGGCTTTGACGGCGACGGGATTGCTCGGGGTGCGGGGCAGTTACCTGCTCGACCAGATACCGCTCTTTGCGCTGATCTTCTTCTCGGCGCGCTGGCTTGGGGGGCAGGTGTTTTCGGCACGCGCCCCCTATTTCGAGCTTCCCGCCACCGTTCTGCGGGAGGGGCGGTTCTACGCCACGATGATCGGCCTCGTCCTCGGCCTCGAGCATGTCTTTGCCGAGCTGATCAACTTTGAAAGCTACGCGCCGGGGGCTGCGGCGGTGATCGAGGGGGCCCTGGTCGCGGTCGGGTCGGTTTTCTTGCTGCGCATTGGCTTCATTTTGCTGAAACATGCCAGCGAAGGGGAGGGTGCCGACGAGGGAAGAGGAGGTCGAGGAAGAGATCCTCGATCCCGAAGAAGGCGGCGCGCCAATTGCAGCGCCCGGGATCGACGCGGGGGCCGAGGCGACCTTGCGCCGCTCGGTCGAGCGGGTCGTGGGGCGCACCTGCGTTGCGATTGCCATCATCTCGCCCTTGGCTGCGGCTGTGGGATACGGTGCGCTTGCGGCCTTCCTGATCTTCCCGATGCTGACCTCGCTTGGGCTGCTATGGGCGTTGAAAATCCTCAACCGTTTGACCCGCCAGTTCTACGGCGCGATCCGCAATGTCTCGCCCGAGGCGGTGCAAACGGCATTGTGGCCGATCTTCGTGGATGTGGTGTTCTGGCTCGGCGCATTGCCGCTGTTTGCGCTGATCTGGGGCGCGCGCGTCTCAGACCTGACCGAGCTTTGGACGCGTTTCCTGGCGGGGGTGTCCTTCGGGGGCGCGCGGATTTCACCGTCGAACTTCCTGACATTCGCGATTGTGTTTGCGGCTCTGTTTGCTGCCACCCGCTTGGTGCAGGGGGCGCTGCGCACCAGCGTTTTGCCCAAGACCAAGATCGATCCGGGCGGGCAGGTCGCGTTGATCTCGGGCCTTGGCTATGTCGGTGTATTCCTCGCCGCCCTCGTGGCGATCACGGCCGCGGGCATTGATCTGAGCAACCTCGCGCTGGTTGCGGGGGCGCTGTCCATCGGCATCGGCTTTGGCCTGCAAACCATCGTGTCGAATTTTGTGGCAGGCATCATCCTGCTGATCGAGCGTCCGGTGGCCGAGGGCGACTGGATCGAAGTCAATGGCACCATGGGGTTCGTGCGCGATATCTCCGTGCGCTCCACCCGGATCGAGACATTTGATCGGACGGATGTGATCGTGCCCAACGCGGATCTGATCTCCGGCATGGTGACCAACTGGACGCGGGGCAACCTGACGGGCCGGATCATCGTACCCGTGGGCGTGGCCTACGGCACCGACACCAAGCGGGTCGAGCGGATCTTGCGCGAGATTGCCGAGGCCCATCCGATGGTGATCCTCAAGCCGCCCCCTGCCGTGCATTTCCGGTCCTTTGGGGCAGATAGCCTCGATTTCGAGATCCGCGCGATTTTGCGGGACATCAATTGGATGATGGTGGTCCATACCGAGCTGAACCACGCCATTGCCGAGCGTTTTCAGCAAGAGGGCATCGAGATCCCCTTTGCCCAACGCGATGTGTGGCTGCGCAATCCAGAAGCCCTGAGTGCCGCCAAACCGGAGAGCTAGTATGACCGAGCTGTTGTTTCGAGACGCTTATTTGCGCAGCTGCGACACCGAAGTGGTCGCAGTGACCGATGCGGGGGGTATCGTTCCAGCAGCGTCGGTTTTCTATGCCACCGGCGGCGGCCAGCCCGGAGACAGGGGCGTGCTGTCGTGGGACGGTGGACAAGCGAATGTGCGCACCACGGTGAAGGCCGAAGGCGGGCTGGCGCTTATGCTGGAGGACGGCGCCGTGGTCCCGAGTGTCGGCACGAAGATCACGATGGACTTGGACTGGGACCAACGCCACCGCTTCATGCGCATCCATACCGCGCTGCATCTGCTTTCGGTCGTGATCCCTTTGCCCGTGACCGGCGGGGCGATCGGGGCGGAAAAAGGCAGGCTCGATTTCAACATGCCCGAGGCGATTGCAGATAAAGATGCGCTGGAGCGTCAACTGAACGAGATCATCGCGCGCGATCTGGCCGTGACAGAAGACTGGATCACGGATGCAGAGCTCGCGGCAAATCCGGGTCTGGTCAAAACCATGTCCGTGGCCCCGCCCAGCGGACAAGGGCGCGTGCGATTGGTGCGGATCGGGCAGGGGCCGGAGCAAGTCGATCTGCAACCCTGCGGAGGCACCCATGTGGCGCGCACAAGCGAGATCGGAGAGGTTCGTTTGGGCAAAGTCGAGAACAAAGGCCGCCAGAACCGCCGGGTGAATTTGCACTTAGTGTGACATTGGCTCGCAAGAAGGCCAGAAAGCCGCACAGCCCTCTTGCCAATCCCCCAAAAGGTTCGCTAAACCGCGCGCACGGACAGGTGGCCGAGTGGTCGAAGGCGCACGCCTGGAAAGTGTGTAGGCGGGAGACCGTCTCCAGGGTTCGAATCCCTGTCTGTCCGCCATTTTACATTTCACCCCCTCCAATTCACTCAACAGCTTGAATGGCAAGGGTATTTACCTCAGGATATCTATCCGCACCTCGGCGACCTGAAAAAAATCGGCGTTTCCGACGTTTGCGGTCCCGCCTTTTTTCACGCGTTGGCCGTGTATGAAAGTTCCAAAAGACGAGCCTGTTCCGCCTCGGCCATAGTCTCGCAGAACAACCTGACCGTTTTGCACAGTCAGCACGCAATGATGCGCGGAAACGCCTTGCTCACGTGTCAGCTTTAGATCAGCCCAATTCGCATCGCGACCAATCTTGAAATGACCCTTACGACGGAAGGTCTCGGAGGTTGCCAGCCGGATGGTTTGGCCCGCATGCGCCCCTGAGGACACCCTGAGAGCCCATTCGCGCACTGGACGCGACGGTGCGTCTGCCATTTCTGAGAACCATCTTACGCCCGACGCCCGATCATAAGCCGGTGGTTTCGACGGGCTCAATCCAGTCAGTCCAAAACTAGAAACTTTGTACAGACAGCGCTTGATCCTTTGCCCCGCAGGAAGCATTTTTCCAGATGCATTTCGCATGTGAAGCCCAAGAGCAAACCTTCCCAAGGTGGCTCCGGACAAGAAAATTTCTGTAACAATCCAGTACAGGAGTGCAACCGCAAGAAAGGTGCCCACCGAAACGATCTCAGTCTGTTGGAAGCGCAAGACCTCGTTGGCCTGCGGGCTTAACACCTCAGCGATGAGAAAGCACACCAACAGATCCGCCATCCCCGCGGCAAGAAGCAGCCTTTGTGCGCTTGATGTATCGAGAGGTCCCATTTTCATGTCTGACTTCCCAACAAAACAATGAAGAAGAAGAAGAACAAACCGAGGCTGAAATATAAAACAATCAAGCTGGTTTGACGAAGCATGCCCGCCGGGTCGCGCCGCTTTCGCGAAGCGCGTGCACTGAACTGAAAGCTGAGCACGCGAAACACCACCAAAGTCCCGATGACGCTAAGGAGTGTGAATTGAGGAATCGTCGTGTTGCGGCGGGTATCTTCAGCCAACCAATCTGCAGTTCCAATCAGCAACCCTGCCCACAACACAGCGACCGCGCGCGCGACAAAAACTGATGCTTCCGTACGCTTTGCCAGCAGATGTGTGCTCACATAGCTAAGCCCAACAGCGAGACCGCCCGTGATGATGATGTAAATGACAAGCCGAAGCGGCAGCTCAAACTCAGAGAAATTCAAAGAGGGCAGCGCGGTGGAGCCAATCGCATTGTTCGCAACACCCAGAACAGCAACGCCCGAGCCAATGGATGCGAGCAACGCTTGGATGCCATTCAAGGCCCCCTGCGCGCTGCTAAAAATAGTGGCAATGTCGGCCATAAGACCGACACGTTGGCGCAAGTCTGAGCTGTCCTTCGTTCGGTTATATCTACGTGGCACGCGTCACCCTAACAGCTTTCTAATCTCTGGTTGAATGGTGCACATTTAGCTCGTCCTTTGGTCCAGCTATACACCACTATTGCAACGCAATTTGCGTGTCTACAAACTGGATCAGAATTACCTACAATAAGTACGCTTCCTAGGCCAAACACCTAAGAATCGCGCTTATTCGCAAAATGCGACACTCATATTAGCTGTAGCATGCGCCTTGTTCTCAAGATGTCTATAGTAATTTTCGGACAAACAAAGGGTTGAGAATCAAAGTGATCACAGTATGGTTATTGAGTGTTGAGCAGACTGTCCTGCAAAACCTGAGTAAATGGGGACCTCAGATGAAAATACGCGCTTTGATCGGCATGGTTGTCGCACTTTTTATGCTATCCGCTTGCGTCGATGGCGTTCCGGGTGTCGTGAGCAAGGCGGGGAAAACACCTGCTGAAATCAAACTGGAACAAGATGCTCAGGCATTGAACAAACAGTCTCGGAGTATTGTTGTCCGAAATACTGTTCAGGGTGCACTCGTCGGAGCCGCTGTCGGCTGTGGTATTGGACTGCTGCTCGGCGGTGATGAAGGCGCATGTTTGCGCGGCGCGGCTGTCGGTGGCATTGCCGGTGGCGTTGGCGGCAATGCCGTTGGTCAGCAAGCCGCAGCGGCCAATCGCGAACTGGTTAAGCGCGATGAAGTGCTTGCGAACCTGCGGCGCGTTTCAGGAGGTTTGACCGATGTCGAGCGTCAATTGCGGGCTGTCATTCGGTCGCAGAATTCGGAAATCCGGTCGTTGCGTCGCCAAGCCTCGGCAGGTCAAATATCTGATTCTGCTGTGAGATCGCGGATCCGGTCGATCAACTCCAACCGCTCGGCAGTGTCGGCAACTCTTGGTCGGACCGAAGCAAACATGGCCAACACAACGAACGAGATCAACCAAGCGCGTCAACAGGGCCAGCGAAACCTTGGCGCTCTGAGAAATGCATCGTCAAGCACCAAGAACCGGATCGCGCGTGCGCGCAGCTCCATACGGACGGTTGCTGCCGACTAAGACGTGGCAATGCCTCAACCCAATCGCAGATTTTCAAAAGTCTGCGGTTGGCAAGACTCTCTTTAATCATAGGCAAGGATGGTGTCCCGATGGCTCCTAAACGTATTATTTTTCCGGTGGTCGCAACAGGATTTCTACTCTCAGGTTGTGTAACGGGCGATACGAACCCCGCAACGGCGGGATTGTTTGATAACATAAATAACTTGCGCAGCGGCGAATATGACCGACAAATTCGCGCCAAAGACGCCGAAGCCGCAGCGATTACGGCAGCCAATAATCGGAGCCAATCTAACGTCGCCGCCTTGCGCAGTGAGAGAGCCTCGAATGCCGCCTTGATTTCATCGCTGCGCGCAGAAATTGCTGGCGTCCGCCAAGAAATCTCGCGGGTGCGTGCGCGGGTTAGGTCTGACCCAAGTAAGGTATCGCGTCTGAGCCAGTTTGAACGGCAACTCGGTGGCGTGGAAGCGGATGTGAACCGTGGCAACGTCTCCCAAGCGACAAGTCGTGAGCTGAGCACAATTCGCTCGTCTGTGCGTGCTTTGGCCGCAAGCTAGCGGGCAGATGATGCGCGCCCATTCAGATTTTTGAGATATCGGAGCCTATCTGTGGAATACGCAAGAAAGTGCCTGCTTGGCATAACCGTAATTGCTGCTGCGTCCATTGCATCTGCGGTTGGTGCCTTTGCGCAGGAACGTGTGACAACTGGCGAGCAGACCCGATATCCGGCCGAAGGGCTTGCCATTATTGATTGCGACCCGTCACCACCTGCGCCCGAAGACAGTTGCGTCGTTCGGATGCCTCCGAAGAATATACGTCAGGGTGGCATTACGTTTTCCAATGCCGCCTCTGAGGGCGCGGGCTTCGACTATTTTACAGGCGGAGATAACGGCTTTCCAAGCGAGCTCGTCGCCTCCGCAACGGCTATCGTTCTTGATATCACCTCCGGTCCGCGCGGTTTGCGGCAAGCGCGTTGGGAGACTGAGCGCGACTATGTCATAGAGTTTATCGAAGCACTGCCAGATGATGGCCTGGTCGCGGTCTATTTCCTAGATGATGAGTTGGACTTGCGTCTTGGCTTTACCAGCCAGAAGCGGCGCGCTGTCGACCTGATTTCGGGGCTAGATCAGCTTGAGGGCCGCAACACTGTTCTGGGAACGAACCTTGTGGACGTGATCGAAAGCGTTGGTCGACGTGACGATATCTTGCTGAAGAACGTCGTGCTGATTAGCGATGGTGAAGATGAAGCGCCTATCTTGTCCGGCACTGAAATCGCTGATGTGGCCATTCGCGAAGGCGTCACCTTGTCAACAATGGCAACGATTTGGCGGCGCGCTGGCGGCACCAGTTCAAACTCGGAAACACGCAGTACCGCGACCGCAACTTTGCGGGAAATGACGCGCAGGACATTGGGCACGCATGAAGTCATAGAGACATTCGACAGCACAGCCGGTGCCGAAGCCGCGACGCGGTTTGCGAAAGATTTTGCCACTTCCATCGGTGAGTCTGGTCTGATTTTGCCGGATGGCGATCCCGTTTCTGCAGACATTAATCTGACTTATGGCACTCCGGTGATCGGGCGCCCCGGCGAGTTTGACACACAAGTTGCAACCGTATCGTTCGTTGCGTCTACGGCGAATACTGAAGCTACGCCTGAACCTACTGTCACCGAAGCAGAGCCGGCTGAGGTAACGACTGGATTTGCAGGGTTTCCTTGGGGCTTTGAGGAGACAACTGTCTATGCAATCGCAGCTGCAATCGCGGCACTTTTGTTGTTCTTGCTTCTGTTTCTCATCCTTGGACGCCGCAATCGCGACGAGGCTGACGATAACGGCGTAGAGGATGGTGGTTTTGGTGATGGTCCGGGTTCAGACGAAACAAAAGACAAAACAGAAAGGATTGATGAAGATCCACCCGTATCGCCCCCTCCACCAGCGCGTGAACCTTGGGCCTACTTTGTCAGGCAAGATACTGGTGACCGTTTGCCGATCTATGGGCGCAGGGCCAAAATCGGTCGAAGCTCAGAAAACGAGGTCGCCTTCCGAGATGACGACAACACTGTCTCGAGGTTTCACGCTGAACTGGATGTCACTGGGAAGAACCAGATGATGTTGTCGGACACCAACAGTGCAAACAAGACCTTCGTGAACGGCAAAGAAGTGAAATCTGCGACGCAGATCAAATCCGGAGACATCGTTGCCTTCGGAGACCGAGAAACGAAGTTCATCATTCGTTAAGTGAACCAGCGCAGTCGACTGCGCAAATAAGGAACAAGGCCATGGCTGGTAAGAAAGATGATCTTCACGACGAAACATCGCGTTGGATTTTCGACGACGATGAAACGGGGACCGACCGCGCCACGGAAGATGCTGGCTTCACCAGCCATCTTGATGGTCCGCCGGATATGACACCACCTCCATTTGGGGGAGGCAGTTCCGCGTCCACGGTCGTCATTGGCGGCGGTTCAGACGGCACCGTGATCGGAGGCCTCACAGGTCTGGGCGAGGACGAAGACAACGTTGCGGACGATCCTGTTGTAGGCTGGCTTGTCGTCGTCAAAGGCAAGGGCATTGGCCATTCGATCCCCCTTGGACCGGGTATTAACAGCGTCGGTCGGGATAGCTCAGAACGCGCACCCATCCCGTTTGGCGACACGCGAATTTCAAGCAAAGATCATGTGAAGATTGTCTATGACAATCAGGCGCGCGGCTTTTTGATTGCACCGGGATCCGGCAAAAACCCAACGCGTTTGGAACTTGCACCGACCGAGAAAGGTCCTCGTAGCACAATTGTCATGGTGGCGCAGCCTTTGGAAAGCTACGCGGTGATCCAACTGAGCGAGAAAACATCGGTGCGTTTTGTGGCCTTCTGCAACGAGGGTTTTGATTGGAGTGACGTGATCGACGAAGACGAGGCTAGCTAAGCATGATCCCGGTCCATGGTCGGCAAAGCATCGGTCAACGAAAATCTCAACAAGATGCGTATGAAATTGTTTTCGACAACGACAAGGATCCTGCGACCAACACGCTCATGCTGTTATCTGACGGCATGGGCGGACATGTTGGCGGTGAGATCGCCAGCAATATTGCGATAAAGTCGTTTGCAAAGCACTTCACCGAAATCTCCTCAGCAACACGTCCATCGGTGCGCCTGCGTGAGGCGCTCGATTACGCGAATGCATCTATTGCGGGTCGGATAAAGGCAGAGCCAGACCTGTCTGGGATGGGATGTACCCTGATTGCCGGCCTGAAACTTGGCGATAAGTTTCATTGGGTCAGCGTCGGGGACAGCATCGTCTATTTGTATCGAGGCGGAAAACTCAAGCGGATCAACGCGGATCATTCCGTCTATGGTGAACTGATCGAACTTGTCCGCCAAGGCAAATTAGACAAGGCCGAAGCGGATCAAAATCCTCGCAGACATGCTTTGCGGTCCGCATTGATCGGTGGCAAAATCTCACTCGTAGATACAAACGCAGTCGAACTTCAGCACAACGATCTTGTTCTCCTGGCGAGTGATGGGCTGGACACGCTTCAAGAGGCTGAAATCAAGCGATTGTTAGCGGCTGATAAGTTAACGGATGTTCGCACGCTCTCGGCGCTTCTGCTGACTGCTGTTGAAGAGAAGCGTAAGCCACGCCAGGACAACACGACGGTTATCGTATATCGCCATCAGACTGGCAGTGCGAGCACGCTCGCAGGCTCTTCCGTTTGGAGCGGCGGCGCGTCCGATGATCCGCGTCCCGGCAAACGCGGCATGTTAATTGCGGGCATTGTTGGAAGTGCGCTCGCTCTGGCCGTGCTCATCTACCTGGTTGCCTTTGGCGGGCGTCAAGAGCCAGTCGTTATCGCCCCTCCGCCTGCTGTCGAGCCTACGGAAGAAAACAGTTTTTCCGGTGAGATTGGTGGATCTGACCGCGGCGATACGCAAACCGAAGGGATTGTGGGGGACGAAGAGTCCGCCGAGGAGGACATAGCACCTTCCGAGGACGCTGAAAGTGACGTTCAAGTTGCACCCGACACCGAGCAAGACCCCCCAGCAGATGCTGAGGGCGTGACGGCCGAAGACGAAGAGACTTCTGCGGACGGTCAAGGAGAGTAGACCATGTCGATGGAACAGTCTCCTCCGCTGCCGATCGGAGAAGTCGTCGCTCAGGGGCGCTTTCGGATTGCTTCCGTTCTTGGACGCGGCGCATTTGGAATAACTTATGAAGCGGTGCGCACAAGAGATGGAAAGCGTTTCGCGATAAAGGAATACCTGCCGTTCAAGACCTGCAGGCGGATGAACAAAGGTATTGTGCGTCCGTTGCCCGGCAAAGAAGCTGAGTTCGAGAAAGGCAAAGAAGTCTTTTATGAAGAAGCGCACATCTTAAGAAGCCTTCCGCGTCAGAGGGGGCTGGTAAAGGTTATTGGGGCCTCCGAGCGCAAAGGAACGTATTTGTGCATGATGGAGTTCATCGAAGGCAAGACGATCAAAGAGCTGGTGCCAATGCTTGTTCAGCAGCATTCGCATGTCCCCGAAGAGATTATTCGCCAGTTCGTTTACCTGCTATCTGCCGCATTGCATTCCGTTCATACGAAAGCGCGACTGACCCACCGCGATATCAAGCCCGACAACATCATGATCCGCAAGTCGAACCGCGAACCGGTTCTCATTGATTTTGGTGCTGCGCGCCCCTTGGATCGGCATGTTGATATCCCTGACATGTATACGCCCCCCTATGCGGCGATTGAGCAGTTCAGCGTCCGCAAGACAGGCTACAATCAGGATGCCAAAATAGGTCCTTGGACGGATCTTTTTGGCCTGTCCCTCGTTCTTTATGAAATGATGAGCCAAAGCTTGCCATTGCCGTCACATCAGCGGTGGGCTGCTTTGAAAGAAACCGGGAAAGATCCTTATGTTCCGATCCGAGAGAACCTCGCGCGCAATCGAATAAAGGCGACCTATTCTGACGACTTGCTTGATCTCATTGATCGAGGGTGTCGATTGCTTCCGCATCAAAGGCCTCGCACTGCGAAAGAGTTTGCAAAAGCCTTGGGGCGCCCGCGCGAGACAGCCGAAGCCGGTGCACAGCACCAAAAGGAAGAAACGCGCATTATCGCAATTTGGACCGAAGGAGAGGCCGACGATAACCCGGTTGTCAGCCGTCTGCTTAGGATTTGGGAACGTGGCAAGCTTTTCTGGATCATTCTCATCCTCGCAGGTGCTGTGACCATCTTTTCCTACCTCTATGGTGCGGGGGTTTTTGAATGATCAGGTCATTAGCGATCTCCGTTGTGCTGTTTTTGATGTCGGTTATTCAGGTCTCGGGCCAAGATTTTGCTGAGCTGGGTCAGCGTGCTGAGAACGCTGTTGGTCGGGTGCTCAATATCGTCGGAGACCGTGCGAGAGGATCCGGCACAGGTTTTGTGATCGGTGAGGCCGCGGAACGCGGCAGTTACTTCATGATTACCAACGAGCACGTCGTGGCGGATGCGTCTGCCTTGGTTGTTGGCTTTCGCAATGACGATGAGGTCGTCATTTTCCGGGCGCGCGTTCTTAGAGAATCCGTTGGATACGATCTTGCCTTGTTGCTGATCACCGCTCCATCCGATCCGTCGTTTCGGCCCGATAGTCTTAAGCTTGCAAACCGGGAGCTTGTGCGCGGCGAACCCTTGTTTGCGCTAGGCTTTCCGGGCGCATCACAAATTTTGGCGACTGGCCGAGATCAGGTTGGCGCGTACACACCGACCCTCACAACAGGCTCCATCAGCAAGGTATATGAAGGCACATGGGGGCGGGGCCAGGCTCTCGAATTGGTTGAGCATTCGACAACGATCAACCCGGGCAATTCCGGCGGGCCGTTGATGGACGCCTGTGGGCATGTCGTTGGCGTGAACTCTGCGGGGCTGACTGAGCAGAACAATACGTTTTTGGCATCCTCACCCAATGCCGTTCGTGAGTTTCTGATCGGATCGAATGTCGCCTTTGATAACAGCAGTTCTTGCAACCCCGACAGCCTTTTAAGCTACCTATCGAACCGCAACGCGCTTTGGGTCGGATTGGCCTTCCTCGCCGTTGCAACCGTGATGATGGTCGCGATTGATCGCGCAAATGGGGGCGGGGGAGCGCGCGCTGTGCGGCGCGTGTTGGTGATGCGGGTTCCGGCTCAAACCCCACGACGTGCCCCGAAAGCCGCGCCTAGAAAGACCCCCGAGCGGGCTGCCAAATCGACACGCGATAAGGCGGTTCTAAAGGTTGTAGCGCCGGGTCTTGGCATGACGGTTCCGCGCAAACTCACCAATCGAAATCTGGGCTCACAGGTCATCATCGGACGTTCATCAGAAGCCGATATTCAGATCGATAACTCACAGCTGAGCCGAAAGCATGCGGCGCTCAGCCTGCAAGATCGCAAGCTTTTTATCGAAGACTTGGGCTCTTCAAACGGTGTGAGCGTGGATGGCGTTAAACTGGCCGCCAATGTTAAACGCCAGATTAACACCAGCTCAAAGATAGAGCTGGGAGGGCAAGCGCTTGTCCTGTCACGGCCCTAGTGAATACGCATGTCATACGCGTTAGAGATCAAAAATGTCGGCGTTCACCTCAGTTCTACATTCGCGGTTGTGATTGAGGACTTTTCATTGAGCCGTGGCGAGACTGTTGTCTTAGATGCGCCAAGCGGAACCGGAAAAAGCACGGCCTTGGCATTGATTTCAGGCGCGATCGCGCATGATGAGTTCCCCAGTTGGCGTCATGTTATCGGTGGGAGACCGGTCACATCAGCGACCGCGCGGTCAGAATACGCGGCCTCCAAATCAATCGGGTTTGTGTTGCAAACAAGCAAGCTGGTTCCATTCTTATCGGTCCGCGAAAACATCGTCTTGCCAAGTCATGTGCAGGCCGAGCGATTTGAAACCTCTTGGTTTGAGTTTCTGGTTGGCAGCCTTGGAATTGCTGATTTGTTGGAACGCCATCCCAGCGAAATATCGATTGGGCAGCGGCAGCGCGTCTCGATTGCACGCGCCATGCTGGGACAACCGACCGTTTTGCTGCTGGACGAGCCTGTTTCAGCTTTAGACCCCAACAACGTCACCAAAGTGGAGGAACTGATCCAATTGCTGGCCACCGAAGCGCAGTGCGGTGTGGTGTTGGCCAGTCACCAAGCCCACCGTGGAGTCTTCGACCAAGAACCACGCGCGCACCATAGTGTCGTCGAACATGACGGCATCAGCTATAGCGTCTTTCGGCGCGATCCGGCTGGCCGCCAATGATGCAGGTCGCCGTCCAATTGGCCGTCAAGGAATTGCGGCATGAATGGCGCGCGGGGCTCTGCCTCGTTGCGTCAATCGTCTCAATCCTCGCCCCACTTTTGGTTCTTCTGGCGCTCAAGAACGGAGTAATCGACGCTTTGGTCGAAGGACTTGTGGATGATCCAAGGAACCGCGAAATTCTATCGACACGCGCGTCCTCCCTAGATGCAGAGTTTTTTGCGAAATGGTCGCGAGATCCGCAAATCGACTTTATCAGCCCCCGGACGCGTGCCGTGAATACCCAAGTCAAAGCCGTTCAGAACAGCGCAAACCGCAAAGTCGTAGAGCCTGTTACGCTTTTGCCGTCTGGGCCAGGTGATCCGTTACTACCGAGCGGATCAACACAGCATGAAGGCGCGTATATTACGGAACGTTTGGCGCGCCAGATCGAATGGCAGGCCGGGGATGAAATTGTCCTGATCGCGGAGCGCACTATAAATGGCACCCTTGAGACCGCGCGCACGCGTCTGCCTGTTCATGGAATTGTTCCAGAACGGTCTCTGCGCCAGCACGCGGTGTTTGTACCTTTGGACGTGTTGGTCGGCGTCGAGCGTTTTGTAGACGACCAATCGCTTGCGCCAGAGTTATGGATGACGGATGTCGAGATGCCCCAGGCATTTGCTAGCTTTCGTCTTTATGTGCGTGAGCTTGCCGACCTTGAAGAGGTCAATGAGCGATTGCGCGCCACCGGATTATCAACACGCCCCCTTGCACAAAATGCGGTGTCGCTGCTGGATTTCCGAACACGCTTGAACGGCCTGTATGCTGCAATTGCGGGTCTGGCCGTATTGGGATTTTGGGCCGCAATGGCTGCAAACCTAAGAGGTATGGTCGAGCGCCAACGCACGACGTTCAGCTTCCTCAACTTGATTGGCTATCAGCCGATCGTGCGTGCCAGTATGCCATTGATTCAATCGGTAACACTCGTTTTGCTTGGTATAGTCGCGTCCCTTGCAATCGTCTTACCGATGCTTGCGGTCGTGAATCTATTATTTCAGGATGAAGCTGACAATGTGGCTGTGTTGGGCTTGTGGGATATCGTGCTGACAATTGCTGTCGGCTTGTGTCTTGCATTGATATCTTCAATTTGGGCGATCCGTGCTGCGGTTGCCGTTTCTGCGGACGAGGTACTTAGAAATGCTTAGAAACGTGATGCAGATTTCGATTTGTTTTGGTTTGCTGTCGGTATTTGCCACACCTGCCATAGCCGAAATCGCCTGGAGGGACAGGCTGTACAACCCGGCGGCACTTGATGACGACGTCGTTCTACCAATGCCGTGCGACGGAGCGATGGTATTCCGCAAAGTCGAGACACCAAATAGGGATGGGGCCATCGGTGACGTTCCGTTTATCCTTGGCGAGGTCAATGAAGAGCAACCTTACCTAACCGGTCTGCGTCGCGCATTTGTGTCTGGACCGTTCTCATCAGCGGCGGACGGAACACAAAACCATTTCTACATGGCAAAATACGAGTTGGCACAAATCCAGTTTGACGTCGTGATGCAACTGTTGAATGGGCAGGGATGCCCAGAAGGACGCGTGGGGCGTATTGACTTCCTACCCGTTGTCGATGTCAGCAAGTCAGAAATGGAGCGCTTTAGCGAGCTATATACGGTTTGGCTTCTTGAGAACGCGGCGGAGTCGTTGCCGCGATCAGGCAACACGACCGGATTTCTCCGCTTGCCGACAGAAGAAGAATGGGAGTTCGCCGCGCGCGGCGGCACGCGCTTGGAAGATGCCGCGTTTCGGGCCCCGCGTCCTCCGATCGAGCCTGGATCTGAGATCGCAGAATACATTGCCTATAATGGACCCGAAAGCGCGAATGGGGAAATACAATCCATAGGATTGCGCCGCGCCAACCCACTTGGCCTGCATGATATGCTCGGCAATGTCGCTGAGATTGTGTCGACACCTTTCTCTATGGTGCGGCACGGGCGCCTGCATGGCCAAGCCGGGGGATACGTCAAACGCGGCGGTGATGCACGCTCGCGTCTGGAACGGGTGACAAGTGCGACGCGGTTTGAAGTGCCTCCGTTCGATGAAATCTCGAAAAAGGTCTCGACGGATCGCTTTACGGGGGGGCGATTTGTAATTTCGGCGCAATCCATCACATCCCCCGAGCAGTTGGCCGCGATTGTTGCCAATCTAGAAGCATTGGCCCGGCCGGATGGTGCACTTGAGAATGCCGCATCAGAGGAAGAGGCAATGGCGCTTCTGGACGAAATCGCGGGCACGACCCCTTCCGCGCGCGAACGCCAGCAACTCGAAGTTGTCAAAAGCACAATTCTGGCGGGTCAAGCCGAACGGAACAGCCAGCGGGATCGGTCCATTCGCTTGGTCTTTGGTGCGACCACTTTGTTATGCGATCAAGCCATTCAGAGGTATTCAAATGCCTTGGCGATCGAGCCTTGGCTGGATGAATTTGCTGCAATGGAACAAACACCCGAAGTGCTTGAGGAAATCGAGTTTGCTCTGGACAGCATAAAATCACTTGAAGACCGTGCGCTTTCATCAAGTGCAGAATATGCTGATTTTCTGGAAGGAATGGCGGCTGATTACTCTCCGGCCTTGCTCGAGCGTCAGCTTCGTATCGTTATTGCAGATGTCGAGGATACGCAAACTCGACGCGGCCAGTGTTTTCTCGCGGCCGAGCGCCATCTTCTGGATCGCCTAAACCTTGGATACGCGAACATTCAGGCTATCGCGGAGGACTTTAAGTCCATTGCATTTGAACGCGCCCAAGCGCCGCAATGACGCATATTCGGAGGATAACGGTATGAGAGATACACTGAACAAATCCCTAGAGGGTCTCGTTTGGGTCGCAACCGGATTCTTGATTGTATTGTCTTGTTACCTAGGGGGCGTCTTCATCCGCGTCTCTGGTGAGTTAAACCTAGACATGATCTATGTCTTCGGTGGTCTGCTCTTCATCGTATTCGGCATAACAATGTCATTTGTGTTTGCAGGCCTGTGCTTTCAGATCATGGACATACGGAATTTTGCAAAGCACTCTGCGATTGGTTTGAAGAAAATTTCCCAGAAATAAGCGCAGATGGGTTTGTGCACACAAGAAGGTAAGCGTGATGACTGACGAACTCGACCTCGAACCTGGCACTGTCATTCAGGATACATACCGTGTGGATGAAATGCTGGGGCGCGGCGGCATGGGGGCTAC
The DNA here is from genome assembly GCA_965279125.1 of Dinoroseobacter sp. GTDB lineage: Bacteria > Pseudomonadota > Alphaproteobacteria > Rhodobacterales > Rhodobacteraceae > Dinoroseobacter. Next base: position 135,198 of record CBDIHL010000038.1, read on the forward strand.
GTTTCGGGGCGTGAACTTGGCGACGGGTCATGCGGTCGCGATCAAGATCATTATCCCGAGGCTTGCCGCAAACACGCGTGCGGTCGATTTGTTCAAACGAGAAAGCAGCATGTTGCGCACCGTACAGCATGACGCCGTCATCCGCTATGAGACGACATTGCAAGACCGAGACGGGCGTCTTTACTTGGTGATGGAATATGCTGACGGTAAATCGCTCGCGGACTACATCAAAAAGGGCGCGCGCTTGCCAAGCGAAGGCGTCTTGAAGCTTGGTCTGCGACTTGCCGGCGGTCTGAGTGCAATTCACGGCTTGAACATCATTCACCGGGATGTGGCCCCCGATAATATCATCGCGCCAAAAGGGCAGATCGAGAAAGCGAAGTTCATCGACTTTGGTCTGGCCTCAGACACGGTCGGCACAGATCAGTCGATTATCGGCGATAGCTTTGCTGGCAAGATGAACTTCGCAGCGCCCGAACAGTTCGGCCTGTTTGGCAACAAGGTAACAAGCAAAACCGATTACTACGCTCTGGGTCTTGTTTTGATGAAAGTCGCAGGTCTTGCCATCCCCGGTGGCGGCAAAGGCATGGGCGCAGTCGAAGATCGCCGGCAGGATGTCAAGATCGTGGGCTCGGATGCTTCCCCGGTCTTGGTGCGCACTTTGGAAATGCTGCTCAAAGCGGACCCTAATGATCGCCCCGATGACGTTGTGCAGGTTTTCCGAGACGCACTCGTTGCACAAGAACGCGGCTCGGCGCCAGAAACGCCGACTGGCATGCCCGCAAAAGACACTTCCGACACTTCCAACGCTCAAGGCAGCCGTATCATGCTTGCCGGCGGGGGGGCTGTCGCCATCGTTGCGGTTGTGTCCGCCGCGGCGTTTTACATTCTTGGGCAAGGGGGCACAGACCCGGTCCCGGTCGGTCCCGATAGCCTTGAACAGGCCGAAGCTGCACAGCAACTGCTTGCGGAAGATGACCCAATCGCACAGGCAAAGGCCACGATCGAGAGCGGCGATAAAGGGCAGATTGGCGAGGTTTTGGGGGCAATGATCAAGCTCTTGGCCGACGAGAGCGCCGCGTCTGCTGTGCGCATTGAGGCCGCGCTGATCGTCGCGCGCATGTATGATCCCGAGACGTTTGATGCGCTGCGGTCTCCGTTTGACGAGCCAAATGCAACTGCGGCCCAACGGTATTACGAAGTGGCAGAACAACTTGGCTGGCAGGGCTTGCTTGAAACGCAAGACCGGGCAACCCGTTGGGCCGAACTGCGTGATAGCGTGTGGGACACAAAGACACTCGGAAAGGCGGAAACCTGACATGATGGGTCGAATGATCAGAGCACTTATCGCTGTAGCATTTGTAGTCAGCTTTCATACGGCGCCGCTTGCTGCGCAAGATGTCAGACCGCTGGTTATCGACGGGAAAGACACGCTGTTTCAAAGGGTTCTGTTGCGTAACAGAATACAAGCTCGCAGCGCACCGGATGGCGAGATCCTACGCAGCTTTGCGCCTCTGCAAGCGTTGTATGTCTATACGCGCCAACGCGACTGGCTCGAGGTTGCGCTTGGAACCGAGGGAGAGGACCGCGTTTGGATCCCTGACGCCTCTGCGGTCGATTGGAACCAGAACATTGTTGCAACCTTGGAAGGCGGTGCCAATGTCGAGCGGCTGATGTTCTTTAGCGACGAGAACAGTGTCTACGACATTATCGAAAGCGAAAACCCCGCCGCGGCAGCCGCACCATTTCTGGAAGCCGCATTAACGGCCGAGCAGGGGGGGGCTGCCTCGCAAGACGTTATTGCCTTGGGCCCGCAAGAAGCGATCGACCAGCGTAACAACCTTTATGTGATGCCCATTCTTGATGCGGAAAGGGCAATATTTGATGTTGGAGGCAGCGTAAATGTCCTCAAAGTGGCCGTCGCCCGGTCTGACTTAGGCGGCCGGCTGCAACTGGATACCGAAAGTGCGACGACCGAGGCGGCCCGGCAAAATTTCAAAGCAGCTGTGGTGTTTGTCGTCGATACCACGATCTCGATGGAGCCTTACATCAACGCCACACGTGACGCGCTGGAAGAAGTCTATGCGCAAATTGCGCAGAAGAATGAAACAGGCGTCGTCTCATTTGGCTTGATTGGATTTCGCGACAATGTCGATGCGGCACCGGGTTTGGAGTATGACGTCCAAACCTTTGTCAACCTTCAAGAAGGACGCGACGCCGATGCTTTTTTGGGCGGAATTTCTCGCATGACCGAAGCAAACGCGTCTTCGCGCAATTTTCGCGAAGATAGCTTTGCCGGGATCGAGTTCGCACTCACATCGCTGGATTGGTCCGATTTTGGGGCCAAGTATATCGTGCTGGTCACGGATGCGAGCCCGCGTGGCGCTGATGACGAACTCAGCGCAACCGGGCTTAGTCCGAGTGCCTTGAATTCCTTGGTCAAGGAACGGATCAAAGGCGTCATCGCGGCTCTGCACCTGCGCACGCCCAGAGGGGAGGCTGACCATGCGCGGGCGGAAAACGCCTACACGGAGATGACACGGCAAACCAATGAAGCACCCCTCTACTTTCCTGTGGAAAATGGAGATGCCGAGATTTACCGACAAACAGCGCGTGAGCTTGGGCGGTTCATTTCGGATCAGGTCATAAGCTTTCGCTCCGGGGACGCGCCTGAAGAGGCCGCTGATAGCTCCCTGTTTGCGGTGCAAGCATTGGCCTCTGCAGGCCGCACAATGCAATTGGCCTATCTCGGCAGCACCACAGGCACCGCGGCACCAGATGTCTTTGAAGCTTATGTCGTGGACCGGGATTTTGATCGGCGCAGCCTCACGCCCCTGTCAATTCGAGTTTTGCTGAACAAGTCCGAGCTGAGCAACCTTGTCCAAGCTCTTGAAATCATTATCCAGAACATGGAAGAGAGCATCATCGCCCCGGACGAGTTCTTTTCGGGCGTGCTCGCCGCCGCCGCCGCGATGAGCCGCAATCCTGATACGCTCAACACGAGATCTGATGCTACGCTTGCCGAGGCCGTGTCCATTTCCGAGTATCTCGATGGGCTGCCATATACCTCGGATGTGATGGGGTATACGCAAGAGGAATGGGTGCGCCTTACAATCCCTGAACAGGTCAACATCCAGAACGATCTCTATGCGAAGTTGCAGCTTTATCGCAGCTACAACCAGTCAACGGATCTGTGGGTCGATTATCTTGGGGCCGGACCATCCTCGGAGAACTTGCTTTACCCGATGCCGGTCTCAAGCTTGCCTTAGACATTTGGGCCTGATGAGGCTGTCGAACTAATCCCAGCCAAACGCTGGCAGTCTTACTTTGACCTCCTCGGGCACGGGCAACGCGGTAATGGGACGCGTATCCGTGCCGTGACCGGCCCAGATCCGGGTTTCTTCGCCGCGCGCGTAGATGGCCCCCTCGGGCCCGCGAAACTGGTGGCCGATCTGGAACGAGGTGCGGCCCCAATGAAGGATGCGGCTTTCAATCGTCAGAACCGTGCCTTGCTTGGCCGGGATCATGAACTCTGACCCGGTCTTGACCAGCGGATGACCCAACAGATCAAAGCGCGTGGCCAAAACTTCGGCGCTATAGCCCGCGCGCGCAAAGAGGCGCCACGTGGCTTGGTCGAACCAGCGAAAGTAGTTGGGATAAAAGACTATTGCCGCCGGATCGCAATCACCGAACTCTATGGTGACGCTATGCACCGGGCTTGCGTAAATCTCGGGCAGGGCGGGCGGCGCGGTCATGCGCCCTCGGTCGGCAGTGTTCATTCTTAACCCTCTTTCATTGCGCAGGCATTTGCTTCGGCGTCACCATGGCGGTGATCTGCGCATAGATGCTGGCGATGGTATCGTCGAGGCGTTCGCCCTCAGGATCCGCCAAAGCCGCCACCCGCGCGTTTGCCACGGCCTCGGCAACGACAGGCGCAGGCCAATCGGCGCTAAGGGCTTGGGCGATGACCTCGCGTTCGATCTTTTCGTAATTTGCCACGCCCCGCGCGAACGTATTGCCGTACCCCTTGATCAGGCGGGCCAGATCACACACCTCGCGCGCGAGGGCCAGATCGAGGCGCGCGCAATCGGCCACCAGTGCCAACCATGCCTCGATCCGCTCTTGTTCCTCGACATAGCGCAGACTGCGCGGGCGCAGCCCCCTGAGCCGCGACAACCCGTAAACGCGCAGATAGCCCCACAAGCCCGTCGTGCGGATATGCATCCCCCAGTATTTCGTCCCCAGCCACCCTTTGCGTTTGGAATAGGCCAGCATCGGACGCGCAAGGCGGGGCGGCAGCAGGCTGCACACCTCCTCGATCCCCGGCTTGAAGTAGTCCACGATCTGAAACGGCGTGTCCGTGGCGCGGACCTCGCGCGCGACATCGCTAAACCGCTCGGCGCTGGCCTTGACTTGCGCCACACGGATGATGTCCTCGAACGACATGCGCACGGCCAGTTGGCGCGCCACCTCGCGGGTCAGTTTGCCGTCGCCGTTTTGTTCAACCTCGACGGCTTGCAGTGCTACGAGCCGGTCGAGGTAGAGCGCCGCATATGTCGCCCCCTGATACGTCACCAACCGGCGCACCCCCTCATTGGCGATCTCGCGTGCGGGCGGCAGGATATCGCGATCCACGGCGGCTTGAAGCTCCGCAGGGGCGGCGCGGCCTTTCAAACTGGCAGGGGCTGTGCGCGCCGCAAGGGCGGTGACCTCGCCGCGTGCATGGGCCAGACCAAACCGAAAGCCCGCGAGGTTGCTATCGACCGCTTTGCCCTCGGCCCGGATACCGTCTTCGAGCGCCTCGGGCGCGATGGGCAAACGCCCTGATCCCGCCAGCGCCCCCAGCAAAACCGCGTTCAACACGCTGGAGGCTTCCTGCGCTGCCGCGTCCATATCAAACAGGATGGCCTGTTGGGATTGCTCTTTCGCCGCCGTAAACAGCTTGCCCATATCAAAGCGCCCGTCGCCCATGGCCGAGCGTTCGGCAATCGCGAAAACCCGGTGGGTGGAGGCCACAAGCAAGGTCCGATCCGGTGTGACGAACCCCTTGGAGATCGCGCGCCCGGCTTCCAGAAATTCCGTGGCGACCATGATGTCCACATCGCCGGGCATCGGAGACAGGCAAAAGACCGGGGCAGGGTCGTCTTTATCGCGCGTCATCTCGATGTAATAAGTGGTCGCCCCGGTGCGTTGAGCGACGCCGGGGATCGAGGTCGATTGCACCTTCAAGCCTTCGCGCCGCGCGGCATTGACCAGCCAATTGGCCAGCACGCCGCCGCCTTCACCGCCCATGGCCGCGATCAGGATCGTGAGGGGTTGCTGGGCGCTCATTCCGCGGGCTCCAATGTCGTGGCGGCGGGGCGCAGATCGCTATGGCGGTTTTGCAGCCAGCCGATGATGCGGCGCGAAATCCGCATGCGCATCTCGTCCCAGCGGTTGGGGTTCTCGACAATTTCGGTGCGGTAGAACGACGGACAGAGCACCGCCGCATGGGCCACCTCGCCGCAATGCCCACACCCCACACAGCTATCGACCACGGTGGCCACCGGATCGGTGCGCAGCGGATCGCGGGTCGGCTTGATCGACAGGGACGGGCAGCCTGACAGGCGAATGCAGCTGTGATCGCCCGTGCAGGTCTCGTCGTCGATGCCGTAGCGGACCCGGACCATGCGCTTGCCCTCAGCGCGTTTTTTGGCAACCTCGCCGCGCATCCGGCGTTGTTTGGCGAGCTGGCATTCGCCATCGGCAATCACCACCTTCAAACCCGGCTTGTCAGTCGTCATCGCCTCGCGCAGCGTGTCGCGCATGGTGGCCACGGAATAGCTGCGGATGCGTTTCAGCCAGCGCACCCCGAGATTGCGCAGGGTTTTCTCGATATTGGCGTGGCTCTCGCCGCCCAAATTCGTGCCATGGCGAGTCTCTCCGGACGAGGGCAACCACTGAATGCCCGTGGCCGAGGTATAGCCGTTCTGCATGATGACCAGCACGCCGTCGCCTTTGTTGAACAGCGACGAGGATACGCCTGTGACCAACCCGTTATGCCAGAACCCGCCATCGCCCATGATCGCGATGGGGCGCTTTTCGGACATGGGACCGACGCCTGCCGCACTCGCAAGGCTCATACCGTAACCGAGGATGGAGTTGCCGAGGCTGAACGGCGCAAAGGTCGCCAGCGCGTGACAGCCAATATCAGCGGCGACATGAACCTTGCCGATGTCGCGCTCTAGCAGTTTGATCGCGGTGAAGACGGGGCGTTCAGGACAGCCCGTGCAGAAGGTCGGGGGGCGCTCGGGCACGGGGCCGCCGAGCAGATCGAGCGATCCCGCGCGCCACGCATCAAGGCTGTCGAGGCGTTGCTCAAGGGGCAGGGGCACCACGTCGCCCGTGCGCTTGCGCATCTCTTGCAGCCCGCGCGTCAGCACTTCGATGGTGTATTCGCCCGCGACCGGAAAGACCTCCTTGCCGAACAGGCGTGTCTGGATATCGGCGCGGCGCAGGATGGTGTTGATCTCGTCCTCGATAAACTCGGGGTTGCCTTCTTCGATGACCAGCACTTGGCTTTTGCCTTGGCAGAAGCTGCGGATCTCATCCTTGGCCAGCGGGTGGACGACGTTGAGGACTTTGACAGGCCAGATCGGCGCGCCACTTGCATCGGTCAGCCCGTGATGATGCATCGCGCGCATCAAGGCGTTGTAAAGCCCACCTTGCACGAGGATGCCGGTCTCGCCTGCGTCTGGCCCCATATCCTCGTTCAGTTTGCGGTCCATGATGAAACGCTCGGCCTCGGGACGGCGCACTTCGACTTTCAGCTTTTCTTGGTTAAACGTGGCCGGCGGATGGGCGAGGCGCGCATAGTCGAACTTCGGCGGTCCCGAGGCGCGGTTTTTACGCGACACGCCCCCCTCGCGGTTCTCTCGTGCTTCAAACTGGCCTGTGACGTGGCAGGCGCGGATGCGCAACTCCATGAAAACGGGGGTGTTTGTGGCTTCCGACAGCTCAAACGAGGTTTCGACCATATCGACGATATGCCCAAGCTCGGGGCGCGGATCCATCAGCCAGATGCCGGATTTAAGGGCAAAGGCGTGTGTGCGTTCTTGGATAACGGAAGCGCCTTCACCGTAATCCTCGCCCACCACAATGAGCGCGCCGCCCATGACGCCCGCAGAGGCCAGGTTCGACAGCGCGTCGGAGGCCACATTGGTCCCGACGATGGATTTCCAGGCAACCGCGCCGCGCACCGGGTAGTTGATCGACGCGCCCAGCAGGGCGGCTGCGGAGGCCTCATTGGTGCAGGTTTCCAAATGCACGCCAAGCTCTTCCAGCAGGTCCGAGGAATCGACCAGCACGTCGATCAAATGCGAGACCGGCGCGCCTTGATAGCCGCCCACATAGCTGACGCCGGACTGCAACAGGCCCTTGGTGACGGCTAGAATGCCTTCGCCCTCAAACACGTCGCCTGCACCGGCGCGCAGTTTCGTGACCTCTTTCTTGAACGATCTCTCAGCCATCTTGCAGTCCTCGATTGCAGGTCAAACACCGTCGCCGTGACGTGGACCATACCCCCAAAATCGGCAGGCGTGCCGACAAAATATAGTTTGACACCCAACTAAATTATGTCAACCATAAAGCAGTGCCACAGACATAGCTTCGTCGTGTGGCGGTATTTTCTGGGAGGAGGATCACTTATGAAGACGATGCAAAAAGGACTTGTCGCAGGCGCGCTGATCGCCGCGACCTTTGGAACGGCGGCCACTGCTGCCGAGCTGCGCTTTGCCAACTGGCTGCCCGCGCGCCACTTCTTGAACGTCACGGGCTTTCCGGCCTGGGTGTCATCGCTGGAAGAGGCCTCTGGCGGCGAGATCACCGTTGCCACATTCCCCGCGCGCCAATTGGGCAAAGCCGCCGATCACTATGATATGGCCGCCAATGGCATCGCGGATCTGACCTTCATCAATACAGGCTACCAGCCCGGACGCTTCCCGATGGTGGGCGTGGCCGAGCTGCCCTTCCTGATCGACGATCCGGCCACGGGCGAGACCGAGGCGTTTGACAGCTGGTATCGCCAATATGCCGAGGCCGAGATGGCCGAGGTGAAGTTCTGCCTGACCTTCAATGGCGGCTTGCAGACCGTCCATTCCAACGAGCCGATCTTTGGCCCGGAAGATATCGACGGCAAACGCATTCGTCTGCCCAACCGCACGCTCGCCAATTACTTCGGCGCAATGGGCGCGACAAACATCCAGATCCCGGCCCCTGAAGCCCGCGAAGCGCTGGAGCGCGGTGTGGCCGACGCCATCTCGTTTCCCTGGGCGAGCCTGTTTCCCTTCGGTCTGAACGAGGCGGTCAAGAACCATCTCGACGTGGATCTGGCCTTCAACAACTTCGCGTTTGTGATGAACCAAGCCACTTATGACGGCATGTCCGATCAGGCCAAAGCGGCCGTGGACAGCCATTGCACCAGCGAATGGGCCGCGAAAATCGCCAGCGATTGGCTGGCGGGCGAAGCGGCGGGCAAGCAGCGCATCATCGACGAAGGTGGAGCGTTGAACACACCCAGCGCGGCGCAGTTGCAAGGCTTCCTCGACGGGGTTGAGGGCGTACGCAACGACTGGCTGGCCGCAGCGGACGCGGCAGGCCATGACGGCCAAGCCGCCTATGACGCGCTGATGGAGGCGTTTGCCGCAACTCCGATGAGCAACTAAGCCTATGGCCCGCCTCTTTCAGCGGGTCGTCGCCGCGGTGGAGAACACCGCGGCGGCCCTCCTCTTCGTGGTGACGGTTTTGTCGTTTTCGGCAGTGGTGGCGCGCTATGTGTTCAACACCGGCATTCCCGACGCCTTCGACGGGGCGCGCTACCTGCTTGGGGCGGTGATCTTTTGGGGGATCGCGAGTGCGTCGCACCGAGGCGAGCATATCACCATGGATGCGGTTTGGGCCGTCTCAGGCCCGCGCCTGCGCTGGGTGATTGACGTGTTTGCCAATGCGGTCGTTGTGCTGGGCCTTGGCTTTTTGCTGTGGAAATTCTCGGGCAAGGTTGTCGATACGTGGAATTCCAACCACGGCACGGTTGACCTCGATCTGCCGGTGGCGGCGTTCTACGCGGTGGCTTGGATCGGCCTCGTCGCGGCTTTGGTCTTTGCCACAGCCCGATTGGTGCGGATTGCGCGCGGGACCGAAGCGCCCCCTGCGGTGCCCGAGCCCCATGGTGTGGAGTGAGCTTTTTGACTTGGGACGTGCCTGATGGATCGTGACATGATCGCTGTGGGGGGCTTTGCGCTCCTGTTTCTGTTGATGCTTTTGCGGGTGCCGATTGGCTTTGCTATGGGCATTTCCGGCGTGGCGGGCTTTGCGGCAGTGACCGGGTTCAACTGGGGGGTGGCGCTGAACCTGCTGTCCTCGTCGCCAATCTCGACGGCCACCCAGTACAGCTTTGCGCTGATCCCGATGTTCATCCTGATGGGTGCCTTTGCCACCGCCTCAGGCATGAGCCGCGAGCTCTTTGGCTTCGCCAACGCCTGGATGGGCCACCGCAAGGGTGGGGTCGGGATGGCCACGATCGGGGCCTGCGCGGGGTTCGCGGCGATTTGCGGATCTTCCGTGGCCACGGCGGCGACCTTTTCCAAGGTGGCTTTCCCCGAGATGCGCCGCTTGGGCTATTCCGAGCGTCTGTCCTCGGGCGTCATCGCGGCAGGCGGCACGTTGGGCATCATCATTCCGCCTTCGGTGCCACTGGCGCTTTACGGGATCCTGACCGAGCAGGATGTGGGCCGTTTGTTTATTGCCGCGATCCTTCCCGGCATCCTCGCGGCATTCATGTATATGGTCACGATCCGCATCATCGCCGCGTTTTCGGGCGAGCAAATGGCGACGGTAGACAAGCCCAGCTGGTCCGAGCGTTTGCGCGCGCTGCGCGGTGTTTGGGCGATCCTGTTGTTGTTCTTCTTCATCTTTGGCGGCATCTATGGCGGCGTGTTCACCGCCACCGAGGCCGCTGCCATGGGCGCGATGGGGGCGTTGATCATCGCCCTGGTGCGCCGCAAGATGAGCCGCGCGGACTTCTTCGAGGCCCTGCGCGAGACCGTGCGCACCACGGCGGCGATCTTTACGATCCTGATCGGCGCGCTGATCTTCGGCTACTTCCTCGCCATCACCCAAGTGCCGCAGAACCTGACCAATGCGATCATCGAGACCGGGCTGAACCGCTATGTGATCTTATGCATCCTGTTGTTCTTCTTCTTGCTGCTGGGATGTGTGCTCGACCCCATCGCGATGATCTTGCTGACCGTGCCGATTGTGTTTCCGCTGATCCTTGAGCTGGGCTTTGACCCGATCTGGTTCGGCATCATCATGGTCATGACGGTCGAGCTGGGCCTGATCACACCGCCCGTGGGAATGAACGTGTTTGTCATCAAGAGCGTGCTGCGCACCGTGGGGCTGACAACGATCTTTCTGGGGGTCGCGCCCTTTATCCTGACGGATGTGATCCGACTGGGCATCTTGATTGTTTTCCCCGAACTCGTCACCTTCCTGCCCGAGCGGATGAACTAGGAGCCAGCGAGACATGACCAAAGCCGCGCTGATGCCTAATCCGCATGTCACGCCTGCTTCCGATGATCTGGATTTCGGCATCCTGCCCGATTTCATCGGCTATGCGCTGCGGCGCACGCAAACCGCGCTCTTTACCGATTTCGCCCGCGCAACCGAAGGGTTTGATCTGTCGCCGGGTCAATTGGGCCTGTTGATCTTGATCGAGGCCAATCCGGGCATCAATGCGGTGGCGCTCGCGCGGGCGGTTGGGATGGATAAATCCAGCCTGACCCCGTTTCTGGCGAAGCTGGAGCGGCGCGGTTTGGTGGCGCGGGAACGCTCGGTGACGGACAAGCGGTCCTACCACATCGCCTTGACCGATTATGGGCTGACCTTCTTGGGCGATATCAAAGGGCAGGTGATCGCGCATGAGGCACACTTGGCGCAAAAGCTCGGCCCCACGAAGACCGCACGTCTGATCGCCCTTTTGGCCGAAGCCGAAGATATCCTGCGCGCGCGGGACGCGGGCACCTGAATGAAAAGGCAAATCCCCCGCCTCATTTCTGGGGCAGGGGATATCCTTTGGAAGGGGACCTTCGGCGCGCGCTTAGACGGCACCGCGCCGCAACAGCACGGTCAGAACCGTCTGCATCAGGATTTGCACGTCGCGCACAAAGCTGAGATTGCGGATATAGGCCACGTCCAAGGCAACGCGCTCATCATAGCTGGTGTCGCTGCGACCGCTGACCTGCCACAGACCCGTCACGCCGGGGCGGATGGATTTGTAAGCGGCGAAGTGGTGGCCATAAAGCACGCCTTCCTTGCGGGTGATCGGGCGCGGGCCAACCAGCGACATATCCCCCACAAGCACGTTCCAAAGCTGGGGCAGCTCATCGAGGCTGGTCTTGCGCAGGAATGCGCCAAAGCGGGTGACGCGTGGGTCGTTGTCGAACTTGTAATTCGCGTTCCACTCTTCGCGCGCAATCGGGTCCGAGGCGAGGATCTGAGCGAGGATCTCCTCGGCCTCCGGCACCATGGAGCGGAACTTGAGACAGCCAAACTCCTGACCATCCTTGCCAATCCGGGTATGGGCGAAAAAGATCGGGCCGCCTTGCGTGGTGTACTGGATCAGCGCGATGATCGCAAAGACAGGCGACAGCAAAAGCAAGGCAATGGCAGCCCCGCAGCGATCAAGCGTGGTCTTCAAGATACCCGTGGGCAGCGGCATCACGCGGGCGGATTTGACAGCCCCAAAAGCGGCGGTTGCGTTGGTCGGTGCAGCGGAAATATCAGCGGGCATGGCGGTGGTCCTCATAAACTTGGCACAAATACGATTTGCTTACGTCTACAATTTGACACGTTTTCGCCTCTTTCTATTAGCCACTTAGTTGGAAACAGACTGTTGAGGTCGCCTCCCAGGATTTGGGCGCGCGCAAGAAAAAACCCCGCATCAGCGGGGTCCAACTCAGGTCGGGGTTTTGAAGATGCAGGCCGCGTTAGTTTTGTGCAGGGGCCTGCCACATCTCGATCCGGCGGGGATCTGCCTGGCCCGACACAATGTCCCGGATCCCGATCAGGTTGCCCTTCAGGCGTGCCGCGCGATTGATCCAAGGCTCAGGCCGTAAGGATTTCGCCGTGTTGGCCGCAAGGTTCCGAGCCGCGCGCAACAGCGCATGTGTCCCGGTGATCGAGCCTTTGTGGTACAGATAATAGGGGTTCACGATCTGACTGTAGCCCAACCGCTCGCCATTGGTTTCACGCCCGCCAGTCGTGCCCAAATGCACGCCAGCAAAGGCATCGGTCAGCACTTTGCGCCCGGGCAATTGCGCCCCGAAATCGAGGTCTTCGAGCCAGCCATAGGCCGGCAAACGCTCGTCAAAGCGCAAGTCCATGATGGCTGCGCGGCGCACGGCCATGTTACAGCCATAGAGGCCAACATAGTCCGAGACCATAAATTCCTCTTTATTTTCAATGGCTTCGCGCGAACGGTCCCACGCATCGATCATCGCTTTGGCGTCAGACACCTTCACCCCTTGGGAATGAATGCCATCCGCAAGCAGATGCCCGGACATGCCCGACACATCAGGTGAGTGCGCAAACGCCTTGGCGATGCCGTCCAGCGCAAAGCGCGACGGCAAGAAGTCGTCGTCAAAAAACACCACGATGTCGATATCCGCATCCAAACGGTCCAATCCGGCGTTGCGTTGCTTGGTCAGGCCCGGCTTGGCATAGATCACTTCGCCGGGGATTTTGGGGTCCAGAAGGCTGTCCAAATCAAAGCGTGCATCATCGGGCGATGTGACCGCGAGGATCAGTTGCGCGGGTGTCTGAGACTGCGCGTTCAGGAACGGAATGAGACCTTGTAAGGTCTCAGAGCGGCCTTTGGAGGCGATGATAACGGCGGTCTTCAGGGCGGCAACGGCCATACTACGGTTCCTCGGACGGGGGTGTTCCCCAGTTATGAGTGGCGCGCATCTGCGGGCAGGGTCAAGACGATGACCTTGTGATAGCACCTGATTTCGGACCTGTGACGGCATAAGGTCAGCAATACTTGGGCAAAATTAATCACATTGCGAAAATCGCGTTTCATGCAGTGGATCGACAATCGCGGGATTTAACAAAAATTGTATTCAATCAGGGGATAGTCAGAGCGCGCCATGCGGGTAGCACCGCCTCAATTATGTCAGCAATGAGTCGCGCTTGGTGCCCCCATGCCCGTCACAGTGTGGTTAATTCAAGGCAGCCGCATAGAGCGCGATCAAGCCCTCCGCCCAGCTGTCTTGCGTCATCGACAAGTTGGCCCCGGATGCAAAGCAACGGGCGCTCATCTCGGACATCTCAGCGGGTGGTAAGGCCATCAGCTGTGCGATCGCCGCCGCAACCTGATCGGCATCCTGAACGTTGAACGCAAACCCAAAGCCGCGGGCCTCGATCTCAGGCGCCATGAGGGCTGTGTCTGACACCAAGACCGGCAAGCCGCTTTGGATCGCCTCTGGCAGCACCAGCGCGAAGGGCTCGGGGTGGTGCGACGGCATGACCAACGCGCGCGCATCTTGCACCAGCGCCTCGATCTGATCGGGCGCGCACCAGCCCGACAAGATCACATCCGGAAATCGAGCGGCAATTTCAGCCCTCAAGGCGCCATCCCCGATCAGGCGCAGTTTCGTCTGCGTCTTATAAGCGGCCTGCACCAAATCCAGCACACCCTTGTCGCGCTCCAGCCGCCCGACATAGACGAGCGTTTGGTTGTTCTCAGCGCGAATACGCGACAGGCTGTACGGTTTTGCCGGATTGCGCAGCACGCGGATCACCTCGCGGGGATAGCCTGCACGCAGGAATTTTTCGCCCACATCGGGGTGGATGGTGATCAGCCCAGCCCAAGGCGCGCGGCGGTTCAGGTTTGAAAACAGGGAGGTGTGGCGCGCAACCCGCCAGAGTTTTTGCGGATAGGAGCGCTTGTCGCAATGGGTGGTGATGCAGGACGCGCTGAGCGGGCGGCGGGTGCAGACCTTACCGCGTTGATAGTCCATATACATCCCGTTGGGGCAGGCCAGAAAGGTGTCATGGGCGTGCAGGTAAGTGCGTGCGGCCAAGGGGCTCAGCGCGTTGAAAATGGCAGGCGACAGGATCTGCGCCCAGCCATGAACGTGGTAAATGGTGCTCGGGCTGTCTCGCCGCGCGATCACCTCGCGCACCAACGCCAAGGCCGCCCCATAATGCACACCGCGCAAGGCGGCTGTGCGACCGGGAAGGCTCAGAAGATCGGCGCTGCCCAGGGCGCAGACCTCGACCCCGAGCGCGTCGAGCTCGGGGTTTTCGCCTGCATCGCCACAGATGAAGGTCACCGGGATCCCTTGCGCGCGCAGATAGCGGATCGACACCAGTGCCAGCGCCGCCGTGCCGCCATTGGAGGTGCTGTGATCATTGATCACCACAACGCGCGACGGCTGCGCTTGCTTTGGGTCCATCGCCTCGGGCGCGGACAGGGTGGCGTGCTGGTTCATGACGCGTCCAAAATCGTGATGCGCAGCCGGGTCCAGTCCCCCTCGGGCGTCATGTTTGGACCAAGCAGCACATCCAGATGGTCGCCCTCAGCCAGTTGAATGCCGTTGAGGTTGATCTTTTGCGGGCCAACAACGATCTGCGCATCGAGCAGCTTGCCATTCAGCATGGTCTTGATCGTCACGCCATCGGCGCTGAGCGCATCCGGGACCGCCTGAATGACGACCGATACAGTCGCAGGGCCGGTCGCGGTGTAGCGGTGGACCACCGCCAGCGGATCATCCGCCCCCCAAGCCGACGGAGAGGCCCAATCGGCGCCCGCACGCACGGTCCCGTCCAGATCAAAGCCGAGATAGGGGGTCCAGGGCACGCCATTGGTTTCCTGGCCGGGGCGGGTTTGCATGGCGACCTGCTCGCCGCGGTGCAGGACATGGCGGGTGAAGGGGGCCGCGTCGGTATAGGTGAACTGATCAAAGCTATCGGCAAGCACCCGTTGCGGGCCAAGCATAATGGCCTCGCCAAGGGTTGCAGACGCGGTTTGGCTGCGCACCACCAAAGGATCGGTGCGTGACAGCATGTAAGGCGGCTCAAGCGGACGGCCGCGGACGTCAAATACCTGCGCGTTTGGCTCAGCCAGAGCCATCTGTCGCGGTGCCCCCCAGATAACCAGGGTATCTTGCCCAAACTGGCAGGCATAGGTGAACGGGTCGGGTGAGGCATCGCGCGCCGGTTTGCCTTCAAGCGTCTTGTGAATGAAGGCGTAGGTTTCGCCCACATCCGTGGCGCTGCCATCATCTTCCAGCAGCGGGATCAAGCCGTCGCCGCGATGGCTGAAAGGATACCAAACCGCGCCGCTCACCCCCGACAGGGCCATTTGGCAATACATCCGCATCAGGTATCCGGCCGCAATCTCGCCATCCGTTGTGCCGAACTCGGTCACCTCCAGCGGCATCTCTTCCATCCCCGGCACGGCCCGCATCAGGGCGATCTGGCGGGCGAGTTGTTCGGGCTCGGTCGTGTAGGGATGGATCACGAAAGCGTCCATATGTTTGGCCGCCCCTTGCCGCATCAAGGGCTCCACCCATGCGATGGGGATCGAATGGGCCGCCCCGCCGAGCATCCGAATGTCAGGATTGACCGCATGCACGGCCTCCTTGGTGGCTTTCAGCAGCGCGATATAGGCGGCGGCACGGGTCTCGAAATCTTCGGGCCAGTCTTCGGCGGTGCGGAAGAAATCGGCGTTGAACTCGTTGCCGACCTCGACGCTGTGGATGAGCGGGAAGCGCTCCACGATACGGGCGGTGTAGTCCGCAAAGGCCGCGCGCCCGTCATCGGTCAAGGGCACGCGCCCACCTTCCCACTTGGGATGACCCGTATAGACGAGGAACGTCATCGATGCATCGCGCGCGGTCAGAATTGTCGGATAGGCTTCGCGGCGCGAGCGGAAGACAAGGCTGCCATCGTCTTGTTCGATATACTGCCATAAGATCTCGTCGCGGTACTCCGATATGCCAATATCGGCAGCACCTGACAGCGGACCCGGGGCCCATGTTTGGCTGAAATTGGAGGCCGCCCCAAGGGTCGGGCCGCG
Source organism: Dinoroseobacter sp. (assembly GCA_965279125.1). Lineage (GTDB taxonomy): Bacteria > Pseudomonadota > Alphaproteobacteria > Rhodobacterales > Rhodobacteraceae > Dinoroseobacter. Next base: position 151,318 of record CBDIHL010000038.1, read on the forward strand.
CAGCTCGAGCGCGAAGGCCGCCGGAGCACTCAGCGCGACAAGTGCGGTGATCAAGAATGTGTTAAGCCGTGGCATAGGCATAGCCTCCCGCTTGGGATCTGGATGGGCGTTGGGGCAGGGGGGCTGTGAAGGCACTGCGTGACAAACCGACCGACAGCCCGGCCAAGACATAAAAGAACGTCCCCAGATTTGGCGTGGGCGCGGTCAGCAAGGCGGCGATCAACAGCGCCAGACAGCCGATCTTGAGCGACTGGATCAGCGCATCGCGCATGTCATTGCAGGTCTGCGCAGGGGCGCGGGCGAACGACCCGAGAAAGGCAAGATAAAAGGCTGTTCCGATGATCCCGATACTGCCCAGACAAGACAGGAACCAGTTGGATGCGCGCACGCTGCCCAGCCCGGCGCCCAGGAAGTATGTGTCGGTGAAATTGGCCAGCGCCTGGGTGTTCCAACTTCCGCGTTCCACCCCGGAATCGCTTTCGAGCTTGTTCAGGAGGGTGTTGTCAAAGAAGGATGTAATCGGCTCAACCAATTGATACCCTGCGACAATCCCGATGGAGCACACCCAAAATCCAATTGCCCCCGTAAAGATCAGCACGGCCGCGCGCGGCGAAACCTTGCCGCGGCCCGCCAACAGCATCCATCCCAAGGAATAGACCGCCAACAGGGCAACAACCGCCACATAAGCCCCTGAGGACGTTGAGCGCAGCACCGAGATTGTCGCCATCAGAAACATCACCGTCACCCATGGCGTCTTCGGCCCGGTGATCCAGTAATGCAGCCAAATCCCGAACAACCCCAGCGAGAACGCTCCGAAGGTCGAGGCCTCGGGCATCCCCCCGATCATCCGCTTGATCCCGGCCATGCGGTGATTGATCAGCATGTCGTAATTTGCCGTGCGGATCGGCTCCAGCAGCGCCTCCATCCCGGCGGCAAAGGTGATGACGTCAAGCCAGCCAAGCGCGAAATTGACGGTTGTCACGATCATCAAGGCCTTCAGGACCGCCTTCTCGTCAGGGCGCACACGAAACAAGGTGGCGAGCGCCACGAAGCACAACGCCGCAAGCAAAAATAGCATGGATTGCGAGATGTTCCCGTTCGACGGTTGCAGCGGAACAGAGATGATCCCTTGGGTATTGAGCGCGCGCGACAGGCTGAAAATCTCGGTCTGGCCTGCAAAAATGCGCGGGAAAAAGAAGCTCGACAGCAGGCAGTAGAGGATCAGCAGCAAAAGCCAGAACCCGGGCTGGCCCGGTCGTAGCGTGCCGAAAAACTGGTTGGGGCCTTGGGGCATCAGGAAAACGGTCAGCATGAGCGCGCAGATCGCGAACTCCAACTGGCCGATGGTCACCCCGCCGACCGCAGGCAAGTTGAACGCGGCGGCGGCTCCGAAGGGGGCCACGACCATAAACGCCCACAACCCCTTATACGGCCCAAGCCGGAACAAAAGCGCTATCGCGGCGAGCGATAGAAAGGTGCTCGGGACGATTTCCATGGAACTCCGGGACCTGGGCGATACAAACTCAAACAAAGGTAATGAACCGCCACTTGGCTGGAAAGATGGTCAAATTGTGACATCGGCTGGGTAACTGCGGGCATCAGGCAACGCTTCGCGCGGGGCGGTGATCAACATGCCTATATTTCAGAGGCTTACGGTAAGCGGTAGGCTGCCAGCCGGATCAACCACGCGCTGAAATACACACCGCAAGCGCCATTTGGCGGGTTTTTGGCGAAACAAATAAGACGGCGACGTAGGGACTGTTTCCAAAACAACGTCAAATAAGCCTCTGAAATGGCGATAAAATTGACAGATTGCCCTATTCCGGTCTCTTTCAAATGCCATGAAGGGCGCGAGCGAAAAGGAGATGTCGCGCAGCGTGCCCTGAAGGCGCGTTCTAAAAGCGGCATCGGTATGCCTGCGCAAAGTGGTGAGTAATGTTGGGTAACACATGAACAGCGGCCTTCTAAAGCCAGAGACGTTGCGCCTTGGCAGCCGCGTCAGCCAGCCTGTTGATCAAGGCGACCCCGATGCGATTGAGCTGCGGGCGCTGGGACAGGTGTTCCGGCGGCGCTGGATGCTGTTGCTTGGTGCGGCGCTGACGGCGGGAACGGTGGTCTATCTGCTCGTATCCTTGATGACGCCCAGCTACACCGCAATGGCCAAGCTGATCCTTGATCCGCGCAAAGCTCAGATCTTCACCGATGGCGAGGTTGTTGCTGATCTGGACCCATCCGTTCAGATCATGAATGGCGAGATCGCGATTTTGCAATCGAACTTGCTGATGGAAGATGTCATCAATGCCATCGGCTTTGAGGCGCTGTCCGAGATTGATCCGTATGCTGGCAGCGGTCCGGTTGAAACGATGGACCCTGCCGAAGCATCCGAGCGGATGCATACGCTGGTCTGGGTGATCCAGGAAGACCTGAGTGTCTACGCCCAATCCGACAGCTATGTGATCGTGGTCGAATACACGTCCCAGTTCCCCGATCTGGCCTATGCCATCACCAACATGCTGGTAGACCGCTACATTGCGCTGCAGGTTGAAGGACGGCGCGACACGGTGGGTCAAGCGACGATCTGGCTGGAAGACCGGCTGGGAACCTTGGCAGACGAGGTTGCGGAAAAAGAAGAAGCCATCGCAATGATGCGCACCGAAAGCCTGCTGACCAATGGCGGAGCGCTGGAGAACGCGACACAACAGATCACCACTTTGAACAACCAACTGGTCGTGGCCAGTGGCGAGCGCGTGGCCGCGCAAGCGCAAGTCCAGTTGCTCGACCGTCTGTTGGCCGCCGACAGCTTGGACGAGGCCGTCACAGTCGTCTCCAGCCCCACGATTGAAGCCCTGCGCGTCCAGGCGGTGGAATTGCGCCGTCAGGATGCGGTCTGGGCCGAAACGGTTGGGCCAGAACACCCCCGGCGTGCACCGATCCTTGCTGATCTTGGCCGCATACAGGAGGGTATCGCCGCCGAAGTGTTGAATGTGCGCGAAGTGCGCCGCAGCGAAGCCGAAGTGGCGCAGTTCCGTGAGTTGAGCCTGCGCGAAAGCATCGTGCAGATGGAAGAGCGCGTCTTGCAGATCTCGCGCGGCGAGATTGGCCTGCGCCAGTTGGAACGCGAAGCGGTGGCCGCGCGCCAAACCTATGAAACATTACTGGCCCGCCTGACCGAAACGCGCACGCAGCAGCGTTTGCAAAAGGCCGATGCCAAACTGATCGAACGCGCGACCTTGCCCACATCGCCCTCGGCCCCGCGCCCCAAGATGATGGCCGCGCTTGCCGCCGCTGTTGCCTTGTCGCTGGCCGCCATTGCCGTCTTTTTTAACGAGATGACCGCCACCACCTTCCGCACCGCCCGGGAGGTTGTGCGCGAAACCGGTCTGCCGGTGGTGGCGACCTTGCCGGCGGCCAAGTGGAACTCGCTGAAAGGGGCGATCAAGGATCTGCGCAAGAACCCATACTCGCCTTACGCCGAGCGCATCCGACAATTGCGCACGACCGTGTTGATGCGCGATGAGACGCGGATATCGGAATCGGTGATGATCCTGTCCTCGGCCCCCGGCGAAGGCAAAACCATGACCGCCGTTGCCCTGGCCGAGATGGCCGCGAAGGTCGGCCGCTCGGTCATCATCGTGGATTGCGATTTGCGCCGCAGCACGTTGCAAGGCGCGTTTCGCTGGAAGATGAAGCACGATATCGCAGACTACATCAGTGGCCGGGTCACGCTCCAGGACGCGATTTATTCGCCGAGCGAGTTGCCGTTTGACGTTCTCGTCGGGTCTGGCCCACGTCCCGATGTGGCGGAAGAGCTGTCGACGATCTGGCTCAAGCCAATGGTCGATGACCTCAAATCCATCTATGACGTGGTGATCGTCGATGGCCCGGCCCTTTTGGCTGTTGCTGATGCGGTCATCATCGCGCGCGCCGTCGAGACCCGCCTGTACCTGATCGAGCATGACGAGACCCAGCGCAGCGAAGTGCGCGACGGTCTCAACATGCTCTATGAGATGTCGCTGGGGGTGGACGGTGTCATCCTCAACAAATCCCCGATCGAGCAGCAAGGATATTACCGGTATGACTGAGTTACGTGGCGCTGCCTCTTTGTCTCATCTCGGCTCGGTGCCCGTTGGCGGGCTGTCGCGGCCAAATCTGTCGCGGGGCACACCGATGAAGGTGGCCCTGATCCATTACTGGCTGGTGGGGATGCGTGGTGGCGAGAAGGTGCTGGAATCCTTGTGCCGCATGTTCCCACAGGCGGATATCTTCACCCATGTTTATGACCCCGATCGCGTCAGCCCATTGATACGACGCCATAAAGTGACCACCACGTCCATCGCGCGGCTGCCGATGGCCAACAAGATGTACACCAAATACGTCTCCAAAATGCCCCGCGCTTTGGAGGAACTGGACCTGTCGGGCTATGATCTGGTGATCTCATCGGAATCCGGGCCCGCAAAGGGCGTGATCGTCCCGCCAGAGGCCAAGCATCTGTGCTATGTGCATTCGCCCATGCGCTATATCTGGGATCATTACGGGGTCTACCGCGCCAATACTGACCCGGTAACGCGCCATATGATGTCCAAACTGACCTCGGATCTGCGCACATGGGATGTGGTCAGCGCCGCGCGCGTGGATGACTTCGCGGCCAATTCCCGCTTTGTCCAGAACCGGATCGAGAAATACTGGCGCCGCCCGTCGCGCGTGATCCACCCGCCTGTCGATGTGGCCGGGTTTGCGCCAACGCCAAACACCGAGTTGGGGTCGTTCTACCTCTATGCGGGCGAGTTGAACGCCTATAAGCGCGCCGATTTGGCCGTGGAGGCCTTTACCAAGCTTGGCTTGCCGCTGGTGGTGATCGGTGGCCCTGACAAAGCCGCCCGCGAATTGGCCCAGAACGCTGGGACCAATGTGCGCTTCTTGGGCCGGGTGTCCGACGAAAAGCTGCGCCGCTATTTTGCCGCCTGCCGCGCGCTGATTTTCCCCGGCGAAGAGGATTTCGGCATTCTTCCGGTCGAGGTCATGGCCGCTGGTCGTCCGGTGATCGCCTATGGAAAGGGCGGTGTGCTCGACACGGTTATTGATGGCGAGACGGGGCTATATTTTGAGGAGCAAACGCTCGACAGCTTGATGACGGCCGTCCGCACCTTCGAAGATGAGCGCCGCTATGAAGTCGATGCGTCCAAGCTGATCGCCCATGCGCAACGGTTTGATGAAGACAATTTCCGCTCGGGCATGACCGGATTGCTGGCCTCCCACGGGATCCGCCCGGGGCAGATGGCCGCGCTATCGGTCGCGGGCTAAGATCAGCGGTCCGATGCCATGAGCGCGCTGTCTTCCTTGTTTTCGCCCTATGCGGTCGGTGTGGCCGCGCGGGTTGGTGCCCAGATCAATGGATTTGCGCTGATTATGGTCGCCTCGCGCGCCCTCGATCTGGGGGCGTTCGGCAGTTATGCGATTGCATGGGCGGTCTCAACGATCTTCACGACGCTGGTGTATACCGGGATTTACCATGTTCTGCTGCGCACCAAGGAATTTGAGCGCAATGTTGATACTTATTTCTGGCTGCAATTGGGTATGGGGCTGCTGGGCACGCTGGTGATGGCCTCAGCCGGCCTGATGATCGGGGATATCGGGGCAGGGGGCGCAGCCTTCGCCTTGCTGTGTTTGGCCCCGATCCCTGCAATAGCGACCTTAAGCGCATGGAATGAGGCGCAACTGATGCGTCGGGGATGGCTGCGTGTGACAAGTCTGTCGGTGTTGGCGTCCGAGGTCACAGGCCTGGTCGCGGCGTTGGCGATGTTTCGCATCGGCTACGGGATCGAGGCATTGGTCGCGTCGCGCTACGCCTCAACTTTGTTTGCCGTGCTGCTGTCGAGCGCCTTCGTGCGCCGCCTTCCACGTTTGAGCCTGCGCCGCGACGTCAGCCGTGCGTCCTTGGGCGAGGCGTGGCCGCTTTGGGGATCCGCTACGTTGGGCATGTTGTCCAATTACGGTGCAGATCTGATCCTTGGGGCATTCCTGAACTCGGGCGCTGTCGGGGCTTACCGCGCAGGCTCGCGCGTTGCCAACACCGCCGCCGATGTCGTCTTGCAACCGCTAGCCGCGATCAGCTGGGCGCGGTTCGCGCGGCTTGAGGCGCAAAGTGCTCAAGGCGAAATTCGCGATGCATGGGTGCAAAACATGGCGCTTGGCTTTGCCTTGATTACCCCGGTTATGGTCTCGATCAGTTTGCTGGCCGAGCCGATCGTGGCCGCCCTGTTCGACCCAAGCTGGGGGGCGGTGGCCGTGATCGTATCGATCCTCGCCTTAGGGCGCGCGACCGATAGCATGACCTTCCTGCTTGAGCCGACAATGACCTGCCTCGGGCGCACGCGGGTGCAGTTCTACGTGCAAGTGGCCGGGGCGGCTTTGATGGCAACAGCGCTGTTGTCCTTCGGGCGCAGTTCGGGCGAGGCGGCGGCCTTCGCGGTTCTGATCAGCAACCTCGCGGTTGCACTGCTCGCCGTCAGCTTGATGATGTCGGCCACGAAACTGCGCGTATCCGAGGTGTTCGAAGCCTTACTGCCCGGCCTCGGCCTCACGGCGGTCTGTGTTCTGGTGATCTATGTGCTGGACCCCGCGCGCGAGATGATGAGCCCGGTTGCAGGCCTTGCGATGACCATCGCGGCGCTCGCGGTGCTCTGGGGGGCAGTTGTCGGAACGCTACTAAAGCGCAAAGTTCTTGTGTTGCCAACGCCTTAGCGATAGCGCACATCCACAATAACGCGGTCTTTGTCGATGCGGTCGATATGGTGGCATCCAATGATCCCGGGCGCGTCTGAGGGCGTGATATGGCGGACACGTCGCTCGGCATATGTATCCAGCGTCAAATCCTCGATCTCCATGATGTTCAGTCCATAGCCATAGGTGCTGTGCGTGTTGTCTTGCGAGGGTCGGTACAGCTTGCCGTCCTGCTGGAACACACGCCCCGCGCCGCGCGCCCTGTCCGCGCCGACAACAATCGGGTTCAGTTGATGCGGCTCGAGCCTGTTCAGGGCAGGACTGTCAACGCGGAAGGCGTAAAGCTCGCCACAGAAATCCGAAAAACTGTCGCGGCAGATATTGGTGAACAGCCACCAAGCGCCGTCATACTGAAACAAGGTCGTGTCAGCGCAGCGCACATCTTCGAGGAGCGTTTTCTCGAGCGCCCATTTCAACGGATAATCGGTCGCGCGCCATAGCTCTTGCCGCGCGATCTGGCCGCTTTCCATAAGCATGTAAACTGCGCCCTCATAGTCAAAAACATGGGGGTAGGACAAATGATGCGCGGGGCAGTGGGTGTCGCCAAGCACGTGCAGATCTGCGCCATCCAATCGGGCGACCGCAAGATGTCCCAGGCCACGCACATAATCGAAGTCTTCATAAAAAACATGGGTTTCTGCGCCTGATGTATGGCTGAATGGATCAGCCCAAAAGTGACCCTTTGGCGCGTCAAGCTGATGACCAGAAGCAAGGTCGAAATTGAGCGGAGAGCCATCGCAGACCCGCAATTCAAAGCGGCCCGGGCGACCGCCGAAGCGTGCGCGAAGTTTATCGCGCAAGCGGCGCAGGACCTCAGTGACGACCCGGCCTCCATAGGCGATGAAAGCCAGCGGTTTTGGTACAGCAGGACGCGGGTCGACCTCTTGCGGGCAAAGCGGTGCGTCTAGATTGGCAAGCGCGTGCAGCACAAGATGCACAGCCTTGTCGCGAAGATAGGCCCGGTTGCGTGTGGCCAAGAATTTGACATCGTAATTGGCCGCGACGCGTCTATACCACGCGCCCTTATTGCGGGACGTCAGACTAATTTGCGACATTGAGGCCCCTGAAAAGGACGCCTCGAGCCCCGCGATCTGCGACGTAGTTGAGACCCGCCAAAGCCCGTGCGTTGCCATATCGGCCAAAGTATCTATGTCCGTGCCACAGGCCTCTGCAAGGTCAAGGATCACGTCGATACCCTGCAACGCGCCATTGGCAATGGGTCCGACTTCTGGCCTTACCTGATCAAAATTGGGCGTCAGAACCTCGGCACAAGGCACGCCAAACCGTGCCTCAATCGCAAGATAGCCATCGATTATGCGACCAAAGGGATTAGCGTCGGTTTCGGAATACTCCAGCCTTACTAAATCGAACCTTGGATCTTCACAAAGCGCCTCCAGCAACCGGAGTTGACCTGGATCCCACCGACCTTCGGGCGGAACAATCGCTGCGATACGCAAGGGGGGGGATTCAGCTTTCAACATGAGAAACCTGCGTCCGTTCTGAATACTGCACAGAGGGTATATTTTTCGGCCGCGCCGTCGCTAGATGCTTCCAATGGGTCAGGATTTTACGCAACCGACCTGCGTCACCGGGCGGGTTGGGCAAAGCGCGTGTAATGCGCAACGCAAAAGCAAACAAAGCAATACGCGACGAGATCCGCCGCCCGCTCATAGTAACAGCACTGTAGGGTAAGCAGGGCAGCCATGGCAGATCGAAACCACTCAATAAGGCATAGATATCATCCTCATAAACACGCCCCTCACCAAAGCCATTCTCTGACATTTGGGCCCCGACGGGATGTGTGTGGCGCACGGGGCACGCGTCAATAATGGCAAAATCATCTGGTCCGCTGAAGCACTGGTTGCACCAGATAAGATCGATCCCAGACTCGAAGCCGAGCTCGAACAGGGGCCGCACTTGTTGCAACACATCCGTCCGGAAGACCGGCGCCATCATCTCAATAAAGGTCGCATAACGCAGTTCCAACCCTGACTGCTGTAGAACCCCCGCATAGGAGAAATAGCTGTCATGTGTGAGCGCGGGTTGCGCGATCTTCAAGTTCCTGTCCGCGCAAACCGTGAACAACTTCGATATGGTTTCTGGCGAGGCTGACAGATCATCATCAAACAGAGCAACAAAGCCGTAACTCGAGATCAGATCAGCATGATCGTGCAAAATCTTGGCCAAACCTGCGACCTTGGGGCCTGGGCGATATTCCGACAGAACACCCGGCCCACACGGAAGATCGATTTGATCGCTGTAAGCTGATAAAAACACGTCGAAATTTCGTGCCGCGTTTGGCACAATCCATTCGGAGTGCAAGCTCTGCGGTCCGACACGCGACAGAAGAAGGAACCGTGCCAACCTTGTTTTGCTCCCGTCCAAAATGTCATCGTGACATTACAGGTCGGCGGGCTATGGTCAATTCTGGTTTGGTCTTCCCGACCTTGTTTATGACCTACACCCCAACAAAGGCACGCCATGCTATCGTCTCACGATCATTCCCCCAAATCCACGCCAGAGCAGGCCCGCGCAAAAATGGCACGGATGGCTTGGGAAGACCCGTTCTTGCTAAACGAAGCGCTTACGGACGAAGAGCGAATGATACGGGACACCGCTGCTGCCTATTGCGCCGATAAATTGGCGCCCCGTGTGGTCACAGCAAACCGAGAAGAGCGCTTTGACCGCGAGATCATGTCTGAAATGGGCGAGATGGGCCTGTTAGGTGCGACAATTCCAGAAGAATATGGCGGTGTGGGCGCGAATTACGTGTCCTACGGGCTGGTCGCGCGCGAAGTAGAGCGTATCGATTCCGGCTATCGGTCTGCAATGTCCGTTCAATCGAGCCTCGTGATGCACCCGATTTTTGCCTTTGGGACAGAAGACCAGCGCCAAACCTACCTGCCAAAACTCGCAAGCGGCGAGATGGTGGGCTGCTTTGGGTTGACCGAACCCGATCACGGATCCGATCCTGGTGGCATGATCACACGCGCCAAGCCCGTTGACGGCGGTTATCTGATTTCAGGCGCTAAAAATTGGATCACCAATTCACCAATTGCCGATGTCTTTGTTATCTGGGCAAAGTCTGATGCCCATGACGGAAAGATCAAAGGCTTCTTGCTCGAAAAAGGCATGATGGGGCTTAGCGCCCCAAAGATCGAGGGCAAAATGTCCTTGAGGGCCTCTATCACGGGCATGATTCAGATGGACGAGGTGTTTGTTCCCGAAGCGAACTTATTGCCACATGTCAGTGGGCTTGCCGGGCCATTTGGATGCCTTAATCGCGCGCGCTATGGTATTTCCTGGGGTGCGATGGGTGCCGCCGAAGCGTGCTGGCACGCGGCGCGCAGCTATACGATGGACCGCAAGCAATTCGGCAAACCACTGGCGGCGACCCAACTGATCCAAAAGAAACTGGCCGATATGCAGACCGAGATTTCGCTGGGACTGCTTGGCGCGCTGCAGTTAGGCCGCCTGTTTGATGCGCATACTGCGTCAGCAGAAACCATTAGCTTAATGAAGCGCAACAACTGCGGGAAGGCCCTCGTAATTGCGCGCGAAGCCCGCGACATGCATGGTGGCAACGGGGTCAGTGACGAGTATGGTGTAATCCGCCACGTTATGAACCTTGAGGCCGTAAATACCTATGAAGGCACTCACGACATTCACGCCCTAATCTTGGGGCGCGCACAAACAGGTTTGCAGGCTTTCATGTAAGCAGGATCATTAGAACCAATCTACTGACCCAAGTTGATATGGCTCTGTGGGGGGCGCGCGAGGACACGGCAATATCATTATTTGCGTGACCGGAGATACGCTCGCGCAGATCTGACAGTCGAATTTGTGTAATAAGCACGTCGAGATCAACACCGGGGCTCGCAAGGCCCGTCAACACCAAGGCAAGATTGTTTAGAATCTGGCGCACTCGGTCGAGGTCTTGCAATTCTATAACCAAATTTTCCGAAGCTGGACGACTTCCACGTATTGCTTTGCCCAATGCACTTTCAATCCGGGTGCACGAGCGCGCAAGATCTTCCACTTCATGCCCGCAGGCGCTCAGTATCATCTCGCGGCTAAGCGGTCTTTTTGAAGCGTTTTGTTTGCGTGTCATAATCGACCAACCACGGCTTCGATACAGTGGCGCAAATCGAGCGGTGTGAACGGCTTTGCCAAGTAGTTGTTCAAACCGAGGGCACGCCCGCGCTCCACAAGTTCCTTTGTGGCCCGTCCTGTGATCATTATGAACCCGGTGGACTGGGTCTTGGCATTCTGTCGCACAGCCTCAAGCAGCGCCAATCCATCCATGCCGGGCATGTTATAATCCGATAGGACCAAATGAGCAGGCGCGCGTGTGAGGCTTTCCATCGCTTGTGCCCCGCTATCAGCGGTTTCAACATGCTGTATTCCAAAGTCTTCGAGCGCCTGCGTGATAAGACCTCGACTTGTGGACATGTCATCCACAACCAGTAATTTGAGCTGATCACGAAGCGCCATGGCTTATTTCCTTCTGGAATATAGGGAAGTCACTCGAAGCCTCCATTTGAAAGGCCGAAAGACCAATTGAGCGATATCCGAGGCTTTCACATTCGATAAGTCGCTCTGAATGGCCCAAAAAGAGCAGCCCGCTTTCTGCAGTTGCCGCCGCAAACTTTGGCCACAAAAGAGCCTGTGTTGTCTCGTCGAAATAGATCACCACATTTCGGCAGAAGATCGCATCAAACTTGTGTCTCATCGGCCAAGCTCCGATCAAGTTGTGTGTATTAAAGGTTACGAGCCCTCGAATTTCAGGCCGAACAGTGACACTAGGTTGGCAACCTAAGGCCGTGGGGTCCATACTCCGGTTTTTCCGTCGCTCGAGCATCGTTTGCCGCATTGGCAAGGGAATGTGTCTCACACTCGCTTGAGGATAGATGCCTTGGCGCGCCTGCTCGATCATTTCATGATCTATATCTGTCGCCAAAATACGTATGTCCCACTTTTGAAAATCAGGCAAAACGTCCGCAATAGTCATGGCAATCGAATAGGGTTCCATACCGGTAGAGCAGCCTGCAGACCAAAATCGCAAAACGTGCCCTTGGCGTGCGCGCTTAGACCATCTATCCGTCATATGGCTGCGTAAGAGATCGAAATGATGCGGTTCCCGAAAGAACTGCGTTACGTTTGTCGTCAGCGCACTGACTAGATTTCCGAGTTCAACCGGGTCGGTGCTGTGCTTTAAGTCTTGGATATAGCCGTCCACATCTTGCAAACCGAGCACGCGCATGCGTTTGACAAGCCGCGAAAACACCATTGCGTTTTTGCTCGGGCTTATGGCCAATCCAGCTTCCCGAAATGCAATCTCGGCAACTGTTTGAAACTGCCCCATTGATAGGACACCGTTTTCCGGGGCGACCTTCATTTCCAAGGGACTTGATGTTGTGGTTGGTCGACGGATACCGCAAGCACCGCGTCAAGGTTCATTACCTTGACCAAGCCGCGCTCCAAAACAGTCAAGGCTTTCAGAAAGGATGCCGCATAGTCGCCTGCCGTGTTTGGAATGGCTTTCATATCAGCCTGAGAAATCGAAAGAATATCGGACACGGCCTTCACGAGCAGCCCAACAGGTCCCGTCTCGCTTTCAACAACGACAATCACCGCACGCGGATCATCGGGTAGCGCCCCCATCCCGAGGCGGCGCGCAAGGTCTATGATGGGCAAAACAGTGCCCCGCAAATTTATTACACCGCGTATATATGCAGGTGCCTGCGGCAAAGGCGTTACCGGCGCACCACTGCGAATTTCTCTGACATGGCTGATATCCAGGCAAAAATCCTGCTCGCCAACGCAGAAAGATAGATAATCCCGTGTGGATATCTCATCAGGGGTGGCATCAAGGGTCATGCGGCAGACTCCAACTCGCTAATTGCGTTAGGCACCAATGCGCTGGGATCAATGATAAAGGAAACGTTGCCGTTACCGAGAATGGTGGCTGCAGAAACGCCTGCAGGGTGCTGAACTGCGCCTGGCAAACCTTTGATGACAACCTGTCGCTGATCTTCGATTGCATCGACCCGCACTGCGATACGCTGATCTCTTTCGGTGCTAATGAGCATCGCAATCCCGGCAGGTCTTGCAACGCCATCGGGCCTAAGCCCAAGCATGGTGCCAAGATCATAAAGGGGGAAAACTTCGCCGCGAAGTATGAAGACGATGGTATCCGGATCGAGCCGATCGATGCATCCATCCTCTATGCGGCAGGTTTCATGGACAACCGCAAGCGGCAGGACCAAAACTTCGCCAGCCACTTTGACAATCATGCCGTCCATAATGGCGAGCGTCAGCGGAAGCGATATGGAAATGAGGGTCCCATTTCCCGGGTCTGAACTGATACGAACACGCCCACCTAGACCTTGGATAGCGCGCTTGACCACGTCCATACCAACCCCGCGACCGGATAAATCGGTCACTTGGGAAGCGGTCGAGAAACCCGGTTTAAAGAGCAGCGCATTAATCTCAGCATCGCTCATAACAGCATCTGCCTTAATCAAACCGCGCGAGACAGCCTTTGCTGTGATGCGTGCTCGATCCAAACCTACACCATCATCATGCATCTCCAATACCACGCGACCGGATTTATGCTCGGCGCTCAACGTCACCCGCCCTTTAGGCGGTTTGCCGGACGCAACTCGCAGCTCAGGGACTTCCAAGCCGTGGTCGAATGCATTGCGTATCATATGGGTCAAAGGTTCAGCCAACTGCTCCAGCACGGTTTTGTCGATTTCGGTGGTTTCTCCTCGGGTAATGAAGTCGACCTCTTTTTCGGTCTTACGCGCCACTTCGCGAACCGTCCGTGCAAGTCGCTGGAACAGAGATTTTACCGGCTGCGCGCGGATAGTCATGACGCTGTCTTGGATGTCGCGGGTCAATTGCAGAAAATCATCCAAACCAGACGCGACCTCAGGGGCTTGCATGACGCTTGTCTCGGACAAGTGTTGCGAGAGCATGGATTGATTGATGACCAGCTCTCCTACGAGGTTCACCAACCGATCAATACGATCAAGATCAACCCGAACGGTATTGGAATGCAGTGTGCGCAAAGGCCCAGGTGCGCTATCTTGATCACTCGACATAGGTGTCCCGATGGTTTCCACATCGGGATTTTCAGGCGTCACATCGACCGGAGAAATCGTTAAGCAGCATAGGCCTTCCATGAACTGGAAGACGCTTTCGATGTCTGCCCGACACACCCCAGGCAGGGTACGAAAGCCCCATTCGAGGTAACTTTCTTCGACGGTCATATCTTCGAGCATGGGAATTGAATCTGTCTTACATTTCAGCGTTCTAACTTCATCAGAGTTCAGCTGAGACAGGGCGGGCATTGGATCGTTGCCGTTTTGATAGAGAGCTGCGCTTGGCGTAAATGTTACATCCAATTCATGGGCGTCCATTTGCGCTTGAAGCGTATCTTTTGCGCACGGCTCGATGCTGTCAGGCAATGCAAAGCTCAACGGCTGAGGTGTAAATGCAAGTGTCGCATCCGCTGTTGGAGCAACAAACGCGTCAAGCTTCGACAGGAGTGCACCGACATCTCCCGAATTGGCCGGCGTCCCCAGTTCTGCGCTTTGTATCAAGTCGCCCAGCACATCTGCTGCTTGCAGAAACACGCGACATTCATCGCTGTTTGGAGTAAATTGCCTTGATCTCACCGCGTCCAGCACATTTTCAAACCCATGCGCGAAGAGCACGAGTGCGTCAAACCCAAATGCGCCAGCACCGCCCTTGATTGAATGGACCGCCCGAAAGATTGTGTTGACCGTTTCCGCATCGGTTTGGCCTGCGCAAAATGTATCCAGCCGGTCAACGAGATCTTCCATCAACTCCGCGCATTCTAGGAAATAGGTTGTGCGAATGTCTTGCATTGGGTCATGCGGCATGTCGGCTATCCTGCAACCATATCGACCGCGCGCAGCAGCTTTGCGGGATCAAACGGCTTTACGATCCAGCCCGTTGCACCGGCTTCGCGCGCCTGGTTTTTGAGGTCGTCTTCACTTTCCGTGCTTAGCACAAGGATCGGTGTCAGCCGCGTCTCGGGCAAGGCGCGCACACCCCTGATAAACTCGATCCCATTGAGCCTGGGCATATTGATGTCGGTAATTACTGCGTCCGGCGCGCCATGTGCGCTGACATGCGCGCCAAGAACGGCAAGACCGTCTTCACCATCTTCCGCCACCAAAGTGGTGTGGCCAGCGCCCTCAAGGGTCAGACGCAACATATCGCGGATGGTTCGGGAATCATCGACTGCAAGCACATAGAGTCCCATCAGACCGTCCCCGTCTCAAACTGAGCACTGGTCAAGCCGATCTGCGCTAACTTTACCGACATCAGGTCGGACGGATTGGACAGGCTTAAGCTTTTGCCATCCGCGATCCATGTTTTGCGCGCCGCCAAAAGGACTTGCACGCTAAGCGTTCCGATTTTCGTCACAGCGCTTGCATCGAGCCGCAAGGACGCACCTTGTTTGGCCAGAAGCATGTCGCGCAACATGGACGCCGCCGCATTGTCGATGCGCGCGGGCAGGGACAGCACCGCTACCATCGCGTCGCCCCCCAAGAATTATGATCCCACTTTAGCATGTCCCGATCCCGTCTGCCCCCGGTCCCGATCCTTTCTGCCTGCGAGATGCTAACAAATTCTGAATAAATAAAGCTTTAGAGAGTTTGCCCCACAGCCCCATCCTGCATCACATAGGCAAGACAGCCAGACAGGGCGGCATAGTCGTCCTCGACCACCGTGATCGGGAAGTTCTGCATGAACCCCGCAAACCGCCCTTTGTCGAGGAAGGCGGTCTCGAACCCGAAGACGTCCAGATACGGCGAAAAGGCCCGCGCGACGCCGCCCACCAGATAGATGCCCCCGAAAGGCAAGTGGATCAGCGCCAGATTGCCCACAACCGTTCCAAGAAGCTTGACGAAGAGCCGCCCCGTCGCTTCGGCCATCGGATCGCCTTCGCCCAAGCGCTCCATAATGATCGCAGCGCTACAGTCTTCCTGTGCCCCGGCCTCCAGGGTCAGAAAGCTGAACAACCGCTCGAGCCCGCGCCCGGACAGCAAGTCCTCGATGGCCGGGAAGCCGTGGGCGGTCTCGACGAACCGGCACAGACGCAACTCCTGCTCGGACCGGATCGGCAAATTGGCATGGCCGCATTCGGACGGAGCAACAAGGAAGTTGCCGCCGACCTTATGCACGGGCGCTGCGTTAAAGCCCGTCCCGACACCGATCACCAATTGGCGATCGGATGCCTCGTTCAGCGGTGCGTTCGCGGTGTCGCTGCCCGCCACGATCAGATGGCGTGCGTCGTCAGTCAGATGGGGCAGGGCGTAGCCTTGGGCTTGTAGATCGTTCAGCACCGCTGCACGACTGGCGCCCGTTGCCCGGCGCAGCGCGTCTTCATCAATGGTCCAATCGAGGTTGGTCATGATGCCGACGCCATCGCGCACCGGGCCCGCCATCGCGATGCAGGCCGCGTCGCACGGGCCTTTGTCCACTGTCGTCAGGTAGTGGCGCAGGATCGGGTCGAGCCCGGCATAATCGGCGTTGCGGTGCCGCGCGATGGTGCCGGGATCAAGCACTCCATCAATGGCGAGCCCGACGCGGGTATTGGTGCCGCCAACATCTGCGACCAAGGAAATGACAGGGTTTGATGCGGACATGGGGGGCCTCCGGCTGGGACCGAAGCGACACGGCCCCGGCGATGTTTGCGCTAACGCTTTAACGCAGCTGCGAGTGCAAGGTAAGACGCTTTTGGGGTCCGTTTGAGCGTCTCGAAGTCCACATGCACGAGGCCGAAGCGTTTGTCATAGCCCAAGGCCCATTCGTAATTGTCCATCAAGGACCAGATAAAATAGCCCTTGAGCGGCGCACCATCGGCAATCGCGCGTTTGGCAGCGGCAAAATGCTGGTTCAGATATTCCTGACGCGCGAGGTCAGAGACCGCACCGTCCTCGACCGTATCATACGAGGCCATCCCGTTTTCGGTGATCATGATCGGCAAATCGCCCGTATAGTCGCGCGCGAGCCAGGTGATGAAATGGTACAGGCCGTCTGGATAAATCTCCCAGTCCATGGCGGTTTTGGGCAGGGGGCCTTCAACCTCCTTATGAGAGGGCCAGCTTGTGTCGTCGGGCGCGATCAGTTTGCGGGTGTAATAGTTAATGCCCACCCAATCGAGGGGTTGTGCAATCGTGTCGAAATCATCCTGCCATCCGTCGGGCAGATGCGGCCCCAAGCCTTCAAGCACATCTTCGGGGTAGCTTTTCTTGAACAGGCCCGAGATGAAAAACCGGTTGTAATAGCCATCATAGAGCTGGGCCGCGGCCTTTGCTTCAGGCGTGTCATCAGCGGGCTGCGCATATTCAAAATTGCAGACAGCACCGAGGTTTGTCATGCCAAGTTCACGCATCACTTTAATTGCACGACCATGGCTCAGCAGCACATGATGCATCGCGCGCGCGGTGGCCCGGATATCGCGCAGACCCGGCGCGTGGTGACCGAGAAAATGGCTCAGCCAGCCGACGCACCAAGGCTCGTTAATCGGCGCGACCGAGGCCACCCGATCCCCGATCCGGCCCATGATGATGGCGGTGTACTCTGCGAACCAATTGGGCATATCGGCATTGCGCCACCCCCCCTTATCGGCGAGCACGCTTGGCAATTCCCAATGATAGAGCGTGGCGTGAGGCTCGATCCCGCGCTCCAGCAGACCGTCCACGAGACGCTCATAAAAATCCAAGCCTTCGACGTTGGGCGCACCGGTGCCACCGGGCAAGACACGGGCCCAGGAGGTCGAGAAGCGGTAACAATCAACCCCTAAATCCCGAATAAGATCAAGGTCTTCGTCCATGCGGTTCAAGTGATCGCAAGCCAAAGCTCCGTTCTCGGCCCGCACAACATTGCCCGGAGTTTGTGCAAAATCATCCCAATGGGTGCGCCCTGCGCCACCCATCGCATGGCCTTCGATCTGATAGGCAGAGGTCGCGGTTCCAAACAGGAACCCCTCGGGAAAGTCGGAGCGTTTGTGGTCAAATGTCATGCTGTCTTTCGGGGCTTGAAATGATTAACGGGGTGCGTGGCTTGTGGATTGGCCGAGGATTAATTCCGCCTCCCAAAGCTCTTGCATCATTCGGTTTTCTTGGCTTATGACCTGCGCAATCAACAGCTCCGCACAGCGCATCCCGGCGTCGCGCACGGAAGACCGCGTGGCGGTAAACAGCGGCAGCTCGTCGCCATTGCGCAAATACGACAGCGCATCATCATGGGTCACGACGGAGACATCCCGCCCCATTTCCAGCCCAGCTTCGCCGATGGCGCGCTGCACACCGATGGCCAGCAAGATGGAGGACACGATGATCGCTGTCGGGCGGTTGGGCAGCTTCAGCAGGCGCTGCGCGTGATGAAAGCCAAAGCTCTCCGTCATCTCGCCGGCGGCTTGCAGATCGGCGGTCACGGCGAGACCGCGCGCCTCAAACGCCTCGATAAAGCCGTGGCGACGGCGGCGCGCGAAGTCCATCGTCTCATGCCCATTGATCAGTGAAATGCGGGTGTGCCCGAGATCCAACAAGAACTCCGTCGCACGGCGAAACGCGCGACGATTGTCCATGTCGAGCCACGCGTAATCCTCGACCCGTTCAGGCACGCGGCCATGTACCACAAAGGGCAAGCCAAGCTCTTTGAGCAGATCGGGGCGCGGATCGTTGAGGCGCGGCGCATGGACGATCACCCCGTCGACGCTGCCCTTGGAGGCCATCTCGCGGTAGGCTTTCTGCTCGTCCTGTTGGCGCACGACCGACAAGAGCATGTCATACCCTTCGCGCGCATAGGCCTCGCCTGCGCCTGCGATGAAGTCGCCAAAGACGGGGTTTACCATTTCATGATCGGTCGAGAGGGGAATCACATGCCCAATCGACATCGAGCGACCGGTTGCGAGGCTTTTGGCGCGGGTATTGGGTTGGTAATTGTAACGGTCTGCTGCGGCGACGATTCGCGCTCTGGTTGCCTCAGAGACCTCTGGATAGCCGTTCAGCGCACGGCTGACCGTGGTCTGGCTGACCCCCAGTTTCTGTGACAACTCCCTAAGATTCATTGCAAACTTAGCTTTCCAAAGCGCTTTCAATCCCAGCACACTAGGCGCAGTCGGCCCCGAACGTCAAAAGCAAATATGTCTGACGCTAACAAACCGAATACAAAGAGAAGTGGGAAAAACTTCAGGGTGACACGTCACGGTGATTGACATGAAGCCTAAGGTGGGGAACTGTCCACGCATCCAAAGCGCTTTGGAAATGAGTCCTTTGCGCGCGGAAATATCGTGGTGGGCCAGGAATAGGTCTCAACGGGAGGAACTAATGAAAAAATCGTTTTACACAGGGGCTGCCGTCCTTGCATTGACCGCGGGCATGGCGCACGCAGAAGGTCATCTCGCAGGTGAGCAAGTTACCGTTTTCGGTCCATGGCTCGGCCCGGACCAAGAGATCGTTGAAGAAGTGCTGGCAGGCTTTGCTGCCGCGTCCGGCGCGGATGTGCGCTACGTAGGCTCCGACAGCTTCGAGCAGCAGATCCTCGTCGATGCCGAAGCGGGCTCTGCCCCCAATGTCGCCGTGTTCCCTCAGCCCGGTCTGGCCGCAGACATGGCATCGCGCGGTTTCCTGACGCCTTTGGCAGATGGCACCGGCGAGTGGATCAACGAGAACTACGCTGCAGGGTCGTCCTGGGTCGATCTGGGCACCTATGCCGACGAGAACGGCGCAGACAACCTTTACGGCTTTTTCTACAAGGTCGACGTGAAGTCGCTTGTGTGGTTCTCGCCTGAGAACTTCGAGGATGCGGGCTACGAAGTCCCAACCACCATGGAAGAGCTCAAAGCCCTGACAGATCAGATCGTCGCCGATGGCGGCACCCCATGGTGCATCGGTCTGGGTTCGGGCGGTGCGACCGGCTGGCCAGCAACCGACTGGGTTGAGGACATGATGCTGCGCACGCAGGCCCCAGAGGTCTATGACGCGTGGGTTTCCAACGAGATCCCGTTCAACGACGAGCGTGTTGTTGCGGCCATCGAAGAGTTCGGCGCATTTGCCCGTAACGACGACTATGTCGCCGGTGGCGCAGGTGTTGTGGCCTCCACGGACTTCCGTGACAGCCCCAAAGGCCTCTTCTCGTCGCCCCCACAGTGCTACATGCACCGTCAGGCATCGTTCATCCCGGCCTTCTTCCCTGAGGGCACCGTTGTTGGCGAAGATGCAGACTTCTTCTACTTCCCTGCCTACGCTGAAAAAGACCTCGGCGCACCGGTTCTGGGGGCAGGCACGCTCTGGGCTATCACCAATGACAGCCCTGCGGCCCATGCTCTGATCGAGTATCTGCAAACGACTGAGGCGCACGAGACATGGATGGCGCGCGGCGGCTTCCTGACACCCCATAAAGGTGTTGATAGCTCGAAGTTCGCAGATCCTGCGACCGCGAAGATGAACGACATCCTTCTGGGTGCCACCACCTTCCGCTTTGACGCCTCTGACCTGATGCCAGGTGGTGTTGGTGCAGGCTCGTTCTGGACTGGCATGGTTGACTATGCAGGCGGCGCAGACGCCACTGAAGTCGCAACCGGCATCCAGGAAAGCTGGGACGCATTGAAGTAAGCCACGGCTTACGACAAACCTGAGTGGTCCGCGTGCAACGACATGCGGGCCACTCCCATAAAGATAAATGCGATCAGTGCCTTGGGAGGGGACAATGCATCCAGCATTACTTGGTCTGGTGACCATAATCGTCGGTGTAGGAGCCTGCGTTGGCTACTTCTACTTCGCCAACCAGCTTCTCGATAAGGTACTGTTTCCGGCCAAGGGGCCGAATACGGGGCGCAATATTAACCGCCGCGAAATGATCCGTCCTTGGGTCTTCCTGTTTCCCGCGCTTTTCGCGCTTGGCCTGTATCTGGCCTATCCGGTGGTCGAGACACTGCGCCTGTCTGTAACCGACCGAGATCAGGACGGAGCCTTTGTGGGGCTGGCCAATTACCAACAGATGTTTGGTGAGGACAAATTCTGGGAAGCGCTGCGCAATAACTTCCTGTGGCTGCTGATCGTGCCTGCGATGTCCACCGCATTTGGCTTGATGATAGCGCAGCTGACCGACCGCATCAAATGGGGTGGGATCGCAAAGTCACTGATCTTCATGCCGATGGCGATCTCGTTTGTGGGTGCTGCCGTGATCTGGAAGCTGATCTACGACACCCGGCCCGTCGAGCAGGATCAGATCGGTGTACTGAACGCGATCTATATGTTCTTCGGCGGCACGGACCCGCAGACCTGGCTGACGATCCCTCTGTGGAACTCGATCTTCCTGATGATCGTGCTGATCTGGATCCAGACGGGCTTTGCCATGGTGATCCTGTCGGCTGCACTGCGCGGCATTCCTGAAGAAACCATCGAGGCCGCGATCGTCGATGGCGCGGGCCCGTTTCAGGTCTTCTTCAAGATTAAGATGCCGCAAATCTCGGGCACCATCGTGGTCGTGTGGACCACGATCACCATCACCGTCCTGAAGGTTTTCGACATCGTCTTTGCCATGACCAACGGCCAATGGGGCACGCAGGTTTTGGCCAATTACATGTTCAACCAACTGTTTGTCGCCAATGATTGGGGCGTGGGCTCGGCCTCGGCCATGGTCATCATGCTGATGGTGTCGCCCATTCTGGTCTGGAACGTCTACAATGTCCGTAAGGAGATGAAGTGATGGATAACATCGCAGGAACCAAATCCTCGCTGACATGGGCGGTGCATCTGTCGGTCATTTTTCTTGTCTTCCTGTGGGTCTTTCCGACCTTCGGATTGCTCGTATCGTCCTTTCGGACCGCGGACCAGATCTCGACCTCGGGCTGGTGGAAGGCGATGTTCCCGTCCGAGCAGAACCTGACATTGCGCGCGGCAGGACCCGATGCGCAAACGCTCGAAGGCACGCTTTACGTGATCGAGGGCAACTTGTTCGAAGAGGGCTCCGAGGCAGTGATCTCGCGCTGGGGCACATCCTCGCGCGCCATCTCGACATATGCCGCAGGCGAGGTCGGCGAGTTTAACTCCGGCGAGCAGGTCACGGTCAGCGAAACCGGCGCCTACCGCATCACCTCGCCAGAGGAGATGACCGGAAGTCGCGGCAAACGTATATTCGTGACCGCGGAATCCCCGCCTGAATTTACCTTCGACAACTACAATAACATGCTGTTTGACGGCAGTAATTCCGAAGGCATGGCCAAGGCGTTCTTCAATACGCTGACGGTGACCATTCCAGCCACGATCATCCCAATCCTGATCGCAGCTTTCGCGGCCTATGCGCTAGCATGGATGGAGTTTCCGGGCCGCGCACTTCTCGTCGCGGCGGTGGTTGCGCTGTTGGTGGTGCCGCTGCAACTGGCGCTGATCCCACTTCTCAAACTGCATCTCGGTATTGGGATCGGCAAAGGCTATCTGGGGGTATGGCTCGCCCATACCGGCTTTGGATTGCCGCTCGCGATCTATCTTCTCAGGAACTACATGGTCGGATTGCCGCGAGATATCATTGAGAACGCGCGCGTTGATGGCGCGACAGAGTTCCAGATCTTTACCAAGATCATCTTGCCGCTGTCCTTCCCGGCGCTCGCGTCCTTCGCAATCTTCCAGTTCCTGTGGACATGGAACGACCTGCTGGTGGCGCGTGTGTTCCTGATTGACGCAACAGGCGAGACAACGGTGATGACGATCCAAATCGTCGAGCTGTTGGGCACCCGGGGCGGCAATTGGGAAATCCTCGCCACGGCGGCCTTCGTGTCCATCGCGGTCCCGTTGGCGGTGTTCTTTGCGATGCAACGCTATCTCGTGCGCGGTCTTCTGGCCGGGTCCGTCAAATAATACTCTGGTAAGGCTTTACGACAATGAATGTGGCCCTTGATACACGGGCGTCAAAACTGGCGCCGACGGTCGACAAGGATTGGTGGCGCGGGGCGGTGATCTATCAGATCTACCCTCGCAGCTACCAAGACAGCAACGGGGATGGGATTGGCGATCTGTTGGGGATTGTCCAACGCTTGCCCTATGTCGCCTCGCTGGGTGTAGACGCGATCTGGATTTCGCCGTTCTTCACCTCGCCCATGCAGGATTTCGGCTATGACGTCAGCGACTATTGCGACGTTGATCCGATGTTCGGCAGCCTGTCGGATTTCGATGCGGTGATCGAGACGGCCCATGCTTTGGGTCTGAAAGTGATGATCGATCTGGTGCTGTCGCATACGTCCGACCAGCATCCGTGGTTTGCCGAAAGCCGTGCGGATCGGACCAATGACAAGGCCGATTGGTATGTCTGGGCTGACCCGAAGCCTGATGGCACACCTCCCAACAATTGGCTGTCGATCTTCGGCGGCTCGGCCTGGACTTGGGATGCGCGGCGGTTGCAATATTACCTGCATAACTTCCTGACCTCGCAGCCCGATCTGAACCTACACTGCGAGGCCGTCCAAGATGCGCTTCTCGATGTGGAGCGGTTCTGGCTGGATCGCGGCGTCGATGGATTCCGTCTTGATACGATCAATTTCTACTTCGCGGACAAAGAGTTGCGAGACAATCCTGCGCTTCCCCCTGAAAAGCGCAACGCCACGATCGCGCCTGCGGTGAACCCGTATAATCACCAAGAACACCTCTATTCCAAGAACCAGCCCGAGAATATCGCCTTCCTCAAG
The DNA here is from genome assembly GCA_965279125.1 of Dinoroseobacter sp. Classification (GTDB taxonomy): domain Bacteria; phylum Pseudomonadota; class Alphaproteobacteria; order Rhodobacterales; family Rhodobacteraceae; genus Dinoroseobacter. Next base: position 174,830 of record CBDIHL010000038.1, read on the forward strand.
CGCTTCCGCGCGGTGATGGATGACTACCCGGCGATTGCCTGTGTGGGCGAGGTTGGCGATGCGCAACTGGGCCTCGAGATTTTGGGCGAATACACCAAGGGCGAGGACCGCGTGCATATGTGCTACGCATTCGAGTTTTTGGCAGCCGAAAAGCTGACGGCCGCCCGTGTGGCCGAAGTTCTGGAACGTGTCGCCCGCGTGGCCGAAGATGGCTGGGCCTGCTGGGCGTTTTCCAACCACGACGTGCAACGCCATGCCAGCCGCTGGAACCTGTCGCCCTCGGCGACGCGTGGGCTGATCACACTGCTGATGTCCTTGCGCGGCTCGGCTTGTATTTATCAGGGCGAGGAGCTGGGGCTGCACGAAGCAGATGTGGCCTTTGAGGACCTGCAAGACCCATATGGCATAGAGTTTTGGCCCGAATTCAAAGGCCGCGACGGCTGCCGCACGCCAATGGTGTGGGAGACCGACAATATGAATGGTGGCTTCTCGGCGGTGCGTCCTTGGCTGCCGGTATCCTCGGAGCATCTGCGCTCTTCTGTGGCCGAGCAGGAGGTGCATCCTGATGGCCTTCTGCATCACTACCGCCGCGCGATTGCGTTCCGGGGGGCCAATTCAGCGCTGGCCAAGGGGGCGTTGAACGCCCTGAAGGTCGACGGCGATGTGTTGTCGTTCGAGCGTCAAGACGACACTCAAACGCTGTTTTTCGCCCTGAATATGAGCGAAACACCCAGCCCGCTCAGCCTGCCAGCGGCCCCGAGCACCGCAACAGGTCCGGGCGAATGGCTGCATGTGGGCGCCGAGTTGAACAGCGCAGGCACCGGGCCGGAGGGTCATTGCACCTTGGGTCCATGGCAACCCTGCATCGTACTCTGGCATCCGGCGTAAGCGCGCGGGTGCCCCATCACAACAGGCTCGCATGCGGGCTCAAAAGACCAAGAACGGGACCAGGGAGGGGACCAGAATGGCTGATCTAGTACTTAAAGATGTCGAGAAGACATATGGGGGCACGGTCAATGTGCTCAACAACATCGATCTGGACATCAAGCAAGGCGAGCTGATCGTCTTTGTCGGCCCCTCGGGCTGCGGCAAGTCCACGCTGTTGCGGATGATCGCGGGGCTGGAAAAGATCACCTCCGGCACGCTGGAAATCGACGGCGTTCTGGTCAATGACGTGCCTCCCGCACAGCGCGGCATCGCGATGGTGTTCCAGTCCTACGCGCTTTATCCGCATATGACCGTGCGCGATAACATGAGCTTTGCGCTGAAACTGGCCAAGAAAAGCCCCGAAGAGATCGATGCTGCCGTCAGCAAGGCCGCCAAGATCCTGCAACTGGACGAATATCTCGACCGTTTGCCAAAAGCTTTGTCGGGCGGTCAGCGCCAGCGTGTGGCCATCGGGCGCTCGATCGTGCGCGACCCGAAGGTTTACCTGTTTGACGAACCGCTCTCGAACCTTGATGCCGCCTTGCGCGTCGCCACCCGGATCGAGATTGCGCAGCTCAAAGAGTCGATGCCGGAATCGACCATGATCTACGTGACCCATGACCAGGTCGAAGCCATGACGCTTGCCTCCCGCATCGTGGTTTTGGCCAATAAAGGCATCGCGCAGGTCGGATCCCCGCTGGAGCTCTACGAGCGTCCAAACTCCGAATTTGTCGCCCAGTTCATCGGCTCTCCGGCAATGAACCTGCTGCAAGGCGAGATCACCGGCACCGGCAAGACCACCACCGTCAAGATCGATGGCGGCGGACAAGCGGTGTCGAACTACCCGACCGAGGCCGGCGATATAGGCGCACGCGTCAAGGTCGGCATCCGCCCCGAAGATTTCGTGCCCGCCACAGAAGACAATTATGCTTTCTCCGGCGAGGTGAACATTACCGAAGCCTTGGGCGAGGTGACGCTGCTTTACTTCAAGACCACCGGCGATGAAGAACCTGTCATCGGCAAGCTGCAAGGCATCCATGCTGATCTGCGCCACAAGGCGGTCAAGCTGACGGCTGATCCGGCCAAGGTGCATATCTTCAAAGACGGTGTGTCGCTGCTCTATCGTTAAGTGTGAGTAGAAATGCGTAACAAAGCCCCGCCCTTGTCGGCGGGGCTTTTGTGTTGTCGGCCTGCGGCACGTTTCATATAGCCCGGTGGGACAAGGGACGCAGCAAAGAGGGGCGAGCAGATCAGATGGGCGAGAACCGGATCAAGGCGCGGTTGCGCGCGGGGCAGATGCAATGGGGTCTTTGGCTGGCGATGAGCAGCCCGACCGCGGCCGAGATTGCCGGGCGTGTCGGCTTTGACTGGGTGTTGATCGATGGCGAGCACGGCCCGAACCTGTTGACACAAGCGCTGGAGCAAGCCCGCGCCCTGGGAGGCTCGGACACCGATGTGGTGCTGCGCGTGCCCGCAGGCGAGGATTGGATGATCAAGCAGGCGCTCGATATCGGGATCACGACATTGCTGGTGCCGATGGTGAACTCCGCCGCAGAAGCCGCGCGCATTGCCGCCGCCTGCAAATACCCGCCTGAGGGCACGCGCGGGATGGGCGCGATCCTTGCGCGCGCCAGTGGCTATGGCGACGAGGCTGATTATGCGGCCCGCGCCAATGACCGGGTCTGCCTGATCGTGCAGGTCGAAAGTGCCGCCGCTCTGGACGAGCTGGAGGCGATTGCCCAGACCCCCGGTGTCGATGCGGTCTTTGTCGGGCCTGCCGATCTGTCCGCTGATATGGGCTATCCCGGCAATATGGATGCGCCCGAGGTTCAGGGCGCGATTGCAACGGCTTATGCGACATTGAAACGGCTTGGCGTGCCTTCAGGCACCGTCACCTTTGATCTGGCCGATGTGCCAGACCTGACCGCGCAAGGGGTGCGCTTCCTGGCCGTGGGCGGTGATGCGGTGCTGTTGCGCCAAGCCATGGGCGCGCAATTGGCGCAAGCCAAGGCAGCGGCGACATGAGCGACAAGAAACCCCCGTATTTCCCGCCGCCACCGATCGCACCAGCGAAAGTGGCGATCTTTGCGCGCATGCCCCCGGCGGTGTTCCCGTCGATCATGGGCGCGTTCGGGATCGGGCTGGCCTGGCGCGCCTATGCCGAGACCTTCGCCAAAGAGCCGGTGATCTCGGAAATGATCCTCGGGGCGGTGTCGCTGCTGTTTTTGTTTGCGCTGCTGGGCTATCTCGCCAAGCTGGTGCGCCGCCCGTCGGTGATTGCCGATGATCTGCGCGTGCTGCCGGGACGGGCAGGGGTCACGGCGGGGTCTTTGTGCATCGCGCTGTTTGCCGCCACCCTGGTGCCCTACGCGCCCGAAATTGCGCGGATCGTGCTTGGCCTTGCGATCTCTACCCAGTTGGGTCTGGCTGTGTTGATCATCTGGGTCTTTGCAAGCGGTCCTCCCGAGCAGCGCCAGGTTACGCCCGTATGGCATCTCAGCTTCGTGGGCTTCATTCTGCTGCCGCTCTCGGCAATCCCGCTTGGGTTTCTGGCGCTGGCGCAGATCCTGTTTCTGGGAACAGTGCTGGCCGCGTTCCTGATCTATGCCATCAGTCTTGGCCAGGTGATCCGGCGCGACCCGCCACCGCCTTTGCGCCCGCTTCTCGCAATCCATCTGGCCCCCGTCAGCCTGTTTGCAACCGTCTCGCTGTTGTTCGACTATCCGCAGATTGCGTTGGCCAGTGCCAGCCTTGCCACGCTTTTGCTGGCCGTTTTGGTGGTGAAAGCCCGCTACCTGACCGCCGCCGGGTTTAGCCCGCTTTGGGGGGCTTTCACCTTCCCGCTCGCGGCCTATACGGGGATGCTGTTGATGCTGGGCGGCAGAGGCCTCGGCCCCCTTTATGGCGATGTGGCCCGGATTGCGGGGGTCTGTCTGTTGGTCGCGGCAAGCGGTCTGATCGGCTATATCCTGTTTCGGGTGCTCAAGATGTGGGCCAAAGGAACGCTCGCGCCAAAAACAAATGCTGCGACTGCATAACGGTGCCGCACAGCCTTTCCTTTTCCCCGATCCCGTGAAATAGCAAAGCGCCAAATGGGATCGGGCGGAAAGGATCGCAGTCATGGAAATTCGCGAAGCACTCACCTTTGATGATGTGTTGTTGGTGCCGGGGGCGAGCAGCGTTTTGCCCAGCACGGCGGACACGCGCACGCGGCTGACAAAGACGATTAACCTGAACATTCCGCTGCTCAGCTCGGCCATGGACACCGTGACCGAGGCCCGGATGGCCATCGCCATGGCGCAAGCGGGTGGCATGGGTGTGGTCCACCGCAACCTCGACGTCGAGACACAAGCGCGCGAGATCCGCCGGGTGAAGCGGTTCGAGTCCGGCGTTGTCTATAACCCGATCACGCTCAGCCCCGACCAAACCGTCGCCGATGCGCGCGCGCTGCAAGAGCGCTACCGCGTCACGGGCTTTCCGATTGTCGATGGACAAGGCCGCGTGCTGGGGATCGTGACCAACCGCGACATGCGCTTTGCCACGGATGACAAAACGCCGGTCTCGGTGATGATGAGTTCCGAAAACCTCGCCATGCTGCGCGAGCCTGCCGATCTGGCCGAGGCCAAGAGCCTGATGAATGCGCGCCGGATCGAGAAGCTTCTGGTGGTCGACGCCGAAGGCAAACTGACCGGGCTGTTGACCCTGAAAGATATCGAGCAAGCCGTGCTGAACCCGACCGCCTGCAAGGATGATCTGGGGCGTTTGCGCGTGGCCGCAGCCACCACGGTGGGCGATGCGGGGTTCGAGCGGTCGGAAGCCTTGGTTGATGCAGGATGCGATTTGATTGTGATCGACACGGCACACGGGCATTCGGCCTCGGTCGCCGAAGCGGTCAAGCGGGTCAAAAACCTGTCCAACCATGTCCAAGTCGTGGCCGGAAACGTCGCCACAGGTGAAGCGACCCGCGCGTTGATCGACGCAGGTGCGGATGCGATCAAGGTCGGGATCGGGCCGGGCTCCATCTGTACGACGCGGATCGTGGCGGGCGTGGGTGTACCGCAACTGACCGCGATAATGGATTGCGCCGGGGCTGCGGGCGATACGCCGGTGATTGCTGATGGCGGCATCAAATTCTCGGGTGATTTCGCCAAGGCAATTGCGGCAGGGGCAAGCTGCGCGATGGTCGGCAGCATGATTGCGGGCACCGATGAGAGCCCCGGTGAAGTCATTCTATATCAAGGCCGTAGCTTCAAAAGCTACCGTGGCATGGGAAGTCTGGGTGCGATGGCGCGCGGCTCGGCGGATCGGTATTTTCAGAAAGACGCGGCCTCCGACAAGCTGGTGCCAGAAGGCATCGAAGGTCAGGTGCCCTATAAGGGCTCAGCGAACGCCGTGGTCCATCAGCTTGTGGGCGGTCTGCGCGCAGCAATGGGCTATGTGGGGGCGGCCACCGTGGACGAGATGCGCAGCTCCGCCAATTTCGTGCGCATCACCGGGGCTGGTCTGAAAGAGAGCCATGTCCATGACGTTCAGATCACCCGCGAAAGCCCGAACTACCGGATGGGCGGTTAAGTGACGCCCGCCGCGCGGGTTGCTGCCGCGATCGAGGTGCTCGACAGTGTGATTGCGGGTCAGGCGAGCGAGGCGGCGCTGCTCGCGTGGGCGCGGGGCAGTCGCTATGCGGGCTCCAAAGACCGCGCCGCCGTGCGCAATCTGGTGTTTGAGGCAAGGCGCAAATGGGCGTCGAGCCGCGCCTATGGCGGCGCGGAGACCGGGCGCGCGATCATTTTGGGGCTTCTGCGCCAGTCCGGGACCGATATCGCCCCGCTTTTTTCCGGGGCAGGCTATGGGCCTGATCCGCTGACCGAGGCAGAGGTCGCGCAGCTGGACGCACCGGTTGCGTTAAGCGATGCGGACCGGCTTGATCTGCCCGAATGGCTGTGGACGCGGTTGGCCCACCAATATACCGACGCGGCGGAGGCGATTGCAGCCTCGCTGCGGGACCGCGCGACGGTGTTCTTGCGGGTCAATACCGCAAGGATCACGCGCACGGAGGTCGTCGAAACCCTGCGCGAAACCGGGATTGAGACGCGGCCACATGCGCTTGCATCCACGGCGCTCGAGGTGATCTCCGGCGCGCGCCAAATTCGCAATTGCCAAGCCTATCTGGACGGATTGGTCGAGCTGCAAGACGCCGCGTCGCAAGCGGTTGTCGAGGCTCTTGGCCCCACCGACGACACCACAGTGCTGGATTACTGCGCGGGTGGGGGCGGCAAGGCCTTGGCGCTCGCAGCCCAGGGGGCACGGGTCAGCGCCCATGACATCGCCCCCGAGCGCATGTCCGACGTGCCGGTTCGGGCCGCGCGGGCAGGGGCTGAGGTGCGGTGCATGGGTCCAGATGACCTCGACAGATCGGCGCGCTATGATCTGGTGCTCTGCGATGCGCCTTGTTCGGGATCTGGCGCATGGCGGCGCAGTCCCGATGGCAAATGGAAGCTGTCCGAGGCGGATCTGGACAATCTGCACCAGACGCAAGCGGATGTGCTGGGGGCTGCACAAACGCTCGTCGGGGATGGGGGGCGGTTGGCTTATGTGACCTGCTCGATCCTTGAGGGTGAGAATGACGCGACCGTTGCCGGTTTTCTGCGCGATCACCCCGATTGGGAGCCTGACACGCGCGCAAGCTGGCTGCCGACCGAGGGGGCTGACGGCTTCTTTCTGCAAATTTTGAAACGCGCTTAACGCGTTTTATCGGACTACCCACAACCCAAGATTGCAATCGTTCGGCTGTTAAGGCATGCTTAAGAGGTCTGCCGCCATACCTGTATTTTCAGGGATGGCCCTGAACGGAGGGTCTTTGTGACACCAAACGCCACGCTCAAGCGGCCCAATTGGCGCGCTGTGCATGCTCTTTTCCGGCGCTCAAGCGTGCTGCTTTGGGCGGCCGCAATCTTTGCGCTCGGGGCTGCGATTGCTGTGGATGACATGTTGCGCCTTGCTCTTATGACTGCCGCGGGTACCCTTTTGGCCCTTGTTGGCTTGTTGCGCGGTATCTCGTCGTTCACAGACCACACCCGCAGCCATGACGAACAAGTTTTACAACAGTTCCTCGACACAGAAAGCGCACCCAGCATTCTGTTTGATCCCAACCATGTTGTTGTCTGGGCCAACCAATCAGCGCTGAGCGCCTTTCCTCGTTTGTATGATGACGGCATGGCAAAGGGCCTCAAATCGCTGTTGCCTGATCCTGCATCCTTACTGCGTCAATTGCAGGCGCGCCTTGGATCCCGTGACCGGGTGAGCGAAGACGTGGTTACCCGTAAAGCCCATTTTCGGGCTGCCTTGCATAGAATGAGCCTTGGACGGTTGCTGCTGCGGCTTGAACATATTTCGGAAAAAGTGGGCGAGACCGCGTCTGGCGGCCCTATGACAGCAGTTCCGCTCATGACCATCAGCGCCAAAGGCACCGTGCTCTCGATGAACGAGGCGATGCGTCAGATTGTTGGCAAACGCGTGCATCACGTAGACCGAGTTTTCCCAGCCCCATTGCCGGAAACGGGGGAGGTTGCGTTGATCCGTAACGCGGCCGGCACGACGGACCGTGTGCGTGTCTACCATACGGCATTGGCCGGAGATCGCCGCGAAGTAGCTGTGATGGTCGACGGACTTGGGATCGATGCGCCAGCGTCTGGGTTTAGCGCGGACGACCTGCCTGTGGCTTTGCTCCACTTAGGACGCGGCGGCCAGATTATAGATGCAAACGAGCCTGCCCGCACGCTTTTGCGACTGAACGAGAGCCAACCTTTAGGCACGTTGGGCGAAGTGGTCACTGACCTTGGGCGATCTGTCGCAGATTGGGTCAATGAAGCAATCGAAGCGGCAGCGCCAGCAAAGCCCGAAATTGTCCGATTGCAAAAGACGGCCGAGGACAACTTCATTCAGATCAGCTTATCTGCAGGACGACAAGAAGGCGTTCCGGAAGTCACGGCGGTGCTGCATGACGCAACCGAGCTGAAAACCCTCGAGGCGCAATTTATCCAAGGCCAGAAGATGCATGCCATAGGGCAGTTGGCAGGCGGTGTGGCGCATGATTTTAACAATCTTTTGACTGCAATTTCAGGACATTGCGATCTCTTGTTGTTGCGCCATGACCAAGGTGATGGCGATTATGCTGATCTTGAGCAGATCAATCAAAACGCAAACCGCGCCTCGGCACTTGTGGGACAGTTGTTAGCATTTTCTCGCAAACAGACCTTGCTACCAGAGGTGATTGATCTGCGCGACACACTTGCCGATCTCACCCATCTTCTTAATCGCCTGGTGGGCGAAAAGATGATCTTATCCCTTTACCATGATCCAGATCTTCCCTCAGTGCGCGCCGACAAACGCCAGTTGGAACAAGTGCTTATGAACCTTGTCGTCAATGCACGTGATGCCATGCCAAACGGAGGCGACATTACAATTGAAACCAAGCGCGTGGTCTTGACCGAGCCATTAAACAAAGCGCGCGCGGTTGTTCCGATTGGCGAATACGCCTGTATCTCGGTCTGCGATCAGGGGATCGGAATTCCGCCGGACTTGCTCGCGAAGATATTCGAGCCGTTCTATTCGACCAAACGCGTGGGCGAGGGAACCGGCCTTGGATTGTCCACCGCGTACGGCATCGTTAAACAGTCTGGTGGCTTCATCTTTGTTGACAGCAATGTGGGAAAAGGCACTGAGTTTACGCTATTTTTTCCCAGTTATCACGGTGCGATCACCGTCGCTCCGAAAGCCATTGAGGCAAAACTGCCACCGACGCCCAAGATCGACCCCGGCGATGCGGTCATCTTGCTGGTCGAAGATGAAGCCCCCGTGCGTGCCTTTGCGGCTCGGGCACTCAGGTTGCGAGGGTTCACTGTGTTGGAAGCGGCAAGCGCCGAAGAGGCGCTCGATACGCTCGCCAGCGATGGGCTACATGTGGACCTGTTCGTCAGTGATGTGGTGATGCCAGGTATGGACGGGCCAAGCTGGGTCCGAAAAGCCCGCGAAGTGCGCCCGGACATCCGGGCTGTCTTTGTGTCAGGTTATGCAGAGGACCTGCTGACAGGCAACGAATCGAGCATGGAGAACGCGGTTTTCCTTCCCAAGCCGTTCTCACTTCAACAACTGACCGAAACTGTCCAAGCGCAGTTGGAAGCTTAAATCAGCATCCAAAATTCAAGCACTCTGATCGCTTTATATATTCTGTTTACCTGCCATTAACCGGTGGCAAGCCAAAGTATGCAAACAATATGCTTGAAATGTTCTTCATTTGATCTCATAACGAACAAAAGAACAGGTCAAGAACAAACCATAGATTGCCGCCCCAAGGGCGGTCTGACATAAGGGGCAAGACAATGGCTTTAGCGGATTTAATGGATGTGACCGACAAACGCAGCAACGACAAGAAAGCAGCCGAGAAGCAAAAAGCACTCGACGGAGCCTTGGCTCAGATCGAGCGTCAGTTTGGCAAGGGCTCCATCATGAAGCTGGGCGGCGAGAACGCCATCCAGCAAATCGAAGCGACGTCCACGGGATCCTTGGGTCTTGATATTGCGCTTGGGATTGGCGGTTTGCCGAAAGGGCGCATCATCGAGATCTATGGCCCGGAATCTTCGGGCAAGACAACGTTGACGCTGCACTGTGTCGCCGAAGAGCAGAAAAAGGGCGGCGTGTGCGCGTTTGTCGACGCGGAACACGCGCTCGATCCACAATATGCCCGCAAGCTTGGCGTCAATCTGGACGATCTCTTGATCAGCCAGCCCGACAATGGTGAACAAGCCCTTGAAATCACAGACACATTGGTGCGCTCTGGTGCGGTTAATGTGGTTGTGGTGGACTCAGTGGCAGCCCTGACACCGCGCTCTGAGCTTGAAGGCGATATGGGCGATGCGTCTGTTGGAGTGCACGCGCGCCTTATGAGCCAAGCCATGCGCAAGCTGACCGGATCCATCGCGCGGTCCAATTGCATGGTGATTTTCATCAACCAAATCCGGATGAAGATTGGCGTTATGTTTGGCTCGCCTGAGACAACAACAGGTGGCAACGCGTTGAAGTTCTACTCATCGGTGCGCCTTGATATCCGTCGTATCGGCGCGATCAAGGACCGCGACGAGATTGTCGGCAATGCAACGCGTGTCAAAGTCGTCAAGAACAAGGTCGCCCCTCCGTTCAAGCAGGTAGAGTTCGACATCATGTATGGCGAAGGCATCTCTAAGATGGGCGAATTGCTTGATCTAGGTGTCAAAGCGGGCGTTGTTGAGAAGTCCGGCAGCTGGTTCTCCTACGGGGATGAGCGGATCGGGCAAGGGCGTGAAAACGCAAAAGGATTTCTGCGCGACAACCCAAAGATTTCCTACGCGATCGAGGATAAAATCCGTGCGGCCCATGGCCTCGACTTCGATATGCCTCCGGGGGATGAAGACGCGGTGACGGAAGACTAAGCGCATCAGGCGCAGCACATCTCACATTCTGGAAAGGCCCCGCATTTTGCGGGGTCTTTTCGTTTCAAATCAAGCGCTGCCATAGACAGCGTCGCAGCGCATCGCTACATCGGCACTACGTTCAAAATTGTCCGATCCAGAGTAGCCAAATGCCAAGCCTGAATGATATCCGAGCCACCTTTCTCGACTTTTTTGAGCGTAACGGCCATGCGGTTGTAGACAGCTCACCGCTTGTTCCGCGCAATGATCCGACCCTGATGTTTACCAACTCCGGCATGGTGCAGTTCAAGAACGTGTTCACCGGGCTTGAGCATCGCGACTACACCCGCGCGACCACCAGCCAGAAATGCGTGCGCGCGGGCGGCAAACACAATGATCTCGACAATGTTGGCTATACCGCACGCCACCATACCTTCTTCGAAATGCTCGGAAATTTCAGCTTTGGCGATTATTTCAAAGACGACGCGATCCCGTTTGCCTGGAACTTGATCACCGGCGAATACGGGATCGACAAGGAAAAGCTATTGGTCACGGTCTATCACACCGATGACGAGGCGGCGGCCATCTGGAAGAAGGTCGGTGTGCCAGAGGACCGCATCATTCGGATCGCAACCTCTGACAATTTTTGGCAGATGGGACCGACGGGGCCATGCGGGCCATGCACCGAAATCTTCTACGATCATGGCGATCACATTTGGGGTGGTCCTCCGGGAAGTGCCGATGAAGATGGCGATAGGTTCATCGAGATTTGGAACGTTGTGTTCATGCAGAATGAACAATTCGCAGACGGCTCAATGACGCCTTTGAACATGCAATCCATCGACACCGGCATGGGGCTTGAGCGGATCGGCGCGCTGCTGCAAGGAAAGCATGACAATTACGACACTGACTTGATGCGTGCCCTTATCGAAGCCTCTGCGCATGCGACCAGCGCAGATCCAGATGGCCCCGGCAAGATGCACCACCGCGTGATCGCGGATCACTTGAGGTCTTGTTCGTTCCTCATCGCAGATGGTGTGATGCCGTCGAACGAAGGGCGCGGATATGTGCTGCGCCGGATCATGCGCCGTGCGATGCGCCATGCCCATCAATTGGGGGGAAAAGATCCGGTGATGCACCGGCTGGTCCCATCGCTTGTGGCGCAAATGGGTCAAGCCTTTCCCGAATTGGGGCGTGCCAAGGCTTTGATAGAAGAGACACTTCTACTGGAAGAGACGCGTTTCAAGCAAACCTTGGATCGCGGCTTGAGGTTGCTCGATGATGAACTGGCAGGTTTACCAGAAAAGGCCGCTCTGCCTGGTGAGGCCGCGTTCAAGCTTTATGATACCTACGGATTCCCGCTCGATCTGACGCAAGACGCATTGCGTGAAAAGGGTCGCGATGTCGATGTTGCAGGATTTGACACGGCAATGGCAGAACAAAAAGCGAAGGCGCGGGCCGCCTGGTCCGGGACCGGAGAGACGGCAGATGCCGCCATTTGGTTTGACCTCGCCGAGCAACATGGCCCGACCGAATTTCTGGGATACGACACCGAAAAGGCGGAAGGGCAGATCCTTGCGCTGGTTATGGACGGAACGGATCATGCAGGTGTGAACCAAGGCGATGCAGTTCAGATTATAGTGAATCAGACGCCATGTTATGCCGAAAGTGGGGGACAGGTTGGCGATCAGGCAGTGCTGAAAACTGATACCGGAACCGCGCGTATCACCGACACGAAGAAGGCCGAAGGGCTATTTATCCATGTCGCCGAAATCACCGAGGGCAGCTTGGCTCGCGGGCAAGGTGCAGAATTAGCCGTTGACCACGCGCGTCGTTCAACAATAAGGGCCAATCACTCGGCAACGCATTTGTTGCATGAAGCGTTGCGACAAGCCTTGGGCGATCATGTTGCGCAGCGCGGATCGCTGAACGCGCCGGATCGTCTGCGGTTTGATTTTAGCCACGCGAAAGCTCTGAGCCCCGAGGAATTGGCGCGCGTTGATGCGGAGGTAAATGCCTATATCCGGCAAAATGCGCCGGTTGATACACGGATCATGACCCCTGATGAGGCTCGTGACCTGGGCGCGCAGGCTCTGTTTGGCGAGAAATACGGTGACGAAGTACGTGTCGTGTCCATGGGCACTCAAGATGGGACTGGCAAAGGGCGCGAAAAAAACACCTATTCGCTAGAGCTATGCGGTGGCACCCATGTCCAGCGCACCGGTGATATCGGTCTGTTTGTTACCCTTGGCGACAGCGCATCCAGCGCGGGTGTTCGACGTATTGAGGCTTTGACAGGGCAGGCGGCCTTTGACCACCTTTCCATGCAAGATCAACGGCTTGCCGACACAGCAGCTAAGCTTCGCGCACAACCATCAGATGTGCCCGAGCGTGTGCAGAGCCTTCTGGACGAGCGCAAGGCTCTTCAGAATGAGATCGCAAGCCTCCGGCGTGAGATCGCGATGGGCGGCGGTGGCGGCACAGAGGTTGAAATCCGCGAGGTTGGCGGAACGAAACTGATCGCTCAAGCCCTCGACGGCGTGTCAGGCAAAGAATTGCCCGCCCTGATCGATGCCCACAAAGACAACATCGGCAGCGGCGTTGTTGTCATGATTGCCACGAATGACGACAAAGCGGCTGTTGCGGTCGGTGTGACGGATGATCTTTCCGGCGCACATACGGCCGTCGATATTGTCAAAGTTGCTGTGCAAGCGCTTGGCGGCAGAGGCGGCGGTGGTAAAGCCCATCTGGCGCAAGGCGGTGCTCCGGCCGGCGACACAGATGCCGCATTCGCCGCTGTAGAAACCCTTTTGAAAGGATAACATATGTCTGCGTTTTGGATTGCCCATGTGACCGTCACGGATGAAGAAGCTTACGCGAAATACGCAGCCCTCGCGACGCAAGCCATTGCGGCCCATGGCGGAACGTTTCTGGCGCGTGGCGGCACGGCAATCCAAAAAGAAGGCCGTGCACATGCTCGCAATGTCGTTGCAACATTTCCGAGCTTGGATGCGGCAAACGACTGTTATGAAAGCAAAATCTATCAAGAAGCGCTCAGCCATGCGAAAGATGCGTCCGAACGGGATTTGGTCTTGGTTGAAGCTTTAGACTAAGCAAGCGCGGTCGCAGGCTTTGATTACGTGCCGACGTAACGATCTTTGCGGTGGTTAATGGCGATGACAAGATTAACCACGACAGCACCGAGTAATGAGGCGAGCACAACCATAAGCGGCAGTATGAAGGCTGCGACAATAAAAATACCCGCATCAATTATCAGCTGAGTCCAACCCGCGCGAAACCCTGTGCGATCTTGGATATAAAGCGCCAGAATGCCAATGCCGCCCAGACTTGCGCCATGCCGGAACAACGCCAGAAGGCCGGCGCCTGCCATGCAGCCAAATAAAACCGCACCAAGCCAAGGGTTTACCTCGGCGAAGGATAACGCATTGGGCACAAGCTCGGAAAACCCTGATAGCAGACCAACAGCCAAGAATGTCTTGAGCGTGAAGCGCAGTCCCATCCGTTTGTAAGCAAGCCAGTAGAAGGGAAGATTAATTACGAAAAAGACCGTCCCGAAACTCCATCCACCGATGTAAGAAATCAACACTGCAAGTCCTGCAGTTTGCCCGGTCACCAACCCCAAATGCGTTAGAAGGACCAATGAGGCCGAGCAGATGAAGCTGCCAAATAGCAGTCCTTGTGCATCCTCGATGAGAGAATGCTTTGGGTCCGGACGATCTACCATCTGTAAGGGTGCAACCGTCTAGCCAGCCAATGCCGCGTTTAGGTTCTCGTCGATTTTCTCTAGAAACCCCATCGTTGTTAACCACCCTTGGTCTGGGCCAACCAGCAAGGCAAGATCTTTCGTCATCGATCCGCTTTCGACAGTCGCGATGATCACGCGTTCCAGCGTCTCAGCAAAGGTCATAAGCGGATCATTTGCATCAAGTTTGGCACGGTGCTTCAATCCACCGGTCCACGCATAAATCGAGGCAATCGAGTTTGTTGAGGTCTGCTCGCCCGCTTGGTGCTGACGATAATGGCGCGTAACGGTGCCGTGGGCAGCTTCAGCTTCGACAATTTTACCGTCTGGAGTCATCAACTGGCTTGTCATCAACCCCAAAGACCCAAATCCTTGCGCGATTGTGTCAGATTGGACGTCTCCATCGTAGTTCTTGCAAGCCCACACGAACCCGCCATTCCACTTCATCGCGCAGGCCACCATGTCGTCGATCAATCGATGCTGATACTCGATTCCAGCAGCTTCAAACTGATCTTTGTACTCAGTTTCATATATATGCTGGAAAATTTCCAGAAAACGACCGTCATACTGCTTTAGAATGGTGTTCTTCGTCGAAAGATAGACAGGCCATCCAATATTCAAACCATAGGCAAACGAAGCGCGCGCGAAGTCTGTGATGGATTGATCAAGATTATACATCCCCAAAAACACACCTGCATCCGGAGCATGAAACACCTCGCGCTCGTCAACCGTTCCATCTTCACCGACGAACTTCATCGACAGCACGCCGGGGCCGGGAAACTTCATATCGGTGGCTTTGTACTGATCTCCGAATGCATGACGTCCGATTACAATCGGCTTGGTCCAGCCCGGCACAAGACGCGGGACGTTTTTGCAAATAATAGGTTGGCGAAACACGACGCCACCAAGGATGTTGCGGATCGTGCCGTTGGGGCTGCGCCACATCTCTTTGAGCCCAAACTCTTCGACACGTGCCTCGTCGGGCGTAATCGTGGCACATTTCACCGCAACGCCAACTTCTTTCGTCTTTTCAGCGGCATCGATGGTGATTTGGTCGTTGGTACGATCACGTTCTTCGATCCCAAGATCATAGTAGAGCAGATCAATATCGAGATGAGGCAGGATCAATTTTTCCTTAATGAACTGCCAGATGATGCGGGTCATCTCGTCGCCATCCATCTCGACGATTGGGTTATCTACCTTGATCTTGGGCATCTGGCGTCTCCTTAGCCGATGATCGCGTTCAGTGTCGCGCTGGGGCGCATGACCTTTGCCAGCTTCTCTGGATCGGCTTTGTAGTAGCCGCCGATATCTGCTGGCGCGCCGCGCACGGATGCCAATTCAGACGTAATCGCAGCTTCTCCATCGGCCAAGGCTTTGGCGACGCTTCTAAATTTCGCAGCCAACTCTGCGTCATTAGATTGTGCGGCCAAGGCTTCAGCCCAATAGCGTGCAAACCAATAGTGGCTGTCGCGATTGTCCGGTTGGCCCACTTTACGCCCTGGACTGCGATCATGATCAAGGATTCCTTGGGTTGCCGCGTCGACCGCTTTGCCAAGCACAGCAGCCTTCGCGTTGCCCGCAACGCCCGAAAGATATGTAAAACTTTCGCCCAAAGCGCAGAATTCGCCAAGGCTGTCCCAACGCAGATGGTTCTCTTCGACGAGCTGTTGCACGTGTTTCGGGGCAGAGCCGCCAGCGCCGGTTTCAAACAGCCCACCGCCTTGCATCAATTTCACGATTGAGAGCATTTTCGCCGAAGTGCCGAGTTCCAGAATAGGGAACAAATCGGTCAGGTAGTCGCGCAAGACGTTGCCCGTAACTGCAATACTGTCCTCGCCCTTACGGATTGTCTCAAGCGAGAGGCGCGTTGCTTCCCGTGGGGCCAAGATTTGGAATTTGTCAGCAACTCCAGCGGCTTCCAAGATGGTCTTCACCTTTGAGATTAACTGTGCATCATGGGCACGTTTCACATCCAGCCAGAAGATGGCTTGAAACCCGGTTGCCGCTTGACGATCAATCGCCAGCTGCACCCAGTCTTCAATCGGCGCTTTTTTGGCGGTGGACGAGCGCCAGATATCGCCAGCCTCAACCATATGCGTATGCAACACATCGCCGTTTGCGGCGACCATTCGAACTGTTCCGTCAGTTGGAATCTCGAAGGTGGTGGGGTGCGATCCGTATTCTTCTGCCTTTTGCGCCATCAGCCCGACATTCTGGACGGTTCCCGAGGTCGTCACATCTAAGGCCCCGGTTTGTTTGAAGTATTCGATGGTTTCATCATAGACCGGGGCATAGCAGCGGTCTGGAATAACGCATTTTGTGTCAGCC
Source organism: Dinoroseobacter sp. (assembly GCA_965279125.1). GTDB lineage: Bacteria > Pseudomonadota > Alphaproteobacteria > Rhodobacterales > Rhodobacteraceae > Dinoroseobacter. The sequence goes on from CBDIHL010000038.1 coordinate 191,294, forward strand.
TCTTGCCCATCTGGCCCCCACCCTTTGCCACCCGCGCGGATCACAGCGGGCATGGAAGCATCGATGATGACATCAGACGAGACGTGCAGATTGGTGATGCCTTTGTCGGAATTGACCATATACATGGACGGTCCGGATTTCAGCGCCGCTGCTAAGCCCGCTTCAAGGACCGAATTGCCCGCGATGCGCGCTTCGAGATCGCCGATGCCGGAATTAGGGTTCACCCCCAACGCATCCAGCTCGGCCCCATGCTTAGCAAAGAAGTCTTCAAGGTAGACGGAGACGGCATGACCGAAAATGATTGGGTCAGAGACCTTCATCATCGTCGCTTTCATATGCAGCGAAAACAGAACACCTTGTTCAGTATTCGCAACCTGATCTTTTAGAAATGATCTCAAAGCTTTGGCAGACATGAAAGTCGCATCCACCACAGTGCCGGCGTCAAGCGGCACACCGCTTTTCAGGACGGTTTCTGTCCCATCCGAGGCAGTCAACACGATCTGCGCTGACCCCGCTTGGGCCTGTGTTACCGTGGTCGAGGTTTCGTTGGCGTAAAAGTCATTCTCCGTCATCGAGGCGACATGGGTTTTGCTGTCGGCAGCCCATTTCCCCATCCGATGCGGGTTTGCTTTGGCGTAGTTCTTAACCGCCTTGGCCGCACGACGGTCCGAATTGCCTTCGCGCAAAACAGGGTTAACGGCAGAGCCCTTGATAGCGTCGTACCGGGCGCGGATATCGCGCTCGGCATCTGTCGCGGGGTCTTCAGGGTAGTCCGGGATTGCAAAGCCTTTGTCCTGCAACTCGGTAATTGCCGCGACCAGTTGCGGAACCGAGGCTGAGATGTTTGGCAGCTTGATCACATTCGCCTCGGCAGTTTTCACCAACTGCCCAAGTTCAGCGAGATGGTCGGGCTGGATTTGATCGGCAGCCAAAACGTCCGGGAAGGTCGCAAGTATCCGGCCCGCAAGGGAAATATCGCGCGTATCGACGGAAATTTCCGCCGCTTTCGCGAAAAACTGGATGATTGGAAGCAGCGAAGCGCTGGCAAGCTCAGGGGCTTCGTCAACGGTTGTATATATAATGTCGGGGGTATTGGGGTGCGCCATGAGGTTGCCCTTTCGCATCTAGCGGTCTCTCTTTGCCGCTGCTTTAGCCGATTGATGCCGAGCAGGGAAGTCCCGTATGCCATTGTATACAGATATGCCGCAGGTCTGAGGGTAGCCCGTCAAACAAAAAGGGCGGCCCGTAAGACCGCCCATTCTGCTTTGCTCCGAAATCAAATCGCTATCCTGAAACCTCGGCCCGGCGTGCATCAATCAACGCTCGGGCACGTTTTTCAGCGCGTCGCACACGGATCGCCGTCAGGTAGGCTTCTTCCAAAGTCTGAGACGACGCTCCAATCGCGGCACCTATGTCGTCCACAAGTTTATCATCCTCATCGCGCTGTAGCTCAAGCGCGTCGCGCGCCAATCCGTCGGCAAGATCTTCAAGCAAGCGCATCGGGTCTACCTCGTCGTCTCTGTCAAACGGCGGCGGACGTAAGTGTCCACATTCTCAAGCATTGGATCCATATGTGGATCTTCAAAAAAGTGGCCTGCGCCTTCCATTTCGGTATGGGTGATCGTGATGCCTTTTTGCTCATGCAACTTGTTGACCAAACTGACCGTATCAGCGGGCGGTGCAACCCGATCCGCCAATCCGTTAATGATTAACCCAGACGACGGGCAAGGGGCCAAGAACGAAAAATCATACATGTTCGCGGGTGGCGAGACGCTAATGAAACCGGTAATTTCCGGACGACGCATCAGCAGCTGCATTCCGATCCAAGCGCCGAAGCTGAAACCGGCTACCCAACAATGCTTGGAGTTTGGGTTCATAGACTGCAAGTAATCGAGCGCAGAGGCTGCGTCGCTTAGCTCGCCAATCCCTTGATCGTATTCGCCCTGACTGCGGCCCACCCCCCGGAAGTTGAACCGTAAAACGGTGAAGCCCATGTTATAAAATGCATAATGCAGATTATAAACCAGCCGATTGTTCATAGTACCGCCAAACTGCGGATGCGGATGTAACACAATCGCAATCGGTGCGTCCCGTTGGGGCTGCGGATGGTATCGGCCTTCCAGACGGCCTTCAGGTCCCGGAAAAATGACTTCGGGCATAATACGCCGGTCTCCTTGGATCGGGCGGCACCGCTTGACGGGGGTGGTGCGCAAATCTAGAACAATTCTAAGGGCATGAACCACGCCCATCTGTCGACCTAAGCAGCCAAGCCCCGCGCGTCAACGGCGTCTGCGGCCTCAGCCCCGGGATTAACCATGAAACTGAGCACAAAGGGCCGGTATGCGGTCGTGGCACTTGCCGATTTGGCAACGGTTCGGGAAGATCGCTTGGTAACTTTAGCGGAGATATCCGAGCGGCAGGACATTTCGCTGACCTATCTCGAGCAACTCTTCGTCAAACTGCGCCGATCAGACTTGGTCACAAGCGTGCGTGGACCAGGGGGCGGCTACAAACTGGCGCGCTCAGCTGATGCGATTCGGATTTCCGAAATCCTGGAAGCGGTCGATGAAACTGTCTCCGCCATGCACACGGGGGCAGGGGCCTCGGGCGGCTCATCAGGCACCAAAGCGCAATCCATGACCAACCGATTGTGGGAAAGCCTCTCTGCGCATGTCTATGTGTTTTTGCACCAAACCCGGCTCAGCGATGTTGTATCAAATGGCTTAACGCCATGCCCGGCGGTTCCGACTTTGTTTACTGTGGTCGATGAAGCTTAACCAATGGCGCGACGCGTTTACCTAGATCACAACGCAACAATGCCGCTTCGCCCCGAAGCACAGGCGGCGATGATTGATGCAATGGACGTTGTTGGAAACCCATCATCGGTGCACAGCGAAGGCCGCGCTGCGAAAGCCCTATTGGAGCGTAGCCGCGCAACCGTAGCGGAACTGCTAGGCGCTCAAGCGGCGGATATCGTATTCACCTCCGGCGCGACTGAAGCCGCTGATCTTGCATTGACCGGACGCGAGCTGGTCGGCGCGGCGATTGAACATGATGCAGTTGCGGCTTGTGTCGATACATCGTTGCCCGTGGAACCAAGCGGTGCTGTCACTGTGAGCGATCCCGAAACATCAACTTTGCAACTGGCCAATTCCGAAACCGGAGTGATTCAAGCGCTGACAGCGGGCCTTGCCGTCGTCGACTTCACCCAAGCCGTCGGAAAGATTCCCGTCGCCTTCGATTGGACTGGCGCGCAACTAGGGCTGATCTCAGCCCATAAATTTGGAGGGCCCAAAGGTGTAGGGGCAGTTTTACTGCGCCGAGGGTTGGACTTACCTGCACGGATCAAGGGCGGTGGGCAAGAGATGGGGCGACGTTCAGGAACCGAAAACATCATTGGGATCGCGGGGTTGGCGGCCGCGCTTAAAGCGGCAAATGAAGAACTGAACGCCGGAATTTGGGATGAAGTTGCCAAACTTAGAAATATTCTAGAAATAGGTCTTCACTCTGCGGCAAATAAGACTATTTTTGTCGGGAAAGGTGTTGATCGCCTGCCGAACACAAGTTGCATTCTTACGCCCGGCTGGAAGGGCGAGACGCAAGTGATGCAAATGGACCTCGCTGGATTTGCCATATCGGCAGGCTCGGCATGTTCGTCAGGCAAGGTACGAGCGAGCCGGGTTTTGCAGGCGATGGGGTTTGACGACATCGCAGCAAGTTCGGCCATTCGGGTCTCGATTGGACCGAAGACGACGAAAGACGAGGTCGACCGCTTCGGTGAAGCTTGGTTGGCACAACACAAGAAATTTCGCGCGCGGACAGCCTGAGCAGGCGCACCCCGCTGTGATGCACACAAAAGCCCGGCATAGCGGGACAAAGACAGACAGGAGCCACCATATGACCGCGCTCGATACAGAAATCCGCGAAGGCGTTGACCGCGAAACCGTTGAGGCGGTTGAAGCGATCGGTGGCAAATACAAATACGGTTGGGAAACCGAGATCGAAATGGACTACGCCCCCAAAGGCGTTAACCGTGACATCGTTAAGCTTATCTCCGAAAAGAACGGCGAGCCGCAATGGATGACCGACTGGCGCCTTGAAGCGTACGCGCGTTGGGAAAAAATGGACGAGCCGGATTGGGCGATGGTGGACTATCCACCCATCGACTATCAGGACCAGTATTACTATGCCTCGCCCAAAAGCATGGCCGAAAAGCCAAAATCGCTTGATGATGTCGATCCTAAGCTTTTGGAAACTTACAAGAAACTCGGCATCCCACTGAAGGAACAGATGATCCTTGCCGGCGTTGAAGGGGCGGAAGCGTATGATCCGAACCAGCGCAAGGTCGCGGTTGATGCGGTTTTTGACAGTGTTTCTGTCGGCACAACGTTTCAGGCTGAGCTAAAGAAGGCGGGAGTTATATTCTGTTCTATCTCCGAGGCGGTCCGCGACCATCCGGAACTGGTCAAGAAGTATCTCGGCTCTGTCGTGCCGCAGTCCGACAATTACTTTGCAACGCTGAATTCTGCGGTCTTCTCGGACGGCTCCTTCGTGTACATTCCCCCAGGTGTGCGCTGTCCCATGGAGCTGTCGACCTATTTCCGCATCAATGCCGAAAATACTGGCCAGTTCGAGCGTACGTTGATCATCGCGGATAAAGGTAGCTATGTCAGCTACTTGGAAGGCTGCACAGCCCCTATGCGTGACACACACCAGCTTCATGCTGCTGTCGTAGAGCTGGTTTTGCTGGAAGATGCCGAGATTAAATACTCCACCGTTCAGAACTGGTACCCCGGCGATGAAGAGGGCAAGGGCGGTATCTATAATTTCGTGACCAAACGCGCTGATTGCCGGGGCGATAGATCCAAAGTGATGTGGACCCAAGTCGAGACAGGTTCTGCGATCACTTGGAAGTATCCATCGTGCATTCTACGCGGGGATGGCAGCCAAGGTGAGTTTTACTCCATCGCCATCGCCAACAACATGCAGCAAGCCGATACCGGCACAAAGATGATCCATTTGGGTAAAGACACCAAATCACGCATCGTCTCAAAAGGTATCTCCGCCGGCAAGGCGCAAAATACCTATCGCGGTCTCGTCTCGATGCATCCAAAGGCCGCGAATAGCCGGAATTATACCCAGTGCGACAGCCTCCTGATCGGTGGCGATTGTGGCGCACATACGGTGCCTTATATCGAGGTGAAGAACAATTCCAGCCGCGTTGAGCATGAAGCAACGACCTCCAAAGTCGATGATGATCAGTTGTTCTATTGCCGCTCACGCGGAATGGATGAAGAAGAAGCTGTCGCACTTGTGGTCAATGGGTTTTGCAAAGAGGTGCTTCAAGCCCTTCCAATGGAGTTCGCAATGGAGGCGCAGCAGCTTGTTGCGATTTCTCTGGAAGGATCGGTCGGCTAGCGACCCTTTCACCACAAGACAAAACGAATAGTAAACACCGCGTTCAGAATTCAAAAATGAGAATCTGTTCGATTTGGGGGTCAGCCCCGGACCTGAAAACCGAACACCATGCCGATTGTTGGCACATTGCAGAAAGGAAGCGACCCATGACCCTAGTTCGCCTTGGATATTTTTCGGCAATAACAGTTGTTGGGCTGATTGCCGCCTTTGCGCCGCAGCTCATGTTCATCGAAGCGGAAAACTTCGCGCCGTTGAAGCTGTTCGTAGCACTCGGTGGATTTATCGCGATGTTTTGGCTGCTTCATGAAGCAGATGCCAAGGGTCGCCGCGACAGAAAGGCATCGCGCGCACAATGATCGTAACCACGACAAACACGGTCGAGGGATATCAAGTCGCCTCCTATCACGGCATCGTGGTAGGCGAAGCGATCTTGGGTGCGAACGTCTTTCGAGACCTGTTTGCCGGGATCACAGATATTATTGGCGGCAGATCCGGTGCGTATGAAGCATCGCTCGGCGAAGCCCGGGAAACCGCACTGCGCGAGTTGGAAGAGCGTGCCCAGGCGGTAGGCGCAAACGCCGTGATCGGCGTCGATCTGGATTATGAAGTTATTAACAACATGCTGATGGTGTCGGCCTCGGGCACCGCTGTCACCCTCGGTTAAGGAAAAGAAATGCTTGAAATCAAAGACCTGCACGTCAAACTTGAAGAAGAAGACAAACAAATCCTCAAGGGCGTGGACCTGGAAATCACACCCGGCACGGTCCATGCGATTATGGGACCAAATGGATCGGGTAAATCGACGTTGTCTTACGTTCTTTCTGGCCGGGATGGGTATGAGGTTACCGGTGGTTCGGCGGCGCTGGAAGGGCAAGACTTATTAGACATGGACCCGGAAGAACGTGCCGCAGCAGGCCTTTTTTTGGCGTTTCAGTATCCGGTTGAAATTCCCGGCGTCGGCAACATGACGTTTCTTCGCACGGCTGTGAACGCGCAACGCAAAGCGCGCGGTGAAGAGGAACTGTCAGCGGCTGAGTTTCTCAAGGTCGTTCGCGCCGAGGCGAAGTCCCTGAAAATCGATGCGGATATGCTTAAGCGTCCTGTCAATGTCGGCTTCTCCGGAGGTGAGAAAAAGCGCAACGAAATCCTACAGATGGCGATGCTTCAACCAAAGATGTGCATTCTCGACGAGACGGATTCAGGTCTTGACGTTGATGCGATGAAGCTTGTCAGCGAAGGGGTGAACGCCCTGCGTAGCGAAGGTAGATCCTTCCTTGTTATTACGCATTATCAAAGACTTCTGGACCATATTAAACCCGATGTCGTCCACATCATGGCCAATGGTCGTATCATTAAATCTGGCGGACCAGAGCTTGCGCTTGAGGTGGAAAACAATGGATATGCCGACCTCTTGGCGGAGGTAGCCTGATATGGCTTTGCCTGCGACCAAACAAACCGCGACCGATCTAAGGCTTGAGAGCTTGAGCGTTCCAGAGGGCGGTGCATGGGCGACCGATGCGCGTCATAATGCTCTTTCGCGTGTGCGTGCCATGGGCTTGCCGCACCGGCGTGACGAGTATTGGAAATTTACCGATCCCGCGCAGTTGGTGACAGCCACACCGAAACGCGCGGCTGTTTTCGACAATGATGAGCAGCCCTTGTATGAAGCCATAGATCGGTTGAAGGTTGTCTTCATCGATGGCGTATTTGATGCGGATTTATCGGACAACTTAGATTTGGAAGGTGTTGAAATTGAAAGACTTTCTGAATGTATGAAGTCAGACATACATTGGGCGCGGGACGTTTACGGTGTTCTGGAAACATCCGGACAGACGCCCGTGCAGCGCCCGCTTGCAGCCTTGAACACGGCCTTTGCAACAGACGGGATTTGCATCCGCGTGACAGGCAAGGCAAGCAAACCCGTAAGTCTGATTTATCTCCATAAATCAGAGAGCTCTGACGCGACATTACATCATGTCGTTAAGCTCGATGAGGGGGCTGACCTGACAATTCTTGAAAACGGCCCTGCTGCGGCGCGGTTTAACAAGTGTATGGAGATCGACATCGCAGATGGGGCTTCGTTCCATCACGTGCGCGCGCAAGGACGCGATCATGAACGGCAAGCCGTGACACATTTGTTCGCTAAGCTAGGAAAAGAAAGCGTTTTCAAGTCCTTCACGATGACAGTGAATGGTATCTTAACCCGCAACGAGGCCGTGATCGAATTTACAGGCGATGACGGCGTAGCCCACATTGCAGGTGCCTGTATGGGCGATGGTGAATTTCACCACGATGACACCGTTTTTGTCACCCATGACGCTCTTCGATGTGAAAGTCGCCAAGTTTTTAAGAAAGTTCTACGAAACGGGGCGAAAGGCGTTTTCCAAGGCAAAATTCTTGTTAAGAAAGATGCGCAAAAGACCGATGGCTACCAGATCAGCCAATCGCTTTTGCTGGACGATGATAGCCAGTTTCTCGCCAAGCCCGAGCTTGAGATTTACGCCGATGACGTGGTGTGCTCCCATGGCTCTACCTCCGGTGCCATCGACGAGACTGGGTTGTTTTACCTGCGCTCTCGCGGCATCCCCGAAGGTCCAGCCACGGACCTCATGGTAATTGCATTTCTTGCTGAAGCCATTGATGAGATTGAGGATCCCCGCCTCGCCGAAGATGTATCCGAGCGATTGCAAGCCTGGCTTGCGCGACGCCGTGGTTAACGTTGTATGGCGGTAAGTTCCGACATTGTTGCCAGCTATAGGCGACCACGCCAGGTTATGAACAAACTTTTGTCGCGCGGGGCAAGCGAAGGACAAGCATTGGTTCTCAACTTCTCGGCGTGTCTGGTGATTTTCATCGCGCAGTGGCCTCGGTTGTCGCGTGAAGCCTATCTCGAGCCCGAAATTCCGCTTGAAGCTCGCTTGGGCGGCGCATTGATGGGACTGCTGGTGATTGCGCCGCTTTTGCTCTATGCGCTCGGGGCGCTCAGCCATTTGCTGGCCAAGCTATTGGGTGGGAAGGGCGATTGGTTGGGCGCACGGATTGCGTTGTTTTGGTCGCTTCTTGCCGTGTCGCCGGTCTGGTTGCTACACGGACTTGTCGCCGGTTTCATTGGGCCCAGTCTACAGCTGAACCTCGTGGGGGGCTTGCTTCTGATCGCATTTTTCTACATTTGGATCAGCAACTTGATCGAGGCAGAGCAGGCCCCAACACCGTCTGCACCGATGCTCTAAACACAATGAGGCATGCGATATGACGTGGACGCTAAAAGACGTGTTGGGACTGGTGTTTGAGACCATCACCAATCCGCGTGAAGGGGCCTCGACCGTGTTGAATTTTGCGCCACCGCGAGACGCGATATGGACGATGCTGGCGTTGGTCGTCGTGCTAAGCGTTCTCCTTGCGCAAGGCACATCGCTATTGTTCTCAGCCGGTCAGCCCGAAACCGGGCCATTCTCGATGACACCGTTGGTTCTTGGCATCGTGCAGGGCGGCTTGCTGATTGTAATGATCTACGCAACATATTGGATTGGAAAAGGATTTGGCGGAACGGGATCGTTTGAGGAAACGATGCTGTTGATCACGTGGCTGCAGTTCATACTGGTTTGCTTGCAAATCGCCCAGACGCTGGCGCTGCTGCTTTTACCGCCTTTGGCCGGATTGATCGGAATCGCAGCGCTGGTCCTTTTCTTCTGGCTCTTGGTGAACTTCGTCGCAATCCTGCATGGCTTCACATCGCTTGGTCTCGTCTTCGTCGGAATAATCCTGTCCTTCTTCGGAATCGGGTTTGGCCTCGCACTTATCTTAACCATGATCGGGCTTACCCCGGGGATGACCAATGTTTGATGTTGAATCCGTCCGTCGCGACTTTCCGATTTTGTCGCGCGAGGTAAACGGAAAGCCCCTCGTATACCTCGACAATGGTGCGTCAGCACAAAAGCCACAAGTCGTAATCGATGCAATTCGCATCGCGTATGAACATGAATATGCAAATGTTCACAGAGGCTTACACTACCTTTCCAACCTTGCAACTGAGAAGTATGAGGGCGTGCGCGGAACGATTGCACGCTTCCTGAATGCCCCGGAGGAAACAGGTATCATTCTCAATTCGGGCACTACCGAGGGGATCAATACGGTCGCATACGGATGGGCAATGCCGCGCTTCAAAGCCGGGGATGAAGTCGTGCTTAGCGTAATGGAGCACCACGCCAATATTGTGCCATGGCATTTCTTGCGCGAACGGCAAGGTGCTGTGTTGCGCTGGGTCGATACGGATGCCGTGGGGGCACTTGACCCTCAGAAGATTATTGATGCCATTGGCCCGAAGACAAAGTTGGTCGCAATAACGCACCTTTCCAATGTGTTAGGGACACTTGTTGATGTAAAAGCTATCATTGAGGCAGCGCGTGCAAAAGGCGTTCCGGTTCTGGTTGATGGCAGCCAAGCAGCGGTTCATATGCCGGTTGATTTGTCAGATATGCGCCCGGATTTTTACGCAATCACAGGACATAAGCTCTATGGCCCCTCGGGGTCGGGCGCGATCTATGTGTCACCCGAGCGACTTGCTGAAATGCGCCCCTTTATGGGCGGTGGCGATATGATCCGTGAAGTTGGGCGCGATATTGTGACGTATAATGATGCGCCGATGAAGTTCGAGGCAGGCACGCCTGGTATCGTGCAAACCATTGGTTTGGGGGCCGCGCTCGAATATATGATGGGTGTTGGAATGCAAAACATCGCCGATCATGAGGCAAGGTTAAGAGACTATACCAAGACGCGCCTTGACGGCCTAAACTGGTTGAATGTCCAAGGTCAAACCACGGATAAAGCAGCAATTTTTTCGTTCACGCTGGATGGTGCGGCGCATGCGCATGACATCTCAACCGTACTCGACAAACGTGGTGTTGCCGTGCGCGCAGGTCATCATTGTGCCCAGCCTCTGATGAATCACCTTGGTGTTCCAGCAACCTGCAGGGCCTCTTTCGGTATGTATAATACCGAGGCCGAGGTCGACATCTTGATTGACGCGTTGGAGCTTTGCCACGAACTCTTTGCATAGCCTCTTTTGCGATTGCGACCGCTGGGGCAGATCAGTATAGCAATCTTAGGCACCTGTAGCTCAGCTGGATAGAGCGCTGCCCTCCGAAGGCAGAGGCCAGAGGTTCGAATCCTCTCAGGTGCGCCAAACTTTTATTCACACTAGGATGGGATGGGCTCTCGCCGCAGCCGAAACTGCTTGCGTAGCTTAGCGACCCCAACTTCGCACTGGTCCGCAATCCATGTGTACAAAGTTGGATCGGGAATACTTGCCGACACCACCTGCATTACACGCGATGGCCGCGCGTGCGACTTGTGCAACACTGCGAGAGTCCAAACGCAAATCCGCAGCCTCGCCTCGCATGTGCCGGGAATTGCGCGCCACACCGCGTGAACGCGACCGCAACATCGCATTTGTCGCCGGAGAGCGATAGCCAGACAGCAATAAATAGGGTTGATCAGTTTCCAACAGACGATGCGCGGCAGCCATCAGATCGATGTTACGTCGATCCATATCGAATGGCTCGTCACGCCGCCAATCTCTCATGAAGAAATTTACTTCCTTCATGGCCTCTTCAATATACTCACCTTCGATCCAGTAGATCGTATTCATACGTTCGCCGGTGCGACCATTATACATGCTTAGCATGCGCACATCGCCTGCACCGCGAAGAAAGCCTGCTGCATTTGCGTAGATTGGAGCTGCTGTCGCCGCAGTTGCGGCAAACGCACCCAGAAGTCCGCGCCGCGTCATTAGCGGTTGTTTGGTCATGCTCATGGTTGCTGCCTGTCCCATAGTATAGGGCCGCTTATGTACGACCTCAATCACACGTTATCCCCAAGTGCCATATATATGACATAAATCGTGAGCGATGGGAAGCTCTGGTAGGTTGGGGCATTCTAGCACTCTCCAATCTCGGCAAATTCTTGCGCATCTCGTTATTGGTTGGGACTGCGTCTAACCGCCGACAGGCGATTGGGCGTTGCAATCAAGCCGCTCAATGTCGATTTCTGCGGCATGACAAGGGCTAACACCTAATTGTGTATGGACAGCTTAACGGGGGTCGCAAAAAGTAGCGAAAATTTGCCGAGTATTGCGCGTTCTTTGCGCAGCCCCTGCGCGGTGGTTCTGATAAGAGAGGTTCTAATGACGTATTCTCCTGATCGACGCAGTGTTTTGACAATGGCGCTGGCCGGCGGGTCCGCGATGATGCTGCCGAAACTTGCAAACGCCGCGGTCACTGCGTTCAAACAAGGCGTCGCAGAAGCGGCGTCTAGTGACGATGATCTGGCGCGTTTTTATCGCGAAGGGAATTATGCACCGATCTGGACGGGTGAGGCCGACGCGGAACGACGCCGCAGTTTCCTCAATGCGCTGCATTTGGCCGATGATCATGGATTGCCGTCAGGTCGATATACGCATGAGGCGTTCGTGCGCCTGTTCTCTGACGTGGACAGTGCGCGCAGTCGGGGATTTGCTGAGGTCGAAGCCTCTCGCATGTATTTAACCTATGCGCGCGACATGCAATCTGGAGCAATCGAGAACCCCGAAGCGATTGACGAAGGTATCGCACGTGCCCTGCCGCGCCGCGACCGTGTCGAGTTGTTGAAAGCCGTCGCTGGCTCCACGCCCGAAGCCACGATACGTAGCCTCATCCCAACGGATCCCCGTTACACACGGCTTCTCAAGACCAAGATGGA
>CBDIHL010000039.1:0-200793 GCA_965279125.1 Dinoroseobacter sp.
CGGCCCGCGCTTCTTCCGCAACGGCTGGAACATCTTTGACTTCATCATTGTCGGCATCTCACTAACGCCGGGCGCACAAACGCTGTCGGTGCTGCGCGCGCTCAGGATCTTGCGCCTGTTGCGCGTCATCTCGGCCGCGCCAAGCCTGCAACGCGTGGTCGAAGGCTTCATTACAGCACTTCCGGGTATGGGCAGCGTGTTCTTGCTGATGGCGATGATCTTCTACATCGGCGCAGTGATGGCGACGAAACTGTTCGGGGGCGGCTGCGTTGTCGGCGTGATCGAGGCCTGTACCGAGCAGCGCAATGCGGACATGGTGCTGTGGTTCGGGTCGCTCGGCAAATCCGCCTATTCGCTGTTCCAGATCATGACGCTGGAGAGCTGGTCGATGGGCATCGTCCGCCCGGTGATGGAGGTCTACCCCTACGCCTGGGCCTTCTTCGTGCCGTTCATCATGATGACGACCTTCGCGGTGGTGAACTTGCTGGTGGGTTTGATCGTGAACTCCATGCAGGACGCCCACGGCGCGGAAGAGAACCAGAAGACCGAAGCCTACCGCGACGAGGTGATGGAGCGTCTCAAGGAAATCGAGAAGCGTTTGAGTGTCACAGAGAAGTCATAGGCGCTGGGCGTTTTTTCTGTCAGAGTGCCGCAAAATAATAAAACCGACCGAGGCAGTCAGATGCAGTTTACACGCCGGGTGATGATGGTGGGGCTTGCCGCCTTCGCCGCAGCTTGTTCCAAATTCAAGACCTATGACGGGCCGCAGGTGACGCGGATCGTGGTGATGAAATCCGAGTTGAAGATGCATTTGCTGCATGGAGACGAGGTTCTGGAAAGCTTCGATATCAGCCTTGGCTTCGCGCCCGCAGGCCATAAGCAATTCGAAGGCGACGGTAAGACGCCTGAGGGGCGCTATTACATCGACCGTCGCAATCCCAACAGCGCGTTCCATCTGTCGCTTGGCATCTCGTATCCGAACGACGCGGATCGTGCCTTTGCCGCGTCTATGGGCAAAAGCCCCGGTGGCGACATCTTCATCCACGGGCAGAAAAGCTGGGCCGATCGTGGAGACGGCAATTGGACCATTGGCTGCATTGCCGTGACGAACCGCGAGATGGAGCAGATCTATGCGATGGTCGGCAAAGGTGTTCCGATTGATATCTTTGCGTAACGCCTAGCTCTGGATTTGAGCGCGTCCCAGCGGTGAGCCGGTGTTGAGCACCCACCACAAACGGCCGTTTTCTTCCTGGAACCACGCGAATCCCATATCGGTGGATTCGGGGTCCAGTAGGACCGTGCGCGAACCGGGCTCTTCCATCCAAGCCGCAAGCGTCTCAAGTTCGGTCTCGAATGTTTCCGACAGAACCTCTCCCTTGAATTGGCCGAGATAGCCGGCACGCGTGACCCGTTGCAAAGGCGACGATCCGTCTGATCCGAAATGCCAAGGCCGGTTCTGGATCGACATATCGCGCGCGTGGGTGGCGGCGGCGGCGGTCAGTTCGGCATTCAGCGCCAGCGGCGGCGCGCCAGCGGCTTGCCTAAGCGCATTTACGCCGTCGAGCATCCGAAACTTGACCCGCGCCTCGTCCCCAATGCGGTACACGCGAGGCAAAGGTTTGCCATCCGGGCCAAGCGTGGGGGGCGGAGGGGTACAGGCTGCAACACCCAAAGCCATGATTCCAAGGCCAAAAGTCCGTCTAAGCATCGCAACGCCTCTCTCGCAGTGTTCTTGCTTTGCGCTGGCTTACCGGGTTTGGGGGTGTTTTTGAAAGGGAAACCTCGCCTTACGGGCCTGACATTCGTTTGAATTGCAGAAATCGGCGAATTTCTGTATGCAGTGCAGCGAAAATCGCAAATGAAGCGGAGCAGATGACTATGAGTGCTTTTGATCCTAAGGCGCTATCACGACGTGCGTTGTTGGCCAGTGGGGGCCGCAGCGATGGGGGCCGGGCTTGCCAATGCGCAGACGGCCGAGGCCGTGCCGGACGAGACAGAGATCGAGCCCGAGGTGACCTCGAGCGTTCGCCGCAATATCTCGAGCTTCCGCTCGCTGGATTGGCGACCCTATTTCGAGAACACGCGCAACGGCGCTGTGCTGGTGGATACCACCTCGCGCGCGCTGCATTTTTGGTCCGAGGACGAGAGTATCTATAAGCTATACCCGACATCGGTGCCGTTGACCGAGGATTTGACCCGTCTGGGCCGCACCCGCGTGACACAGAAAGTGGAAGGTCCAAGCTGGCGTCCGACGCCTTCGATGAAGGAGCGCAACCCAGAATGGCCGGACTTTGTCGGGCCCGGTCCGGACAATCCGCTGGGCACGCACGCGCTCTATCTCAGCTGGACGTATTACCGGATCCACGGGACGCATGACACGCGCAAAATTGGCCGTCGGTCGTCCAACGGATGCATCGGTTTGTTCAACGAGCACATCGAGGAACTCTTTGGTTTGGCTAAGGTTGGCACTCAAGTGTTGCTAATTTGACGACATTGCGACCGTGCCCTTGTGCGCCTGTTTTCCGGCCCATTGCATTTGGGATTCTATGCTGGTTTAACGAGCGCACGAGGTACAGTCTTGGGTCTGTTACTAGGTATGGTGTCACCATATGATAGGGCAGACAATTTCTTGGAGGGAATAAATCATGAAAAAACTCGCTCTCGCAGCCGCTTTCTCGCTGACCGCAACTTCGGTCTTCGCTGGCGGTCTGGAAGTTCCAGTCATCGAAGCACCGGTCATCGTTGAGGACACTTCGTCTTCTTCGCCAATGATCGTTATCCCGCTTCTGCTGCTCGCCGTTCTGGCAGCCGCTGCTAACTAAGCGCTGGAATAACTATCGGAAAGGGCGGTTGTCGCGAGACAGCCGCCTTTTTCATGTCTGGAGTTCAGGAAAATGCACGACGGTGCATGATGTTCGAGACTTTTAGGACGAAAAGTCTTGAACCGAAAACTCTTCGGACGAAGAGTTTTCGGCCCCGAAGGACTTTAGCGCCGTTTGCCTTAACCGCGCGGCGAGATCCAGCCGCTGAGGTTCTCTTCCACAACCTGCGCCAGCGCATCAATATGCGCGTCGTCATCGTTGAGACAGGGAATGTAGGTGAACTGCTCGCCACCAGCTTCTTCGAAGCTTTCGCGGATTTCCTCGTTGATCTCTTCAAGCGTCTCGATGCAATCGGCAGAGAACGCAGGCGCAATCACCGCGATCTTTTTCTTGCCCTGCTCGGCGAGGTTCGCAACTTCTTCGACCGTATAGGGCTGCAACCATTCCTCAGGGCCAAAACGGCTTTGGAAGGTTGTGACAATCTCGGTGTCAGACCAGCCCAACCGCTCGCGCAGTAGCCGCGTCGTTTTCTGGCATTGGCAGTGATACGGATCGCCTTCCATCAGGTAGCGCTTGGGCACCCCGTGGTAGCTGCACACCAGCACATCGGGGCGATCCTTGATGCCCTCATAGCCGCGCTTCACGGATTGGGCGAGCGCCTCGATATACATCGGGTGGCTGTAATAGGGATCAACCGTGCGCACCGTTGGCTGCCATTTGATGTCCATGAGCGACCGAAAGAACTGATCATTCGCGGTGGCAGAGGTCGCGCCCGCGTAATGCGGATAAAGCGGGAAGAACAGGATCTTCGTGCAGCCTTGCGCGACAAGCGCGTCGACCTTCGATTTTGTCGACGGATTGCCGTAGCGCATGCAATACTCCACCACGACATCTTCGCCAAAGCGCGAGGTCAGAACGTCCTTCATCTTGGCGGTTTGCGCCTTGGTGATCGTGGCAAGTGGGCTTTCGCCGGCCTCGTGGTTCCAGATCGACTTATAGGCAGCACCCGAGCTGAATGGCCGTTTCGTCAGAATGATCGCCTGCAACAGTGGCTGCCAGAGCCAGGGCGAATAATCGATGACGCGGCGGTCGCTGAGAAACTCGTTCAGGTAGCGGCGCATGGACCAATAATCATAGTTGTCCGGCGTTCCCAGATTGGCGAGCAGAATGCCGACCTTGCCGAATTTCACCGGGGGGTGGTCGGCGGGCGTATGGTCGTGGGACGTCTTGGACATCATCATATTCATCAAATCGCCTTTTCCAGCCTTGCGCATCTAGTCGAGGCCCGCGTCGTTAACAGGTTTTTGGGTGGGATCAAACTCCGTCACGCCCAGCGCATCAGCCAGTCGAGCGGTGGCCGATCCCGGCCTGAGGGGTTGTTGCTGACTGTCCGCAGGGGCCCATCCAGTCAGAAAAATAAGGTCGAAACTGGCGCGGTAGGCAGCGCTGGCTCCGGGGAAATGCGCGCCGTAGATTTCCGACGCCATAGACCAGATACGGCGCGACAGCGGTGTTGGATCACGCAAGGCCAAAGCATTTGTCTCGCCCATTGCCCTAAGGTCGCCAATTAGGGTGCGTAAATTGCGGTATTCCACTGTCTTTTGGGACATATCGGCGACCGGAAGGGCCAAGCTAGATCGTTGCAACAAAGCCCCCATCTCGCGCAGTTCCGCCATGGGTGCGACGCGCGGCGACAGGCCGCCACGCACCGCAGTCTCGGCTTGCGCCAGCGCGCTGCGGAGTTCCGTCAGGGTTTGCTCGCCAAAGCACACAGACAGAAATAGGCCATCTGGTTCCAGCGCGCGCCTGCATTGGATGATCTGCCCGACCGGATCATCGGCCCAGTGCAGCGCCATGGCGTGGATCACCAGATCATGGGCTTCGGGCGCAAGGTCCAGCACCTCGGTATCGTCCACAACCACCGCCCCCGGCACCAAATCGCCCCATAAATGCGGATGCCCGGTGACAATCGTGGGTTTTGTAAACGTTCTGTTAACCTCTTCCAGTCTTTCCTGAACCTCGATCCGGGCTTCCTCGTGCAAAAACGCCTCCGCGCCGGAACGCTGCCCGCGAATGCGGTGGGCGAGAAGCGCGGCGCGATTGGTAAGGACGGGACGTGACATGAGACCTGCGAGCGATTGGATAAGGGGCAGTTAGGTGACAATAGCGCTTTTGCAAAGGGCCGCAGCCCTCGTCTATCCGCCGGAATGCGTGCTCTGTCGCGCCTCCACGGGTAGCGATTTCGGTCTGTGCGTGGATTGCTTGCTGGAGACGCCGTTTTTAACAGGCCCCGTTTGCACCAAATGCGGCACGCCGGCGCTGACAGATGACGGCGAGAACATCAAAGCCTGCGACGATTGTACCGCCCTGCCGAGGCCGTGGGATCAAGCCCGCGCCGTGTTCCGCTACACTGGACAGGCGCGACGCTTGGTGTTGGCCCTGAAGCATGGCGATAGGCTCGATTTGGCGCGCGCGGCGGGGCCTTGGATGGCGCAGGTTGCGCGTCCTTTATGCAGGCAGGATACTGTTGTTGTTCCGATCCCGCTGCATCCATGGCGACAGTTCCGTCGCCGCTACAATCAGGCCGCTGAGCTTGGACGGGCGATGGCTCGCGACCTGCACCTGCCCTTTGCGCCTGAGGCCCTTAGGCGCATGCGCCAAACTCCGTCGCTCGACCATCGGACGCGGGATGATCGGATGAACGTAATGGTCGGGGCGATCTCGGCGCACAGCGCGGGTCTGAAAAACCGCCATATCCTCCTTGTTGATGACGTTATGACCAGTGGGGCCACGCTTGCCGCGGCGGCGGACGCGGCCCTTGGCGCGGGGGCAAGCCGCGTGGACTGTATCGTGCTTGCGCGGGTCGAGAAGGATGACCCCGGCCTGTGACACCTCGGCAAGGTGATTGAGCTTGTAAACATGACATAAAATGTGTCAGGCTTGGTTTACAGTTTTCCACCTGAGTCCGTAGGAGTGGGTCCGATTCAGACCGTCAGCCTCTCTTTCTATCGGTTCGGCTCCATCGCGCAGCGTCTTTGGGCGTTGTCGCAGATGGGCGCGGCCCGTTTCACCCTTCCCAAGACCCCCGGCATTGGGTTCTGGAAGTTATGCGGATCCGGCACCGGCGAAGGCTTCACGCCGATCCCGAATACCGGCGTTTACGCGATCCTTGCGATTTGGAACAATTTCGACACCGCGCAGGAACAGACGCAAAATGCGCCCACGTTCCAGCGCTACGCGCGCCATGCCGAGGAAAGCTGGACCGTCTATCTGACGCCAACGTCCTCGCGCGGCCACTGGTCCGGTGTTGCACCGTTTGAGGCGGAAGAAGACCAAACCCCCGGCCCCCTCGCCGCGATGACCCGCGCCACGATCAAGCCCTCGGTCGCCGCCCAGTTCTGGAAGCATGTGCCCAGCATCGAGGATGTGATCGGCGCAGACCCCAATGTCGCCTTCAAGATAGGCATTGGCGAGGTGCCTTTGCTGCATCAAGTGACCTTTTCCATCTGGCCCGACACCACGTCGATGGCCGAGTTTGCCCGCCGTGTTGGCGGTCCCCATTCGAACGCCGTGAAAGCCGTCCGCGAGGGCGACTGGTTTCGCGAAGAACTTTACGCCCGGTTCCGTATCCTTGGCGATACCGGCAGCTGGGGCGGTGTCAGCCCGCTCGACCGCCTGACGACGAAGGAAATAGCATGACCCATCCGTTCCCGTTCTCCGCCATTGTTGGCCAAGACGAGATGAAGCAGGCGATGATCCTGACCGCCATCGATCCCGGTATCGGTGGGGTTCTGGTGTTCGGCGATCGGGGGACCGGCAAATCGACCTCCGTGCGCGCGCTGGCATCGCTGTTGCCGCCGATCCAAGCGGTGGCAAGCTGCCCGTGCAATTCCGCCAAGCGCGAGGATTGCCCGGACTGGGCTGCGATCCCGGACGACAGCATTGTCGAGAAGCCCACGCCCGTGATCGACCTGCCCCTTGGCGCGACCGAGGACCGCGTTGTCGGCGCTTTGGATATCGAGCGTGCTTTGACCCGTGGCGAGAAAGCGTTTGAACCTGGGCTGCTTGCCCGCGCCAATCGCGGCTACTTGTATATCGACGAGGTGAACCTGCTGGAGGACCACATTGTTGACCTGCTTCTGGACGTGGCCGTATCCGGCGAGAACGTGATCGAGCGCGAAGGCCTGTCGATCCGTCACAAGGCGCGGTTCGTGCTGGTCGGGTCCGGCAACCCGGAGGAGGGCGAATTGCGTCCCCAACTGCTTGACCGGTTCGGCCTGAGTGTGGAGGTCGCAAGCCCCACCGATATCGACCAACGGATCGAAGTGATCCGCCGCCGCGATGCCTATGACACCAACTACGACGCGTTCATGCCGCCGTGGCAGCTTGAAGATGCCGCCTTGCGCAACCGTATCCTTGCCGCGCGTGAGACCTTGAAGACCATTGAAACACCCGAGAGTGCGTTGCGCGACTGCGCGCAGCTTTGCGTAACGCTCGGGGCCGATGGTTTGCGCGGCGAGTTGACCTTGCTGCGCGCGGCGCGGGCCGTTGCCGCCTATGCAGGGGCGACTGAGGTTGGGCGTGATCACATTCGCCAGATCGCCGCGTCCTCCTTGCGTCACCGTCTGCGTCGTGACCCCTTGGACGAGGCTGGATCCGGGACGCGCGTGGAACGGGCGGTTGCTGAAGTCCTCGCGTGATCACAAATCCTGATATCGACCCGCTAGAGGTTTGGGCCAGGGCCGCCACAGCGATTGCGCTGCTCGCGATTGATCCCGCTGGTCTACAGGGCCTGTGGGTTCGTGCCCGCGTTGGGCCTGCGCGGGATCGCTTGATGCAGGCCTTGATGCCTGTGATGGACCGACCTGTGGCACGGCTTCCGCTGACCATAACCGACGATCAGCTGTTCGGCGGCGTGGACCTTTCCGCGACTTTGGCCGCTGGCAAAGTCGTCCACAGCGCTGGGCTGGTGCGACATGCCCCGATGGCGCTGGTTTTGCCAATGGCCGAGCGTGCTTTGGCAGGTCTGAATGCGCGGTTGGCGCAGGTTCTCGATGCGAATGACGGCCATTGCTTGATCGCGCTGGATGAGGGTGCTGAGCCTGACGAGCGGCTGGGGTCTACGCTTGTCGACCGGCTGGGTTTGCACCTCAACCTCGAAGGGCTGGCCCTTGCCGATTGTCCCGAGCTAGAGGTGAAGCCCGCTGACATCGCCGCTGCTCGTATGCGGTTGGCGGATGTGAGGTTGCCCGAAGATGCCGCCCAGACCGTCGCGATTGTGGCCGCTAAGCTTGGTGTTCATTCCCTGCGCGCCCCGCTGTTGGCGTTGGTGGCCGCGCGGGCGTCCGCGGCGCTGGAAGGCCATGCGGTGGTGACCGAGGATGACCTGATCACCGCGACCGAGTTGGTGCTCGCCCCCCGCGCGACGATTTTGCCCCAAGACGAGGCTGAAGAGCAGCCAGCAGACGACCCCGCGCCGCCCCCGCCTGAGCAGGACGCGCAAACCGACACCCCGCCAGAGGAGGATGTCGAGGACCAAGTCCCCGACGC
Source organism: Dinoroseobacter sp. (assembly GCA_965279125.1). Lineage (GTDB taxonomy): Bacteria > Pseudomonadota > Alphaproteobacteria > Rhodobacterales > Rhodobacteraceae > Dinoroseobacter. The sequence continues at coordinate 8,373 of CBDIHL010000039.1, forward strand.
CTTGCCGGAGGAGGTTTTGCTTGAGGCCGCGAAAGCGCTTCTGCCTGCTGATCTTCTGGCAAGATTGGCCGCGGGCACGACACCTAGATCGTCGAAGTCAAACGCAGGCTCTGGTGATGTGAAGAAGGGCAACCGTCGTGGGCGGCCTTTGCCCTCGCGTCCCGGCAGGCTGGACGGGCAATCGCGGATTGATTTGGTCGCGACCTTGCGCGCCGCTGCCCCTTGGCAAACGATCCGCCGCAAGCTGACGCCCGATGCGCCGCAGAAAGTGCTAATTCGCGCCGAGGATATTCGCCTGCGCCGCTTTCAGGAAAAGTCCGACCGCCTGCTGATCTTCGCCGTCGATGCGTCCGGTTCCGCCGCATTCACGCGTCTGGCCGAGGCGAAGGGCGCCGTCGAGATGTTGCTGGGCGAGGCTTACGCGCGGCGCGATCATGTCGCCCTGGTGTCCTTCCGGGGCGAGGCGGCTGAAATCCTGCTGCCGCCCACCCGATCACTTGTGCAAACCAAGCGCCGTCTTGCGGGTCTGCCCGGTGGCGGGGGCACGCCGCTGGCGGCTGGGCTGCAAAGTGCCATGACGCTGGCGGATCAATCGCGCAGTCGTGGGATGACGCCCTCGATTGCGATCCTGACGGATGGGAAGGCGAATATTGCGCTGGATGGGACGGCCAACAGACCTGCGGCGGCGGCGGACGCTGAACGCATGGCGCGGGTGATGCGCGCGACCGCGATCCCGACTCTGGTGATTGACATGAGCCCTCGTCCGCAAGCGCAGCTGCGCCAGCTCGCCGGAACGATGGACGCCCCTTATGTGCCATTGCCGCGCGCCGATGCCAGCCGTCTGTCGGCTGCCGTGAACGGAGCGCTGGGCGAATGAACTGGACGGAAGAAGAAGCAGGTTGGCCAAACGCTGCCCATAGTCGGTTCCGCCATCACGGGCCGCATGATTGGCACGTGCAGGAGGTCGGGCCGCGTGATGCGCCGACAATTCTGCTGTTGCACGGAGCAGGCGCGTCCAGTCATTCTTTTGCAACGCTGTTGCCCCGTTTGGCCGAAACGTATCGGGTTATTGCGCTGGATATGCCGGGTCATGGCTTCACCAAGCGCGGTCCCATCGCACGCTTGCGTCTGCCCCATGTGGCGCGTGATATTGCAGCGCTTTTGCTGGCTGAAGGGGCGACGCCTGATCTCGTTATCGGCCATTCGGCGGGGGCCGCCGTTGCGCTGGAATTGACCAAGCATTTGCCAATCAAGGGGATCGTGGCCTTGAACGGAGCGCTGAGCGCGTTTCAAGGCATCGCGGGCTGGCTGTTTCCGGCCTTGGCCAAGGTGCTGGCCCTGAACCCATTCACCGCATTTTTCTTCGCGCGCACTGCGACCCCAAAAAACGTCGCCCAAATGATCGAGGCAACTGGCAGCAAGCTGACGGACGCCCAACTGCGGCCCTACTACCGTCTTGTGCGGGATCGCGGTCATGTGGACGGCACGTTGTCGATGATGTCGCAATGGGATCTGCGGCCCTTGATGGCGCGTCTGCCGGATATTGAGACACCCGTCCTGATCCTATCGGGCAAGCTTGACGCGGCGGTGTCGCCAAGCACTAGTAAGACGGCTGCCAAGCATTTGGCCAATGCCCATCACATGGCGATCCCGAAGGTGGGGCATTTGATGCACGAGGAAGACCCGCAATTGATCCTCGCGCGGATCACACCGTTTATGGAGGCGGTCTTAAGCGGGACCGAGCCTTTCGCGGAGCTCGCGCAGCACAGGTAGGGCGGCGCGCAAACGGTCTTCGCCGAGGCTTTTGCCAACATCTTCAAGCACAGGGGCGATAGCGGCAATCGCGGCATCGCGTGCGTTGCGTCCGGCGGGGCTGATCGCCACCAGCTTGCGCCGCGCATCTTCCCAATCAGGGCGAATATGCACATGCCCGGCCCATTCCAGTTTTCCTAACGTGTTGGTCATGGCCCCCTTGGTCACATGGAGCGTGCGGGCCAATTGCGCGGGCGTGCGTTCCTCCCCGATGCGGGCGAGGTGGTTCAGAACAGAAAAGTGGCTGATCTCCATGCCTTTGGGCAACGCTTTTGCCAGACGTGCGCGGGCCAATTGCTCGACCGAGAGGATTTCGCTGAAAAACGCTACTGCGAGGGGGTCATTTGGGCGGCCGTCGGTCATGGGCTAATAGAATATGCGCGTGACCCCGAAAGGGAAGGCAATTTGCGGCGAATCTCGGCAACCGATGCAATATCAAGATCAACAAGCGTCACGCCGGGCGTTTTTCCGGCGTCTGCAAGCACTTTGCCCCAAGGATCAATCGCGAGGGAATGACCGTGAGTTTTGCGCACGCGATCTGTCTGGCTGGGATGGATGCCGGTTTGCGCAGGGGCGAGAACGAAACATCCGGTCTCGATCGCGCGGGCGCGCAACAAGGGCTCCCAATGGCCCGGCCCGGTGGCTTGGCTGAACGCGGACGGGACGGTCAGGATATCGGCGCCTGCGAGGGCGAGATCGCGGTAGAGGTGCGGGAAACGGACGTCATAGCAAATGGTCATGCCGATTTTCCCGAACGGCGTGTCGGCAAGCACCGCACGATCACCGGGACGATAGCCTTTGGATTCGCGGTAAGTCTCGGCCGCGCTGACCTGCACGTCGAACATGTGGATCTTGTCGTACCACGCAGCGATCCCACCCGACGCGTCGATCAGCAGCGAGCGGTTCGCGAACCGGCAATCTGCATCCTCGGTCTTCAAAGCGAGCGAGCCGAGTAGCACCCAAACCCCATGCTTGGCGGCAAGATCGCGCGCCACCCTAAGCGTTGGATCGTCGTCTTGATGGCTGAGCTGTGCCTGCTGCTGCGCGCGACTGCCCGACAGGCAATTCGTCACCTCAGGCGTCAGGATCAGGTCCGCACCACCCTTGACACAGGCCGAAATCCCGGCGCTGAGCTGATCCAGATTGTCGGCAACCACGTCACCGCTTGTCATCTGGATCAGACCCATGCGCATCAGATCAGGCCGCTTTCAGCATCGCGTCGAGCTTGCCCGCACGCTCTAGCGCCATCAGCTCGTCACATCCGCCGACATGTTTATCGCCAATGAAGATCTGTGGAACGGTGTGGCGCCCTTTGGCCTTGGACATCATCTCCTGCTTTTTGGCGGCATTCCGGGACACGTCCGTCTCGGTAAACGACACCGATTTCGCGTTCAGAAGGCGCTTGGCCATGTGGCAAAACCCGCAGGTGGGCGAGGTGTAGATATGGACGGGCTGCATCGGGGGCCTCCTTTGAGCAAGTGTTAGGCACAGCATCTAGGCGCTTGGTGGCGAAATGTCAGCAATCTTGCAGAATTACCCGAAAACGTGACGACGGTGATAGCACATGTGGACAGTTATGTTGTAAACTAAACTGGACACCGTTACCGTGAGTTTAGAATGACCCGACTCGACCAGATCAGACCCGCTTCACCCGTCTCAGCAATCCCCGACCAAGCGCCCAGCGAGGCGATTGTCATCGGTGCGGGGCTGGGCGGCCTTGCCTCTGCCATGCGGCTGGGGGCGAAGGGGTACCGCGTGACGGTGCTCGACAAGCTGGATAAACCCGGCGGGCGAGGATCTTCGATCAGCCAAGACGGGCATCGCTTTGATCTGGGTCCGACGATCATCACCGTGCCGCAGGTCTACGAGGATTTGTGGGCCACCTGTGGGCGCAATTTCAGGGACGATGTTGATCTGCGCCCGATGGACCCGTTCTACGAGATCCGCTGGCCCGATGGCGAGAAATTCACTGCCCGTCAGTCCACCGAGGCGATGGAGGCTGAGGTTGCCCGCATCTCGCCCGGTGACGTCAAAGGCTACAAGCGGTTCATGAAAGATGCCGAGCGGCGCTATGTCGTGGGCTATGAGGGGATGCTGACCAAGCCGATGCACAAGATTTGGGAGACCTTGAAGGTGCTTCCCGAATTTGCGCTTCTGCGCGCCGATCAATCCATCCTCGGGCTGGCGAAAAAGCGCGTCCGCGACCCACGCCTGCGCATGGCGCTGTCGTTTCACCCGCTGTTCATTGGCGGCGATCCGATGAATGTGACCTCGATTTATGCGCTCGTTGGCTACCTCGAGAAGCAGTTCGGCGTGCATTATGCCATGGGTGGGGTGCAGGCGATTGCCGATGCGATGGTCAAGGTGATCGAGGATCAAGGCGGCGAGGTGCGTTTGGGCGAAACGGTCGATGAGATCGTGCTGGAGAATAAAGCCGCGAAGGGTGTGCGTCTGGGCAGTGGCGAGTCGCTCGCCGCGCCAGTGATCGTCAGCAATGCCGATGCGGGCCACACCTATTCCAAGCTGCTCCGCAAGGAACCGAAGAAGCGTTGGAGGGACGCCAAGCTGAAACGCCGTCGCTGGTCTATGGGTCTGTTTGTTTGGTATTTCGGCACCAAAGGCACCGCCGCTATGTGGAAGGATGTTGGCCACCACACCATCCTATCCGGCCCCCGCTATGAAGGGTTGCTGCGCGATATCTTCATCAAAGGGCGGCTTTGTGACGACATGAGCCTCTATGTCCATCGCCCCTCCCTGACCGATCCCGGTGTCGCGCCCAAAGGCGATGACACGTTCTATGCGCTCTCGCCGGTTCCGCATCTGGGCCACGATACTCCGGTGGATTGGGAGGCCGAGGGCGAGGCGTATCGTCAGAAGGTTGCAAAGGTGCTCGACGGGTTCATTCCCGGTTTTGAGGACCGTATCAGCACCCAAAAAATCTTCACACCCGAGACCTTCAAGGATCGCTATTTGTCGCCCAATGGCAGCGGTTTCTCGATTGAGCCGCGCATTCTGCAAAGCGCCTGGTTCCGCCCGCATAACGTCAGCGAAGAAGCGAAAGGTCTGTTTCTTGCTGGCGCTGGCACTCATCCCGGTGCGGGTGTGCCGGGTGTGATCTCGTCTGCCGAGGTGGTTGCCAAGATGGTGCCCGACGCGCCTGTGCCCGTGCAAACCCCGATGAAGCTGGCCGCCGAATGAGCGCTGCATCGGACATGGATCACTGCCGCGAGGCGATCCGTCATGGGTCGCTGTCGTTCCACGCGGCCTCGAAATTGTTGCCGTCGAAGATGCGCGATCCGGCGCTGGCGCTTTATGCGTTTTGCCGGGTTGCGGATGATGCGGTGGACCTCGTGGACGAGAAGGCAGCGGCGGTGCTTAGCCTGCGCGACCGCCTCGATGATTGCTACCGCGGCACCCCGCGCAATGACCCGACGGACCGTGCGTTTGCCCGCATGATCGAAGCGCATAACATGCCGCGTGAGCTGCCCGAGGCTTTGCTGGAAGGCTTTGCCTGGGACGCGATGGAATATCGCTACGAGACGCTCAGCGATGTGCGCGCCTATTCCGCGCGCGTGGCCGCTGCTGTTGGCGCGATGATGACCGTCCTGATGGGCGTGCGCGATGCCGATGCCTTGGCCCGTGCGTGTGATCTGGGCGTTGCGATGCAGTTGACCAATATCAGTCGCGATGTGGGCGAAGATGCGCGCGAAGGACGGCTGTATCTGCCGCTTGAGATGATGCGCGAGGCTGGCCTTGATCCCGATGCTTTCCTCGCCGACCCAAAACCCTCGCCTGAATTAACCCGCGTGATCCGTGCGTTGTTGGCCGAGGCGCAGCGCCTCTATACGCGGGCTGAGGCGGGCATTGGCGCGCTGCCGTTTTCTGCCCGTACAGGCATTTTCGCAGCGAGATATATCTACGCGGCGATTGGTAACGATCTGCGGCGGCACAATTTCGACAATATCAATCATCGTTCCCATACTTCGAAAACCGAAAAACTGTGGCTTATCGGGGTTTCAGGGCTTGCGAGCGTCACCTCAACCGTCATGCCGCGCTCAGCCGTGATCATGGCGCGCCCCCTGCCTGAGACTGCGTTCCTGGTGGAAGCGGCTGCATCGGAGCGCGCCACCTCCAGCTGGGGCGGAGGGCGTTCGGGCACGATGTTGGGTCTGTTTGCGCAGCTTGAAGCCCGCGACCGGGAAATGCGCGGCGTCTAGAATTTCCAATTCGGGCGTCGCGGCACCCGCACGGCCAGCATTGGCATCAACCAAGGCCCCCGGAATCTATCGAGGTCGAGCGCTTCATGCACCCCGCGCGACCGCTCGCCATGGATCGTCGTCTCGACCCCGGCGCGCGAATAGAACGGCGCTTCGAGCATGAACTGCACTTGCTTCGGCGTCGTTCCGGCGTCGGCGCGCGTTTCACGCCGCACCATCCAGGCTGAGCGTTTGAACCGCGTCACCGGGGGGGCCTCCATCGGCACGACCGATCCGTCGAGGCCGAATTTCACCGCCACATCCAGCGTGCCCCCATCGCGGTATTGCGCATCGTAAAAGCAAGCCGAGCCGTCTTTCAGCGGGAACCGCCCCCAGCACCAATGCGAAAAGTCCGCTTCCAGCGCGCGGGTGCCGAAGTTGCTGTCGAAATAGCCATGGCCGCTCCATTGCCAGCCCTTCTGCTTTAGATCGACCTCGATCTCGGCAGTGGGGGCGATGGGCCGCCAGATATGCGCGCCGTCGGGGGTGAGGGGCAGCTCGACATTGGTGATGCCTGTGGGCTTCACGCGGATCTGTCCGGTCACGCGGCTGATGATCGGATTGCTGATCTCGTCCACATCGATGACCAGCGTGTCGCCATCCCAACGCAGGGACGAGGGGCCGACGGTGAAGGTGTCTTCGGACTGCTGCAACGCGTCGCGCCCGCGATCGGTCATCGTGAACCGCCCGCCGGGACCGTAGGTGGCGACGTTGATGCAGACGTTGTTATGCGGGTCGCGGCGACCGCTCCAGCGATACCACGGCGAGAAAACCGACCCTATGAAGGCGATGACGGAGATGGAGCGCGTCCCGCAGGCGCTGACCCCATCGACATACCACCAGGCGTAGCCGCCTTCAGGGACCTCGATGTTGAAGTTCGGTCCTGCATGATCGCCTCGGCCGCGTGCTGCCCGGAGAGGGTTGCCATCGGAATCCCCGCCCCCGGATGCACCCCGCCCCCGCACAGGTACAGGCCCGCGATCTTGCTGCGCACTTTCGGACGCTGGAAGGCTGCCATCAGTCCATGTGGGCTCTGCCCGTAAAGGGATCCTTGGGACGCCGGAAACAGCGCGTCGAACTGGTGCGGCGTCGTCAGACTGGCGGGTCCCGGCGTTTCCGAGAAATCCAGTCCCATTGCCGAGAGGCGGTCGAAGGTGCGTGTCTGACATGTTTCAAATTCCCGGTCTGGGGGCGGGGCCGCGCTGGGCGGTCCGTTCATGATAATCTCGAACCGCTCTAGGCCCTCGGGCGTCTGGCCCGTGCCGCGGTCCTCGGCACAGATATAGAGCGTGGGATCGACGGGCATTTGGCCCTTGGCGAGGGGGTCGAATTCCTTGCGCGGATCGTCCCCGAAAAAGACGTTGTGATGGGTCAGCGGTTTGCCCTTGGGGGTGGCGGCGAAGCTCCAGACATAAGCCGAAAGCGCGCGGGAGCTCATAGCGTTGGCATCGACGGCGCGCTTGGGCTTCTCGCCCAGCAGCCCTGTCGCCAGCGCACGTGGATCGCCGTTGAACAGGACGGTGCTTGCGGGGAAGCGGTCCTCGCCCTTGGTGTGAACGGCGGTGACGGTGCCTGATTGCACTTCCACCCGTGTCACATCGGTATTGAATTTGAAGGTCGCGCCTTTGGCTTCTGCAAGCTTGCGGATCGCTTGTGCCAATTGGTGCATTCCGCCTTCAACCCGCCACACACCGCCGGCCTCGGCTTGCCAGATCAGACCCAGCACGGCGGGGGACCGGTAGGGCGAGCCACCAACATAAGTCGCATAGCGTCCGAAGAGTTGGCGCAGACGCGGATCGGTGAACCGCGATTTCAGGCGACGCGCGAGGGTGGCCCAAGGCATCAAGGCGGGCATCAGGCCGGGATCGCGCAGAACGCGTTTGACGAGGCCGGGAATGTTGGGCGTGGGATCGCGCATCATGGGCTGGTCGAACGCGTCATAAAGGCGCGCGGCCTCGGTGGAAAAGGCGCGGAACTGGGCCTCAGCCTTTGGACCAGCGAAGGTGCGCACGGCCTCGGCGCTGGCCTCGGGATCGGCGTGCAGATCAAGACTGCTGCCATCGGACCAGAAATGGCGGGCCAGAACCTGCTCGCGGTGGAGGGTGACGTGGTCGGAGAGGCGCGTACCAGCGGCCTCAAACAGATCCTCGAACACGGGGCGCATTGTCATGACCGTAGGGCCTGCATCGACGGGGCCAGCGGCACTCGGAAGGGTGCGCATTTTGCCACCCGGCGTGCTTGCGCGTTCCAGTACGGTGACGGAACGCCCGGCGCTCGCCAGACGCAGCGCTGCCGAGAGGCCACCGATTCCGGCCCCGATGATGACGATTTCTTCTGAATTTGTCTGGGGGCGCGGCATTTACGGTCCTTATTTCGTGTCACGGAGTATTGACAGAATCCCCCGAACTGTCCAGTCTAGTTTACACATTGCCCGTCCAGTTGGCGGGACATGAGATATGACCGGAGAGTGCTATGCCTTTGAAACAGCGGATCGAGACCACGCTGGAAACCGCCATTGCGCGCGGACAACAGGGCAGCACCCCGCCGAAGCTGGCGAGCGCGCTGGAATATGCCGTTACCCCCGGTGGCGCGCGTATTCGCCCGACGATTTGCCTGTCTGTGGCGATGGCGTGCGGCGATGATCGCCCTGCGCTGGCCAACGCCGCCGCCGCGTCCATCGAGCTGATCCATTGTGCCAGCCTCGTGCATGACGACATGCCCTGCTTTGACGATGCCGATACGCGGCGCGGGAAGCCGACGGTGCATATGAAGTACTCCGAGCCTTTGGCGTTGCTGGCGGGCGACTCGCTGATTGTGATGGGGTTTGATGTGCTCGCTGAAGCGGCCGAGAATGATTGCGCGCGCGGGCTGAAGCTTGTGCGTGAGCTTGCCTATTTCACCGGGATGCCCGGTGGGATTTGTGCCGGGCAGGGTTGGGAAAGCGAGGCAGAGGTTGATCTGTCCGCCTATCACCGTGCCAAGACCGGCGCGCTGTTTACCGCCGCGACCCGGATGGGTGCGCTTGCCGCTGGCGAGGATCCCGAGGCCTGGACCGAGCTTGGCGCGCGCATTGGCGAGGCGTTCCAAGTCGCCGACGATCTGCGTGACGCGCTTTATGATGCCGAAACGCTCGGCAAGCCTGCCGGTCAGGACGAGATTCACGCGCGCCCCAGTGCCGTGCAGGAATACGGGGTTCAGGGCGCGATCAAGCATCTGAAAGATATCCTCGGCGGTGCGATTTCGTCGATTCCAAGTTGCCCCGGTGAGGCGGCTTTGGCTGAGATGGTCCGCAAGCAGGCTGAGCGGTTGACGCCGGTTGCCCCCGCTGTCGCGCGCTCGGTCTAGATCCCGTGCAAACAGATTTCGAGAATGTCCGCGGTCCGTCCTTACGGGCCACCTTCTATCGTTGGTGGGTTGATCTGGTTGGTCGGCCCTCGTTCCAAAGCTGGTCCTCGGCTTTTCCGCTGACGCGTCCGATGGTGCGCCGCGATGGCGAGAAGCTGTTCGATCTGGTTGCTGGCTTTGTGCATTCCCAAGTGCTCAGCGCGTTTGTGCAGCTGGATCTGGCGAGCATCCTTAAGGAACAGCCGCTGGCTGCATGGAAGCTGGCCGCGCGCACCGGGCTAGAAGTTCGTCAGATGGAGGTTCTGTGTCAGGCGGCTACCGCGCTGGGCCTGCTGAGCCGTCGTCGTGATGGCAGCTACGGGCTTGGACGGCTCGGTGCAGCGCTTCCCGGCGTTCCTGGCCTCAACCAGATGATCAAGCACCATGACGTGCTTTACCGTGACCTCGAAGACCCTATCGCGTTCTTCAAAGGGCAGGACGAGACGGAGCTGGCGAAATTCTGGCCCTATGTTTTTGGCACCCAAGGCGCGAATGATCCCGAGATTGCCGAGACCTATTCCAAGCTGATGTCCGACAGTCAGGGGCTGGTTGCGGAAGACACGCTGCGTGCGGTCTCGCTGAATGGAATCACGAAGCTGGCGGATGTCGGCGGCGGCACTGGCGCATTCTTACGTGCAGTCGCGGCCCATGCGCCGAAGATCGAGCTGACGCTGTTTGATCTGCCTGTGGTTGTGGCGGGCGCGGATGTGCCCAATGGGACACGCATCGTGCCGGGCAGCTTCCGTGAGGATGATTTGCCAAGCGATGTGGACGCCATTTCGCTGGTGCGGGTGCTCTATGATCACGCGGACACCACGGCCGCTGGGTTGCTCGCGAAGGTCTATGCCGCTTTGCCTCCGGGTGGGCGTTTGATCGTGTCGGAGCCTATGGCAGGCGGCGACAAACCGACCCGCGCGGGAGATGCGTACTTCGCGCTTTACACCATGGCGATGCAGACCGGGCGCACCCGCTCAGCCGACGAGATTTCCCAGCATTTGCAAGCCGCTGGCTTTGAAAGCGTGCGCAAAGTTTCGACCCATCGGCCCTTCGTGACGGGGGTTGTGACAGCGCGGAAACCATCTTGAGCGCACGCCTAAGATGAAAAACTGTCGCACTGTCCAATTTAGTTGACACATCAGGGTGTCACGTTAAAATGACACCACAACTGTAAGACTGCTGAGTCTCATCAGACCGAGACCCGACAGAGGATAAGACCAACACATGCAAACGACTGCCATAGTTTTGACCGGACCAAAGGCGTTGGGGGTACAAACCCTTGATCTGAACGAGCCGACTGCAAACGACATCGTCGTGCGTATCGACCATTCCGGCATTTCCACGGGCACCGAGAAGCTGTTTTGGTCTGGCGAGATGCCTCCTTTCCCCGGTTTCGGATTTCCGCTGGTGCCCGGCTACGAGGCCGCTGGCGAAGTGATCGAAGCGGGTGCTGATACATCCTTCAAGCCTGGCGACCGTGTGTTCGTGCCCGGTGCGACCTGCTTTGGCGAGGTCAAAGGCCTGTTCGGCGGTGCGTCGCATCATCTGGTCAGCGACGCCAAGCGCGCGATCAAGATTGACCCTGCAATGGGGGCCGAAGGGGCGTTGCTGGCGCTGGCCGCTACGGCGCGTCACGCAATCGCGGGCCTCAATACCGAAATGCCTGACCTGATTGTCGGCCATGGTGTGCTCGGTCGTTTGCTCGCGCGTCTGACCGTTGCGGCGGGTGCGCCTGCCCCCACGGTTTGGGAAATTGACGAAAGCCGCATGAGCGGTGCGACCGGTTACGAGGTCAAGCACCCCGACGCGGATGATAAGCGCGACTACCGCGCGATCTACGACGCTTCCGGCAAAGGTGATCTGCTTAACAGCTTGATCATGCGTTTGCAGAAAGGTGGCGAGATTGTTCTGGCCGGGTTTTATCCCGAACCGCTCAGCTTCGCCTTCCCCCCGGCCTTCATGAAAGAAGCCCGGTTCCGAGTCGCTGCCGAATGGCAACGCGACGATCTGATCGCCACACGGGCGCTGCTGGAAAGCGGTGCGCTGTCTCTCGATGGCCTGATCACCCACACGGTTGAGGCCGGCAAAGCGGAGAGTGCGTATCAGACCGCGTTCGAAGATCCCGCCTGCCTCAAGATGATTTTGACCTGGGAGGGTCAGGCATGAACGAGATCCCAAATCTAAAAGACTTCGATCAGCGCTTGCGTGATGAAGCCAATGAAGAACCCTCGCTGGAGGTCCCTCAGGGCGAGCCGACCAGCAAGACGCAGATCATCGCGATCTACGGCAAAGGCGGCATCGGCAAGTCGTTCACACTGGCCAATCTCAGCCACATGATGGCCGAGCAAGGCAAGCGCGTGCTGCTGATCGGGTGTGATCCGAAATCTGACACAACCTCGTTGTTATTCGGCGGCAAGGCCTGTCCCACGATCATCGAGACGTCTTCGAAGAAGAAGCTCGCCGGTGAAGAAGTGAAGATCGGCGACGTTTGCTTCAAGCGCGGCGGTGTCTTCGCGATGGAACTTGGCGGGCCTGAGGTTGGTCGCGGGTGCGGCGGTCGCGGGATCATCCACGGGTTCGAGCTGCTCGAAAAGCTGGGCTTCCACGATTGGGACTTCGACTACGTGCTGCTGGACTTCCTCGGCGACGTGGTCTGCGGCGGCTTCGGTCTGCCGATTGCCCGCGACATGGCGCAGAAGGTTATCCTTGTGGCGTCGAACGATTTGCAGTCGCTCTATGTGGCCAACAACGTTTGCTCGGCGGTGGAGTATTTCCGCAAGCTGGGCGGCAATGTTGGCGTTGCAGGTCTCGTGATCAACAAGGACGACGGCACCGGCGAGGCGCAAGCCTTTGCTGAGGCGGTCAAGATCCCGGTGCTCGCCTCGATCCCCCAGAACGATGACCTGCGCAAGAAATCGGCGAATTACCAGATCGTCGGCACTGCCGAGAGCGAGTGGGGCGAGATGTTCGCCATGCTCGGTGACAACGTGGCCTCCGCGCCGCCTGAGCGCCCGACCGCGCTCAACCAAGACGAACTTCTGGCCTTGTTCGACAGCAAGGATACCGGCGCGGATTACACGCTGGTGCCTGCAACCGACATGGACATGCGCGGCAAGCACGGCAAGCCCGCCCTGTCGCTGGAGGTTGTCTACGACAATGTTTGATTTGTCCGAACTCGATCGCTGGGACGAGGCTTTGGCCTCGCTGGCGTCCACTGCTCCGGTCCAGACCCCGGCGCATGGGCGCCAGAGGATGCACTATGCATCGCCCACGGTTGGGGGAGGTCAGATTGTGGACCGTAACGCCGGGGGCAGTTGCCCGTTCGGCTATGGGGGAACGACCCATGATGGATAATCCAGGGACCGAAATTCGGTACGATACCGCGGACGAGGCAGAGGTCATTCAAGGCACGCCAAACCGCGATGAGACACTGCCTGAAGCAATCGACGTGAAGCCCGACGGGATGGGCTGCCACGCGCCGGGCGAACAGATGGAAGCCAAGGCGCGCGCGTCCGGCATGGGCGAGATCCTCGACCAATATGCCGCCGACTACCCGCAAGGGCCCCATGACAGACCGCAATCCATGTGCCCGGCTTTCGGGTCGTTGCGTGTTGGCCTGCGGATGCGCCGGGTTGGCACGATGCTGTCGGGCTCTGCCTGCTGCGTCTACGGACTGACCTTTGTCAGCCACTTTTACGGGGCGCGCCGTTCGGTCGGCTACGTCCCTTTCAATTCCGAGAGCCTTGTGACCGGCAAGCTCTTTGAAGATATCCGCGACGCCGTCCACGAGATGGCCGACCCGGATAATTACGACGCCATTGTCGTGACGAACCTGTGTGTTCCGACCGCCTCTGGTGTGCCGCTTCGCTTGCTGCCTGACGAGATCAACGGCGTGCGGATCATCGGCATTGATGTGCCCGGCTTTGGGGTTCCGACCCATGCCGAGGCCAAAGATATTCTCGCGGGGGCTATGCTTAAATATGCCCGCGCAGAAGTTGAGGCTGGCCCTGTTCAGGCGCCAGCTTCTGGGACGTCAGACCGTCCCACAGTATCTCTCCTCGGAGAGATGTTTCCGGCTGATCCCATTGGGATTGGTCAGATGCTCGCGCCACTCGGTCTGGCGGCAGGTCCGGTCGTTCCCTGTCGTGAGTGGCGCGAGCTTTATTCTGCGTTGGATTGCGGGGCTGTTGCGGCAGTTCACCCGTTCTACACCGCTGCGATCCGTGAATTTGAGGCCGCTGGCCGCAAGATCGTCGGATCCGCCCCCGTTGGCCACGACGGGACTGCCACTTGGCTAAGCGCCATTGGCGATGCGTTTGGGCTGTCTGCCGCTAAGGTTGCCGATGCGCAAAACCAGTTCCTGCCCGCGATCAAGGGGGCGCTGGCGGCAACGCCTGTGAACGGCACGATCACCGTGTCGGGCTATGAAGGGTCTGAGCTTTTGGTCGCCCGCCTGCTGATCGAATCCGGCGCGAACGTGCCTTACGTCGGCACCGCTTGCCCCAAGACAGAATGGTCCGCCGCGGATCTGGACTGGCTGGAAGCGCGCGGCGTGAAGGTCAAATATCGCGCCTCGCTGGAAGACGATTGCGCGGCGATGGAAGCGGTCAAGCCAGACCTCGCCATCGGCACCACGCCCGTTGTCCAAAAGGGCAAAGAGCTGGGCATTCCGAGCCTCTATTTCACCAACCTGATCTCTGCGCGTCCGCTTATGGGCGTCATGGGCGCGGGCAGCCTGCAACAGGTCGTCAACGCCGCGATGGGCAACAAAGATCGCATGTCCCACATGAAGTCCTTCTTCGAGGGCGTGGGCGAAGGCGACACCGCTGGCATCTGGGAAGGCGCGCCGAACTTGCGCCCTGACTTCCGCGCTACGCAGGAAAAGAAACTCGCCAAGCAAGCACGCGCGGCCAAAGCGGCGGAGATGATTTAATGCTTGTTCAAGATCATGATCGCGCTGGCGGCTATTGGGGCGCAGTTTACGCCTTTACTGCCGTTAAAGGCCTGCAAGTTGTTATCGACGGACCTGTTGGGTGCGAAAACCTGCCAGTGACGTCCGTTCTGCATTACACCGACGCACTTCCGCCGCATGAGCTGCCTATCGTGACCACAGGTCTCGGCGAGGAAGAGCTTGGCCGCGACGGGACCGAGGGCGCGATGTGGCGCGCTTGGAAAACGCTCGACCCGGCGCTGCCTGCGGTTGTTGTGACGGGATCTATCGCCGAGATGATCGGCGGTGGCGTCACGCCCATGGGCACCAATATCCAACGCTTCCTGCCCCGCACGATTGACGAGGATCAATGGGAAGCCGCGGATCGCGCGATGACGTGGATCTTCACCGAGTTCGGCATGACCAAAGGTCGGATGCCGCCGGAGAAGAAGCGCGAGGAAGGGGCTAAGCCTCGGGTAAACATCCTTGGTCCGATGTATGGCACGTTCAACATGCCGTCCGATTTGGCGGAAATCCGTCGCCTTGTTGAGGGCATGGGCGCTGAGGTGAACATGGTGATGCCGCTGGGCAGTCACCTCGCTGAAATGCGCAATCTGGTGAACGCCGACGTGAATATCTGCATGTACCGCGAGTTTGGTCGTGGGCTATGCGAGGTGCTCGGCAAGCCGTATCTGCAAGCGCCGATTGGCGTCGAGAGCACCACCGCGTTCCTGCGCAAGCTTGGCGAGATCACGGGTCTGGATCCTGAGCCGTTCATCGAGGTTGAAAAGCACTCGACGATCAAGCCGGTTTGGGATTTGTGGCGCTCGGTCACCCAAGACTTCTTTGCGACCGCCAGCTTCGCGATTGTCGCCAACGAGACCTACGCGCGCGGCATTCGCAATTTCCTCGAGACCGATCTGGGTCTGCCCTGTGCCTTTGCGGTTGCCCGTGAGCGCGGCAAGAAAACCAACAACGACGAAGTGCGCGAGATGATGCACACCAAACGGCCCTTGGTCGTGATGGGGTCGATCAACGAGAAGATGTATTTGGCCGAAATGTCGGGGGGCTTCGGCCCGAAACCGGCGTTCATCCCGGCAAGTTTTCCGGGCGCTGCGATCCGTCGTGCGACGGGCACGCCGATGATGGGCTACGCCGGGGCGACCTATCTGGTGCAAGAAGTATGCAACAGCCTCTTTGATGCGCTGTTCCATATCTTGCCGCTGGGGTCCGAGATGGACAGCGCGGATGCCACACCAACAACCTTGCGCCGCGACTTCCCATGGGATGACGACGCGCAACGCCTCCTCGACAAGATCGTCGAGGAACACCCGATCCTGACGCGGATTTCCGCGGCCAAGACACTGCGAGATGCGGCTGAAAAAGCAGCGCTCGCGTCCGGAGCTGAGCGCGTGGTCATCGAGACCGTGCAAGCGCTTCAGCCCAAATCAACGCAACTCAAAGAGGGAGAACCGGCATGACCGACCACAACATCAATGGGCCAATGCCCCGTGTGCGCCGCCAGCCCAAGGCCGAGTTCTACACCTACTTCGCGATCATTTTCGCCGCCGCATTGCCGGTCGCGTTTCTGTCTTGGGCGCTGGCTTCGCTGCGCCAAGGCACCTTGAAAACAAAGGGACCGGTCGCGCGCGCTTGGTCTCAGGCCCGGATCATCACGCCGATGATTTTCTCTGCGTGATCCGCGCCTTCAACAGAATTCCAGCGACTGAAATGTCGTGGGGATGGCCGACAGGGGATGAGCCTCTGTCGGGGCCCGGCCGCAGGGTTTGCGGTATCAGCACAACTTTCCGGAGGATTGCAAATGGCTGATAAATCCGACCTGTCTTTCACAGGTCTCACCGACGAGCAGGCCCAGGAACTGCACGCGGTCTATATGAGCGGGCTCTGGCTATTTTCGGCCGTCGCCATCGTGGCTCATTTGGCCGTGTTCATCTGGCGCCCCTGGTTCTGAGGAGCATTGAAAAATGGCAAAATTTTACAAAGTTTGGCTCATCTTCGACCCTCGCCGCGTTTTCGTGGCCCAGGGTGTGTTCCTGTTCTTGCTTGCAGCGATGATTCACCTCGTCCTGCTGAGCACAGAGCACTTCAACTGGTTTGAACTGGCCGCTCAAAAAGCAGCCATGTGATTGGCCCCCGCACGGCTTGTTCGTGTGGGTCCATCCGTTGACTACCATAGGCTGCGGGCGGGGAAGACCCCGTCACCTCGCCCGCGCCAAACCAAGAAACATTATGACAACTGACGGCCGACCCCACTGGGACGGGCCGCCACTTGCGGAGACAGACGATGGCTTTGCTCAGCTTCGAGAGAAAGTATCGCGTCCGTGGAGGGACGCTGATCGGCGGCGATCTGTTCGACTTCTGGGTGGGCCCTTTTTACGTGGGCTTTTTCGGGGTCACGACAGCCTTTTTCGCTGCTTTAGGAACAATCCTGATCTTCTGGGGGGCCGCCTTGCAGGGCGAGTTCAACCCTTGGCTGATCAATATCGCGCCACCTGACCTATCCTATGGCTTGGGGCTCGCCCCCTTGGCGGAAGGCGGCTTGTGGCAGGTGATCACGATTTGCGCGATCGGAGCCTTCGTCAGTTGGGCCCTGCGCGAGGTCGAGATTTGCCGCAAGCTGGGCATGGGCTATCACGTCCCCGTCGCCTTCAGCTTTGCGATCTTCGCTTATGTGACGCTGGTGGTCTTCCGCCCGCTGCTGCTTGGCGCTTGGGGTCATGGCTTCCCGTACGGGATCTTCAGCCACCTCGATTGGGTCAGCAACACCGGCTACGCCTACCTGCACTTTCACTACAACCCGGCCCATATGATCGCGGTCACGTTCTTCTTCACGACCACCTTCGCCCTTGCCCTGCACGGCGCGCTGGTTCTGTCGGCTGCGAACCCTGAAAAGGGCGAGGAGATGAAGACCCCCGATCACGAGGACACCTTCTTCCGGGATTTCATCGGCTATTCGGTTGGTACCTTGGGCATCCACCGTGTGGGTCTGCTTCTGGCGCTGAACGCGGGTTTCTGGAGTGCGATCTGTATCATCATCTCCGGCCCGGTTTGGACCAAAGGCTGGCCCGAATGGTGGAACTGGTGGCTCGACCTGCCGATCTGGCCAAGCCAAGTGGGGTTATAAGTCATGCCTGAGTATCAAAACATCTTCACGCAAGTGCAGGTTCAAGGTGCGCCCGAAATGGGCCTCGTCACCGAAGAATCAAAGACCGAGCGGACCAAATCCGCGACGTTCAGCACGCTTGTCGGTTGGTTCGGCAACGCCCAGCTTGGCCCCATCTATCTGGGCCTCTGGGGGATTGTGTCGCTGGCAACGGGGGCGTTGTGGTTCACGATCGTGGGCTTCAACATGCTTAGCCAGGTCGGCTTCAGCATTCCCGAGTTCATCCGGCAGCTGTTCTGGCTGGCGCTCGAGCCGCCATCGCCTGAATACGGGCTGCGCATGCCGCCCCTGAACGATGGGGGTTGGTTCATTATCGCCAGCTTCTTCCTGCTGATTGCTGTGATCACATGGTGGATCCGCACCTACCAGCTGGCCGCGCAGCACAAGATGGGCAAGCACGTCGCTTGGGCCTTCGCCGCTGCGATCTGGTTGTTCCTGGTGTTGGGTCTGTTCCGTCCGGTCCTTATGGGATCGTGGAGTGAGGCTGTGCCTTACGGCATCTTCCCGCACCTTGACTGGACCACGGCGTTCTCCATTCGCTACGGCAACCTCTATTACAACCCGTTCCACGCCCTTAGCATCGTGTTCCTCTATGGCTCGGTCCTGCTGTTTGCGATGCACGCGGCCACGATCCTTGCAGTCACCCGCTTTGGCGGCGACCGCGAGCTGGAGCAGATCGCCGACCGAGGCACCGCCTCCGAGCGTGCGGCATTGTTCTGGCGCTGGACCATGGGCTTTAACGCCACGATGGAAGGTATTCACCGCTGGGCATGGTGGTTTGCCGTGCTGACCCCGATCACGGGCGGCATTGGGATCCTGCTGACCGGCACGGTCGTGGACAACTGGTTCATCTGGGCGGTCGAGCACCATTTCGCCCCAGAATACACGCAACCCTATGGCTATGACGCCTACAGCGCAGGGGGGAACTGATCCATGTGGCCTAAGTGGTTTGATAAATGGAACGACGATAACCCGACCAACATCTATGGTCCGGCTATCATCATCGGAGCTGTCGGAGGCGCGGTCTTTGTCGCGGCTCTGGCGATCACCTGGGGCAACCCTGTGGCAACGCAAAGCATCCAGACCGGTCCTGCCGGTACGGGTATGAAAGTGGCGGAGTTCGTTTCCGAGCTTGAAGCGGGCGATCCAACAATCGCGGATTACTATACCGACGAGCCGTGGATCCCCGAAGAGGGCGATCAACTGGCCAAGGATGTGTACGAGAACGTGCAAATCTTGGGCGAGCTGACTGATGCCAACTTCAACCGTCTGATGAACGCGATGACCCTCTGGGTCGCGCCGGATCAGGGCTGTGCGTATTGCCACGCTGGTGCGGATGAAGGCGACTATGCGTCTGACGATCTTTACACAAAGGTTGTCGCCCGTCGCATGATCGAGATGACCCAGACCATCAACTATGATTGGGAAGGTCACGTCCAAGCCAATGGCGAGGTCGGTGTGAACTGCTATACGTGTCACCGGGGTCTTAATGTGCCCAGCGACATCTGGTTTCGCATCGCCCCTGTCACCGAAGGCACGGCCGGTTGGTCTGCGGTCCAGAACCGCGCGACCTCGCAGTCGCAATTCACCTCGCTGCCGTCCGATGCGCTTGAGAGCTACCTGCTCGATGCCCAGCGGATCAGCGTGCATGACTTGGAAAGCCGCGTTCAGCACGAACCGGGCGATCCAACTTGGCAGGATACCGAGCGGACGTTCAGCTTGATGAACTACTTCTCGAACTCGCTGGGTGTGAACTGTGTGTTCTGTCACAACAGCCGGGCCTTCTACGACCCTGCGCAAGTGACGCCGCAATGGTCCACCGCAAGCCTTGGCATCCTGATGGTGCAGGACATCAACACCCTCTACCTAGAGCCGCTTGCGGGTGAATACCCCGAGCACCGTCTTGGTCCGGTCTATGCAGATGCGCCCAAAGCCGCCTGCGCGACTTGCCACAAGGGCTATCAGCAGCCGATGCTTGGCCTGAACGCCATTGGCGACTGGCCGGAATTGGCGGGACCTGATGCACCGGTCTACGACGCCGCCGAGGTATCGAACTAACACGACAATTGGTGCGGGCCGCTTGAGAGAGTGGCCCGCATTTCGTTTCCGCCGTCAGACAGTGGAAACTTGACGGAGGAGAACGAACGACCATGGCAAATGATGTAATTTTGTCCGACCGCCCCGTGACCCCAACTCTGGACCGCGTGGCCGCCCCCAATGATCTGAAACAACTGACCGATGCCGAGCTGGCGACGCTCGCCGACGAGCTGCGCGCCGAGACGATCAGCGCCGTGTCCGTCACCGGCGGGCATCTCGGGTCCAGCCTTGGTGTGGTCGAGCTGACCACCGCGATCCATGCGGTGTTCAACACGCCTTTCGACAAGCTCGTCTGGGATGTGGGCCACCAATGCTATCCGCACAAGATCCTGACCGAGCGTCGCGATCGTATCCGCACCTTGCGCCAGAAGGGCGGCTTGTCCGGTTTTACCAAGCGCAGCGAGAGCGAATTTGATCCGTTCGGGGCTGCACACAGCTCCACCTCCATCTCCGCCGCTTTGGGCTTTGCCTCCGCGCGCGATCTGGGCGGCGCGACGGGTGATGCAATTGCCGTGATTGGCGATGGATCCATCAGCGCCGGCATGGCCTATGAGGCGATGAACAATGCAGGCAGCGAGGGGCGCCGCCTGTTCGTGATCCTGAATGACAACGAGATGAGCATCGCGCCCCCGGTTGGGGCCATGTCGTCGTATCTGTCCAATCTCAGCCGCACCGGTCCGCTGCATGCTTTGAAAGAGGTTGCCGAGGGAATCGAGAGTGCGCTGCCGACACCGCTGCGCGAAGGCGCGCGCCGGGCGAAGTCACTGGTTACGGGCCAAGGCGGAAGCTCGACCCTGTTCGAGGAGCTTGGCTTCACCTATGTCGGCCCCGTCAACGGCCACGATATGGAACAGCTGCTGCATGTGCTGCGCGCCACGCGTGCCAAGGCGACCGGTCCGGTGCTGATCCATGTGTGTACGGTGAAGGGCAAAGGCTATTCGCCTGCCGAGCTGTCCGATGATTGCTACCACGGTGTTGCGAAATTCGATGTGGCGACTGGCAAACAGGCGAAAAGCGCGCCGAATGCCCCCGCCTATACCAAGGTGTTTGGCGAAACGCTGACCAAGGAAGCCGAGCGCGACAGTCGTGTTTGTTCGGTCACCGCCGCGATGCCGGGGGGCACGGGTTTGAACGTCATGGCCAAGCGCTTTCCCGGTCGCGTCTTCGATGTGGGCATTGCCGAGCAGCACGCCGTGACCTTTGCGGCGGGTCTTGCCGCAGGTGGGATGAAGCCGTTCGTGGCGATCTATTCCAGCTTTCTGCAACGCGGGTATGACCAGATCGTGCATGATGTTGCGCTCCAAAACCTACCCGTGCGCTTCGCGATTGATCGCGCCGGGCTTGTGGGCGCCGATGGTGCGACCCACGCGGGTGCGTTTGATGTCAGCTTTCTTGCGACCTTGCCGAATATGACGGTGATGGCCGCGGCTGACGAGGCTGAGCTCGTGCATATGGTGGCGACTGCGACCGCGCATGACAGCGGCCCGATTGCGTTCCGCTATCCCCGTGGTGAAGGCGTCGGCGTCGAGATGCCCGAGCGTGGCGAGGTGCTGGAGATCGGCAAAGGTCGGATCGTGCGTGAAGGCGCGCGGGTGGCGATCTTGTCCTTCGGCGCACATCTCAGCGAATGCCTGAAAGCTGCCGAGGATCTTGAGGCGCGCGGGATTTCCCCGACAGTGGCCGATGCGCGGTTTGCCAAGCCGCTCGATACCGATCTGATCGCGGATCTCGTGGCAAACCATGAGGCCGTGATCACGGTCGAGCAGGGTTGCGAAGGCGGCTTTGGCGGGATGGTGCTGCACTGGTTGGCAAAGACCGGACGCCTTGATGGCGGTGTTGCCATCCGCACGATGACGTTGCCAGATCGGTTCATCGACCAAGCCTCGCCCGCGGATATGTACGCCGATGCAGGTCTGACGGCCGAAGAAATCGCGAAGACCGCGCTAGAGGTTCTGGGGGTCGAGACGGCCCTGATTAGCACCAGCGCCTGAACGAAAAAGGCCCCCAAAATCCGGGGGCCTTCTTTTCGTCTAGACTTTCACCTGAGATGCGAAGATCCGGCTTCGATGCTCGCTGAGGTATATCCTCAGCCACGGCGTATACTGCGCTGGATGCCGCGCGACCTCGGCGCATAGATCGTAGAAATCGACCCATTTATAGGCTTCCACCTCGTCCGGGTTCGGCGCGATCTTGAGGCTGGAATCAGCGTGGGCGAGGAACATTTCCACCACCTCATGCTCGATCAGGCCATCGCCCACATCGGCGCGGTATTCGATCGTGTCGCGATGGGCGGGGAACAGGCCTTTGATACCAAGCTCTTCATCCAAGCGCCGCACCGCGCAATCGGCGTCCGACTCGTCCCAACGCGGATGGGTGCAGCAGGTATTCGCCCACAGACCCGGCGTGTGGTACTTCGACAGCGCCCGCTGCTGGATCAGCACCTTGTTGCCATCAAGCACGAATACCGAGACCGCTTTGTGCTTGAGGCCGCGTTGATGCACCTCAAGCTTCTCGACGGGCACCAGTTCGCCATCGACCCAAGCGGGCACCATTTCCGAGAGCGTATTCATCAGCGTATCAGGCATTACGTGCGCACCGGCGAGATCAGGCCCGACAAGTGGGCCAGGTTCTTGATGCCGATCTTGATATGCGCAAGGGGCCGCGCGTGGACGAGTTCTTTGTTCATATAGGCCTCAAACGTCAGCTTTTGGACGTCTACGTCGTGGCACAGGCTGACGAAGCGTTCGCGCCGTTCATCGGACTTGTAATAGGCGTCCTGCATCGCGCCGAGGATGCGAAAAACTGCCCCATGGGATTTGAGGAAGCGTTTGCGCGCCAGTTTCAGGTCTTTGACCTTGCCGGATTTCAGGCAAGCTAGGGCGGCAAAGCCCGCCTCGCGACCGCCTTGCATGGCATAGTAAATCCCCTCGCCGGAGCTTGGCGCAACGACACCCGCCGCATCACCAGCCAGCACCACATCGCGGCCATTGTCCCAACGGTCGAGCGGCTTCAGCGGGATCGGAGCGCCTTCCTTGCGGATGGTCTCGCATTCGGTCAGGCCCGCGCTTTCGCGCAGCATTCGCGTGGCTTCCTTAAGGTCGGTGCCATCAACGCCCGTGCCCATCCCGACGCTGGCATGTTTGCCGTGCGGGAAGACCCAGCCGTAGAAATCGGGCGAGATCACGCCATCGTAAATCACGTCGCAGCGCTTGGGATCATAGAGCGCGGCACCGGGCGAGCCGGGCTCGGGCGCGGCGATGATCTCGTGATAGGCGATCACGTAAGGAATCTTGTCGCCGCCGGGCACCTCTTGCTTGGCAAGGTTGGACCGCGCACCATCCGCGCCGATGATCAGCTTGGTGGTCAGGCGAACCTCTTCCTTGGTGGCCTTGTCGCGGTAAACAACGTGGCTGCCATGCTCGTCCCGCTCAATCCGAAGGTAGGTCCCGGTGTGCCGCTCGGCACCCGCATCAGCGGCCCGAACGCGCAGGAATTCGTCGAAATCCTCGCGATCGACCATGCCGACAAATCCGCCCTCGATGGGGATGTCCACCGCACGTTGCGTGGGCGACACCATGCGGGCGGTGTTGATCTTGGCGACGACCATGTGATCGGGAATGTCGAAATCCTGGATCGCACGGGGCGGGATCGCCCCCCCGCAAGGCTTGATCCGGCCTGCGCGGTCGATCATGGCGACCTTCTTGCCCTCAAGAGCGATATCCATCGCGGCTGTGGCACCCGAAGGCCCTCCGCCGACAACAACTACATCATAGGTCATGGTGTTACTCCCCTGGGACCAGCGCCGCGCCGGACGGCTGGCTTGTGCGACGACCCTCGATCACCTTGAAGGCGATGAACGCCGACAAGACGAACAGACCCGCCTCGAATAGAAAAACTGTGCCGAAAGCTGTGGCGTCATCCACAAGCACCCGGCGGAAAATATCGGCAGCGGCGGCCCCGGTGAGGCCTCCGAACCCGGCGGCAATCGCTTGCGCAGCACCCCAAAGACCCATGCGCGTGCCTTCACGGGCCTCGCGACCCTCGCCCGCGAGCTGCATCATCGACCCGATGGCAGCGACCGCGAACACACCGTTCATATAGCCGAGCGCGATGACCGCAGGCACCAAAGGCGCGCCGGGGCCGATCTGGCCGAGCATGGCGATGGCGACGAGGGCGACGGCAGAGCCGAGACACCCGCCCATGACCCAATGCTTGAGCGCGCCGATCTTGAAGCCGGTGGCGCAAATCCCGACGGTGACCATCCCAAGGAACACACCGCCGTTTTGCGCACCGGAAAGCGAGGTGCTTTGACCGGGCGTGAAGGCGAAGACGAGGCCTGCGTAAGGCTCGAGTATAAGCTCCTGCATGAAATAGGCGGTCATCGACAGGAACACGAAGAGGGTAAAGTTGCGCGCTTTCCGCTCCGCCCAGATCTCGCGCAAGCCATGGCGGAAGCTGGCGGCTTGCTCGTCGGGGGCGGAAACGGTGATCGTCCGCTCGATGCCCCAGATCGCGAGGGTCGTCAGAGCAACGGCGCTGACGCAGACGATGCCGACCAGTTGCAGCAGAAGCGCAGGCGTATAGGGGTCGAGCAGGCTGCCAACGATCCCGGCGGTCAGGGCGATCCCGAGGATCATCATCAGCCACGTGATCGTGGCGGCAGCGGCGCGCCTGTCAGGATGGGTCGCGGTGGCCAGAAGCGCCAGAAGAGAAGTGCCAGACGCGCCAACACCGACGCCGATCATGGCATAGGCGAGGATCGAGAGGCTGAGGCCAAGCGCAAAGCTCGTCTCCAGCAGCACGACGCCAAGTGAGGCGAGGAATCCGCCGCCTGCGAGAATGGCCATGCCGCCGATGATCCAGCGGGTGCGTTTGCCACCGGTATCGCTTTTGTAACCCCATTGAGGGCGTGTCATCTGGATCCCGTAATGCAGGGCGACCAGAAGGCCGGGCAGGACGGCGGGCAAGGCAAATTCGACAACCATCAGACGGTTCAGCGTTGAGGTCGTCAGCACCACAATCGCGCCCAGACACATCTGGACGAGACCGAAGCGGGTGATGGAAAGCCAGCTCAGCATTACGCCATCCCTCCGATCGCGAAGGCGGTGACCATCATGCCGGACACGTAGAAGAGGACCCCGGTGCCATTATACCAAGGCGCTTTGCCTTTGGGGTCTTTCAGCATTTCCGACATCGCCCAGAATTGCAGGACCAGCAGGCCAGTAATAACGAGGGCGCGGTCTTGCAGGCCCCATGAGAACAGCAGCGCTATGACTGCGACTTGCGGCACCGCCATGACCCAGCAGGCGAGCTTTGCAGCGCGCTCGGGGCCGAGGGTGACGGGAAGGGAGTTCACGCCCATCTGGCGATCTCCCTCTAGTGCTTTGAAATCATTCAGCGTCATGATGCCATGCGCGCCGAGTGTATAAAGCGTGGCGACGGCGACAATCTCCCACCGGGGGAAGGCGACCAGCATGACGGCGGCGCCGGTGAACCAAGGCAGGCCCTCATAGCACAGGCCCACAAGGCCCGGGCCCCACCAGCCGGATTTCTTTAAACGAAACGGCTCCACCGAGTAGATCCATGCGCAGGCGACGGCGACCAAGGTGGCGATGAAGCCCCACAGACCAAGGAATGCGCCGACGATGACCGACAGGACGGACATCGCGATGGCGATATAGAGGCCCCATTTGCCGGGGATGCGCCCCGACGGAATTGGGCGGTTCGGTTCGTTGATCGCGTCCACATGGCGGTCACACCAATCGTTGGCGGCCTGGGACATGCCACAGACGATGGGACCTGCCAGCAGGACGCCCAACACGAGCGGCCCCCAGTTTTCGGCCAAGGGCACACCGGACGAGACAACGCCGCAGGCATAGGCCCACATCGGCGGAAACCAGGTCACAGGTTTGATCAGTTGCAGGGCGGCGGCTGGGTCTGGCAGCGTCCGGTCCTGTAATTCAGTCGTTACAGTCATGTGTCAATTAAACCTGACACATCGAGTCGGATCAAGAGAATAAAACGCCTGCGACATGCCGTGCAAAAAAACTTTTGCGACGATGTCGATTGAGGCGGTCCTCCTGAAACAGCGACGACCCTATCGCTGAAAAGTGGCCCTGAAGTCGTCCAAGACGGCCCGTTTGCCGAAACGACGGAAACCTTGGGCGGCTACTTCGTCATCGACGTGCCCGAGAGGGGGTCTGATATGTATGCCGAGGCTTTCAGCGAAATCCCCGACGAGCGGTTGCAATTGATGCTTGTCTGCGCGCATCCCGCAATTGATCCCAGCCTTCATGCGCCCTTGATGATGCAGGCCGTCTTGGGAATATAAGTTACTGACATCGCGCCTGCTTTCGCAATTTCTTCTGGTGCGCTTTCGCAGCGACTGGTGCGGGCGAAACGCAAGATCAAGCGGGCCGGTATTCCGTTTACCTTGCCAGGCGCTGAGGTGCTGGCGGCGCGATTGGCTGTTGCGTCGCGCGGAAAGCCAGCGAAGCGCTTTGAACTAGCTGTCTTTGCTCAGCAGCCCGAACTTGCGCAGTTTCACGTAAAGCGATTGGCGCGACAGCCCGAGCATTTCCGCCGCAGCGACTCGGTTATTTCCAGTCAACTCCACCGCCGTTTCGATACACATCTTCTCAACCACATCCGTAGTGGCGGCAACGATGTCTTTCAGGGGCGCGGACCCGACAAGATCCATCACGTTCTGCATCGATTCTTCACCGACACCGACGGGCATCTCGGACTGCACATCGCGCACCAATTCCATGCGGGACGCATCGCGGATGACGAAGGCAAAGGTCGGCTCGGCGCGCGCAGATAGGCTGGTCGCGGAAATCTCGATCGCAATCCGGGTGCCGTGGCTGCCTTGCAGTTTGGTCGAATAGATCGCCATCCGTCCGGCCCGCGCGGCGTTATCGAGCAAAACGCGCAGATCAACACTGCCGCGTGACAGATAATCGCTTAGCGGCGTGCCCTTCACATCAGAGAGTTGCGCAACATCGCACAGGCTCAGGAACGATTCGTTCGCGTAGCGGATCACCCCGGTGCGGTCGGTGATCACCATGGCATCCGCGCCATCCCGGTAGAGCGACGACAAAAGACCCGCGAGGTCTTCTCCAACGGTCTCTGTCCCTGCACCGCTTTCGAGACGGCAGAGCAGAACCTTGTCACCCGCCGCCCGAAACATCATCGAGCTAATCGAAAACTCGCGGCCAGAGCGGCGCGACTGAACTTGTAGACCCGCCGCAGAATTGCCTGCACCAGAGATCAGGGTATCGAGGAAGGCCGCAGGGCGCTTGCCGTCAAACTCTTGAGCGAAATTTGCGCCGATCAGGGCTTCGACCTCGGCCCCAAGGGCAAGGCCTGCTGACGAATTGGTGTCGATGATCCGCCCGGTGCTGGCATCAACAAGCACAAATGGCTCGCGCGCGGCTTCCATGACGACGCGGTAGCGTGTCTCGAAATCGCGGTGGGCTTCGTAGTCCTTCTCGAGCGCGAGCTGGGTTTTCACGAGCCGCGTTTGCAACTCGGCAATCGGGCGCATGTCGCGGCCCAGCATCAAGATCAGGTCTTTGTCGCCGGTCCGGTGCAGCGTGTAGCGGATCGGGAATTCCCAATTCGCGTTGTCGTAATGGTTCACCTCGATGCTATCGACGCTTTCCACCTCGCCACCGCGATAGGCTTCAAGCTGACGTTCGACTTTTCCCAGCGAATCCTCGGCCAGAAATTCGCGGATATCGCGCTTTTCCCAATGATCGAGGCGGCCCAAACCGGGGTTCAGGGGGTTCACGACGAGCGATTGAACAATCCCCTTCAAATCCAGAATGATAGCGAGGTCTGCGGCGGTCGCCACAATCTCGTTGAAGTGCTCAGGGGCAATCCGCGGGGCGGACCTGTCACTCCAAAAATCACTCGCGCGGGTGTTCATTCTGCACCTTCAACCAAATTCTGGTCTTCTGAAATTAAGATGTAAAGCTAGGGTAGAGGTTAGGCAATTCAAGATTCGCGTTTTGCAACGCGGATTTGGCATCAACGCAGGCTTGATCAGCGCCCGTCACGGCTTTGACATCCACACCCAGATCATTGACCGCACCGCCTACAGCGATGTTCAGCTTGCGGGCAACACTGCCGCGGATCGTCTTCACCAGATCGCGTACCGCCGACAGGCTGCGACGCCCACCGCATGAAATACCGATCAAATCGAATTTGGTGTCGCGCACCATATGCCCAATTTCGACCGCATGCTTCCCGACGCTGACCTCTACATGACAGCCTAGGGCGCGAAATTGCTCGGCCAGAACAAAGACGCCAAGCGTGTGATCTTCCGACGGCGGGACGACGAGCAATATGTTGAGACCTGCTTCGGACGCGTCTGCACGCTGGCGGCGCGCGGTCATCGAGCGCACAGTTTCCTGCAAACGCGCAGTGCCAATGGTCACCTCGGCAAAGCTGAGCCGATCTTGCATCCACAACTGGCCCAAATAGCGCGCAGTGGCCGGGATAACCTCGTCGACGATCTGTTGCGGGCTGACGCCGCGCCGCATGATCCGGGCCAGCATGTCGTGCCGGGCCTGGCTGTCGATATCAAGGAAGGCGTCTGTTAGCGCGAAAAGCAGCGCAAACGGCGTCGCCACACTGCCGGTATCGCTGGTGTCGTTCAGCAATTGCAGGGCGTGGTGCGCAAGATACTCGACATCATCATCCCCAACATGCGTGTTCCGGGGTCTCGTCGGGGAAGGCATATTCGTCATGATGTCCGATCCGCGTGAAGCGTCACGCGTTGGGCGCTGAGATTCGGCCCTGAGTGCCGGACCCTCGCTATAAGCGTACCGGCAGTGTCGCTTGTTTCGCCCTCAATGTCAAAATTATCTGACACTTGCAGAAGAATGGTATCCGACTCAGCTATGCGGACAGCACGGCTGTGGATTTTTCCCTGATTTTCTGGGGTGTTCATTGCAAACCCTCCACCCTGCGATGCTGTATTCTGTCAACTTGCATTGTGTAAGTTTTAGTTGACACTTTCAATCCCTGACGGGTACCTTTGTCGCAGAAGTTATTCCAAGGCAGAGAGTCGAATAATGGCGCACGCCCCCCAGACCGGGTCGCAGACCATAGGCCTTTACACGCCCGAGCAGCGTATCAAGCGCGACGAATCCGTTTGGACGGTCATTCAGGGTGTGCTCGCCCCAATCCAGTTTCTGGTGTTTCTGGTCTCGCTTGGGCTGGTGCTTTGGTATCTGGCAACGGGCGAAGGGTACTTCGCGGCGACAGTCTCGATCCTGATCAAGACTGGCTTTCTCTACCTGATCATGGTGACCGGGGCGATCTGGGAAAAGATCGTCTTCGGCCAGTATCTGTTCGCCCCCGCCTTCTTTTGGGAAGACGTGTTCAGCTTTGCTGTGATCGCGCTTCATACTCTTTATATCATTGGGCTTTTTACCGGAAGCTTTGACCCACAAGGTTTGATGTTGATCGCGCTCGCGGCCTATTTCGCCTATGTGATCAATGCCGCTCAGTTCCTCTGGAAACTGCGCATGGCCCGTCTGCAAGCGGAGGCGGCCCAATGAATGCGCCCACCCAAATCCCGACGACCTCGTGCAAGGACACTCCTGTTCTGAAGGAACGCGGCCAGCGTGAAGTCTTCTGCGGCTTGACCGGGATCATCTGGCTGCACCGTAAGATGCAGGACGCCTTCTTTCTGGTGGTCGGCTCGCGCACCTGCGCACACCTGCTGCAATCCGCTGCGGGCGTGATGATTTTTGCCGAGCCGCGCTTTGGCACAGCGATTCTCGAAGAGGCCGATCTGGCCGGCATGAAAGACGCCCATGAGGAGTTGGACCGCGAGGTGGACCGCTTGTTGTCCCGTCGCCCCGACATCAAACAGCTGTTCCTCGTTGGATCCTGCCCGTCTGAAGTGATCAAGATGGACCTCGCCCGTGCGGCAGAGCGGTTGACGCAAGTTCATGCGCCGCATGTGCGGGTGCTGAATTACTCGGGCTCGGGGATCGAGACGACCTTTACCCAAGGCGAAGATGCGTGCCTTGAGGCAATGGTCCCTGTGCTGCCCAAGACCGATGCCCGCGAATTGGTGCTGGTCGGCGCGCTGCCGGATGTTGTCGAAGATCAGGCCGTCAGCCTTTTGACCGAGATGGGCATTGGCCCGATCAAGGTTCTGCCTGCCCCGCGCAAGGACAGTGACCTCGCGATTGGCCCGAACACCGTCTATGCGTTGCTACAGCCGTTCCTTGGCGAGACCTCTATCGCGCTGGATCGCCGGGGTGCGCGTCGTATCTCTGCGCCGTTCCCGTTCGGGGAAGAGGGCACAACCCTTTGGCTGCGCGCGATTGCCGATGAGTTCGGCGTCGATGACGAAACGTTCGAGCGTGTGACTGCCGCCCCCCGCGCCCGTGCCCGTAAGGCGATTGCGAATGCGGCCGAGGCGCTGGGCGGCAAGTCGGTCTTTTTCTTCCCGGACAGCCAGTTGGAAATCCCGCTGGCGCGGTTCCTGACCCGCGAATGTGGGATGACGGCCATCGAGGTGGGCGCGCCTTTCATCCATAAATCCATCATCGACCCTGATTTGGAGTTGATGGCCGAAGGCCCGACGATTTCCGAAGGTCAGGATGTTGATGTGCAACTCGACCGAGCGCGTGCGGCGCGCCCTGATCTGACCGTTTGCGGCCTTGGTCTGGCGAATCCGCTGGAGGCCGAAGGTCTGACGACCAAATGGGCGATCGAGCTCGTGTTTAGCCCCGTGCATTTCTACGAGCAGGCCGGTGATCTGGCGGGTCTGTTCTCGCGCCCCGTGCGGCGCAAGGAGCTGTTGAAGCAATGAAGCTGACCGTTTGGACATATGAAGGCCCGACCCATGTGGGCGCGATGCGCGTTGCCACGGGAATGAAGGGTCTGCACTACGTTTTGCATGCGCCGCAGGGCGATACCTATGCGGATTTGCTGTTCACCATGATCGAACGCCGCGATCACCGCCCGCCTGTGACCTATACCACGTTTCAAGCGCGCGATCTGGGGGCAGATACGGCCTATCTGTTCAAGGATGCGGCCCAGCAAGCCTATGACCGGTTCAAGCCTGAAGCGATCATCGTTGGCGCGTCTTGCACGGCTGAATTGATC
The DNA here is from genome assembly GCA_965279125.1 of Dinoroseobacter sp. Taxonomy (GTDB): domain Bacteria; phylum Pseudomonadota; class Alphaproteobacteria; order Rhodobacterales; family Rhodobacteraceae; genus Dinoroseobacter. The sequence goes on from CBDIHL010000039.1 coordinate 39,166, forward strand.
CAGGACGACCCCGGTGGCTTGGCCGAAACGATGGGGCTGCCATGCCCGGTGATCCCGCTGGAACTGCCGAGCTATTCGCGCAAGGAAAACTACGGATGTGACGAGACATTCTTTCAGATCGTGCGCCACCTGGCGCGCCCGATGGAACGCTCGACGCGCCTGACCTGCAACATCCTTGGCCCAACTGGCCTTGGGTTCCGGCATCGCGATGATGTTGAAGAACTGACCGGGCTGCTGTCCGAGCTGGGCGTTGATGTGAATGTGGTCGCCCCGATGGGTGCCACGCCAACGGATATCACCAAGCTGGGCGCCGCGCATTTCAACGTGCTGCTGTACCCTGAGTCGGGCGAGCAGGCTGCGCGCTGGTGCGAACGGGAACTGGGTCAGCCCTTTACAAAAACTGTTCCGATTGGCGTTGGCGCAACGTGGGATTTCATTGCCGAAGTGCGCGAGATCACCGGGGTCACAGGCGTGGTCGACACGACACGGTTGCGCCAGCCATGGTGGTCCCGCTCCGTCGATAGCACCTACCTGACCGGCAAGCGCGTCTTCATTTTCGGCGACGGCACCCATGTGAAAGCCGCAGCACGTATCGCGCGGGACGAGATGGGGTTCGAAGTTGTCGGTATGGGTTGCTTTAACCGCGAATATGCCCGTGACGTGCGGGCTTTGGCGAAAGACTACGGTCTGACCGCATTGATCACCGACGATTACCTCGAGGTTGAAAAGGCCATCGAGGAAGCGCTGCCAGAAATGATCCTCGGCACCCAGATGGAGCGCCATATCGGGAAACGGCTTGGCATTCCCTGTGCCGTGATTTCGGCCCCTGTGCATGTGCAGGATTTCCCTGCGCGGTACTCGCCCCAAGTGGGGTTTGAGGGTGCGAATGTGATGTTTGACACCTGGATCCATCCGCTGGTGATGGGTCTGGAAGAGCATCTGTTGGCGATGTTCCGCGAAGATTTCGAGTTCCACGACGAAGCCGGGCCAAGCCATCACGGCGGCAAGGCCGAGTTGCGCAGCCTGGAAGAGGGGGGCGTTGCCCCCGCGCCTGCGGCCCTCCCCCAGGATATTTCGGAACAGAAGAGCGATACCGGCGGCGATGTCATGGTCTGGCTCGCCGACGCCGAAAAAGAGCTGAAGAAGATCCCGTTCTTTGTGCGTGGAAAAGCCAAGCGCAACACCGAAACTTACGCTGCCGAGCGCGGCGTGACGGAGATTTCCAAAGACACACTCTACGAGGCCAAAGCCCATTATGCTCGATAGCGCCGACATTCAGGCGCGAGCCGACGCGGATCTTTACCGCTTCGTGATTATCACGCTCGACAGCCATGCGGCTGGTCCTGCGGCGCGTGTGGCCGATAGCCTGGGGCGTGATTTTCCAGGGCTTCAGGTCAGCATTTTTGCCGCTGGCGAATGGTCCGAGAACCCTGCCGCATTGGCGGAGGCGCGCGAGGCGATCAGCCGGGCCAATATCGTGGTGGTGAACCTTCTGTTCCTCGACGACCAAATCAAGGCGATCCTGCCGGACCTGCATGCCCGCCGCGACGCCTGTGACGCGATGATCTGTGTTATCGCGGACGAGCAGATCGTGAACCTGACGAAGATGGGCGATGTCGACCTGTCGAAGCCCGCTTCCGGCGCGATGGCGATGCTGAAGAAGCTGCGCCCGAAGACCAAGAAAGCCTCGTCCGGCGAAGGCCAGATGAAGATGCTGAAGCGTCTGCCGAAGATTTTGCGGTTCTTGCCCGGTAAGGCACAGGATCTGCGGACCTATTTCCTGACGATGCAATACTGGCTCGACGGGTCCGACCAGAACATGGAGCAGATGTTGCGCCTGCTGGTGAGCCGTTATGCCGGGCGTCCCGAATGGGCCGATGCGGAGGTGCAAGCGCCGGTCGAGTACCCGGAAGTTGGCCTTTATCACCCGGACCATCCTGAGCGCGTCTTCACGGATGCCGCGGATTTGCCCGCTATGCCGGACGCCGTTGGCACCGTGGGTGTGCTGATGATGCGCAGCTACATTCTGTCGGCAGATGCCGCGCATTATGACGGCGTCATCAAGACACTTGAGGCGCGCGGTTTGCGCGTGATCCCAGCCTTTGCAGGGGGCCTTGATGGGCGTCCCGCGATCGATCGCTACTTCCGCGACGAGCATGGCACCAAGATCGACACACTCGTCTCATTGACCGGGTTCAGCCTTGTGGGCGGGCCTGCCTATAACGACAGCGACATGGCCGTGCAGGTCCTAAGCGCCCTCGACGTGCCCTATATTTCTGCCCATTCGCTGGAGTTCCAGACGCTCGGTCAATGGTCCACCTCAGAGGCGGGTCTTGGCCCGGTCGAGACGACCATGCTGATCGCGTTGCCCGAGATTGACGGCGCGACGAACCCCACGGTCTTTGGCGGTCGCCATAGCCCTGACGGGTGCCAAGGCTGTCACTTGATGTGCGCGGGCGCGGGCGAGAACAAGCAGATGGCCGCGTGCCAAGAGCGCGTGATCTCGCTGGCCGAGAAGGTTGAGCGCCTCGTGCGTTTGCGCCGCAAGGAAAATGCCGAGAAGAAGATCGGTGTTGTCCTCTTTGGCTTCCCACCGAATGCGGGCGCTGCTGGGACTGCCGCGTATCTGTCGGTGTTCGAGAGCCTGCATAACACGCTTTTGCGCATGAAAGCTGACGGCTACACGCTTGAGGTGCCCGAGACCGTTGATGCCTTGCGCGAAGTCGTGCTTGGCGGAAATTCCGGCACCTACGGCCAGGATGGCAATGTCGCCGAGCATGTCTCTGCCGATACGATTGTGAAGATCACGCCACCTCTGGCCGCGATCGAGGCTGTTTGGGGCCCTGCACCGGGCCGCATCCAATCTGACGGACGCGGTGTGTTTGTACTGGGCGCGCATCTGGGTAATGTTTTTGTCGGCCTCCAGCCAACCTTCGGCTATGAGGGCGATCCGATGCGGTTGCTGTTCGAGAAGGGCTTTGCCCCGACGCACGCGTTTTCGACCTTCTATCTGTGGCTGAAAGAGATCTACGGCGCGGACGCGTTGCTGCATTTCGGTATGCACGGTGCGCTCGAGTTCATGCCCGGCAAGCAGGCTGGTATGGGTGCGCGCGATTGGCCGGATCGGCTGATTGGCGAGATGCCGAATATCTACCTTTATGCGTCTAACAACCCCTCCGAGGCGACGCTTGCCAAGCGCCGTTCGGGTGCCGTGACCGTGACGCATTTGACGCCGCCTCTGGCGTCATCCGGCCTGTATAAGGGTCTGTCTGAGTTGAAGGATTCGGTGTCGCGCTACCGCAAGATGGAGCCGTCTGATCCCTTGCGCGCAGAGCTTGAAGCCTTGATCGCCGATCAGGCCGAGGTTGTGGATATGGCAGGCGTTGCCCCTGACGCGCTGTGGCTGAAACTGCTTGAAACCGAAGATGCCTTGATCCCCGATGGCCTGCATATTGTCGGCAAAACGATGGACGAGGCGACCCGGGCTGAGCATCTGGCGACGATGGCCGATCAGACGCCCGAAGCGCTCGGTCGGATTGATCTGCTGCTCCAGGACGAGACGGAGCTGCCTGCCTTGATGCGCGCGCTATCGGCCAAGTATATCTCGCCTGTGCCCGGTGGGGATCTGATCCGCTCGCCCGAGGTGCTGCCAACGGGGCGCAATATTCACGCGTTCGATCCGTTCCGGATGCCGACCGCGTTCGCGATTGCCGACGGGGCCAAGCAGGCGCAGTTGCTGCTGGATACGCACCCGACGCTGCCGCGCTCTGTCGCGCTGGTGCTTTGGGGGTCTGACAACATCAAATCCGATGGCGGGCCGATTTCCCAGGCGATGGCGCTTCTGGGCACCAAGCCGCGCTTCGATGCGTTTGGGCGTCTTTGTGGGGCTGAGTTGATCCCGCTTGAGGATCTCGGTCGCCCGCGCATCGACGTTGTCATGACTTTGTCGGGGATTTTCCGCGATTTGCTGCCCTTGCAGACCAAAATGCTGGCCGAGGCCGCCTACTTATGTGCCGTCGCTGACGAGCCGGTGGAACAGAACTTCGTGCGCGCCCATGCGCTGGCCTATGCGACTGAGATGGGGTGCGAGATGGAGGTCGCGGCCTTGCGCGTCTTCTCCAACGCCGAAGGGGCGTATGGGTCGAATGTGAACCAACTTGTCGATAGCGGCGCGTGGGAAGACGAAGGCGAATTGGCCGATGCCTACGAAGCGCGCAAAGGGTTCGCCTACGGTATGAACGGCAAGGCGAGTGCCAATGCCGCGTTGCTGCAAAAGACGCTGAAAGACGTGGATATTGCCTACCAGAACCTCGAAAGTGTCGAGCTGGGCGTGACCACGGTGGATCATTATTTCGACACGCTGGGCGGCATTTCGCGGGCTGTGAAGCGTGCGAAGGGGTCCGAGGCGACGGTCTATATCGGCGACCAGACACGCGGTGCGGGCAAAGTGCGCACGCTGGAAGATCAGGTAGCCCTCGAGACCCGCTCGCGCAGTCTGAACCCGAAATGGTTCGAAGGGATGCTCAAGCACGGGTCCGAAGGGGTCCGCCAGATTGAGGCGCAAGTCACCAATACGCTCGGCTGGTCCGCCACGACCGGGCAGGTGGAGCCTTGGGTTTATCAGCGCCTGTCCGAGACTTTTGTGCTCGATGACGCAATGCGCCAGCGCCTCAAGGATCTGAACCCAAAGGCGAGCGCGCGGATGGCGAGCCGTCTGCTTGAGGCCTGTGACCGCGATTTCTGGCAGCCTGACGACGCGACATTGGCCGCGCTGCAAGACGCTGCCGACGAGATTGAGGATGCTCTTGAGGGCCTCAGCGGGATGGCTGCGGAATGAAGCTGACCGACACATATGTGACCACTGCCGGAGCCTCCGGCGGGGATATTTTGAAAAGCAAAGAGCTGGCGGCGTTTCAGACCCGTTGCCTGAACCGTCAAAGGAGAACGACATGAGCCCACTGGACACAAAAAGTCCCCCGGCCAGCAAAGCGCCCCGCGTGGACAGCCTTGCGACCCCCCCGATCTTGAAGAAGGGCGAGGATGGCGAAGGCTCACTGCAAGTGCACCAAGACGCCTCGATGAAGATCGACGGCGCGAAGGTGTTTTCGATCTACGGCAAGGGCGGTATCGGCAAATCGACGACCTCGTCGAACCTGTCGGCGGCGTTCTCTATGTTGGGCAAGCGCGTCCTGCAAATCGGGTGCGACCCCAAGCATGACAGCACGTTCACCTTGACCGGGCATCTCCAGCCCACGGTCATCGATATCCTCAAGGAGGTGGATTTCCATCCCGAGGAGCTGCGCGCCGAAGACTTCGTGACTACCGGCTTTAACGGCGTGATGTGTGTCGAAGCAGGCGGTCCGCCTGCGGGCACTGGTTGTGGCGGCTATGTTGTCGGTCAGACGGTGAAGCTGCTCAAGCAACACCATCTGCTGGAAGACACCGACGTGGTGATCTTCGACGTGCTGGGCGACGTTGTCTGCGGTGGTTTTGCAGCGCCTTTGCAGCACGCGGATCGCGCCGTGATCGTAACGGCCAATGATTTCGACAGCATCTACGCGATGAACCGGATCATTGCTGCCGTGCAGGCCAAGTCGAAGAACTATCCTGTGCGTCTTGCCGGTTGCATCGCCAACCGCTCCGAGACGACCGAGGAAGTGGACCGCTATTGCGACAAGGTCGGCTTCAACAAGATCGCACATATGCCTGCCGTCGACGCGATCCGGCGCTCGCGTTTGAAGAAGAAAACCCTGTTTGAGATGGACGATGAAGAAGACATCGTGCGCTGCCGGGCGGAGTATATTCGCCTTGCTGAGACGCTCTGGAAAGGGACCGAGCCGCTCGCGCCCGCGCCCCTGCCGGACCGTGAGATCTTCGAGTTGCTTGGATTTGATTGATGCCTGCCTATGAGAGCACCCTGACCCGCGTCGAGGACTATTTCGACCGCACCGCCACCACGACATGGGAGCGTCTGACCTCGGACGCGCCTGTGTCGAAGGTGCGTGAAACCGTGCGTAAAGGGCGGGACCAGATGCGCGCGATTATGCTTGACCAGTTGCCCGAGGACCTGACCGGGATGCGTGTTCTTGATGCCGGATGCGGCACCGGGACGGCGACGATCGAGATGGCGTCGCGCGGCGCGGAAGTCGTGGCGATTGATATCTCGCCTTCGCTGGTGGAGATCGCGCGCAAGCGGATGCCCGAGGGTTTGTGCGGCTCGGTGAAATTCACGTCCGGCGACATGCTCGACCCGGCGCTGGGCACGTTTGATCATGTGATCGCGATGGACAGTCTGATCTATTACGAGGCGTCCGATATCGGCAAAGCGCTGGCGGCGCTTAGCCCACGCGTCGGCTCGGTTGTGTTCACCGTCGCGCCACGCACCCCGTTCTTGATGACCTTCTTTAGCGTCGGAAAATTGTTTCCGCGCAAGGATCGCAGCCCTGTGATGATCCCGCATGCGCCCGCGCGTCTGCAAAAAGCGGCCCATAAGGCGGGTGCGCCGGGCGAAATCTCGGAAATTGAGCGTGTCACAAGTGGCTTTTATATCTCCACCTGCCTGGAGTACCGGGCATGAGCGACACGCGGCGTCCTCTGGTTGGCCAACTGGCCCTGCGGTTTTTGCCGTTTGCCGATGCGGGCAGCGAAGGCTTGCCGTTGGCGACCTTGTTGCGCCTGAGCTTGTTCCAAGTGTCGGTCGGCATGGCCACGGTCATGTTGCTGGGCACGCTGAACCGCGTGATGATCGTCGAGCTGAGCGTCCCTGCGATGCTGGTCGCGGTGATGATCGCGATCCCGGTGCTTGTGGCGCCGTTCCGCGCGCTGCTGGGGTTCCGGTCTGACACGCACCGCTCGGCCATCGGGTGGAAGCGGATACCGTTCATGTGGTTCGGTACGCTTTGGCAGTTCGGCGGGTTGGCGATTATGCCGATGTGCCTGCTGGTTCTGGGCGGCGACAATTACTACAACGTGCCGTTTGCAGGCGAGGTTTTGGCCGCACTCGCGTTCCTGATGACGGGCCTTGGCCTTCATATGACGCAGACGGCGGGCCTTGCCTTGGCGAGCGATCGCGCGACCGAGGAAACGCGGCCGCGTGTTGTGGCGCTTTTGTATGTGATGTTCCTGATCGGCGCGGGTGTGAGCGCGATCATCATTGGTTGGCTGCTGAAGGACTTCGGCAACGTCAAACTGATCCAGGTCGTGCAAGGCACCGCTGTGGCGACCTTGGTGCTGAACCTGATCGCGCTTTGGAAGCAGGAAAGCGTCCGCCCAATGAGCCGCGAAGAACGCGCCGCCCCGCGACCAAGTTTCCGCGATGCGTGGGATGATTTTGCCAGTGGCGGTGATGCTGGTCGGCTTCTCGTCGTTGTGTTCATCGGAACGTTGGCCTTCACCATGCAAGATGTTCTGCTGGAGCCCTATGGCGGTGAAATTCTTGGCCTGAGCGTTTCGGCAACGACCTTCCTGACGGCGATGTGGGCCGCTGGCGCGCTGATCGGGTTTGGATTTGCCGCGAAATGGCTCGCAAACGGGATCAATCCTTATCGCATGGGCGCGCGTGGTCTGCTGGTTGGCGTTATTGCCTTCTCGGCGGTGATATTTGCGGCCCCGATGAACAGCTCGGTCGTGTTCTTTATCGGCGCTGGGCTGATCGGGCTTGGCGGCGGCTTGTTTTCGGTCGCGACCCTGACGGCGGCGATGACGATGCCGGTGCAGGGGATCGCGGGGCGTGGTCTGGCTTTGGGGGCTTGGGGCGCCGCGCAGGCGACTGCCGCAGGTGTCGGTGTCGCGCTTGGCGGCACCATTCGCGACGTCGTCAATTCACAAGTTTTGTCGGGCACCTGGCAGGCGGATTTCGTCGGTCCCAGCCTTGGCTATTCCGTCGTCTATCATATCGAGATCGGCTTGATCTTCGTCACTCTCATTGCGCTCGGGCCGCTGGTCCGCACTCGGGCGCGCTTCAATCGCGGGGAGGCTGGCAAGATCGGTCTCGCCGACTTCCCCACTTAAACGCGCAACAAAAGGAACCCTCCCATGGAAGCCACATTCTTCGGAGAATTCGATCTCGCCAGCCTGTCCATCTGGCTGTTCTGGGGCTTTTTTGCCCTTCTGATCTATTACCTGCAAACCGAGAACATGCGGGAAGGTTATCCGCTTGAGGATGACAACGGCGATCCGGCGGCCAACCAAGGCCCCTTCCCGGTGCCGAACCCCAAGACCTTCACGCTGCCCCATGGGCGCGGTGAGGTTGTTGTACCCGGTCCTGATTATCAAGCGCGCGAAGACCTCGCGCTTGAGCGGACCTCAGCCTCTAACGGTTTCCCGATGGAGCCAACCGGCGATCCGATGATCGATGGCGTTGGTCCCGCAAGCTGGGCCGCGCGCCGCGATGTGCCTGAGCTGGACGGCCACGGTCATCCGAAGATCATCCCGATGTCGGGCAACGATAAGTTCCATGTCTCTGCGGGTCGCGATCCGATGGGTCTGCCGGTGGAAGCGGGCGACAAGGAACTGGTCGGCACGATCACCGATATGTGGGTCGACGAGCCTGAGCAGATGGTCCGCTATCTTGAGGTCACACTCGACGAGGCCCATGGCGGCGGGACACGTTTGATCCCAATGCAACTGCTGCGGATCAAGTCGGACCGGATTGCGGTGCATTCCATCTATGGCAAGCACTTTGCCAACGTGCCGAAGATCAAATCCGCGTCGCAAGTGACACTGCTCGAGGAAGACAAGATCTGTGGCTACTACGCGGGCGGTAAACTCTATGCCGATGAAGCCCGCCTTGAGCCTCAGCTGTAAGGAGCCATGTCATGAGCCACGATGATTTCGAGATAGAGCCGATTGAAGGGTTGCCGGAACTGCCGCCAGAGGGGGAAACGATCCTCTGGCAGGGCAAGCCGGACTGGTGGACGCTGGCCAAGGAAAGCCTCGCGCTGCGCGGTGTGATGATCTACTTCGCGTTCCTTGGCGCATGGCGCTCGGTTGCCTTGATGGCCGAGCGGGATGTCGTCACCAGCCTTGCCGGTGCGCTGCCGTTCTTGATCCTCGGCGGTATTGTCGTGGCAATCTTGACGGTGATTGCGATCGCGCAGGCGATGACCACGGTCTACACCATCACCAACCGCCGTGTGGCCATGCGGATTGGTGCGGCGCTGAACGTGACTTATAATTTGCCCTACACGTGGATCGAGAGCGCCGATCTTGACCTGCGCAAGGGGGGCACGGGGACTATCGCGTTGAAATTGCGCGGAGAAACCCAGATCAGCTACTTCATGCTGTGGCCCCATATGCGCCCTTGGCACATGAAAGAACCGCAACCCGCTTTGCGCTGTATCAAAGATGCACAGAAAATAGCTGATATCCTTGCGGATGCAGCCGCCACCCATATCACGACCAACCGGCTTGCAACCTCGGACGACCAGACCCCGTCCAATGCGGTTGCCATGCCTGCCGAATAAGGAGCCTTGAGGGAAGATGAACGACCAATCCTACGCCCACGAACAGCTGCGTGAGCGCGACCGGGAAATGATCCCGAGCCTGCTTTTGCGCGCTATGCTGTTTCTTGTGGTGGCCGTCTTGGTGATCGTTGCGTTCGCGCGCCTCACCGACCGGCCGCTGGAGGCGACGCGACCCGAAGGGGTTCCCGTCGTTGCCGAGCGCTCTATCCAGATATTCGGCGATATGTCGGGCGCTGCCCGCGTGCTGGATGCCAATGGCGTCCTGCTTGCTGATCTTGGCCCCGAAGAGGGTGGCTTTATCTCCGGCATGAGCCGGGTTCTGCACCGTGAACGGATGAAAATCGGCGTCGCCGATGATGCCCCCGTTCGCCTTGTGCGGTTCGCTGATGGCCACCTCGTTCTGTTCGATGATGCGACCGGTTGGTCCGCCACCATCGAAGGGTTTGGTGCCGATAACAAAGCCGCCTTTGCGCGCCTTCTGGAGGACTAGAGAAATGGGCATTTTTACCCGCACCGAGGAAACTGCGCCTTGCACAGTGACCATCAGCCACCGCTTCGAAGAGCTGTCCGCGCATGTGAAATTCAACGACGGCTCAGTCGTCAACGCCGGTGATTCCGTGCTCGTCCAAGGGTCCGAGATCATGGCCCCTTACGGCGAAGTGGTCTCGGAAGATCGCATCGCGGTCATCACGCGTGCCAGCACGATCGAGCGCGTCTGGACCCAGATGACTGGCGATTTCGAATTTATGGAACTCTGCGAGTTCTCGTTTTCTGAGGAGGTCACACTGTGAACATCCAAAGCCCTACCCCCGACGCATCCCATACGGCTGACGCTACCACCGTCGAAGAAAGTCTGCGCATCCAGGAAGAGATGGCGAAGTTCGACAGCAAAGCGGCCACTGCCGTTGCGATGCAGAACACCCTGCTGACCCCGCGTTTCTACACCACCGATTTCGACGCGATGGACTCGATCAACGTCGAAGGCATCCGCGAGGAGTGGGATACGCTGATCAACGCGATGAAGGCCGACCCTAACAAGGGTCACTTCAAGAAGAACGAAGACTGGGACCATGTCGATTGGGACGGGATGGAGCCGGGCCTGAAGAAGGAGTTTATCGACTTCCTGATCAGCTCCTGCACCGCCGAATTCTCAGGCTGCGTGCTCTACAAAGAGATGAAGCGGCGCGGCAACAACAAGGACATCGTGGAGCTGTTCCAGCTGATGGCGCGCGATGAGGCCCGCCATGCCGGTTTCATCAACGACGCCCTTCGCGAGGCCGGTATCGCCGTGAACCTTGGCTTCCTGACCCAGAACAAGAAGTACACCTACTTCCGGCCCAAGTTCATTTACTACGCGACGTATCTGTCCGAGAAGATCGGCTATGCCCGCTACATCACCATCTACCGCCACCTTGAGGCGAACCCGGAATATCGCTTCCATCCGATTTTCAAGTGGTTCCGGGAGTGGTGCAATGACGAGTTCTCCCACGGCGAGGCTTTTGCGCTGTTGATGAAGACCGACCCCAAGCTGACCAGCACGCGGGTCAACAAGGCGTGGATCAAGTTCTTCCTGACGGCGTTTTGCGCCACGATGTATATTCGCGATCACCAGCGGCCAGCCTTCCATGCGGCCTTGGGGATTGATCCCGATGAATACGCCCATGAGGTATTCCGGAAGACTTTCGAGATCTCCAAGCAGTCCTTCCCGCTGATGCTCGATATCGACCATCCGCGTTGGCAACGCACGCTGGAAGCGATGCAACGCGCCAATCTGGACCTTGCGGAGGCTGAAGCCAACGGCAAGTTCTTCAAGAAGATCGGTGCGAAAATGCGGGCGGCTGCGGCTTTCGCGAGCCTCTACATGATCCCGGCCAAGCACCATGACATCAACGAAGTCACCCGTCTGGAGCCTGCCTACTAATGCTCTCCAGCCCTTGGATCGCGGCCCTCGGGGCCCTTTTTCTCTGGTGGTTTTCCACCGGGGCGATCCTTGTGCTTGTGAAACATGCCGACAAACGGGGCGGTTTCGCGCATATGCGTGCTGCCGTCCTGAGTCTGCCGATCCTCGTGATCGGGGCATATGGCTTTGTGCAAACGCTGGATATGCTCACGCCCGGCGGCGTGATGCTGGCGTTCATCTCGGCGGTGGCCGTGTGGGGCTGGATCGAGATCGCGTTCCTGACGGGCATGATCACCGGGCCGAACCGCACAGTCTGCCCTGCGCCGATCCCTGAATGGCAGCGTTTCCTGCGCGCTTGGGGCACGATTGCCTATCACGAGTTCGCCTTGGTTGGTGCGCTGATTGTGATGGGGATCTACGCCGCAGGTGCGGAGAACGCGTTCGGGTTCTGGACCTTCGCGGTGCTGTTCTTTGCGCGGCTTTCCGCCAAGCTGAACCTCTTTCTCGGTGTGCCCAAGATCAATACCGAGTTTCTGCCGACCCCGCTGGCGCATCTGCCCAGCCACTTTCACAACAATCATATCAACTGGCTGTTCCCGTATTCGGTGACCGCCCTGACCTTCGCCATGACATGCTGGATCGAGCGTCTTTATAGCGCCGAGACACCTGCGGCTACGACAGGCTTTGCCCTGCTGGCCGCCTTCACAGCCCTCGCGCTGCTCGAGCATTGGTTCATGGTCGTGAAACTGCCCGACGAAAAGCTCTGGCGCTGGTTGCTGCCCGCCAAAGACGAACAAAAACAAAAGACTGCTACACTGAGTGAGGATGCCCATGGACTTTGATCGCTTGTTCCAGAACCAGCTCGACGCGCTGAAAAACGACGGCAATTATCGGATTTTTGCCGAGTTGGAACGCCAATGTGGATCGCATCCTCGGGCGCAGAACCATCATTCCGACGGGAAGCGCGAGATCACGGTTTGGTGCTCGAACGACTACCTCGGCATGGGTCACAACCCCAAAGTCGTAGACCGAATGCAGGAAGTTGTCGCGCAATGCGGGGCAGGTGCTGGTGGGACGCGCAACATCTCTGGGACCAACTCGCATCATTGCGCTTTGGAACGCGAACTCGCTGATCTGCACGGCAAGGAAAGCGCTTTGCTGTTCACCTCAGGCTACGTGTCGAATTGGGCAGCCCTCAGCACGCTCGGCTCGCGTCTGCCCAATGCGGTGATCCTGTCGGACGAGCTGAACCACGCCTCCATGATCGAAGGCATCCGCCATGCGCGTTGCCAAAAGGTGATCTGGAAGCATAACGACCCTGAGGATCTGGATCGCAAGCTCGCGGCCCTGCCTGCCAACGCGACCCCGATTGTCGCGTTCGAGAGCGTCTATTCCATGGACGGCGACATCGCCCCCATTCGCGAGATTGTCGAGGTTTGCGAAAAGCACGGTGCCATGAGCTATATCGACGAAGTTCACGCGGTCGGCATGTACGGCCCACGCGGTGGCGGTGTGGCCGAGCGCGAAGGTCTAATGGATCGCATCACCTTGATCGAAGGCACGCTTGGCAAGGCGTTCGGCGTTGTCGGCGGCTATATCACCGGGTCGGAAGCCTTGTGCGATTTCATTCGCTCGTTCGCGTCCGGCTTCATCTTCACGACCGCTTTGCCCCCGGCGGTTGCTGCGGCGGCGCAGGCGTCGATCAAACACCTCAAGGAAAGCAGCGTTGAGCGTGACACGCAAAAGGCCCAAGTCGCCAAGTTGCGTCATTTGCTGGACCGCGCGGGTATCCCTCATCTGGACAATCCCAGCCATATCATCCCAGTGATGATCAAGGATCCGGTCAAGTGTCGCGAGATTGCGGATATTTTGATGGACCAGTTTGGCATCTATGTGCAGCCGATCAACTATCCCACGGTGCCCAAGGGCACGGAAAGACTGCGGTTTACGCCGGGTCCAAACCACTCGGACGCTGACCTTCAACATCTTGTGAGCGCGTTGCAAGTCCTTTGGAAACAATGCGCCGTGTCGCATGCGGTCGCATAACGCACGGTTTTCCCCTTGCAACTTGATCTGTCGTAGCGCGTATTACATCCCATAACGGAACAAAATTCCGGAGGAGTACGACTATGAAAACGACCTTTACCGCGGCCGCACTGGCTGCCCTTGCCCTGACCACCGCACCTGCGTTGGCTGAAGGCGACGCCGCCAAAGGCGAGCGCGAGTTTCGCGTTTGCGCCGCCTGCCATGTGATCGACGATCCAGACGGCAATCGGATTGCGGGACGCGGTGCCAAAACTGGCCCGAACCTCTATAACATCATTGGCCGGCACGGCTGGCACATACGAGAACTTCCGCTACCGTGACGCGCTTCCGGCGGCAGGTGAGGCTGGCCTCGTTTGGGACAAAGAAAAACCTGGCTGAGTACATCCCGAACCCACAAGGGTTCCTGCGTGAGTTCACTGGTGACGATTCGATCCGCTCGGCGATGGCCGCTCAGCGCGTGCGTGGCATGGATGACCTGCTGGCCTTCCTCGCGCTGCACTCGCCTGATGCGATGATGGACGGGGACGGCGAAGAGGCTGCGTCCGAGTAGGCCCCAGGCGCCATAAAGACAGCAAAGCGCGCCCCTCGGGGCGCGTTTTTCATTTAGGTCGGTTTGGTAGAGGCCGTCACGTAGTTCACGCTAAGGTCGCGATCTGAGATCGACCATGTGAAGCCCAGTGGATTGAACTTGAAGCCCTTGCGATCCACCGGGGGTCAGGCCCGCCCTTTCTATCAGCGCAAATAGCTCGTCCGGCGTGATGAACTTCGACCATTCATGCGTGCCCTTGGGCAACCACCGCATCACATATTCCGCGCCGATGATCCCCATCACAAAGCTCTTGGGATTGCGGTTCAGGGTGGAGCAAACCATCAGCCCACCCGGCTTCAGCAATTGCTGGCACGCCGTCAAATAGGCTTGTGGGTCAGCGACATGCTCGACCACTTCCATGTTCAACACGATATCGAACTGTTCGCCAGCCGCTGCCATCGCCTCGGCGGTCGTGTGGCGATAATCAATCTCAAGCCCGGATTGCTCGGCATGGATGCGCGCGACTGGGATGTTGAGTTCTGCGGCATCGGCACCCACAACATCGGCCCCCAATCGGGCCATCGGCTCAGATAACAAACCACCGCCGCAGCCAATATCCAGCAACCGCAGCCCCGCAAACGGCGCGCTTGTTGTCAGGTCACGGTCAAACTCCGCCGCGATTTGCTGGGTGATGTAATCCAACCGACACGGGTTCAACATATGCAGCGGCTTGAACTTGCCGGTCGGATCCCACCAGTCAGCGGCCATCGCTTCAAACTTGGCAATCTCGGCGGGGGTCAACGGTGTTTGGGGCGGCGGTTTCGGACGTGGACTGCATGGACATCTCACCTACAACTTGCAAAGGATAAACGGGGCGCGAGGCCCTTTGGGGGCTATATAGGGCGCGATGGCAAAAGCGGTGAGTGAAAAACGCGCGACCGATTATCTCTATCCGCCAATCGATCCGTTCGACCAGCGGATGCTCGAGGTTGGCGAGGGGCACCGCTTGTATGTCGAGCAATGCGGTAACCCGTCCGGCATTCCTGTCGTGGTGTTCCATGGCGGGGCCGGCGGTGGCTGTAGCCCCACGATGCGGCGTTATTTCGATCCGGCGATTTACCGAATTATCCTGTTTGATCAACGCGGTTGCGGGCGCTCGCGCCCTCATGCCAGCGTCGAGGACAACACCACATGGCATCTGGTCCGCGATATTGAATTGATCCGCGACACCCTCGGGATTGATCGTTGGGGTGGTGTTTTGGCGGCAGTTTGGGGTGCCACGCTCGGGCTGATTTATGCCGAGGCGCATCCGACGCGTGTGGCCTATCTGGTGCTGCGCGGCGTGTTCCTGATGACCGAGCCGGAACTGGAGTGGTTCTATGGTGGCGGTGCTGGTAAATTTTGGCCCGACGTCTGGCGCAGGTTCACGGCCATGGTTCCCGAGGCCGAGCGTGGTGATCTGATCACGGCCTATCATAAACGGCTGTTTTCCGGCAACGTGCTTGAAGAAACGCGGTTTGCTCGGGCCTGGGCCGGTTGGGAAAACGCGCTTGCCTCGATCCATTCCGAAGGGTTCGTGGGGGAAAGCCCAGCTGAGTATGCGCGGGCCTTCGCGCGGCTGGAAAACCACTACTTTATCCATCGCGGGTTTCTCGAAGAAGACGGCCAGATCTTGCGCGATGCCGGGCGTCTTGCGGATATTCCCGGCACGATTGTGCAAGGGCGATACGACATGATCTGTCCGCCCGTTTCTGCATTTGCATTGTCCGAGCGTTGGGCCCGGGCGGATTTGCGGATGATGGGTCTGTCTGGGCACGCACTGTCGGAACCTCGGATCACCGCCGAGTTGGTGCGCGTGATGGATAGGTTTCGCGAAACGCACACGCGCCACGGGTTCTAGGGCGCAAGGCGGTTATGCGGCCTAAGCGCGCGAAATGGCTGATATGTGATCGGCAAGGCATGTCTGGTGCTGCCGGCACCCATGCCAAGCTGTTTGATTTGTTCACGTTTTTGTAACTCAGACGTAAATTTACAGATTTACAAACCGCAGAATAATTAATTCACAAGAAAAGCATTGCCGGACAAAGGGTTATTGGCGTGTTCACCGCTCGTGATAACTCTTCGATCTAGGATTTCGACTCAGTTTCAGTAGGAGGGGATGAGACGCGATGACCGACCACACACCCACAAGCACCGCCGCCGGGACAATTCCGGTGCCATCCGAAATTGCTGCAACTGCACATGTGAATGCCGCGAAATATGCCGAGATGTACGCGGCCTCTGTCGCTGATCCGGATGCGTTCTGGGGCGAGCAGGGCAAGCGCCTCGACTGGATCAAGCCGTTTACCAAGGTCAAGAACACGTCTTTTGCCCATGGCGATGTAGACATCAAATGGTTCGAGGACGGTACGCTGAACGTCTCGGCCAATTGCGTCGACCGCCACCTTGCGACCCGCGCCGATCAAACCGCCATCATCTGGGAGCCCGACAGCCCCGAGGAAGGTGCCAAGCACATCACCTACAAAGAGCTGCATGTCGAAACCTGCAAGATGGCCAATATCCTCGAAGATATGGGCGTGCGCAAAGGCGACCGTGTTGTTCTGTATATGCCGATGATTCCCGAAGCGGCCTATGCGATGCTGGCCTGTGCGCGCATTGGTGCGATCCATTCGATCGTGTTCGCGGGCTTTTCGCCCGACGCGCTTGCGGCGCGGGTGAACGGCGCTGAAGCCAAGGTCGTGATCACGGCGGATTACGCCCCGCGCGGCGGCAAAGCGACGCCTTTGAAATCGAACGCAGATGCGGCTTTGCTGCATACCTCCGACAAGGTGAAGATGCTGGTGGTCAAGCGCACCGGTGGCCAAACCACATGGGTCGATGGGCGCGATCACGACTATAACGAGCTGCGGCTTGAGGCTGACGAGATCAGCGCGCCCGCCGAGATGAACGCGGAAGATCCGCTGTTTATCCTCTATACCTCAGGCTCCACCGGGCAGCCGAAGGGCGTTGTTCACACCTCCGGTGGCTATCTGACCTATGCCGCGATGACCCATCAGATCACCTTCGATTACCAGGAAGGCGATGTGTTCTGGTGTACCGCCGATGTCGGTTGGGTCACGGGCCACAGCTATATCGTCTACGGACCGCTCGCCAATGGCGCGACCACCATCATGTTTGAGGGTGTGCCAACCTATCCCGATGCCGGACGGTTCTGGGAGGTTTGCGCCAAGCACAAGGTGAACCAGTTCTACACCGCGCCCACCGCGATCCGCGCCTTGATGGCGAAAGGGGACGATTGGGTCGAAAAGCACGATCTGAGCGATCTGCGTATCCTCGGCACCGTCGGCGAGCCGATCAACCCGGAAGCCTGGAATTGGTATAACGAGAAGGTTGGCAAAGGGAAATGTCCCGTCGTCGATACCTTCTGGCAGACGGAGACCGGCGGTCATCTGCTGACTCCACTGCCCGGTGCGACGACGTTGAAACCCGGCTCCGCCACCTTGCCGTTTTTCGGGGTGCAGCCTGTGGTCCTCGATCCCCATTCCGGCGCTGAGATCACAGCGACCGAGGCCGAAGGTGTCTTGTGCTTCAAGGACAGCTGGCCCGGTCAGATGCGCACGATTTGGGGTGATCATGAGCGGTTCATGAAGACCTATTTCAGCGACTACAAAGGCTACTACTTCTCAGGCGATGGCTGCCGCCGCGATGCGGATGGCTATTACTGGATCACAGGCCGCGTTGACGACGTGATTAACGTGTCAGGACACCGGATGGGAACTGCAGAAGTCGAGTCGGCACTCGTCGCCCATGCCAAGGTCGCTGAAGCCGCTGTGGTCGGCTATCCACACGAGATCAAGGGGCAGGGCATTTACTGCTATGTGACCTTGATGGACGGCGAGACGCCCAGCGACGAATTGCTCAAGGAATTGCGCACATGGGTCCGCACTGAGATTGGCCCGATTGCCTCGCCTGACGTGATCCAATGGGCACCGGGCTTGCCGAAAACCCGCTCCGGGAAGATCATGCGTCGGATTCTGCGTAAGATTGCTGAGAATGACTATGGCAGTCTCGGGGATACCTCGACCTTGGCGGATCCGTCTGTGGTCGACGATCTTATTGCCAATCGGGCAGGGTAGCGCTCGCCAATAGGGCGAAGGCCCTGCAATCGCCTCGAGCTTTCTTGCTTGGCCCTCCGGGGGCCAGGCAAAGGCACCTAAGCAAGGATGCCCAACTGACCGCTTGCAAACTCCGCCCCTCCCCCGTATATCCCTCTCAACAGCGGCGCGCTGGGGTCCACACCCGGCGCCCACCGAACGATACCAACGGGCCGCGCGCCCGTTTTTTTGTGTTTACTCGAAAGACCTGAACCCCATGAGCGACCTGATCGCCAAAACCTCGATGGACCAACGCCTCGCCGGGATCGTGATCCCGGTGATCGAAGACCTTGGCTTTGAGCTTGTGCGCCTGCGCTTGATGGGCGGCAAGACACCGACCTTGCAGATCATGGCCGACAGGCCCGATGGCGGAATCGAGGTGGATGAGTGTGGGCTGATTTCGACAGAGGTGTCTGCGATCCTCGATGTGGAAGACCCGATTGAAGACGAATACGCGCTGGAAGTCTCCAGCCCCGGGATCGACCGACCTCTGACACGCCTCAAGGATTTTGACGCTTGGGCGGGATACGAGGCGAAGATAGAGACGACCGAGCTGATCGACGGTCAGCGCCGCTTTAAGGGCGAGATCGTTGGCACCGAAGACGGCGAAGTGCTGCTGACGATTGATCAGGGCACCATCGGTCTTAAGTTCGAATGGCTGAGCGATGCGAAGCTTGTGCTGACCGATGATCTGATCCGCGACATCCTGCGCGCGCGTAAGGCCGCGCAAGTCGATGACCCGGACAAATTTGATACGATTGAAACCGAAGATCCCTCGAAGGAGGACTGACCATGGCGATTACCTCTGCCAACCAGCTAGAGCTTTTGCAAACCGCCGAGGCGGTCGCGCGCGAAAAGATGATCGACCCGGTGTTGGTCATCGAGGCGATGGAAGAAAGCCTCGCGCGGGCCGCGAAGTCTCGCTACGGCGCTGAGATGGACATTCGCGTGTCCATCGACCGCAAGACCGGCCGCGCGACCTTCACCCGCGTGCGCACCGTGGTCGAAGAGGAAGAGCTTGAGAATTATCAGGCCGAGTTCACCGTTGAGCAGGCTAAGCAATATCTTGAGAACCCTGCCATCGGCGACACATTCGTCGAAGAAGTCCCACCCGTGGAAATGGGCCGGATCGCGGCGCAGTCCGCCAAGCAGGTGATCTTGCAAAAGGTTCGCGAAGCTGAGCGGGATCGCCAATACGAGGAATTCAAGGACCGCGCCGGCACCATCATCAACGGCACCGTCAAGCGCGAGGAATACGGCAACGTCATCGTCGATGTGGGCGCGGGCGAAGGTGTGCTGCGCCGCAACGAAAAGATCGGTCGCGAAAGCTACCGTCCGAACGACCGAATCCGCTGCTTCATCAAAGATGTGCGCCGCGAACAGCGCGGGCCGCAGATCTTCTTGTCGCGCACCGATCCGCAGTTCATGGCCGAGCTGTTCAAGATGGAAGTGCCGGAAATTTATGACGGTATCATCGAGATCAAGGCCGTTGCCCGTGATCCCGGGAGCCGCGCGAAGATCGCTGTGATTTCCTATGATAACTCCATCGACCCTGTCGGCGCTTGCGTCGGTATGCGCGGCAGCCGTGTGCAGGCCGTTGTCAACGAGCTGCAGGGCGAGAAGATCGACATCATCCCGTGGAACGAGGATCAGCCGACATTCCTTGTGAACGCGCTGCAGCCTGCCGAAGTTACCAAGGTGGTTCTGGACGAGGAAGCCGAGCGGATCGAGGTCGTGGTGCCGGAGGAGCAGCTTGAGCCTTGCGATCGGTCGCCGGGGCAGAACGTGCGTCTGGCGTCGCAGTTGACCAGCCTCGACATCGACATTCATGACCGAAGCCGAAGAGGTCCGCGCGTCGCCAAGCCGAGTTTGCGCAGCGCACGACCATGTTCATGGATGCGCTGGATCTCGAAGAGTTCTTCGCGCAGTTGCTGGTCACGGAAGGGTTCACCAACCTTGAAGAAGTCGCCTATGTCGAGGTTGACGAGCTGTTGGTCCATCGAAGGCTGTTGATGAGGACACGGTGGGCGAGCTTCAGGCGCGCGCCCGCGAATATCTGGAAGAGCAGAATCGCAAGGCTCTGGAAGCCGCGAAAGAGTTGGGTGTTGAAGACAGCCTCGTTGAATTCGGCAACCTGACACCCCAGATGTTGGAAGCGCTTGGCAAAGACGGCGTTAAGACGCTAGAAGACTTTGCAACTTGCGCAGACTGGGAGCTGGCCGGTGGCTGGACGACGGATAACGGCGAGCGCATCAAAGATGATGGTCTTCTGGAGCCTTTCGAGGTCTCGCTGGAGGAAGCGCAACTCTTGATTATGACAGCCCGGGTGCAACTGGGTTGGGTGACGGCTGAGCAACTCGAAGCCGACGCCGCTGCGGCAGAAGCTGAATTGGAAGCTGATATGGACGCAACAGACGCCAACCTTCCGGAGGGTAAGGCCTGATCTCAGGCCTTACGTTTCGACCCTGACGCGTGGCGGACAGGAAACGGATCGTGAAAACGGTCCCGAGCGACGCTGCATCGCAACGGGGAAGGTGTGTCCAAAGCCCGAGCTGATCCGCTTCGTGGTCGGGCCTGATACGCAGATTGTCCCCGATATTCTGGGGCGTCTGCCCGGGCGCGGCATTTGGGTCAGCGCGGATCGTGATGCGATCGAGCTGGCCCGCAAGAAGAAAGCCTTTGGCCGATCCGCCAAGATGCAAGTCAAAGTGCCCGACGATCTGTCTGATCAGGTCGCGTCCCTTATGCTGGGGCGCGTCACTTCGCTTCTGGCGCTTTCGCGCAAAGCAGGCGATGCAATCTGCGGGTATGAAAAGGTCAAAGGCGCTTTGGTGACGGACTGGGCAACGGTCCTGCTCCAAGCTGCGGATGGCTCACCGCGTGGTAAATCGAAGCTGCGCGCGCCCGAAGACGGCGAATTTATCGGCCATTTGACTGCGACCGAATTGGGTTTGGCATTCGGCCGGGATCATGTGATACACGCGGCCCTAACGGCTGGCGGACTCACGACACGTATTGTAGAGGATGCTGCGCGGCTGAAAGGCCTGCGCGACAGCAAGACGGCAGAAGCGTCTGCCGGGAAGGAACTAGGAAACGCATGAGCGATACAGACGGTAAAAAACCCCTTGGTTTGCGCGGCGGCGGTGGCCCACGTGCGGGTTCTGTCAAACAGAGCTTTAGCCACGGGCGCACCAAAAATGTCGTCGTCGAGACCAAGCGCAAGCGCGTTATGGTGCCAAAGCCCGGTGCCGGAAAAGGTGTCAGCGATCCAAGTAAGCCCGGCAACGCGACCGATGCCGAGATGGAACGCCGCCTGCGCGCGCTCCAGAACGCCAAGGCGCGCGAGGTCGAAGACCAGCAACAACGCGCAGATGACGAACGTCAGCGCGAGGAAGAGCGCAACAAGCGCCGGGCTGAGATCGAAGCCAAGGAACGCGAAGAGCGTGAGCGCGAAGAGCGTGCGAAAGCCCGTGCCGAGGAAGAAGCACGCCTGAAAGCGGAAGCCGAAGCGGCCAAGAATGCCCCTGCTGAGGCCGCAGCGCCCGCAGCAGCTGCCGACTCGCCCCGTGCCCGCCCAACTGGCGGCCCGGCGGCCCCGACGCAGCGCAAATCTGATCGCGAGCGCGAAGAGCGCGGTAAGGCGCAAACCCGTGGTAAAGGCGGCGATGATCGTCGTCGCTCGGGCAAGCTGACTTTGTCAGACGCGCTGGGCGAAGGCGGTCGTCAACGCTCGCTCGCCGCGATGAAGCGCAAGCAGGATCGTCAGCGTCAGAAATCGACTGGTTCTGAGAACCGCGAGAAGGTGGTGCGCGACGTCCAGTTGCCCGAAACCATCGTCGTGTCGGAGCTGGCCAACCGCATGTCCGAGCGCGTGGCAGAGGTCGTCAAATCCTTGATGACCAACGGCATCATGGCAACGCAGAACCAGGTGATCGACGCCGATACGGCGGAGCTGATCATCGAAGAGTTCGGCCATAAGGTCGTGCGCGTGTCCGACGCGGATGTTGAGCAGGTCATTGACGCAGTTCAGGACAAGGCCGCTGATCTGGAGCCTCGTGCGCCAGTGATCACGATCATGGGCCATGTTGACCACGGCAAAACCTCGCTTCTCGATGCCATCCGCAATGCACGCGTTGTCGCGGGCGAAGCGGGCGGGATCACGCAGCATATCGGGGCCTATCAAGTCACCACCGACGAAGGACAACTTCTGTCGTTCCTCGACACCCCCGGCCACGCGGCGTTCACGTCGATGCGGTCGCGCGGTGCTCAGGTGACGGATATTGTTGTGCTGGTCGTTGCTGCCGATGACGCTGTGATGCCCCAAACGGTCGAAGCGATTGCCCATGCGAAAGCGGCTGGCGTGCCGATGATCGTGGCGATCAACAAGATCGACCGTCCGGGTGCCGATCCGATGAAAGTACGCACCGACTTGCTGCAACACGAGGTTATCGTCGAGCAGATGTCGGGCGAAGTGCAGGATGTGGAAGTGTCTGCGATCACGGGCCAGGGCCTTGGATCGCTGCTGGAAGCCATTGCGCTGCAAGCCGAAGTGCTTGAGCTGAAAGCGAACCCGAAGCGGTCCGCCTCTGGTGCGGTGATCGAAGCGCAGCTTGATGTGGGTCGCGGCCCTGTTGCGACGGTTCTGGTGCAGAACGGCACATTGCGTCAGGGCGATATCTTTGTTGTCGGCGAGAAGTGGGGCAAGGTCCGCGCGCTTGTGAACGACAAAGGCGACCGCGTGAAGGAAGCCGGACCCTCGGTCCCTGTCGAGGTGCTGGGTCTGAACGGCACGCCCGAAGCGGGTGACGTGCTGAACGTGGTGGAAACCGAAGCCCAAGCGCGGGAGATCGCAGAATACCGCGAGCAAGCCGCCAAGGACAAACGGGCCGCTGCGGGCGCTGCAACGACGCTGGAACAGCTGATGGCACGGGCCAAGGATGACGAAAGCGTCACCGAAATGCCGATTGTCATGAAAGCCGATGTGCAAGGCTCCGCCGAAGCCATCGTCCAGGCGATGGAGAAGATCGGCAACGAGGAAGTGCGCGTGCGCGTGCTGCATTCGGGCGTTGGCGCGATCACGGAAAGTGACATTGGTCTCGCGGAAGCCTCCGGCGCGCCGGTTTTCGGCTTCAACGTGCGGGCCAATGCGCCTGCGCGGAACGCGGCCAGCCAAAAGGGCGTCGAGATTCGCTATTACTCGGTGATCTACGATCTTGTGGACGATGTGAAACAGGCCGCTTCTGGCTTGCTCAGCGCCGAGATCCGCGAAAAGTTCATCGGCTATGCCACCATCAAAGAGGTCTTCAAGGTCTCGGGCGGTGTGGGTCGTGTTGCGGGGTGTCTTGTGACCGAAGGCGTTGCACGTCGCTCGGCCGGTGTGCGTCCTGCTGCGCGACAACGTGGTGATCCACGAGGGCACGCTGAAAACGCTCAAGCGCTTCAAGGACGAGGTCAAAGAGGTCCAGTCCCGGTCAAGAATGCGGTATGGCGTTCGAGAATTACGAAGACATCCGCGCCGACGATGTCATCGAGATCTTCGAGCGCGAAGAGGTCGAGCGTTCGCTCACCTAAGCCTCAGCCACGCAGATAAAGATATGCAAAGGGCGGTCCGATCGGGCCGCCCTTTGTGCATCTACAGCCAATCCCTCAAGATCGGGATCAGCGGGATATCTGCGGCGGGCATTGGATAATTCCGCAACTCGTTCGGGCGCGCCCATGCGAGGGTTTGCCCCTCCTTCGGCTGCGGGGTGCCGTTCCATTTGCGACAGGCAAAGAGCGGCATCAGCAGGTGAAAGTCGTCATAGCTGTGGCTGGCAAAGGTCAGCGGTGCGAGGCAGCTTTGCCACGTGTCGATGCCCAATTCCTCGTGCAGCTCGCGGATCAGCGCGGCTTCGGGCGTTTCACCCTGTTCGACCTTGCCGCCGGGGAATTCCCACAGGCCGGCCATGGATTTACCCTCGGGTCGCTGAGCCAGCAGCACGCGCCCGTCTTTGTCGATCAAGGCGACGGCGGAAACGAGGACAACTTTCACGAGCGGTAATCCGCATTGATGGTGATATAGCCATGGGTCAGATCGCATGTCCACATGGTCGCAACCCCGTCGCCCAGCCTCAGATCGACGGCAATCACCAGATCGGTTTGCGTCATGTAAGCGGCCCCTGCCTCTTCGGTGTAGCTTGGCGCGACCCAGCCGTTCTCGGCGACCAGGCACATCCCCGAAATGGATGGTGATCCGGTCGCGATCCGCCTCAGCCCCGGCTTTGCCGATGGCCATCACGATACGACCCCAGTTGGGATCCTCGCCCGCAATCGCGTCGGTCTTGACCAGCGGCGAGTTGGCAATGGCTTTGGCGACCTTTTCGGCATCCGTGGTTGACGCGGCACCGCTTACGGCGATCTCGACAAACTTGGTGGCCCCTTCGCCGTCGCGCACGACCTGTGTGGGCAAGGTCGCGCATAACGCCGTGAAGGGCGTCCGCAAACACCTTGCCATTGGCACCGTCTGCATCGGAAATCTCGGCATTTCCGGCGGCACCTGTGGCCACAACCATCACGCTATCGGAGGTGGAGGTATCGCTATCGACCGTAATCGCATTAAACGTCACGCGGTTCAGATCGCTTACCAAGCCCTGCAAGACGGGCTGAGAAATCGCGGCATCGGTGAAGATATAGACCAGCATCGTCGCCATATCCGGTGCGATCATGCCCGATCCTTTGGCGATACCTGCGATTTTCACGAGGGTGCCATCGATCTGCACCTCAACCGTAGCCCCCTTGGCGAAGGTATCGGTCGTCATGATCGCGCGGGCGGCATCCGGCAGCGATGTCGCGTCCAAATCAGCGGTCAAAGTATCAACCACAGCGATGATCTTCTCATGAGGCAAAGGCTCTGCCGATCACGCCGGTTGAGGCGGTGAACACACGGGTCGCTGGCAGCCCGGTTTCAGCGGCAACCGCAGCGCAGAGCGCGTTGACCGAAGCTTGCCCACGATGCCCGGTAAAGGCGTTGGAATTGCCCGAATTTACGAGGATCGCAAGGCCCGACACCACCTGCTGCAAGCGCCAGCTTTTCTTGGCAATCCAGCACATTGGCCGATCTGGTGGCCGACCGAGTGAAGACCCCGGCAACGACAGCGCCGGGATCTGCCACCGCCAGCATAACATCGAGGCGGTCTTTGTATTTGACCCCCGCTTTGGCCGCAGCAAACCGGACGCCGCGAATATCAGGCAGCGTCGGGAACGAGGCGGGCGCCAAGGGCGAAACCGGGGGCATGTGCGCTTAGTCCAGCAAAGAGGTGTCGCGGATCAGCGCGGCGTCGATCTCGACCTCAGCGCGCTCCACCTCTGCGCCGTCGGTCAGGGCGGTCATGGCTTCTTGCACCGCCGCTTCACGCAACGCGCCTTCCAACTCGGCGCGCACCTCGTCCAGCGTCGGCGCGGGCAATTCGCGGGTCTCGTTCAGGATCACAACATGCCAGCCAAACTGCGTCTGCACCGGGGGCGAGACTGCGCCCACCTCCAGCGACATCACGGCCTCTTCAAATTCGGGCACCATACGACCGGCACCAAACCAGCCCAGAGCACCGCCATTGGGGCCGCTGGGGCCGGTCGAAAACTCTTGCGCCAGCGCGGCGAAATCCGCGCCTTCGTCCAGTTGCGCGATCAGGGCGGCGGCTTCTTCTTCCGTCTCCACGAGAATGTGAGAGGCGTTGTATTCCTGCTGCGGCTCGGCATTGCCAACAGCTTCGTCATAGGCGGTTTGCACAGCCTCATCGGTCACGGCGGCATCTGCAGCACCTTGTAGAACGATATTGGCACGGTAGGCGCGCATCTCGTTTTCGAGGCCAAATTCAGCGCGGCTGGACAGATCTTCGCCCAGCGATTGCGACAGGGCTTGCTGCTGGATCAACTGGTCAAGAATACCGGTAAACAGCACATCATCGGGCAGGGCCTGATACTGCTCAGGCAGGTTCTCGGTCGCCACGATCAGGTGGCCGAGGGTGATATCGACACCGCCAACGGTGGCCAAAACAGAGCTGGCGTCTTGGGCCGAAGCAGGGGTCGCGAGCGCTGCACATAGGGCAAGCGCCGACAGGCGAGAAACGGAAAATTGCACGAGGAAAACTCCTATAGTCTGCTGGGCATTCGCGATGCCTTGAAGCTGCGGCGCGTGGGCCACGTTGACAGTCGAAAAGCGGCCCCTTATGTGCCCAAGGTAACCCCCGGAGGCCATTGGCCGCACCGCCTTTGACGCCGTTCTATGACGCTGGCAAAGCGTGGGCAAGCGCAGAGCACCGGGTCGAAGTTCACGAACGGTCACATAAGCGACCGCAACCGAGTTGGAACCGCAGGCATATGCTGGGACTGGGCACGATTTCTAAGAAGGTGTTTGGCACGCCGAACGACCGCAAAGTCAAAGCGGTGCGTCCGCTGGTCGAAAAGATCAACGCATTGGAGCCTGAGTTTCAGGCCTTGAGCGACGAAGGGTTGATCGCCAAAACCGAAGAGTTCAAATCGCGGGCAGCACAGGGCGAAAGCCTCGATGACCTGCTGCCTGAAGCCTTCGCCAACTGTCGGGAGGGCGCACGCCGCGCCCTTGGCCTGCGGGGCTTTGACACCCAGCTGATGGGCGGCATCTTCCTGCACCAGGGCAACATCGCCGAAATGAAGACGGGCGAGGGCAAGACCCTCGTTGCGACCTTCCCGGCCTATCTGAACGCGCTGTCGGGCAAGGGTGTGCATATCGTCACCGTGAACGACTATCTGGCGCGTCGGGATGCGGAATGGATGGGCAAGGTTTATGCGCAGCTTGGCATGACCACGGGCGTTGTCGTGCCGCAGCAGCCCGAAGACGAGAAGCGCGCGGCCTATGCCGCCGACATTACCTATGCGACCAATAACGAGCTTGGGTTCGACTACTTGCGCGACAACATGCGCTCCAAGCTCGAAGAAATGGCGCAGCGCGGGCATAATTTTGCGGTGGTGGACGAAGTCGACTCGATCCTGATCGACGAGGCGCGCACGCCCTTGATCATCTCCGGCCCTGCCGCAGATCGGTCCGAGCTTTACACAACGATTGATGCGCTGATCCCCGAGATCAGCGACACGCATTACACGCTGGACGAAAAGACCCGCAACACGACCTTCAGCGATGATGGCAACGAGTTCATCGAAAAGCGCTTGTTGGAAATGGAGATCTTGCCAGAGGGCCAGTCGCTCTATGATCCGGAATCGACAACGATTGTTCACCACGTCACCCAAGCTCTGAAGGCCCATAAGCTGTTTCAGAAGGATAAGGACTACATCGTCCGCTCCGGCGAGGTGGTTTTGATCGACGAATTTACCGGGCGCATGATGCCGGGACGCCGTTTGTCGGACGGTCTGCATCAGGCAATCGAAGCGAAGGAAGGCTGCCAGATCCAGCCCGAGAATGTCACGCTCGCCTCGGTCACCTTCCAGAACTACTTCCGCCTTTATGGGAAGCTGTCGGGCATGACCGGCACTGCGACCACCGAAGCGGAAGAGTTCGATACAATCTACGGGCTCGGCGTTGTTGAAGTGCCAACCAACCGCCCCATCGCGCGGATCGACGACCATGACGCGGTATACCGGACGGCGGAAGAAAAGTATCAAGCCGTTGTGCAGTCCATCAAAGAAGCGCACGCTAAGGGCCAGCCGGTGCTCGTCGGCACGACCTCCATCGAGAAGTCCGAAGACCTCGCCCGTCGCCTGACCGAAGCGGGCATCCCGCATAACGTTCTGAACGCGCGCCAGCACGAGCAGGAAGAAGCGCAGATCGTGGCGGATGCCGGCAAGCTTGGTGCTGTCACGATTGCGACGAACATGGCCGGGCGCGGCACGGACATCAAACTTGGCGGCAATGTCGAGTTTCAGGTGATGGAAGCGATTGCGGCCAACCCCGAAGCGAACCCGGACGATATTCGCGCAGAGATTGAAGCCAAGCATGACGCCGACGAGAAGGCTGTTAAGGACGCGGGCGGTTTGTTCGTTCTTGCGACCGAGCGGCATGAAAGCCGCCGCATCGACAACCAGCTGCGCGGACGCTCAGGCCGTCAGGGTGATCCGGGCAAATCCTCGTTCTACCTGTCGCTCGAAGACGATCTGATGCGTATTTTCGGGTCTGACCGGCTTGAGAAAGTGCTGTCGGGTTTGGGCATGAAAGAAGGCGAAGCGATCATCCATCCTTGGGTGAACAAGTCGTTGGAAAAGGCCCAAGCGAAGGTCGAGGGGCGCAACTTCGATATCCGCAAGCAGTTACTTAAGTTTGACGATGTGATGAACGATCAGCGCAAGACGATCTTTGCGCAGCGGCTTGAGATCATGGAAACCGACGATGTTGCCGAGATCACACAAGACATGCGCCATCAGGTCATGCGACGATCTTGTTGACCAGTACATGCCGCCGAAAACCTATGCCGATCAGTGGGATACCGAAGGGCTGCACAACGCCGTTCTGGAACAGCTGGGCTTGGACGTGCCGGTCGTGGACTGGGCCGATGAAGAAGGCGTGGACGACGCTGACATTATCGAGCGTTTGGAAAAAGCCAGTGACGAGATGATGGCCGCCAAAGCCGCGCAGTTTGGCATCGACAACATGCGGATGATCGAAAAGCAGCTTTTGTTGCAGACGATTGACGGCAAATGGCGCGAGCATCTGGTGACGCTGGAGCATCTGCGCTCGGTCGTGGGTTTCCGCGGCTATGCGCAACGTGATCCGCTGAACGAGTATAAGACCGAAGGCTTCCAGCTGTTTGAAGCGATGCTTGACGGTCTGCGCACCGAAGTGACCGAAAAGCTCGCCCGTGTGCGCGGTGCTGTCGGATGAAGAGCAAAAAGCGATGTCCGATCAGATTGCCGAGCAGGCCAAGATGATGGGGGCCGCTGTGCCGCCAGAGGTTGCAGGCGGTGATTTCGAGCCCCTGATCGACGGATTTGTCGAAGATGACCCGACCACCTGGGGCAATCCCGGGCGGAACGAGGCCTGCCCGTGCGGGTCCGGCAAGAAGTTCAAGCAGTGCCACGGACGGCTGGTCTAGACTGACAGCAACAGACAAAAAAGCGCCCCGCAAGTCGATTGCGGGGCGCTTTTTCGTGTCTCGTTTAGGGTGGGTCTAGCTGGCGATCCCGTCCCAGAATTTCTTGACCGTCGAGAAAAACCCAGAGGTCTCAGGATGGTTGTCATCGCTTAGCTTTTCGAACTCGCGCAGCAGCTCTTTTTGTTTCGAGGTCAGGTTCACCGGCGTTTCGACGGCGATTTCGATGAACATATCACCGGACCCGGCCCCGCGTAGTGCGGGCATACCCTTGCTGCGCAGGCGCATCTGCTTGCCAGATTGGCTGCCTGCGGGGATTTTTACGCGGCTTCGACCCCCATCAATCGTCGGCACCTCGACATCGCCGCCAAGGGCTGCGGACGACATACCCACGGGCACCCGGCAATACAGGTCATTGCCCTCGCGTTGGAAGATCGCGTGCTCTTTGACCTCAACGAAGATGTAGAGATCGCCGGATGGCCCCCCGCGCAGACCAGCCTCGCCTTCGCCAGCCAGACGGATGCGGTTGCCAGTCTCGACACCCGCTGGGATGTTCACGCCCAGCTGACGTTCGGTTTCTTCGCGCCCGGCACCCGCGCAGACGCGGCAGGGATTTTGGATGATCTGACCTTGGCCGTTACAGGTCGGGCAAGTCCGCTCCACCGTGAAAAAGCCTTGCTGCGCGCGAACTTTGCCCATGCCGGTACAGGTCGGACAGGTCGTCGGCTCAGACCCGCCTTCCGCACCGGTGCCGCTACAGGTCTTGCAGCTGACCGAGCTTGGGACGGTTATGGATTTCTGGACGCCCGTATACGCTTCTTCCAGCGTGATACGCATGTTGTAGCGCAGGTCGGATCCGCGCGACGCGCGATTGCGGCCACCGCCGCGCGCGCCGCCGCCGAAACCACCGCCAAACAGATCCTCGAACACATCCGAGAACGCGCTGGCGAAGTCACCTTGACCGCCACCGCCGCCACCAAATCCGCCGGGGCGTCCGCCACCACCACCTTCGAACGCAGCATGGCCATAGCGATCATAGGCGGCCTTTTTTTCGGCATCCTTGAGGATATCGTAGGCCTCGTTCGCCTCTTTGAACTGGTCTTCGGCTTTGGGATTGTCGGAGTTGCGGTCCGGGTGCAGCTCTTTCGCTTTGCCGCGATAGGCCTTCTTGATCTCGTCCGCAGACGCGCCTTTATTCACGCCGAGCACGTCGTAATAGTCGCGTTTTGCCATTGAGGTAGTCCCCTTCAAACGACGCAGGCCAGCCCGGATCAACCGGACCGGCCCCTAAACGTCAGACGTGCATTAGCCGCGCTTGCGGTCGTCCAGATCCTCGAAGTCGGCATCGACGATATCGTCGTCCACACCACCGGGCTGGCCTTCGCCGTCCACAGCTTCTTCGCCCGCGTCTTCCTGCTGAGCTTTGTAAATCGCTTCGCCCAGCTTCATCGCGGCCTCAGTGAGGTTCTGGATGCCACCTTTGATCTTGCCAGCATCTTCCGTCTCGAGCGCTTCTTCGAGTGCACCAATCGCCAGCTCGATCACTTCGACGGTGGACGGGTCCACCTTATCGGAATGCTCTTCCAGCGACTTCTTGGTCGAATGCACCAGGCTTTCGGCCTGGTTCCGGGTCTCGACCAGTTCCTTACGCTCTTTGTCCGAATCGGCATTGGCCTCGGCATCGCGCACCATTTGCTCGATCTCGTCATCCGACAGACCGCCAGAGGCTTGGATCGTGATCGTCTGCTCTTTGCCGGTGCCTTTGTCCTTGGCGCCGACAGACACGATACCGTTGGCATCGATGTCAAACGTCACCTCGATCTGCGGCATACCACGCGGGCTTGGCGGGATGTCTTCGAGGTTGAACTGACCGAGCATCTTGTTGTCGGCCGCCATTTCACGCTCGCCTTGGAACACGCGGATCGTCACGGCGTTCTGGTTGTCCTCGGCTGTCGAGAAGACCTGAGACTTCTTGGTCGGGATCGTGGTGTTGCGGTCGATCAGGCGGGTGAACACGCCACCAAGCGTTTCGATGCCGAGGCTCAGCGGGGTCACGTCTAGCAGAACAACGTCCTTAACATCGCCTTGCAGAACACCGGCCTGAATGGCGGCACCCATGGCGACAACCTCGTCAGGGTTCACACCTTTATGGGGCTCTTTCCCGAAGAAGTTTGTGACCTCTTCCATGACCTTTGGCATCCGGGTCATACCGCCGACGAGAACGACCTCGTCGATATCGCCTTTGGTCAGGCCAGCGTCCTTGAGGGCTGCCTGGCATGGCTTGATCGACGCCTTGATCAGATCGCCTACAAGGCTTTCCAGCTTCGCACGGGTCAGTTTCATGACCATGTGCAGCGGCTGACCGCCCTTGGGGTCCATCGAGATGAACGGTTGGTTGATCTCGGTCTGGCTGGAGGACGACAGTTCGATCTTGGCTTTCTCCGCCGCCTCTTTCAGACGCTGAAGGGCCATCTTGTCTTTGGTCAGATCGACGCCGTTCTCTTTTTTGAACTGATCCGCGAGGTAGTTCACGATCCGCATGTCGAAGTCTTCGCCGCCAAGGAACGTGTCGCCGTTGGTGGATTTCACTTCAAACAGGCCATCGTCGATCTCGAGGATGGTGACGTCGAATGTACCGCCGCCAAGGTCATAGACCGCGATGGTTTTCGTTTCTTTCTTATCAAGGCCGTAGGCCAGCGCAGCCGCTGTCGGCTCGTTGATGATGCGCAGAACCTCAAGACCGGCGATTTTGCCTGCGTCTTTGGTGGCCTGACGCTGGGCGTCGTTGAAATAGGCAGGAACCGTGATGACCGCTTGGGTCACCTCGTCGCCAAGATAATCCTCGGCGGTTTCCTTCATCTTCTTGAGGATCAGCGCAGAAACCTGAGCGGGCGAAAACTTCTCGCCGTTCACTTCAACCCACGCGTCGCCATTGCCGCCATTGACGACAGCGTAAGGCAGGTTCTTGAGGTCTTTGGCCAGATGCGCATCGTCGAAACGACGGCCAATCAAGCGCTTAACGGCGAAGACTGTGTTTTCGGGGTTGGTGACGGCCTGACGTTTGGCAGGCTGGCCGACAAGACGCTCGTCATCCGTGTAGCCGACGATGGACGGGGTCGTCCGCGCACCTTCGGAGTTTTCGATGACACGCGGTTGCGCGCCGTCCATGATGGCAACGCACGAGTTGGTGGTTCCGAGGTCGATACCAATGACTTTAGCCATATGCTGAACTTCCTTTGTTCTGGCGATGTGTAAGAACCCGATCCGCCCTTGCGGCCTCGTGTCCATATCCCATGGTCCGGTGCCTTTCCGGGGCCCGTGACCGACTTCGTGGGGTATATAGGGGGGGGTATGGGGCGCTGCAAGCATGAGGCGGGCTGAGAAATGACGGAAAAGTCAGGGTTGTTTCCCGAGGGCACCTGCGCGCTCGATCTCTTGGGGGTCCGTGTGGTGCCCGGTGCACTGGACAAAGCCGCGCAAAGCGCGCTCGTGGCCGAGTTGCGCAGCCTGTTGGTGCAGGCCCCTCTGCACCAGCCAGTGATGCCAAATGGCAAGCGTATGAGCGTCCGGATGAGTGCCGCAGGCCGGTTCGGATGGATCAGCGATCCAAAGGGCTACCGCTACGCCGAGCACCATCCAAACGGTACGGCTTGGCCGGATATTCCTGATGTGCTGTTGGGACTATGGCGCAAGCTGGTTCCACAGGCGCGGGATCCGGAGTGCTGCCTGATCAACTATTACGCCCCCGATGCCCGGATGGGTTTGCACCAGGACCGCGATGAGGCGGATTTTTCGCAGCCGGTGCTGTCCGTATCATTGGGGGATGACGGCCTGTTTCGCGTAGGCGGACAGGCGCGCAAGGATGCAACACGGTCGGCTTGGCTGAAGTCAGGCGATGTTGCGGTGCTGGAAGGCGATGCGCGCCTCGCATTTCACGGCATTGACCGGATCAAGCCCGGCACCTCTGGCTTGCTGGACCGGCCCGGGCGGATCAACCTGACCCTGCGCGTGGTGACTTAGTTTGACAGCGAGCAGCAGCCTGAGAACGCTTGGGTGCCAATGTTATCGGCCCCATCGAGGATCACATCGACCTCAAGTCCGTATTCCCGGTCGCTCATGCCGTCATTGCACTGGGTCTTTCGGACAAACAGGCTGACAAAGCTCATGTCGCCGAACGCCCGCATCGCAAAGCGGTCCTGGCGCATCGGGATGCCTGACCAGTCTTTAGTCATCGCCACGGGGTCCTCGCCAAGCGCGGACCATTCGACATCGTTGCCAATGACGCTCACGTCCCAAAACGGCTCGGTCCCGAAGCACCGGAAATCGCGGGGCGGGAAAGCTTGGAAGGGTTGGCGCTCAAGATACCGGAGCGAGGCCCAACCGGCTTGCTCAAATCTGTTGACCAGACCCCAGCGCCCGTTCTCGCTGCGCGCGATGACCTCGACCCGCGTGGCATTTGGGGAAAGCGATCCGATGATGGGGGACGCGCTTGACGGCTCGGCCCGGATGTTCAGCACATCATTGCTGGCGACATCTGTAACCGAGAACAGCGCGGGCAAATCCTGAGCGGCCGCTATGGTCGCGAAGCAAGACAGAAGCGCGGCTGCGATAAGCTTCAAAGCTTGGCTCCCCAACTGACCGATGCGCGTTTGCGGGTGTAAAACTCGCCCATCAGACCCAGCATCAAACACCCCAGCGCCACATAGAACGGATAAAGCGAAGAGCTGTTATGGGGGAAGTAATTTATGAACGTGTAGCCGCGCGCTTGGTCGATTGTGTGAAACAGCGGGTTCCAGTCGAACATCACCAGCATGCTGCCGGGCAGGGTGTTGGCCACGAACATTTTGCCCGACGCAATCATGTTGGCGCGGCTATAGATCGTTGATCCCAGCTTGGTAAAGCCCGGCGACCACGGCTTGATCGCAAGGAACACCATGCCGATGGCGACGCCGGTAAACCAGCTGAGCAGCACCATGGAGAACGCACCAACCGGATCATAAATCGTGATCGGCGTGAAAATGACGTGATAGAAGAACAAGACCACAACCATCGAGAGCACCTGGATATACAGCGACGACAAGGCGGCAGCCGTGATCGCAATGACCGTGTTCATGGTGCGGTGTTTCATCATCGGCGAGGCGGGCCCTTCCGACCCGACCACGGCTGCCATGGCCTTGGTATGGGTCAGAAACAGGAAGATGCCGGTCATGATATACAGAAGAAAATCGCCCCGGATCGCCGCGCCGCGCATCCCAAGAAACGAGAACATGGCGAAAAAGGCACCCACGAAGATCACGGTTTGCAGGATGTTCATCATCAAACCGATCATCGCGTTGCCGTGGCTCTTGCGCACGTCGCGGACGGTGGAATGATAGATCAACGCCAGTGTTTTAAAGGCGAGGCCTGAATTTGACGTGGCATCTTGAGTTGTAAACATGGTGGCCAGCGTCCTTCGGCAATCGGGTCAGCACTCTTAATACAATGCAAAGGTTGCGCTTCTATTGCGGCAGCATCATAGAAAAATCATGGCATTTTTCCAACGACCTCTCTGACGGAGACAGCGCATGGACTTTGAACACGCAATTCCGGTGATGCGGCGGCTCGCGCTTGAGGGCGGTGCAGCGATCATGGAAATCTATAATTCTGACGATTTTGAGGTGCGCTCCAAATCCGATGACAGTCCTGTCACCGCCGCCGACGAGGCCGCGGATGCGATCATCGCGGCGGGCTTGGCCGAGGCGTTTCCCGACACGCTCTGTGTCACCGAAGAACAGGCAGGCTCGCATGCGAAGTCTGCGGCCGCCTTCTTTATCGTGGATCCGCTGGATGGCACCAAAGAGTTTATCAAGCGTCGCGGCGATTTCACCGTCAATATCGCCTATGTCGTGAATGGTGTGCCTGTGCGCGGTGTGGTTTATGCCCCGGCACGCGGGCGCTTGTTCTACACCGATGCAAGCGGGCAAGCGGTGGAAGAAACTGCCCCGTTTGACCTTGAGACCCCGTCTGCGGTCACCCCGATGGCTGTGTCTTCCCCCGATAACGGCGCGCTTATGGTCGTGGCCTCAAAGTCCCATCGCGACGCGGCAACGGACGCCTATATCGGGCGCTATAGCGTCAAGGACATGACTTCTGCTGGGTCGTCGCTGAAGTTCTGTCTGGTCGCGACCGGCGAGGCGGATATCTATCCGCGTCTGGGTCGCACGATGGAATGGGACACGGCCGCAGGCGACGCGGTGTTACGCGGGGCAGGCGGTGAGATGGTGCGCTTCGATGACCATACGCCCTTTGTCTACGGCAAGCCCGGCTACGAGAACCCGTTCTTCATCGCCTATGCGCCCGGTGTTCAGCTAAAGCCTGCGTCATGAGCGTTCTTGTCGTTATTCCCGCGCGCTATGCCTCCACCCGGTATCCGGGCAAGCCGCTTGTCGCGCTGCGAGGTGCCGGTGGTGCCAGTAAAACGCTGATCCGCCGCAGTTGGGACGCCGCGATGGCCGCCAAGGGTGTCGACCGGGTGGTGGTGGCGACCGACGATCGGCGCATTGCGGACCATGCCATGGGCTTTGGCGCGGAGGTTGTGATGACGTCCGAAGCCTGCGCGAACGGGACCGAGCGGTGTGCGGACGCGATTGACCGTCTGGATGTGTCGCCCGAGATCGTGGTGAACCTGCAAGGCGATGCGCCTCTGACACCGCACTGGTTTGTCGAGACCCTTGTGGAGGGGCTGCGCGCCGATCCGAGCGCCGATCTTGCGACGCCAGTTTTGCGTTGCGACGGGGCTACGCTGAATGCGCTGTTGGCGGATCGCAAAGCCGGGCGCGTGGGCGGGACGACGGCGGTGTTCGGGGCTGGGCGAGACGCGCTTTATTTCTCGAAAGAGGTGATCCCGTTTACCGCGCAGACTTATGCCGAGCAGGACGAAACACCAGTGTTTCACCATGTCGGTCTTTATGCGTACCGGCCTGACGCTCTGCGCGCCTATGTCGGCTGGCCCGTTGGTCCGCTTGAGCAGCTGGAAGGGCTGGAGCAATTGCGCTTCGTTGAAAACCGCAAGCGCGTGCTCTGCGTCGAGGTGGAAGGCAAAGGCCGCGCCTTTTGGGAGCTGAACAACCCCGAAGATGTGCCTCGGATTGAGGCAATGCTGTCTCAGATGGGTCAAGACTAAGCAAATTGTGGCCCATACGCGCTGCTGTGCTGAGGAAGTGTATGGACTGTATTACGCAGGGTGATTTTCTCTGCCATAGTAAGAGGGCGTTCACATTTTTGAACGAGTGTCATCAAAGCGCCCAATTTCGGGTGCAACACTGCCCACGTGTGTGAATAGTATTTGATTGCCGGCGAGGAGGCTCATGTGACCAACCGGAAAGTGACAAAAGCGATTTTTCCAGTGGCTGGCCTTGGTACGCGGTTTTTGCCTGCGACGAAGTCTATTCCCAAAGAGATCATGACCCTGATCGACCGCCCTTTGATCCAGTATGCGATTGACGAGGCGCGTGCGGCCGGGATTGAAGAGTTCATCTTTGTGACCTCGCGCGGCAAGTCCGCGCTGGAGGACTACTTTGACGAAGCCCCCCACCTTGCCGCTGAGCTGGAGCGTAAGGGCAAGACTGAACTTGCCCAAGTGCTTGAATCGACCAACATGGACAGCGGTGCGATTGCGTATATTCGCCAAACGCGCGCGCTTGGGTTGGGTCACGCGGTCTGGTGTGCCCGCCGTCTGGTCGGGAACGAGCCTTTTGCCGTGATCCTGCCCGATGACGTGATTTCAGCCGATACGCCCTGCCTGAAGCAGATGATCGATGCCTACCAAATGGTCGGCGGCAATATGGTTGCCACGATGTCGGTGCCCGACGACAAAACCTCGTCCTACGGGATTGTCGAGACGGCGGAAGACGGCAAACGCTTGTTGCGGGTCAAGGATATGGTCGAAAAGCCTGCGCCCGGAACTGCGCCTTCAAACCTTGCTGTGATTGGTCGCTATATCCTGTCGCCTTCCGTTATGGATGCGCTTGATGGGGCGGCCTCTGGCGCGGGTGGCGAGATCCAGTTGACCGATGCAATTGCAAAGCAAATTTCCGGCGAGGGCGTTCACGGATACCGTTTTGAAGGCCAGCGCTTTGATTGCGGATCCAAGGCGGGCTACTTGCAGGCGACCGTTGCTTTTGGGCTTGCACGTGACGATCTGCGCGAAGAATTGCTGGGCTTTCTGTCGGACATGTTTCCAAGCCGCAACGCCGCCGAGTAATTCCAACCGGGCAACGCCATGAAACGCCTGTTCGACTGGATCCGCGGCCCCGGAAAGCTTCCCAAGGCCATGTTGCTGGATGAAGCCCCTGCTTTTGGTAACTCGCTGCCTGAACTATGGATGGCCTACCGCATGCGCTGGAAACGGCGGCGCCTGTTGTTGCGGGCCTGGCGAAAGCGCAAGCAGATCGCGCCCGTCAAAGATCGGACGCGGCAGATAAAACCCGACGATATCCTCGGGGCGATGGTGGTGCGCAACGAAATGCTGCGGCTTCCCTATTTCCTCGACTATCACCGCAAGCTGGGCGTCGATCATTTCCTGATTGTCGACAATGCCAGCGATGATGGCACGGCGGCGTATCTGGCCGCGCAACCAGACGTATCGCTTTGGACGACCGCGCATAGCTATAAGCTGTCGCGGTTCGGCGTCGATTGGATCACGTGGGTGCAATGGCATCACGCCCATGGGCATTGGTGCCTGACACTCGATGCGGACGAGCTACTGGTGTACCGCGACTGGTCGAACCGGAACCTCAAGGCGTTGACCCGGTGGCTTGAGACGCGGGGCGAGGTGATGTTTGGCACCACCATGCTGGATATGTACCCCAAAGGCCCGCTCGGGGCGCAGACTCATGACCCGAAGGGTGATCCTGTCGAGACCTTGCGCTGGTTCGATGCTGATGGCTACCGCGTGCAGGTGCAGCCGAAGATGCGCAATCTGTGGGTGCAAGGTGGTGTGCGCGCGCGCGTGTTTTTTGCAACCGAGCCCGCGCGCGCACCAACGCTGAACAAGATCCCCGCTGGTGCGGTGGGATCGCAGCTACGTCTATGTCAACTCGACCCACGCGCTGCTGCCGCGCAAACTCAACCGGGTGTATCCCGAAGCCGGGCGCATGCCGCCAAAAGGCGTTTTGCTGCACACCAAATTTCTGCCCAATATTGCCGACAAATCGAGTGAAGAGCTGCAACGCCGTCAGCATTTTGCCAATAGCACACTCTATGAAGGGTATTACGCTGCCTTGATCGACGATCCGGACCTTTGGTCGCCCAATTCCGTGGAATATCAGGGCTGGGAGCAGCTTGAGGCGCTTGGTTTCATCTCCGACGGCATGTGATGCGGGTCGAACAACAGAATTTACCTGAAGCCGCGCGCGCGTTATGCAGGTTTCAATACTTCGGGGCTAGAACCCTGAGACAGGCAGCAGGATCGGGGCACTCTTCCGGTCCACCGAGCAGAGAGGGGGAGGCGTGAGCATCCTCGGTCAGTACAGATTGCGTCTGGAGCGCAAGCGTTTGCTATGGCGGGCGCTGCGCGAGCGCCGTGCGCTGACCCCTGTGGCCAACCGAACCAAGGCGATTGGCAAGGACGATATTCTGCTGTTCTCGACCCTGCGCAACGAAAAGGTCCGGCTGCCCTATTTCTTCGACTACTACCGCAAGATGGGCATCTCGCATTTTCTGATGGTCGATAACGATTCCACGGACGGATCGCGCGAGTGGCTGAAGCATCAACCTGATTGCTCGGTCTGGACGACGAAAGCCAGCTACCGCAAATCGCGCTTTGGTGTGGATTGGCTGAATTGGTTGCAAACCAAATACGGTGACGGGCACTGGACGCTTGTGGCGGACGTGGACGAATTCCTCGTGTTCCCGTTCTGCGACACGCGCCCGCTGAATGCGCTGACCGATTGGATGGACGCGTCCTCGATCCGGGCTTTGCCTGCGATGCTGCTGGACATGTATCCCAAGGGCCCGATTGACGCGCAGACCTATGCTGAAGGCCAAAACCCGATGGAGATCGCGTCGTGGTTCGATAGCGGGAATTACGCGCTTGAGGTGAACCGGAAATACCGGAACCTTTGGGTGCAAGGCGGCCCTCGGGCGCGCGCCTTTTTTGCCAAGCAACCGCATCACGCACCCGCGCTGAACAAAGTGCCGCTGGTCAAATGGAAGCGCGGATATGCGTATGTCGATAGCACACACATGGTGCTGCCGCGCGGCTTGAACCAGTATTATGACGAAGACGGTGGCGAGGCGATTTCGGGGGTGCTGCTGCACACCAAATTCCTCAACACGTTTGTCGAAAAAAGCGACGAAGAAATGCGCCGCCAGCAGCACTACGGGAAAAGTCGCGAGTACAAAGCCTATGCCCGCCAACTTGAATCTGGGCAGCCTGATCTGTGGCATACGTGGTCCGAGAAATACATAAACTGGCGCCAGCTAGAGATTTTGGGCCTGATGTCCAAAGGAAACTGGGCATGAGCCTAGGCATCCTAATGATGGTCCACACCGATCTGGACCGGGCCGCCCAAGTTGCACGCTATTGGGCGACCAGCGGCAATCCGGTGGTGTTTCACGTCGATAAGAAGGTCAGCGCCGCGGATGAGAAGGCGCTGCGCAAGGATGTGTCAGACCTTGACAATATCCGGTTTGCCGCGCGCGAGGATTGCCGCTGGGGAACGTGGTCCTTGGTCGCTGCCACACAAAATGCCGCCGAGAAGATGCTATCGGAATTTCCAACCGTGCGGCACGTGGCCTTGACCAGCGGATCATGCATTCCGCTGCGCCCGGTGGAAGAGCTGATCGACTACCTCGACGATCACCCGCGCACCGACTTTATCGAAAGTGTCACCGTCGAGGATGTCCCCTGGACCATCGGAGGGCTGCATCACGAGCGGTTTACTCTGCGCTTTCCGTTCTCGTGGAAAACCCATCGTCGGATGTTTGACCGCTATGTGAAACTCCAGCGGCGGATCGGATTGCGGCGGCGCGTGCCCCAAGGGATCGACCCGCATCTGGGATCGCAGTGGTGGTGCCTGACGCGCGAGACACTGGCCGCGATCCTGACCCATCCGCGCCGCGCCGCGTTTGATCGGTATTTCAAATCGGTCTGGATCCCTGACGAGAGCTACTTTCAAACGCTCTCCCGGCTGGTGGCCTCGCGGATCGAAAGCCGGTCGTTGACGCTGGCGAAGTTCGATTTGCAGGGCAAGCCTTACGTCTTCTACGATGACCATCTGCAACTTCTGCGCCGCTCGGACTGTTTTTTGGCGCGCAAAATCTGG
Organism: Dinoroseobacter sp.; assembly: GCA_965279125.1. Classification (GTDB taxonomy): domain Bacteria; phylum Pseudomonadota; class Alphaproteobacteria; order Rhodobacterales; family Rhodobacteraceae; genus Dinoroseobacter. The sequence goes on from CBDIHL010000039.1 coordinate 79,619, forward strand.
CCGCGCGCGGATCGGCTGTATGATGCGTTCCTGGCCCCTGCTTCACGTGCGCCCAAGAAGACCGAACCCAATCCGCAGAAAATCGACCGCGTGTTTACCTCTGCCTCCGAGCGTCGAACGCTGGGTCGTCCCGGGCTGTTGATGCAAAGCCGGTTCCCGCGCGACAGTTGGCAGGTCAGCAAGACCGCAGCCCCCTATTCGGTGTTTCAGGGGTTCAGCGAGCTGTTCGAGGATTACGAGACATGGTTGTCACGCCGCACAGGCGCGCGCGTCCATGGGCATCTGTTTGACTGGACGCGCGTGCAATATGCGGGCGGTGAGAAGATCATCAATGGCGGAATGTGCGACAGCGTTGATATTCGCGACCGCAATCCGACGGCGTTTCTGACCTCGCTGATCTGGAACACGCGCGGCGAGCGGCAGTGCTTCCAATACGGGCCTTACGATCGTCAATCGATCAATGATCTGGTGATCTGGGACGCAAATGCGCAGATCTCAGTGATTTCTGGCGCGTGGGCGATCAAGTTGTTCCGGGCCTCTATGGATTTTCAGACCAAGCGCAAGGAAGCTGCGTGGATGCAGCGGGTCGAGGATCATTTCCTTGAAAAACTGCGCACGCGCGGCTTGCCGGCACGGGTGCGCATCTGGACGCTGGCCGATTTCATTGATGACCCGATGGAGCACCTGCAAGGCATCCTCGACGAGATTGAACCGACCGCACCACGCCGTTTGGCCGAAGCGCCACGCATGGTGGATTTGACTGGGTTCTCCGTTTTCCTCCAGCAATTGAAGAACGCGGGGATGAAGCCTTATTTGACAGGCGATTTCCCGGCCGAAACTGACCCGAGCGCGCTTAGCCAACCCGGTGGCGCGAAACCCTATTTGGTGAATGACCGATGAGCGGACCTTACGACTATTTCGTGATCTTTGCCGGGATGCGGACCGGGTCGAATTTCCTCGAGCGCAACATCAATTCGCTGCCCGACCTGAAATGCTTTGGCGAGCTGTTTAACCCCTATTTCATCGCGCATGAGCGCCAGGAAGAGTATCTGGGCATCACGCTGGAGCAGCGCGAGAAAGACCCGATGGCGTTGGTGCGCCGTGTGCGAAAGGAAGCCAGCGGTTTGGCCGGGTTCCGGCTGTTTCACGACCATGACCCGCGCGTGCGCGACGAGGCATTGCGCGATCCCCGCTGCGCCAAGATCATTCTGATGCGCAATCCGGTCGACAGTTACGTGTCGTTCAAGCTGGCGATGGCGACCGATCAGTGGGTGCTGACCGATTCCAAAGGTCAGCGCGATGCGGGCGCGATTACGTTCGAGGCGGATGAATTTGCCGCCCAGCTTGAGGATTACACAAGCTACCTGAAAGACTTACGCCGGGGGTTGCAGGCGTCTGGCCAGACCGCGTTCGAGCTGCGCTATGAAGACTTGCAGGATCTGGAGGTGCTTCAAGGCTTGGTCAAATTCCTTGGGTCGCGTCATGAATTGACCCGGTTTGACCGCTCGTTAAAGAAGCAAAATCCGATGCCGATGGCAGATAAGGTGTCCAATCTCGGCGAGATGAAAACGGCCCTTGTCGAAATGGATCCGTTCGGGATCGACATGGTGCCCGCGTTCGAGCCGACGCGCGGGCCTGCGGTGCCCAGCTACGTCGCATCTGACACCATTCCGTTGATTTATATGCCGATGAAATCCGGACCAGACGCCGAGATAGAGCGTTGGTTGGAAAGCCTAGGGCCCGTCAAACGCGAGATGACCCAGAAAGATCTGCGGCAATGGCGGCGTCAGTCCCAAGGCGCGCTGGGCTTTACCGTCTTGCGTAATCCGGTGGCGCGGGCCTGGACGGCGTTTGTCGAGAAGGTGTTGCCCAGTGACTTGAATGCGTTTGCCGAAATTCGCGCGGGGCTTATTTCGACGTACCGCGTGCCGTTGCCGGAGACGTGGACTGCCAACGCGCAGCCACCCGATTTTGACATTGCCGCCGCACGCAAGGCGTTCAAGCGTTTTGCCCGGTTCCTGAAGTCCAATCTGGCGGGGCAAACCAGTCTGCGGATTGATCCCGCCTGGGCCAGCCAGTTGGTGATCTTGCAAGGCATGTCTGGCGTGGTCCCGCCCGATCTGGTCTTGCGCGAAGATGAAGCCCGCGAGGTGCTGATTGCAAAGGCAGGGCAGTTCGGGATCAAGACAGACGGTCCAACCCCGTCTGCGTTGCCCGGTCCGTTCGATCTTGCGCAGATCTACACACCCGAGATCGAACAGGCGGTTCGCGCCGCCTATCAGAAGGATTACATGATGCTGGGGTTTGGCGACTGGTCGTCGTCTACCTAGGCTAAGCTAAGCTAAGCTAAGCTAAGCTAAGCGGCTTGGGTCTGCTGCGCTTCGGTCAAAATCGCGTAGATCGTGGACGGATCGCTATTGGCCCGCAGTTTCCGGCGGATCGCCTCGTCGCGCAGGGTGCGCGATACCAATGCCAGCGCCTTCAGATGCGCCACACCACTGTCAAGCGGTGCAAAAAGGCAGAACACCAGATCAACTTTCTGGCGGTCGACCGCGTCAAAATCCATGCCCTTATCAAGCCGCAGAAACGCGCCGACAACAGTATCGAGGCCTTCGATCCGCGCATGAGGGAGGGCCACGCCATGGCCAACGCCGGTGGGGCCCAGCGACTCACGTTCCTGCAGGGCATCGACGGTGGCCGCAGCGGGCAGTCCGTAGACGCTCGCTGCGATATCGCCCAGATCTTGCATCAGGCGTTTCTTGCTCGTCATATGCCCCATGGTCCGCACGGCTTGCGGAGCTAGGATGTCACTTAGATGCATTCTTTCCATCCCTGCGGCGTCAGGGGCAAACGCCGTTCTTAGCTGTCCAGTGTAGGATCGATCCAGCCTATATTGCCATCTTCACGGCGATATACGACGTTCACTCCCCCGTGCTTTTCATTGCGGAACACCAACACAGGTGCTTCCGCCAATTCCATCTGCATTACCGCTTCGCCCACTGAGATCGAGGGCACCCGGCTTTCCATCTCGGCAACGATGATGGGCTGCATGTCTTCAGATTCGGGAGTATCTTCTTCCTCCGATGACGCGAGGATATACGTCGAGGCCCCGAAATGCGCAACCGGTTCGGCACGATCGCGATGGTGGTTCTTCAGGCGGCGCTTATAACGGCGCAGTTGTTTTTCCATCTTTTCGTTGCAGCTGTCGAAGGCGGCGTAGATGTCGATGGCAGACGCCTTCGCCTGAGCGGTCAATCCGGTTGAAAGATGCACGGTGGCTTCACAGACATGCTCATGCGCGTCGCGTGAAAACACAACATTCGCGTCGGTCGGGCGTTCGGCGTATTTGCCAACAACCTCGTTGAGTTCCTGCTTCACATGAGTCTGCAGGGCTTCGCCAATATCGATCTGTTTACCGGTGATTTATAACGCATCTGGCCTCCTGTTGCGTATGGTCAGCCGTGACCGAAATGTCTTAACCAAAGGTTAACACAAGGCTCAATCGCGGCCTTTGGGGCCGTCCTCGCCACGCTTTGCCTTACGGCGCTTGCGAATATGCGAGGGCGCGATGCCGAGGCATCCTCTGTATTTGGCGACAGTTCGCCTTGCGATGTCAACGCCTTCCCGCTGCAACTGACGCGCCAAGGCGTCATCTGACAGAATTGAACCCGCGCGTTCTGCACGCACCAACTCGCTCAGGCGTTGCTGAACAGTGAACGCGCTTGGTCCCGTAGCGCCCAGCTGCGTTGGAAAGAACGACGACAACGGCAATGCCCCGCCGGGCCAGGCCAGCGACTTGCCGGCAATCGCGCGCCCGACGGTCGAGGGATGCAGCGATAACTCGCCCGCAAGGCTATGGCGTGTCAGCGCGGTCATCTCGCCGATCTGTGCGGGATCAAGGAAGCTGCGTTGATGGGCAACAATCGCGCCCCCCACTCGCAACAGAGTATCTGACCGAAACGTCAGCGCGCGGATCAGGCGCGTGCCGGATGCGGCATAGGCCTGCAATTCGGCGGAGGCATCGTCGCTGCTGCGCACCTTGTCCTGCAAGCGCGCGTCCAGGCTTAAAGTCGGATACAGACCTTGAGTTTCTGTCAGCTCAGCCCTGCCGTCGGCGGTGAAGGACAAGACCAGATCGGGGGTCAAGCTGCGCGTGATAGCCTCAAAAGGCGCGGCAGGGACGGAGGTCAGGTCAGGCAGCACCGCGCCAATGCGCTTGGCGGTCTCAAGGCTGAGGCGCGTGCCATGGGTTGCAGCCGTCCATTTGCCTGCGGATATCTCTTCTAGGGCTTCAATCCCGGCGCTTGCGGCGCGTGGATCGATCCCGCGCGCGATCAGTTGCAAGCGCAGGCAATCACGCAAGTCCCGTGCCGCAACGCCTGGCGGATCGCAGCTTTGCACCGTCTCAAGCGCGGTGCGCGCGACGTCAGGGGCCACGTCGGCGGCGCTCGCCACCTCGTCGATGGTCGTATCCAGATACCCCCGATCATCCAGCGCCCAGGTGATGGCCCGGGCGGCTCGCGCGGTTTGATCGTCCAGATCAAGCGTTCCGAGCTGCGCGCGTAGGTGACTGCCCAGATCAGCAACCTCAGCCACCGTGTCGCTTGCGATGTCAAATGCACTGCGCCCACTGGGGGTGGCGGTCCGTGCTGGCATATCGAGGCTGAGAAAGGGGTTCTCGGCCGTCTGGCGCGCAAGCTCTTCAGCCAAAGCCGCACCGGGCATCGCCAAAAGCGCCATGCCTTGCCGAATTTCCGGCGTCAGGGCGAGGCGCTGTGTTGTGCGCAGTTTGAGGCCGGGACGTGTGGCCAAAGCAGCCTCCCCGTATGGACCTTAGGAAATGCGGAACGAGTTGCCCAAATAGACGCGGCGTACGTTTTCGTCTTCGACCACTTCTTCAGCGGTGCCGTTCATCAAGACCGTGCCATCATGCAGGATATACGCGCGGTCAACGATTTCGAGGGTTTCGCGCACGTTGTGATCGGTGATCAGAACCCCGATGCCACGGGTCTTCAGATCCGCAACAAGGCCACGAATTTCGCCGACTGCGATGGGATCGACCCCGGCAAAGGGCTCATCAAGAAGCAGGTATTTTGGATCGGCGGCAAGGCATCTGGCGATTTCGACGCGCCGCCGCTCGCCCCCCGAAAGCGCAAGCGCAGGCGCGCGCCGCAAATGCCCGATGGAGAATTCTGACAGCAGCGTTTCCAGTCGATCCCGGCGGCGACTGCGATCCTTGATGGTGATTTCGAGGATTGCGAGAATGTTATCTTCGACGCTGAGCCCCCGAAAGATCGACATTTCCTGCGGCAAATACCCGATGCCAAGTTTGGCGCGGCGATACATTGGCAAAAGCGTCGCGTCACGGCCGTCAATCTCCACCACACCGCCTTCGGGGGTTACGAGGCCCGCAATCGCGTAAAAACAGGTGGTCTTGCCGGAGCCGTTTGGCCCGAGCAAGGCGACCGCCTCCCCGCGCCCCAATTCGAGGGACACATCGCGGATCACCGGGCGTCGCTTGTAGCTTTTGCGCAAGCTGCGCACTTTCAGGCCGACCGAGCCCTCTTTGACGGTGAGGGTCGGTTGCGTCATTCGGAAGCTGCTCCGCGTGGGCGCAGAACCGTTTTCACGCGCCCTTCGACATTGCCTTGGCCCGTGGCGAGGTTCACCACCAGGCGATCCCCCGACACGATTGTACGGCCTTGGGTCAGCAGCACATCGCCGGTCATGACAACGCGATCTTCACGGGGGCGAAAGACGGCGCGGCGCGATTCGGCGACATCGGGACCGTTCACAAGGACCACGTTGCCCGTCGCAATAATCTCGCGAATGCCATCGTCGTCAGCGCCGGTGTCTTCCTCGTCATACAGGACTTCGACCTCGTCGGCATTGAGCGTCATCATGCCTTGAACAGCGCGCACATTGCCGGTGAAAATCGCATTGCCGGTTTCGCGGTCAACGCTCAGGCCATCGGCGGTCACTTCGAGGGGTGCGTCCGGGTCCGCTTGCGGCGCGCCAAGCGAGATCGCAGCGCCCTGCGCCTGTGCCTGATGGACGCCTGCCCCGAGCAGAAAACCACACGCCAAAATCAGGGTTCCACACAGCCGCAGCATCATCGTCTAAGTCCTTGTCACGTCACCGTTCAGGGACGGCACGCGCATCGTATATCAGCTTTATGCCGCCGCTGAAAACCAGAACCTCAGATCCGGGACCCGCCTCGCCTTGGGTGAGGCGCGCCGAGCCTGCTTCCAGATAGATGCCGGGGCCTTCGACAATCAATTGTCCAAGCGTTTCGGCTACCCGTCCATCGACTTGCGTGCGCAGACCGGGCGTCGTTGCGACATACCCGTCCGAGCGTCTAATCCGCACGCCACCCGTTGCAGCTGCGATTTGCGATTGTTCGTCATAGATGCCATGCGGCGCAGTCAGAAGCGTTCGTATACCATCAAGCGCTGACAGACGGGCGACGATTTCTTTGGCTCTGATACGGCCTTTGACGTCTTGGTCAGGTAGCCCGCGGTCCGCCACAATCGATAAGGCGGAACCATCTTCCAGAACGCTTTGGTAGTTTGGTGAAGCGAGCCGTTGACCGCTGATAATCTCCTCAAGCTCCACATCGGAATAAGGGATACGCTCGGTTTCGTCGGGCCCACCTGCTAGCAGAAACAAGCTCGCCAGCAATCCGATTGCAGCTAAGGGCAGCACGATCTTTGCGAATGTGACAAAGCCCGAATAGAGGTTGCCGCGATAGATCATCGGCTCAGACCAACCCGGCGCGCAAACAATCATGGATGTGCAAGATGCCTGATGGGGGCGTATTCGGGTCAGGCAGAACAAAAAGGCATGTGATTTTTTGGTCGTTCATCACGCCAAGCGCGGCTTCTGCCAGCAGGCCTGGTTGAATGGTCCGCGGATTTCGGGTCATCACCTCGCCAGCTGTCATGTCCAGCAACCCTGACATATGCCGGCGCAAATCGCCATCGGTGATGATACCGGCAAGTCGGCCAGCTTCGGTTACGCCGACAACACCAAACCCCTTTTGCGAGATTTCAAGCAAGGCCTCGGACATTGGCGCATCTATCTCAATCAACGGTAGCTCAGCGCCGCCATGCATCAAATCACTGACTTTAGACAAGCGCGCGCCAAGTTTGCCGCCGGGATGGAAGTCACGGAAATTCTCAGGCGTAAATTTACGGTGTTCCATCAGAGCAATCGCAAGCGCATCCCCCAAGGCAAGCGTCATGGTGGTTGATGTGGTCGGCACGATGCCACGCCCGCAGGCTTCGTCCGCTGCTGGCAATACCAATTTGACGTCAGCTTGCTTCAAGAGCGTGCTATTTTCACGCGCGGCAATGCCGATCAGCGGAATATCAAAGCGACGGGTGTAAGCGATCAGATCGGCCAGCTCGGGCGTCTCGCCGGAGTTTGACAGAACCAGCACCACGTCTCCGGCTGCCATCATACCCAGATCACCATGGCTGGCCTCAGCCGGATGCACGAAGTGCGCGGGCGTTCCGGTAGACGCGAAGGTCGCTGCGATCTTGCGCGCCACATGCCCGGATTTACCCATGCCAGACACGATTACACGGCCGCGCGCATCAAGGATTAGCTGCAAAGCGGCTGCGAAGTTGTCGCCGAGCGTCGCCTCAAGAAGCCCAAGTGCGGCGGCTTCTTGGGCAATGACGCGCCGTCCGGTGCTGACGAGATCTTGTTCAGTCATGGATCGCAAGCGCCCCTAGTGGCTGAAAATATCGGTCTCTGGCCAACCGGCCAGGTCAAGTTGCGCCCGCATTGGCAGAAAGTCGAAACAAGCCTGCGCCATTTCAGTGCGGCCTTCACGGGCGAGACGGACATCTAAAGCCTCGCGAATTTTATGAAGGTAAAGAACGTCAGATGCGGCATAGCTTAGCTGGGCGTCGGTCAGATCAGACGCACCCCAATCGCTGGACTGCTGATGCTTCGAGATATCGACGCCAACGAGCTCTTGGACCAGAACCTTAAGGCCGTGTCGGTCTGTATAGGTGCGGATCAGCTTCGAGGCGATCTTCGTGCAATAGATCGGGGTGGTCACAACGCCAAAGGCATTGAGTAAGGCCGCCACATCAAACCGTGCGAAGTGGAACAGCTTAATGACGTCCGGATCAGCCAGCATTTTGCACAGGTTTGGGGCCTCAGTCTGACCCTTCTCGATCTGCACCAAATGGGTATTTCCGTCGCCTGAGGACAGTTGCACCAAACACAACCGGTCGCGATGCGGGTTCAATCCCATCGTCTCTGTGTCGATGGCAACAACGGTCCCAAGGTCCAAGCCATCTGGCAAATCGCGGTGATAGAGAGTGTTGGTCAAGGTCGTCCCCTTAGTGGTCCCGCGAAAAACGGTCTTCCGAGGTGGGGAAATCGGGGAAATGGTGCCCAGGAGAGGACTCGAACCTCCACATCGTTGCCAATACTAGCACCTGAAGCTAGCGCGTCTACCAATTCCGCCACCTGGGCCAGTGTCGTGAGGCCGCGTGTTAGTCCTGCCTGTGGGGGGTGTCAACGGGGTAATTGCTTGCCAAGGGGGCGCGACGGCATTGCGCCTTGTCGCAGATCGCATAGCCCGGTATCCCGGCTGCAACCTTGAGATACCGGAGCAAGTCGCCATGTCGCTGTCAAACGCCAAACTCGTCACCATTTACGGCGGCTCGGGCTTTGTGGGGCGCTATATCGCGCGCCGGATGGCAAAGGAGGGCTGGCGCGTACGTGTTGCCGTGCGTCATCCAAACGAGGCGATCTTCGTGCGTCCCTACGGTGTTGTCGGCCAGGTGGAACCGATCTTGTGCAATGTGCGCGATGACGCCTCTGTCGCTGCCGCGATGCAGGGGGCCGATGCGGTGGTGAACTGCGTGGGCATTTTGTCAGAAACCTCGAAGAACAAATTCGAGACGGTTCAGAACGAAGGCGCCGCGCGGATTGCGCGCCTCGCTGCCGCTGAAGGTGTCACAAACCTCGTCCATATCTCTGCCATTGGTGCAGATAACGCCGCTGCCAGCGATTACGCGCGTACCAAAGCGCTGGGCGAGCAGGCGATCCTTGCGCATTTCGGCACGGCTGTCATCCTGCGCCCCTCTATCATTTTCGGGACCGAGGATCAGTTCTTCAACCGGTTCGCTGGCATGACGCGGATGGGTCCGATCCTGCCCGTTATTGGGGCCAGCACCCGGTTTCAGCCCGTCTATGTCGAGGATGTTGCCCAAGCCGCCGTGCTTGGTGCCACAGGCGCCGCGACCCCCGGCATCTACGAGCTTGGCGGACCAGAAGTCGCGACCTTCCGCGCGCTGATGCAGCACATGCTAGAGGTCGTGCATCGCCGCCGTCTGATCGTGAACGTGCCGTTCTTTATGGCCACGCTGATGGGCTTCGGCTTCGACATGCTGCAAAAGTTCAGCCTCGGCATCCTGCACAACCACATGATCACCCGCGATCAGGTCAAGAACCTGCGCAAGGACAACGTGGTTGGCGAGGGTGCACGCGGTTTTGCCGAACTGGGCATCAAGCCGACATCCTTCCGTTCGGTCTTGCCCGACTATCTGTGGCGCTTCCGCCCCTCGGGTCAGTACGACGCGATCAAGGATTCCGCTGCCAACTTGCGCAGCTAGGTATAGGCGATCCCAAGTAGGATCAGGCCTAAGATGATCCGGTAGATCACATAAGGTGTGAAACTAACGCTGCGCAGAAGCCGCATCATGATTGCCAGCGCGGCGAATGCCGAGATGAACGCGAAGGCTGCTGCGATGGCACCGTCTCGGGCGAGGTCTGCGTTTGCTTCTGATGCCACTTCGACGCCTAGCACTAATCCGGAGGCGAGGATCACTGGGATCGACATTAGCATGGAAATCCGCGCTGCATCCTCGCGGCCATAGCCGAGGAACCGCGCGCCGGTGATGGTGATGCCGGACCGCGAGGTGCCGGGAATGAGGGCCACCGCTTGCCACAAGCCGAGGATCACAGCGTGCTTAAGGCTCCACTCTTCCGCCTTGCGCGTGACGGGACCGCGTTGATCTGCCCAGTACAGCAGGATCCCGAACAGCAGCATCGTCCAGCCGATGACCGCGACGGACCTCATCATGTCGTCAATGCCGATCAGCTTGATCAGCAGGCCGAAGATCACCGCTGGGATGGTCGCGATAGCCAGGCACAGCGCGAGCCACGCCTCCGGGCTGTCGACCTGCCAGCGCAGTAATTTCGGGATGCCGATGATTGCTTTGCGCACATCTCGCCAGAAATACAGCACCACCGCGCCCAGCGTGCCCACATGCACGGCCACGTCGACGGCCTGTCCCTGATCCTGCAATCCGGTCAGCTGCGGCAGCAAGATCAGATGCCCTGATGACGAGATCGGCAGAAATTCAGTGATGCCTTGGATGACGGCAACGAGGAACAGGTGAAAAAGTGTCATGTGGGGCTTAGACTCTGGTTTAGGTAAATTACTGATTTAACGTGCATTTCAAAAATATAGGTACCGCGTGCTGACCTTTATTTCTGTTCTGCGGCTAAGAATCTGTCGAAAATCCATCATGAAACTGAAAATAGGTCAGCAATGCTGACTTTTCTTTCTCATCCGGCTCGGCTATGTCGCGATTCCTGACCTTTGGGAGGTTTTGTTATGGCTAAGCAACCTATGCTCAAATTTGTCTCCGTTGAAAAGGAGATGCCGGAAAAGCGGCCTCCGAACCTGCGTCGAGAGGATTTTGGCGAAATTTACGCTGAATATGCCCGTGACAAAGCCGCTGAACAGGCGGGTCGGTGTAGCCAATGTGGCGTGCCGTATTGCCAGACGCACTGCCCGCTGCACAACAACATCCCCGATTGGTTGAAGCTGACCGCCGAAGGGCGTTTGCAAGAAGCCTACGAGATGTCGCAGGCCACCAACACCTTCCCTGAGATTTGTGGTCGCATCTGCCCGCAGGATCGCCTGTGCGAAGGCAATTGCGTCATTGAGCAGTCCGGCCACGGCACCGTCACCATCGGGTCGGTCGAGAAATACCTGACCGACATGGCGTTCGAGCAGGGCTGGGTGAAGCCGATCACCGCCTCGGTCGAACGCTCCGAATCCGTTGGCATCATCGGCGCGGGTCCGGGGGGTCTTGCGGCTGCCGACATGCTGCGCCGCCAAGGCCTGCAAGTCACGGTATATGACCGCTACGATCGCGGCGGCGGTCTGCTGACCTACGGCATCCCGGGCTTCAAGCTGGAAAAAGACGTTGTGATGAAGCGGATGGCACAGCTGGAAGACGGCGGCGTGAAGATGGAGCTGAACACAAATGTCGGCGAAGATATCTCGTTCGCCGATCTGCGTGCCAAGCATGACTTCCTGCTGATCGCCACGGGTGTTTACAAATCCCGCGACCTCAAAGCGCCCGGCTCAGGCGCGGATGGCATTGTGCGCGCGCTGGATTATCTGACGGCGTCCAACCGCAAAAGCTTCGGCGATGCGGTGCCGGAATTCGACAGTGGCGAGCTGAACGCCGAGGGCAAGCGCATCGTCGTGATCGGTGGTGGTGATACGGCGATGGACTGTGTGCGCACGGCCATCCGGCAGGGCGCGGAAAGCGTCAAATGTCTGTATCGTCGCGACCGCGCGAACATGCCAGGAAGCCAGCGTGAAGTGCAAAATGCCGAGGAAGAAGGCGTTGAATTTGTCTGGTTGAGCGCCCCGAAGGGCTTTACCGGCGACAAGGTCGAAGGCGTGATGGTCCAAAAAATGCGCCTTGGCCAGCCCGATGCAACAGGTCGCCAAGCCCCCGAGGTGATCGAAGGCGCGGATTATATCGAGGACGCCGATATCGTCATCCAAGCGCTCGGGTTCGAGCCGGAAGCGCTGCCCGCCCTGTGGGATGTGCCCGAGCTGGAAGTCACCCGCTGGGGCACCATCAAGGCCGATTTCCGTACGCATGAGACGAACCTCGAGAACGTCTATGCCGCCGGTGATATCGTGCGCGGGGCCAGCCTTGTTGTCTGGGCGATCCGTGATGGGCGCGAGGCGGCTGAAGCGATCCTCGAGAAAGTGAATGCCGCGTCGCGCGTTGCCGCTGAGTAAAACACATAGGTCAGTTCCACTGACATGACTGTCCGGCCTAAGCGCCTGACCCCGAAGGAGAGACGCTCATGACCACATATGATCTGGACTGGGTAAAGGCCGAAGAAGCCAAGCGCGCGAAGCTCGCTGAGGCGGGCATGTACAGCGTTGAGGACGAGCATTCGTCTTGCGGCGTGGGCCTCGTCGTGGACATCAAGGGCGGCAAAAGCCGTGCCGTGGTGGACGCCGGGATCACTGCGCTGAAAGCGATCTGGCACCGGGGGGCTGTCGATGCGGATGGCAAGACCGGCGACGGCGCGGGCATCCACGTGGAAATTCCCGAGGCGTTCTTCGAGGACCAGATCCGTAAGACCGGGCACGAATCCGATGGCTCCAGAATCGCCGTCGGTCAGGTCTTCCTGCCCCGCGCCGATTTCGGTGGTCAGGAAACGGGCCGCACGATTGTCGAGACCGAAGTCCTGCGCATGGGGCACTACATCTATGGCTGGCGTCATGTGCCGGTCGATGTGTCCTGCCTTGGCGACAAAGCCAAAGCGACCAGGCCTGAGATCGAGCAGATTCTGATCGCCAACGGCAAAGGCATCGACGACGAGGCGTTCGAGCGTGAGCTTTACGTCATTCGCCGGCGGATCGAGAAAGCGGCTGCTGCGGCGCAGGTCAGTGGCCTCTATATCTGTTCGCTGTCCTGCAGGTCGATCATCTACAAGGGCATGATGCTGGCCGAGGATGTCGCCGTCTTCTACCCCGACCTGATGGACGAGCGTTTCGAGAGCGCCTTTGCGATCTATCACCAGCGCTATTCCACCAACACCTTCCCGCAATGGTGGCTGGCTCAGCCGTTCCGCATGCTGGCGCATAACGGCGAGATCAATACGCTGAAGGGCAACCTCAACTGGATGAAAAGCCACGAGATCCGGCTGTCCTCCAAGTATTTCGGCGATCTGGCCGAAGACATTAAGCCGATTGTGCCGCAGGGGTCCTCGGATTCGGCTGCTTTGGACGCTGTGTTCGAGGTTCTCGTGCGTGCAGGTCGCCCCGCCCCGATGGCCAAGACGATGCTGGTCCCCGAGAGCTGGTCCAAGCAGGGCGACGAGCTGCCCCAAGCGTGGCGCGATATGTATTCCTACTGCAACTCCGTGATGGAGCCTTGGGATGGTCCCGCCGCCCTCGCGATGACCGATGGGCGTTGGGTCTGTGCGGGCCTCGACCGGAATGGTTTGCGCCCGATGCGCTATGTCGTGACCGGCGATGGTCTGCTGATTGCGGGCTCCGAAGCGGGGATGGTGCCTGTGAACGAGGCGAGCGTCGTTGAAAAAGGCGCGCTGGGTCCGGGGCAGATGATTGCCGTGGATATGCAGGAAGGTGTGCTGTTCCACGACGTTGATATGAAGGACAAGCTGGCCGGGGATCGCGAGTTTACCGATTGGGTCAAGAAGATCACCGATCTGGAAGAGCAGCTGTCCGGTCTGACCGAGAAGGCACTCTTTGAGGGGGCCGAGCTGCGCAAGCGTCAGATCGCGGCGGGCTATACCATTGAAGAGATGGAGCAAATTCTGGCTCCTATGGCCGAAGATGGCAAGGAAGTGCTGGCCTCTATGGGCGACGACACGCCTGCGGCTGTCTTGTCGGAAAAGTACCGTCCGCTCAGCCATTATTTCCGCCAGAACTTTTCTCAGGTGACGAACCCGCCGATTGACAGCCTTCGGGAATACCGGGTGATGAGCCTGAAAACCCGCTTCGGGAACCTGAAAAACGTGCTCGACGAGGACTCTAGCCAGACGGAGATTGTCACGCTGGAAAGCCCCTTTGTCGGCAATGCGCAGTTCGAGGCGATGATCGCGCATTTCGATGAAAGCGTGGTCGAGATTGATTGTACGTTTGACGCAAATGCGGGCCGCGACACGCTGCGCAAGGGTCTGACCCGCATCCGCGAGGAGGCCGAAGATGCCGTGCGCTCGGGCGCTGCGCATATCACGCTGACCGACCAGCATCAGGGCGACGGCAAGATCGGGATGCCGATGATCCTGGCGACCAGTGCGATCCATTCGTGGTTAACGCGCAAGGGGCTGCGGACGTTCACGTCGCTGAATGTGCGCTCGGCTGAATGTGTCGATCCGCATTATTTTGCCGTGCTGATTGGGTCGGGTGCGACAACGGTCAACGCTTACCTCGCTGAGGATTCGCTTGCCGATCGGATTGGTCGTGGGCTGCTGGATTGCTCGCTGACCGAAGCCGTGGCGCGGTATCGCAATGCCATCGATCAGGGTCTGTTGAAGATCATGTCGAAGATGGGGATTTCCGTGATCTCCAGCTATCGCGGTGGTCTGAATTTCGAGGCTGTCGGTTTGTCCCGCGCCATGGTTGCGGAATATTTCCCCGGCATGGTCAGCCGTATTTCCGGCATTGGCGTCAGCGGTGTGCAGACCAAGTTGGAAGAGGTCCACGCCAAAGGTTGGCTGGGTGGCACCGACGTGATGCCCATTGGTGGCTTCTACAAATCGCGGCGCTCGGGCGAGAAGCATGCCTGGGAAGCGACCACGATGCACATGCTGCAAACCGCATGTACGCGCGGCAGCTACGACATGTGGCGGCAGTATTCCAAGGCGATGCAGAGCAATCCGCCGATCAACTTGCGTGATCTTCTGGCGATCGAGCCGATGGGCAAAGCCGTCCCGATTGAGGAGGTCGAAAGCATCACCTCCATCCGCAAGCGCTTCGTGACGCCGGGTATGTCCTTGGGCGCGCTGTCGCCCGAGGCACATAAGACGCTGAACGTCGCGATGAACCGCATCGGTGCGAAGTCCGACAGTGGCGAGGGCGGCGAAGATCCGGCGCACTTTGTCCCGGAACCGAATGGCGATAACCCGAGTGCCAAGATCAAGCAGGTTGCCTCAGGCCGCTTTGGTGTGACCGCCGAGTATCTGAACCATTGTGAAGAACTGGAAATCAAGGTCGCCCAAGGCGCCAAGCCCGGCGAGGGTGGACAGCTTCCGGGGATGAAGGTCACGGACCTGATTGCGCGGCTGCGGCATTCGACGAAGGGCGTGACGCTGATTTCACCGCCCCCGCATCACGACATCTATTCCATCGAGGATCTGGCGCAGCTGATCTACGACCTCAAGCAGATCAACCCGCGGTGTAAGGTGACGGTGAAGCTCGTCAGCTCGTCCGGGGTTGGCACGATTGCGGCTGGTGTGGCGAAGGCGAAGGCCGATGTGATCCTGATTTCCGGCCATAATGGCGGGACGGGCGCGTCGCCTGCGACCTCGATCAAATACGCTGGCTTGCCGTGGGAAATGGGTCTGACCGAGGCGCATCAGGTCCTCGCGATGAACAACCTGCGCGAGCGCGTGACGCTTCGCACCGATGGGGGTCTACGCACGGGGCGTGACATCGTCATGGCCGCGATGATGGGCGCTGAGGAATACGGGATCGGCACCGCTGCGCTGATCGCGATGGGCTGCATCATGGTGCGTCAATGCCAGTCGAACACCTGCCCCGTGGGCGTGTGTACGCAAGACGAAGCACTCCGCGACAAGTTCACCGGCAATGCCGATAAGGTCGTCAATCTGATCACCTTCTATGCGCAAGAAGTGCGCGAAGTGCTGGCCTCCATCGGCGCACGCTCGCTTGAGGATGTGATCGGGCGGGTGGATCTGCTCAGCCAGGTCAGCCGGGGATCGGCGCATCTGGATGATCTGGACCTGAATCCGATGTTGATCACCGTCGATGACGGCTCGCAGATCAAGTACGACCGCTTGAAGGATCGCAATGCGGTGCCAGACACGCTGGACAAGCAGATCGTCAAGGACGCGGCGCGCTTCTTGAAGGATGGCGAGAAGATGGAGCTGCATTACGCGGTTCAAAACACGCTGCGGACCATCGGGACGCGCACATCCAGCCATATCGTCACGAATTTCGGGATGCGTAACACCTTGCAGCCCGATCACCTGACGATCCGGCTGGAAGGGTCCGCTGGGCAATCGCTCGGCGCATTCTCCGCGCCCGGTCTGAAGATCGAGGTTGAAGGCGATGCGAACGACTATGTCGGCAAGGGTCTGTCCGGGGCGACCGTCGTGGTGCGTCCGCCGCAAAGCTCGCCGCTGAAAGCGCATGAGAACACGATCATCGGCAACACCGTGCTTTACGGGGCGACCGATGGTTACTTGTTCGCGGCTGGTCGGGCTGGCGAGCGGTTTGGGGTGCGGAACTCTGGTGCGAAGGTCGTGATCGAAGGCTGCGGGTCCAACGGATGTGAGTATATGACCGGTGGTGTCGCGGTGATCCTTGGTGGGATCGGGGCGAACTTCGGGGCGGGCATGACAGGCGGGATGGCGTACTTGTACGATCCTGACGGGTTGGCGGCGGACATGATGAACATGGAAACGCTGGTGATCGGGTCTGTTGGGCATGCCCATTGGGAAGCCCAGTTGAAGGATCTGGTCGAGCGTCATGCGGCCGAGACCGGGTCGCGCCGCGCTGCCGAGATCCTGCAACACTGGGACGAGCAACTGCGCCATTTCGTGCAGGTCTGCCCGAAAGAGATGCTGGACAAGCTGCCCCAGCCCTTGGGGTTCGATGAGGTCGCTATTCCGGCGGAGTAGGGCTTGGTCGCGCTGCGTCTTGCGCGTTAGGGTGCGGGCATGAGTGATTTAACAGTAGCGCTCAGCGGTGGGGGCGCTGCTGGGCTTGGGCATATTCCTGTTCTCGAGGCCTTGGACGAGCTGGGCGTGACGCCTGTCGCGATGGCGGGCTCGTCCATGGGGGCCGTCGTGAGTGTGTGTTACGCGAGCGGTCTTTCGGGGGTCGCGTTGCGCGCGCATGTGCTCGAGGCCCTTGATGAGCCGCTGCGCCCGCTTTGGCGACACGTGAAGGATGCCGTTGGCCGGTTGCGCAATCCGTTTACTGAAATGGACGGCGAGGCCGCGTTGAAATTAGCCCTGCCGGACAAGGTGCCTGAACGCCTTGAGGCCTTGTCTATCCCCACATCCGTTGTGGCGACGGACTACCATGCGCGCCGCGCGCATGTGTTTCGAGACGGGCGCATTTTGCCTATCCTTGGTGCCTCGGTGTCCATTCCCGGCGTGTTTGATCCGGTGTCCTATGGCGGACGACTTTACGTTGATGGGGGTGTGTCGAACAATCTACCGCTCGATGTCTTGCCGACCGGTGTGTGCCTTGCGGTCGATGTTGCAAGTGAGCCACCTGATGAAAGCGAGGGCGTGCCAAGCACGATGGCCCTCGTCGCAGGTTCCATGCGTGTAATGATGCGCGCGTTGCTGGACGCCAAGTTAGAGGCTTGCCCGCCTGCGGTTTTTGTCCAGCCAGACAGCAGATCATACGGCGCGTTGGAATTTGGAAAGGCGCGTGAGATTATGGACGCAGCAGACCCGATCAAGGAAGAGGTTAAGCGCAAAGTGGCTCAGGCTTTGGGGTCGTGAAACGGCTTGCCCGCCTGACGCTTCGCTGGCTTGTCCGCGCCTTCGGGTGGGCGGTGCTTGGTCTGGTTGCGCTTATTGTGCTGCTGCGGTTCATCAACCCCCCGATGACGCCCTATGTCACTGCCGAGGCGTGGCGTTTGGGCGAGGTGCGTCAGGATTGGGTGCGGATGGAAGACATCTCGCCGGACCTGCGCCGCGCGGTGATTGCCGCTGAGGATGCGAATTTTTGCTCCCATTGGGGCTTTGACGTCGCTGCCTTGCGCGCCGCGATGGCCGATGGGGCGCAAAGGGGTGGGTCGACCATTACGCAGCAGACGGTGAAGAACCTGCTGCTGTGGCAAGGGCGCTCGTGGACCCGCAAGGGGTTGGAGGCGGCGATCACGCCTTTGGTTGACGTGCTCTGGTCCAAGCATCGCATTCTGGAGGTTTATCTGAACCTTGCCGAATTTGATGAGGGTGTGTTTGGCGCGCAGGCGGCCTCGCGTTGGTACTTCGGGGTGGATGCCGCCGATCTGACCCTCAGCCAAGCCAGTGGCCTTGCCCGGGTGCTGCCGAACCCCAAGAACCGCTCGGCCCGCACACCGAGTTCTCGGATCGCAAGCGGTGCGCAGACCCTTGCCGCTGATGGGCGTGCCGCTTGTGTTGAGGATTGAATTGCGCCGCAGCACAGGGCAAGACAGATCACACCGCCTAAGGAATCCCCATAGATGAACCGCCTCTATCATGTCCCGCTCTCGCCGTTTTGCCGCAAGGTCCGTCTGGTGCTGGCAGAAAAGCGCATTGAGGTGGAGCTGCATGAAGAGCGGTACTGGGAACCGACACCTGAGTTCTTGCGCCGCAATCCGGCGGGGCTGATCCCGATCCTGAAATATGACGGCAAAATGCTCGCCGACAGTCAGGCGATTTGCGAGTATATTGAAGAGCGCGTCCCAAGCCCCTCGTTGATGCCGACCACGGCAGATGCGCGCTACGAAGTGCGGCGTCTGGTGTTCTGGTTCGACGGCAAGTTCCACACCGAAGTCACAACAAATCTGGTGCATGAGCGCGTTAACAAGCGTCTGACCGGCAAGGGCTATCCGGACAGTCGCAACGTCAAAGCCGGGTCGCAGAACATTAAACTGCATCTCGATTACATGGAGCATCTGCTGGAGAACCGTCGCTGGCTTGCGGGCGATGTGATGACCTTGGCCGATTTCACCGCCGCAGCTCATCTGAGCTGTCTGGACTATATCAGCGACGTCGATTGGAACCGGTCCGAGGTGGTGAAGGACTGGTATGCGAAGATCAAATCACGCCCGGCGTTTCGCACGATCCTGGCGGATGTGATCCCCGGCGTGCCGCAACCGCCGCATTATGCGGACCTCGATTTTTGACGGATCTCAAAGCGCGGTTGATCGAGACCGCGCTGGGCGAAGGGTTTGTTGCCGCGAAGGTGTGTCGGCCCGATGCCGCGCCTGAAGCCGCGGCTCGGTTGGGAGAGTTCCTGGAGGCGGGCTATCACGGGCAGATGTCCTGGATGGCGGAGCGCACGGCGTGGCGGGGTGATCCGACAGCCCTGTGGCCTGAGGCGCGAAGTGTTGTGATGTTGGCCGAAAGCTATGCTCCCACGCATGATCCGCTGGAGATTTTGCAGCACAAAGACCGCGCTGCGATATCGGTCTATGCGCAGGGCAAGGACTACCACGATCTGGTGAAAAAGCGCCTCAAACGCGTCGCGCGATGGCTGGTGGCCGAGGCTGACTGCGAGGTGAAAGTTTTTGTGGATACCGCCCCGGTGATGGAAAAGCTCTTGGCGCAGGCGGCGGGGCTTGGCTGGCAAGGCAAGCATACGAACCTGCTCAGCCGCAATTTTGGAAATTGGGTGTTTCTGGGTGCGATCTTCACCACGGCCGAGTTGGAGCCTGACATGGGCGAGGTCGATCACTGCGGGTCTTGTCGCGCCTGCCTGGATGTTTGCCCGACGAATGCGTTTCCGGCTGCTTACCGCCTCGATGCGCGGCGGTGCATCTCTTATTTGACGATCGAGCATAAGGGCCCGGTGGACGAGGGTTTGCGGGCCTTGATGGGCAACCGGATTTATGGCTGCGATGATTGTCTGGCGGTGTGTCCGTGGAACAAGTTTGCCGTTGAGGCGCGCGAGGTTCGGTATGCGGCGCGGGATGATTTGAAGGCACCGAAATTGGCAGATCTTTCTACGCTAGATGATGCGGCGTTCCGTACAAAGTTCTCGGGCAGTCCCATCAAGCGCATCGGGCGGGACCGCTTCATCCGCAACGTGCTGTATGCGATTGGAAATTCAGGGCGTCGTGACTTGATTGCGGCGGCACAAGCGCGCGCCCACGACCCGGACACGACGGTCGCAGATGCTGCGCGCTGGGCGGTTGCCCGTCTAAGCGCGCGGGCGTAGGCAAGGCACATGCGTGCCGCCCCCAATATCACCCGCGCCATTGCCCTGAAGCTGATGTCCGTTACGTGTTTCGTGGCGATGGCCAGCTTGATCAAGGCGACCTCGGACGCTGTGCCGCCGGGGCAGGCCGTGTTTTTCCGGTCCTTCTTTGCGCTGATCGTGATCATTGGCTGGCTGATGGCACGCGGGTCGCTGCGCGCGGGGCTGAAAACCGCCAATCCCATGAGCCATGTCTGGCGCGGCGTCGTCGGCACGGTCGCGATGGGTTTGATGTTCACCGGGCTGGGCCTGCTGCCGTTGCCCGAGGTCACGGCAATTGGCTATGCGGCGCCTTTGTTGGTGGTGATCCTGGCGGCGATGTTTCTGGGCGAGGAGGTGCGCTTTTTTCGGCTCAGCGCGGTGGCTTTGGGCCTGCTTGGCGTGTTGGTTGTGCTGTCGCCGCGCCTGACCGCGCTGGAGGGTGGGGCAACGGATCGCGAATTGCTGGGCGCCGTCGTCGTCCTGACCGGAGCGGCCGGGGCCGCGTTGGCGCAGGTGTTTGTGCGCAAGATGGTGGAGACCGAGGAAACCAGCGCGATTGTGTTTTGGTTCTCGGTCACCTCCACGGGGCTTAGCTTGCTGACGATCCCGTTTGGCTGGCAGCTGCCCTCGTGGGAGGTCGCGGGGATGTTGATCTTGGCGGGGTTGATCGGTGGGATTGGCCAGATTGGCCTGACCGGGGCCTACCGCTATGCCGATGCGGGGGTTGTTGCGCCGTTTGATTACTTCTCGATGTTGCTGGCGATCTTGATCGGCTATTTCATCTTCAACGAGGTGCCGACCCTGACCGTTCTGGCCGGTGCCGCGTTGGTGATCTTCGCGGGTATCCTGATCATCTGGCGCGAGCGCCAACTGGGATTGGAGCGTAAACGCCAGCGTGAGGCGACCCAGCAAAAGGGGCTTTAGCCATTAAAGGTCGGGGCCTGTCTTGAAGGTCAGCGCCGCCCAATCGGAATGCCACACCTCGTCTTTGGTCGTGTCAGCGGCAGTGCGCGGTTCCAAAATCACCGCATCGACGAGGTATTCGGTGTTGGGCTGCATGGGCAGAAGGCTGCGGCCTTCGGCATCGGTCCGGTGCTTGGTGATCGTAACCTCACCTGCCGCATCCTTTGCGAAGAGCTCGATTTGCGTGCCGGCCAGAGGGGCGTCGCCCTTCCACAATTGCACGGGCATCCCGGCGCTTAGATCGTCGGTATAGGGGTTGGCGAGGGCGACAAGCTCGAAGTCCAGACCGGTGCGCATATCGGCACCCTCGCCATCCCCGACAGCAATCAGAGACTTGGCGTGGCGACGATACGTCTCGCGGAAGTTGAACTCGGGCAGACCGCGTGCCGCGTGTTCCTCAACGGCCCAAGTGAAGTCTTTGTGCTCGGTAAAGGCGATGAATTTCTCGAAATCGCGGTAGGTCAGCTCGGCATCTGTGGTCTCGTGGATCAGCACCACCAGACCCTCGGGCAGATCGGGGCTGTTGATCGCGGGGCGATCTCCGAGGCGACCGGGCACGGCGCTGATCCCATCGGCGGTCATCTGATCGAAGCGATCAAATTGCGGGGGCATGAAGGCATAAGCCGGACCGCCAAAATTCTGACCCACGCGCAGGTCGGCGATGATGGCCTCTCCCGGCGCGATGCGATACGCCTGCGGGGAAATCCAGAACTCATGCGCGGTCACGGGGGCGGCACTGAGAACGGCGAGAAGCGGGGCGAGGATGCGCAAAGATACGGTCATGTCTGGCAAGGTGCGCGTGGGGGCGGTGCTGTCAAGTGCGCTGGCAGTGTGGCTCACGCTTGTGTGTGCGGCAGGCGCGCATGAATTGCGCCCGTCGATCATGGATGCGGAGGTGTCTGCGACCGAAATCGTGCTGGAGCTTGAAGCCGCGGTCGAGCCGATGCTGGCAGGCATTGACCAATCGGCGGTTTTGGACACCAACGATGCGCCGCAAGCTGACACCCACGACGCGTTCCGGGCTTTGGCACCGTCGGATTTGGAAGCGGCCTTGCGCGCGGCGTGGCCCGAGTTGGAAGCGCGGTTCACCGTCATGTCGGACGGGCTGCGCGTACCGTTGGAGCTGGGCGCGATCGAGGTGCCGGATGTCGGTGATGTGGAGCAGCCGCGCGACACGAAGCTGGTCCTGCGCGGGGTTCTGCCGGAGGGCGATGCCCCCGTCACCGTCGGCTGGAGCGCGCGCTACGGCGCATTGGTTCTGCGCCAAGGCGACGCGGAGACCGGGTATTCCGGGTATCTGACGAACGGCGATGTCAGCCTGCCCTTGCCACGAGACGCGTTTGCTGAGCTGAGCCTTGGCGCGGCCTTCGTGAACTATATCGGCCTCGGGTTCGAGCATATCGTGCCTAAGGGCCTCGACCATATCTTGTTCGTGCTGGGGTTGTTCTTCTTCTCGCTCAGGTGGCGGCCTTTGTTGGCGCAGGTGACCGCCTTCACGGTGGCGCATACGGTGACCTTGGCACTGGCGACCTTGGGCCTCGTGACCCTGTCGCCTGCGATTGTGGAACCGTTGATCGCGATCTCCATCGCCTATGTCGCGGTGGAGAACATCATTTCGGGCGGACCAGACGCGAAGATTGGCTGGCGCCGCACGGGCGTTGTTTTTGCCTTCGGCCTGTTGCACGGCATCGGCTTTGCCAGCGTGTTGGGCGAGATTGGCCTGTCGCCGGGCGCGTTCCTGTCCGGCCTGATCGGCTTTAATATTGGCGTGGAACTGGGCCAGCTTGCCGTTATTGCGGTCGCGTTCCTGCTGCTGGGCGTGCCCTTTGGGCGCAAGCCGTATTACCGCAATTTCGTCGCGATCCCGGGATCGGTCGCGATAGGAGCCATGGGCCTGTGGTGGGCCATCGAGAGGATAGTGTGATGAGCGACGATCAAGCGGCCCATAAGGCCAAGATGGAAAAGACCCAAGCCGAGATGAAGGCGAAGCTTGCCGAGAAGGCAGAGGCGGGGCGCGGTCTGGTGCTGGTGCATACCGGCAAGGGCAAGGGCAAGTCATCAAGCGCGTTTGGCGTTGTCGTGCGCGCGCTGGGCTGGGGGCAATCGGTTGGCGTGGTGCAGTTCATCAAGGGCAAGTGGAAAACCGGCGAGCGGATCTTTTTCAAGAAGCTCGGTCAGGTCGATTGGCACACGATGGGCGACGGCTTCACCTGGGACACCCAAGACAAGGCGCGCGATATCGAGGCGGCGCAGGCGGCTTTTGCCAAGGGGTGCGAGATGATGGCGAGTGGCGATTACGATCTGGTCGTGCTCGACGAGATCAACATCGCGATGCGCTACGAATATCTGAGCATTGAGCAGGTGTTGGAGGGGCTGCGGGGGCGTGCTTCGAATTGTTCCGTCGTGCTGACGGGGCGCGATGCGAAGCCTGAAATTTGCGAGTACGCCGATTTGGTGACGGAGATGACCGAGGTGAAGCACCCGTTCAAGGCGGGGATCAAGGCGCAGAGGGGGGTGGATTTTTAGGTTTAGGTTTTGGAAACCCGCTGAAGACACCATCAATATGTTCAAATAGCGAAGGTGCTACCGAGTTCCAAAGCGGGTCGAGTACAACCTTAACGCCTTCTCTTCGCGCAAGTTTAGCGGCTGGGACAAAGTCAGAGTCGCCCGAGACCAAGACAATTGTTGAGGCTTGTCGCTTGAGAGTGATCGAAGCAATGTCGAGGCCGATCCTCATATCGACCGCCTTTTGGCGCAGTCCTGCGAAGAAATCGTCGTCAGTCAAATCAGCAACAGTCTTGCGTCCCGCCAAGAGTTGTTTCTGAGCTGCCTCACTCAATATCCAATTTCGTTCCTTCCTGACCTCACCTAGACGAACTGCCGTATTCGCTTTGTGGCGGAGTTTCTCGTGGAGTCTTGTCCGAAAGATTGCGGCGTCTGTCTTTGAGTAGTCGAGAGGTTGCTTTGAGATTGGTAGCTGAGTTTTCCCTGCATATGGGACTGCATCATAGTAAAATACACGGTACAACAATGCTCTTGCTCGAGGCATGTTAAAGAGCGCGTTTTGGTGGTTTAGGTGCGTACTTACCAGTTTAGAAATTGCTGTGGCCACCGCCTCAGGGTCGGTTACATCGCTATCTGGTTGAATGGTCGGAAGTCTTTTTAGCAAAAAGCCACCATCGATCAAAATAGCTGTCTTTTCCATCGCAGACCCTCGAAAGCAAAAAGCCCCAGGGGTTCGGCACCAACCTGGATCGCTAGGGTCGGTGCGTACTGCCAAGGGGCGAATCGCTACATATATGAGTCAGTCTTAAAAATCAGTCAACTCTCTTGATGGTTTCCGCTAGCTTCTTACGAGCTTCTCGTAGCTCTCAGCAACGTCCCTTGTCAGCGCGCCGACCTCGAACGTGTAATCCCCGATCTGGCCCACGGGCGTGACCTCGGCGGCGGTGCCGGTGAGCCAGCATTGCTCGAAGCTTTCCATTTCCTCGGGCATGATGTGGCGCTCGATGACGGTCACGCCCTTCTCTTTGAGCATCTTGATCACTGTCTGGCGCGTGATCCCATTCAAGAAGCAATCGGGCAGCGGCGTGTGGACCTCGCCGTCCTTCACGAAGAAGATGTTCGCCCCGGTCGCCTCGGCCACATAGCCGCGGTAGTCCATAAACAGCGCGTCGGAGCAGCCCTTGGCCTCGGCCGCGTGCTTGGAGGTCGTGCAGATCATGTAGAGGCCCGCCGCCTTGGCGTGGACCGGGATCGTCTCAGGCGAGGGGCGCTTCCACTTGGAGATGTCCAGCTTGGCCCCCTTCATCTTCGCGTCCCCGTAGTAGTTGCCCCAACCCCAAACGGCGATGGCCAGGCGCACGGGGTTCTTGGAGGAACTGACACCCATATCCTCGCCCGCACCACGCCAAGCCAGCGCACGCACATAGGCGTCGGTTAGGTTGTTGGCCTCGAGGACCTGATATTTCGCGGCCTCGATCTGGTCGACGGTATAGGGGATCGGCATGTCGAGTTGGCTGCCGGAAAACAGCAGACGCTCGGAGTGACGGCGGCTCTCGAAGATCTTGCCGTTATAGCACCGCTCGCCCTCGAAGACGGAGCTGGCGTAGTGCATCGCGTGGCTGAGAAGGTGGACGTTGGCCGCGCGCCAATCCACCAACTCACCGTCCATCCAGATGGTTCCGTCGCGATCATCATATCCGCCAGCCATGGCTTGTTCCTTCCGCAGTTTTTCATTTATTGCGTCAAATGGGTCCGCTTCGGCCATAATGTTTCGCCCAAGCTGCGATTCGATAGCAATGAGGTCTAGAAATGTCAACAATGCTGACGTATTATTGGGCAGTAGTGCTGACCTAAATGGGAAAGATTAGGCAGATGACGGACATGGCCCCCTCTGGCAGTCGTGGCGAAAGCTTGCTGTTTTTGACCGACGATCAATTGCGCAAGGGCATCGAGGCGATGTTCTTCGCCTATCGCGGCTTCACGGCGGACCCTGACCGTATTCTCGCGGATCAAGGGTTTGGGCGCGCACACCACCGGGCGATGCATTTCATCAATCGCGCGCCGGGGACGACGGTGAACAATCTGCTCGATATCCTCGGGGTCTCGAAGCAATCGCTTAATCGTGTGTTGCGGACCTTGATCGCTGCGGATTTGGTGATTGTGCGGGTTGGCGAGAAGGACAAGCGCGAGCGGCATCTGTTCTTGACCGAAGGTGGAAACGCGCTTGAGCGAACGCTGAGCGAAGCGCAACGTGCACGGATGAGAGCAGCCTTTCGTGAGGCCGGACCAGAGGCAGTGGCGGGGTTCCGCACAGTGTTAGAGCAAATGATGGACGCCGAAAGCCGACGGTTGTTCAATGACCTGAAAGATGGGGCGTGAGCATGGATGGAACGGCAGGCGAGGCACATCTGCTGGTTGTGGATGATGACGAACGGATCCGGGGACTTCTCCAGAAGTTCCTGATCCGGCATGGGTTTTGGGTCAGTGTTGCGCGCGATGCGGCCCAGGCGAGACGGCTTCTGGGCGGGCTGGAGTTCGATATGATCGTGCTCGACGTGATGATGCCGGGCGAGGACGGCGTTTCGTTAACCCGTGACCTGCGCAAGGACATCGCAACGCCGATTTTGCTGCTGACCGCCAAGAGCGACACCAATGATCGGATTTCGGGTCTTGAGGCTGGGGCCGATGATTATCTGGCGAAACCGTTTGAGCCGAAAGAGTTGCTGCTGCGGATCAACGCGATTTTGCGCCGGGTCCCGAAGGAGGAGACCGCGAGTGCGGGTCCTCGTGTCCTGCATTTGGGCGCTGTGAAGTACGATATCGATAAAGGCGAGATGTGGCATGGCACCGACCCGGTGCGTCTGACCGCGACGGAAAGTGCCTTGATGCGCATCTTTGCGGCCTGCCCGGGTGAGGCCCTGACGCGCACGCAATTGGTCGAAGATTTGGGCCGCGATGGTGATCAATCGCAAGAGCGTGCGGTGGATGTCCAGATCACACGGTTGCGGAGGAAGATTGAGGCGAACCCTAAACAGCCGAGATATCTGCAAACGGTGCGTGGTGCCGGGTATATGCTGTCTGTGGATTGAGGGGCAGATGGGGGACGAGGATATACTGATTGCGCGCCCTGAATACGCATAGGCGTGGTATGCAACCTCTCCATCATTCCTCTAAGGCCAAGGTCTCAGAATTGGAATAGAACTGCCACGCCTCTTAACGTGCCATGCCTTTGTTGCAGTTAGGATTCGTCTTTTGAAAAATAAACGCACCCGCGAAAATTACAGTGAAACAGTGATATAAATCAGTATATTAAGGTTAATGCGCCTTGGTTAAGGTTAATGCGCCTTGGTTAAGGTTAATGCGCCTTGGTTAAGGTTAATGCGCCTTGGTTAAGGTTAATGCGCCTTGGTTAAGGTTAATGCGCCTTGGTTAAGGTTAATGCGCCTTGGTTAAGGTTAATGCGCCTTGGTTAAGGTTAATGCGCCTTGGTTAAGGTTAATGCGCCTTGGTTAAGGTTAATGCGCCTTGGTTAAGGTTAATGCGCCTTGGTTAAGGTTAATGCGCCTTGGTTAAGGTTAATGCGCCTTGGTTAAGGTTAATGCGCCTTGGTTAAGGTTAATGCGCCTCGTGTTTCCTCAGCACCTTAGAGTAATAAAAATTTTTAGCTTACGTATACGGATGTACGCAACATCACCCGTTTTGGACACCTACTGTACGTGTTGGCCTTTGCTATGCAGCGTAACAGCACCCGCCGGTCTGCACACAACTGAGTAAAGAGGGCTTTACCCAAAAAAACTGCAGCCTAGGCCCGCTTCCCGAACGCTTCTACGCCCATCACAGAGAGCACCTTCGCTTCGATGTCCTCTGCATTCAGCCCCGCCACATCGTACATATCCTTCGGATTTGCATGGTCGATAAAGCTGTCAGGCAAAGTCATCGAACGGAATTTTAACCCCGTATCGAACGCGCCTTCCTCAGACAGCAGCTGCGCGACGTGGCTTCCGAACCCGCCGACAGCCCCTTCTTCGATGGTGATCAGCGCGTCGTGGTCCGCCGCGAGAGCCAAGATCAGATCGCGGTCGAGCGGCTTGGCGAAACGTGCATCGGCGATGGTTGGCGTGATGCCACGGGCGGCGAGCGTCTCGCAGGCGACCTCCACCTCAGCGAGCCGCGTCCCAAAGGACAAGATGGCCACGCCTTTGCCCTCGCGGATCATGCGGCCTTTGCCGATCTCGAGCACTTCGCCGCGCTCAGGCATATCGCAGCCAACGCCCTCGCCCCTCGGGAACCGGAACGCGATGGGGCCGCTGTCATGGGCAACGGCGGTGGCGACCATGTGGCGAAGCTCGGCCTCGTCGGCGGCGGCCATCACGACCATGTTTGGCAGCGCGCTCAGATAGCCGATATCGAAGCTGCCTGCATGGGTGGCACCGTCAGATCCAACCAAACCCGCGCGGTCAATCGCGAAGCGCACGGGCAGATTTTGCAACGCCACATCATGCACGATCTGGTCGTAGCCGCGTTGCAGGAACGTCGAATACATAGTGCAGAACGGCTTCATCCCGCCAGCGGCCAAGCCTGCGCAGAAGGTCACGCCATGCTGCTCGGCAATGCCCACATCGAAGGTGCGGCTGGCATAGCGCTTGGCGAACAGATCGAGGCCCGTGCCGGACGGCATCGCGGCGGTCACGGCGACGATATGCGGATCGCGCGCGGCCTCGTCGATCAGCGCCTCGGCGAAGACCTTGGTGTAGCTCGGCGCGTTGGACGGGGCCTTCTTCTGCTCACCCGTCACCACGTCGAACTTTGCGGTCGCATGGCCCTTGTCGGCGCGGTCCTCGGCGTAGCCTTTGCCCTTTACGGTGATCGCGTGGATCAGGATCGGGCCATCGGCGCGGTCTTTGACGGTCCTGAGCACGTTCAAAAGTTGGTCCATGTCATGCCCATCAATGGGGCCGACATAGGAAAAGCCCAGCTCTTCAAAAAGCGTCCCGCCCACGGTCATGCCTTTCAGCATTTCCTTGGCCCGCTTGGCACCCTCCTGGAAGGGCGGGGGCAGCAAGGACACGGCACCTTTGGCGGCGGCTTTCAGTTCCTGAAACGGCGCACCGGCATAGAGGCGGGACAGGTAATTCGACATGGCTCCGACAGGGGGGGCGATGCTCATCTCGTTATCGTTCAGGATCACGATCAGGCGCTTGCCCAAGTGCCCCGCGTTGTTCAGCGCCTCGTAGGCCATGCCCGCACTCAGCGCGCCGTCACCGATAATCGCAATAGCATCCCCAAGCCCCTCGGGACATGTGCCGCCGAGATCGCGCGCGGTGGCAAAGCCAAGCGCGGCGGAAATCGAGGTAGAGCTATGCGCCGCCCCGAATGGATCATACGCGCTTTCGGTGCGCTTGGTGAACCCGCTCAGGCCGTCCTTCATCCGCAAGGTGCGGATGCGATCCCGCCGCCCGGTCAGGATCTTGTGCGGATAGCTTTGATGCGACACGTCCCAAATGATCTTGTCCTTGGGCGCGTCAAAGACGTGATGCAGCGCGACGGTCATCTCGACCACGCCAAGCCCTGCACCAAGGTGGCCCCCGGTGACAGAAACGGCGCTGATTGTCTCCGCACGCAGCTCGCGCGCAAGCTGGCCCAGTTGCGTGTCACTGAGGCCCTTCATATCGGCGGGCGTCGTCACGGTGTCGAGCAGCGGCGTGTTGGGGCGGTCGGTCATAACTGGTCTTTCTTAGGCGTCACGAGACACAATATAGCGCGCCAGATCGTGTAGAGTCTGCGCCCTTTTGCCGTAGGGTTTGAGGGCATCTTGCGCCTCGTCCACCAGATCGGCGGCGCGCTTGCGGGCAGGCTCAAGCCCCAGAAGCGACACGAAAGTGGCTTTGCCAGCGTCTTCGTCCTTGCGCAGCGCCTTGCCGGCCTTCTTGGCATCGCCTTCGATATCGAGGATGTCATCGGCGATTTGGAAGGCCAGACCGATGGCGCGGGAATACTGCGCGAGCGGCTCAGCATCAGCGCCCCCAAGCACGGCCCCGGCGGTCGCGGACCATTCGATCAGCGCCCCGGTTTTGCCAGCTTGCAGGCGGGTGATCTCGGCAAGGGTCAGGGGGCGTCCGGCGCTTTCAGCCTCGATATCGAGGGCTTGGCCAAGCACCATCCCCTCGGCCCCGCTGGCTTTGGCGAGGTCTGCCACAAGCCTTACCCGCACCGAACTATCGGAATGCGTAGTTTGCGAAGCCAAAATTTGGAAAGCCATAGTTTGCAAAGCGTCACCGACCAAAATGGCGGTCGCCTCGTCCCATTTGACATGGACGGTGGGCTGACCGCGGCGGAGGTCGTCATTGTCCATCGCGGGCATGTCGTCATGCACGAGAGAGTACGCATGAAGCGCCTCGATCGCGCAGGCGGCATGGACGGCTTGGGTGGCGGGCACATCGAACAGGGCGGCACTTTCCAGCACCAGAAATCCGCGCAGACGCTTGCCGCCATTGGTGGCGTAGCGCATGCCTTGGGCGATGTTGTCGGTGCCAAGGCCGCCTAGATGATCGGTCAGCGCGCTCGCAATCAGGTCTTGCGCGGTGGTTAGCTGGGTCTTGAAACTCACGTCGCTCTAGCCGTCGAAAGGCTTGGTGCCCGTGGGCGCGCCGTCGGCGTTGAGCGTGATCTGCGACACCTTCTCCTCGGCCTCTTTCAGCTTTTCCTCGCAGCGCTTTTTCAATGCGGCGCCGCGCTCATAGAGCTTGATGCTGTCTTCGAGCGGCACATCGCCTTGTTCCAGACGGCCCACGACATGCTCCAGCTCGGCCATCGCGGCCTCGAAGCTGAGATCGGCTACGGGGGTGTCGGTCATGGGGCGGCCTCCTGCAAGGATCGGACATGGGCATTGGTGCTTTCCGCAAGCGCTTGCAAATCATACCCGCCTTCCAAAGTCGAGACGATGCGACCATCCGCATGGGTCTTGGCCAGCTCGGCCAAACGGTCGGTGATCCACGCGAAATCGCTGGTCCGGAGGTCCAGATTGGCGAGCGGATCACGGGTATGGGCGTCGAACCCGGCGGAGATCAGGATCAGTTGGGGCGCGTAAGCGTCGAGCATCGGCAGCACCTCCCGCTCGTAGGTCTTGCGGAATTGTTGGCTGGTGGTGTGCGGGGCGAGCGGGACGTTGGTGATTTGGCCATCGCTGCCGGTTTCATGCGCGGCACCAGAGCCGGGCCAGAGCGGCATTTGATGCGACGACACGAACCGCACATTCGGATCATCCCACAGCACATCTTGCGTGCCGTTGCCGTGATGCACGTCGAAATCGACGATTGCGATGCGGGTCAGACCGTGGGCGCTCGCGGCATGTTTGGCGGCGAGCGCGATAGTGGAATAGAGGCAGAAGCCCATCGCCTTATCCCGCTCGGCATGGTGACCGGGGGGGCGCATGGCGATGAACGCACTTTGGGTCAGGCCTGTCATCACAGCATCGACGGCAGCGCAGGCCCCGCCAACGGCATGAGACGCGGCGGTCAGGGTGCCGGGCGAGAGGGTGGTGTCGGCGTCGATGGCGACGAGGCCGGATTTGGGTTCCGCTTTCGTGAGCGCGTCGAGATAGGCGGGATCATGCCCGGCCTCGAGCTGCGCGCGGGTGGCTTTGGGGCAGGTTTCCCAAGTGAGGTTTGGGAGGGCTTTCAAGGTCTCCTCAACAGCCTCGATCCGCGCGATGCATTCGGGGTGGCCCTCGGGCATCTGGTGGGTGCGGCTGGAGGGGTGGTGATAGATTGTAACGCTCATGTCTCGGCCTCCAGCAGGGCTTTGAGGCCGTCGCGGTAGCTGGGATAAATCAGGTCTACGCCAAGCTCGTCTTTGATGCGGTCATTCCTGACGCGTTTGGATTCGGCGTAGAAACTGCGGGCCATGGGGGTGAAATCGGCGCTCTCGTAGGGGATGTCAGGTGGGATTGGCACACCAAGCAGGTCCGCCGCATGGGCGATCACGTCTTGGGGCGGCGCGGGATCATCGTCGCAGACGTTGTAGATGCCGCCGGGATTAGGCCGCGCGATGGAAGCGTGCAGCACCTGCGCGATATCGTCCACATGGGTGCGGCTAAACACCTGCCCCTGCTTGATGATGCGCCGGGCGGTGCCAGCGCGGACCTTGGCGAAAGGCCCCCTGCCGGGGCCATAGATGCCCGCGAGGCGGAAGATATGCAGCGGCAGATCAAGGCTTTGCCACTGCGCCTCGGCCATCACGCGCATCTGACCGCGTTTGGTGGCGGGATGCAGCAGGGTGTCCTCGTCGACCCAACCGCCCGCATGGTCGCCATAGACGCCGGTGGTCGAGAGGTAGCCGACCCATGCAAGGTTCGGGGCGCTCGCGATCTGGTCGGCAAAGGCATTGAAGATCGGGTCGCCGTCTTGGTCGGGGGCGATGGACAGCAGCAGGTGGGTGGCGCTGTGGACCGCGTCGGTCGGATCATCGCCGGGCCAGATCAGCGCGTCGGTCCCGGTGGCGCGAAGGGCCTCGGCCTTCTCAGCGCTGCGGGTGGTGCCGATAATGCGCCAGTCAGGCAGGAGGCGGGCGAGTGCGCGGGACGAATAGCCGTGGCCGAAGGAGAGAAGCGTTTGGGTCATGCCGCAAGGATGGGATGCGAGGCGAGGGGGTGCAATGAGTATTTGGGGAACCCTGAAGGGGTTAGTGTTGCGATACAGGCTTGCCGTATTTCATTATGCCGAAACATGCGATCACACCGGGCCAATAACATTCGCCGTCAAAGGCCGGGTCGCGGCCTTTGGGGGTGCGCCACCATGCCAATGTGGTGCAGCGATCGAGCTCAAGATTGTCCCAGAATGTCTTGAAGGTCTTTTCATTCCAATCATCTAGCCGGGTTATTCTTGGCGTCACGAACAGCAGCGCCACCCGCTTTGCGCCAGTTCCTAGCGGCAAGGTCCTCGCGTCGTTTCGAGCATCGTCCCACGCGGAAAGTACCTCTTTGCCATCGAACCCTGTGGAGCCGTCTTTGGTGATGGGTTTTGCCCATTTCGCTTCGATCAGAAGTTCGGGGCCTTCGGTTTCATCCTCTTTTGTCGGCATGAAAATGTAGAGATCAGAACGCCCGTTGCCGTTCTCGGACCCGTCAGCGCGCCGGCGTTCGGTATAGGCCTCGCACAGCGCGATATCGCCGACCCGCGCATGGGCTGTTGCCAGCACACCAACATTTGCCATTTCGGTGTGCCAATACGAGACGTCTATAGCGGCCTTTTTGTCATCGCTCGCCCAGATATCGCAGTAGCGATCTGTCTCGCGGCACCATTCTTTCAGCGCTGCATTCATCTCGGCGGGTAGGGGACAATCCGCGTCACGCCAAAACCCGGCCCGCCCGTCTGGCGTAGATACGCCTGTGCACTCGCCATCCTCCCAAGTCTTGATCGTGACCTTACGTGGCATAGGGATCCCCCTCGCTATCGAGGATCAGTTTCAGCTCGGCCAGGTGGCGCTCGGACGTGTTGGGGTAGTTTTCCAACTGGCTTGCCGTTCGCTCGGCGATCTTGTCGCTGAGGTAGTTTATCGGCATCCCGGTTTGCAAAGCGCGGATGTAGGTCTCGCACGCGCGCTCGAAATAATAGAGGCGGTCGAAGGTGTCGGCCACGCTGTCACCGATCACGAGCACCCCGTGGCTGCCCATCACCATCACCTTCTTGCGGGGATCGGTAAACATGGCTGCACAGCGCGTGCCTTCATCCTCGAACGCCAACCCGCCGTAGTCTTGGTCGATGATCTGGCGCTTGTAGAAGATCGCGGAGTTCTGGTCGAACGCGGGCAGCTCGGCGTCCTTGAGGCAGGCGAGGATCGTCGCATAGATCGAATGGACATGCATCGCGCAGCGCGCATGGGGCACGTTGCGGTGGAGCGAACCGTGAAGACCCCACGCGGTCGGGTCCGGCGCGTTTGGCCCTTCGAGCGTGCTGGGATCATTCGCATCGACCACGATCATATCCGACGCCTTCACCCGCCCGAAATGGAGCTTGTTGGGGTTCACCAGAAAGCGCGTCCCGTCGTCGTTGATCGCAAGGCTGAAATGGTTCGCCACGGCCTCGTGCATGTTCATCCGGTAGGTCCAACGGAAGGCGGCGGCGAGATCGACACGCTCGGCCCAGTGGTCGAGATTGGGGCGCAGGTTGGTGACGCTCATGACGGTTCGTCCTTGTCTTTGGGCCGCGAGGGCACCCATGCGTAGCCGTTCTCGCATAGGATATAGGCCTCGCGCAGGCCGTGGGGTTTGTCGGTGGGCGGTTGCAGGATCATGTTGCCGCGCGCCTCTGCTCTGGCGGTCGCCATGTCTGGGTCCGCGTCGTAGAGGCGGATCTCGATGCCTGCGCCCCTGGGTGGGTTTTCGGGCAGCAAACCCAACAGCGGATTGGCGTGATAGGTGCCGTCGCTGTGGAGTTGCAGGACTGTGTCGCCCAGCCGCATGATCGCGAAATCGGCAGTAGGCTGATGCGCGGTGAAGCCGAAGACCTCCGTCAGGAACGCGACCTCGGCGCTGACATTGCGCACAAGAAGGTTCACGCCAAGCCCCTTGAGGCTGCGTCCGAAACTGTCGGCGTCGATTTTGTCGTAATCCATGGGGGTGACTGTGACGGTCTGAGGGCGGCGCGCAAGTCCGTTGGCGACATGAGGCTTGCGAAGTTAAAATTAACGGATATATTAATTAACAAAATCAGAAAGTTTACGATGCCCGATCTTGTTCAAACCTTTGCCGCCCTTGGCGATCCCGTCCGTTTCGCAATTGCCGAGCGATTGTTGAAGGCCGGGCCTTTGCCTGCAGGCGATTTGCAGGACGTCGCGGAGATCTCGGCCCCTGCGATTTCGCGCCACTTGAAGGTGCTGCGCGCGGCGGGTGTGGTCACTCAGCGGGCGGAGGGGACGAAGCGCATCTATGCGATTGCGCCCGATGCCGTCGCGCAAATCAGCAAATGGACGCTCGATCATGAGGCGTTCTGGAACGGCAGTCTTGATCGCCTCGCCCGCGCCTTGGAGGAGGACCCGACATGACAACCGTAACGCTAGAGCGCCATTTCCCGGCACCCGTCGATAAGGTCTTCGCGTTTGTTAGCAAGACCGAACATGTGCTGAAATGGTGGGGGCCTGAAGGGCTGCACACGCCGGAGCATGACTTGGCTTTCGACAAGCTCGGCCCCTGGTGGTCGGTGATGGTGAATGGTGAAGGGCAGCGCTTTAAGGTTTCGGGTCAGGTGACTCATGTAGATGCGCCCAATTCCGTTGGTTTCACATGGGCTTGGCATGACGAGAGCGACACGCGCGGCGTGGAAAGCCATGTCACGATCCGGCTGGTGCCTGCGCAGAATGGCGGCACGGATATGACGCTCAGCCATGTGGACTTGCCGGACGCTGGATCGGCGGAGAACCACACGATGGGGTGGACCTCGTCGCTGAACAAGCTCGACGCGTTAACCAATTCTTGAAGCAGAGGGAGAGAGAGAATGCCTAAATTTGTATTTGCATATCATGGCGGTGGCATGCCTGACACGCCGGAAGAAGGCGCGAAGATGATGGCGAAGTGGAACGCTTGGTACGGGGATATGGGCGACGCGGTTGTTGATGGCGGCGCGCCCGTGGGTATGTCGATGACCGTCAGCGCGGATGGCATTGCCGGTGATGGTGGGTCCAACCCGATCTCCGGTCTGACGATTGTCCAGGCTGCCGATCAGGCCGCGGCCTGCGAGATGGCCAAGGGCTGTCCGATGGTCGAGGACGGGTCTGGCAGCGTCGAGGTCGCGCAGATGATGGAGATGTAGCGCACCCTTCTGGGACGCAACGTCAGGAGGGTGGGGACTGCTGGGTCCTCGCCCTTTTTCGTGTCCCCCCCTTGCGCAGGGCCCAAGAGTTCTGACAATTGGTACATGGAACACCCCAACACATTTCCCGAATGGTCCGATGTCGCCGCTGATTTGGTCGCGGTGGCTGCCGGACGTGCGCCTGCTGATCGTGTGATCACGGGCGGTAAACTGGTTAACGTGCAAACGCGCGAAGTGCTTGATGGTTGGCAGGTCGCCATAGCCAAAGGGCGCTTTGCCTATGTCGGACCGGATGCCTCGCATTGCATTGGCGACGCGACCGAGGTGATCGACGCTGAGGGGCGCTACCTGATCCCCGGCCTGGTCGATGGGCACATGCATGTCGAATCCGGCATGCTGACCCCCGCCGAATTTGCCGCCGCCGTCATCCCCCATGGCACCACCACAATGTTCACTGACCCGCATGAGATCGCCAATGTCCTCGGCCTGCGCGGTGTGCGCTTGATGCATGACGAGGCGCTGTTGCAGCCGATCAACATGTTCACGCAGATGCCGTCCTGTGCGCCCTCAGCGCCGGGGCTTGAGACAACCGGCTGGGAGATCACGCCGGATGACGTGGCCGAGGCGATGGCGTGGCCGGGCATCATCGGTCTGGGCGAGATGATGAATTTTCCCGGTGTCGCCAATGCCGACCCGAAGATGCTTGCGGAGATTGCGGCGACACAACGTGCGGGTAAGACTGTGGGCGGGCATTATGCCTCGCCTGACTTGGGCGCGCCGTTTCATGCCTATGTCGCGGGCGGGCCTGCGGATGATCATGAGGGCACCTGCGAGGCCGATGCGATTGCGCGGGTGCGCCAAGGGATGCGGTCGATGCTGCGGCTTGGCAGCGCTTGGTATGATGTTGAGACACAGGTGACGGCGATCACGGAAAAGGGCCTCGATCCGCGGAACTTTATTCTGTGCACGGATGATTGCCATTCCGGCACGCTTGTTCATGACGGGCATATGGACCGGGTGGTGCGCCATGCGATTGCATGTGGCCTCGACCCGCTGATCGCGCTCCAGATGGCGAGTATCAATACCGCAACGCATTTCGGGCTTGAGCGGGAGTTAGGCTCTATCGCGCCGGGGCGGCGGGCGGATGTGATCCTGACCTCGTCGCTGACCGAGCTGCCGATAGAGCATGTGATTGCGCGGGGTGTGACTGTCGCGCAGGATCGCAAGATCGCGGTGGAGTGTCCGCATCTGGACTGGCCCGACGATGTGCGCGGCACGGTGAACCTCGGCAAGATCCTGAACCTGCATGACTTTGAGATTGCTGCGCCCAAAGGGGCCAATCGCGTGAAGGCGAAGGTCATTGGCGTCGTTGAGAACCAAGCGCCAACCAAGGCGTTAACCGCTGATCTGCCGGTGCATGATGGCGTGGTCGAGGGCGAAGACAGCGTGTGCCAAATCGCGCTGGTCGAGCGGCATCGCGGCACCGGCGGCGTGGTCAATGGCTTCGTGTCGGGCTTTGGCTACGAGGGCGATATGGCGATTGCTTCGACCGTCGCCCATGACAGTCACCACATGATCGTTGTCGGCACGGATCGCTTGCTGATGGCGGCGGCTGCGAACCGTCTGGGCGAGGTTGGTGGCGGTGTCACCGTCTGGAAAGACGGCGAAGAGATCGCGCTGGTTGAGCTGCCGATCGCGGGCCTGATGAATGACCGACCTGCGGCTGAGATGGCCGCCAAAGCCGACGAGATGGTGGCCGCGATGGCTGCCTGCGGCTGCAACCTGAACAATGCCTATATGCAGCATTCGCTGCTCGCGCTCGTGGTGATCCCCGAGTTGCGTATTTCCGATCTGGGGCTGGTGGATGTCACCAAATTTGCCCTGACCGACCTTTTTGAGAAAGACGATTGATCCGTGACTATGACCCCTATCCGTAGCCCTGAGTTGGGCGAGCCGAAGACCTTTACCGACCCGAGTGCGGCGGTGGCCGAGCTGATCCGCCTGTACGAGGCCAGCACGCAGTTTCTGCGCGACCACTTTGCCGAGGTGGTGGCGGGCGCGCAGCCGGACTGCCGCTACCGCGCGTTTTACCCTGAGATCCGCCTGACCACGACCAGCTTTGCCAAGATCGACAACCGCCTCAGCTTTGGGCATGTGCCCGAGCCGGGAACCTACTCGACCAACATCACGCGCCCGGATCTGTTCGAGAAGTACCTGACCCAGCAGATCAAGCTGGTCACCGAGAACCACGATACGTTTGTCGAGATCGGCCTGTCGGACACGCCGATCCCGCTGCACTTTGCGATGACCGGTGAAGGTGGGGCGGTGCCGCAGGATGGTGCGCTGACCTTCCCGCTGCGCGATGTGTTCGATGTGCCGGATCTGGCGAACACGAATGACGAGATCGTCAATGGGCATGGGTACACGCATGAAGACGGCTCGTCCCCGCTCGCGCCGTTTACGGCTCAGCGGATCGACTACAGCCTCGCGCGCCTCCAGCACTATACCGCCACCGCCGCCGAGCATTTCCAGAACCACATTCTGTTCACCAACTACCAGTTCTACATGGAAGAGTTCGTGACCTTCGCCCGTGCGGCCCTTGCCGACCCGAATAGTGGCTATGACAGTCTTGTCGCGCCCGGCAATATCGTGATCACGGACCCGGAGGCGGATATTCCGCCCCCTGCAAAACAACCGCAGATGCCGACCTATCACCTGACCCGGAAGGGCGAGGCGGGGATTTCGCTGGTCAATATCGGGGTGGGGCCGTCGAATGCGAAGACCGCGACCGACCATATCGCCGTGCTGCGCCCTCATGCGTGGCTGATGGTCGGGCATTGTGCGGGCCTCAGGAACAGCCAAAGCCTTGGCGATTACGTGCTGGCCCATGCATATCTGCGCGAGGACAAAGTGCTCGACGATGATCTGCCCGTCTGGGTGCCGATCCCGCCGTTGGCCGAAATTCAGGTGGCACTTGAGACGGCTGTGGCCGACGTGTCGCAGCTGGAAGGGTTCGATCTGAAGCGGATCATGCGGACGGGCACTGTTGCGACGCTCGACAATCGCAACTGGGAGCTGCGCGATCAAAGCGGGCCGGTGCGCAGGCTTAGCCAATCGCGCGCGGTGGCTCTGGATATGGAATCGGCGACGATTGCCGCCAACGGGTTCCGCTTCCGGGTGCCTTATGGGACGCTTTTGTGCGTGTCTGACAAGCCGCTCCATGGCGAGTTGAAACTGCCCGGCATGGCGTCGGATTTCTACAAGACACAAGTCGCACGGCACCTGCTGATCGGCATCAAAGCGATGGAGACGATCCGCGAAATGCCGCTGGAGCGTATCCATAGCCGGAAGCTGCGCAGCTTCGAGGAGACCGCATTCCTGTAGGTGCTATCGTAAAACATCGATTTTACTGAGTGTTTGTGAGTGTTAGCGCTTGCGAGGCGGTCAAAACCCCTGTTTATCTAGCGCACACACATTTGGCGCGCCATGAACGGGCCAATAAGGACAGGGAGTTTTCCGTATGGCACAGAAGCCACTTACAAAGACGCAATTGATCGCCGCCGTTGCTGAGCAGGGTGATATGGACCGCAAAACCGCAGGTGCAGCGCTGGACGCATTGACCTCCGTGATCACGTCGGAAGTGTCCGGCGGTGGTGCCGTGACGCTTCCCGGCATCGGCAAAGTCTACTGCCGCGAGCGCCCCGAGCGTATGGTGCGCAACCCGGCCACCGGCGAGCAGATCCAGAAAGAGGCAGACAAGGTCGTTAAGATGACCGTTGCCAAGGCGCTGAAAGACAGCGTGAACAGCTAGGCCCGTCAGGACTGCTGGATTGATACGAGGGGTCGCCATGGGCGGCCCTTTTGCATGGGAGGGTTGAATGGATCTGCGCGCAATCGTCATGGGGCTGCTCTTTGCGCTGATGTGGTCCTCGGCCTTTACCTCAGCGCGCATCATCGTGGCCGACGCGCCACCGATGCTGACGCTCGCGGCAAGGTTCTTCATCTCGGGCGGTCTGGCCGTCGGAATTGCCGCATGGATGGGCCAAAGCTTCGCGCTGACACGCGGGCAATTGCGCAGCACGTTTGTCTTCGGATTGTGCCAAAACGCGCTCTATCTCGGCCTGTTCTTCATCGCCATGCAAACGATCGAGGCGTCCTTGGCGGCAATCATCGCCTCCACCATGCCGTTGATGGTGGCGTTTGCCAGCTGGGCTTTCCTCAAAGAACGTCTCCCTAGGCTTGCGGTGCTGGGCCTCGTCGCTGGCTTTGCGGGCGCGGCCTTGATCATGGGCACGCGCTTGAATGCGGGCGTTGATCTCTTTGGCGTTGGCATCTGTGTGGTGGGCGTTGTGGCGCTTGCAGTGGCGACGCTCAGCGTTCGGGGCGCATCCTCGGGTGGGAACCTGTTGATGGTCGTGGGCTATCAGATGTGGGTGGGCGGCGCTGCCTTGCTGGTTGCCGGTTTGGTGTTCGAGACATGGGAGGTTCGCTATTCCTGGACCCTGTTTGCCGCTTTTGCCTACACAACGATCGTTCCGGGCTTGCTGGCGACATGGATCTGGTTCGCGCTGGTCGAGCGGATCGGGGCAACCCGTGCGGCGACTTTCCATTTCCTCAATCCGTTCTTCGGCGTCGCCATCGCGGCGGTGCTGCTGGGCGAGGCTTTGGGGATGCTCGACCTCGTCGGCGTCACGATCATTACTTTGGGCATTCTGGCGGTCCAGATCTCGCGCGCGCGTCCTGTTACAAAGCCTTGACGCTTGCGTGAGCTTACAGCGTCGTGAGGTGACAGAGCGCGATTTCTGCGGCTTAACGCCGTTATGGATTTGGTATTCGGATATCTCGCGGGGCTTTTGACCCTGATTAACCCCTGCGTCTTGCCGGTATTGCCCATCGTGCTGGCCAGTGCTGTGCAATCGCATCGCCTCGGGCCGGTCGCATTGGCCGGGGGGATGAGCCTCGCGTTTGTTGCCCTCGGGATCGGAATCGCGACGGTCGGGCGCGCGTTCGGGCTTGATCAGGAGATGATCAGTCAGGCGGCGGCGATTGTGATGATCCTCTTTGGTCTCGTGATGCTCGTGCCGCGCCTGAACGCGGGCTTTGCCACCGCAACTGCTGGATTTGCCAGCCGCGCGGATGGGGGTCTCGAGAAAGTCGATCAGACCGGGCTTCAAGGGCAATTCCTTGGCGGGATGCTGCTGGGCGCTGTTTGGTCGCCGTGCATTGGTCCGACCCTTGGCGGTGCAATTGCGCTGGCGTGGCAGGGCGAGAGCCTGCTTTGGGCCACGAGCATCATGGTCAGTTTCGCGCTGGGCGTGTCTACGATTATTCTGGCGCTGGGTTACGGTGCGCGCGCGGCCATCATGAAACGGCAAGCGGCGATGCGTGTGCTGGCCGCGAAAGCCCGCCCGATTATGGGTGTGCTCTTTATCAGCGTGGGTGTCGCGCTACTGTTTGGTGTGCACCACATGGCTGAGGCTTGGGCGATCCAGAACCTGCCCAGCTGGCTTATCGATCTTTCTGTTTCTCTGTGACCCTTTGAAAGGAATTCCCTCATGGATCGTCGTAACTTTCTTGCCTTGTCCGCTGCTGCCTCCGCCGCGTTTGCGTTGCCTGCGTCGGCGACATCGCTCGATTACACCCCCGGCCTTGTGGAGGCGCAACTGGCCGAGGGTAAGACTGTGATGCTCGACTTCGCGGCCAGTTGGTGTTCGACCTGTGCCGCGCAGGAACGGGTGATTGGGGCCCTGAAGGGCGAGAACCCGGCCTATGAGGCCAACATCGTGTTCATCCGCGTCGATTGGGACGAGCACCGCCGCGCCGAGATTACCCAGCGTTTGGCAATCCCGCGTCGATCCACCCTCGTGGTGCTGAAAGGCGAGGAAGAGCTTGGCCGCATCGTCGCTGGCACAGGCCGCGCGCAGATCAAGGCGTTGATGGATGCCGCTTTGGGCGCCGCAACCGCGTAAGCCGCTAGGGCGTGTCGGTCGAGATCACCCGCACCGATCCGATGGACACGCCTTCGCCGGGAATATCCGCAAGAACACGGCCTGTGCCACTGACGCCAAGATCGATATCTACCGCGGCACCGGGGTTCTCGACAACCATGCGCATGGTGTAGCTGTTCACCTGATTGAGGTTGCCTGACGCTCTGTCATCGGGCGCGTCTGCATATTGCGCGAGGCGCGCCGCCACCACCTCGCCCGAGGATTTGGTCGTGCCGTGGAACGTATAGGTGACGTCGGCCCCGCCCGTGCCGCCGACGCTGTTGATGTCGCCGCCGACGAGACTGCTGCTGTCCACGGTCTGGCCGTCGACGAGCATGCTGAGCACCTCGCGTGGCTCAAACTTGCCGATGGTCTGAATTTCCATCTCGACCACGGCATAGGCGCGGTTTGGATCGACCTCGAAACTGCGTTCAAGGAACATCCCATCGGCGAGAAGGAACACGCCTGATCCGCCTTCAATCTCGGGATCATTGAACGGAGTGCCCGAGAAATTCCAACCGGCAAGCCCATTGGCGAAGGTGTCAAAGGACATCACGGTGCCGAACCCGTCATAAATCTCGAAGCCGCTGAGATGGCCAGCCACATCGCCGGACAGGTCGGAAACACCTCCCGAGACAACGCCATAGGTTGCGATGCCTAGTCCAGTAATGGCTGCGGTCATGACCGTCCAATCAACGGTGACGGCCCCGGATTCGTTGGAAAGAAAACTTTTGATACGCATTGCGATACTCGCTTAGACACTACTCAGATCATTGGTGGACGTGACACGAACATTGTCCACGGCCCAGCTTTCGTCATCGACGCTTTGGTTAAGCGTCGAGCCGAATCCAAGCTTGAGGCTGCTGCCAGGATCCGTGACCTCGATCCGCACGGACACTGTTTCATCGTGGGACGAGATATCGCCGCGATCCCAAAAGCCGACCTCGGACCCGGTTGGCGTCGTATAGGTGATCTTGATGTTCGGATCGTCGATATTGACCGCGCGTTGCAGATCACTGTGCCCCGCATGGGTGGAAAAGCTGCGCTTGCTGGCAACCTCGTCATTCAGGAAGATTTTCAGATCTTCCAGATCCCAACTGTCGATCGCGTGAAGATCAAATTCCAGCACTGCAAAGCCTGCATCGGGGTTCAGCTCAT
Organism: Dinoroseobacter sp.; assembly: GCA_965279125.1. Taxonomy (GTDB): domain Bacteria; phylum Pseudomonadota; class Alphaproteobacteria; order Rhodobacterales; family Rhodobacteraceae; genus Dinoroseobacter. The sequence goes on from CBDIHL010000039.1 coordinate 121,984, forward strand.
AGGTCTTATGGACCATCTGCCCGCCTCCGGTGCCGCCGAACCGCCCGAGAATGCCGCCGAGCACGAGGTTGCTGTCATCGGTCGTTTGCACGCTCCAGCCATCGGCGATGCCGTTCTCAAAACCGTCGAAGATGCTGATGTTCTTGAAGTTGTTGTTGAAGCTTGTCGCGATGGACACGCCTGCGGTTTGGTTGGCGATGTCATAAGAGACATCTGTCGTGCCGACCAACACGGCGGCTGAGCCGGCCAGACCAAGCCCTGCCACGGCAGCCGTCAGCACCGCCCAATCGACGGTGACGGCGCCACGCTCGTCTGCCCAAAATGTGCCGATCAGATCGGTGATCTGCATAGCGGATCCCTCAAGACACGCCCCCACAGACCAGAAAGCCAGAAGAATTTGGCGGCAATATGGTTAATCTATGCGAAATTCTTGCGTGGTTTGTTAACCAATATGCCCACGCAGCCCGTCCCCGGTTTGCCCGCGATCCAATAGGATATGATCGAGAATGACGCAGGCCATCATCGCCTCTCCCACAGGAACCGCCCGAATGCCGACGCAGGGATCGTGGCGACCTTTTGTAATAATTTCAGCAGATTGACCGGATTTGGTAATCGTCTTGCGCGGCGATAGGATGGAGCTGGTCGGTTTCACCGCAAATCGCACCACAACGTCCTGCCCGGTCGAAATACCACCCAGAATACCGCCCGCATGGTTGGAATTGTAAACAGGCCCATTTGGCCCCATTTCAATTTCGTCCGCATTTTCCGTCCCGGTCAGCATCGCACTGGCCATCCCATCGCCGATCTCGACACCCTTGACGGCATTGATACTCATCATCGCGGCAGCCAACTCAGTATCGAGCTTGCCATAGATCGGTGCCCCAAGGCCTGCGGGCACATTGCGCGCGGTCACTTCGATCACGGCCCCGACGCTTTCGCCAGACTTGCGCAGGGTGTCGAGATATGTTGCCCAATCCTCGGCGGCTTGTGCATCGGGCGTCCAGAACGGGTTCGCCTCGATCTGATCCCAGTCGAACCGGGCGCGGTCGATCTGATGCGCGCCCATCTGCACCATGTAGCCGGTGATCTGCATGTCAGGCGCAAGTGTGTTCAACGCAGCGCGCGCGATTCCCCCAGCAGCAACCCGAGCGGCAGTCTCACGCGCTGAGGAACGCCCACCCCCACGCGGATCACGCACGCCATACTTCTGCCAGTAGGTGATATCGGCATGACCCGGGCGGAACTTCTCGGCGATATCGCCGTAATCCTTGGACCGTTGATCGGTGTTGCGGATCATCAGCTGGATCGGGGTGCCAGTGCTGACGCCCTCATAGGTGCCGGACAGGATCTCGACCTCGTCAGGCTCGCGCCGTTGGGTCGTGTACTTGTTCTGACCGGGTTTGCGCTTGTCGAGCCAGTGTTGGATCGCGCTCGCCTCGATCGGCACACCGGGCGGGCACCCGTCGACGGTCGCGCCCAAAGCAGGCCCGTGGCTTTCGCCCCAAGTTGTGACGCGGAACAGGTGACCGAAGGTGTTGAACGACATGCGCGAAGCCTCTCTTTGCGACACCGCAGTTAACGCGCCAGCCCTCGGGTGCCAAGGCCCTCGCCCGATTGCGCTTGCACTTTGCCGAGGCCTTGTCCTATCAAAGCCGTACCTTGGGGTGCCCGGAGACGGGCTGAGATGCATGACGCGAACCCATTGAACCTGAACCGGTTAAGACCGGCGGAGGGAAGGTTACGAGATCCTCTCGGCTTCACTTCGCTCGTCGCCATGGAGGATAGGATGAAAACATCCCTCATCGCTGCGGGACTTCTGACTTTGGCAGGCGCTGCCCAAGCTGAAACCCCCGTTCTTACTGTCTACACATACGATAGCTTCGTCTCCGACTGGGGCCCCGGTCCCGGCGTCGAAGCGGCGTTCGAGGAGGTCTGCGGATGTGATCTGCAACTCGTCGGCGCGGGTGACGGCGCGGCCTTGCTGGCGCGCTTGCAGCTGGAAGGGGCGCGGAGTGACGCAGATGTCGTGCTCGGCCTCGACACCAACCTGATCGCCCGCGCGCGGGAGGCTGGATTGGTCGCACCGCATGGGCTGGAAGTCCCGGCGCTGGATCTGCCGGTTGCGTGGTCCGACGACGCGTTCCTGCCCTTCGACTGGGGCTACTTCGCCTTTGTTCACAACGTCGATATGGAAAACGCGCCGAGCAGCTTTGAAGAGCTGATCGCGTTGCCGGACGACGTGAAGATCGTGATCCAGGATCCACGCTCTTCCACACCGGGTCTTGGCCTGCTGATGTGGGTGAAAGCCGCCTACGGCGACCGCGCGGCGGAGATCTGGGAAGGCTTGGCCCCCCATGTGCTGACTGTCACGCCCGGCTGGTCCGAAGCGTATGGCCTGTTTCTGGAAGGCGAGGCGCAGATGGTGCTGAGCTACACAACCTCGCCCGCCTACCACCTGATCGCTGAGGAGGACGCCAGCAAAACTGCCGCTGCGTTCACCGAGGGCCACTACATGCAGGTCGAAGTTGGCGCGCGGTTGGAAGGCTCTGACCAGCCGGAGCTCGCGCAGGACTTCCTCGCGTTCATGCTGACCGATGGCTTCCAGTCGGTGATCCCGACCACGAACTGGATGTATCCTGCGGTCGTGCCGGACGGCGGCTTGCCTGAGGGGTTCGAGACGTTGATTCAGCCGGAAATTGCCTTGCTGAAAACGCCTGAGGAGGCGGCTGCAGTGCGTGACGCGGCGTTGGACGAATGGCTGACAGCGCTCAGCCGTTAAGCCTTGTTGGCGCGGGCAGGGGCGTTGCGGCGGCCCTGCTCTTTCTTATTGTCGGCTCGCTTCTGGCCGTGGCGAGTGTGGGGGCTGAGGTGCCTCGTTTTCGCGCGGCAGATTGGGCGGCGCTCAGGTTTACCGTTTGGCAAGCGCTTCTATCGGCGCTGATCTCCGTCGGTCTGGCGATCCCATTGGCGCGCGCTTTGATGCGACGACGCTTTCCGTTGCGGGGCCTCGCGATCACCTTGCTGGGCGCACCATTTTTGCTGCCTGTGCTGGTCGCGGTCATCGGTATCCTCGCGGTGTTCGGACGAAACGGGGTGCTGTCGCAAGCCCTCGTAGCCCTTGGCCTGCCCGCGATAGAGATTTACGGCCTGCAAGGCGTCGTCCTTGCGCATGTGTTTTTCAACCTGCCGCTGGCCACACGCCTGATCCTGCAAGGCTGGCTGGCGATCCCGGCGGAGCAAATCCGCCTTGGGCAATCGCTCGGCTTCGGCCCCGCAGAGGTCGCGCGTCATCTAGAGCGTCCGGTGTTGCGCGCGGTGCTGCCCGGCGCGTTTCTGGTGATCTTTCTGATCTGCTCGACCTCCTTCGCGGTGGCCCTGACCATGGGCGGCGGGCCGAGGGCGACGACGCTGGAGCTGGCGATCTTTCAGGCGTTCCGGTTCGATTTCGACCTCGCGCGCGCCGCGATGCTGGGGGGGGTACAGGTCTTGTTGTGCGTCGTGGCGGTGCTGGCTTTGCGGATGGTGCCCGTCGCGGATGTGGGGTTCGGGGGCCTCGACCGGATGCAGCCGCAGTTCCGGGGCGGGGGCGTATGGCTCAGGGTGCAGGACATCTTGGTGATCGCGCTGGGCGTTGGGTTCCTGTTGTTCCCGATCCTGATGATTTTCCTGCAAGGGGTGCCGCATTTGGCGTCGCTGCCGGGATGGTGTGGATGTCGGCATTGCGCTCGCTCGGCGTCGCCTTGTTGTCGGTGCTCGTGTTGCTGGCGATGGCTTTGCCGCTGGCGACAGCCTTGGCGCGCAGCGAGGCGGGGTGGACGCATTTCGCCGCCGCCTTGCCGATTGCGGTGTCCTCGCTGGTCCTCGGCCTCGGCGCGTTTATCGTGCTGCGCTCATGGGTGGACCCCGCGAGCGTGGTGTTGCCGCTGACGGCTTTGGTAAACGCGGTGATGAGCTTGCCGTTTGTGCTGCGCTCGGTCGTGCCTGCGCTCAGGCAGATCGAGGGGCATCATGGCCGTCTTGCCGTGTCGCTGGGCATGGGACGCTGGGATTGGGTGCGGCTGGTGCTGTTGCCGCGCTTGCGTCGTCCGCTTGGGTTTGGCGCAGGGCTAACGGCGGCGTTATCGATGGGCGATCTGGGCGTGATTGCGCTGTTCGCGGACCCGACACGGGGCACGTTGCCGCTGGCGATTTACCAGCTGATGGGCAGCTACCAGATGGATGCCGCTGCCGGGGCGGCGCTGGTTTTGATGGGGCTGACGCTGGTGGTGTTCTGGCTGTTTGACCGAGGAGGGCGATTGAATGCTGGCGTTTGAGAAGGTGCGATTGGCGCAAGGCAGCTTCGAGTTGCGCGCGGATTGGAGCGTTGAGCGTGGCGCGAAGGTCGCGCTGCTGGGCGGGTCTGGCGCGGGCAAATCCACGCTGTTATCGGCGATTGCGGGGTTCTTGCCTGTGGCCGAGGGGCAGGTGCGTTGGGAAACGGGTGTCCTGAATGATCTGGAGCCTGCGGCGCGGCCCGTGACGATGCTGTTTCAGGACCACAACCTGTTCGGGCATTTGACGGCGGCTGAGAATGTCGGCTTGGGCATTTCGCCCGCGTTGAAGCTGGATGCGGCGCAGAGGGCGCGGATTGCCAAGGTGCTCGACCGGGTTGGGCTTGATGGCTATGGCGACCGCAAGCCTGCGGATCTGTCGGGGGGGCAGCAGAGTCGTGTGGCACTTGCGCGTGCGATGCTCCGGGATCGAGCGTTATGGCTGCTGGACGAGCCGTTTTCGGCGCTTGGTCCCGGCTTGCGGCAGGAGATGCTGGTGCTGGTTGCCGAGATGGCGGAGGCGACTGGCGCGACCGTTCTGATGGTCACCCATGACCCGGAGGATGCGCAGCGTTTCGCGGACCAGACGGTGTTTGTTGCGGATGGGGTGGCAGAGCTGCCCGTCGCCACGAAGGACCTGTTTGCTGATCCGCCTGAGGCCTTGCGCGCCTACCTCGGGGCATAAAAAAACGCGCCCCGGAAGGCGCGTTTTTCATTTGTTATGACGCGAAGGTTTACTCAGCCGCTTGACGCTTGGCCCGTGCCTTGACTGGCGCCCAGATGCGCTTGTTGGTCAGGTACAAAAGAACCGTCAGGATTGTCAGGAAGAACACGGCGATGAAGCCGGTCTGCTTGCGGTGGTTCAGCTTCGGCTCGGCGGTCCACATCAGGAAGGCGGAGACGTCTTGCGAGATCGACTCGATATCGGTGGGGGCACCGTCGGCGTATTCCACATCGTCACCCCAAAGTGGTGGTGCCATAGAAATCCAACCACCCGGGAACGCCTTGTTCTCGTAGAGGATGGTGCCTGCTTCTTCCTTCTCTTCACCGGTGTAGCCCGCCAGCAAGGAAGCGATGTATTCCGCACCACCCATGCCTTTGACCAACTGGTTAATGCCAAGACCGTACGGGCCGTAGAAGCCTGCGCGCGCTTTTGCCATCAACGACAGGTCCGGTGCGTTGGACAGGCCCGACTCGGGGAAGAAGTCGTTTGGCGTCCGGGGGCGCCAATCGTCGAGATCCGCATCGAACACCTCGTAGAAGGCTGCATAGGCGCGAACCTGATCCTCGGGGATTTCCGGGCCGCCCTCGTCAGAGAGCGTCCGGATTGGCACGAATTTCAGGCCGTGACAGGCTGCACAGACTTCTGTGTAGACCTGCAAACCGCGTTGCAGCTGAGCCGTATCATAGGTGCCGAAAGGACCCTCGAAAGAGAAGTCGTAATCAGTGACCTTGCCGACCCCGCCTGCCGCATGGACCGCGCCGCTGGTAAGCGACAGGGCCAATGCGGCGGTGAGTGCGAGTTTCTTAAACATCTTATTCTCGTCCTCTCGGTTCACTCGGCGGGATTGGCCGCAGGGGCCGATCCGGGGGCGTCAGCCTTACCGTAGTGAGATTGAAAATCGTCTTCGATGGTGGCTGGCTGTGGCAGCGGCTTCTCGATCACGCCCAACAGGGGCAAGATGACGAGGAAGTACGCGAACCAGTACGCAGACCCAACGAGGGCGATATAGGGATAGATGCCTTCTGCGGGCATTGCGCCGACCCATGTCAGGACCACGAAGTCCACGACGAGGATCCAGAACCACCACTTGAACATCGGGCGATACTGACCCGAGCGGACCGACGACGTGTCGAGCCATGGCGCCAGTGCCATCACGATGATCGCGCCGAACATTGCCACAACACCGAAGAAGGATGCATCCACGATGCCGCCGGTGATGAAGTAGGCAAACTGGACGACCCAGACCTCGCTGTCGAAGGCCCTCAGGATCGCGTAGAATGGCAGGAAGTACCATTCGGGAACGATGTGTGCAGGTGTCGCCAGTGGGTTCGCCTCGATGTAGTTATCGGGGTGACCGAGGTAGTTTGGCATGAAGCCGACGATCGCAAAGAACACGACCATAATCAGGCCCAGTGCGAACAGGTCCTTCATCACGAAATAGGGCCAGAACGGCAGTGTGTCGCGCTCGGCTTCTTCTTTGGACGTGCGGCGTACTTCAACACCGGTTGGGTTGTTGTTGCCCGTGGTGTGGAAGGCCCAGATGTGGACCGCAACGAGAGCGGCAATCACAAACGGCAGCAGGTAGTGCAGGCTGAAGAAGCGGTTCAGCGTTGCGTTATCAACTGCTGGTCCGCCCAAGAGCCATGTCTGAAGCGCCTCGCCCACGAACGGGATCGCGCCGAACAGGCCAGTGATAACAGTCGCACCCCAGAAGGACATCTGGCCCCATGGAAGCACGTAGCCCATGAACGCGGTGCCCATCATCAGAACGAAGATCAGGATACCGATGATCCACGTGATCTCACGCGGGCTCTTGTAGGAGCCGTAGTAGAGGCCGCGGAAGATGTGCGCATAGACAGCAACAAAGAACAGCGACGCGCCGTTCTGATGCATGTAGCGCAGCATGTGGCCGCCATTCACGTTGCGCATGATGTGCTCGACGCTGGCAAACGCCATGTCGACATGCGGGGTGTAGTGCATCGCCAGAACGATACCGGTGACGATCTGCAACACAAGGCAGAAGGTCAAAACGATACCCCAGATCCACATCCAGTTCAGGTTCTTGGGTGTGGGGATCATCAGAGTGTCATACATCAAACCCGCGATGGGCAGACGCTTATGGAGCCATTTTTCCGCGCCGGATTTCGGCTCGTAATGGTCGTGGGGAATTCCAGACATTCGCTAGTGCCTCCGTTAGCCGAGCAGGATTGTGGTTTCGTCGACGAATTGGACGGTCGGGATCGGCAGGTTCTCAGGGGCAGGCCCCCGACGAATGCGACCCGATGTGTCGTAGTGCGACCCGTGGCAGGGGCAGAACCACCCACCAAAGTCGCCCGCGTTGCCCAAAGGCACGCAGCCAAGGTGCGTACATACGCCCTGCATCACCAACCACTCGCCGGTTTCATCCAGCGCGCGGTTGACATCTGCGGCATCTGCGCCTCCGTCGATATTTGTGTTGCGCGCATCGCCATCGATCAGGTCGCCCAGATCAACGTCGCGTGCAGCGGCGATTTCTTCTTCGGTCCGGCGACGGATAAAGATCGGCTTGCCGAGGAACAACACAGTCAACTGCGTGCCTGGCTGAATAGAGCTTACATCCACCCGCAGGCTGGACGCCGCTTGCACATCGGCAGACGGGTTCATTTGGTGGACCAAGGGCCAGATAGCGGCACCAGCGGTCACCACCCCTGCACCTCCGGTTGCGTAAAACAGAAAGTCGCGGCGAGTGCCTTCTGGGTCTTCTGCGTGGGACACGAGGGTCTCTCCTTCTCAGCGGCTGGCTTGCGCGCCAGCGAATGCGTCATAAAAGATCGGGCGCACGAAAACCTACGCACACCAATTGCGTGTTGTTATAGGCGGGATACGGGGTGCGTCGAGTGCTTAAACACGCGCAGGATTGCCGCACCCTGCAATAAGTGATGCGAAGTGCGCGGTATTCCACGCGGTATGGTTGTGAAGCGCGGGCCGGCTCGCCCAAGTCGCCGCAATTTTTGACAAATTCCCGCGAAAAAGAATCGCTTGGTCTGGGGATTACGACGGCTGTGTGTCTTGCATCGAAGGACGCTTTGCGAACTCCGCCTCCCATTCGGCCAATTTGGGCGCGAGGGTGCGCCACCCCCGATCGTCATGGCGCAGGTCCAGATATCCTAGCGCGCAAGCCAGACCGATCTGAGCCATATCGAGCGGCCCGGACAGATGGCTGAGCCAGCGTCCTTCAATCGCAACAAGACTGCGGGTGACTTTGCGCCACTGGCCCTCGAACCAGTCGGCACTGACTTTATCGGCGTCGCGGAACCGCACCTCGTAGGTCATGTTGACGGACGCATCCATGATCGCCTCTGCGGTGGCTTCCAGTGTGAGGACCTCCCATAGCCGGGCGTCCGGGTAGAGGTTTCCAGCGGCATGGGCGTTCAGGAACCTGGTGATGACACGGCTGTCGTAGATCGCGGGACCATCGGGCCGGGTCAGCGCGGGGATTTTGCCAGTGGGGTTGGCCGCGATCAGCGCCTCGGTCACCTCTAGCACTGGCGAGGCGGTCACCTCGACCTCGCGCACGGTGTCCATGAGGTTGAGTTCGCGCACAGCAACGCGGGCTTTGCGCACGAAAGGCGAGGCAGGCGAGATCAGCAGGTCCATGGTGCTACTCCGTTGGGTTGGGCGGAGACTGCATCAGGGCGGCGAGGGCTGCAAGCTCGGACCCGGCACCGGTTTCAACTTGGGCGCTCGCGCGCAGGCGGACTGAGTCGGGCTTGTTCTGGTTTAGCTTCCAGGTGCTGTGCAGATCCTCGATGGTCATGCGGCAAGGGACGATCATGCGCATCATCCGCTCCATAACGCCCTCGGTCATCTTGGACGAATGCCAGGGGGTTTTGGGCGCAAGCCGCGCTTCGAAATGCGCAGACAGGCGGTCGAGCACGCCGCGCAGCTCGTCATGTGGAACGCGGCGAAGGGTGCCGTACAGATGGACGGCGACGTAGTTCCACGTCGGGACCTGATCGGGCACCTCGTACCAGTCGGGTGAGATGTAGCCATCGGGACCGGTGACCGCGAGAACGGCGGGCTTGTCGGTGTCGAGCGCCTGCCAGATGGGGTTGGAGCGCATGACGTGCAGTTCAAGCTCGGTCGCGTCGTCGTTGAGGAAGAACGGGATGTGAGCGAGCAGGGGATGGGTGGGGCCGTTGAGGGTCAGCGTGCCGAAGCCACGTTCGCGTGTGAAGGCGAGGGAGCGCTTGGCGTCTGTGCCACGAAAGATCGGATTGGGGTGCATGGGGCGAGCGGGGCCTTCGGCGAGGATATTTGGAAACGGAAGAAAGCTAGGCGCGTAATTGGGTCGCGGTCTTGCCGTTGATCCGGGTGCGGATGATCTGGCCTTCCGGTTGGGCGGTCGCGAACGTCACCTCGGCGAATTGGGCGGTGCGACCCATGCTGGGCGATTCCATCAGGACATCGTGGGTCTTGCCGATCTGGGCTGCGAGGTGCTTTTGGACTTGGGCCTCGCCAGCCTTGCGTAGTTGTGCGGCGCGGTCCTTGATTGTTGGACCGTGGACCGCGGGCATCTTGGCGGCGGGCGTGCCTTCGCGCGGCGAGTATGGAAAGACGTGCAGCCATGTCAGATCGCACGCCTCAATGAGGTCGAGGGAATTGGCGAACATAGCGTCCGTTTCGGTCGGGAAACCTGCGATGATGTCGGCCCCGAAGGTCATGTCTGGGCGAAGGCGGCGCGCGTCCTCGCAAAACTTGATCGCATCGTCGCGCAGATGGCGGCGTTTCATGCGCTTGAGGATCATGTCATCGCCCGCCTGCAAGCTGAGATGCAGGTGAGGCATGAGGCGCGGCTCGGTCGCGATGGCTTCCATCATCGCCTCGTCCACCTCGATGCTATCGATAGAGCTGATCCGCAGGCGTGGCAGATCCGGCACCAGCTTGAGGATGCGGCGCACCAGATCGCCCAAGGGCGGCGCGCCGGGTAGGTCCGCGCCCCACGACGTGAGGTCCACGCCTGTGAGGACGACCTCGTTATATCCCTTGTCCACCAGCCGCTTGATCTGATCGACCACGACGCCTGCCGGGACCGACCGGGAATTACCGCGCCCGTAGGGGATGATGCAAAACGTGCAGCGATGATCGCAGCCGTTCTGGACCTGCACGTAGGCCCTGCTGCGCGTCCCGAACCCGTCGATCAGGTGACCGGCGGTTTCCGTGACGCTCATGATATCGTCGACCTGGACCGGCTCGCCGCCGAGGGCGAGGCCTGCCCAAGTGTCTGCCTGCATCTTCTCGGTATTGCCGACAACATGGGCGACCTCGGGCATCGCGGCGAAGCTACCCGGGTCGGTCTGGGCGGCGCACCCGGTCACTATTATGCGCGCATTTGGGTGCTCGCGCGACCGCTTGCGGATGTCTTGGCGGGCCTTGCGCACAGCCTCAGCGGTCACGGCGCAGGTGTTGATGATGATCGCATCGTCGAGGCCTGCGGCGGTGGCGAGCTCCTTCATCGCCTCGGTCTCGTAGGCGTTCAGGCGGCAACCGTGGTTGGAAAACTGGGGGGATTTGCGGTCCATCTAGATGCTCGCGAGGAATTCGGGTGTGAACACGCCCGAGAACACATGCGCGGTCGGCCCGGTCATCCAGACACCATCCTCGCGCCAGTCGATCTGGATATCGCCGCCATCGAGCGTGATCGTCACCTTGCGGTCGGTCAGGCCCCGGCGATGGGCGGCAACGGCGGTCGCGCAAGAGGATGATCCGGAGGCAAGGGTCGGGCCGACGCCACGCTCCCACACGCGCATACGCAGGTGGTTGGGGGCGATGAGGGATGCGGCTTGGACGTTGGTGCGTTGGGGGTAGAGGGGGTGGTGTTCGAACTTGGCGAGGTCGTTGAGGTCAATTTTATCGGCATCTTCGACGAAGAAGGTGCAATGCGGGTTGCCCATGCCAGTGGCGGTGGGGGAGCCGTCTATGGGCAGGTGCAGGGTGTCGAGTTTGTGGGCAAGTGGAATGTCCTGCCAGTCGAGCTGCGGTTGGCCCATGTTGATGGAGGTTAGTCGGTCGCCCGCATCCTGGGCAAAAAGTGTGCCGCGATCTGTGGTCAGGATCAGGTCCGTTGCCACAGCTTCGTCCATGATCATGCGCGCGATACAGCGGGTCGCGTTGCCACAGGCCGCCGAGGTGGAACCGTCGGCGTTGTAGAATATCAAATGCGCGTCGGCGTCTGGGCTGGCGTGGATCGTTGCCAATTGATCAAAGCCAACGCCGCGGTGACGATCAGAAATTGCGCAGACAAGCGCTTGCGGCAGCGGCACATTACCTGCGCGCATGTCGATCACGACGAAGTCGTTGCCAAGGCCGTGCATTTTCAGGAACGGCAGGCTGGAGAGAGCGGTCTGGACCATCGCGCGGCATATAACGCGGGTCTGCGGCATTTGAAAGGTTTGGCGGAAAAGGCGCTTGACCCTGCGGGGGGGCTTTTGTAGATGCAGCTCTCAGTGGGCCGTTAGCTCAGTTGGTAGAGCAACTGACTTTTAATCAGTTGGCCGCAGGTTCGAATCCTGCACGGCTCACCACTGTTTCTCTTTTACTTGATCATGCGAGCAAAGCTTTGTCTTGCCGCATACTGCTCTGAGAGCAAATGCGGGCTGTCTGGAGCACGGAAAACGCGTTGGTACGCGAACCTCTTCGGCATCACGTGAACCATGCTACCCTAAAGATCGAGATTCTCGACACCGCGCACTGGGTGGGGGCATTAAGGCGCGGTGCCGAGACTAGGGCATTCACCCTCGATGTATCTTAGATGTCTTAGAAAGACGGTCGCGATGAGATGCGCACGCGGTCTTTCTGGGGTAATCGCACGGCGAAAATGGGGCACAGCTGAATGGGTGCTTGATTTGCGGTGCGGCTCGCGCCACCTTTTTATCTATGACAGTACAAGCGCCCCTTCCCTACCGTGCCGCCCTCGAGACGGTGCATTTTCACCGCACTGAGCTATCGGTTATCCTGTCGCTTTATGGCCGTATGGTCGCGGCGGGTGAGTGGCGCGATTACGGTATTTCAAGCCTGCGGGATGCCGCGATCTTCTCGGTCTTTCGGCGCACGGCTGAAAACCCGCTGTACCGGATCGAAAAGCGACCCAAGCTAGCGCAACGCCAAGGGCAGTATTGTGTCGTTGGAATGGACGGCCAGATCCTGAAACGCGGCAATGATCTGAGAATTGTGCTGCGCGTGCTCGAACGCAAACTGATCCGCGCGGTGGACTAGCTGAGCCGTTTGCGGGCTGTTACCCTGCCAAATTCCTTGGCAGATATACGTTTCACGGCTGCTGTCAGAGGCTCAGACGCCGTCATCATGTGATATGCGTTGGCATGAAGCAGTGTGTCCGCATCGCGCATGATGCCGACGTGACCTTTCCAAAACACCAGATCGCCCCGCCGTAAATCTGCATTGTCGTGCAATAGCATCCCAAACTCGGCCTCTTGCATGTCGCTGTCGCGCGGGCAGGGGAGGCCGCAGATCAGATGTGCGATCTGCACGAGGCCCGAGCAATCGATGCCCCAACCGCAATTGCCACCCCAGAGATAAGGGGTGCCGAGGAATGCCTCGGCGATAGCGACCGGGTCAGTTGGGCGGGCATCGAGGGGCGTTATGTGTTGCAAGGGCAGCCAACCGTCTGGCGTCTCGGCAAACGCGCCATCAAAACCGTGAACTTCAAGGAGGCTGCCGCAGGTCAGGCTATCACGTGGCACGGTTTTGAAATCCGGTTCCGGGTAGAGATGCGTGCTGCGGGCGATGACCTGATGGGTGGGCACTGTCCGAGGTCGCAGCGTGCTGCTGGGCGTGTAGCCACAATAGCCGTCGCGGTCCGATTGCAGGAAACTCAGCTCAGGACCGCGCGAGATGACGGTCAGGGGTTCTCCGTAGATCAGTTCTTTGTCGATCCCTCCCATCGGTTCTCGCCACAGTGGCGCGCGGGGCACACCCAACGATGCCGCTTCGCCGTCTGTGAACCGCTCAGCCTTGATCTCGCCCTGGAGTTTGCTGAGGGCAGTCGTTCCGTCAAAGGGTAAGCGCCTGCGGTCATCTGTCATAGATCAAGCAACTTTGGCAGCGCTTCAAGCACCGCGCGCGCACCTTGCCCGACGCCGCCTTTCGGGCGTGCGGGTGCCGGCGTTGGTTGCCATCCGTAGATGTCGAAATGCATGTAGCGGCTGGCGCTGGTGAAACGGCGCAGGAACAACGCCGCAGTGATGGACCCCGCGAAGCCGCCCGAGGGCGCGTTGTCGAGATCGGCGATGCCCGGCTCGATCATCGTTTCGTAGGCGGTATGAAATGGCATGCGCCACACGGGGTCGCGCACAATCTGCGCTGCCGTGCTCAGGGTTTCCGCGTCGGCATCGCTATCGGTGTAAAAGGGCGCGAGGTCCGGTCCAACAGCGACGCGCGCCGCCCCAGTCAGCGTCGCCATGGAGATCAGCAGATCCGTCGGCTCTTCGGTGGCAAGCGCGAGGGCATCGGCAAGCACAAGGCGCCCTTCCGCGTCGGTATTGTTGATCTCGACCGTCATGCCGTTGCGCGCGGTCAAGATATCGCCGGGGCGAAACGCATTGCCCGCCACGCTGTTTTCGACCGCCGGGATCAGAAGGCGCAGACGCAGGGGCAGTTTTAGCGCGAGAATCATTTGCGCGAGACCCAGCACAGTCGCAGCGCCGCCCATATCCTTTTTCATCAACGCCATGGACCCGCCGGGCTTGAGGTTCAGCCCCCCGGTATCAAACGCAACGCCTTTGCCGACGAGGGTCAGACTGGGCCCTGTTTCGCCATGGCGCAGATCAATCAGCCGGGGCGCGCGATCAGCGGCGCGGCCCACGGTGTGGATCAGCGGCAGGTTGGCGGTCAGGAGGTCATCGCCAGTGGTGACGCTGATCTGTGCGCCAAAACGCTCGGCAAGGTCGCGGGCAGCCGCCTCGATCCCGTCGGGGCCAAGTTGGTTGGCGGGCGTGTTGATCAGGTCGCGGGTGAGGACTTCGCCTTTCGCAATCGCCTCGATCCGTGCGGCATCGACGCCGTCCGGCGCAATAAGGTGCGCGATTTCGGGTGCGGGCGTCTTGGCTTGGCTGAACCGGTAGCCGCTGAGCAGCCATCCCAAAGCGGCCTCCGTCAGATCATCGTCCCTAAGCGCGCCGTCCAGCCGATAGGTCCCGGCAGGCAGTGCGCGGGCGACGCGTGCCAAATCGAACCGGGTTCGTCTGGGCGGCTCAGCCGGTGCACCCGCGAGAACGGCGGTGATCCTTCCGTCCGCTGCGGGGAGGACCACATGCGTACTTGGCTCCGCATTGAACCCCTGCGCCGCAACCCAAGCGGCCTGAGCACCGGAGAGTGTGCTCAGATGCGCCTCTAGCGCGTCGGGGCTTAGCACCGTGACGGGGATAGCATCCGCGCGATCTGCGGCGAAGGTAAAGCGATCTGACATGGCCGATATCCTGCGGTTTCTACCGATCCGACACTATCCACCGCCTGCCCAAGCGCAAGTCAGCGGTGCGGCCTACGTCCAATGATCCGCAATATCCCAGCTTTTTCGCATTGCGCGCGCAGCCAGCCTGACGAGACGATGAAGAACTGCCGACATCGCATTTATGTCCCCGCGCATTTGACAGGCGCGCACATCGCGCACCACGCTGCGGCACACCGGCAATCCGATATTGCGTGCTGCAGCATCAATTCTATCACAAATCTGCCGCGTCTTTTGTCCCCGTGCTTTGCCGTGGCTGTGCAGATCATGGACCAGCTCGGCGGTCAGCGTCGCAATCTCGCGCAGCGCGCCATCGACAAGTTTTTGCGTGCCGTCCTCGCCATGGGCGACGACAAGCTCCACCAGGCGATCTTGGTCAAATTCCAAGTTTTCTTCAAAATGAAGCGTCACGAGCGCCTGTTCTCCGTCAACTTCGGGTCGGCGCGGCCCCCCTGCGCGCGGTCGTCGCGTTCCGTTTTCGTATCTTAGCATCGTTCTCTCCGGTCCCACCGATTTCGGCCCCACGGCTGGACCTTGGCCCAACAGGATGAAGAAAGCGTTGTCACAGGGGGGCGAATATCCCTCGCATTTTCAGAGAAAACGCGCTTTACGAGAAGGTGGACGGACGAGAGAGCACCGATGGATAAGGCCAAACCGCTGCCGCAATACATGGCGCAGCGCTACCATGGGTGGCGCGCAACCACCTATGATGAGAACAAGTTTTGGTATCATCGGCTGGAGGAAGAAGGCCAACGTCCGCGGGCTATGGTGATCTCATGCTGCGACAGTCGGGTGAATGCGAGCGCAATTTTTGGTGCCGATGCAGGAGAGCTGTTCATTCACCGCAATATCGCCAACCTCGTCCCGCCCTTTAACCCAGATGGCGATCACCACGGCACCTCGGCGGCGGTGGAATACGCGGTCACGCAGCTGAAGGTCGCCCATCTTCTGGTGATCGGGCATTCCAGCTGTGGCGGCGTGCGTGGCTGTATGGATATGTGCGAAGGTCATGCGCCCGAGCTGGAGAAAAAGAACAGTTTTCTGGGCAGATGGCTCGACATTCTGGCCCCCGGCTACAGCCACGTCAAAGGCATCAATGATCCCGATGACCGTGCCCGCGCGCTGGAACAGCAAGGTATTGTCATCGCGCTCGAGAACCTGATGACCTTTCCGTATGTCCACCAAGCTGTCGAGGAAGGTCGCCTCAGCATCCACGGTGTCTGGGCCGAGATCGGTAATGGACGTTTGCACAGCTATGTCGCTGCGGACAAAGCCTTCGTCGCGGTTTAGTTGACGCTTTAGGGCGCACCCGCTACCCAAAAACGTGACGGAACGGGAAGATGTCATGGACGGAATATTTGCGCTCGCGGCGGACAACCTGCTGTCACCGATCATTTTGTGTTTTGCGCTTGGATTGACGGCAGCCTTTGCCCGGTCCGACCTGACGGTGCCTGAAGCCGTTGCCAAGGGCATGTCGATCTATCTGCTCTTTGCTATCGGCTTTAAGGGGGGCGCTGCCGTTGCGGATCACGGGATTGATGCAACCTTGTTGCTGTCTCTGCTCGCCGGTGGCGTGCTGTCGTTTATCCTGCCGTTCATCGCCTTTGGCCTGCTGAAATCCATGACGCGGCTCAGCGTAACCGACGCGGCCGCGGTTGCGGGGCATTATGGGTCGATCTCGATTGTGACATTCGTAGCGGCAAGCTCGGTTCTGGAAGGGCAGGGCATTCCGGGCGAGGGCTACATGGTGGCCGTTGCAGCGGTGATGGAAGCGCCCGCGATTCTGTCGGCCCTCTATCTGGTGACCAAGGGCGGTGGCAAAACCGATGTCGAAGACGGGCTCATCCGCGAGATCCTGCTGAATGGTTCGATCGTTCTGCTCGTCGGGGCGTTCTTCATCGGGTTGATCACCGGCAAGGAGGGTCTTGCCCTGATCGCTCCGTTCATCGTCTCGCCGTTTCAGGGTGTGTTGTGCCTGTTCTTGCTGGATATGGGCCTCGTTGCGGGGCGCGGCTTGCGTGAAGCGCGCGGGGTTTTGACGAAGGGCGTGTTCGCCTTCGGGGTGCTGATGCCGCTGGTCGGGAGCCTGTTTGGGCTGGGGACTGGCTTGCTGCTTGGGTTGTCCACTGGCGGGGTGGCGCTGTTTATGGTCCTCAGCGCCTCGGCCAGCTACATCGCGGTCCCGGCGGCGATGCGTGTGGCCCTGCCCGAGGCGAACCCGTCGGTCTATTTGACCTTGTCGCTGGGCGTGACCTTTCCGTTCAACCTGACGCTGGGCATTCCGATTTACGTGGCGCTCGCCACCACATTCGCGGGGGGATAACTGATGCAACGCCATGACGCAAAACGGGTCGAGATCATCATCGAAGAACCGATGGTCCGCCGATTGAAAAGTGCATTGATCGAGGCGGGCGTCACCGGCTTCACGGTATTGCCCGTGCATGGTGGATCGGGACGGTCAGGCAACTGGACGCGAGAGGGCCAGATCACGGGTGGCATGGTCGCGGTGGTCTGTATCATCCGGGAGGAGCGCTTGGGCGCGATGCTCGATGCCGCGTTCGAGGTGGTCGAGCGCCACATCGGCGTGGTCAGCGTCACCGATTGCCAGGTGCTTCGCGCGGAACGTTTTTAGGCATCTGCCTGTTTTTTGTGCTATAAGGCGCGTGGGAAACAGGGAGAGAGTTGATGAAATTTCTCAAGCGCTTGATTGCTGTGGTTGTCATTGTCGTCGCCGCATTGATTGGCGGGGCCTATTTGCTGCCTCAGGAAGTGACCGTATCTCGCAGCATCACAATCGATGCTGAGCCGGACGCGATTTTTCCACACGTGAACTCCATGCAAGGCACCGAAGGTTGGTCCCCATGGCTGTCGCGCGACCCGGAGGTGCGGCTGAGCTATAGCGGGCCGGAAATGGGCGTGGGCAATACGCTCGAATGGGCGTCCGAGGAGCCGAGTGTGGGCAATGGCCGCCAAGAGATCGTTACGAGTGTCGAGAACGAGCGTGTCGAGACCGCCCTTGATTTCGGCGATATGGGCACAGCGCAGGCGGCGTTTATTCTGGAGGCGAATGGCGGCGCGACACAGGTAACTTGGACGCTTGTAACCGACATGGGGACCAATCCGGTCGGGCGCTATATGGGTCTGATGATGGATCGCTGGGTCGGAGCGGACTACGAGGCTGGGTTGGCGAACCTAAAGGCGCTCGTCGAGGGCGGCGCTTAACGTCTGATTAACGCCTCATGCCCCATGATCCGGGGATGATGACACACGAGACGATTCTAAAGATCCCCGACCCGCTTTTGCGGGAGGCCTGTAAGCTGGCACGCACGCGCGAAATGACCGTTGGTCAGATTGTGCGCGACGGCGCTGTCGGCGGAACTCAGGCGCGCACGTCGCAAAGCTGGCAAGCGGTTGAAAGCGCTGGAGGTCGAGGTCGCGCCGGTGCGCGCTGAGCTGGCCAGTGACCTTGCGCTGGCGCAGAGTTGGCCGGATCTGCAAGCGCGTTTGACCAATAAAGGCTATGTTCTGCGGGTGTCCGGTGGCGGCCTTGCGTTGCTGCGTCTGGTCGGTGGCGCGCGCATTTGCACTGCGTCTGATCTGGGGCCGGGCTACGGGCGGCTGATGGAACGGTTTGGCGGTCCGATGCCGAATGACGAGGCAGAGCCAAAGAGGGCACGCCAAATCCAGGCGACACTCGATCTGCTCGACCGCGACGACGATGCGGTGATTGATTTCTAGAAGCTACGCCGCAGTCCCAGAACCAGCGAATTGCTGCCCGTTTGCGCCCCAAGCAATCCATAGCCGTTGGACCGATGATGGATGCGGGCAAAGCCACGTGTGCGACTGTCGGGTCTGCCAAACTCCACCTCGCCCATCCAGTAGATCAACTCGGGTCGCGCAGTGCCATTGCGGGCAAGCTCTTCGGAGGGCGGCTCGGACGCGAGCGAGGGGCCAATACCGAAGGCGACACTGCGTACGGGACCGATTTGGTTTTCGGGGGTGTAGCGCAGGACGGTGGCCAAGTTGGCCTCCCAGTTTGTTTGCGCGCCGACCCATTTGGCGGCTTGCACCTCAACGCCCCAACTCAGACGGGAAATCGGTGCGTCCCACATCCATGTGGCCGCCACGCCAAGAATCTGCGTGTCGCGGAAGGTGATGCCCGTGGGGTTGAGGAAGATATCTTCCCAGACCTGATCGGTCATCGCCCCGGCAAAGACCGAAATCGAACGGTCCGTCGGGGTTTGTGCGGGCGCTGCCATGGGAAGCAGCGCCAACACGAAGGCTAGGATCAGCCCTTTTTCAAGCAGCGCGTGCCGAGGGTTTCGGCGATCTGCACTGCGTTCAAGGCGGCCCCTTTGCGCAAGTTGTCGGATACGCACCACAGGTTCAGTCCATTCTCGATGGTCGAATCCTGACGGATCCGAGAGATGAAAGTCGCGTAATCGCCAACGCATTCAACGGGGGTCGTGTATCCACCGTCTTCGCGCTTATCGATCACCATGATCCCCGGGGCTTCGCGCAAGATATCACGGGCTTCATCTTCGTCCAGAAATTCTTCGAACTCGATATTCACCGCCTCGGAATGGCCAACAAAGACCGGCACACGCACGCAAGTCGCCGTGACCTTGATCTTCGGGTCCACAATTTTCTTGGTCTCGGCCACCATCTTCCACTCTTCCTTGGTCGTGCCGTCTTCCATGAAGACGTCGATATGGGGGATGACGTTGAACGCAATTTGCTTGGTGAACTTGACCGGGGGCTTATCGTCGGTCGGGTTGTAGATCGATTTGGTCTGGTCCCACAGCTCGTCGATGCCCTCTTTGCCGGCACCAGAAACGGACTGGTACGTCGACACAACAACACGCTTGATGCGCGCACGGTCATGCAGTGGCTTCAAAGCCACAACCATTTGCGCGGTGGAGCAGTTGGGGTTCGCGATGATGTTCTTCTTCGCATAGCCCTCGACCGCTTCGGGGTTCACTTCCGGCACCACCAACGGCACCTCCGGATCGTAGCGATTAGAGCGACGAGTTATCGATCACGACGCAGCCAGCTTTCGCGGCGCGCGGTGCGTGTTCTTTCGTCGGGCCGGAGCCCACAGCGAACAAGGCGATGTCCCAGCCGGTGAAATCAAAGGTCTCGAGGTCTTTGGTCTTCAGGGTTTTCTCGCCAAAGCTGACCTCGGTGCCGAGCGATTTGCGCGATGCAAGCACCGCCAATTCGTCAACCGGGAACTGGCGCTCGTCCAGAATGTTCAGCATTTCGCGGCCCACGTTACCTGTGGCTCCCACGACGACGACCCTATAGCCCATTTGGACCTCTCCTTACATGAATGTCGGGTGTGACGCGCCCCCATAGCGGATCGCTGGCAGCGGGGAAAGAGGGGCGAGGTCGCAGCGTATGAATCTGTTTGCCTAAAAATTAGGCAGATCACGCAAGATGCGGCCCTGATTTCTGGTGTGCCAAAGGTTAACGTCTGCACCTGCTTGCGGTCGGCGTCACAAAAGGTAGCCTAAAGCCATGGCAGACCGTGTATTTTTTGATGAGATGATGGGAACGACGGACGAAGTTCGTGCGCCCTACAGCAATTACGACAGCTGGTTTGGGGCCGAAGACCCTAAGCGATTGCGCCGCAAAGCAGCGGAAGCCGAGACCCTGTTCCGCCTGACCGGCATCACCTTCAACGTCTATGCCGAGGCCGAAGCGCAAGAGCGTCTGATCCCCTTCGACATCGTCCCGCGCGTTCTGTCGGGCCGCGAATGGGCCAAGCTAAGCGCCGGGATCGAGCAGCGCGTGAGGGCCGTCAACGCCTTCCTCTATGATATCTACCACCGCCAGGAGATCCTGCGCGCGGGCCGTTTGCCCAAGGAGATGATCGCCAAGAACGCCGCTTTCCTGCCCGAGATGATCGGCGTCACGCCCCCCGGACAGGTCTACACGCATATCGTCGGCACGGATCTTGTGCGCACCGGCCCGGACGAGTTTTACGTGCTCGAAGACAATGCACGCACCCCGTCGGGCGTGTCATATATGCTCGAGAATCGCGAAACGATGCTGCACATGTTCCCTGAGCTGTTCATCAAGAACCGCGTGCGGCCCGTCAGCAATTACCCGCGTCTGCTGCGCCGTTCGCTCAGTGCCAGCGCGCCGGACGGTGCGGGCGAGAAGCCCGTTGTGGCGATCTTGACCCCCGGCATCCATAACTCTGCCTATTACGAGCATTCCTTCCTTGCCGATCAGATGGGCGTCGAGCTGGTTGAAGGCCATGACCTCAAGGTCGTCGATGGCCGCATCGCGATGCGCACGACCGAAGGCTACACCGCGATTGATGTGCTCTACCGCCGTGTCGATGACGACTACCTCGATCCGCTGACCTTCCGCTCCGACAGCCTGTTGGGCGTGCCGGGTATCTTCGATGTCTACCGCGCGGGTGGCATCACGATTGCCAACGCGCCGGGCACCGGGATTGCGGACGACAAGGCGATCTACAGTTACATGCCTGATATCGTTGAATTCTACACCGGCGAGAAAGCGATCCTGAAGAACGTGCCCACACATCGGTGTTCCGAGCCTGACGCGCTGGCCTATGTGCTCGATAACCTCACCGAGCTGGTGGTGAAGGAAGTGCATGGCTCTGGCGGTTACGGCATGCTCGTTGGTCCCGCCGCCAGCAAGAAGGAGGTCGCCGCTTTCCGTGACAAGCTGAAGGCGAACCCCGACAATTATATCGCGCAACCGACGCTGTCGCTGTCCACCGTGCCGATCTTCACCAAGGCGGGCCTCGCGCCGCGTCACGTGGACCTCAGGCCCTTCGCGCTGGTCTCGCCGAACCGGATCGACATCACGCCGGGGGGGCTGACGCGGGTTGCGCTCAAGAAAGGTTCGCTGGTCGTAAATTCCAGCCAAGGCGGAGGCACCAAGGACACTTGGGTGCTGGAGGACTAGGCGATGCTGGGAAAAACTGCAGGCGGTCTGTATTGGCTCTTTCGGTATATGGAGCGGTCCGAGAACCTCGCGCGTCTGATCAGCGCCGGGCAGCGGATTGCGCTGACGCGCTCCAGCACCGCGCCGGACGAGTGGGATTCCATCGTGGCCACCGCCGGTGTGCGCGACGCGTATCTCAAGAAATATGATACGTTCGAAGGGGATTTGGTCATCGACTTCATCCTGCGTGACCCGGACAACGCCTCCTCGGTCCTGTCGGTCATCGAGGCCGCGCGCAACAACGCCCGTACGGTGCGCACGGCCCTGACCCGCGAGGTGTGGGAGGCCGTGAACGAGTGCTGGATGGTGCTGTGCGACGCTCTGGCCCGCAAGGTGCCCGACCGCGATCTACCGTTCGTGCTGTCGATGATCCGCCAACGCAGCGCGTTTGTGCGCGGCGCCATGCACGGGACCATGGTGCGCAATGACAGCTACGACTTTGCCCGGATCGGCACGTTTGTGGAACGGGCCGATAGCACGGCGCGCATCCTCGATGTGAAATACTACGTGCTGCTGCCCTCGGCGCATCATGTCGGCACCTCGATTGACAATGTGCAGTGGGAAACGATCCTGCGCTCGGTCAGTGCTGACGGGTCTTTCCGCTATCTGCATGGGTCCGAGACCAAGCCGCTGCAAATTGCTGAGTTCCTGACGCTGGACCGTCGCCTGCCGCGCAGCCTTGCGTTTTGCTACGCCAAAATATGCGCAAATCTGGGGTATCTGGAAACGGATTATAAGCTGCGTTTGCCGTGCCATGACACCGCCGACGAGATCAATCAGCGGTTCCGCGACGGCACGATCGACATGATTTTCGAGAAGG
Source organism: Dinoroseobacter sp. (assembly GCA_965279125.1). GTDB lineage: Bacteria > Pseudomonadota > Alphaproteobacteria > Rhodobacterales > Rhodobacteraceae > Dinoroseobacter. Next base: position 144,324 of record CBDIHL010000039.1, read on the forward strand.
GGCTGCACGAGTTCTTGCAGACCTTCATCCACGACAACAACGCGCTCGGTCAGCAGATCGAGGCGGATTATAGGTTCACGGGGTAGGGCCATGCGGATGAAAATCACTCATGTGACGTCCTATCGCTATGACGCGCCCGTGCCCTACGCGCTGCAACAGTTGCGGGTGACACCGAAGACGCGACCCGGCCAGAAGGTGCACGACTGGACCACGACCGTCGAAGGCGGACGCACGGAGGTCGAATTTGAAGACGAGCACTACAATTCCGTCCAGCTGATCTCGTTTGACGAGGGTATTCAGGAGGTCAAGATCACCTGCGAAGGTGAGGTGGAGGTCGAAGACCTGAACGGTGTGTTCGGCGAGCATTCGGGCTTCATGCCGCTTTGGATGTTCAAACGCTCCACCCCGCTGACCAAGATCGGACCGCTGGTGCGCAAGCTGGCGCGTGAAGTCGCCGCAGAGGAAACGGATCTGGCGCGGATGCACACGCTGTCTGAGGTTATTCTGGCGCAAGTGCCCTACCAACCGGGGCGCACTTTGGTGACAACGCCCGCTGAAGAGGTGTTGTCGGCCGAAACCGGCGTTTGCCAGGATCACGCCCACGTCTTCATCGCCGCCGCACGCCAGATGGGGTTCCCGGCGCGCTATGTCTCTGGCTACCTGATGATGTCTGACCGCATCGACCAAGAGGCCACCCATGCCTGGGCCGAGGTCTATATCGAGGCACTCGGCTGGGTCGGCTTTGACGTGTCCAACTCGGTTTGTCCCGACGCACGTTACGTCCGGGTCGCAACAGGGCTGGACTATGCCGACGCAGCACCTGTATCTGGAATGCGGTTCGGCGAAGGGGCCGAGCGGCTAGAAGTGCAGTTGCAGGTGCAACAGCAGTAATTCAGACAAACTGGGGCGACGAGAGATGACCTATTGCGTGGGGCTGCGATTGGATCGCGGGCTGGTGTTCATGTCGGATACGCGGACGAACGCGGGGATCGACAACATCTCGACCTTCGGCAAGATGAAGACGTGGGAAATGCCCGGTGAGCGTGTCGTGACGATCCTGTCCGCGGGCAATCTGGCGACGACGCAATCGGTGGTTTCGCTGCTGGACGAGCGGATGAAGGCACCGGGCGAGCGCTCGTCCTCGTCGATCTATGAAGCGCCTTCGATGTTTCAGGTCGCGCGCCTCGTCGGCCAGACCCTGCGCGAGGTGATCCAAGCCAATGCCGATACCGGCGCGCGTGCGGATTCCGCGTTCAACGCCAACATCATCGTCGGAGGCCAGATCAAAGGGTCCGAGCCGCGCTTGTTCCTCGTCTACCCTGAAGGCAACTTCATCGAGGCCAGCGACGACACGCCCTTCTTCCAGATCGGCGAGACCAAATACGGCCGCCCTATTCTGATCCGCGCTTACGAGCCTGAGATGAGCTTCGAGCAAGCGATCAAGCTGCTGCTCGTCAGCTTCGATTCCACGATCAAGGCGAACTTGTCGGTTGGGATGCCTTTGGACGTGTCTACCTATCAGGCGGGGAGCTATCGCAAGGGCACAAGCCAGCGGATCGAGCAGGACGATCCTTATTTCCAGACCGTGTCTAACGGATGGGGCGAGGCCTTGAAGCTGGCGTTCGACAGCCTGCCGGACTTCAGTTTCGACAGGTAGGGTTGCTTAGAAAACGGCGTGCTCGCGAAGATCGGTGCTGACCTCGCCACGGGCCAGCAGCGCATAATGCTCAGCGAGTGTGTCTTGGCCCGTGGACGGCGTGGCATCGGGGTCATACCGGCCGGTGTCACCATCCCAGACCAACATCGACTCGGTCGCGTAATAGCGCCCAATGCGCGCCAACTCGGCCTTTTCGGCCAGCTTCGGGATCAGTTTGCCGAGCGTGCCAGTGACCGCGATGATCGTATCCAGCAAGCCGACCGGGACACTGCGGAACGAAGGCTCCAACCCGAGTGCGTCAAACAGCAACTTGCCTTGATCCTTGGCGGTCATCGCATTGCCCGGACCACCAATCGGCAAGACGGCATTTTGCAAGCTCGGATCCGTCACGCATTGGGCGATATAGGACCCTAAATCAGCGTCACTGATCGGCTTACAAGCGGTGAGGGTACCATCCCCGAAGATCAGGAACGGCTTGCCTTGGCGCAGGCGCTTAACCTGCCCCGATATGGATTTGAAATACGCGGTCGGGGCGCACGATGGAATAGATCATACCGGACTTGATCAATTCGGCCTCAAACGCGAGCTTGGCATGCTGAAACGCGAGCTTTGGCTTTTGGACACAGATGGCGGACAAAAGCACGAACTGCTGCACGCCCCCAGCTTTCGCGGCGTTCAGAATGTCGGCGTGCATCTGGTAGTCAACACGCCACGCATCTTTGGGCGCGCCGCTGGCGCGACGCAAGGCAGGATACCACAGTGTCAAAAGTGGTCTGATTGAATAGCTGGGGTCCGAGCGCTTGAGGGTCGGAGAGGTCGATATCGATTTGCCTGACCGCAGGAGGCATAGACTGTGCCCCAGCTTTTGAGCGCAGGGCGCAAGTGACATGGTGCCCCGCGCGCGCCAGGGCATGTACGGTCGCGCGGCCGGCGGTTCCTGTCCCGCCAAGGACGAGCACTTGTTTCGGTCTAGGGTGTCGGGTTTCAGCCATGTCAGCTCACTGTGTTCTAAGGGGCAGGCTAGAGAGATCGCAGCGTGATTCCAAGATCTGGCACGCCATCTGCTGACTTGACCAAGGCCTGCTCGCATGGTGAACCCGTTATAAGGGGGGAGAAGTTGGTGTTGTGGCGCCTTGGACGAACGCTGCGTCGAAAGACAACCTTGGCTGGTTTGGTCGGGGGCGTCTTGGTGTTTTTGTGCATTGGTTTGCTTTGGATCGGCTGGATGCTGCCCGCGCTTGAGGGCGCACGGACGGGTGCCGACGGACTTGGTCTTTTGGTGGCGCTGGGCGATTTCAGTCCGCTTCAAGTCGCCGTTGCAGACGGGGCCGAAGGCGCACGCTTGCACCGTCAACTGCTCGCGACTTTGCCTGCGAACATGCCGTGGGATCAGCAATTGTTCTGGATCGAGGGGTTGAGCCTTGGTCTTTTGTCCCTTGGGCTACTGAGTTTCTTCGCGCTTTTGCCACGCCTTCACGGGGCTGGGGTGCTTTTGGCGCTGAGTGCTTTGGTGCTGTTTCCCTTTAGCGGCCTGCCTGCACTTTTGCCTCAAACGGGCGCCTCGATTGGTGCGGGGTTGTTTCTGCTCAGCGCCATCCTTGCACCGCATATGCGCATCCTGCGTCTGTATTTGGCCAGCGCGCTGGTTCTGCTGACCCATCCGGCTGCGTGGGGATTTGCCATCGTGGCCGTGTTGTTGATTGTGCAGCGCTGGGTGGACGGACGCATAAGCGGGCGGCGCACTCTGGCTGAGATTGGTTTGATTGCCGCAGGCACATTCGGCCTTGTGGCGTTTCTGGAGCGCGCGTCGCTTTCCGTCGCGCCGGTTTTCGCGCGGCCAGAGGTCGATCTGACGGTATTGGCGGGCTTGTTGTCCGATTTGCCCGCATGGGTCCTGAGCCTACGGGTTTGGGACACGCTTTTGATCCTTCTAACCCTCTTGGGGTTGGCGCAGATCCTGCGCCACGGGGAACGCGTGCGCGGCTTTCGCTCTGTCGTGGTGATGGTGCTGTTGGTGATCCCGCTGGTTGCGGCTTTCACGGTTGCGGGGCGTCCGGGCCAAGCGGTGTTTGCGATGCTGTTGGCCGTGCCTTTGCTGGCCATTCCAGCGCTGGGCGTTGGGGAAGGAATACCACGTGGGGATGCGCGCCGAGGGCGGTTGGTCGTCCTGGCGCTGGGGTTGGGCGCGTTTGGTTTTGCGCAAAGTGCTTTGCAAAACCGCGATCAGATTTGGCCTGATCTAGCGGCCTCCGAGATGGAAGCGGCCTTGAGCGCCGTCGGAATGGGCGTGCCGCTGGCCTTTGCCGATCCCGACATATTGGAGCCTGCCGCACGCCTTGCGGGATGGACCGGACGGAATGATCCAAACGCTGAGGTCTTGATGATGCGTGCCCCGAAAGGGCTCCATACGACATCGGGCTTGTCTCGCCCGCTCTTTGCACGGCGCTTACCGGGGCTTGATCTGGCCGATGGCGGCGTGTTGCGCTTGACCGTGCCAACCGATGGCCCACGGATTTGGGTGCGTTGGGAAAGCGCAGCAGACTTGGAGGTCGGTCACGGGCCGAGGCCATGCGAAACTGTGCCTTTGTCCGAGGGCTGGCTTGCGATTGAAGTGGCGCAATGCACCGATGCGGGCAGTGCCCCTGCGGTTCTTGATTTGTGGGGTGATGGCGCGGTGACGGGCGTGTCCCTTGCCGATGTGCCTACCGAGCTGAACTGGCCTTGGGGCCGCGCAGATGTGCGCTTTGCTTATGCTTCGGGCTCGGGATGGCAACGCGCGCAGTTGCGCCGCAACGGCGATTTCGGTTGGCCGATGCTCGGGGTGAAAGAGACGGATGCAGCACCGCGCATCGTCGCAGATCACCCCGGCTTGATCGTTTTGCAAAGGTAAGAAAGGCCCGCGCAGAATTGCCACGGGCCTTCCGATCTAAGCTGCGAGCGGCTCGTGCGCGGGTGTCTCCGCAAACCGCGACCCACATCCCGCCCGACTGATACCGATGCGCAATCTGGCCATCCGCGTTCATCGCAAACAGGTGCAGCCAGCCGTTGTCGAGCAATTCGCGCAGGCCCTGATGCTTGGCAATCACGTCCGACATGGCCTCCAGCGGGGCCTCGATCACTGCGTTGAGGCGCATCGGCTCGTGCAGGAATGCCTCGCCATCATGCAGGCTTTGCATCGGCAAGCCCGCGCGCAGATCGCCGCCATTGCCTTCCAGCACACCGATGGTGCCCGCTACATTGTGCAGCGTCTTGTTGCCGGAGCCAAAGGCGCGATTGTCCACGGTCGAGCCGTAATATTGCAGGTTGATCCAGCTTGCGACCACCAGCGGGGCCGTCATGATCAGCTCAAGAATGCCGAAGCCGTCATCCTCGTCCCAATTGTAGCTGTGCAGGAAAGACCGACCTTTCAGATCCCGCCCCTGGGTCCGCTTGCGCGGCGCGGCGATGAAAGCGGCACACCCTGCCAGACCCCATTCGGGCCGGGTTTGCGCCCAGTCATTGGCCCGCGCGGGCACGACACGTTCACTGTCCGCATCGCCAATGTTCAGCAAGATACCACGCTCGGCCCGGGCCAGTTGACCGGCGGCTTTCAAACCGGCCTCCAGCTTGGCGATATCGCTCTTGTGGCTCGCAGGCAGAACATCGGTGTCATAGAGCGTCACCGCATCCGTTGTCGTGTCATGCAGACCCGGCACCACCCAACTGTCGCCCATGCCGGTGGCGTCGCGCACCTCGGGCGTGTTGAGGATCGCGGCGGCGACCCTTGCGTTGGCTTCGCCCGTATGCCCGCCACATGCGCCGCAATCGAGGCCCGTGGCATGGGGGTTATTGGCCGAGGTTGACCCGTGCCCGGCCAGCAGGATCACCCGCGCTTTAGGACCGTTCATCGACATCGCCGTCAGGATCGTCTTGCCCATCGTCACCAATGTGTCGGTCGGAATATGGCTGAGATCGGGCTTAAGCGCCTCGGCCTCCCAAGCGCCAAGACCTGCATCGCGCGGCTGCGGGGCCGGGCGGCTGAGACCCAGCGCGTTGCCCGCGAGCTTGCCCGCAAAGCCAAGACCCAGCGTTTCGACAAAGGCAAAGGAGGACACCGCCGCCCCCTTGAACGTCCCCCAAGCGGTCGAACTTTGCAGCGCATCGGTCCGGCTTTGGGCGACCTTGATCGCGTCGGGCGCAACCTCGGGGATCGTGGCGGCGGGGGTCAACAGCACCGGGCATTGCGCGCCCGTCGTGTCACGGCCCAGCGGCTGGTAGTCGATGGCTGCGCCGAAGAAGCCCGCAAAGCCGATGGTTTCAACCTCGGGCATCGCGGTTTCAAGCGCGCGCCGGAACACTTCCGAGCGCACATCGATGCAGAACGCGGCTTGCACGGCAGGGGCTTTCGGCCCGGCCTTTGGGGCAGTCTCGAAGGTTGCGACCAGATCGCTCTGCCACGCGGCCTCATATGCGATGTGCAGCGCTAGGGCGACAGGATCGGTCGGCACTTGCTGGGTCAGCGCGGTTTTCGCCGCATCCCACGTGTCTGCGCTGACTGTGTCTTCCAGCACGATGTCCCATGCCAGCCGGATCGACAGCAGATCGCGCAAGGTGGTATCGGTGTTGCCGTAAAGCTCGGCCTGCCACAGCCGATACCGCGCGACCCCGGCCCATCCCGCGACGGAGTGCGTCAGGCGGGTGAGGTAAGGCTGCACATCTGCCTCGCTGAGGCCCAGCACGTCGATTGCATGGACCAGCAAAGCATCCGTATCCGACGGCAAGGCCGCGATCTTGGCCCGCGTGTTTGTCAGGCCCAGCACCTCGGGCGTGCGGTCTAAGGCCGCCTCGGCTTTCCACGCGGCGTAAGCGGGCTGGCCGGCCCAGGGCGAAGTCCATCCGGCTTGGCCTTCGTCGAACCAGTTTTGCGCCCAAAGCGAAATGCGCTCGACCACGGTTTCCGACCAGCCTGCCAGATCGGCGACCGTCTTCTGAGAGATCGGCGCAGGCCCTTCGTCTTGCGCGGCTTTTGCCAAGGCGTCGGGGGTTGCGGCAGCGCTGGGCATGGCGGCGAGGCCTTTGGCCAGATCCGCGGAGGTGATCCGCCCCGATGCGATGGCCTGCGTATAAAAGCTGCGCGGCATCACCATCCGGGCACCGGATGCGGCCCCCATCGTGGCGCTCGCGCTGGCAAAATCCTGTCCGGTCATGCCGAGGAAAGGGTTCACGGCGACGAAATGCTTGAGCGGCCATAGCGGGGCGACGCTGCGCATGGCGATGTCGCGGGCGGTCTCGATCTGGGCGGGGAGTGTGGTGGTCATGGTCTTGTCCCTCTCTCTCGTTCAGGATTTCGCCGGGGCAGGCTTGCCCGCGATCAGCTTGGTAAACAGGGTGTTGATGTAGAAGCCATTGGCGATCCAGACGCGGGCGGCTTGCACGCGCGGATGGCTGGCATGGCTGGGCACAAGGATCTGCGCCAAAGCGAGCAGCGCGAAGATCAGCGTAAAGGCGGCCATCAGCACACCGGTCATGACACCGGGCATCGGCATGGCGGGCAATGTGCCAGCCAGCAGAGCTTCGGTCCCCAGTTGCAGGATGAAGTACAACAGCGCGACCCCGCTTGCGGCAAACACGGACCGCGTCAGCGTGACCCCGGTGCCAGAGACCAGAAGGAAATGCGTCAGCCCCATCACAAGGATCGCGCCGAGCACCACAAGCGCAGGCTTCGTCGCCAGCGTCACATCGAAGATCGCGCCGATCAGAACCACGGCGGCCGTCACGCTGGCAAGCAGCACAAGCGCCTGGATCAAGCTGGGCGCTTTGACAGGCGTGATCCCCATCTTGGCGCGCGCGATATCCACGACGCTGCCCGACGACAGGAACGCATGCGCCTTATAAAGCGAGTGCGCCACGATATGCAGCACCGCTGCCGAGAACGCTCCGAAGCCGCATTGCATCAGCATAAAGCCCATCTGTGCGACGGTGGACCAAGCAAGACTCACCTTGACCGAGCTTTGGGTCAGCATGACGACGGACCCGATCACGGCTGTCAGACCACCTACCAGAATAAGCAGATGCAGCGAGGCGGCAGAGGTCAGCATGACGTCGCCAAACCGCACGATCAGGAACCCGCCTGCATTGATGATACCCGCATGCAGCAGGGCGGAGACGGGCGTGGGCGTTTCCATCACCTCGGTCAGCCAGCCATGGGTTGGGAACTGAGCGGACTTCAGCAAAGCCGCAATCGCGAGCAGGCCAGCGGCATAAGCGACACCGCTCGGCACAGCTTCGGCGATGCGGGCGGCTTCGGTGATTGCGGCGATCTCTCCGGTGCCGAAGGCTGTTACCAGAAGGACGGCCGCTCCGATCAGGCACAGATCGCCGATGCGCGCGACGGTGAACTTCTTTTTGGCAGCCAACCGTGCCTTGGGCCGGTCACTGTAGAACACCAGCAGGCTGTGCAGCGACAGGCTGGTGCCGAACCATGCGATGGCCAGTTGCACGACATTGCCCGCCAGAACCAGCATCATCACAAAGCCCAAGGTCATCGCCATACGACCCACAAACACGCCTTGCCGGGGGTCGCCGTCCATATAAGTGGCGCTGAACCGGACAACGATAGCGCCGATGAAGGTCACCAGCAGGATCATCACCATCGACAAGGCGTCGAGGCGGATCTGAAAGCCCAATGTGTTCACACCAATCAACGGCGAGGTCGCTGGCCCGGCGAACAGCACAATCAAGCCTGTCAGCGCGGCCAATCCAAAGGCCGTCACGCTCAGCAGTTTTGCCGCCACCAACAGGCTGCGCGGACGCATGCCGGGGCTGGCCAGAGAGGCAAGCGCCACGGCGAACAAGCTGAACGGGATGAGGTAGGCGAGAAGGGCGATCCAGGGCATTTTTTGTTCTCCGACCGGTGTGAGCGTTGCGGAGGGGGTAGGCGAGCTTGCCGCAGATAAAAAATATAAAGATTGTCGGTTAGTATTCGTTTTTGTAAATGATTGACCATGAGCCGCCTGAACTATAACCACCTGCGCTATTTCCGAGCTGTCGCCCATGAGGGGCATCTGAGCCGCGCGGCGGAGGTATTGAACCTGTCTCAATCCGCCCTGTCGGTGCAAATCAAGAAGCTTGAGGCACAGCTTGGCCATCTGCTTTTTGACCGTGTTGGCAAGCAATTGGTGCTGACCGAAGCGGGACGGATCGCGCTCGACCATGCCGACGAGATCTTCGCGACAGGCGACGAGTTGATCGCCACGCTGGGTGCCTCCGGCCAAAACCAACGCGTTCTACGGGTGGGGGCGCTGGCGACATTGTCGCGCAACTTTCAGATCGGGTTTCTGGGGCCATTGCTGGGGGCGGGCAATGTCGAGATTGTGTTGCGCGCGGGCTCGCAGGGTGAATTGCTGACCGCGCTTGCCGATCATGCGCTCGATCTGGTGCTGACCAACACGCAACCGCCCCGCGATGCCGCGACCGGGTTTGTGACCAAGCAGATTGCGGATCAACCGGTGTCGCTGATTGGCCATCCCGACATCCCGCCCGCGCCCTTGCCGGAGCTCGTAGCGCGCCATCCGCTAGTGCTGCCGAGCCACCCTAGTGCGCTGCGATCCGGGTTTGATGCACTTTGCGAGCGGGCCGGGTTGTCGCCGAGATTGTCTGCCGAGGTCGACGACATGGCGATGCTGCGCCTATTTGCACGTGAGAGCCAAGCTTTGACCCTTGTGCCGCCGATCGTGGTGCGGGACGAACTGGCAGAGGGAAGTTTGATCGAATGTTGCGCGATCCCGCAACTGCGTGAGCACTTCTTGGCAGTGACCGCGAAGCGCCGGTTCCCGAACCCGTTATTGAGGCAGGTGCTGGGCTAGGGGGCAGACCACCGGAGTTGACCGGGTGGGAAGTGCTGCATATTGCTCTGACACGATATGCGGGCGTGCTCTGACTGAGATGGGTCGATTGTTTTGAAACTTCCTTTTGGCCTGGGCACTGCGGTTGCCTTTCTGTCTGTGATGATCGTTTTGCCAAGCCTGCTGGGTAGTGTCGCTACGGCTGTCGCCTTGATCGTGGGGCTAATTTTGACAGGCCAATGGATATTGGGCCGCGCGGATGCCAGCGAACGGTCTTTTGAATGCAACGTCGCAAGCGTCGTATGTTTTGCGTATTTTGCGTATTTGATGGGCGCGACCCTGATTGCGGGCGGCGCTCCCCAGCGCCTTCTCGAAGCGGCTTTGATCCTTCCCGCCGTCTTGTTCCCTGCAATCTTCCGGTGCGCTGACCTTCAGACATCCGCCTTGCGTCCGCAGCTTGTGTCGCGTGTTGCTGCGGTCGGACTTGTGCCGGTGCTGCTGGCGCTGGGCGTCTCGACTTATGCATTTGGCTCGGATCGCACGGGCCTTCTGGCTGGCAATCCGAACATTCTTGGCGGAGTGATGTCAGTGCAGATTGTCCTCAGCTTTGCCGGGTGGGGCGATGCTGGCCGAGCGGAGCGTCTTGCGATTGCTGCCATTGCGCTTGTGTCGACCTGCGCCGCCTACCTGTTTACGGGTAATGACGGGGCCATTTTGGCGCTGATCGTTGCGGCCTGCCTTGCAAGCCTGCCGCTGACAAAGCTGCTGTGGTCGAAGGGGCGAAAGGGGTGGAATTTCGGATTCGGTGTCGCGCTTGTCACCGCGGCCTTTGTTGCCTTGATGGTCGTGTTCTTGCTTCTGCCACTCACGATCCGCTTCCCGACGGCTGAGTATTGGCCTTCAAGCACGATGCAGCGCTTGATAATGTATCAGACCGGAATCCAGAGCTTATTCGACCATCCGGTCTTCGGCGTCGGGCTACATCAACGTTTCTATGCGACGGTCGCGTATTATCCGACACCGCCGCCGGACGATTTCTGGTTCTCACACCTGCATAACAGCTTTCTGACCCACGCGGTTGCGGGTGGGGTGCCGGGGGCTGCGCTTTCCGTGGCGATCATGCTGCTGCCGTCATTCATCCTGCGCACTACCCAGCTTGCCCGGTTTGGCAACATGCTGAGCGGTGTGTTGGTCGGCGTTGGGTTGACGGAGGTCTTGTTGTTGAACGACCTCAAGATGACGGTCGCGCTGATGGCAATTGCGTGGAGCCTTGGGATAAAGCGCACCTGCGGCGTCGATACGTCTGACCGACCATAGCGGTGCAGCAGGCGTGACACGCAGCGCTTTGGATCGTTCCTTGCAACTTATCCGCTGGTTGCCCTAGATACCGCGGTCTGGCACAGGCACATCAATACGAGATTCCGGCGTTGGTCTTCAGGGCGCACCTGTCGAGACTGATTTGACGGTCTAACCCCACTCGTCAGTGGCGAGGAAGAAAAGAGGCTGCCCCTCATGGATCAAAGCCCCCTTAGCGATCTGTTAAGCAAACTGAACGAGCGCTCTGCCGTTATTGGTATCGTGGGATTGGGCTATGTCGGCCAACCTCTTGCCTTGCGCTACGCCCAGATCGGCTACCCGGTCCTTGGTTTCGATATCGATCAGGCCAAAGTCGATGCGCTCAACGACGGGCATTCGTTCATCGAACATATCGCAGACGAAGATATTGCAACGGCGAATGCTGCAGGCTTGCAGTGCACAACCGACTTTAGGCGTATCGCAGAGGCTGACGCGATTATCTTGTGTGTTCCGACGCCGCTGAACAAATACCGCGAACCAGACCTAAGTTTCGTGACCAACACCTGCGATGCGATCGTCCCCTATTTGCGTGCCGGTCAGGTGGTGTCACTGGAAAGCACAACCTATCCTGGCACGACTGAAGAAGAGATTTTACCGCGCATCAGCAAGACCGGACTTGTTGTTGGGCGCGACATCTTTCTGGTTTACTCGCCTGAGCGCGAAGACCCCGGCAACGCCAAATTCACCACGCATACGATCCCGAAGGTCGTTGGCGGGCATACCCCGAACTGTCTCGCCGTTGGTGAGGCCCTTTATGGTCCTGCAATAGACCAGGTTGTGCCGGTCAGTTCGACCAAGGCCGCCGAGATGACGAAATTGCTCGAAAACATCCACCGGGCCGTAAATATCGGGCTGGTTAACGAGATGAAGATCGTTGCCGACCGCATGGGGATCGACATTTTTGAGGTTATTGATGCCGCGAAAACGAAGCCTTTTGGATTTACCGCCTTCTACCCTGGGCCGGGGCTGGGCGGCCACTGTATCCCGATTGATCCCTTCTACCTGACATGGAAGGCGCGCGAATACGGACTTCATACGCGATTTATCGAGTTGTCGGGTGAGATCAATCAGAAGATGCCGGACTATGTCGTCGACAAACTGGTCGATGCCTTGAATGCGCGCGGCAAGGCGCTGAATGGGGCAAAGGTTATGGTCCTGGGCATTGCCTACAAGAAGAACGTGGATGACATGCGCGAAAGCCCCTCAGTGCAGGTGATGGAGCTGTTGCGCGCCAAAGGGGCTGAGCTTGCCTATAGCGACCCGCATGTGCCGATCTTCCCCAAGATGCGGGAGCATCAGTTTGATTTATCGAGCGTGGAGATTACCGCCGAGACTTTGGCGCGAATGGATGCTGTGGTTTTGACAACCAACCATGACCGTTTCGACTACGACCTTATTGCGGCTCACGCGCCTCTGATCATCGATAGCCGTGGCGTTTACCGCACTCCGTCCGCTGATATCGTCAAGGCTTGAAGGAATACCTTAGATGAAACGTTTTGCCCTGATCGGTGCTGCTGGCTACATCGCCCCGCGCCACATGAAAGCCATCCGCGAGACCGGGAACGATCTGGTTGCTGCCATGGACACCAATGACAGTGTTGGGATCCTCGACAGCCATTTCCCAGACGCACAGTTCTTCACCGAGTTCGAGCAGTTCGACGCCCATGTCGAAGCCGAGCGCCGCGCGGGTCGCGCGATTGATTATATGGGCATCGCCTCGCCCAACTATCTGCACGACGCTCATATGCGCTACGCCCTGCGCGCCGGTGCCGATGCGATCTGCGAAAAGCCCTTGGTGCTGCACACCCACCAGATCGACACCCTGCAAGAAATCGAGGCCGCCAGTGACGCGCGGATCAACACGATCCTGCAATTGCGCCTGCACCCGTCGATCATTGCGCTGCGCGACAAGGTCGCGAACGGTCCAAAGGACACCAAATACGAGGTCGATCTGACTTACATTACCTCGCGCGGGAACTGGTATCTGAAAAGCTGGAAAGGCTTCACCGAGAAATCCGGCGGCATCGCCACCAATATCGGCGTGCATTTCTACGACATGCTGCATTTCATCTTTGGCGCGCGTCAGGAGAATGTTGTGCATTTGAACACGCCGACCAAAGCAGCGGGCTATCTGGAATACGAGAACGCCCGTGTGCGCTGGTTCTTGTCCCTTGATGTGATGGATGTGCCCGAAGCGGTGCGCGATACCGGTCAGCGGACCTACCGCTCGATCACCGCCAATGGCGAGGAGATTGAGTTCTCGGGCGGTTTCACCGATCTGCACACCCGATCCTATGAAGAGGTGCTGGCGGGCAATGGCTTTGGCCTCGAGGAAAACCGCGTCGCGATTGAAACGGTTTCACATATCCGAACCGCTCCTATTGAGGCTGATCGCGGCGCGCGCCATCCGTTTCTGGATCGCTAGATGACCGACGGCGTCTTTCAGCACGAGAGCGCTATCGTCGATGACGGCGCGCAGATTGGCCCTGGCAGTCGGGTCTGGCACTTTGCGCATGTCTGCGCAGGTGCGAAAGTCGGTGCAGGTGTGTCGCTGGGCCAGAACGTCTTTGTCGGCAACAAGGTGGTGATCGGTGATCGCTGCAAGATCCAGAACAATGTCTCGGTTTATGATAACGTAACGCTGGACGAAGGTGTGTTCTGTGGCCCCTCGATGGTGTTTACCAACGTTCACAACCCCCGCGCGTTGATCGAGCGTAAAGACCAGTATCGTGATACCCATGTCGGTCGCGGGGCAACGCTTGGCGCAAATTGCACCATTGTCTGCGGGGTCAGGATTGGCGCGTTTGCCTTTGTCGGCGCGGGCGCGGTGATTACCCGTGATGTGCCTGAATTTGCATTGATGGTGGGTGTTCCCGCGCGCCAAATCGGTTGGATGAGTGCGTATGGCGAACAGCTCGGCCTGCCGGTGGTAGGCGACGGTGAAGAGGCTTGCCCACATACCGGCGATAGGTATGTCTTGGAAGGGGTGAAATTGACCCGAATTGAGGCGGACGCATGATCCCATTTATTGACCTTGCAGCTCAGCAAGACCGCCTGCGTCCGCAGATTGAAGCGGGGATTGCGCGGGTTCTGGCGCATGGAAAGTATATTCTCGGTCCTGAAGTGACCGAGCTGGAAGAACGGCTCGCCGCCTATACCGGGGCTGCCCATTGCATCAGCTGTGCCAATGGCACAGATGCGTTGCAGATCGCGTTGATGGCGCTGGATGTGGGCCCCGGAGATGAGGTCATCACGCCGGGGTTTAGCTATATCGCCACAGCAGAAACGGCTGCCGTTCTTGGGGCAAAGCTGGTCTATGTCGATATCGACCCGGTCAGCTATAACTTGGACCCAAGCGTGCTCGAAGCGGCAATCACGCCGCGCACCAAGGCGATTATCCCGGTCAGTCTTTATGGGCAGTGCGCGGATTTCGACGCCATAAATGCCATTGCCGAGGCGAACGGCGGGATCGCGGTGATCGAAGATGCGGCCCAAAGCTTTGGAGCCAGCTACAAAGGGCGCAAGTCGTGCAACCTGAGCACCATCGCCTGCACCAGTTTCTTTCCGTCGAAACCTTTGGGATGCTACGGTGATGGCGGGGCGATGTTTACGTCTGACCCTGATCTTGCGCTCAAGCTGCGTCAGATTGCGCGCCACGGGCAGGAAAGGCGCTACCACCACGTGCGCGTTGGTGTGAATAGCCGTCTCGATACGCTGCAAGCCGCTGTGCTGCTGCCAAAGCTGGATATTCTCGATGACGAGATTACGGCGCGCCAGCAGGTGGCGGACCGCTATGCCTCGGCTTTGGCGAGCAATCGGATCACGCCACCGGCGATTGGACCCCATAACGTGAGCGCTTGGGCGCAATATACGGTGCGCGTGCCGGAGCGGGCATCGGTGCAAGCGAGCTTGAAAGAGGCGGGCGTGCCGACCGCAGTGCATTATCCTTTGCCGCTGAACCGGCAGCCCGCTTTTGCAGAAACGTGTTGTCCTGATTGCACTCCGCTCAGTGACGCGGCTTCGGCGGAGGTGATGAGCCTGCCGATGCACCCCTATCTGGATATTTCTGCACAAGACAAAGTTGTCACCGCTCTGTATGAGGCCGTAACGAAGGTCTCGACCGACCCGTCCCGGCCCGCAAAAGTTTAGGAAAGACCATGGATGTAAACGGAAAGAAGTTTGTTGTTGTGGGCGGTGCTGGCCTGATCGGGTCGCACACGATTGATCGCTTGTTGCAGCAAGATGTCGGCGAAGTTGTGATCTATGATAACTTTGTCCGTGGCAGCCGTGAAAACCTAACCGAAGCGCTGAAAGACCCCCGCGTGCGGATCTACGACGTGGGCGGTGACGTGATGCAGGCCGATATTCTGCAATCCGCGTTCGACGGTGCGGATGGTGTCTTTCATCTGGCCGCGTTGTGGTTGCTGCAATGCCACGAATACCCCCGCACCGCGTTTGATGTGAACATCCGTGGCACGTTCAATGTCATGGAGGCCTGCGTCGCCAAGGGCATCAAGCGGTTGGTCTGGTCGTCATCTGCATCGGTTTATGGCGACGCCATTCAAGAGCCGATGACCGAAGATCATCCATACAACAACAAGAACTTCTACGGCGCGACCAAGATCGCGGGGGAGGCGATGATGCGCTCGTTCCACCATCGCTACGGTCTGGATTTTGTCGGGTTGCGCTACATGAACGTCTATGGCCCGCGCCAAGATTACCACGGGGCTTATATCGCGGTGATCATGAAGATGCTGGACGCCATTGACCGTGGCGAAAGCCCCACGATCATGGGGGATGGGTCTGAGGCGTTTGATTTTGTCGCTGTCGAAGATTGCGGCTTGGCGAATGTGTGTGCGATGCAATCGGACGCGACCGACGAGTTCTACAATGTCGGGACCGGCACGCGCACATCCCTTAAAGAGCTTGCCGAGATGCTGATCCAGATCACGGGTTCCAACCAGCCAATCCAATATGCGCCGCGCAGTCAGGCGACTTTGGTGCGCAATCGTATTGGCTCGCCTGTCAAAGCGAGCGCTGAAATTGGGTTTACCGCTGAGGTCGAACTGCGTGAAGGATTGGAGCGTCTGATCAAGTGGCGCTCGGAGCACAAAGTGGAAGTTGAAGAGCGGCGCAAGGCCGTGGGGCTGGCATAATGAGCACGACACGCTCCGTCCCGATTGCCCGCACGGCGTTGACCGACAGCGAAATCGAGAGTGTTCTCGAACCTTTGCGCTCGGGATGGCTTGTCCAAGGTCCAAAGGTCCGTGCTTTTGAGGACGCTTGGTGCGGATTTACGGGGGCTGAGCATTCTATTGCGGTCACGTCCTGCACCTCGGCGCTGCACCTTTCATTGGCCGCGTTGGGCTTTGGCCCCGGGGACGAGGCGATTGTGCCTGCGCTGACATGGATTTCGACTGCCAATGTGGTGGAACATCTGGGCGGCACAGTGCGTTTCTGTGACATCGACCCCGTCACGTTCAATATCGATGTCGCCCAAGCGGAAGCGCTTGTCGGGCCTAAAACCCGTGCGATTTTGCCAGTGCATTTGTTTGGCTTGCCCGCCGACATGAAAGCCGTGGAAACCTTGGCCGCCAAGCATGATCTTTGGATCGTCGAGGATGCCGCTTGTGGCTTTGGCAGTCGCATTGAGGGGACGCATGTTGGTGCCTTTGGGCATCCTGGATGCTTCAGCTTCCATCCGCGCAAGGCCATCACGACCGGCGAAGGCGGTATGGTCACGACCAACGATGAAGGCTTTGCCACGAAGGTGCGGCGGCTTAGGGACCACGGTGCGGCGATGAGCGATCTACAGCGTCATCTCGGTGCGCGCCCCTATCTTTTGGCGGACCATCCTGACGCTGGATACAATCAACGTATGACGGATCTGCAGGCCGCCTTAGGTGTCGCGCAGATGGAGCGCGCGTCCGATATCGTGGCCGAACGTCAGCGTCTGGCTGCCGTCTACGATGATGCGTTTGCTGATCTCGACTGGCTGCGCACACCTGCGCATGTCGACGCGATGGCGCATGGCTACCAAAGCTATCCATGTATGTTCCAGCCGAACCGAATTTCCACCGAGGCGATTTCTGACATCAATCTGGCGCGCAATGCGTGGATGGATCAACTGCAACAAGCCGGAATTTCGACGCGGCCTGCGACCCATGCCGTCCATATGCTGACCTATTACCGTGAGAAATATGGTTTGCGTCCTGAGGACATGCCGAATGCGTGGGCCGCAAATGATTGCAGCATATCATTGCCGCTGTTTCACGGAATGACCGAGGCCGAGCAGGACTACGTCATAGAGCATGTGCGCGCTGGACCTGTCTGATGTGTGGAATTACGGGTCTGCTTGATCTGTCAGGGGCACCGATCTCGCCGGTGACTTTGCAGAAAATGACCGATGCGATTGCGCATCGTGGGCCCGACGGAGAAGGCCACTGGATCGAGGGGAATGTC
Source organism: Dinoroseobacter sp. (assembly GCA_965279125.1). Lineage (GTDB taxonomy): Bacteria > Pseudomonadota > Alphaproteobacteria > Rhodobacterales > Rhodobacteraceae > Dinoroseobacter. The sequence continues at coordinate 161,622 of CBDIHL010000039.1, forward strand.
GGGCTTGGCCATCGGCGCTTGGCGATCTTGGATCTGTCGCCTGCGGGCCATCAGCCGATGATCAATGCCGACCATCGCTATGTTCTGAGCTACAATGGCGAGATCTATAACTTTCGTGAACTGCGCGCCGAGCTGCAACGAGAAGGGTATTGGTTCAGCTCCCAAACCGATAGCGAAGTTGTTCTGAACGCGCTGGCCCATTGGGGACCGGATGCGCTGCTGAAGTTCAACGGCATGTTCGCCTTGGCGCTATGGGACCGAAAGCGGCAACAATTGCTGCTGGCGCGGGATCGCTATGGGATCAAGCCTCTGTATATCGCGCAGCAAGGCAAGAAATTCGCGTTTGGCTCGGAACAAAAAGCCATTCTTGCGCAGCCTGATTTTCAGCGACAGATGAACATGCCGGCGATGTTGGAATACTTTACGTTCCAGAACATTTTCACGGATCAGACGCTTCTCAAAGATGTGCACCTTCTTCCGGCGGGCCACTATGCCACGCTGGATTTGCGACAGTCTTCACCCAGCCTGAAGACCACCAAATATTGGGATTATCAATTTCGCGAACCAACCGAAGTTGCTGACCGGGAGGAATACGTCGAAGAACTTGATCGGCTGTTTCGCCAAGCCGTCAACCGCCAACTGGTCAGCGATGTCGAACTTGGCGCTTACCTGAGTGGTGGGATGGACAGCGGCTCGATCACCGCGATTGCAGCCCAGTCTTTCCCCTACCTCAAGACCTTTACCTGCGGATTTGATCTGAGTTCTGCCTCCGGCGTCGAACTGGTCTATGACGAACGGGACCGCGCAGAAGCTATGTCTGCGCGCTTCAAGACCGAGCATTACGAGATGGTCTTGAAGGCCGGAGACATGGAACGGTGTTTGCCTAGCGTCGCGCACCACCTAGAAGAACCGCGCGTTGGTCAGAGTTACCCGAATTATTATGCGGCGAAACTGGCCAGCAAGTTTGTTAAGGTGGTCCTCTCGGGCGGCGGCGGAGATGAGCTGTTCGGTGGCTATCCATGGCGCTATTACCGTGCGGTCTCAAACCAGGGGTTCGAGCATTATATCGATCAGTATTACCAATTCTGGCATCGGCTGATCCCCAACTCCATGCTGTCGAAAGTGTTTGCGCCAGTCGCAGAAGAGGTGCGTGACGTTTGGACCCGAGATATTTTCCGGGACGTCTTCCTTAGTCATGACAACGAGTTGTCGAGGCCTGAGGACTACATTAACCATTCGCTCTATTTTGAAGCCAAGACGTTCCTGCACGGCCTCTTCGTGGTCGAAGACAAGCTGAGCATGGCGCATGGTCTGGAAAGCCGCGTTCCGTTCATGGACAACGACCTCGTGGATTTTGCCATGCGGTGCCCCGTGAACTTGAAGCTCAATAACTTGGCTGATGTCATAAAGCTGAACGAGAATGACGTTGGCAACAAACCTCGGCGCTATTTCCAGAAGACCAGTGACGGCAAGCAAATCTTGCGAGATATGATGTCCCGCCATATCCCCCAAGACATTACGACCGCTGCAAAGCAAGGGTTCTCGTCGCCCGATGCAAGTTGGTTCAAAGGCGAAAGCATTGACTTTGTGCGGCGCACGCTGCTGGAAAAGGATGCCGCGATCTACCAATTCATGGCACGTGGTCCCGTCGAAGACTTGGTGATGCAGCACCTCAATGGCGAAGAGAACCGGCGCCTGTTGATCTGGTCTTTGCTGAATGTCGAGGCGTGGCATCAGGACTTCATCGCGTGAGCCAAATGCTGCAAATCGAAGCCTATACCCCTACCGATAGCGAAGCTTATGATGCGTTCTTGCTCGGAGATCCGAGCACTCTTGTCTATCAGACAAGCTCTTACATGGGGCTTTTGGAAAACCTGCTGGGGGCCACGAATGCCACGCTCCTTGCGCGCGACGATGAAGGGCAGCTGAAAGGCGCTTTGCCCTTGATGCGCAAAGAGGGGCCGTTTGGGGCCGTGCTTAACTCGCTCCCATTTTACGGGAGTAACGGCGCTCTGATTGCACGCAACACTTTTGCCGCGGATGCACTACGCGCTCAGTTTATGCGAGTTGCGCAGCAGGAAGATGTGGCGGCGTGGACAGTCGTTGAAAACCCGCTGGATCCGAGTGGATTCGTACCTTTCGAGGCCGCGATGGAAGAAGCGCGCATCGGACAGTTCACCCCTTTGCCTCAAGAGGGCAACATCCCTGATGCGCTGATGACGGCATTTCACGGCAAGACCCGCAATATGGTGCGCAAGACGGAAAAGCTGGGCATCGAGGTTCGGACAGACCCCACAGCGTTCGACTTCTTGGCCCGCACCCATACCGACAACATGGCTGAGATTGGGGGGCAGGCAAAGTCGCACCGATTCTTCGATCTTGTCCCGTCCTATTTCAATGCCGGACGCGATTATCAGATCTATGTCGCATCCTTGGATGGGGTTGATATCGCGGCATTGCTGGTGCTGTTCTGGAATAAGACAGTCGAGTACTACACCCCCGTTGTGGTCAAGGCACATCGCAGCAGCCAACCGCTGAGTGCTCTGATTTTTCAAGCAATGTGTGATGCTGCTGAACGCGGGTACGTGTGGTGGAACTGGGGTGGTACGTGGCATTCGCAAGCCGGTGTGTATCAGTTCAAGTCTCGCTGGGGCACGCGCGATATCGATTACCGATATAAGATTCAAGTGAACAATACGCGCCTTCTCGATGCGACACCGCACCAGCTATTGGAAGGCTATCCGGGGTTTTACACTGCGCCCTTCTCCAAGCTGCGCCCTGCTTCCAATCCTTGAAGGAGTTTCGTTCGTGACACCCCCTGAAAGCGACCCCAAGCACTTGCCCGATGGACAATCCGATGGGTCTGCACAGTTTGAGACGATACAAAATCTATATACGTCGAGTTATGAAGTCTATGGCGATCACCCTGGTGCGCTGATGACCCCAAAGGGGCGTGGCGAGCTGCGCTATAGTGCTGTGCCCGAGGTTCTTGGTCCCGACGGGGGCAGCTTGCTCGACTATGGGTGTGGGCTTGGCTATCTATTTGAAACCCTGTCAAAATCCGGCCTGCCGGTCGCATATCATGGTGTTGATATGATGCAGAGTTTTGTCGATGCGTGTCGTGCGAAGTTTGCAGATCGCGCACAGTTTGACGTGATTGACCCCGAGCATCCGCTTGAAGGCGCATATGACGTTGTTTTTGCGTCGGGTGTTTTCAATCTGCAAAGCCACGCGGACCCGGCCGTGTCCAAACGCTATGCGTTCGAGCGGATCGCGGAGCTTTTCGAGCGTGCAAATACCGCGCTGATTTGCGATTTCCCAAGCCAGTACGTAGATTTTCAACAAGAGAATGCACAGCATTTTACGGTCGGTGAAGTTGCTGATTTCTGCGTTTCTCGACTGTCGCGGCGCTTTGTGGTGCGCCATGATATTTTGCCATATGAGTTTACACTCGTTGCGTGGAAAGATGACCGCATTGCGCGGCCACAGAATATTTTCGCGGTGAACCAAGAATGACCGTTGCGATAATCGGAGCAGGCCTCTCTGGTCTTGTGGCGGCTGCGCGTGCGGCAGAGCTAAACCCCAACAGACAGGTCATAATCATTGATCAAGCAGAGCGGCCCGGCGGATTGCTGGGCGGGACCTACTACGATGCGGATGATCTGTATTTTGACATAGGAACACATATCTACAAGGAAACCGGACGCCCCGAGATTGACCGTCTCCTGCGTGATGTCGTCCCGAGCGATGATCTGATCTACATGACCCAGCAGACGGGCGATCTGTCGGGTGCGATTTATGAAGGCCGGCTGCAGGTTAACAGTCATTTCCCGGATTTGCGGGGACAACAGCGCCTCGAGGCCGCCGCGCGCGCGCTTGTTAGCCATGCTCTAGAAGGGCAGCCTGAGCTTGCCTTGAACCGACTGCACCCCGTCCTGGAGGTCTCGGAAGCGCGTTTTGGCACGAGATACACTCAAGATGTTATCGTTCCAATCCTGTCGCATATCTTTGATCGACCGATTGAAGACCTCGCAACATTCTCGCTGTTTCTGCCGGGTATCACGCGGGCTATTTTGGACGATCCAGACGCGTGGCATACTCATGAAGACAGCGACATTTACCGAGCTTTGATTGCCTATCCTGAACAACGCCAGTTGCCGCACGCATACCGGCATGGTTTGGGCCATTTTTATGCGCGCAGGCATGGATCAAACAGTGTCGTGATGGGTCTGGCTGCGCATGTGCAGGATCAAGGCGTCCAGATCTGGACGGACGCGAAGATTACGAGTGTGGACCTTGAGACCGGCCGGCTTTGTGTCGACCGCATGGGCCAAACGGCGCAGGTCGTGCAAGCCGACCAGATTGTTTTTGCAACTGGGGCGATTGGGACTGCGGCGCTGCTTGGTCATGATTTGCGCACCGCAGGGCTGGACCGACCAATGAGCCATTGGATCTTGAACCTCGTTCTTGAAGCGCCCAGCGACTGTGATCTGCAATATCTCTATGGGTTTGATCCAGATTGCCCGTGGTATCGCGTGACGAATTACAATGCGTTTAGTGGGCAGAAAGACGATTGCCGCATGACGGTCGAGGTGCTTGGTGATCGCATCGACGATCCGATAACACGGGCCGCGGACATCGCGCAGCAGCTGCATGATCATGGCATTGCGGGCAGCCCAAATATCCAGTTTTCAGCCAGCTTGAAGTTGAAGAGTGGGTTTCCGGTTCCCAGCACCCGCAATATGAAGGGGATCGAGGCCATCGCGAAGACAGTGCGCGCCCAACTGGGATCGCGGCATATATTATGTGGGGTTGGAAGCAAGGACGGTGTTTTCTTCCAGAATGAAGTCTTGGCGGGGGCCTATGATGGCGTCTCGGAAAAGCTGCTCGGCTAATGTGGGGAGTGCTACGCGATATCATCAAGGCGTTGGTTTTCATGCCAATAGCCGCGCTGATCATCCTAACGGCTGCTCTGTTGGCGCGCTATTTCGGCAGATCCGAACGCAAGCGGCTTGTTTGGGGCAGCGATCCCATCGGCAACAACCGATATTGGTCTCGCGCGATGAAGGAAGCCGGATTTCCGTCTGAGACCTTCACGGTTGGCTACTATGCAAAGATCAGCACGCGGCAAGATTGGGACCGTATCCTCGACGAGGAGTTTGGCCGCCTACCACATCAGATCAAACTGGTCCTCGCGTTTGCAACGGCCTTGTTTCGGTATGATGTCTTCGTCATGGGGTTCAGTGGTTTTTTCGTTGGTGGCACGGGGTTGTGGCGACTACAGGCCCATGCCTTTCGGATTGCCCGGAAAAAAACTGTGCTTATCCCATTCGGAGCGGATTACTTTTCCTACCGGGATATACGCTCGACCGCATTGCTGCATGGTCTGTTGATGTCGTATCCAGAATTTGCGCGCAAGCAGGGCGCGATTGCAGCGCGCGTCGCGTATTGGACGCGCCATGCTGACGTCATGATCCCCGGCATGATGGGGCCAGATGGCGGCGGGCGTTGGGATGTGTTGGCCCCTTCCAGCCTTTCGGTCGATCTTGATCAGTGGACGCCGAAGCGGCGTGCGGACACAGCGGATGGTGCCAGCGCAACCGTATCGATCGCGCATGCCCCCAACCACCGAGGGTTCAAGGGCTCGGAGTTCGTGATCGAGGCGGTAGAGGAGCTTAGACAAGAGGGGCTAAAGGTTGAGCTGAACTTGATCGAAGGCAAGCAGAACAGTGAGCTGCGCCGCATTCTTGCGGAAGATACAGATATACTTGTGGAGCAATTGATTGCCACGGGGCATGGCCTCAATGCCGTTGAAGGCATGGCGAGTGGCTTATGCGTCGTCGCAAATCTGGAAGATCAGCAATACACGCGTCTGTTTCGTCGCTGGTCGCATCTGGATGAATGCCCCATCGTTTCGGCTGAACCCGAGACGATTAAGAACGTTCTGCGCCGTCTGATTACTGATCCGCAGTTGCGAAAAGAATTGGGGCGCGCAAATCGCGCTTATGCGGAAAAGTATCACGGCCTTAAGGCATCAGAGTTCCTGTTCACAGAAGTGATCGCCTATCTTGATGGCGAGCGCGACAGCTTGATCAACCTCTATCACCCGCTCTTGGGCCCTCGTGCCAAGACAGCTCCGAAGATCACGCACCCGCTGGTGAACAATCGCCTGCCTGACACGGAATGCTAAACCGGCTTCTTTCAAGCATGGCGATTTATGGAGGCGCGGATTTTGCCTCCAAACTCGTCGCAGTTGTTGCCTTCCCGATCATCGCGAGCACGCTTGGCACTGGTTTATACGGCACGCTGGAATTGGTGCTATCGTTCACGGTGATCCTTGGTCTTGTCGCCAATTGTGGACTGAACAATTCTCTTCAACGGTTTTATTGGGATGGAGATACCCCGCTTGCCGAGCGGCCAGGTCTTGTGAGCTCTGGCGTCGTCACGCTGTGCGGTTTTCTAACTGTGGCAGTCATCTTCGGCACAGGCTTGGCGGCGCTAGCGATACGAGGCTCTTTGTGGGGGATGGACGACGTCGAAATCTCCCTCCTTGGTATTTTTGCAGCCCTTATCCTGATGGCGTTTACGCAAGTTTCACAGTTCATACTTGATGTCTTACGTCTGCATTTTGCACCTTGGCGCTTTTTTGCCGTCTCTTTCTTGTCGCGGATAGGAACGGCGGTCTTGGGCGTGTTTGGTGTACTTTGGCTCGGGTTCAAGTTGGATGGCTTGCTGGTGCTACAAGCCTTGGCAATTTCGGTCACAATCCCACTGGGCTTGTGGCTTATCCGAAAAGATTTGACCCGATCGGTCCGCTTGCAAACGGTCAATCTACTCGTGAGGTTTGGTTATCCGTTCATTTTCGCGGGTCTGGCGTTCTGGCTGTTTTCCAGTATGGACCGCTGGATGCTCGCATCGCTGCGTTCAATCGAAGAGGTCGGCATCTATTCCGTCGCCAATCGCTTTGCGATGATAGCGATGTTCTTCTCAACCGCTTTCGGGCTGGCATGGAGCCCCATGTCGATCAAGGTCAAGACTGATCACCCCGGACATCTACCGGAAGGTCTATGCAGGGGTTTTATTGCTGCTCATCGGCGCAATGCTTGTCGTGGCAACCACTTTGGCGGTGTTTTCGCGAGACATATTGGCGTTGACGATGCCGGACGAGTTTGCGGCAGCGGGGCCCGCGTTAGCGATCCTTAGCCTTGGGATCGTCTTCCAAGCGACGCAGCAAATAACGGGCACCGGGATTTCCCTAGAGCGCAAGACATATCTCTTCGCGTATCTATCTTGGGGGGCTGCGGCTGTGAACTTCGTGGCCAATTGGCTGTTGATTCCTCAGTTTGGTGTGATTGGTGCGGCATGGGCAACGGCCCTGTCCTATTTTGCGCTGACATCGGGATATTTGCTGGCTTCGCAGCGACTTCATCCGCTTCCGCTCGATTGGGGGCGCATTGCCGCGCTGCTGCTCTTGTGGGGCGGCATTGCCGTGGGAACTAGTCTGTTGCGGGCCGAAACGCCTTCGGGCATAAACTTTCTTCTGAAATCAGGCGCTCTGATCGGGGTTTGTGCCCTGATCTTGGCCCTAGTCTGGACCGCGCGCACCGATGTCAAAACTCCGTAGAAAAATCCTTGTGACTGGCGCGAGTGGCTTGGTTGGCACGCATTTGCTGCCACGATTGGCCGCTGAGCATACTGTCTATGCGATTTCTCGGACCGGGGCGCAGGTGGCTGGGGCGCAAACGATCACGCTCGATCTGGGGCAGAATTGGGCCCAGGACGATTTGCCCAAAGACGTCGATACGATCATCCATCTCGCGCAATCGAACCTGTTTCGCGACTTTCCCGAGAACGTCGATGAGGTCTTGAGTGTCAACACCGTTAGCACCATTCGATTGTTGGATTTTGCGCGTCGTCAAGGAGTGAAAACCTTTGTTCTTGCCTCGTCAGGGGGCATTTACGGCAACGGAGCCACCACGTTTTCCGAGGATGCGCCGATCGTCGCGAAAGGGGATCTGGGTTTCTACATCGGAACGCGTCTGTGCGCCGAGATTTTGTCGGAACCCTATGCGGCGTTCATGAACATCTCGACCCTGCGATTTTTCTTTGTCTACGGCCCCGGTCAACGCGACAGTATGCTCATTCCGCGCCTGATCCGCTCTGTTCAATCTGGCACCCCGATCAATCTACAAGGGCCAGAGGGTCTGTCGATTAACCCTGTGCACGTCTCGGACGCGACGATTGCAATCTGTTCTGCACTTGAGTTGGACAGTAGCCAGAAGATTAATATTGCGGGTCCGAATGTCCTGAGCCTGAGGGCTATCGCGGAAACGATTGGGCAGGTCGTGGGCAAGAAGCCCGTCTTTTCGCAAGCGTCCGCAACGGCAGGTCAGGATCTGGTCGCAGATATTGAACGCATGAAGACACTGCTGCACCACCCGGAAATAGGGTTCGTTGAAGGTGTGACTGATCTCGTGCGCCACATGTCGCCGGAGTAAACCGGAATGCGCATCTTTCTCGGGCTTGCCGAGGTCTCAGGCTTTTATACGAACTTGCGCAAAGGGTTTGCGGAGCTTGGCGTTGATGTTGAGCTTGTCACGCTTAGCGAGCACCGTTTCCAATATGGCGATCCAGCACAGAAACCTGGGTTATGGACACGATTTGCGCGCTGGGGCGTGGCGGGGCGGCTGAAGGCGCAAGCGCGCGGAAAGCTGAGCAGGCTTTTCTGGGCTGCTATGGCAGCCGTTTCCCGTCTGACCTTGCTGATTTGGGCCATCGTCAAATTTGACGTGTTCATCATGGGGTGTTCGACGAGCTTTTTTCGGTTTCGCGAGCTTCCGATCCTGAAGCTGCTTGGCAAGAAGATCATCTACATTTTCCATGGCACCGATGGACGTCCTGCGTTCATGGACGGTTTTGCGGAAGATACCTTCCTACCCCAACATCTGCGGGACGGGACAGGATATATCCCGCCATTTGTTGAGACCGACAGCGACGAAGACACCGCCGCCCGCTGCGAGGCCTATCGACAGTTGATCCATTGGCGCAAAGGCAATGTCGATAAAATCAATCAGTATGCAGATATCATCGTCGACTCGCCCTCTCACGGGCAGCACCATACCAAGCCTTTCGTTCAGCGTAGTATCATCGGGATGCCATATATTCCGAACCAAGATTTGCTGAACCAAAGCGCAGAAAGGGCCAAACCTCAGGGTGAAGGGTTGGTTGTCTTGCATAGCCCGTCCTTTCCAAGCGGAAAAGGTTCGCCGCAAATCCGGGCCGCGATAGAGGCCGTGCGGGCCAAAGGCCATACAATAGAGTTGATCGAGTTGACCGGACGGCCAAATCATGAAGTGCTCGAACATATTAGCAGGTGTGATTTCGTCATAGATCAAGCCTTCTCGGATATGCCGATGGTTGGCTTTGCCACAGAGGCTGCTTTTTTCGGAAGGCCCGCAATTGTCGGGGGATATTACGCCGATTTTCTGGAAAAAGACTTGGATTCGGACTGGCGTCCACCCACGCATTTTTGCCACCCCGACCAGCTTGAGGCCGCTGTCGAGCGTTTGGTCACAGACGCAGAGTATCGCGCAGAACTTGGCCAGCGCGCCAGAAGCTTCGTTGAAGCGAAATGGCACGCAACCGCATCCGCGCGACGCTTATTGCAGCTTCTGGAGGTCGTGCCACCCGAGTGGATCTTTGATCCGCAAGCGTGCGATTATCCCTATGGCATGGGGCTGCCACAGACGCGGTTACGTGGCATCTTGGGGCGGTTGCATGATGCCTATGGGGACGCAGTTTTCTGCCTTGATGACAAGCCGGAACTGCTGCGCCGTATCGTGGCGGTCGCGCGCGAAAGCGATCTGAAAGCAAAATAGGCGCATAAACACGGCTGTTAGCGCAGAATATTCCAGTGCTTAACGCAGGAACAGTTGCGGCTGATGTCAAAAATCGTGCACAAGCTGGGCAACTGATAAACCGCTGCGCAATACGAGGACGCTCAACCATGATCCAAAATAAGACAATTGTGATCACGGGTGGTGCCGGCTTCATCGGTTCCACACTGGCAGGGCGTCTGGCGGATGAAAATAAGATCATCCTGTTCGACAATCTTACCCGCAACACGATCAAGTTCACCGGAGGGGCCGAGCATCCGAATGTTAGCTTGGTTCAGGGCGATATTCTGGATTATGCCTCGATCCGCGCTGCGGTTGAGGGCGCTGATATTGTTGTTCACGCCGCTGCAATCGCTGGCATTGATACGGTGATCAAGTCGCCAATCAACACCATGGAAGTTAACATGCTCGGCACTGCAAACGTGCTGCGCGCGGCCAGCGACGCACAGGTAAGCCAGCGTGTGGTCGAGTTTTCGACCTCAGAAGTGTTCGGCAGCATGGCATATCGCGTAAGTGAAGTGACGCAAGCTGTAGCAGGCTCGGCCGGAGAAGCGCGTTGGGTCTATGCGGTCAGCAAGTTGGCGGGAGAGCATCTGACCCATGCCTATCACCGCGAGCGCGGATTGCCGACAGTAACTCTGCGCCCGTTCAACGTCTACGGGCCGGGGCAAACCGGCGAAGGTGCTATCCAGATCTTTATTCGCAAAGCTCTTCTGAACGAGCCGATTTCGATCTATGGCGATGGCACCCAGATTCGCGCTTGGTGCTTTGTCGATGACATGGTGGATGCCTTGATGCTTGCGGTCGAGCACCCGAATGCGGTGGGCGAGTCGTTCAACATCGGCAACGCGCGGGCGGTTACGACGATTTTCGGTTTGGCCGAGGCCGTGTGCCGTGTGCTGAACTCCAATTCCGAGATTATCTTCAAGCCACCGCTTTCGGCAGATATCGAACTGCGTATCCCGGAGACACGCAAAGCCGAAGATCTGTTGGGTTACAAAGCGAAGATCGATCTTGAAGAAGGCATCACCCGGACGGCGGCTTGGTTCAAAGACAGGGTGCTCTGAGCCATCATGCCGGACCAGCAAGCTCTTGTTCTCGTTGGGGCCGGGGGAACCGCCTCTGATGTGCTTAGCCTGATAGAAGCGCATAATCAGTCTTCTTCGGGGCCGCGTTATGCAGTGCATGGCCTTCTTGATGACGGCTTGGCGGTCGGCTGCGAAGTGCGGGGTCAACCCGTCCTCGGGAAGCTGTCCGAAGGGGCAGGTTTGCGGGATGCTACGCCAGACCTATTGTTCGTTGACTGCCTTGGAAGCCCCGGTAGCCATGCGCGGCGTGCGCACATTTTGCAAAGCAATCAGCTGGATACCGAGCACTTTGCCACTTTGATCCACCCCTCTGCGGTATGCGCCAACGATGTAAAAATAGGGCCGGGCTGCCTTGTGTTTGCCAATGTCACAATCCTGTCGGGCGTCACGCTGGGCCGCCATGTGACGGTGTTGTCCAACTGCGTGCTCAATCACAATGTCGATGTTGCTGATTATGCCATCCTTGCCAGCAGCGTTTGCTTGTCAGGTGAGGTGCAGGTCGGCCATAGCGCCTACATCGGCTGTGGTGCAAACGTGAAGGAGCGCACCTCGATTGGGGCAGAAGCGCTTGTCGGATTGGGCAGCGCAGTTATCCGCGATGTTGCAGTTGGCGAAACAGTTGCCGGTGTGCCCGCCAAAGCGCTCATACGACAGTCATGAAGATTCTCATCGTCAGCGGCATGTTTCCCCCGATCAAGACGGGGACCGCATTTTATGCACGAAACCTCGCTTTGGCGCTGGAGGCACGTGGACATGAGATCACGGTTGCAGCTCTAGAGACTCAATTCCCGGAGGTTGACAATGCTATTGCTGGATCCGGCATAACGCTTCACAGATTGCCGACTGCTGTCCTGCCGCTGGCTGGTTTTTTTAAGCACTTTCAGCTTTGCGCATGGAACCCCAGAACATGGAGCAAAATGCGCCGGATCGCGCAGAACTGCGACGCTGATGTGGTTTTGCTGATTAACCATTACCTCGACATAGCCTTTCCAGCGATTTTTGCCGCACGCAGCATTCGGGCCCCGCTCGTCTGTTCTGTTGGGACGCAGCTGCAATCCCTGAACCCTCGGCGGAACCGCATCCTGAATATATTGGATTGGGCGATTTGCGGGCGTCTCATCTTTCCGTTCTGCAAGAAACTGATTGCTTGGGATCAGCAAATCCAAACCTATCTTGAAGATGTCCAAGGGCTTGGCATCCGTCGCAAGATTGAGATCGTCAATTACGGGGCCAATGGCGATATTGATGCATTGGCCCAACGCCCGCATGTTTATGGCCCTGCACGTGTTATCCTCGGGGTCGGTGCGATCAGCGAACAGCGCAGTTTCGTGCCCTTGGTTACCGCCTTTGCGTCGATCGCAGAGGCCCACCCTGATCTGACCCTGCGCTTGATCGGGCATGAATACTTTGATGCCGCGCGCCGCTTGGTCGTCGAGAAAGGGCTGGAAGATCGAGTGATCTTTCTTGGAGAGCAGCCGCATGACGTAGTCTTATCAGAAATGGAAAATGCGGACCTGTTTTATTCGTCCTTAACCGGGAAGTATGTGGGCCTCGGTACGGCAACGATCGAAGCGATGTTGCTGGGCCTGCCGACGATGGCAAATGTTCCGTTGAACTTGCTTGGGCGCCATTTGCTTGAAGACAATGTTCATCTGTTCCAAGCCACCAGTACGGACCCAAGGGATATTGCTGAAAGACTGACACACATCCTCGCGGATACGCCGTTACGCAAAAGGGTCGGTCAAGGCGGCCGTCAGTTTGTGCACACCAATATGAATTGGAGTGGTGTCGCGCGGGATATGGAAGCTGCACTTGAGGCAACGCTTTCATGACAGATCAGGTGCCTCAGAAGAGCTGGTTTCGGGCTAATTTTGTCACGCTACTCGGGCTGTCGGTCAGTTTGATCGCGCTATTGTGGTTGGGTCGCAATGTTGCATGGGCAGATGTTGGCGAAGCACTCGGGGCCGTGCAGATCGCGAAGCTTTGGCCGGTGCCCGCGCTGCTGGCGGTTGCGTTTGTGTTGCGCGCCTTGCGTTGGCAAGTCCTGATCGAACACAATCCACCCGTGCCGTTCGCTCCCAGCTTTCGTGCATTGATGATGGGGTATTTGTTTAACACAATTCTGCCAGCGCGGGCCGGAGACCTCGTGCGCACGTTGGAGTTGGCACGCACGCAGCGTATGGCGCGCACAAAGGTGCTTGCGACCTTGGTCACCGAAAAGATTGTTGATCTGGGGTCTGTCTTGATCTTGCTGTCGATGGTTTTGCTGATTTACCCGGAGCTGCCGGATTGGCTGGGTACAACTGGATTTGGCATCGGGACAGTGACGGGCGTGCTGCTTGCCGTGACGCTGGCCTTGCACTTACTTGGCCCCGAGCGCCTGTCACATGTGTTGGCTTTCCTTGGCAAACGCTTGCCGGCCGTTATCGCTGCCCGTTTGGAGCCGATGATGCGCGCAGGCTTGCAAGGCCTAACATCGCTGTTCAAACCTTTGCGTCTGGGGCTGGTTGCCTTGTTGACTGGGATGACATGGGCTGTCGAGGTCGTGCTCGTTTATCATGTCGCCCAAGCCTGCGGCGTGGATCTGTCACTGGGCAATGCGCTGTTTGTGTTGTTGGTGCTCGCGGTCGTCAGTATGGTGCCTGCCTCACCGGGCATGATCGGAACATACGAGGTTTTTGGCGTCATGGCCCTTGGTATCCTCGGTGTGGCAGATGGGAACGCTTTTGTGGTTATTGTAACCTTGCATGTCATTACCTTGGCGGGCGCGATCTTGCTCGGGCTGGCTTGCATGGCGACGCGCCCGTCTTCCAGCCAACCGAATACAGAACCGGATCAGGCCAATGAATGATGTGCGTTCGAAAGCCATAGCCGTGTTGATCGTGTTATGGATGGCCTTGATGACCGGGCTGTTTGCGCTGGTGATGTTGCCGCCGGGCAGCGGTGTTTCACAGATGCTTCCAGCTCCCGTCGCGGCGGTGCAAAGCTACGTCTACGGCCAGTTTCACAGCCCATCGACTTTGTGGTGAACGCGGTGGGTTTGCTGTCCCAAACAACCGGCGGGATCGAGGGCCTTTGGGCCGTGGTGGTCTGCGCGATCTATGCGGGGGCGTGTTTGGGGTTGGGCTGGCGTCTGAGTGTGTTGATCCAAGGCGGGCGGCGCGAAGATGAAGATGTGGAAAGAGCGTCGGCGTTCTTGATAGGAGTGCTGTCAGTCGGCGCATTCTTGATCGGTATGAGCCTCTTGGGTGCGCTAAAGCCAATCGTGATTTGGGGTCTCCTTGGACTGTGCTACGCAGTCAGCCTTCCACTTTGGCGCGGTTACCTCCTGAGCGGTCTATCCCTGAAGATAGCCCAACAGCTTTGGCATGAGGCGTCTCGCGCCGAACGAGCGTTGGGTTCGGCGGTTGCGTTTCTGGCCGCGGCTTATGGCGCCGCAGCATTGATCAAGCCCCCCATTGGCGATGCTGAAGCGTTTTACATGAGCTATGCGCAGCTTCTCGCTGAGACGAATCGTTTGATCCCAATGCCCGGTGGATTCGAGTTTTTCTCCACCATCAGTTTGCCCGGCGAGTTGCATTTTGCGGCGTTGATCAGCTTGGCAGGACAGGGAGCCGCCAAGCTTTTCGTTCTACCGATTGCGGGGATCGCGGCGCTTTACTTGATGCGGATTTGCGAGGCATGCGGTGGTGGACGGATGGCGCAACTCGTCGTCTTGATTGTCTTGCTGTCGTCGTCGACGTTCACTCATTATGCAATCGATGGAAAAGTCGATCTGTTTGCTGCGGCCTTCGGTCTAGCCGCTGTCTATTGGGCCTTGGTCGCCACCACATCACCGCATCGCAAGTCAAGCTTGGTTTGGGTCGGCTTGATGACCGGGGCCGCGACGATGGCGAAATTCTCTTATCTGCCGACACTTCTACCGGCTTTGCTGGTCATTTTGATCTGGCGCAATTTTGACGGGCGCTATTGCGGGTTTGGCGTCGCAGCGCGTGTGACCTTGCGAGAGGCGTTGGTGACTGCCGCATGGGCCACTTTACCGTGGCTCCCGCATTTTGCCAAAAATGCTGTGCTCTTTGGGGCACCGCTTGCGCCGTTCATTGGCGGCCCGCAAGATACCGCATGGCTGAACCAGGTTTGGTTTTCGCCTGAGACCACACGCTGGATCTTGGCAACCTATCCGTTCGCACTCGTCTTCGGGCGCTACCCGATGCAAGGCGGCGGCTTGTCTTTTGTTCTGCTCGCCTGTGCGCCGTTGGTTTGGGTGGTGTGGCGCCAACTGGCTGGCGATAAGACGCTGTTGCGCCGCGTGGTTTTGGCTTGCCTGCTGGGCGTCGCCATCTGGATGATCCTGCGGCCATCGGTCATCGCGCCGCGGTATTTCCTCGCAACGATCCTGCTGATCGTGCCATTGATCGCCATCGCAACGCAGCGCGCTTTGGAGCGCTTGCCACAACTGCTGTTGCTGCGCGTTGGGATATTCGTCGTGTTGTGGGCGGCTCTGTTGAGCAGCACGTGGCATGTCCTTCCGACCTTGCGCGCCTTGCCAGCATATGCTGCGGGCACGCTGGATCGCTGCGCAATGGCCAGTGCGTATTGCGGCCCACAACAACATCTCGCGCGCAGTGCGGCACTGGGTGAGCGTGTTTATGTGGCTGGGTATTACAGATACTGGTTGCGCCCAGATCAGCTTTTATGCGGCGATACCCCGTCCGAGGCGCGCTTGATCGCGCAAAGTTCGGATCCGATCGCAGATTTGCAAAGGTATGGATTTAAACATCTCGTTATCGACGAGACCAGCCACGGCGGCCTCCTTCGGGCCGTGTCGGATAATCCTGATGTCGAGCGGATCATGCAATCGGGGGTGGTCCATCTGTTTGCCGTCTCTCCACAGGTTGGCGCACCGCGGTCCTGTGAAATGACAGATACAGAAGGCGGAATATGACCGTATCACAAGCTTCAACCGTGTCTGTGGTGATCCCAGCGTATAATCACGCGGATTTCTTGGAGGGCGCTATCGCCTCGGTGTTGGGGCAAAGCCACGCGCAGATAGAGCTGATCGTGGTCAATGACGGATCTACGGATGCAACAGCAGAAACGCTCGACGCGCTGGAACAGCGTTTTGCAGACAGCAGATTTAAGGTCATTCATCAAGAAAATGCCGGACAGGCCAAAGCCTTGGAGGCGGGATGGAATGCCGCAAGCGGGGCCGTCTTGGGCTATCTGAGCGCCGATGATCTGCTGGATAAGACGGCTGCCGCAGACAGCCTCGCGGCGCTACAAGGCGCGCCGGATGCTGTCGCAACTTACTGCGATTATCGGCTGATCGACCAGGCTGGACGCATCATTCGCAACGTCGCAGCGCCTGCCTACGACTATGAGCACATGTTGTGCGATGTGATCTGTCTGCCCGGTCCCGGAGCGTTTTTCACCCGCGATGCGTATCGTGAAACAGGGGCTTGGGATCCGAACTATCGTCAGATGCCGGACTATGATTTCTGGTTGCGCATGGGCCTGCTTGGCGATTTTGTTCATATTTCCAAGACGCTTGCTTCGTTTCGCATCCATGAAGGATCGCAAACCTATTCCCGCACGACGCCCGAGCGCGCTCAAGAACCGATCCGCATTATTGAAGGCCTTTTCAAGCATCCAAATCTGAACGCGTCTTTGCGTGCTTTGCAGGATCGAGCGCTCTCCAGCGCGCATCTGGTGAGTGCTCAGTTACATTTCCGTGCAGGTCGATTGCAGGCAGGGATGCGCACAGCGGGCATCGCGCTAAGGCTTGCGCCGCGTCTGCTCGTCAAGCCGCATTTCTATAGGTCACTGGTGAACGCGATGACGAACCGGATTGGGCACCGTATTTTATGGACGTTGCGTGCTGTCATCCCAGGAGGGCGTGCGCAGTGACACGGCTTCATAAAGCCATTAGACGTCGCGCCGCCAAACCGTCCGATTTACGTAGTCCGTATAGCTTTGCACGATACGAACAACTTGCTTTGAGACTGGATTAGGGTCCGTATCGGCCTGATAATCTGGTACCCTTGGCATGGTTTGGACATCACGATTGTGCTGCGCGCGGATGATCTGCACGGCCTCAAGGACACGGTCTCGTTTTAGGCCACTCATGATCAAGGTGCCGACATCCATGCCCTCGGGGCGTTCATGGGCAGTTCGGATTGTGATCGCAGGCAGGTTCAACAGGCTCGCCTCTTCGGTGATTGTCCCGCTGTCTGAGATCACGCAGGCCGCGCCGATCTGCAATTTGTTGTAGTCGACAAACCCAAATGGCTTGAGGAACTGGATGCGCGCGTCCATCGTTAATCCTTCAAGCGCATCGAGCCGTTTGCGGGTGCGTGGATGTGTCGAGACGATGATTGGCAATTCGTAAGCTTCGGCCAAGCCGTTTAAGCTGTCGAGCAGTTGGCGCAACGTTTCTGGCGCATCGACATTCTCTTCCCTGTGGACGCTGACCAGAAAATAGCCGTCCTGCGTCAAGCCAAGCCGAGCCAGCACATCGGACGTTGCGATCTTGTCGCGGTAATGGGCCAAAACCTCATCCATATGGCTGCCAGTCTTGATGATCGTCTCGGCACGCACACCTTCTGCGATCAAGTAGCGCCGTGCGTGTTCGCTCAGAACCATGTTGATATCGCTCAGGTGGTCAACGACCTTCCGGTTCAGCTCCTCTGGGACACGCTGGTCAAAACATCGATTTCCGGCTTCCATATGGAAGACCGGGATCTTTCGACGTTTGGCCGCGATGACCGACAGGCAAGAGTTTGTGTCCCCATAGAGAAGCAAGGCATCAGGGGTTTCAGCCTCGAACACGGCGTCGGCCTTGGCAAGAATGTCGCCGATCATTTGGGCGGGGTTGGCACCTTGGGCATTCAAGAAGTGATCTGGTTTGCGGATTTCCAGATCGTCAAAGAAGACCTGGTTCAGCTCGTAGTCGTAGTTCTGCCCGGTATGGACCAGAACGTGATTGGTATGACGGTCCATCTCTGCGATGATACGGGCCATTTTGATCAGCTCAGGCCGCGTGCCGACAATGGTCATGGTTTTAAGCACTGAGCTGTTCCTTGATGTAGTCGAGTTTCATCAACAGCTCTTTGACCTGCGCGACATTCAGCCGTTTGGTATTGTGCGAGGTGTAATCCTCAAGCGCGGAGACTTCGACTGCACCTTCGCTGAAATACTTAGCGTAGTTCAGGTCGCGCGCATCTGCAGGCACACGGTAATGTTCTCCGGTATCCTCGGCGCGTGCCATTTCTTCGCGCGACAGCAACGACTCGTACAGCTTTTCGCCATGTCTGGTGCCGATCACATTGACCGGGACGTCGACACCAAACAGCTGACGCACGGCCTCTGCCAAGTCGCCAACAGTGGATGCAGGGGCTTTTTGGACGAAGATGTCACCTTGTCGGCCATGCGCGAAGGCGTGAAGCACCAAGTCGACAGAGTCTTCCAGAGACATCAGGAACCGCGTCATTTTGGGGTCGGTCACGGTCAGCGCTTTACCGCTTTTCAGTTGATCGATGAACAAGGGGATGACTGAGCCGCGCGAGGCCATCACGTTGCCATAGCGCGTGGCGCAAAACACGGTCTCTCCCTCAGCCCGACCGCGTGTCTTGGCGACCATTAGTTTCTCCATCATCGCCTTGGACATGCCCATCGCGTTGACCGGATAAACGGCCTTGTCGGTAGACAAAACGATGACGCGCTTCACCTTGGCCTCCAACGCAGCGTTCATCACATTCTCGGTGCCGAGAATATTGGTCCGCACGGCCTCCATTGGGTGAAATTCGCAGGATGGGACTTGCTTGAGCGCTGCGGCATGAAACAGGTAGTCGACGCCATGCATCGCACCCCGGACGCTTTCGATTTCGCGCACATCCCCGATGTAAAAGCGCAGCTTGGGATTGTTCAGCGCAATGCGCATGTCCTCTTGCTTCTTTTCATCACGGCTGAAGATCCGAACTTCTTTCAGATCAGAGTCGAGGAATCGGTTCAGGACTGCGTTGCCAAACGAGCCAGTGCCGCCGGTGATCATTAATGTTTTGTTCTTAAACACCTGTGCGTCCTTATTTGAAATCGCGCATACGCGTTATGAGTGTCGGCCAATCTGGCGCTCTATACCCTGTGGCCTGCTCGAACCGAGACCCATCCAAAGAGCGGTCAATCGTCAGAGCGTCGTCCGGCATGATTTGAATGGATTTGCCATAGATGTCTGCGACCAATGCCAACAGGTCATATTTGGAGATTGGCGTGGCAGCAACATGATAGACCCCGTGCAACGCGGGTCTTGGTAGGACATGGGTGTGTATCACGGAGGCCAGCTCGCAGGTGGGCAGGCCCGAAAAAATTGCTCGCGTGAAGCCCTTGATTGATCCCTCTTGAGCCAGGAACCAGCCAATCAGTCCGGTCGCGCGGGCCAACTCAGGTCCGATAATTGAGGTGCGCAATGTGATCGCATTCGGATAGTCGACTTCGCCAATGAACTTGGAGGATCCGTAGAGGTCAGTCGCGTCGCTTTGATCGGCCTCGGTATAGTTGCCTTTGGCACCCGAAAAGACACAGTCTGTGCTCATGTGGATCAACCGTGCTCCGATCAAAGCGGCGAGGCGCGCCAACCGGTGCGGCAGCATTGCGTTGACCGGCAAAGCAACCAATGGATCTGCGCTGCTTTCCAATTGCTTGATCAGACCGACGCAGTTGATGACGATGTCAGGCTTCACCTGATCGAACAAGCGAACCAAAGCATCGGTATCTAAGACATCGATGCCCGTGATAATGCGCGTGCGCATGGGTTCCGGAAAATGCCGTGTCACGTTTGATGCGCGTCCAGTGCCCCAAACCTCGAGTGCCGGATCATGGCTTAACCGTTGGAATGTGACATGTCCCAGCATGCCCGAGACGCCCAAGACCAGAATTTTCATGACACGGTTTCCTTCGTGGCTGCGCTGGCCTGTTCAAGATGGGAAATCAGATTGGTTGTCAAACTTTGAAGCGAGAACTGTGCCTCAAAATAGGCACGCCCAGATGCGGACATGTCGTCGATCTGGGAGGCAGAGCACGCGCGTAATTTCCGAACCGCATCCGCAAGGCCTTTTGCATCACCTGCGGGGCACGACATGCCAGCTTGCGCTTGGTGCAATATCCGCGCGCCTTCGCCGTCTAGGGATGCAAGAATGGGTCGTCCCGTTGCAAGATAGGCCTGTAACTTGTTCGGGATTGTGTAGCTGAAAATCGGGTCGGGCCGCAGGGACACCAGAAGTGCCGAGGCTGCTGACAGAATGACGGGCATGTCAGATGCCGCAAATCGACCGGGCAAGACCACGTTGCTAAGGCCGAGACCTGCAATGTCTTGGCGCAGCGCATCTTCTGCCCGCCCGCTACCAACAAGGTAAAAGGTGATGTCGGGATGTTCGCGCAATAAATTCGCCGCCTCGACCACTGTTTGAAGTCCCTGCGCTTGTCCCAAATTGCCCGCAAAAACGATTGAAAAACCGTCTCTGATTTGAGCTGCTAATGCGGATGCCTGCGGCGTTGGGGGCGTGGCGATGGGATCTTCGGGAAGCGAATTGGGCAGGTAATGGATTTGAGGATGTGTCGCCACGATACGTTCGATTGGGTCACGAAAGGCCTGAGACTGGATGAGAATCCTGTCGGTCCGTTTATACAGTCCGCGAACCGCATGTCTGACCAGCCCCACTATCCCTCGGTTGCGCACCGCGTTTGTCGCGGTCAAGCTTTCAGGCCAAAGGTCTTGCACCCAAATCAACAATGGCGCGCGCTTCAAGCGTTTGAAGATCAGCCCGACATAGGCCTGCACCAACGGGGAAGGGGCGTAGACGAAAACGGCGTCGAACTTTTGGCCCTTCACTTTCCACGGCGCTAGAAGGCACCCTGAAATTATGAATGACAGGTAGTTTAACGCCAAGGCGACCCGATTGTTTTGCCCGCGTGGGACCAGCGGGACGCGCACGACTGTGGCCCCTTGATACGTTTCTTGCGTAAAGCCCCAAGCTTTGAAGCCGTCAAAAATGCGACCATCGGGATAGTTAGGTTGCCCGGTGATCACGGTGACGTCCACGCCCTCAGCAACCAGCCGGGCGACCACAGCGTTTATCAAGAACGTCTCCGGCCAGAAATACTGCGATACGATCAAGACCCGCATGTCAGGCCCGCTCTTGCAGCGCGTCGAGGAACTCAGCGGCGGACCGAGGGACGGGGGGCTCGGTGGCTTGATCTAGAGCGCGCAACACGGCGCGGGCAATAGATCGGGCGGATAGGGGGTCAAAAGTTTCCTTCGGTTGGACGACATCGCGCACATAGTCGCGTTCCGCAGCAACAATCGGCAATCCGATCTGCGCGGCCTCCAAAAGAGGCAGCCCGAAGGATTCAAACATGGACGGGAACACCAAAAAGCGCGCCTTTGCATAGAGTGCAGCCATTGCCTCGACCCCGTCGGCACTCACGATCTCTATGCGCGCGCCCTTGGCTCGCGCTTGGGTGAGGGCTGACCCAAGCGGCGTGTTCGCACCAGGATCATGGGTGAGTGCGAGGCTTGGTTTGACCCCTCGGGCGGCAAGCTCTGCCCATGCTTCAAACAGCCGGGTGTGGTTCTTATGCGCCTCTCCGGATGCAACATAGATAAAGTCATACTCGGGTGCCGCAGAGCGCTCCGGGTCAGGAAGGGGATCTCGAAACGGTATAACTCGAGCGGGTCTGTGAAGCCGGGCTTTTGCTTTTTGTGCCATGGTTTCGGTTTGCACGATGACCTCGGCATCCCGCAGGAAAGTCTTTAGCCAAAGTCGCTCGATATGGACGCGCGCGCGCAGTTTCCATGGTAGTGCCTGCATATGTGCCGCATCCAGAAGATAGACGTTCTGGACGAAGACCACAACGCGGGCAGAAACACGCCAGAGCGGCGGTAAATTCCCAAAGCACAGAACCGTGTCGTCGGGTGTCAGCCGGCGCGCCAAACGCCGCTCGGCCCCTAGGCGCGCGATGATACGCGGGGCAACATGGTGCACAACAGTGCCCTCGGGCAGGGGCGGCAAAGGCGCAAAGCGCGCATCAAGCTGTAGCACAGCAGGTCCGGTGAGCGCGGAAAGGAGCGCACGCAAAAGGTTAAGCCCGCCCCCTTGGTGCACGTTCGGCGCATGAAGATACAGCATCGTTCTCAGCCTTTGGGCCGGGCAAGCACCATCAAAGTTTCACCGCCCAAAAGGCGCGCGCCGACATCTCGGTTCACGGCAAAAATGGCGCGGCGGAACAGCCCAGCCAGCCGAGACTTCAACCCCGTTTGAGGGGCCGTGAACGACGCGCCCGTGTAGCGCGCTTCGATCACTTCATATCCCGCGCCTTCCATGAGCGCCATCACCAGACCCTTGGTGTAGAAGTGCAAGTGGCCGACCTTGTGGCGGACATGCAAAAGTGGACTTTCGCGCAGCACACTGATCGACGACAGATCAAGCGGGAAGTGCAGAACAACCTCGCTACACTGGTCCCTGAGGCGGTCCAGGAAGTCGAAGGGGTTGCCCAAATGCTCGATCACATCAATCAGCAGCACGACATCGGGAATAGGCGTCTCCACGGCCAGGTAATCCGCGAGAACAAAGTTCATGTCGCTGTCACCCAGCGCATCCCAAAACGGCTTGAGGTCAGGGGCGATGTCATATCCGGTCATTTCGGCTTTCGGAAAATGAACCTGTAGTCCGCGCATAACTTCGCCCGCGCCACACCCGATTTCGACAATAGTTTTGGGGTCGCGCTTATGATCGCGTAAAATGTCCGCGATGCGTGCAGCTTTCCAGGGCGAATCCTCGGTGTCCCAATCCGGGTTCCGCTCGGCGTAATCCCCGTTTAGGTAGAACCGCGTGACAACGTCCTCAGCGACATTTTGCTCTGTCATACCATGTGCCCTTCACGCAATACGCCCGTTTCCATCGCTGAGCGTCATGCCTGTCTGCGCGTCGAAAGGCAATCATGCCGTTCCAAGTTAACCTGCCACCCGGTCGCCTTGCCCGCGCCCGGATGCTGTTGCCAGCGCTATTTTTAAGTCCAGTACGAAGCCCTGTAGGGCAATATAATCAGCATCACGCTCGGCGAGCCGCACAGGTTCGCTCATGTCGATCCCCTCGATTTGTGCGAGACCACTGATGCCGGGGCGTATGTCCAAGACACCGCGCGCACGCCGTTCTCGGACCAGTTCGTCTTGAACCGGGAGGCATGGACGCGGACCGATTAGGCTGAGGTCGCCCTTTAGGATGTTCAGGACTTGCGGGAGCTCG
This sequence comes from Dinoroseobacter sp., assembly GCA_965279125.1. Lineage (GTDB taxonomy): Bacteria > Pseudomonadota > Alphaproteobacteria > Rhodobacterales > Rhodobacteraceae > Dinoroseobacter. The sequence continues at coordinate 184,902 of CBDIHL010000039.1, forward strand.
TCAATTTTAGTGCGCCGCAAGACTGCGCCAACTTTTGTAATGGCCGAGGCTGAGACTTCGTGCGTTCCGGCTTGTTTCGTGCCTTCGGACATCGTGCGGAATTTATACAGTCGGATGAGCCGACCATGACGCCCGACGCGCTGTTGGACAAACAGGCCGGGGCCGGGCGATGTGGCTTTGATCACGACCCAAACGATCAGCAAAGCCCACCAGAGCAATACAATAATCGTAAGTGCAAAGCCCCAGTCGAGCAATCCGCGCAGGATCATATATGTCGGGTTCTTCCCCTGTCCGTCTGACAGAATGCCCCCATTTGCACCTTCTAAAATATGCGCCACGATACGGTCGATATGCACAGTGGGCTTTAGAGCGGCAAAGACCGGAAATACGAGCCTTGTCAGAGGCTTCGGCCAGTTGTTCAGTCGCGCAAGTTTGCCTGTAAAGCCATCGCCATGGACCAGTGGCAGAAATACCGTTCGCGCATCGATACCTGTCTCCTCCGCAAGCCAAGCATCTGCCTTCCGCTTCGAGACGGCGTATGGACTTTGGTTCGATAGGTCCAATGCCTGAACGCTCGATACGTTCAGGACGCGGGGGATGCCGATTTCCTTGGCTGTGTTCACAACCTCTTTCAGCAGCTCGCAATTGATCGCTTCAAACTCCGCCAAGCTGCCGGGGTCGTTGGTATTGCGCACGGCAAGATTGACAAGCAGGTTTGCGCCAGCGCCCGCTTCATGCCACTTTTGATAGGAAGTTGTTTTATGGTCCGGGTATTGCTGTGCCAGCGTATCGGCGTTGCGACCGACCAGAACCAGCTCGACACCTGCGCGTTGTAGGCGAGGGACCAGACGTTGACCGACAAAACCGGATGCTCCGGTGATCACAATCTTCATCTCATAACTCCCGTCGACATCTGCCAATTTGCCTAGGCCATTGCAGACAATTTGCAAAGTCGTCCAACTTATCAGTCAAATCAGCTCAAAGCCTGCTTGGCCGGAAGTCGAGTGGCGCATTCGCGAGAACTTCGCGAATGTTGGTCTCGCTATCCTTGGCCGCGCGCAGGGCATCCAAGATTTGGTCCAAGGCGTCCTGGTCAAGCACGCGTTCTCGGGCGGCTCTGATTTGATCATGCTGGGTCGACATGGAATTCTCGGAAATTAGCAGCTCTTCAAACATTTTTTCGCCCGCGCGCAGGCCTGTGAATCTGATTTCTATGTCGCCGGGTGCGTCTTTCCCGTCGATCCATGGGGTTCGCCCCGAAAGACGGATCATCCGTTTGGCCAACTCGACGATCTCGACCGGCTCGCCCATATCCAGAACGAAAACCTCACCGCCTTCGGCCATGGCACCGGCCTGTACAACCAGCTGAGCTGCCTCTGGAATTGTCATGAAATAGCGGGTGATGTTTGGCGAGGTCACCGTGACCGGCCCACCATTTTCGATCTGCTCGAGAAACAGGGGGATGACGGAGCCGGAAGAGCCCAAGACATTCCCAAAGCGCACGATTGAAAACCGCGGTAGGTCTGTATGTGTCGCAAGAGCTTGGCAAATGAGTTCCGCGAGCCGCTTTGAGGCCCCCATGACATTTGTCGGGCGCACGGCTTTGTCTGTAGAGATCAGGATGAAAGCCTCGACATTAGCGACAACGGAAGATTTTGCTACGTTTAACGTCCCAAAGACGTTGTTCTGAATGGCTTCCACAACGTTGGCTTCGACAAGCGGGACGTGTTTATAGGCCGCTGCGTGATAGACGGTCTGTACCTGAAACGTGCGCAACGCCGACAAGACTTGGTGCTCGTTTTGAACCGATCCGAGCATAGGATGAAGCTCTACCAACGAGCCTTCCGCATCGAGCGCCCCGCGCAGTTCTTGTTCAATGCGGTAGAGATTGAATTCAGACTGTTCAAACAGCACCAGTTTTTTGGGGTTTTGCGTCAAGATCTGACGGCACAGCTCGGATCCGATGGACCCCCCAGCACCGGTGACAAGAACGGTTTTGCCGGCAATGGTCGCGGCCATCAATTCGGGCTGAGGTGGAACAGGGTTGCGCCCCAGCAGGTCTTCGATCTTCACGGGCTGAACCTCGTCCCATCCAGCGCGTCCGGCGACGAGATCGCTCATTTCGGGGATGGTCTGTACGCGCACGGGCCAAGGTTCCAGCAGCTCGATGATCGCCTGCCTGTCGGATCGTTTGAGCCTGGGAACGGCCAGGAGCACGGTTGTGATGCTATAGCGCTCAAGCACAACGCCGAGGTCTTTTGGGCTATAGACCCGCAGCCCTGAGATGATCGCACCTTTCAGCGCAGGCGCATCATCCAAGAATATAACTGGCACGTATTCCGAGCCATTGCGTAAAGACGCCACCACCTGGCGACCTGAATCCCCCGCCCCAAAGACCGCCACCGCTTCGCGGCGTGGGGCATGGTATTGAGCATAGAGTGCGCGCCAGAACAGACGCGTTCCCCCAATGGCGATGATGGCCAGCAAGGCATAGATGATCGGGACCGAGCGCGGCACGAACCAATCGAAGGTCTGACTGGCGACCAGCATAACCGCAGCCGAGGAAAGGATGCCGATCGCAACGGTCTTTATAATTTGGTTGCCGATATAGCGCAGGATTGCGCGATAGAGCCCAAGGCGTGCAAACACCAACAGGCTGACAGGCAATACCGGGAGCAAGACTAACCAAGTGTCTAGGTCACGCGCAAAAGCCCAGCTGTCCAGCCGTAGCCACATTGCAATCACGTAGCATGCGCTGATTGTTATGATGTCGAGGACGACTTGCACAACACGCTTGGCCCAGCGTGGAAGCAAAAGGAGCTTGTTCAGTATTGCCATTCAGCCATGCTCCAAATCCGGCCCGCCTGTTATGTGCCATCTGCGCCGCTTGCACCTTATCCGAATGTGCTCAGCGGGTAGCGCCCTGAGGGGTATTTTGCAAGGTTGCTTCAGTGACGCGCAGCCTTGTTTGCACAATCGAAACCATTGCGAGCTTGGTGAATTTCTGAGATGGGGCATAGCATTGGCTTGCAAATACGGAGATATCTCATGCCCAAATCCGTTGTCATCACTGGCGGCAATCGCGGCATTGGCCGCGCGCTGACCGAAGGGTTCCTTGCGGCGGGCTACAGCGTGGCCGTGGGCGCGCGTCAGGAAATGGGCGTCGAGGCGCTTGCGCCGGGTCGCGTGAAATTCGTCCCCATCGATGTGCGCAACGAGGGCGATCATGTGCGCCTGACGGAGGCTGCTGCCGAGATGGGCGATGTGACCGCGTTTGTGAACAATGCAGGGTTTTCAGCATGGTCGCCGATTGGCGAGATCGACGACGATTTCTTTGACACGATGATGGCAACGAACCTCAAAGGCGCGTTCTGGGGCTGCAAAGCGGCCTCGGCGGTGCTGGGCGAGGGCGGTTCAATTATCAACATCTCGTCGATGGCCGCCAAGCGCGGTAGTGCCAATAACTCGGTCTATTGCGCGACGAAATTTGGGATGAACGGTCTGACGCAAAGCCTCGCCAAAGAACTCGGGCCGCGCGGCATTCGCGTTAATGCGATCTGCCCCGTACTGGTGCGCACCGACGGGCTGATCGAGGCACTGGAGGTCGAGAACTCGCCTGCCAAAGGTGATCCCGAGACGTTCCTTGAGAATTTTCGCAAAAGTCAGGCGGCGCTGGAGCGTTTGCCCACAGGCGAAGAAGTCGCGAATTACGCGATCTGGCTGGCCTCGGACCAAGCGAGTGCGATGACCGGCCAATGCGTGAACGTCGATTGCGGAGTGTTCCCCCAATGACGAAGACCGTCGGCATCATCCCCTGCCACCTCGCCTCCGTCCGCTTTCCACGCAAAATCTTGTATCCGTTCGCGGGCCTCGCGATGGTTGAACATGTGCGCCGCCGCGCCTTGATGGCCGAGGGGTTGGACGAGGTCATCGTCGCGACCTGCGACGACGAGATCGAGGCGGCTGTGAAAGCCGGAGGTGGTCGTGTCGTGCGCACCGCGAATACGCATACCAACGGCACCAGTCGGATCGCAGAGGCCGTCAAAGGCATCGACTGCGATCACGTGATCCTGCTGCAAGGGGACGAGCCGCTGTTGCTACCGTCTCATGTCGAAGCGTTGATCCAAGGCATCCACGCGCATCCAAACGCCGATGTGTGGAATGTAACCGGTCCAATTGAGGCCGAAGATGAACTAGACCGGCATTCTTTCGTAAAGTGCAGTGTCGCACCAGATAATCGCATCCTCTATTGCTTTCGCCGCTCGCCCTCCGCGGCCTCTTTCGAGGTGCAGCAGCGGTATATCCGCAAGATACTCGGCCTGTTTGCATTCCGCAGCGATGCACTGTTGCAAATCGCATCCGAGGCTCCCAGCCCAGTTGAGCAAGCCGAGTCTATCGAGCAGATGCGCTTGATCGAATATGGGCGCACGCTGGTGTCGGTTCCCGTCGATATCTCGCTGCCGTCGGTGAATGAACCGCACGAGGCCGATATCGTCTTGGACAAGATCAGCAATGACCCGGTGCAGAAAGCGCTGCTAGAGCGGGTGCTGGCCGGGGGCGTTTCCTGATGAAGGGGCCGAAAACCGTGAGCCAAGCCCGCGACTTGGGCCGCATCCAGCTTTTATGCTGCGACGTGGACGGTGTGCTCACGGATGGCGGGTTTTACTATGGCAATGATGGTAGTCGTTTGGCGCGATTTCACGTCCTCGACGGGATGGGTTTGAAGCGGGTTCAGGCCGCTGGTGTCAAAATCGCTTTCATCACCCAGAGCAAAACACCCTATATCGAGTTGCGCGCCCGCGATCTTGGCGTTGACTACGTTCGGTTGGGTGTTGATGAGAAGCTGGCCGCGATGAATGAAATCCTCGAAGATCTTCCCTTCGGCTTGGAAAGTGTCGCCCACATAGCGGATGACGTGAACGACCTGACGCTATTGAACGCGGTCGGCACGCCGATTACCGTTCCCAATGGTGTTCCCGAGGTCCACGCCGCATGTCGATATGTGACACAAGCCACCGGCGGGAACGGGGCGGTGCGCGAGCTGTGCGATGCTATTTTGGCGGCGAAGATGGCCTAGATCGTCATCGCCGAATACCCACCATCCACGGCAATCTCGGCCCCTGTCACGAAGCCGGACGCATCGGACGCCAGCCAGATCATCGCGCCGTTCAGCTCGGACGGTGCCCCGTAGCGGTTCATCGGCGTGTGACCTAGGATCGCGGCTTCGCGCTCGGGCGTGATGAAGTTCTTGCGGTTCCAGTCGGTCGGAAAGAACCCCGGACGAATCGCGTTGACTCGCACGCCTGAGGTCCCCCATTCGCGGCCCAAATTCTGCGTCAGGTTCAGGATGCCCGCTTTGGCGACCGAATAGGCATAGGCCTTCGATAGGGGCGGGCCTGCGCTGGCAGAGCTGACATTAATGATGCTGCCCTTGCCGTGTTCCAGCATATGCGCGCCGAACACTTGGCAGCCGAGGAAAGTCGAGGTGATCTGGCTGTCCATGACGGCTTGCCAGTTCTCCAGCTCGATCTCCAGATAGGGGGTGGAGGCGTTGATGCCCGCGCCGTTCACCGCGATGGAAACCGGGCCGTAGGTCTCAGCCGCTTTCGCAACAACCTCCTCAAACCCGTCCTTCGAGGTCGCGTCGAGTGCGAGGCCAATCGCCGTGCCGCCAGCGTCGGTGATCTCGGCCGCAACCGCCTCGGCCTTTTCGACCCGCAGATCAGTCACGACGACGTTGCAGCCCGCGCGCGCGTAATTGCGCGCCATCTCACCGCATAAATGTCCGCCCGCGCCGGTGAGAACAGCTGTGCGTCCGGCGATCCCGAACAATTCGTCAACGTAGCTCATGCCTTTACCTCAGCCATGACGGCGCGCATGTCTTCGGCCCATTTCCACAGGATGAACAAATCGCTGCCGAGGATCACAAACGTGAAGCCCTGATCGAACGCATCGCGCACCTTGTCCGGGGTCACATCGGCGATCTGCGTGCAGCAGGATTTGCCTGCGCGCTTCGCGGCCTCGATGATCTTCTGACCCGCTTCGCGCACCTTCGGATGGTTCGTCTGGCCCGGAACCCCGAGCGAGCCGGAGATGTCGTAAGGCCCGACCATCACGCCATCGACCTCAGGATAGGCGAGAAGCGCGTCGATATTCTCGACCGCCTGGATCGACTCGATCTGTAGGATCAGGGTCGAGCTGTCGTTCCAATCATTGATGTAGCGATCAAAGTCGAAGCCGTAGCCATGGGCACGGTTCACGCCATAGCTGCGGCGGCCCACGGGCGGAAACTTCATCGCGGCGATCAGCGCCTCGACCTGCTCGGGCGTCTCGACCATCTGGATGAACATGCCATCAGCACCAGCCTCAAGCAGCGGCTTGATGTGGTCGTTGGTGTGGCTGACAGGGCGCGGCAGACAGGCGGCCCCTTCGGACTGCGCCGAGGTGATGATCGTTTTCGCCTCTGTCAGCGAAATGGTCGTGTGTTCCATATCAATCGCGATGAAGTCGAACCCGGCCATCGCAAAGGTCTCGGTGATCGCGGGATCGGTGTAGCTGACCCAACCGCCAAAGACAGGCTCGCGGTTCACGAGCTTTTTCTTCAGGGCTTGGCGACGGGCGAGTGCGGTCTCGTAACTCATGCGGAGGCTCCCATCAGGGCTTTGACGACCGGGTGCAGGTGCACAAGACCGACAAGCTTGCCGTCCGCGTCCGTTACCGGCAGATCCCACACGGATTTCGATTCCATCGCAGCGACCGCATCGGCGAGGCCGGACGTGTCGGACACAGTCAGCGGATCGCTGGTCATGTGGTTCGATACGTCATCCGCAAAGAACGCAGAGAACGGCTTCTGGATCTTCAGTAGCTTGCGGCGAATATCGCCATCAGTGAACACGCCCAGCAGCTTGCCGTCGCCGTCCACGACACAGACGATGCCCAGCTTGGCCGCGGCCATCGCGTCGAGCGCTTCTTTGAACAGGGTCTTGGGCGAGATTGCCGGGAATTTGCCCAAGGGCAGCATCACATCGCGCAGGGCGGGCAGATTAGTCACGGGGGTGGACATGGCTGTCATCTCCGTATTTGGCCAAAAGCTCTTGGCGGAAAAGGTGGCTGTCGCGGGCTTGGTTCAGGACGAACTCGAGGTACTGGATGTCGAGGACGGTGTTGGGGTCAGACAGAGCCGCGTCAGGATTGTCGTGGGTCTCGCAGAACAGCGCGTCGATGCCGTTGGCGCAGGCTGCACGCACAAGCGCCGGGATAAACTCCCGCTGACCGCCCGAGATGTTGCCCATCGAGGTCGGCATCTGGATCGAGTGGCTGGCGTCAAAGCACACCGGCATGCCCGTGGTCTGCGCCATGATCGGGAAGCTGGTCATGTCGTTGACGAGCATGGAATAGCCCATGAACGTGCCGCGATCGGTCAGAAGAACGTCCTCGCAACCGAAGGATTCCAGCTTGCGTACGGAGTTCTTCATGTTCCAAGGGCTCATATACTGGCCCTTTTTCAGATGCACCGGCCGGCCGGCGCTGGCAGCTGCGCGCAGGATCGAGGTCTGGCGGCATAAGTAAGCTGGCACCTGCACAAAGTCGCACACCTCGCCCGTCGCAAAGCCCCATTCCGGGACCGAGAAGTCGGAGGTGACCGGCATGCCGAACGTATCGCGCACTTCTTGGAGGATCTTGAGACCCTCATCGAGGCCAACCCCGTGGAAGCTGCCAATCGAGCTGCGGCAATCTTTATCGTAGCACGCCTTGAAGATCAGCGGGACGCCCACCTTGTCGGAGATCGCCTTGACGCGCTCGGCCATCATCATGGTGTGGTCGCGCGACTCGATTGCGCAGGGGCCGCCGATATAGGCCAGCATATTGCCGCCGCCGATTTTCACCGGGGTCACATCGCCGTAACCTACGGTTATCTCTTTTGTTTTGGTCATTATCCCTCGTCGCATTCAGGGCCGCGTTTGGCCGATGCAGCGCGTCTTGTTGCACGTCACTGCCCGCCCATGATGCTTACACCCTTTCGTTGGGCAAGTTCCACCATCTCAGTGGCGGTCGCGCGCCAATACCGCACGAGGCCTCTCGACACGGGCGGGCGCTCAGGGCATCCAAGGGCGCATGAGTGGGGTCTGGCAACGCATTGGGCATTTCGGCATTTTCGTGCCGATCTGGCTGTTTCTTACGATTGCAAGGCGCGTGCCGTTCAATCTGCGCTCACGCCTTGGCGGGCGTTTCGTGGGTTTTACGGCGGCTGTGTTGCCCGGTATACGCAAACGCATCGAGCGTAATCTCGCACTGATTTTCCCGGATATGAGCGCAGCTGACGTCAAATCCCTAAGACAGCGTAACGCCTATATCATGGGCCGCACCCTGACGGAGATCCTGTTTAACGAGGATCAATTGACCGATCATGTCCCGTTCGAGGTCTCTGGCCCCGGCCTTGCCACGATTGAAGATGCCGCAGCACAAGGCAAGGGCGCGATCCTCGTCAGCGGTCATTTCGGGCAATGGGATGCCACACGCATTCTACTGAAGGAACGCGGCCTCGAGGTCGGCGCGATCTATCGCCCCAACAACAACCCTTTCTACGAGCCCTATTTCCTGCGTGGGATCGAAGCCGCGGGTCAGCCGATTTTCCCGCGCGGCAATGAGGGTCTCAAAGCCATGATCCGGCATTTGCGCAAAGGCGGCCGCGTCGCGATCCTTGCCGATCAGCATTTGGACGAGGGCGCGGTTTTGCCACTGCTTGGGCGTCCGTCATATACCACCCTCTCGCCTGCCCAGATGGCGCTGCGCCACAAAGCGCCGTTGGTGCCTGTTTGGGGCATTCGCGATGATAAGGCCGGGATCGTCAGGGTGGTTCTGGAAGAGCCGATTGCCCACAGCACCCCCGAAGAGATGATGACCGCGTTCAATGCCAGTCTCGAGGCCCGCATTCGCGCCAATCCCGAGCAATGGCATTGGGCGCATCGGCGCTGGAAGCTTGGCTAGCGATCACGTGTCAGGATCGTCGCGTTTCTTCAGTCCATTGTCTTTCTCGTCATTCTTCATCATGCCACCGACCCGCATCACGCCCGGCGTGGCTCCGCGTGAGCGGGTGCGCAGAACAGGTTGATTTTCTGAACCAGTGCCGCGGCTTTCACGGAACACGATATACAGACCGCTGGAAATGATCACGACGACACCAATGAAGGTCTCGGTATCTGGCACCTCGTCGAACAACAGCGCCCCGAACAGGATGGCCCAGATGATTTGGGAATACTGCATGGGCGCGATCAAAGCGGCCTCGGCCCGGCGATAGGCTCCGATCAGGCACAGCATTGCGATGAAGGCCAGAAGCGACATGGTTGCGAACCCGGCCAGATGCTCCAAGGGCACCGGCACATAAACCCATGGCAAGATCGCCAGCATCAGCACGAAATTCGCCATCATCGGGTATAGCATCAGGACGACGGATCGCTCCTCTCGGCCAATCTTGCGCACGATCACCGAGGCGAGCGCACCGCAGATGGAGCAGCCGAGCGCTGCGGCGTGCCCGAGCGTCAGGTCGGTTTGGCCCGGCCTGAGCACGATCACAACACCGATCAAGCCGACGATGACGGCAGCCCAGCGACGGATGCGGACCTTCTCGCCCAAAATCGGGATCGATAATACGGTAATCAGTAAGGGGGTCGCAAAGAGGATCGCGTAGACTTGCGCCAACGGCAGAACCGAAAACGCATAGAACGCCGAAATTCCTGTGCAGACAGCCGCCGCCGTGCGCAGTGCTGTCCACCATGGATGTTTGGGGCGCAAATTTCCGTCGCTGGGATCGCGCATCAGCATGAAGGTTGCCAGCGGAAAACCGAAAATCACGCTAAAGAACACGATCTGGAACGGCGCATAGCTGCCGCCCAGAAATTTGACGATCACGTCATGAACAGAAAACAGCCCGAAGGCGAGCAGAGCCAGCAGGATGCCGGACAGGTTGGCGCGTGACATGAAACCACTCACGAGGCTAGAGGTCGGAATGCACCCAACCTCTGCCTGATAGCGCTAGCGCGCAAGGGGCCTTTGGGTGCGTCAGACGCTCGCAGCGAGTGCTGCAATGATCGCGTCGCCCATTTCCGATGTGCTGACGGGGGCCGTATCGCCCGCCTGCATCAGATCTGCCGTGCGCACCCCATCGGCGAGCACTTTTTCGACCGCGGTTTCAAGGCGCGTGGCCTCGTCGCCCTGATCGAAGCTGTAGCGCAGCGCCATCGCGAAGCTCAGCACGCAGGCGATTGGGTTGGCTTTGCCCTGACCCGTGATGTCGGGAGCGGATCCATGGACCGGTTCGTACAGCGCTTTTGGGCGACCGTTTTCCATCGGTGAGCCGAGGCTGGCAGACGGCAGCATCCCCAGCGAGCCTGTCAGCATCGCGGCGCAATCCGACAGGATATCGCCGAACAGGTTGTCGGTCAGGATGACGTCAAACTGCTTGGGCGCGCGGACAAGCTGCATGGCCCCGTTATCGGCGTACATGTGGCTCAGCTCGACATCGGCGTAATCCGCCTGATGCACCTCGGTCACGACGTCGCGCCATAGGATGCCCGATTCCATGACATTGGCCTTCTCCATCGAGCAGACCTTGTTGCTACGACGGCGCGCCAGCTCGAACGCCGATCGCGCCACACGGGCGATTTCGCTTTCGGTGTAGCGCTGGGTGTTCACGCCCACACGCTCGTTGCCCTCTTTGTGGATGCCGCGCGGCTCGCCGAAATAGACGCCGGAGGTCAGTTCGCGCACGATCATAATGTCGAGGCCCGCAACCACGTCCTTTTTCAGCGACGAGAAATCCGCCAGCGCGTCAAAGCACTGCGCCGGGCGCAGGTTCGCGAACAGGTCCATTTCCTTGCGCAGACGCAGAAGGCCCCGCTCGGGCTTTACCGAAAAGTCGAGGCTGTCGTATTTCGGGCCGCCAACCGCGCCGAGCAGCACCGCATCAACCTCCTGGGCTTTCGCCATCGCGTCGTCATGCAGCGGCGTGCCATGCGCATCATAGGCCGCGCCGCCGACCAGATCTTCCGAAATGTCGAATGCCAGCCCGCGCGCGTCACCGAACCAGGCAATCACCTTGCGCACTTCGGTCATAACCTCGGGGCCGATGCCATCGCCGGGCAGGATCAGAAGGGACGGGTTGGACATCGGGTTTCTCCTCAACAGATGTTGGCTGCGGGGTAGCGACCCTGGCAGAAAGGGTCAAGGCGGAGCACTTTTGCACAGGGCACTCAGCTGCGCGTCCAGAGCTTGCCAAACGGCCGAGATACGCGGGGTTGCGCGCAAGCTTGGATGCGTGGTCAGCCAAACCGGCAGCGACGGGATCGGCAAGTCGGGCAAAACGCGCGTGACATCTGGGTCCGCCAATCCGATCCCTGTCTGGCTCGCGCCGATCCCGCATCCCGCGCGCACCAATTGCCAATAGGCCGATTGGTTGTCGCAGCGCACGGCGAAATCCGATGGCTTGACTTCATAGCCGAAAGCCCGAAACCCCTGCAGGATCAGATCGTTGCGGTCATAGCCAACCAAGTAATGGCTCAGCAGGTCTTCCGGATGCGCAGGCGCGCCCTGGCGGTCGATATAGCTCTTGGCGGCAAATAGCCCCATCTCCAGATCGCCCACATGCCGGGTGATCATGTCCAGTTGCGTCGGCCGCACCATGCGCACCGCGATATCGGCTTCGCGGAACAACAGGTTCTCAACCTTGTCAGTGGCGACCAGTTCCACCTCGATGCCGGGATGGGTTTGACGCAGGGCGGCGATGATCTTTGGCATCAGGTAGTTGGCGGTAAAGACGCTGGCGGTGATGCGGACCGACCCGGTGGGTGTCTGATCCTGGCCGGCAAGCGTAAGCGACAAGGCGTGCGCGGCATCGCGCATTTGGCGTGCGGCGGGCAGAAGCGCGTGCCCGAACGGCGTCAGGTGCAGCCCGCGTGCATGGCGATCAAACAAGCGGGCCGAAAGCTCCGCCTCCAGCGCTTTGATCTGCCGCCCGACGGTGGGTTGCGTCAGTCCAAGGGCTTGGCTGGCCGAGGACAACGATCCCGTTTCCGCGACGGCGAGAAACACCTGAACCTTGCGCCAGTCTGAGGACATATCCATGCGTGAGTGCATATCATAGTGCCATTTATTCGCAATATATACCGCATAATGCATGACTTAGTTTGAGAGGCAGTCAAGATACGGAGATCCAAAATGACACGCACTGCCCTCCTTCTCGGTCCTACGGGGCGCTTTGGTCGCCATATAGGCACCGCCTTTCTCAACGCCGGATGGCAGTTGCGCCCGTTCCGGCGCGGGGCTGACGATCTGATGCAGGCGGCGCAAGGCGTCGATGTGATTATCAATGGCTGGAATCCGCCCTATTGCGATTGGCAGGCGCAGGTGCCGGGCCAGATGCAGTCCATCCTGGCAGCGGCGCAGGCCAGTGGGGCAACGTTGCTTCAGCCGGGCAATGTCTATGTGTATGGGGCTGGCGCGCCCGAAGTTTTGTCCCCCGAAACACCCCATGCCGCAAAAAACCCGCTCGGACGCGTGCGGGTGGATCTTGAGGCGGCGCTGGCAAAGGCCCCCGTCCAGACGATCATTCTGCGCGCGGGCGATTTCCTCGATATCGAGGCATCCGGCAATTGGTTCGATCTGGTCATGGCCGCGAAACTCGCGAAAGGTCGGTTCGTCTATCCCGGCGCGCGCGACCAATGTCACGCATTTGCGTTTTTGCCGGATTTTGCCCGGGCATTCGTCGCGCTGGCCGAGATGCGCGCACACTTGCCGAACCACGCCGATATCCCGTTTGAGGGCTACAGCCTCACCGGGCAGCAATTACATGATACGGTGGAGACAGCGACCGGCAAGCGGCTGAAACCCGAAGGTTTTCCGTGGCCAGCGCTTGCGCTTGCAGCGCCGTTTTCTCCGATGATGCGCCATTTGCGCGAGATGCGATACCTATGGTCCATGCCCCACCGTCTGGACCCCGCGCCGCTGGCGGATTTGCTGCCTGACTTCACGGCGACACCCATCGACGAGGCGATGAAGGCATCCGTTGCACCACTTCTTTAGGGCGGCACAACATCGGCCCAGACAATGGCGCGCCGTCCGCGTTCAGGCCAGTGCAATCCGGCCTCGACCAACCTGAGATCAGCCCCCGGAAGCACATAATCCACGCGCAGGTTGCCGGGGCCATTGCGACCCTCGTCGGCGAAATCGGCGGTGTCGCGGCGCGGGTCGCCTTGATGCTGTGCATTTCGTCCGGCATCCACATCGCTGCGGATCTGCCCTTCGGCATCTTGCTGCAACGGGTCTTGCAGGGTCGGGTGCGACAGCACCGCGGTCAACGCCTCAAGCCGCCCTTCGCCATCCCCCGCAGGGTCTTGATTAAGCGTCCCCATCACCAAGAACGGACCCTCCGCTGCACGGTCCAGACTGGCTTGCACAAGCCGCAATTCATCCGCATTACGTCGCCCGTTGCGATCCTCAGCCCCATCAAAAACCGGCGGGGCTGCGGCCAGAAGAATAACCGACACCCCAGCGGCGCGCAGGTGCCAATGGGCTTTGTAGGCAAGGCGCTGGGCGGCGAAGCTGTGGGCACTTGGGAAGGGGGTTCCATCCGCTTGGGTCGGTGGCGAGATTTGTGGCGCATCACGCCAAAGCAGGTCCGTAAAATCCTGCCTCAATCCGATGGGGTGCTTCGAGAGCAGCACGAGCCCCCCCGCACCCGGAAAGGCACCAAAGCCCTGCGCATCTTGCGGATCGCCAACGCGTCCATCGCCGTTCATATCGAATGACGTGCGCAGACCCGAATTCGGGGCGCTGGCATGATGAAACGGTAGGTCCAGTCCACGGGCGCTGAGCGCCGCGCGCAAGGCCCTGACCGCATGCCCCTGTGCGTCATGATCTATTCCGGCAAGTCCAAGCACATCCGGATCGACCTCAACCAGCGCTTGCAGCACGGCGTCGATATCGTCGGAGGTCTGTGCCGTAAGGTCGCGCAGCAAGAGGCCGGGACCGTCGCGCCCCAGCTCCGTGGACAGATATGCAAATCGGATAGGGTCGGCGTTACTTGTGCTGGCCCAAAGGCACAGCCAAAGGCCTAGGCAGGCACCAAGTCCGGATCGCCACCGCGCTGACGCTCGCGCCGCTGTTCCGAGATCATGGCGGCCACGCGCTTTAAGGCGATCCCACGCATGAACAAACTGGCAGGCAAGAAAGCCCATAGAGCAAACATCCAGATCAGCGGTTGCGGCGTCAAAAAGCGGTCCGGGTCGAACATGCCGGTTCCAAACCGCGCAAGGCCCGGCACGATGAATGGCAGCATAAGTCCTAAGATCAGGTTAATCTTTGCGTCACGGTTCAGCCGCGCGACAACATCACCACCAGCTGTCGGATCGAAGAGCGGAAGGTTAACCCAAACGTTGAAACTGCCGGTCGAAGCGGGCCAGTCGCTGAGGCGCATGACCACCACGAACACAACCAGCATGACCAGTGAGATCACGTAGCTGATGCCCGCCGCCGCGCGCAGCGTCTCCAGCTCGGCGGCGCTCAGCGATCCTTGCAGGCTGTCGAGAAGCAGGTTCCACGGCCCGAGCGGGAAATCGATGACCTCGCCCACAAGCCCGCCCAAAGCGGTTACGAAATGGGTTAATGCGGTCGGGTTGGTATCGCCCCGAAACACCACTGTCAGCAAGAAAACCGTTGCAAACAAGGCGACAAAGCGCATCCGGTTGAAGGGCGGCGCGTAGCGGAATTCGATCAGGCCGGGGTAGCTGGAGCCGTATTCGAACAGGGTAAATGTCGCTGCGAACAAGGCCACCAGTGTCACGATCTGGGTCGTATCACTGCCGACACCGGGCAATAAAAGCGCCGGGGTTGCGATCAAGAGGATCACGAAAAATGCACGCACCAAAGCGCCGATGATCTGTACGATCACTGCTTACCACCTTCAACTTGGCCGAACGCGATACGATGCCGCGTAGCTGTTCCAACTTGATTATGTCCTGTGACGGACGACTGCCTCAATCTTGACATAATCGTGCCCCTTTTCCGCCGTTCCAACAAGCGTGCTTTAAGGTTAACGGAATCTTAAGGGCGGATTTGTGGACCGAGTGGTGCGGCTTTGCATCAATAATGCGACATAAAAAGGGCCGCCTTTTCAGCGGCCCTAGATGTAGTAGGCCAAATCGAACACGCCCCTAATCGTGACACATGCTCAATCTGCGCCCGAGATGTTAAAATCGGATGAACCGGCCTGATGGGCTAAACCCAAGGCCGCTCCTGCCCCAATTTTGCCTCAAATGCGTCGATGGAGGCGACTTTCTCAAGGCTCAACCCGATATCATCGAGACCGTTCATCAGGCAGTGCTTTTTGAACGCGTCTACCTCGAAGCTGAACACTTCGCCGTCTGACGAGGTTACGGTTTGCGCCTCCAGATCGATGTCCATCCGGGCATTGGCGCCTTTTTCAGCATCCTTCATCAGCACCTCAACCGCCTCGGCGGGCAAGGCTATGGGCAAAATGCCGTTCTTGAAGCAGTTGTTGTAGAAGATATCGGCGAAGCTGGTGGAAATCACGCAGCGCACCCCGAAATCCAGCAGGGCCCAAGGGGCGTGCTCGCGCGAGGACCCGCACCCGAAATTGTCACCGGCCACGAGGATTTGCGCCTCGCGGTAAGCCGGCTGGTTCAGCACAAAATCCTCGACCTCGCCCCCTTGACGATCAAAGCGCATCTCGTCGAACAGGTTGGCCCCGAGGCCCGAGCGTTTGATGGTCTTCAGGAACTGCTTGGGGATGATCATATCGGTGTCGATATTCACAAGCGGCATCGGCGCGGCGATGCCTGTCAGTGTGGTGAATTTTTCCATTACATCATCAGTACTC
>CBDIHL010000040.1:0-165787 GCA_965279125.1 Dinoroseobacter sp.
GACCCGCAGGGCCAGCGCTGCTGGTGGATACGGGACAACGGCGTCGGCTTTGACGCTGCCTACGCCACCAAGGTGTTTGCACCGTTCCAGCGCCTGTACCCGGACTCGGGCTTTCCCGGCCTCGGTGCGGGCCTGTCCATCGTCGAGGCGGCCATCCAGCGCCACGGCGGCCGGGTCTGGGCCGAAGCCGAACCGGGAAAGGGCGCCACCTTCCGGTTTACGCTGGACTGCGCTGCTGCGCCTGGCGCGGCAGATGCAGGCGGCACACCTTCAGCGTGACTGAAGACCGCATTGGTTATCCTTGAGCCCATGTACGCGCAATTCTTCGGCCTGACCCACGAGCCTTTCTCGATCGCGCCCGACCCGCGTTACCTCTTCATGAGCGAGCGGCACCGGGAGGCGCTGGCGCACCTGCTGTACGGCGTGGGCGGGGGCGGCGGCTTTGTGCTGCTGTCCGGCGAGATCGGCACCGGCAAGACCACGGTGTGCCGCTGCTTCCTGGAGCAGATACCGGCCAACTGCAATGTTGCCTACATCTTCAACCCCAAACTCACCGCGCAGGAGCTGCTGCGCTCGGTATGCGACGAGTTCCATGTGCCCTACCGCGCAGCCGACCTGCTGGGCGCGCCATCGGCCAAGGACTATGTGGACGCGCTCAACGGCTTTTTGCTGCAGGCCCATGCCGACGGCCGCAACAGCGTGCTCATCATCGACGAGGCGCAGATGCTGTCGGCCGACGTGCTGGAGCAGTTGCGCCTGCTGACCAACCTGGAGACGAACGAACGCAAGCTGCTGCAGATCATGCTGATCGGCCAGCCCGAGCTGCGGGCGATGCTGGCGCGGCCCGAACTGGAGCAGCTTTCGCAGCGGGTGATCGCCCGCTTCCACCTGGACGCACTGACTGAAGCCGAGACGGAGCAATACATCCAGCACCGCCTTTCGGTGGCGGGCCTGACGGGCGCAATGCCGTTTGACCGCAAGGCGCTCAAGCGCATCCACCAGCTCACGCGCGGCGTGCCCCGGCGCATCAACCTGCTGTGCGACCGCGCCATGCTCGGCGCCTATGCCACCGGCACGGCCGTCATTGGCAACCGCATCATCGACAAGGCGGCGGGCGAGGTGTTCGAGAATGCTTCATTCGCCCCGCATGGCGCAACCGGCGCGGCACGCATGGGGCTTGGGAGGCTGGCCCTGGGCGCCCTGGCAGGCGCGGCCTGCACGGCTGCAGCCGTGGTGCTGTATCTCGCAGGACCCTTTGGCCAGGCACCAGGTCCTGCCTTCACAGCGGCGCGGCCGGCGTCGGTGCCTGCTGCGCCAGCCAGCGCGGC
Organism: Dinoroseobacter sp.; assembly: GCA_965279125.1. Taxonomy (GTDB): domain Bacteria; phylum Pseudomonadota; class Alphaproteobacteria; order Rhodobacterales; family Rhodobacteraceae; genus Dinoroseobacter. The sequence goes on from CBDIHL010000040.1 coordinate 1,329, forward strand.
CACGCTGGCAAGCAGCGCCACCCTCACTGCATCCCCGGCCGCCAGCGCTGCTTCTTCACCCCCTGCCATCGCCCCGCCTGCTGCTGCCGCATCCGCGCCGGCTACTCCCGGCCCGGTGGCGCCGGCTGACCTGAAGTCCAGCTTCGCCAGGCTGCCCGCCGATGAAAGCACCGCCCTTGGCCAGCTTGCGCAGTCCTGGGGGCTCACGCTGCCGCCGGGCGATGCATGTGAGGCCGCAGCGGCAAGCCAGGTGGAGTGCTACCGGCAAAGCGGCAGCCTGGACATGCTGCGCAAGCTGGACCGGCCGGTGGTGCTGGCGCTGCAGGACGAAAGCGGCGCGCAGGCCTTTGCCGTCATGACGGGCCTGAGCGGTGAGACGGCGACGCTGCGCGTCGGCACGATCACCCTGCCGGTTCGGCTGCCGGCGCTGGCAGGCATGTGGCAAGGCAGCTTCCGCACGCTGTGGCGCGCGCCGCCAGGCTATACGCTGGTACGCGACCCCGGCAGTAAGGGCCCGGCAGTGGACTGGCTGGCCCAGCGCCTTGCCATGCTCGACAAGCGGCCCGCGCCGCCGACCGGCCGCGCCATGGACGCAAGGCTGCGCTCGCGCCTGCAGTCGTTCCAGCTTGCCAACGGCCTGGCGCCTGACGGCCGGGCCGGCCCCCTCACCATGATGCTGCTGAACCGCGCCACGGGCGTGGACGAGCCGCGCCTTGCCACGAACTGATCAACCATGTCCTATATCCTTGATGCGCTGAGACGGGCCGAGGCCCAGCGCGAGCGCGGCGCGGTCCCGGGCATCCATGCACAGCCGGGCGCCACGCGGCCCGCGCATGCCGGCCGCGAACGGGGCGGCAACCCGCTGTGGTGGGCACTGGCGGCACTGGCCGTTGTCGCCGCAGCCTCGCTGGCATGGTTGCTCTCAGGGCGTGCAGCGCCGCGCGAGGTGGTGGTGGCGCCCCCTGCGCCTGTCGTGGTAGCTTCACCTGCACCCGCACCCGCGCCCGCCCCTGCATTGCCCCCTGCACCCGTTGCAGTTCCGCCGCCACAGGCCTCACCCGCGCCCGCAACCGCCGCAAAGACCGAGACCGCCAGGGCGCGCGCCGCCGCCTCCCGGCCCCGTGCTGCGGCTCCTGCGGCGTCCGCCGCCCCGGTGCAGAATGCCGCACCGCCCACACCGGCCGCACCCCGCATCTACACCCGGGAAGAATTACCCGGCGACATCCGCGGCCAGTTGCCGCAGGTCAAGATCAGCGGCTCGAGCTGGTCGGAAAACCCGGCCCATCGCATGCTCATTGCCAACGGGCAGGTGTTCCACGAGAACGAGAAGATCAGCGCCGACCTGACCGTGGAGCAGATACGCGCGCAGGCGGTTGTCCTCAACTTCAGGGGTTACCGCTACCTTGTTCCCTACTGAGCCAGTGCCTGCTGTCGGCGGCCTCTGACAGGCAATGACGAACTGCGCCGGTGCCCGGCGCAGCGCCGGGCGGCGAAGATGCAAGCTCCCCGACTTCTGCCGCACGAGCTTGCCATGGCCAGAGACGACGCCCTCAAGACCTACCGCGCCAAGCGCAACTTCAGCATCACGCCCGAGCCGGCCGAAGGCGGTGACGTGCAACCGGGCGTGCTGCAGTTCGTCATCCAGAAACACTGGGCCTCCAGCCTCCACTATGACTTCAGGCTTGAGCTGGACGGCACCATGAAAAGCTGGGCCGTGCCCAAAGGCCCGAGCTATGACCCGGCCGACAAGCGCATGGCGGTGCAGGTCGAAGATCACCCCATCTCGTACAACAGGTTTGAAGGCACCATTCCGCCAAAGCAGTACGGCGCGGGCAAGGTCATCATCTGGGACAAGGGCAGCTGGACGCCCGTCGGCAACCCGCAGCAGGGCCTGCGCGACGGCAAGCTCAAGTTTGAACTGCACGGCCACAAGATGCGCGGCCACTGGACGCTGGTTCGGATGAAGGGCAAGGACGAAAAGCAGGCGCCGTGGCTGCTCATCAAGGAAAAAGACGAACACGTGCGCGCCGCTGCCGAGTTCAGCGTGGTCGATGAAATGCCGGACAGCGTGGCCCGCCTGCCGCCGCCGGGGCCGGGGCCGGCAGGGGCGTCCACAGCCCCTCCCGACGGCGCACGCAAGGCCGCCCTGCCCGCGACCTTCTCGCCGCAGCTGGCCACGCTGGTGGATGCGCCGCCCGCCGGCGCCGGCGACTGGGTCTACGAGATCAAGTTCGACGGCTACCGCCTGCTGGCGCGCGTTGACCACGGCAAGGCACAGCTGTTCACCCGCAACGGCCATGACTGGACGCACAAGCTGCCCGCGCTGGCCGAAGCCCTGGGCAAGCTGCCCATCAGCTCCGCCTGGCTGGACGGCGAGATCGTGGTGCAAGGCGACAAAGGCACGCCGGACTTCCAGCTGCTGCAGAACGCATTCGAGTCGTCCCGCACCTCGCAGATCATCTACTACCTCTTCGACATTCCGCACTGCGAAGGCTACGACCTGACCGGTGTGGCGCTGGAGCAGCGGCGCGCCGTCCTGCAGCGCATCATGCAACGGGTGACGTCACCGCAGCTGCGCTTCAGCGAGGCGTTTGACGCTGCCGCCGGCGACGTGGTGCACTCGGCCTGCGCCATCGGCCTTGAAGGCGTGATCGGCAAGCGCCGCGACTCGACCTATGTGCAGCGCCGGTCGCCGGCCTGGGTCAAGCTCAAGTGCGGCCTGCGCCAGGAGTTCGTGATTGGCGGCTACACCGACCCGCAGGGCTCGCGCGCCGGCCTCGGGTCGCTGCTGCTGGGCGTGCATGACGGCGAGGGCCGGCTGCAGTATGCCGGCAACGTCGGCACGGGCTTCAACGACAGGACGCTGAAGTCACTCAAGCAGGCGCTTGACGCCTTGCCTTCGGACCAGAGCCCCTTCGCGCAGGCCACTGACATCGACAGCCGCGCCCGTTGGGTCAAGCCGCAGCTGGTGGCCGAGGTCTCGTTCGGCGAATGGACACGCACCGGGCGCATCCGGCATTCGGTGTTCCAGGGCCTGCGCAGCGACAAGAAGCCCGGCGCCATCGTGCGCGAGACCGCCGTCCATGCGCCCTCGGTACGCAAGAGTGCGCGTCCGCCGGGTCATGATGCACAGCTGCCCGCCGGCCTCAAGGTCAGCCACCCGGAGCGCATGGTGGATACCGCCAGCGGCACCACGAAGCTGGACCTGGTGCGCTACTACGCGCTGGTGGCGCCGCTGATGCTGCCGCACCTGGCGGGCCGCCCCGTGGCGCTGGTGCGCGCGACGGATGGCATCCAGGGCGAGCTGTTCTTCCAGAAGCACCCGGACACCGCAAAGCTGCCCGGCGTACGCCAGCTGGACCCGGCGCTCGACCCGGGCCATGCGCCGCTGGTGGAAGTTGCCACGGCCGAAGGCCTCACGAGCTCGGCCCAGTTCAACGTCATCGAGTTCCACACCTGGAACGCGGTGAAGACACGCATCGACCGCCCCGACCGCATGACCTTTGACCTGGACCCGGGCGACGGCGTGCCGTGGCAGCAGATGCAGGAGGCGGCAACGCTGGTGCGCGTGTTCCTGGCCGAACTTGGCTTGACGTCGTTCCTCAAGACCAGCGGCGGCAAGGGCCTGCATGTGGTGGTGCCGCTCAAGCGCCTGCACGGCTGGGATACGGTGAAGGACTTCTCGCAGGCGATCGTGCAGCACCTGGCGCAGACCATACCGCAGCGCTTCGTTGCGAAGAGCGGGCCGAAGAACCGCGTGGGGAAGATTTTTGTGGACTACCTGCGCAACGGCTTCGGTGCAACAACGGTGTGCGCCTGGTCGGCGCGTGCCCGCCCGGGGCTGGGTGTTTCAGTGCCTGTCGGCTGGGAGGAGCTTGAGGGTCTCAAGAGCAGCGCGCAATGGACGGTGAAGAACATCCATGAGCGCCTGGATTCGGCCAACCTGCCGTGGAAGGACTATGAAAAAAGCCGCCAGGGTCTGGCGGCTGCGATGAAGAAGCTGGGTTTCGTGGCCTGAGTCTTTGGTTGCCTGGCGCGGGCAACCGAAAGACCGTCAGCCAAAGACGCCGACGGCCACGCCGGCCACCACGCCCGCGACTGCCGAGACGCTGAACATGGCCAGCGCAATCAGGCCGTACTGCACCACACCCACCACATGGGTGTGGATCTGCCGGACCTGGCGCTTGGGCAGGTGCGGGATGAAATCTGAAATGTGGTGCTGGGGGCGGGCGATGATCATGATGAGACCTCAGTAAGCGTGTTCGTGAATGCGGCGGTGTGCGGCGCGTCCTCGCGGGTGCTCTGGCTTGCTTTCCCGCGGGATCGTTTCCTTCTCCGGATTGGCATTGCGCTTGAGGTTCAGCGGCGGCTCCGGGGACGGCGGCGAGGGCGGCGGGTTGTCAATCATGGCGTTGGACTCCTTGACACAAATGATCGCGCGCGTGCCTGGCCGGCGCAGCAAGGCTGCACCGCATCGTGATGTCAGACTTTTCCTACACACGGTTACACATCCCTGGGTGAGTGGAGGCAGGCAGAGGAAACTGCTTTGTCCTACAGCAGCCCTTGCCAGGCTGGCTTATGGTTGAAAACCTCCGTTTTCATCCAAGGGTACTCCCATGGCCACAGGTTCTCGCGTTCTCTGGAAAGGGGCCATCTCCTTTGGCCTGGTCCACATTCCGGTGGCACTGCACTCGGCCACGTCCGAGAGCGGCCTTGACTTTGACTGGCTGGACAAGCGCAGCATGGACCCGGTGGGCTACAAGCGCATCAACAAGAAGACCGGCAAGGAAATCACCAAGGAACACATCGTCAAGGGCATCCAGTACGAGGAAGGCCAGTACGTGGTACTGACCGACGAGCAGATTGCCGCCGCCTACCCGCGCTCGACCCAGACCATCGAGATCGAGGCCTTCATCCGCAACGATGAGCTGCCCTTCCTCTACCTGGAGCGGCCCTACTATGTGGCACCGATCAACAAGGGCGCCAAGGTCTATGCGCTGCTGCGCGAGACACTGCTCAAGACCAGACAGATCGGCATTGCGCGGGTGGTGATCCAGACCAAGCAGCACCTGGCCGCGCTGGTGCCGGCCGGCCCGGTGCTGGTGCTGAACCTGCTGCGCTGGGGCGCGGACATCAAGTCGCTGGAAGGGCTGTCACTGCCGCCCGAAGGCATCAAGGCGTCCAAGCTCTCTGACAAGGAGATGAAGATGGCCGAGCAGCTGGTGGACGACATGAGCACGACATGGAACCCCGACGATTTTCGCGACGTGTTCAAGGAAGAAGTGATGAAGCTGGTGGAGCAGAAGGTCAAGGCCGGACAGACCGAATCGGTGGTGCAGCCCGAGCCGCAGGAAGCCGGCGGCGGCGCGGAAATCATCGACCTGACGGAGCTTCTGCAGCGCAGCCTGAAGGGGGGAAAGGCCGGCGCGAAAACTGCGGCGAACCAGGCCAGGGCATCACCGGCCAAACCGCGCCGCAAGGCCGCCTGAGCTTCGCTGCTCAGCGCTTTCCGCGCGAGCGCTCGTACAAGGCCATCAGCGGTGTCACCGAGATTCCGTGCAGCACGATGGACGAGACCACCACCGCCAGTGTCAGCGCCGTCAGCTGGTCGGCAAGCCCGGCCTCCAGGCCGTGGTTGATGGCGTACATCAGGTAGTACAGCGAGCCGATGCCGCGTATGCCGAACCAGCTGGTCATGCCGCGTTGCAGCGCAGAGGTGTGTGAGCCGATCAGCCCCACGGTGACGGCGACGGGGCGCACCACCAGCAGCAGCAGCGGCACGAACCACCAGGCCACGTAGGGCCACTGCACGGCCCACAGCAGCGTGCCAATGGCGATCACCACCACCATCTCGCCGATGCGCTCGAGCTTCTCGTTGAACCCCAGCAGGGCATGGGCCATGAAGGCCGGTGCATGCGTCTCGTCCACTGCCAGGGCCTGCGCGGGCGCATGGCCGGGGCGCGGGTCGGCCTCGGCCTGCGAGACGGCATCTTCCTGCCGCGCGCTGGCAGCGGCCACCGCTGCAGCCACCCCTGCAGCATCAGGCAGGGCGGCGCCCTCTTCCGACGCCAGGCCAACGGACGCCGCGGTTTCGCTCTGCTCCAGCCGGCGCAGCGCAACACCGGCCGCAAAGACCGCCAGGAAGCCATAGCCTTGAGCGAGCACGGCGCAGCCATAGGCCAGGCCGATCAGGCCCATGGCCAGGAATTCATCGAGCCCCACGGCCTCCTTGTGCGTGCGTCGCAGGTACAGCACCAGGCGCCCGACGGCCGCGCCCAGCGCCGCGCCAATGCCCAGGCCGCAGGCGCTGGCCCACAGCACATCCACCGCCACCCAGCGCCAGCCCACCGTGCCGATGTCGTGCAGGCCGAGCAGGCCCAGGCCCAGCATCACGAACGGGAAGGCCGTGCCGTCGTTCAGGCCCGCCTCGCCGGTGAGCGCAAAGCGCAGGCGATCCCGGTCGCCATGGCTTTGCACCTGCACATCGGAGGCCAGCACCGGGTCGGTCGGCGCGAGGATGGCGCCCAGCAAAATGGCCGCGCCCGGTGACAGGCCCAGCACAATGCCGGCGGCGGCGATCAGCAGCACGGTGATGACCATGGACGTCACCGCAAGCCGCAACGGGAGCAGCCAGCGCCTGTCCTTGAGCCCCGGGCTGAGCTTGAGCCCGGCCGTGAAAAGCGACACCAGCACCACCAGCTCGGTCAGGTGCTCCAGCAGCACCGTCTGCTTGCCCGGGTCTGTCCACACCAGGCCCAGCCAGAGCGGGCTGGCAAGCATGCCCACCAGCAGGTAAAGCATCGACGTGCTGAGCGGCAGGCGTGCCAGCACCGTCCCGCCCAGCGCCATGAGGATGAGCAGCAAACCCCCGATGACAGACCAGAGCGCAAAGACCATGCGGGCGATATTACGTTCCGGCAAGCCGCAAAAGAACACAACTTGCAACGTTCTGGTGTTCGCCTTCGCCGGGGCGCGGCGTTTTCCTACAGGAACGTAACAGGCCCAACCCTAGGATGAACCCCATGACGACGCGTCACGTAACCGCGCGTTGTGGCCTGTAACCCGGAGATTCCCATGCTGACAACTTCGCTTCCTCCCCAGAACCATTTGCTGGCCGCCCTGCCGGCCGAAGAATTCGCGCGGCTGGCGCCGCACCTGGAGATGGTCAGCCTGGCCAATGGCGACCAGCTCTATGCGCCCGGCTGCCGCATGCAGCATGCGATCTTCCCGGTCAGCGCCATCGTCTCGCTGCTGTATGTGACCGAGGAAGGCCACTCGACGGAAGTCGCCGTGGTGGGCAACGAAGGCATCGTCGGCGTATCGCTCTTCATGGGCGGCAAGACCACCATCAGCGCAGCCTCCGTGCAAAGCGCCGGCACGGCCTACCGCCTGCCTGCGCCGGTGCTCGTCGCCGAGTTTGACCGCGGCGGCCCCACGATGCACCTGCTGCTGCGCTACACCCAGGCGCTCATGACCCAGATGACGCAGACCGCCGTCTGCAGCCGCCACCTGTCGATCGACCAGCAGTTGTCGCGCCGGCTCCTGCTGAGCCATGACCGGGAGTCGTCCAACGAACTGAAGATGACGCATGAGCAGATCGCCAACCTGCTGGGCGTGCGCCGCGAAAGCGTGACCCAGGCCGCCAACAAGCTGCAGAGCTCGGGCCTGATCCAGTACCGCCGCGGCCACATCACGGTGAGCAACCGCGCCGGCCTGGAAGCGCTGGCCGGCGAATGCTATGCAGTTGTCAAGAAGGAATTTGACCGCCTGCTGCCGGCCACGCCGCGCCGGCCCGAAGTGGCCTACCCTTCCTGACCCGGTACCCGCAGGGCTTCAGAACTTGCTCTCGACGTACGTGTAGATGTAGTTGGAGCCGCCGTTCACATTGCCCAGCAGCCGTGACGAGGCAAAGATGCCCGAGCGGTGCGAGACGCCGAAGCCGATGAACGTGTCCTTGAGCGGCACCGAATTGATGAGGTCGCCCAGGCTGACGTCAATCGTCGGGTCAATGTAGGTCAGCAGCCTGGAGGTCGGCCGCCCGCGCGCGGCCTGGCTGCTGGTTTCCTCATACGGCGCGCGCTGCGCAATCGACACCCCAAAGCCCCAGCCCAGCCGCGTCTTGACGCGATGGCTCCAGGGGAAGCCGCTGTAGAACGCCTTCATGAAGGCATCCAGCTGCACGCCGTTGCGCTGCAGGCCCTTGTCGTCATGGTGCGTGAGGCCAAGGTAGCCCACAAAGTCCAGCGGCAGGCCGTTGAGGTTTTCAATGAAGGGCTTGCCGATCTGGATGCCGGTGATCGAGGTGCTGTTGGTGTCTTTCAGCGACAGGCAGGTCAGCGTGATGATCTTGATCAGGTGACAGCCGTCGGCCGATGCGCGCCCGTGCAGCAGCTTGACGTAGGTGTCGGACTTCTCGTCGGTCCAGGCGCGCTTGTAGGCGCCAAAGTCATAGGCCGCGCCCAGGTACACCGAGGTCTGCCCCGCATCGCGCACGATGGGGCTGCGGCGGATGTTGCGGTCATACATGGTGTGCGACACGCCGCCCAGCAGGCGCCAGCGCCCGGTCAGGTCGTATGAGCCGTACAGGCCGATAGTGGCATTGACGCCCGCGCCCGGCGCATAGGCCGGCCGCGTGGCGTTGGCCTCGAAGGGCTGCACGCCGTAGTAATAGTCGTTGAGCTTGGCGTCGCGCAATGACACGCTCACACCCGGCTGCAATGCGAGCCGCCCCGAACGGAACGGGTAGCTGTAAGACAGCCTGGCCTCGGTGCCCTGCGAAGTGTTGCCGATGTCGTGCAGCAGCTCGGCCTGCACCTTGCCCCAGTCATGCCGCGTGGTCCAGGAGATGCCCAGGTCCAGCCCGGTGCTGCGGGCGCTCATGCCGGCCAATGCGGCGGGCACCTTGTCGGCGGGAAAGCCTTCAAAGCGCTGCTCGATGAACAGGTTCAGGTTCTCGCTGTCGCTCTTGCGCAGCTTGAAGCCCACGCGGTTGCCATGCAGGAACAGGCGGTCGCCCTCATAGAGGTAAAGCGGCAGCAGGTCGTAGCGCGTGCCGCCATCAATGTAGGGCGACTTCTCCGCCCGCACCACGGCGCCCAGGCCGGCGCTGCCGGGAATCTCGAGCAGGTCGGCAAAGGGCTCGGCCTGCGCACCACCGGCCGACAGCAGGCCGGCGGCCAGCGCTGCTGCGGCAGCGGTCTGCCGCAGGCGGGGAATGCAATGAGCGGACTTCATGCAATGAAGATTAATCCGCGTGAAATTCCGGGTATGTGCGGACCCGCACACAGCATGCTTTTTCAGCGTGGCGGGCTGCGCAGTGTGCGGCTGAGCAACACCACCGGGAACAGCCCGACCAGCACCAGCGCCAGCGAGGGCAGCGCCGCCTCGCCCAGCCGCTCGTCGCGCGCAAGCTGGTAGGCCACCACGGCCAGCGTGTCGGAGTTGAACGGGCGCAGCACCATGGTGGCCGGCAGTTCCTTCATCACATCCACAAACACCAGCAGCGCTGCGGCGGCCGTCGAGCGCCTGAGCAGCGGCCAGTGCACCCGCGCCAGCAGGCCGAAGCCGCCGGTACCCAGCATGCGGGCCGAATCGTCAAAGCTGGCCGGTATGCGCGCATAGCCGCTTTGCACCGACTGCAGCGCCACCGCGCAAAAGCGCACCAGGTAGGCCCAGATGATGCCCAACGCCGTGGCCGTGACCCAGTAGCCCACGCCGCTTTGCGGCGCCGCCTGCTGCAGCCAGCCCACCGGCAGCAGCAGGCCGACGACGATGACCGCGCCCGGTACCGCATAGCCGAGGCTGGCCAGCTGCACCACGCCGCGTGTGACGGCATCGGGCGTGCGGCGCAGGCTGAAGGCCAGGCCCAGCGCCAGCGCCACGGCCAGCGCAGCGCTGATGGCGCCCAGCCGCACGCTGTTGAGCGACCACTGCAGGAACCTGTCCCACGGCAGCACGGACCAGTCCGCCGCCAGCGGGCGCAGCATGAACAGCACCGGCAGCACAAAGCCCATGAGCACCGGCAACGCGCAGACCGCCCAGGCCACCCACCGGCGACCGCCGCGCAGCACGGCCGGCTGCGCATCGGCCGAGCCCGCGCGCGCGCCGCGCCCGGTGACAAAGCGCATGCGCTGCTGCGCCTTGTGCTCCATGCGCAACAGCACCATGACCACCAGGAGCAGCATCGTGGCCAGCTGCGCCGCGGCAATGCGGTTGTCCATCGACAGCCAGGCCTTGTAGATGCCGGCGGTGAAGGTCTGGATGCCGAAGTAGCTGGACACGCCGAAGTCCGCCAGCGTTTCCATGAGCGCGAGTGCCACGCCCGCCGCCACCGCCGGCCGGGCCAGCGGCAAGGCCACCTGCCGGATGCGGCGGGGCAGCGGCGCGCCCAGCAGCCGCGCGGCTTCCATCAGGTGCGCGGCACGCTCGCTCAGCGCGGTGCGGGCCAGCAGGTACACATAGGGATACAGCGAGAAGGTGAACACCCAGGCCGCGCCGGCCAGGCTGCGGATCTCGGGGAACACGCGGCCCTCCAGGCCGAACGCCGCGCGCAGGCCGGTCTGCAACGGGCCGCTGAACTGGCAGGAAGTCTGTGTAGGCATAGGCCGTCACATAGGCCGGCATGGCCAGCGGCAGCAACAGCGCCCACTCAAACGTGCGGCGGCCCGGGAAGTCAAACAGCGTCACCGCCGCCGCGCCCGCCATGCCCACAAGCATGACGCCAACGGCTACCAGCACGCACAGCACCAGCGTCGTCCAGGCGTAGTCCGGCAGCACGGTGCGGCTCATCTCGCCGAGGATCTGCGCGCTCTGCGCATTCCACTGGAACCATGAGCCGAGCACCGCCAGCACCGGCAGCGCGAGCACGGCGGCGAAGAGCAGGAGGAAGGGGTGGCTGAGCCGGCGCGTCGGCATTGAAGGGGCTGTAAAGGGAATTGGGCAAGGCCTGATGTAAATGAGAATTGTAAGCATCTACAATCAAGCCCATGTTTCTAGAGATCTCGCAGCTTGCGGTGCAGTACCCGGGCCGTCCCCGGCCGGCCGTGGATGGCGTGTCGTTCGGGTTGGCTGCCGGAGACATCGGCGTGCTGATCGGCCCGTCGGGCTGCGGCAAGACGACCCTGCTGCGCGCTGTCGCGGGCCTGGAGCAGGTGTCGGGCGGCGAGATCAAGCTGTCGGGCGAGCTCGTCAGCAGCGCCCGGCAGAACCTGGCGCCGGAGTCGCGCCGCATCGGCATGGTGTTCCAGGACTATGCGCTGTTCCCGCACCTGGATGTGGGCCAGAACGTCGGCTTTGGCATCCACGGCATGCCGCGCGCACAACGCGCCGCCCGCGTGGCCGAGGTGCTGGCCCTGGTGGGCCTGGAAGGCAGCGAGCGGCGCTACCCGCATGAGCTCTCCGGCGGCCAGCAGCAGCGCGTGGCGCTGGCCAGGGCCCTGGCACCGCAGCCGCGCCTGCTGTTGCTGGACGAACCCTTCTCCAACCTCGACGTGGACCTGCGCGAGCGCCTGGCTCACGAGGTACGCGGCATCCTCAAGGCCGCGCAGGCGACGGCCCTGTTCGTCACCCATGACCAGCTGGAGGCCTTTGCCATCGGCGATGTCATCGGCGTGATGCACGAGGGCAAGCTGCACCAGTGGGACGATGCCTATACGCTGTACCACCGCCCGGCTTCGCGCTTTGTGGCGGACTTCATCGGCCACGGCGTGTTCACGCCGGCGCGCATCTCGCAGCAGGGCGGCAACGTGGTGGTGGAAACCGCGCTGGGCGCGCTGGCCGACATGGAGGAGTGCCCGCTGCCCGGTGCGTTTGCAAACGGCGAGTGTGATGTGCTGCTGCGCGCCGACGACATCGTGCATGACGACGATGCGCCGGTGAAGGCCGAGATCATCCGCAAGGCGTTCCGCGGCTCGGAGTTTCTCTACACCTTGCGCCTGAAGACCGGCGAGACGGTGCTGGCCCATGTGCCCAGCCACCACGACCACAGGATCGGCGAGTGGATAGGCATCCGCGCCGAGGTGGACCATGTGGTGACCTTCGAGCGCACCTGCCCTGTTGCAGGACGCGGCTTGTGCCAGATGCCCTGTGATGTGGCTGAGGGTGAGCGGTGCGAGGCTGCTGCGCCTGCCGTGCTTTCATCTGCGGTTTCTTCCTGAAGCTTTGAGTGCAGCGCCTGCGGCGCTGAGAATGTCGGGCCGCGCTTTGCGCGATTCTTCACTCCTGTAGCTGTTCGCAAGGCTGTGGGTAGGGCTGTGGGCGCTTCACTGCGGCGCCCCTACGCTGCGCTTCGGGGTCCCCTGCGCTTCTCGAAATCGAGGGGTCGCTACGGGTCGAATTTTGCAAAGAGCGCTGAACGCGCCTTTGAAAAATTCGCTCCTTCGCTTCTCCGCTTCGCGGAGCAACCCTCGATTTCTGCGATGCTCGGCACCGCAGAGGCGCGCCCACAGCCCTACCCACAGCCTTGCAGCCTGCAGCGTGGTGCGCCACCAGTTGGGTCTTCCTGAACCGCGAGACGCAACATCCATCTCGCGGTGAGTGGTGTGTGCGACGGGCCGGCCGTGGAGGCACCGCCGAGCAGCGCATGGCTTGCGGGCGCGCGCGCAGCGCGCTTCGTGAACTGACTCACTGCGGTTGTCCGAGCGGAGAGAGCCGAAGGCGAACGCAGCGAGTTCCGCAGTGGCCCGCAAGACAGAGCAGCACAGGGGAGCCGCCGAAGGCGGCCGGTGACGTCGGCCGGCACGGCGCATACACCGCTCGCCGCAGGAGACAATCTGTGCGTGAGATGACGCGCAACGCGGGGCCCGACATTCCCAGCGCCGCAGGCGCTGCCATTGTGGCCGCGCAGACAAGGCATGGACTGCACCATGGCGCTGCGGCAAAATGCCGCCATGGCCCAAGACGCAGACCCCCAGCTCCAGCCCCATCTTGCGCGCATTGCGGCGCTGGTGGCCAATGCACCTGGCACGCCCCTGGAGAAGCGGCGCGCGGCCTCGCTGGCGCTGTCCAGCTATGTGGACGACAACACCCTGCCCACGCTCAAGGCGCCGCGCACCGCGACGAAGGATGGCGCTGTCTCCGCGCGCGGCAGGCGCATCGGCACACGGACCTACATTCCTGAAGACGGTCCGGGCGGCGACCTGACGCTGCTTTACTTTCATGGCGGCGGCTGGGTGTCGGGCAACCTGGAAAGCCACGACGACCTGCTGCGCCGCGTGGCGCACATGCTGGGCTGCACGCTCATTGCAGTGGACTACCGGCTCGCGCCCGAGCATGCGATGCCCGCCGCGCTGGAAGACGCGGCCGAGGTGCTGGGCCACCTGCGCGAAAACCTCAAGGGCCGGCCGGGTGCGCGCTTCGCGCTGGGCGGCGACAGCTCCGGCGCACACATTGCCGCCGTCACCGCCAACACCATCGCGCCCGACGCCGCCGGGCTGCTGCTGTTCTACCCGGTGGTGCGGCCCGCACTTCACCACCCGCAGCTACATCGAGCGCTGCAACAGCAACCTGACGGTTGGCATGATGAAATGGTTCTGGGAGCAGTACCTGGGCATGGGCATTGAGGGCGACAAGCTGGACACGCCCGATGCGCGCATCGACCTGCTGCAGCAGAAATGGCACCGGGCACCGCCGCCCGCCGTGGTGCTCACCGCCTGGCATGACCCGCTGTGCGACGAAGGCAGCGCCTATGCGCGCCACCTGGCCGAAGCCGGGGGCGAAGTCCGGCTGACCTGCGCCAACGGCATGCCGCACGGCTTTGCGCGCTTCTGCGGCATCAATGCGACGGCCGAGCGGCACATCGCGCAGGCGGTGCGGGATTTTGCGGGGCTGACTAAGAGGACATAAGCAGGCGGCTGCGTGATCGCCCCAGGCTTTCCTGCAGCCGCGCCAGGCTTTCAACGGCGTACACAAGCTTGCCGTCACGTTTGACGCAATGCCCGCCGACGAGCACCGTATCAATGTCGGCATGCTCCGCATACATGACCAGGGCGGCGGCCGCGTCGCTTTCAGCGGCGGGAAACATGTGTGGCGAATCGCATCGCACAAGCACCAGGTCAGCCTGCTTGCCCGGAGTAATTGAACCGATGCGGTCCCAAAGCCCGAGAGCCTTCGCACCGCCTTCGGTAATCCAGCGCAGGGCATGCCGCGCCGTGGTGGCGTGGCGCGCTGGCGGCCACGCGCCCTGAACAGAAAGAGCCCGGTTATCCGACTCGCGCTGGTGCAGGAAAGCATGGCGTGCAACGCTGAGCATAGAGCCATTGAAATGCGGCGCGAGGTCCGAGCCCAGCGAAGCGACCTGCCCGAGCGCCTCGACACGGCCCATGACGGCCGGCATCTGGGAGTTCATCATCTCGCTCAGCGAGGTGGCCGTGATCGTGCAGCCGGCGTCGACGATCATCTTCATCTCGTCCGTATCCAGGTAGTTGCCATGCGCGAGGTTGTGGTCAGGCCCAAGCAGGCCCTCCCGCGCCAGCCGCCACATCCCGTCCGGGCAGCGGCGCGCTCCCGGACGGCCCCAGGTGTGGGCGCTCGTCATGAGCCCGAACTCGCGGGCCATCCGGATGTCGTGCTGCGCGACCTCGTAGGTACTCCAGTCGGGCCCCAGGATGCACATCGCCAGGGTGACCCGATGGTGGTCACTGGCAAGGCGCCCGTGGCGCAGCCGCGCCACTTCATCGCGTGGATGAGGCAGTTCCCAGTACGGCGCCTGCCCTGGAATCTCGGGTGGCTTGGCGGTTCCATGGCCGAACACCGCGCGGATGCCTGATGCGTCGAGCGCATCCAGCGAGGCGTCCGTCATGTCGGGGCTGCGCAGGTTGTGGCACCAGTCAAACAGCGTGGTCGTGCCCCCTGAGATCTGCGCAAGCGCCCCGTAAAGGGTCGCATCGTGGTTGTCGGCCGCCGTGTAGCGCGTGGCCGCACCGCTGTGGATGTTGCGCATGTATTGCGCGCTGGTCCAGTCGGCCCCGGTTCCACGCAAGGCCGTTTGCCAGGTGTGGATGTGGGCGTTCACAAATCCCGGTACGGTGATCATGCCGCCGGCATCAAGAACGTCGGCGTCCTGCACATGCAAGGACGGTCCGACCGCGTGAATCACGCCGTCCTCGATGAGGATGTCGCCCCGTTCAACGTCCTTCAAGCCGGGGTCCATGGTGACGATGCGCGCGCCCTTCACCAGCAGACGCATGGTCAGCCCTCCAGCTTGATATTGGCCTCGCGGATCAGCTTGCCGAAGCGGGTGCGTTCCTCCTCGATCATGGCCGCAAAAACCTGCGGCGAGGTGGTCGTGAGCTCTGAACCCTGCTGTGCAAGAACGCCGCCGACCTCGGGCTTGCGCGTGCCTTCGACGACGGCGCGGTTCAGGATGTCGATGATCGCCGGCGGCGTGCCCGCCCGCGCAGACAGCCCCACCCAGCCGCGGCAGTCGAAGCCGGGATAGCCGAGCTCAGCCACGGCGGGAATGTCGGGCAGCAGCTGTGCGCGCTTTTGCGTGGACACCGCCAACCCCTTGATCTTTCCGGCCTTGATCTGCGCGGACGCGCTTGCCAGGTCGATGAATATGAAATCAAGATGGTCGCCCATCACGGCCAGCAACGCGGGCGCAGCGCCCTTGAAGGCGACGTGCTGGACGTCGATGCCGGCTCGCTGCTTGAACTGCTCGCCGATCATGTGCGGAGGCGTCGCATTGCCCGACGAGCCAAAGCTCAGTTTTCCGGGATTCGCCTTGGCCAGCGCCACCAGGTCCTTCAGCGACTCCACCTTCAGGCCGGGCCGGGTCAGCAGCACCATGGGTGTGACCGCCAGCTGCGTCACCGGCGCAAAGTCGTTCTGCAGGCTGAACTTCAGGCCGGTGGCAAGGTTGGGAAGCACGGCCATGTTGGTATCGCTGCAGACCACAAGCGTATGGCCGTCCGGCGGCGTGCGGGCCACATGGTCAAGCGCGATCATGGTGCCGCCGCCCGGCCGGTTCTCCACGATGGCGGGCTTGCCAAGCACGTCCTGCAGCGCCTTGGCCACCATGCGCGCACAGGTGTCATTCAGGCCCCCGGGAGGAAACGGCGACACCACGACAATTGGCCGGTTTGGAAAAGGGGCCTGCGCGTGGACGGCAGCAGGCCACAGCGCGGCAACGGGCGCAACGGCAAGCCCCGCCGCCGCGGTGAGGATGCGCCGCCGTCCGCCTTGCGTGGTGTCCTGCCTCCGGGTTGCGATGTACTGGTCAGCCATTGCATGTCTCCTTAAAAAACAATGTTGATTCCCGATCGGGCCGGCTTTGCGCGGGCCCGGTCCGGTCCCGGCGTCAACGCTGGCCGTCGCCCACGGAGACCTTGTCTTTCGTCAGGCCGCCCAGGCGCTCGTGCACGCGGCCTCCGGTGCCCATGACCAGCGCAAACAGGATCTCGTCGGGCCTTGGCGCATCCTGCAGGCCGACCTCGGTGTTGTTGAAATGGCTGCGCACATAGGCAGCGTGGATGTAGTGCACCGGCACCATCATGCGGTAGCCCGTTGCCGCCACTGCCATGTTGGCAGGCACGATCGCCTTGGGCTCGCCCAGCAGCGCGCGCATGGCCCAGCCGCCGGCTTCATGCCAAACGGCGGCGTGCTCCAGTTCCCCGTTGACGCCGACGATGGCGGCCTTGCTGTACACCTCCACCTTGTCCTTGCCAAGGGCATCAACCAGTTCCTGCGCCAGCAGCGTGCCCAGGCCGCGCAGCTCGGCCATGAACGGCAGGAGGTTGGGTTCATAGCGGCCGGCATACGGGTTCCGGATGACGGCGCAGGCGGAGGCGAGCTTCAGCGGCACGGCCGGCGGCGGCCCGCCTTCATGCAGGATGGTTTCGATGGTCAGGCTGCGTTTGCGGATTTCGATCAATGACATGGTTGTGCCTGTCTGCTGTTGTATGGCTGGTGATGGTTACTGCTTCGGTATCTTCGCGTCGGCCACGACCTGGATCCATTTCTGGGTCTGCTCGGAAACCATGGCCTTCATTTCTTCAGGCGTGCTGCCGCGCGCCTCGCCGCCCATTTCTTCCAGGCGCGCCTTTACGGATGGCACGAGCAGGGCCTTCTTGACTTCGGCATTGAGCCGGTCAACGATGGGGCGGGGCGTACCGGCCGGCGCCATCAGGCCGCCCCATGAACGCACGTCGTAACCCGCCACACCCTGCTCGGCAACGGTCGGGACATCGGGCAGGCCGGGCCAGCGCTGCGGGCCGGTGGCCGCAATCGCGCGCAACTTGCCCGCCTTGATGTTGGCGATGACGGCCGTAGGCGGGGCAATGATCAGCGGCACATCGCCGGCGAGCAGCGCCGTGAGCGATGCCGCGTCGCCGCGGTAGGGCACATGCAGCATCTGCACGCCCGCCATCTTTGCCAGCAGTTCACCGGCCAGGTGGTGGGTGGACCCGATGCCTGCCGTGCCGTAGGCCACGCTGCCAGGTGCTGAGCGGGAAGCCGCCAGCACATCTGCAAAACCCTTGTACTTCGATTCGGCGCCGACCACGAGCAGGAACGGGAAATAGGTGATGGTGCTCACCATCTCGAAGTCCTGCACCGTCTTGTAGGGGAGCGTGTTGTACAGCGCGCCGGCCACTGCATGCCCGCCGGTTGCCAGCAGCAGCGTGTAGCCATCCGGCTTGGCGCGCGCCACGGTGTTCGACGCAATCGTGCCGCCGGCGCCGGCTTGCGCCTCCACCACGAAGGGCTGGCCCAGCGCCTTGGTCATTTCGGTGCTGACCGAGCGTGCCATGGCGTCAGCATTGCCGCCCGGCGCAAACCCCTGGTAGATCTTGATGGGGCGGTCGGGCCAGGCCGGCGCCTGCGCGAGCGCGAAGGGAGCGGACAGGGGGATGCTGCCTGCAGCGGCGAGCGCGGCGGAGGTCTGGATGAATTGTCTGCGTTGCATTGAGTTGTCTCCTCAAGGTGTTGATGAAATGCTGCGTCCCGGGGATCTGTGTCCCGTGGTGTGCGCAGTTCGACTGGAATCAGGGCTGCATCACGATCTTTCCCATGGTCTGGCCGTCGTCCAGCAGCTTGTGGGCCTCGCGCACATCAGCCATCGGCAGCAGCAACGTCGGTGGCGCCTTCACATGGCCGGCAGCCATCAGCGCAATCGCCGACTCCATCAGGCTGCGGCGCCGCGCACGGTCCTCGTCAAAGGTGTGCATCGAAAAGCAGCGCACCGCCAGGCTCCGGCCCAGCAGGCTGCGCAGCGTCTTGAACACGTCTTCAGCAGGCATGCCTGCAACGATGTTGTATGAAACCGCCGTGCCCAGCGGAGCCAGGCAATGCAGGCAGTCCGTGAACAGCTGCGCGCCTATCGGGTCAAAGGCAAGGTCCACGCCTTGCCCGCCGGTCAGTGCCTTGACCTGTGCCGGCAACGGCGATGCGGCGGCGTCAAGCACGGCATCAAAGCCCATGGCCAGCGCAAAGTCGCGCTTGGCGGCTGACCGCGCCGTGCCGATGGTCAGCATGCCGTGGTGCCGGGCCAGTTGCCCGAGCATGCCGGCCACACCGCCGGCGGCGCCGGTAATCAGCACGCTGCGCGCGTCGGGCCGGCCACGGCTGAATCCCAACAGCAAGGCATGCGCCAGCTGCAGGTTGGGCAGGCTGACCGCGTCTGCGAACCCCACCGTTTCCGGCAGCAGGTACGGCGCATCGGCCGGCACCACAATGGACTCCACATAGCAGCCGCCGCGTTGCGCCAGGTCGCGGGCGCTGACCAGCACGCGCGCACCCACAGCCAGCGAGGTGACGCCCTCGCCCACCTGTTCCACCACACCTGCGAGTTCGGCGCCGGGTATGGCAGGCAGCGGCGGCATCCACTTGTACGTGCCGTTGCGGATCAGCACGTCAGGCCGGCCGACGCCGAGCGCATGCGCCCGGACCCGGACCTCGCCCGGGCCGGCAACCGGCTCGGGCAGCTCGACCTGAAGCAGCGCCTCGGGCCCGCCCGGTGTGTGAACCTGGACAGCTCTCACAGGCTCATCCCTGCGCGACGATGGGGTTGACGAGCTTGCCGACCTTCTCGATCTCGACCTCGCAGACATCGCCGGGCTTCATGAACAGCGGCGGCTTGCGGCTCCAGCCCACACCGGCAGGCGTGCCGGTGGCGATGACGTCGCCGGGCACCAGGGTGAAGATGGTGGAGGCGTAGCTGATGAGTTTGGCTATCGGGAAGATCATGTGGCCCGTGTGGCTGGACTGGACGGTCTGGCCATTGAGCCGGACTTCCAGCTTCAGCTCCTCGTTGGGCTTGATCTCGTCGGCTGTCACCATCCACGGGCCAAAGCCGCCGGTGGACTCGAAGTTCTTGCCCGAGGCGATCTGCTTGGCATGGAACTGCCATTCGCGCACGCTCGCGTCGTTGTAGCAGGCATAGCCGGCCACATGGTCGAAGGCCTTGTCTTCCGGAATGTCGCGGCCCGGCTTGCCGATGATCACGGCGAGCTCGCCCTCCCAGTCCAGCGACTCGGACACCTTCGGCCGCACGATCGGCTGGTTGTGCGCCACCTGGGAGCGCCACACGCGCAGGAAGATCGGCGGCTGCTCCGACAGCTCGCGCTGCATGCCGGCGGCCAGAACTTCCTTGTGGTGGTCCATGTAGTTGCGCACGGCGCAGACGATCTTCTCGGGGCGGGGAATGACGGGCAGGTAAGTGATGCCGGCAAGCTTTGCGTCAGGCGCCTTGCCCGCCACGTCCTGCGCCGCATTCAGGTAGGCACCGGAAGCAATGTAGTCGGCCAGGGTGGCGTATTGCGGCATGGCGCGGCCGAGGTCCACCACGCCATCGCCCACCACGGCGCCCCAGGTCTCACGGCCATTGGCCACGAATGAAAGCAGTTTCATCAGAACTCCAGAAATTGAATGTCAGGGAAAGATCGGGTCGGGTCGGGTCGGGTCAGGCCGGGGCAGCGCTGCGTTGTGCGAACTGCGCCTCCCACTGGTCCAGCGGCATGAAAGTCGGGTCGGCGCGGCAGATGGCCTCGGTCTCGCGCATCAGCGTGGCGTCGTCCTTGGCAAGGTCCAGCGGGTCACCATGCGGCTGGGCAATGTAGAAGGGCATGTCCACATAGATCTCGACGGTGTTGCCTTCGGGGTCGGCAAAATAGACCGACAGCGCGTTGCCGTGATTCAGGGGGACGAACTTTGTCGCGCCCCGTGCCTCGGCCTTCGCGCGGATATCGCGCAGGCTCTGGATGGCGGGCACGGCAAACGACAGCTGCATCACGGTGCTGAAGGTCGCCTCGGGCGGGCGGCCGCCTGCAATCACCAGCTGGTGGTGCTGGTCGCGGCTGGCGCTCAGGAACACCAGCGTGTTCTTGAAGGTGCGGCCCACGCCGGTGTCGGTCTGGGTCAGGCCGAACACCTCGGTGTAGAACGCCACCATGCGCGGCACGTCCGTCACAAAAATTCCAAAATGCGACGGCGTCGGTCGCGTGACATTCAGCATGTTGTCTCCTGCTTGTTTTTGATGGGGGGAACTGTTGTCAGCCGGCGCCGGCCAGCTTGCGAAGGGCGGCCTGCACATTGCGCTGCGTGCCCAGGATGTGGTCTTCCAGCAGGGCACATGCCGTTGCGGCATCGCGCTTGAGCGTGGCAGCCATGAGGCGCTTGTGCTCGTCATGCTTGCGGCGCGGTATCTGGCGGTGGCGCGCCGAAATGCGCCGGTAGCGTTCAGCCTGGTCAAACAGGCTGGCACTCCAGGCCAGCTGCCGCTCGGACGTGCAGGCGGCCAGCAGGCACATGTGGAAGTGGCGATGCACCGCGCTCCAGTCGTCGCCCAGCAGCGCGGGGCCGTCGGGCAGGCGCAGTTCCAGGCGCTCCAGCCTGTGCGATGCTGCAACGATGGCGGCCTCCCACTGGTCGTCACCATGGGCAATGGCATCACGCAGGGCGGGCACATCGAGCATCAGCCGCATGCGGGTAATGTCATCCATGTCGGCCTCCGACACAGCCGCCACGCGGAACCCGCGACGCTCGTCGGCGCGCACCAGGCCCTCCTGTGCCAGCCGGTTCAACGCCTCCCGCAGGGGGCTGCTGGAAAAGCCGTAGGTGGCCTGCAGCTCGTCGAGCTTGAGCTTGGCGCCAGGCTCATGCGTGCCCTGGAGCACATCGCGGCGCAGCAGCGCCAGGGCCTGCTCCAGCACTGTGGAGCCCGAAGCATCTGCCCGCGCGCCGGCAAGCGCCGCAGAGGGGGTGTCATTGATACGGCTTCCAATCATTTCGCTTCCAGTCCGGCTTCCGTCAAAATATGCATAACATTTAAAAAATGCATTAAACGCATTTTATGCATAAAAATTCAGGAAGTCCAGCAGCATGGACTGCGGGTGGCGCCACAAAGGCCAATGGGCGCCGGGAAGCGCCTTGTCACCCTTTCTGCCTGAACGCCTCCAGCCGCGCGGCCATGTCCGGCGCAGCACCGGGGTTGCGGAAAAACTCGTGCGCCAGGCCCGCCTCCAGCGTCATGCCTTCGGTCTCCCGGATCAGGCGCTTGACGTGCTGGCTGGTGTGCCATGAGTTGGCGGTGAGCTTTGCGGCCCAGTCAGCCACCAGGCTGTCGAAGCCGCTTTCCGCAGCCACCTCGTCAACCAGCCCGATGGCCAGGGCTTCCTGCGCCGTGATGACCTGTCCGGTCATCATCAGGCGTTTGGCCTGGACGGTTCCGATGCGCCGGGGCAGGCGCTGTGTCATGCCCCAGGCCGCGACGAGGCCCCACTTGCCGTGTGTGTCTGCGAAGGTCGCTGTGTCGGCGGCGACGATGAAGTCCGCTGCCAGCGCCAGCTCGAGCCCGCCGGTGTAGCAGTAGCCATGC
Organism: Dinoroseobacter sp.; assembly: GCA_965279125.1. Classification (GTDB taxonomy): domain Bacteria; phylum Pseudomonadota; class Alphaproteobacteria; order Rhodobacterales; family Rhodobacteraceae; genus Dinoroseobacter. Next base: position 23,140 of record CBDIHL010000040.1, read on the forward strand.
ACGGCCGCCACCACCGGTTGGGGCAGCGAGGCCAGGCGCTCGATCACCTGCGTCTTGTACATCGGAGTCGGCACCACCACCCCCTGCTGGATGGCCGCAAGGTCGGCGCCTGCGCAGAAGGCCTTGCCGGCGCCGCGCAGCACCACGCAGCCGGTGGTTGCGGCTTCAGCCTCCAGGCTGGCGAGGTGGGCATCCAGCTCGGCGAACAGTTCGGTGTTCAGCGCATTGCGCTTGTCCGGCCGGTTCAGGGTCAGCGTGCAGGTGCCCGCCGCGTCATGCCTGAGCACAAGTGCTGTCATGTTGCTTCTCCTTTTGGGTTTGCGTGGGCGCCTCAGCCATCGGCCAGGCTCGCCTGCCGGGCCATGCTGGGTGTCTCGCAGGCCGCCAGGTATTCCCGGCGCAGGCGCTGCACCAGCTCCGCTACGCCCGGCACGTCGTGGATCAGGCCGATGCCCTGGCCTGCGCTCCAGAGCGTCTTCCAGGGCTTGACGTTCTCCGGCAGGTGGCCCGTGCCCCGCGCCGAAGGCTGCACCAGGTTGGCAGGGTCCAGGCCGTTGCGCCGCATTGACTCCACCAGCCAGTTCGCATGCACGCCGTTGATGGCCGATGTGTAGAGCACATCAGCGGGCTGCTGCGACACGAGTAGCTGCTTGTATTCATCAGGCGCCATGGACTCGCGGGTGGCAATCAGCCGTGTGCCGATGTAGGCCAGGTCCGCGCCCAGCACTTCAGCCGCGCGGATGGCGCCGCCGGTGCCGACAGCGCCTGCCATGACGATGACGCCGCCGAACATGGCGCGTATCTGCGGGATCAGCGCGAGGTGGCTGATGGTGCCGCTGTGCCCGCCGCCACCGGCGCCGATCGCGATGATGCCGTCCACCCCGGCGGCGATGGCCTTCTCGGCGAAACGGATCGACGTGCAGTCATGAAAGACCAGGCCGCCCCAGTCATGGACCATGCCGACCATCCTGCGCGGGTCGGCGGTGGAGGTGATGATGATGCGCACGCCATGACGCCGGCACAGCTCGCCGTAAGCCTGCATCTCGCTGTCGCCGTAGTGCAGCGACAGGTTGACCGCAATCGGGCCGACGCGCCGGCCAGGGTTCTGCTCGCGGTGGACCGCCAGGCGCTGGCTGACCGCTGAAAGCTGCCCTTCGAATTCGTGGATGTCGCGGCAGTGGTTGCTCGTCAATGAGCCGATGAGGCCGGCCTTGCAGGTCTCCGCCACCAGGTCCACGCCGCTGCACAGGAACATGGGCGCACCGATGGCGGGCAGGACGATCTGGTCGCGGATGTCGGGAGGCAATGCCATGTCGTGGGTATTCCTTTGGTAGCGGGTGAGTGGGTGGAGCTGTCTCAGGCCGGGGTGAAGAAAGGCATCGGTGTGCCGTCTGCTGCGTTTCGCCAGGCGACTTTCACCTTCATGCCGATATGGATCAGCGCGGGATCGGCATCCACCAGATTGGTCATCATCACCGGCCCTTCCCCAAGCTGGACATAGGCCATCACCAGCGGCGGTTGGGTGTTCATCACACTGAAGCTGTAGACGCTCCCCAGGCCCGGCGACTCCTGCATTTCAATCCTGTCGCTGAAGCAGAAAGGGCAGAACGGGCGCGGGTACCAATGCGCCCGGCCGCAATCCGCACAACGGGGCACATGGAGGGCGGTGCTGTTCCCGCTCATGCGCTCCGCTCCAGAATCAGCGTGGCGCTGCCGTGCCGGGTGGCCAGGCTGCCGCCGGTGCCATGCACCAGCGCCAGGCCGCAGCCCGGCACCTGCACGGCGGGGTGGGCCTCGCCGCGCAGCTGGCGCACCGCCTCAATGATCTTGGTCATGCCGCCGCGGTTGGCCGGGTGGTTGTTGCACAGGCCGCCGCCGTCGGTGTTGAACGGCAGGCGGCCGATGCCGGAGATCAGGTTGCCGTCCGCCACGAAGGCGCCTCCCCTGCCCTTGGCGCAGAAGCCCAGGTCCTCCAGCGTCATGACCACGGTGATGGTGAAGCTGTCGTAGATGGAGGCGTACTGGATGTCCTGCGGTGTCACGCCGGCCTCGCGGAATGCGGCCGGGCCGCTGCGCACGGCTGCCGTATGCGTCAGGTCCACATCGCCGCCGTTCTGCCCCTTGACGGCTTCGCCACTGCCGATGATTCCGACCAGCGGCCGCTTGAGCTGGCGGGCAATCTCCGGCCGCGCCACGATGACGGCGCCGCCGCCATCGGTGATCACGCAGCAGTCCATGCGCCGAAGCGGGCTGGCCACCAGCGGCGAGGCCAGCACCTGCTCCACCGTCACCACCTCGCGCAGCAGCGCATGCGGGTTGTGCTGCGCATGGTGCGATGCCGCCACCTTCACCCAGGCCAGCTGCTGCGCCGTGGTGCCGTATTCATGCATGTGCCGCATCGCGGCCATGCCATACATGTTGGCCACCGTCGGCGAATACGGGAACTCCCACCTGGCATCGGGCTGGGCCGGATTGGGCACGCGCGGCGCGGTGCCGGTGGCCTGCCCTTCGCTGCGCGGCCGGCCTGCCAGCGTGATGAGGGCGACGCTGCATTTGCCCTGTGCGATGGCCTGCGCCGCATGCGCCACATGCGCTACATAGGACGAGCCGCCGATGTCGGTGGCATCGACATGGCGCACCTTGAGGTTAAGGTAGTCGACCATTGACAGCGGGCCTGTGCCCGGCGCATCGCCGGCGCAGAAGTAGCCGTCGATGTCGTCCTTGCCCAGCCCTGCGTCCAGCAGCGCGCCGCGCGCCACTTCGGCATGCAGCTGGGCGACTGTGTGATCGGGCGCCTTGCGCAGCGGGTGCTCATAAGCGCCCACCACACAAGCAGGCGGCTTCCTCATCATTTCGCGGAGGATGGCTGCAGGCCCTGCTTGACCAGCAATGGCTTGAGCGGGTGCTTCTGAACCTTGCCGGTGGGCGTCTGCGGCAACACGTCGATGAAGAAGACATGGGCCGGTTGCATGTACCGGGGCATCACGGCAGCATTGTGGACGCGCAATTCATCCACCGACAGTACCTGCCCGCTCTCCAGTTCCACAAATACCGCAATCTCGTCTTCACCGCCTGCGTCGGCACGCACGCCGACGGCCGCCGACTGGCGCACCTTCGCATGCTTCGCGACCAGGTTCTCCACATCAAACAGCGAGACGTTCTCGCCGCGCACCCGGCAGAAGTCACCCATGCGTGACACCCATGCGTAAGTGCCGTTGCCTTCATCGCGGCCCAGGTCCCCGGTGTGGAACCAGCAGTTGCTGAAGGCCGTGAGCGTCGCGGCCGGCTTGTTCAGGTACTCCCGCATCAGCAGGCCCGGAAAGCGCGGGCGGATGGCGATCTGGCCCACAGTCCCCGGCGCGCAGGGGTAGTCCCTGTCGTCCAGGATGGCCACTTCCAGCATCGGGTTGGGCTTGCCGATGAAGCCCTGCGGCAGCTTGCCGCGGCCATCCACCACGCAATAGCCCAGGGCACGCGCCTGCGCCAGGTACTGGTCCTTCGGCAGGCCTTTCCAGAGATGCCGGGGCGTGCCGTATTCGTCTTCACCGAACTCGCTGATGATGGCGTGAAAGCTGCTGCCCGATTCGGTCTGGCCGAAGGTGGCCCTGACAAAGTCGATGCCGAAGCGGCGGGCGATCTCGTTGTGGTTCTCCGGCAGCGGCGCCAGGGTCACCTTGTTGAGCGTGTTGTTCCTGTCGTTCCCAGAGGCCGGAGCACCCATGAGCCAGGGAATCATCACGCCGATCATGGTGCAGCTGGTGGCGCCGCACTCGGCAATCCGGGCCCAGAACTGGGAGGCGCTGAAGCGGTTCCACAGCCCGACCGTGTTGGCGTGCCACACCGCGCGCGCCACCGTATTGAAGGCACCGGCCACATGGTAGAGCGGCAGGTCGCAGTAGATCACATCGTCTTCCGTCATGCCCGCGCGCAGGGTGTAGCTGTACTGGGCAATCCACCTGAAGTTGTGGACCACACCCTTGGCCGCGCCTGTGGTGCCCGAGGTGTAAATGATGTTGGCCAGCTCGTCGCTGGTGCGCTGGAAGGCGGGAACCTCGCCGCCCTTCTCCATCAACTGGTCGAGGAAGTGGACGGCCCCGACGGCCGGAGATTCCAGCAAACCTGCGCCCTCTGCCACCTGCGAAGGCAGGATCAGGTTGCCAATCTTTACGTCATCGGTGAGAGTTTCAAGGATGGACAGGCTGTCCGCATCCGTCAGCACCGCGAAGGGATTGGTGTCCTTCACCTGGTAGCTCAGCAACTCTCCGCGCAGGTTGAAGTTCACCGGCGCAAAGAGCCCCCCTGCGCGCCAGACGGCAAACATCCACAGCGCATTCAGCACGGAGTTCTGCGTCAACACACAGACAGGCGCGCCGCGCGGCAGGCCGATGCCTGCGAGCGCGGCCGCAATCCTGTCGGTGCGTGCCTTGAACTCGCTGAAGGTGATGTGCGCATGGTTCTCGCCATCGAAGATGAAAACCTTGTCCGCATGCGACACCGCGCAGGCGTCCAGACGGTCCAGGACCATCTCCCCCTCGTCCAGGAATTTCCTGAAGTCGTCTTGAGCCGCTCTCATGCCTGCTTTCATCCCTGCGTTCAGTCCAGCTTGATGGAATAGTCGCGAATGGCCTTCTTCCACTTGCCTGCGTCGCCGTTGATGTACGCGGAAGCGTCGGCGGAGTTCAGCCACATCGGCACGATGCCAAGCTCCAGCATCTTCTGGTTGACTTCCGGCATGCGGCCAACCTTCACGAAGGCCCGGGTCAGCTTCTCCACCGTGTCGCGCGGTGTTGCCGCCGGCACCATGAAGGTCGTCATGCCGTTGATGGACATTTCCGGGTAGCCCAGCTCCTTGAAGGTGGGAATGTTCGGGTACTGCGCCATCCGGTCTTCGGTCGTGATGGCCAGGATGGTGAAGGCGCCGGTAGGCAGCAGCCGGCCCAGGTCGCCCGGGCCGCCGAAGGACGAGGTGATGTGGCTGGCCACAAGGTCTGCATACGCCGGCGCCGCGCCCTTGTAGGGCACATGCGTCATGCGGGTCTTGGCCAGTCCGTTGAGGATCTCGCCTAGTACATGGCCGGATGAGCCGGAGCCCCAGGTGCCGTACTGGTACTTCGTGGGGTCAGCCCTGACAAGGCCGAGGTAGTCGTTCAGTGTCTTGACCTTGGTGGAGTTGTTGATGGCATAGACGATGGGTGACTGGCCGACCAGGGTGATGGGCGTCAGCTGCGAAAGTTCATAGGGGCGTTTGGCCTGGGTTGCCTCGTTCTGCGAGATGGCGCCGTTGATCAGCAAGATGGTGCGCCCGTCGGCGGCCGCGCGGGCGACCGCCGATGTGGCGATCATGCCGTTGGCGCCGGCCATCGACTCCAGCACCACCGGTGCGCCAAGCTCCTTGGACAGTTCAGGCGCCATGGCCCGGCCGACGATGTCCAGGTAGGCACCGGCGGGAGTGGACACGATGAACTTGTAGGCCTCCTGGGCCTGTGCGGTGATGCAGGCACCCATGGCATACACGCCAAGCAGGCAGCTCATCAATTTAAGCGTATGTCTTTTCATGAAAGTCTCCAGTGGTGGTTGGGTCGGTTGGAACAGGGGGAGCAATTACCAGGTGTCGATGAAGTTGCGCTTCTTGCCGCTGCGGCGCGCGGCGGGCACATGCGCCATGGACGATGCGATCCAGTGCCGCGTGTTCACCGGGTCGATCACGTCGTCAACCACGGAGAAGGCCGCCGCGTTGAGCGCATTGCCCTTGCGGTATTCCTTCGCAATCAGTTCCTCGATGCGGGCCTGCTTTGCCGCCGGGTTGGAGATGGTGTCGAGTTCAGCCCGGTGCCCGAGCTTGACCATGCCCTCGAAACCCATGATGCCGATCTCACAGGTCGGCCAGGCCACGGTGAACACCGGCTCGTGGAAGCCGCCGCCGGTCATGGCCTGGGCGCCGAGCCCGTAGGCCTTGCGCAGCAGCACGGAAAATATCGGCACGCTGACATTGGCCGCGGTCACGAACATGCGCGACACATGCCTGACCAGGCCCGAACTCTCGGCGGCCGGGCCGACCATGAAGCCAGGTGTGTCGCACAGCATAAGCAGCGGTATGTCGAAGCCGTCGCACAGCTGCATGAACCGGGCTGCCTTGTCCGCACCGTCGGAGTCGATCGCGCCGCCCAGGTGGCGGGGGTTGTTGGCCACCACGCCATAGGGCCGGCCCTCGATGCGGATGAAGGCGGTGACGATGCCGATGCCGAACGCCTGGCGCAGCTCGAGCACTGAACCGATGTCGGCCAGCGCCGTGATGACCTTGCGGATTTCATACGAGCGCAGGCGGTTCGCCGGGATCAGCTGGCGGAGGATGCGCTGGTCTTCCGCCTGCCAGGCTTGCAGGCGGCCCTGGAAATAGCCGAGGTATTTCCGGGCGGCATCGACGGCGGCCGTTTCGTCCTTGACCAGCAGGTCAATGACGCCGTTCGGCGACTGCATGGCCGGCGGCCCTACCTCGTCGGCCGACACCACGCCGAGCCCGCCGCCTTCGATCATCGCCGGCCCGCCCATGCCGAAGGACGAGTTTCCAGTGGCGATGATCACGTCGGAGATTCCGAGCAGCGCCGCGTTGCCCGCGAACGAATAGCCGGAGACGATGCCGATGCGCGGCACCAGCCCGCTCAGCTTTGCGAATTTCGAGAACGACGAAGTGTGCAGGCGCGGCACCATCTGCGCATCGACCTCGCCCGCACGGCCCCCGCCGCCCTCGGCGAATACGACGACCGGGACCTTCCACTGTTCAGCCAGCGTGAGCGCACGGTCCAGCTTGTCATGGCTGGTGCGGCCCTGCGTGCCGGCCAGCACGGTGTAGTCGTAGGCCAGGGCCATGCAGCGCGAGTTCTCTGCGCCGTAAAGCTCCTTGTTGACCGTGCCGGTGGCAACGACCAGCCCGTCCGCCGGTGTCTTGCGGATGAGGTCGTCCAGCGAGCGCTTGCTGTACTGCTGGGCGAGGCCGAGCGCGGCGTATTCCACACGGCCGTCTTCGTCCAGCAGGTCGTCCACGTTCTCGCGCGCTGTACGCTGCCCGCGCTCATGCCGGCGGGCCACCGCATCGGGGCGGCGCGCATCCAGCGTCCACTGGTGGCGCTCCAGTACCTCCGCCAGCGCCGGCGAGATGTCGTCCAGGCTGATGGCTTCTGTTTCCGCCACGAGGCCTTCCGACGCCCCGCCAGGGCTGACCACCAGGATCGCTGCGCCCTTCGCAACCGTCTCGCCAGGTTTGACCCGGAGCGCCTCGACCACGCCCGACACAGCCGACTCCACCGTGTGCTGCATCTTCATCGCTTCAATGACGGCCACCTGCTGTCCGGCCCGCACCTGCGAGCCCGGCTGCACATCAATACTGATGACCGTGCCATACAGCGGCGCCGTGACGGCCGCGCCGCCGGCAGGGTCCACGTCCTGCACGGCGACATTGCCCGCCACGCCTGCGCCCGGCATCTGCCGCTGCCCGCGCCTTGCCTTGCCGCCCGCGAGCAGGGCCGGCATGTTGTCCTCCACATAGCGGGTGTGCACGCGGTTGGCCATCACCTGTTCATCGGCCAGCAGGCCGAACAGGATGTCCTTGTTGGTTTCAACACCGTCAATGCAGAACTCGTCCAGCGCACGGGCGGCCTTGCGCAGCAACGCGGGGTAGCCGCCCTGCGCGCTGTGCACCACCAGCTTGGCCAGCAGCGAATCAAAGCGTGAATTCGTGGTGTAGCCCGGGTAGCCGAAGGTGTCCACCCGCACGCCCGGCCCGCCGGGCGGCGAAAACACCGACAGCGTGCCGCCCGAGGGCTCCACGCTGCCGTCGGCATTCATGGTTTCCATGTTGATGCGCAGCTGCACCGCATGGCCACTGGTCCTGGCGGCGCGCGGCTGGTCAATGCCCATGGAGGGCAGCGACTCGCCGGCGCAGACACGGATCTGCAGCTGCACCAGGTCCAGGCCGCTGACCATCTCGGTGATCGTGTGCTCGACCTGCAGGCGCGGGTTGGCCTCCATGAAGGCGTAGTCGTCCGGCACCGCGCCGTTTCCGTTGCCGGTGCCCTCATTCACCAGGAACTCGAACGTCCCCAGGCCCTGGTAGGCGGCATCCGATGCCAGCCGGAGCGCGGCATCGTGCAAGGCCTCGCGCGTGGCCTGCGACAGCGTGGGGCTCGGGCAGATCTCGAACAGCTTCTGGTGCCGCCGCTGCAGCGTGCATTCCCGCTCGCCAACATGGATACAGGTACCCTGGCCGTCGCCAATCACCTGCACCTCGATATGCCGCGCCTTGCCAACCAGTGTCTCGGCATAGACCTCATCCGAGCCGAACGATGCCAGGGCTTCGGAGCGGCACACCTGCCAGGCGGCGGCAAGCTCTGCGGCATCGGACACGATGCGCATGCCACGGCCGCCACCGCCGGCCACGGCCTTGATGATGATGGGCTTGCCGCCCACGGACTCATGGAACGCACGCACCTGTTCAAGCGATGCCGGCCCGTCCGTCCCCGGCAGCACCGGGACGCCAAGCCTCGCCGCATGCGCACGGGCCTGCGCCTTGTCGCCGAACAGGTCCAGGCATTGCTCCGACGGGCCGATGAATAACAGCCCGGCCTGCCTGCACCTGCCCGCAAAAGCGGCGCTCTCGCTGAGGAAGCCGTAGCCGGGGTGTACCGAGTCGCAACCCGCCGCCAGCGCTGCGGCAACGATCTGCGCGATGTCCAGGTAGGCCGCCGCGCCCACGCCTTCAAGCCTTGCGGACTCATCGGCCAGGCTGACGTGCAGCGACGAAGCATCGTCGCCGGAATAGACCGCGACGGTTGCGATCCCCAGGTCGGCGCAGGCGCGGCTGATGCGGATGGCAATCTCGCCCCGGTTGGCAATCAGTGTTTTCTTGAGCATGGATCTCGTTTCAGGGAATGGCCCGTCAGGCGCCGGCCTTGCGGGCGGGCCACTGGAACTGCGCCGGCTCCTTGGCCAGGAAGCGCCGGCGCGACTCGGCCATGTAGTCGCTGCCCAGCGCAATGGCCTGGCCGCTCACTTCGATTTCCATCATGGTGTCCAGCGTGTTGTCCAGCGACTTGTTGAGCGCCCGCTTGGTCAGCGCCAGGGCCGTGGGCGACGCGCCTGTGAGGCTGCGGGCGAGCTCAAGCGCCCGCGCCTGCAGTTCAGCGGGGGGCAGTACTTCCAGCGCGATGCCCATCTCGTGCGCCTGCGTACCCGTCGCCACCCTGCCGGAGTAGATCAGCTCCCTTGCGCGCTGCAGGCCCACGATGCGCGGCAGCGTATACAGCGCGCCGCAGTCGGGCAGCAAACCCACCCGCGCGAATGCCATCGACAGCCTGGCCCGGTCACTGACCAGCACCAGGTCGGCCAGCAGCGCCAGGCTGAAGCCGGCGCCATAGGCGACACCATCGACGCTGGCGATCACCGGCTTGTCGATGTCATGCAGCTCCATCGTCATGCGGCGGTAGCGCTGCATGTCGATGCGTGCCTGGCCCGCCGTGCGCGTGCCGCCCGAAGCCATGCCGGACACATCGCCGCCTGCGCAGAAGTCGTTGCCCGCGCCCTGTATGACCAGCACCCGGATGTCATCGTCCTGGCGCACCGCCTGGAAACAGTCTCCGAGTTCGTCCCCCATCTGCCGGCTGATGGCGTTCTTGACGTCCGGGCGGTTCAGAGTGACCGTGGCGACGCCATGGTCCAGCGTGTACATGATGGTTTCAAAAGCAGGCATCAGATGACCCTCGCAGTCCTGAGGGCGCCAATCCGCGCGTCATCCATCTCCAGCACCTCGCGCAGGATCTCGTCGGTGTGCTGGCCCAGCACCGGCGGCGCCAGGTGCGGCGGCGGCTCGATGCCGGCAAAGCGGATCGGGCTGCCGAAGAGCTTGACGGTCCCCGCGGTGGCATGCGGCATCTCCACCGTCAGGCCCCGGTGCACCACCTGCGGGTCCTGGAAAACCTCCGGGTAGGTGTTGATCGGCCCGGACGGGATTCCCGCGGCCTTCAGCGCCGCCAGCAGTGCAGTGGAATCCTTCTGCGCCGTGATGGCATTGAATGTTGCCGACAGCTCGGTGCGATGCGCAAGACGCTGCGCGTTGGTCACGAAGCGCGGGTCGTCGGCGAGTTCCGGGTGGCCCAGCACCTCGCAGAACGCGCGGTACTGCGGCTCGCTGCCGCAGATGACGATGATGCCGCGGTCCAGGCAGGGAAAGGCCTGGGACGGCAGGCCGCCGTTGCCTTCAGTGCCGCGCCGTGGCGGCACCGAGCCGGTGGCAAGGTAGGTCGTCACGTAATGCGACTGGGCGGCGATGGTGCAGTCCATCAGCGCGATGTCGATGTGCTGGCCTTCGCCCGAGAAGGTATCGCGCTCGTACAGCGCGGCCACGATGGCGGTGGTGGCGTACTGGCCGGCAATGAAGTCCGCCAGGCTCGGGCCGGTCTTCATCGGCCCGCCGCCGGGCACGCCGTCAGGCAGGCCGGTCACGCTCATCATGCCGCTCATGGCCTGGAACACGGTGTCGTAGCCGGGGTATTTGGCATAAGGCCCGTCCTGGCCGAAGCCGGTAATGGAGCAGTACACCAGGCGCGGGTTGACGGCGCGCATGGACTCATAGTCCAGCCCGTGGCGCTGCAGGTCGCCAACCTTGAAATTCTCGATCAGCACGTCGCAGCGCGCGGCGAGTTCCTTCACCAGCGACTGGCCCTCTTCAGTGGCGATGTCGATCGTCACCGAGCGCTTGTTGCGGTTGGCGCACAGGTACATCGGGGACTCGCGCGTGTCTTTGCCTTCGCTGTCCTTCAGGAAGGGCGGGCCCCAGCGCCGGGCCTCGTCGCCGGTCGCGGGCCGCTCCACCTTGATGATCTCGGCGCCAAGGTCCCCCAGCGCCTGGCCGGCCAGCGGCGCGGCGAGGATGCGGCCCAGGTCGAGCACCTTGATGCCCTGCAATGGAAGGCGCTTCATGCGGGCACCTCCACATGCTGTTCAGGCCACTGCGCATCGGCCAGCAGCGCGAAATGCCCGGCCGCGCCGGCCAGCTCCGAGCGCAGCAGCTTGGTGCGGTAGGTCCAGCGGTGCAGCGGGTGCTCCAGCGTCAGGCCCATCGCACCCATGAACTGGTGCAGGTCATAGGCCACCTTCGTTGCCATGTCCTGCGCAAAGCCGGCGGCCAGGGCCGCGTCGGTCTCCAGGCCCGTGCCTGCCGCCTTCAGCGCGAGCCAGCGCGCGCTCTCGACCCACGAGGCGCATTGGGCCAGCCGGTGCTGGACGGCCTGGAACGAACCGAGCGGGCGGCCGAACTGGCGGCGGTCCTTCACATGCTGCAGCACGCTGGCAAGCGCAGCCGACAGCGAACCGGCTATCTCCGCGGCCACGCCCACGCGCCAGAGGTTCTGCAGCAGTCCCGGCTGCGCCTCCTGCACCGGCTGCCACACCAGCGCGGCGGGGTTGCGCAGCATGCCCATCGGGTAGGCAAAGATGCTCTCGACTTTCTCCACGCCGCCATCTTCCAGGGACGCGACCTGCACATCGGCTCCGCGTATCCGGATCAGCGTTTTGGCCACGGAGGCGTAGCGGATCGGCTGGTCCAGCGCTTCGCCCACCAGCGCATAGGGTCCTGGCATCCCCGGGCAGGCCAGCGGACCGATCAGGCACGACGCCAGCACTTCGACGCAGAACGGCAGGCGCGACAGCGCCATCACCACATCGGCGGCGGCCACAGCGCCAAGCTCCTCGATGCTGATGCAGCTGAAGAAGCCGGCATCCTCGACGACATCGCGCAGGGACTGCGAGTATTCAAAACGCACCGGCGCCACCGGCCGCAATGCCAGCTCGCGCGACACCAGCGTTTCCACGGCGTTCATCAACGCCTCGTGGTCTTCAGACGGTTTGAAGTTCATGCTTTCGGCTCCCTCGGCAGGCCGAGATGGTCATGGGCCACCAGGTTCAGCTGGATTTCGGCGGCGCCGGCGGCGATGCCGGCGGCAATCGCCCGCTCGTGGTGTGACAGGAGCAGCGGCGCGTCTGCCGTGGAGAAGGTCTCGCCCAGGAAGTCCAGGCCGAAGTCGGCAACTGCATGGTCGGCCTCGACGACGGCCACACGGGCCAGGCTGGAGTCGGCTGTGGGCGGCATGCCGCGTGCCCGCTGGTCCACCACGCGGTAGACCAGCATGCGCGCCGCCTCACAGGCGGCCAGCGCCGCGCCGGCGCGCGACTTCACCACCGCATCGCGGAAGCGCCCCGAGGCCTGCAACCTGCGCACCATCTGCTCGAGCACCCGGTGGGCCAACGCATAGCGCGCCATGCCCACGCGCTCATTGGCCAGCGCATAGCCGATGATGTGCCAGGCCTGGCCTTCCTCGCCGAGCCGGCAGTCGCGCGGCACGCGCACATTGTCAAAGAACACCTCATGGATGTCGCCGTCGCCGATGAGCGACGGGATCGGCCGCACCGTGATGCCGGGCGTGTCCATCGGCACCAGCAGGATGCCGATGCCGCTCTTGCCGGGGCCGCCTGTGCGGGCCAGCAGGAAGCAGTGCTTCGCCATCCCGGCATAGGAGGTCCAGACCTTGGAGCCGTTGACCAGGTACCCGTCGCCGTCCAGCACCGCCCGGGTCCCGAGCGCGGCGAGGTCGGACCCCGCCGAGGGCTCCGAGAAGCCCTGGCACCAGGTCACTTTGCCGGCGGCCATCTCGGGCAGGTACTTCGCTTTTTGTTCCGGGGTGCCGAACCGCATCAGCGTGACGCCGATGAAATTGACATTCATGTATTGCGCAGCGCGCGGCTCGCCTGCCGCAAAAAGCTCTTCGCCGATGATGAAGTGCTCCCAGGCCGGCGCATCGCGGCCGCCGTATTGCGCAGGCCAGTGCGGCACCAGCATGCCTTCGGCGGCCAGCTTCGGGCAGAACTGCAGGGAGAATTCTGTCTGCTCTTTCGAGCCGGGGCCGTGGCGGGAGATGTGCTCCCAGTCGGGCGGCAGTTCGCGGCGCAGCAGCGCACGCACCTTCTCGCGCAGGGCGTCCTGTTCGGGGGACCAGGTGAAGTTCAAGCGGGGGTTCCTTTCTGCGCGGCGCGCAGGTTCCTGTTGGCCTGGTGCATGTAGCTGACGTAGCCCATGGAGACGGGGCTGCCGCCGTTGACGGCAATCACGGCGCCGCTGGTCCAGGCGGCTTCGTCGGAAACAAGGTAAGCACACAGCGGCCCGACGTCGTCCGGCTGCCCGATGCGCTGCAGCGGCACCAGCTCCGCCTGGTTGGCGATGCGGTCAGGCGTGTTGACGGTTTTGGCGAGCTCCTCGGTCATCACCACGCCCGGCGCCACGGCGTTGACGCGGATACCCAGGTGGCCCCACTCCGCGGCCATGGTCAGCGTGAGGTTCTCCACGCCGGCCTTGGCGGCGCCGTAGTGGCCGGTACGCGGGTTGGCGCGCGAGGCGCTGCGCGAGGTGATGTTGACGATGGAGCCCCCACCCTTCATGGCACGGGCCGCAGCCTGCGCCGCGAAGAAAGTCCACTTGAGGTTGAGGTCCACCACGCGGTCCCACTGGTCTTCGCGGAGGCCGATGAGCGCGCCCACGTCATCGGGGCTGGCGCTGCCGGCATTGTTGACCCAGCCATCGATGCGGCCAAAGCGTTCAAGCGCAATGCTGACGACGCGTGCGGTGTCGGCGATGCGGGTGATGTCGGCCTGCAGCGGCAGCGCATCAGGGGCACCGGCTTCGCGCAGCTCGCCCGCTGCCTTTTCCAGAGCCTCCATCGAGCGGCCGGTGATCACCACGCGGGCACCGCAGCGCGCCATGGCACGGCTGATGCCCAGGCCGATCCCCTTGCCGCCGCCGGTAACGACGACGGTCTTCCCCGAAAGCGAGAACATGGGCGGCGCTTACTCCGGCTTGAAGCCGATCTGCTTTGCCACCTGGGCCCACATCTGCTGCTCGCTCGAAACCTGGTTCGAGTGGACTTCCGGCGGACCGCCCACCGGCACCACGCCGGCTGTGGCCAGGCGCTGGCGGATGTCCGGCTCCTTGAGCACCTCGTTCAATGCGGCGTTCAGCCGGGCAACGACGGGCGTCGGTGTTGCCGCGGGCGCCCAGAAACCGAACGAAAAGGAGAACGCCAGGTTGGGCACACCCACCTCGGCCAGCGTGGGCACATCGGCCAGGGACGGCGAGCGCTCGGCGGCGCCATGGGCCAGGGCCTTGATGCGGCCCTCCTTGATCATGCCCACATAGAACAGCGGCACGTCGATGCCGATCTGGATCTCGTTGGCGATCAACGCCGTGGCCACCTGCGTCGAGCCCTTGTAGGGGATGGCCGCAGCCTCGACGCCGACGCGCGTCTTCAGCGCCTCGGTCGCCAGCAGGATGCTGCTGGAGGTGAAGCCGTAGTTGAGCTTGCCCGGGTTCTTCTTGCCATAGTCAACCAGCTCGCGGAAGCTGTTGACGGGCAGCGTGCCCGGCACCATCAGCGTCATGCCGCCGCGCGCCACGCAGACAACCGGCCGCATGGCCTTCAGCAGGTCGAACTTCAGGTCCTTGATGAGCGCCGGCGTCATGCTGCCCCCGCCAAGGAACAGGATGGTGTAGCCGTCAGCCGGCTGCGAGGCCACGAATTCGGCCCCGATCAAGGCGGCGGCGCCTGGCTTGTTCTCCACATACACCTGCTGCTTGAGCACGGTACTGAGCTTCTCGGCAATCGCACGTGCCATGGTGTCGGAGCCGCCCGGGCCGAAGGGCACCACCATGCGCACCGGCTTGTTCGGGAAGTCCGCGCCGGGCGCTGTGGCCTGCGCGATGGCCTGCGGCACGGCAGACAAGGCGGCTGCCGCCACCGCAGCCGTACCTGCCTGCGCCAGCCAGCTGCGGCGTGAAGTGCTGCCCGTGGGCTGATCCTGATCGTTGCTCATGTCGTCTCCTGATGAAAAAGGAAATCGCCCGGGTTGTCTCACTATATGGAACAAACTCTTCAATCTGCATTCCATAGCGGCGGGCTGATGCCATGCAATGTAATATCGCATCCACCCCAGCAGGCGCATCAGGTGGCCGGGCTAGGGAAAACAGAACCCGGTTGTTCCGCAATGTGGTCACTTTGTAAAGCAAGCACGACAAGGCCGTCATGAAAGCCAGCGAAGCCAGAACCCCCGCCAGTGACGGCACACAAGTGCTGCGCCGGGCTGCCGGCATTTTGCGCAGCGTGGCACAGGGCGGCGCGCATGGCACGCCGCTGGCCGACATTGCGCGTGCGCACGGCCTGGCCCGCTCCACCGCGCACCGCATCCTGCGCTGCCTGGCCGACGAGGGCTTTCTGGAGCAGGGCGATGCCGACAAGCGCTACCGCGTCGGCCGCCTCCTGCATGAGCTGGGCATGGCGCCGGGCGCCAGCGCCGCCGAGATCGCGCAATGGCGACCGGTGGTGGAAGCCGTGGCGCAGCGCACTGGCGTCACCGCCTACCTGATGCGGCGCAGCGGCGTGGAAGCGGTGTGCCTGGTCAAGGCCGATGGCCGGGGGACCATCCGCTTTGTGCCGGTGGAGGTGGGGCAGCGGCGGCTGCTGGGCGTGGGTGCGGGCGCCACAGCGCTGCTGGCCGCCCTGCCGCCCCATGATGTCGATGAAGTGATCCGCACCATTGCACCCGGCCTGCGCAATCACCCGCGCATTGACGGGCCCGGACTGCAGGAGGCAGTGAAGCTGGCACGCCAGACGGGCTTTGCCATGAGCCAGGGCAAGGTGGTGGAACACGGCTTCGGCCTGGGCCTGCCGGTGCCGGACGCCGGACATGTTCCGCAGCTGGCGCTGAGCATTGCAGCGCATGCGTCGGATGTCACCGAGTCATCGATCTCGGCCTGGAAGAAGATCCTGCGGGAGGAACTGGCCGCGGGACTGGCGGGTGGGACCCGGCTGGAGGCCTGACCCGCCCGGGCCCAGCAGGCCGGCAATCGTGTTGCGCAGCCAGATGTTGCCGGCATCTGCATGGAAGCGCTCATGCCAGTGCTGCTTCACGTCGTACTCCGGCAGGACATGCGGGACAGGCACCATGCGGATCGGTTCGCGTGTGCGCATGACCTCGCCATAGCGCACCGGCACGGTGGCAATCAGGGCGGTCTCGGCCACGATGCGCGCTACGCCCAGGAAGCTGGGCACGCGCAGCACGATGTTGCGCTCCACGCCGGCGCGTTCGAGCAGCCTGTCCACAATCGAGTGGCCTGTGCCCGAGGTCGTGACCAGCACATGGCCCTCCCGCGAGTATGCCGGCTTGCCCAGCCTGCGGCCGACGCGCGGATGCTCACTGGCAACCAGGCACACGAAATTCTGCTTGAACAGCACCTGCTGGTAGAAGCCCGCGTCGAGCTGCGGCATGAAGCCGACAGCCACATCCACGTCCCCGTCCGTGAGGCGGCGCACGCTGTCCACACCGATCTTCTCCACCTCGACCTGGATATTCGGCGCCACCTGCCGCAGGTGATTCACCAGGGTCGGCAGCAGCACGATCTCGCTGATGTCGGTCATGCTGATGCGAAAGGTCCTGCGTGCGGTCTTCGGGTCAAAGCCCATGTCGATGCTGTGCACGCTCTCAAGATGGCCAACCACGGCACGCAGCGACTGGGCGATGGTCTGGGCGTAAGGCGTCGGCAGCATGCCCCGGGCGGTCCGGCTGAACAGCGTGTCGTTGAAGTGCGCGCGAAGCTTGTTGAGCGCCGTGCTCGCTGCCGCCTGCGAAATGCCCAGGTGGTCAGCGGCCCTTGACACACTGCCGGTCTTGAAGACCTCGTCGAACACCTTCAGCCACTCCAGATCCAGTTTTGCCATCGCCAGGCCCCATTGTCTTGCAGCAATATCGAATAACGCGATATTGATTATCGTGCAGGGAGCTTGCGCAAATAATGGGTATTGCCGAAACTCCGGCAAGGTGCCTTGCTGCATCGACAACGACAACCACCATCACAGGAGACATCGCCAGATGGCCATTGCACCACCGTCCCGGGAACTGGTCGACAAACTCGTCCATGCCAACCGAATCCTGTATGACCACGGCGTGGTCGATGGCCTGGGCCACGCCAGCGTGCGCCACGAGACGGCGCCAGGCGTCTTCCTGCTCTCATGCAACCGGGCGCCCGGCCTGGTGCGCCGGCAGGACATCGTCTGCTATGACTACGACGGCAACGCGGTGTCAGAGACGGCGGAGCGCCCCTATCTTGAGCGATTCATCCACTCCGAGATTTACCGGGCCCGCCCGGACGTCATGGCCGTGGTGCACAGCCACTCGCCAAGCGTGCTGCCTTTTGCGGTAACGAAGACCCCGCTCAAGCCGGTGTTCCACATGTCCGGCTTCCTCGGCGAGGGCTCGGCCCATTTCGAGATCCGCGACGCAGGCGGCAACACCGACATGCTGATCCGCAGTACCTACCTGGGCGAAGCGCTGGCACGCTCACTGGGCAGCCACACCTGCGTGCTGATGCGGGGCCATGGCTCGACCACCGTTGGCAATTCCCTGGAGCAGGTGGTGTTCCGCGCCATCTATGCCGAGGTGAACGCCAAACTGCAACTCGCATCGCTTCCCCTGGGCAAGGTCACTTTCCTGAACAAGGAAGAGGCGCAGCTCGCATCGGACATGAACGACGGGCAGATCCCGCGGTCGTGGAACCTGTGGGTCAGGAAGCTCGGCGCCATTGATCTCGACGCATAACCATCCCGCCTTCCCTACTGGAGACATTCACATGCAATCCGCAAAACGTTTACTCACCGCCGCCGCAGCGCTGTTGTGCGCCGCCACCATCGTCACGCCTGCACAGGCACAGGGCTACCCGGCAAAGTCGGTGCGCATCATCGTGCCTTACGGCACCGGAGGCGGCTCCGACGTGCTGGCCCGCCAGATCGGCGCCGGCCTCCAGCCCCTGTGGGGCCAGGGCGTGGTCGTCGAGAACAAGGCCGGCGCATCAGGCAACATCGGCACCCAGGACGTGGTGCGTGCACAGCCGGACGGGTACACCCTGCTCCTGCAGAACAGCACCATGGTGACGAACCTCGGGCTGACGGGCAAGCTGCCGTACGACCCCGAGAAAGACCTGACACCGATCATGCTGCTGGGGGTCACCCCCATCGCATTGGCCGCGCACCCCGGCGCCAACGTGAACAACATCAGGGAGCTGGCCGCTGCGGCGAAGGCCAAGCCGGATGCCTTCACCTATGGGTCCTGCGGCATCGGCACCCCGCAGCATTTCGTCATGGAGCTGCTGAAACAGGAAAGCGGTGTCACGGCAACGCACGCGGGCTACAAGGGTTGCGCCCCCGCGCTGACAGACGTCGTGGGCGGGCAGATCCCGCTGGTGATCATCAGTGCAAACCTGGTGGCACCGCACGCAAAGACCGGGGCGCTCAAGGCCCTGGGCGTTTCAACAGCGCAGCGCTATGCGCTGCTGCCCAACACACCCACGTTTGAAGAGCAGGGGTTCAAGCCGTTTGACTTCTCGATCTGGTACGCGCTGATGGGGCCGGCGAAGATGCCGCCCGATGTCGTCGCCAAAATCACTGCGGACGTTACCCGCGTGCTTGCCGATGCGCGGGTGCAGGAGAACCTCTCCACGGCCGGCGTCGTGCCGTTCAAGGGCTCCGCGGCGGACCTGGCCAGCCTCATCAAGTCCGATGCGGCACGGTACGTCAAGCTCGCCAAAAGCGCCAACATCAAAGCCGAGTAATTGAAGAGCAATGCAGTTCCACCTGAACGGCTTCAAGCCTGGCGACCCCCACCTGGCTGATGCGCCCACCCGGGATACGCCCCACCATGACGCGCTTCCCGCGGAAGTCGACGTCCTCATCGTCGGTTGCGGCCCTGCCGGCCTGACACTGGCCGCGCAGCTTTCAGCGTTTGCCGACATCCGCACCTGCATCGTGGAACAGAAAGACGGCCCGCTCAAGCTGGGCCAGGCCGACGGGATCGCCTGCCGCACCATGGAGATGTTTGAGGCGTTCAACTTCAGCGAGCGGGTGCTGAAAGAGGCTTGCTGGATCAACGAGGTGACGTTCTGGAAGCCAGATGAAAAGCAGCCGGGCCAGGTGGTACGGCATGGCCGCGTCCAGGATACCGAGGACGGGCTTTCGGAGTTCCCCCACGTCATCCTCAACCAGGCGCGGGTGCATGACTTCTACCTGGACGTCATGCGCAACTCGCCGGGCGGGCTTGAGCCGCACTACTCACGTGCCTTCGTCGATGCTGCCGTTGACACGGGCGCAGCCGACTACCCCGTGACGGTGCGCCTTGAGCGGACGGACCCCGGCCATGCAGGCGCGATTGAAACTGTACGGGCCCGCTATGTTGTGGGCTGCGACGGTGCGCGCAGCGGCGTGCGCAAGGCCATTGGCCGGCAACTCGTGGGCGACTCGGCCAACCAGGCCTGGGGCGTGATGGATGTGCTGGCCGTCACCGACTTTCCGGACATCCGCTACAAGGCGGCCGTCCAGTCCGGCAGCGGCAACCTGCTGGTGATCCCGCGTGAAGGCGGCTACCTGGTGCGCTTTTATGTCGAGATGGACAAGCTGGGCGAAGACGAGCGGGTTGCCAGCCGCGGCATCACCATTGACCACCTCGTGGCCACCGCGCGGAGGATTCTCCACCCCTACACACTGGAGGTGAAGGAGGTGCCGTGGTGGTCCGTCTACGAGATCGGCCAGCGGATCTGCGACAAGTACGACGAGGTTCCCCAGCAGGAGACCGGCTCACGCCAGCCGCGCATCTTCATCGCCGGTGATGCGTGCCATACGCACAGCCCCAAGGCCGGCCAGGGCATGAACTTCTCGATGCAGGACACCTTCAACCTCGGCTGGAAGCTGGCCGCCGTGCTGCGCGGGCAGGCGGCGCCGGCCCTGCTGGACACCTATTCGCAAGAGCGCCAGGTGGTGGCGCAGGAGCTCATCGACTTTGACCGCGAGTGGGCGAAGATGTTCAGTGACCGTGCAAAGCAAGGCACAGCGGGCGAAACGCAAGGCGTCGACCCCAAGGAGTTCCAGAAGTACTTCGAGCGGCACGGGCGGTTTACCGCGGGCATGGGCACGCATTACAGCCGCTCGATCATCACGGCGGATGCGGCGCACCAGCAGCTTGCCACAGGGTTTGTCATCGGGACACGATTCCATTCCGCCCCCGTCATCCGCGTCAGCGATGCAAAGCCGGTGGAGCTGGGTCATGCCGGCAAGGCAGATGGCCGCTGGCGCCTGTACGCTTTTGCAGGCGCAGACGAGCTGACGAATACGGCGCAAGGCCTGCGCGGGCTGTGCGACTTTCTGGAGAACTCGGAAGCATCACCAATCCGGCGGTACACCGGAGAGGGCATGGCCATCGATTCAGTATTTGATGTGCGGGCGGTGTTCCAGCAGCCGCATCATGAGATAGCGATCGAGTCCTTGCCCCGGTTGCTGCTGCCACGCAAGGGGCGTCATGGGCTCATCGACTATGAAAAGGTCTTCAGCTCGCATCTCAAAAGCGCAAGGACTGTCTTCGACCTGCGGGGCATCGATCGTGCGCAAGGCGCGCTGGTGGTGGTGCGGCCGGACCAGTACATTGCCGATGTGCTGCCGCTGGCGGCGCATCAACGCCTTGCCGATTTTTTCGCGTCGTTTATGGTTGCCGACCGGCGCAGTGCGCCAGGTCGCGAGTAGTCCATCCCGGGCAGGCGCCGCCTACTCCGCCGTGATACGCGCGCTTTCGATCGTCTTGGCCCAGAAAGCCGTCTCGCGCTGCACCAGCGCTGCCAGGTCCGCCGGCGGCTGGTAGCGGATGTCGATGCCGGCCGCGGCGGCACGGGTGCGCGTCTCGGGCAATTCCATGGCCTGCTTGATTGCAGCAGACAGCTTGTTCACCACATCCAGCGGCGTGCCAGCGGGCGCAAAGATGGCAACCCAGGCCTCCAGCTCAAAGCCCTTCAGGCCCGCTTCGGCCGTGGTGGGCACCTGCGGCAAGCCGGGGTGGCGCGAGGTGCTGGTCACGGCAACGCCCTTGAGCTTGCCGGCCTGGACATGACCCATCACCGAAGGCGGCGTCGTCATGAACACCTGCACCTGGCCCGACAGCACATCGGCAATGGCCGGCCCCGAGCCACGGTACGGGATGTGGACCATGCTGGTGCCGGTCTGCATCTTGAACATCTCTGTGCCTACATGCGACAAAGAGCCGTTGCCCTGCGATGCGTAGCTCAGCCGCCCCGGATTGACCTTGAGATAGGCGATGAACTCCTTGAGGTTGTTGGCGGGCACGGAGGGATGCAGGGCGATGACATTCGTCGCAGCCGTGATCAGCGCCACCGGCGCCAGGTCTTTCTGCGCCCAGGGCAGTTTCGGCATCAACGACGGATTGCCCACATGGTAGGCCGAGTACGAGGTGAGCAGGGTATAGCCATCCGGCGCCGCGCGGGCCACCTGCCCATAAGCCACATTGCCGCTGCCGCCGGCCTTGTTGTCCACCACCACCGACTGGCCCAGGATGCGCGCCAGCGGCTCGCTCAACAGCCGGGCCGAGCCATCCACCAGACCGCCTGGAGGGTTGGGCACGACGAGGGTAATGGGCTTGCTCGGGAAGGCCTGGGCAAAGGCCAAAGGTGCGGCGAGGGCCAGCGTGCAGGCCAGCAGCGCGCGGCGTGTTGTGAAAGTCATGTCTTGTCTCCGTTGCGTCGATGATCCTGCAGTATCAGCGGGAACGCAATGTCCCTGCTGGCAGGTGAGGCGCAGATCCGGGAAAACAAAAAGCGCCCTGGAAGGCGCTTTTCATTTCTGGCGGAGAGGGTGGCAGCAGTATCGGGAGCCTAAGTACAGGTCAGCACAGCAATTTTCGACTGCGCGCTATCCGGATACCCCAAATAGTACCCCATTTGAAATTGGCCGAGTACCCCTCTCTCCGAAACAGCACCTCCAACACGCAATTTGAACGATGTCTCCTGTCACGCCGGGACAGGCTACGTGGCTGAGGGTCAATACCGTACTTCGTGGACGTCATGCTGGCGCGCGATCAAGGGTTATAGCAGCACAGCGAGCTTACGTAGCTGTCAGCGTCAGAAACCAAATTTTCGGTCAAGACGTCGTGATGAGCGGTCTTCATTCAATGAACAGGCTTTCGCTGCTGCCGGCTCGTAAAGTCATGCACTAGCCGCTGAAAGTCTGGAGTGCGCGCGCAGCGCACAAACGCCTCCCTTTCGCTCGCCAAATGGGAAGCGAGTCCCTTATCAGCTACTGCGCCGATGAGGGATTTGAGTTCCATAACGGCCTGCGGTGGCCTGCCGGCAAGTTCTTTGGCCATGCCGCGTACTACTCGTTCAAGGGACTCGTCATCAGCGACGCGGCTCACCAGACCCAAGGCAAGCGCGGCATTTGCGTCAATGGCTTCGTCGACAAGAAAAAGCTTCATCGCCTGGGTAGCGCCAAGCCTGCGCGCCAGCTGGTAGCTAAGCCCCCCATCACTGGACGTTCCGATTCGCGGATAGCCTGCGACGAATCGGCTAGACCGCCCAGCGACGACGAAGTCACATGCCATCGCGACTGAGAAACCCGCTCCCGCCGCCGCACCATGAACCTGGGCAATTACAGGTATTGGCAGCGAGCGCAAAGCAAGAATGGCTTGATGAAATAGGTCGATGAGTGGCCCTAACAGTTGTTCGGGGTCCGACATCAAGCGTTCGATGGCAAATAGATCGCCGCCTGCAGAAAACACGCTCCCCGTTGATTTCAGCACTACAACACGATCCCCTTGATTCGGCGATATAGATGAGAGCGAATCCAACAAGGCCTCACATAAATCTTGGTCGATACAAGTAGACCGACCACCCGCATCCATGGTCAAAAAAGTCAAGCCTTCTTCACGGCTGAGCGTCACTATTTGTGCCATTCAAGTCTCCAGCGATCTAAATATGTACTGCCGCATTACCACCAGAAATAGAGGGGCGCCTCATCGGTGAGAGCAAGTAGCGCGTCTGTGATAGTCGAATAGGTGAATCACATTGATCACCGTCGCAGCTTGAATCACGGTGACAACGGAGCCAGTTCCCTGCTCGCCCACCGAAATCGGAGCCAATTTACGCGCGCTACGCTCTAGACTTTGGCAGGTGCCTCGTTTGGTGACGGATAGGGAGACTCACAGTCAGTTCTAGGTGGGCATGAACTGACTGCGAGATCTTAAGCAGCCACGCGTTCAAAAATCCCAATGTGCGCTGCAGCCTCTTCCACACCCCAAAGTCCACCGCCATTTTCTTGAAGCGCGATCCGCGCACCCTCTACTTGACGCGGACCACATTCACCACGCAGTTGGCTCACCAGTTCAAAAATCTGCCCCAACCCTGTTGCTCCGACCGGATGTCCCTTTGACACCAACCCACCTGAGGGGTTTATAGGTAGACGGCCACCAATAGAACTTTCTCCACGCAGTGCCATGAGCCCGGAATCACCTTCAGTACAAAGGCGTAAGTTCTCGGCTTGAATGAGTTCGCCGATCGCAGTGGCGTCGTGAACTTCAACCACGTCAATATCTTCGGGTCCAATACCCGCTTGTTCATAGGCCGCGTTAGCTGCAAGCCTGGTAATGTGTTGAGAGTGAGCATTGGCCTCCCTCTTGCTGGCCGAGCGCATGACTGTTGCTCGCACACGAACGGCCCTTGACTTGTCAACTCCTATGCGGGCGAGCCCCTTCTCAGTGCAAAGAATTGCTGCAGCGGCGCCGTCAGAAATCGGGGAGCACATAGGCATTGTCAATGGATAGACAATTTGCTGCGCGGCCATGACGTCAGCGACAGTCATCGCTTCACGGTACTGCGCCCGCTCGTTGTGAACCGAATGGGTATGGTTCTTTGCTGCCACGGCAGCGATCTGCTCCTGCGTGACCCCGTAGCGTTTCATGATTTGTCGACCCAGGGCAGCGTATACGTCCATGAACACGCTGTGCGGTAGCTCCTTAGCGTCCGGCGGAACTTCCACGCCCGCTCCTAGCGCCGTAAGGACCTTTGTGTTGGCCTCTACTTCATGGATGTCCCAGCCACCATCGAAGAAGGCGAACATCTTCTTTTTGTCTGGCCAGTGCAACTTTTCCGCCCCCACCGCAAGTGCCACTTCCGCGCTACCTGAGCGTAGCTGCGCAACGGCTAGGTGGAAGGCAGTCGACGCCGTAGCACATGCGTTCTCCACGTTGTGAATCGGAATTGAATTAAACCCGAGCGGCAGCAATGCAATTTGGCCGCGGATGGTCGTCTGCCCTTCCATAAAGCCCTGAGCGGAGTTGCCGAAAAAACCGACGTCGACGTTTGCAGGACGACACCCTGCATCACGAAGAGCATCTTCGACCGCGAGTTTTGTGAGTTGTTTGATACTGGAGCTATGGTGTCTGCCAAACGGCGTCATACCCACACCTACGATGAACACTTCTTCCATTGCATCTGACCTTTCTAGTTTGGTTACATTAACGCGCGACCGTCACTCTGGACGGCTGTGAGAAGCATCGAGAATCTGATATCGAGCGACGCCTGCGGAATCCTCACGAACTTCGATCTCACCTCTTTGCAGCAGATAGTTCAGGCATGCGATGCTTTCACCTGTCGCCATCTCAAGCTGTATTCCGCCGGTTATTGCGCGACGAAACAGAGGGGTTATTGCTTCAGTTGCACTAATCGGGTCTGCAAGCGCCGTACGAAGCCGATTGAGCGCCTCGTGCTGTTCTTGTTCGAGTTGATCAAGACGTGCATGCACTCCCCGGAAAGGCTCGTTGTGTGCGGGAAGAACGAGCGTTTCACCAGGTAGACGTGCGCGCAGTTTTTCAATGGAGGTGAGCCAGTCTGCCAGCGGGTTAGCGTCAGGCGAATCGCAAAAGACGGAAATGTTCGACGAGATGCGCGGGAGCACTTGGTCTCCCGAGATCAACATGCGGTTCTCCTGACTGTAGAAACAGGCGTGCTCTGGCGAATGTCCAGACCCCGTGATGACTTCCCACTCAACCCCTCCCGCACGAATCCTGGCCCCATCCACCAGCGTCTTGTAGTCAGCGGGGATCTTAGATACAGAAGTGGCAAAGCCTGCGGCGAGAAGCCCCTTTTGAATGGCGTCTTTCGGTGTCCACCCTGCCCGAAGCAGAAATTCAATACGAGACGGGTCAATTACCTCGCTTTTGGCAACTGCCGATACCGCGGCGTCGTACTCTTTCGACGTCATGCTGAGTTCGCCACCGTACCGCCGTACCAAGTCCCCTGCCATTCCGACATGGTCTGGGTGCAGGTGAGTCACCCACACGGAGGGTGGAACTTGCGGCACGAAAGGTCCATTTGGTCCAATGAGGCTGTGCCAGCATTGAGAGGTGTGATCGTTCCGGAGTCCCGTGTCTACTATCACGACATCCCCATTGGCCGTCAGTACCCAGGAATTAACATGGTCAAGTGCGTACGGCATGGGTAGCCGAACCCAATTGATCCCTGTGGCGATTTCCCGGGAGGTTCCGATTGCTGGGGGCTCGCCACATGGATATTCAATCCCACTGGAACGAGAAGTTCCTGCGCCCATTACTTAGCTCCCATTCCGGACTTGAGGAACAACTTTTGCATCGGATCGCGCAGCGACGTTCGGGGGGGTAATTCTCATAGATCGCCTTAGGAACTCACTTGCGATGGTGCCCAGTAAGTTAAGGGCGCCCACTCCCAAGAGTGAATCAATCATACACTGAATTGACTGGATAGTTAGTTTAATGACACAATAGGTCACCTTATTCAACCGTACCGGAGAATTCAGTTGCAGACTCGCATTACAAAGCTGTTTGGAATCAAGCACCCCATCGTCCAGGGAGGCATGCACTACGTCGGATTTGCAGAGATGGCGGCTGCAGTGTCCGAAGCGGGAGGACTAGGAATCATCACCGCCCTGACGATGAAGTCACCTTCTGGCCTAGCAAAAGAGATCCAGAGATGCAGAGCGATGACCGACAAGCCATTTGGCGTCAATCTCTCCTTCCTGCCCTCGGTCACGCCGCCGGACTATCCTGGCTTCATTCAGGCAATCATTGACGGCGGGGTGAAAATCGTCGAGACGGCCGGGTACAACCCCCAAGGCTGGATGCCCCAATTGAAGGAAGCTGGTTTGATCGTCATTCATAAGTGCACCTCGATCCGCCACTCCTTGAAGGCTCAGTCTTTGGGCTGCGACGCAATCAGTGTCGATGGCTTTGAGTGTGGTGGCCATCCTGGTGAGGATGACATTCCGAACTTCATTCTCCTTCCCCGCGCGCAAGAGGAACTTGAAGTACCTTTCATCGCCTCTGGAGGCATGGCCGATGGTCGCTCGCTGGTCGCCGCTCTCGCGCTTGGCGCCGAAGGCATCAACATGGGCACCCGCTTCATGGCCACGAAAGAAGCGCCAATACACGAGAACGTCAAGCAGGCGATCGTGGCTGCCAGTGAACTGGATACACGACTGGTCCTTCGCCCGCTTCGCAATACGGAGCGTGTGTTGACCAATGCAGCTGTTGAGAATATCTTGAAAACTGAGAAGGAGAAGGGCGGCGGCCTCAAGTTCGAAGACATCGCTACCCTTCTCGCGGGCGTCTATCCCCGCGTGATGCAACAAGGAGACCTAGATGCCGGCGCCTGGTCATGCGGCATGGTCGCTGGTCTGATCCATGACGTCCCGACGGTCCAGGAACTGATCGACAGGATCATGGGCGAAGCAGAAGCGATTGTGGCAAAGCGCTTCAAAACCTTCGGCCTCGGCATGTCGAACTCTGCCGCGAGCTTTAAGGAAATGGAGACGACGTGAGCACGACTGCTATCGCCCGAAGCCTGGGAAACCTGCGTATCCCACTTGTTGCAGCACCGATGTTTATCATTTCGGGGCCAGAGTTAGTCATTGCCGCTGCGCGAGCGGGCATCGTTGCTGCAATGCCCTCGCTCAACGCGAGGACGCCAGCAATACTGGATAGTTGGTTAGACCGTATCAATTTAGAGCTTGGCGAGGACAAAAAGGCGGGCCGCAAAATTGGCCTGCCCGCCCTTAACATCATCGTGCACAATTCGAACGAGAGGTTCGAGTCCGATGTCGATATTTGCGTCAACCATCGTGTCCCTATAGTGGTTACCGCGGTAGGTAACCCGGAACGCGTCATCGAACCGATCCATCGGTATGGAGGGCTCGTTCTGGCCGATGTGTCCAGCGTTGCTCACGCTCGCAAGGCTGCGGCTGTAGGTGCCGACGGCTTGGTTTTGCTTTGCTCCGGCGCCGGCGGGAACACAGGCCGCCTCAACCCTCTTGCTTTCGTCGAGGAAGTGCGTACCTTTTTCGATGGACCGATCGGAGTAGCCGGATCGGTCGCCAACGGCCGCGCCTTACGTGCGGTGGAGGTTATTGGTGCCGATTTTGGCTATGCGGGAACATCTTTCATCGCATGCGAGGAAACCAGCTCAGACCATGAATACCGACAGATGGTCGTAGAAGCTGGTGCTGACGATATTGAGCAGAACAGTCAGATCTCCGGAATTCCGGCCAATTTTCTACGGCGCAGCCTGGATAAGGCCAGAGCACAGCTCGATGCTCACCAACACGGTTTCAACGTGGCGATCGAACTGCAGAATCTCAGGCGCTGGAAGGACATTTGGGGCGCGGGCCACGGCGTCGGGTCAGTTCGCGCCATCGAGTCCGTCTCAGCAGTCGTCGATCGGTTCGAACGCGAATACCGCGAAGCTGGCGGCCAATCGACTTGGCGCTGAGCTTGGGCGCGACACCAGGTTTTTTCAAGATCGAAATCCTACTGCCTTGAAGGTCAGAAAGCAGCCGATGAGCGCCGCATTGAGCGGCGTTCATCGTGGGATGAATGCGGCGCTGGGGATGACCACCCTTTACTGCCGCCATCGTCAGGGAAATCGAGCGCCAGCCGTTCGTGGCGGAGATAAGCGCATGCCCCACGAGTGTTCGAGAGCACGATTGGCAGGCAGCCTACTGACATGCGCATCATCATTAACTTGGTAAACCCCGCGTGCAAGGCGCACCAAGACCCCTTCGCGGCACAATCTTGAAAGCGATTGATGCAAGGCGCTCTCCTTGGCTAAGTGACGCAACGCACTTGCTCTGACTACCCCATCGTTCGCGTGATCTAGCAACCTGGCTCGGATCAGTTCCACCGCAGGTACATGCGCAACATCCAACTGTGCGACTTCCAAAGTAGCCTGCGCGCTACCTTTGGCCTTTTCATGCTTCGCAGCAAAACTTGGCATGATGTTCATTCGCTACAAAGAATCTAGAACGGCAAATCTTCTTTCAGCAAAGGCTGAACGGCTCTTGCTTGAAAGTCACAGGCCGCGCCTCAGCGTTTCACGGGCTCAGTTCCTTCGTATGAAGGGGCTTCAACTCGACTCACACACGCTCGAAGACCGCAGCAATGCCTTGGCCGCCACCAATACACATCGTAACGAGCGCATAACGGCCACTGCAGCGCTGCAATTCGTGAAGGGCTTTAACGACGATGATCGCTCCTGTGGCACCGATTGGGTGACCAAGTGAGATACCAGAACCATTGGGATTCACTTTTGCGGGATTCAACGAAAGCTGTCGAGAAACGGCACAGGCTTGCGCAGCGAAAGCTTCGTTCGCTTCAATTACGTCCATGGCGTCAAGGCTCAAATGAAGTTTCTCAAGGAGATTTCGAGTCGCAGGGACCGGGCCGATACCCATGTACTTCGGATCCACACCCACATGCGAGTAACCGACGAGCCGAGCCAACGGAGTCAACCCCCGCTTCCTTGCGAAATTTGCCTCCATGAGAACGAGTGCGGCAGCCCCATCGTTGAGTCCCGACGAATTACCCGCTGTAACCGTACCGTTCTCCTTCGCGAACACCGGACGGAGCTTTGCGAAATCCTCTACGGTGGCACCATAACGAATGTGCTCATCAGAGTCGAATGATACGCGCCCTTTTTTTGTTTCGAGGGCAATAGGCACAATCTGACTGCGGAAGTAGCCAGCATTAGTAGCGGCTTCAGCGCGACGGTGACTTTCGAGTGCAAGTAAGTCCTGGTCCTCGCGACTGATATTCCAACGGGCCGCTACGTTTTCTGCGGTCACACCCATGTGAATGTTGTGGAAAGGATCTTGGAGCGCTCCATTCATCATGTCGATGAGCTTCGCATCCCCCATTCGCGCACCCCACCGAGTAGTGGTGCTGGAATAAGGGGACCGGCTCATATTCTCAGCTCCGCCGGCTACCGCTATAGCGGCGTCTCCAAGCATGATCGACTGAGCTGCAGATATTATCGCCTGTAGTCCAGAGCCGCATAACCTATTGACGTTAAAGGCAGGCGTTCGCTCGTTGCATCCCGCGTCCAGAGCCGCAACCCGGGATAGGTACATGTCGCGCGGCTCAGTGTTTATCACATGACCAAAGGCGACGTGATCGACCTCATCACCCGTTACGCTCGCTTTCAAAAGTGCTTCCCTAACGACCGCAGCTCCCAATTCTGTCGGCGGGGTATCCTTTAAACTGCCGCCGAATGTACCTATTGCGGTACGCAATGCACTGATTACAACCACTTCCAATTGACTCATTCAAACTCCTTTTTGACTTATGCGTCAGATTGTATTTTATGCAGCTTATTGACGACAAGGGTCCTGCAGAGCACTTCAATTAGCAAGGCAAGAACTTGAAGGCAAAAGTAAGTGCGAAGAAGAGGAGAAGAGCG
The DNA here is from genome assembly GCA_965279125.1 of Dinoroseobacter sp. Taxonomy (GTDB): domain Bacteria; phylum Pseudomonadota; class Alphaproteobacteria; order Rhodobacterales; family Rhodobacteraceae; genus Dinoroseobacter. Next base: position 52,817 of record CBDIHL010000040.1, read on the forward strand.
TGGTATCGCCCAACGACTAAACGGGATAGCTTTTAGCCAAGAATTTAAGCAACGCGGCGTTCACCTCGGTCGGCCTCTCTTGCTGGATCCAGTGTCCGCCGCCGTCAATCAGCACCAGGTCCTGTAGGTTTGGCACGCTTAGAGCGAGGTTTTCTAGCGCACCGCGTCCCATCGGCGAAGCAATCACAGCATCACGCGTGCCGGCGATGAACAAAGCTGGCGGCATTACCTTGGCACCTTGGAATGGCGCGAGCAATAGCCAGTTACGGTCAATATTGCGATACCAGTTGAATGGCCCACGCAGCCCATTCTTGCGAAACGCTGAAGCGAACTTGTCGATATCGGCCTCGCTAAGCCAAGAGGGCAACGTCTCGGGAGCGATCAAACGCTCAAGAAAGCCTACGCCGGGCGGTAACGTCAAAGACATTTGGCTGTCGGGCGACGCATTGCCTGACCCTGCGACCAACACCTTTCGTAGTGCGGATCGAATGTCACTTTCGAATTCTGCCTCGGCGACTCCTACCAAGTTAAAGTAGAACCAATAGAAGTTCTCGTTCCCGGACGCACGCAGCAGCGTCAATGGTGCCGCAGCAGGATTGCGAGGCCGGTGTGGCACGCTCAACGCAGCTACAGCCCTGAATACGTCGGGCCGCATCATTGCGGCTGTCCAAGCGACGTTCGCACCCCAATCATGACCGACAATGCACGCCCGCGATTCGCCGAGCGCAGTGACCAGCGCCACCATGTCGCCCACTAGGTCCGAGATGGCGTAGGCGCCAACATCTTGGGGGACTGAACTGCGACCGTACCCGCGCATGTCCGGCGCCACGACGTGATAGCCTGCCTGAGCCAAGGCCGAGATCTGGTGCCGCCAGGAATACGCGAGCTCGGGCCAGCCGTGGCACAGGAGCACGAGAGGCCCTTGGCCCTGCTCCGTGATATGCAGTGTTATGCCATTGGCCGTGACGTCGCGCTCAGTTTGCTCCTCACTCACGACAGCGCTCCTCTGAGGTAGCGACGCAGGCGGAACCGATGATTGATACCGTTGCGAAGGCCCATAGCCATAGAACGACTGGATTGCATCGCCTATGGCTTTGCAACAGGAGGAGCAAAAGTGGTCACGTTCACAATTTTTCCCTCTGACGAAACGCGCATCTGGTCGTGCCCTCTGGCGAACACTGTGCCGTCGGCTTGTACGATGATCCAAGTCAATAACGCAACATCATGGTGAGCGGATACATCCCCAATCTCTATGTGCCCACCGGGAAATTGAACTTGAAACGCCGACATCCGCTCGATCATGCTATCGCGCCCTCCTGCGCGCAGCATGGGACTGGAGTATTGCGCATCCTCGGCAATAATGTCCGTTGCGAGTGCCAGCCGTTGCCCATCTGAAATTGGCTTCCACGCCTGCAGGTACTTCTCGTATATCGTCCATGCCTCTTGATTCGTAATCACCTTGCTTGCTCCTGTTCACTAGGTACTGCTGATTTTTGAGTTTGCAGTCGCATCGGCTTGAGTCGGGCAGTAGTCATTCCACACCAGGATGCGCGCATCCCATTTATCTTCTTCCAGCTAGCCAGCCAGAATCTTCCACTCAGTGCCGTCGATTTGCTGGGATTGAAGATTGATCAAGACAGCACGGCTCTTGGCTTTGACACTAGTTGCTGAGTCACCTGGCGACTTTATTGCTAGCGACCTGGATGTCCACGCTCGGCATTCGGCTTAGACCGACCGCCAGTGTCCTTGCCAAAACTTCGCACGTGCCTCGCGGCGCAATAGCTTTCCGACGGGGCTTCTTGGGAGGTCTGCAACCACCTCGACAGCCTTGGGAGTCTTCACACTACCAAGGCTGATCTTGCAGAAGTCCATAAGCTCCTCGGGCGAGGTGGCGCAGCCCGCCTTGAGCTGAACGAGAGCACGAATTGCTTCGCCCCACTTCTCGTCCGGTACCCCAATCACGATGCAATCCAGCACCGCGTGATGGGAATAAAGTACCGATTCGACTTCGGCTGGATAGACGTTGTAGCCACCGGTCACGATCATGTCCTTCTTCCGGTCGACGAGGGTGACGTAGCCCGCATCGTCCATGACCCCAATGTCACCGGTCAGGTGATATCCATTGCGAGACACCTCGGCTGTCTCGGCCGGACGCTTGTAATATCCCATCATGAGTTGAGGTCCGCGAACGGCAATCTCGCCGCGTTCACCGCGTGGCACCGGAACTCCACGATCGTCCACGATTTCGACGCGGACAAACGGACCCGCGCGTCCGGCGCTGCGCAACACGGGCTCATTAAACGTCCCATCGGGCAGGATATAGTCTGACGGATACTTGTTCAGCACAGGAATGCCGGTCTCCGACTGTGCATAGGCTTCGTGCAGCACAGGACCAAAAATTGTGATCGCTTCCTTGAATCTGTCAGGTGACACTGGAGCCGCGCCAATTAGCATGCAACGCAACGAGGAAATGTCTGTTTCGCGAACCTGCGGATGCGTCATCAGCGAATATAGTGCCGTGGGTGGAAGAAACAGGTGCGTGATTCTTTCGGATGCGATGGCCTTCAAGACCTGATCAGAATCAAATGCTGGAAGAATAACGTTTGTTGCGCCGTTTGGAACGAGGCCGTTGGCAAACATTCCTGCGGCGTGCGAGAGTGGCGCCACTGTCAGCAATCGCGCATCGTGGGTAAACTTCATGGCTTCCACGAGTCCGAGCAAAATAAAGGCCATGCCGCCGTGAGAATGACAGACGCCCTTCGATGGCCCAGTCGTTCCCCCGGTCGGGTAAAGCCCAGCAAGTCGCGTCAAATCGAACGGTCGGTAGGCGAATGGCTCCCAGCATCCGTCTAGCCAATTTTCCATCGACACGCCGTGCGGTGACTCCTCGTCAATGCAGATCCACTGCGACACAGCTGGCATGGCCGCCTTTAACTCGCCCATCACTGCATCATGCGTCGAATGGAAGAAAACTACATTCACATCCATGTAGTTGCCAACCGTCGCATTTGTGGCAACTGCATTTTTATCGTGCAAGGCCACCCACGCCATGTCGGCACGGTTGATCCCGCATTGAATGAGCGGAACGCGGATGTCGTTTGGACTAAGCAGTGCGACATGTGCGTTGTCCGGCAGACCGGGCATGCGGCTCAACCCATTAGCGATTGCGTGGACCCATCGCTGCATCTCTCCATAGCTCATGCGTTGCTCGCCGAAGACGAGTGCCTCCTTCCAAGGTATTCGCGAAGCCGTGGCGTCTAGGTAGTCTGCGATGCGCATTGGTAGCCTTTGATCAGAGTTTAAAAAATTGGCCGGTGACAATCGCCGGCATCAGTCGAATTTGGAGAAGTCTGCCTTACGCTTCTCACGAAAGGCCGAGACCGCTTCGAAGGCTTCTGCCCCTCGCTGCAGTTGCATGATGTGAGCAAGCTCGATGCCAACTGCATCCTCAACGGCACCAGCGCATTCGCGCTTAAGCAGCATCTTGGTGGTACGGACAGACGCAGGGGGCAGCGCAGCAATGCTTACAGCCCGCGCATACGCATGCTCCTCTAGCTTCTCTGCCGCGAGTACTTCATTCACAAGCCCCCAGTCGAGAGCAGTTGCCGCATCTAAGGGGGAGCCTCCAAACAAGATATCGCTCGCCCGGCGGTGACCCAGGAGCTTCGGTAAGAGGTACGATGATCCGAACTCAGGGCAGGTAGCCAACGAAACGAAGGGGACGGAGAACGAGGTGCCGGTGGCAGCGTAGACCAAGTCGCAATGCAGCAAAAGCGTTACTCCCACGCCAACTGCCATTCCACTGGGAGCAGCGACAATAGGTTTCGGGAATTCCATGAGTGCGCGCATGAACCGCCCATGGGGACCATTCAGACCTTCGATCGGATCCTCATCCGTTAGATCGTTGCCGGCAGTGAAGCATTCGGGCGAGCCCAGGATCAGCACCGCGCGGATTTTATCGTCGGTCTTGGCCGACTGCAGATGCGCCGCGAGTCCGTCGTACATGCCGCGGTGAAGCGCGTTTCGTTTTGCCGGTCGATTGATGCGCAGCGTAAGGACTCGCTGCTTCACTTCGCTCAAAATGTCTTCACTCATCTGATTGACTTCCCAAAGCTAAACTTCCCAATATGCCGGATTGCATGCCCGTGCTGGCACATGTCATGAAATTTCAGTACCTGCTAGCGCGTCATATTGCGGAGACCTGCGAGGTCGGCCAGGTCCGATCCCGTGCAGGCCACTCATTTCACATTTAAATTAGCGCAACGAAGGAGGCGCCGAGGCCAGCGCCGGAGGTGCCTCTAGCGCCACCCATCCTCATGACATGAGCTTCCAGCGTGATCCGTCAAATTGCTGAAGTCTTACATTGCTGAGCACGGCCCGCTTCTCGGATGTGGTCTTAACGGTAAGGCCAGGCAACAGTAGTGGCGGTACGGCGTTGAGGCTGGCGGTCTGCTGAACAATGTTCTCACGCGTGAGGTTGTTGCCGCACTGCCGGATGACCTCCACTCCGAGCATACCGATAGTAAGTCCCAACGCAGTGGGATGTTCCAGCGCCGCGTTCGGCTTGTACTTCTTCATCAGCGCCACCATCGCTTGGACTCCAGCATCCTTCTCCCAAGTGGGATCCAGCATCTCCCTCATGTAAGCGACACTGATGATCCCCTTTGCGCGATCAAGGCCAGCAGGCGCAAGCGCCTGCTGAATCGAAGTAGAAACGCTACCCAAGTAGATCTGAGGCGCCCATTGCAGATCGCTTGCTCGACGAATTGCCTGTGACGAGGCTCGGGGAATCGTAAAGCTCGCCAACACGTCCGCGCCTGTGGAATGAAGCGCGATGATCTGCGAATCGACCGTTGGCTCAGACATCTCCGTTGTCTGCTCCTTAACGAGCATCCCTGGAAACGCGCTAAGACCTTCGCGAAGTCCTCGGACATAACCTCGCCCGGCGTCATCATTGTTGAAGAGAACAGCGACGCGTGCCTTGGGACGTGTAGCGATGATGTGCTCCGCAATCGCTCTGCCTTCGTCCACATAAGACGGCTGCACGGCAAGGCTCCAGGGAAACTTTTTGATGTCATCAAGCCAAGTGGGCGCGCCCGATCCAACAAAGAGCTGCGGAACCTTGGCGTCATTGAGATATTGCCGCGCCGCCAGCGCGGGTGTCGAGCCAACCTGGCCGATCATGAAGAGCACCTTCTCCGACTCGACGAGCTTGCGAGTTTGTTCGAGCGTACGATTTGGCGTATACGCGTCATCGGCAATGATTAGCTTGATCTTCCGCCCGTTAATGCCGCCTGCATCGTTGATCATCGAAAAATAGGCATCTATCGCTCCGTTGACAAGGCCGTAAATGGCAGCCGGGCCGCTGAGTGGCCCGGTGGTTCCAATACGAATCTCTGTCGAACTCGACTGAGCTCGCGCCATGCTGGGAAATACGGACGCCGCTGTGAGCCCGAGAATGATTGACCTTCTATTTGCATTCATGTTGTCTCCTAACTGGTTGATAGATTCCTGACTTTACGGTTAATTGACGGCATCGTCAATAGATAAACCTTCTGGTCATATTTTTTGTCTTCTGGCTTCATCCCCACTAAGGGTAAAGGAGAGCACCCCAGTAAAACATAGGCAGTTCCGTGGTCCGCCGCTATCTCTTTTATCGGTGGCGATGCCTCTCAGAAACTTCTTTTGCATGCAAACACCTCCAGACTGTCAATACTGCGCTGCACACCCATTCCCCGGCCCTGGACTTTCAAATAGTCGAGGTCAGGCTTTCCCCAGCGACCAGGTCAAGTATCAAGCGCGGAAGTAGATAGGGGCCTCAGAGACTCTGCGAAAACTAGTCTTGGAAGTAACCGGGAACTGCCCTAGGGATGCACTCAATTGACTTTTTCGTCAAATCGCTATTCAATTGTGCGTAAGCGGTGTCAGTTTGGCCCGCATCACGGGGGCACCAGTGAAAACCACCATAACCGAGCTTTTCGGTATTCAGCATCCGATCATTCAGGGCGGAATGCACTACGTTGGCTTCGCGGAATTGGCAGCAGCCGTCTCAGAAGCAGGAGGCCTTGGCATCATCACCGCACTTACCCAGCGCTCGCCGGAACGCTTGACGGCCGAGATCGCTAGGTGCAATGGGATGACCAAAAAGCCTTTCGGCGTGAACCTCTCGTTCCTGCCTTCGGTCACTCCGCCCGACTACCCGGGGTACATCAGGGCCATCATTGAAGGAGGAGTGAAAGTCGTAGAAACGGCGGGTAACAATCCGCAGAGTTGGATGCCGCAACTTAAAGAGGCCGGTCTAACGGTCATCCACAAGTGCACTTCCGTAAAGCACGCCCTAAAGGCACAGTCGCTAGGATGTGATGCGATCAGCGTCGACGGATTCGAATGCGGTGGTCACCCGGGAGAGGATGACATTCCGAACTTCATTCTCCTGCCGCGAGCGGCAGACGCGCTTAGTATTCCCTTCATCGCCTCCGGTGGGATGGCCGATGGTCGCTCGCTGGTCGCCGCACTCGCGCTTGGCGCCCAAGGCATCAACATGGGCACCCGCTTCATGGCCACGAAGGAAGCGCCAATACACGAGAACGTTAAGCATGCGATCGTTGCCGCCAGTGAACTGGATACAAGACTTATCCTTCGCCCGCTTCGCAATACCGAGCGAGTGCTGACCAATGCAGCCGTGGAGGCGCTATTGGTGACAGAACGGGAAAAGAGCGGTGGTCTCAAGTTTGAAGACATCGCAGCACACGTTGCTGGTGTATATCCTCGGGTCATGCAGCAGGGAGACCTGAACGCCGGCGCTTGGTCCTGTGGCATGGTTGCCGGGCTGATCAACGACATTCCGAGCGTGCGCGAGCTGGTTGACCGCATTATGGAAGAGGCGGAGGCGATCGCGTCAACGCGCTTCAAAGCCTTCGGATTGCTTTAGCCTGCCAAGGCTTGGCGACATGGATTTTCCGAATTGAACCCGCGGGATCGTCTGGGCATCCAGCTTCGGGATACCGCAATAACGTGAGGAGACCACATGACTATCAGTAGAAGAACCGCCTTGCTTGGCATATCCGCCGCATGCGCGATCCCATTTGTTGCTCGATCGCAAACAGGCGAAGAAATTCGCATTGGAACCACCGCTGCTCTAAGCGGCCCAGCTGCCACTTACGGGCTTGTGGCAGTCTCCATGGAGGCTTACTTCTCGCAAGTCAACGATGCCGGCGGCATCAACGGCCGAAGGGTGAAACTCATCATCGCCGATGATGCATTTACCCCGAATCGGACACTCGAGCAAACCCGTAAACTGGTGGAGTCCGAGAAGGTCCTGTTCATGCTTGGACAGGTTGGTTCAACGACCTCACTAGCCGCAAGGCAATATCTCAATGACGCAAAGATTCCCCAGCTTTTCATGGGGTCCGGAGCACCGACCTGGCTGGACGATATCAAGCAGTTCCCGTGGAGCCTACCCCTGTTCCCTTCCTATGCAGATGAAGGGCGAACGGTTGCTGAGCACATCCTGCAAACGCTGCCGCGTGCCAAAGTTGGCGTCCTGTTTCAGAATGACGATGCGGGTCGCGGATTTGTCCGCGGGGTACGCGAGGTTCTGGCTACAAGACCAGGGATGCTTGTCAAGGAACAATCCACTGAGACCTCAGAGCCGACTGTCGACTCCCAAGTCATCGCCCTACAAGCCAGCGGCGCAGACGTCATGGTCTGCTTTACCCTGCCCCGAGCAACCTCCCAGGCGATTCGTCGGGCGCTCGACCTGCAGTGGAAACCCCAGATCTACGTGGGAAGCGTGTCGACGTCTATTCAGCAGGCGCTAGCACCCGCCGGCCTTGACAGGGCAAAAGGCGTGATTAGCGGAGCTTTCATGAAGGACATGGGTGATCCGGCCTGGGCAAATGATCCCGGTGTGAAATCAATGGCCGCGCTCATGAAGAAATTCAAGCCCCAAGCTGCCCTTGAGTTCCCAACCGTTGTGGGATTGACAGCTGCCGCCCTTGGCCATCAGGTCATCCAGCAATGCGGCCGTGAACTGACGAGGGAAAACATTATTGCCCAGACAATGAAGCTGGACACCGCTCCTCCTTTGCTGCTGCCTGGCTTGCGAGTTAAGACTTCGGCGGACCAGCGGGGGGTGCTGACAAACGTGCGATTGCAGCAATTCGACGGTACTGGCTGGAAGCTTATGGGAGCTTAGCCTTCAGGCAAGAACGTGACTTGCGCGCTCCGCAGCGCGCAAGTCATTTCTGATCACCCGCTCCCTCCCGACGTATCCGCATCAGGTCTCGGCAAGTTTCGCGTCATATGGGGCTCAGCGCCGTTACGCCCCCGTCAACGGCCAAAAACTGCCCGGTGATGTGCCTGCCGGCCGCAGATGCAAACAGTAGTGCCGCACCGACCAGGTCGTCGTCTCCACCAATGCGTCCGAGAGGGGAATTTCTGGTCATTGCATCCATTCCCTCTTTTTCAATTGCGTGATTGGCCATTCGGGTGGGGAAGATACCCGGAACGATCGCGTTGACATTGATGCCGAAGCGCCCCCATTCGCACGCAAGTGACCTGGTGAAGTTGATAACAGCTGCCTTGCTGGTGTTGTAAGCGATAGATGGCCGGTCCGGTCGGCTGCCCGCCAATCCGAGAATCGACGACAGGTTGATTATTCGACCATAGCCATTCGGAATCATGCTCTGAGTTGCCGCTTGTTGACACATAAGGAACATAGCTCGCGTGTTGAGATTCATCACCTTGTCCCACGCCTCGATCGAATGTTGTTCAGCAGCGGCTCCCCAAGTCGCTCCCGCGTTGTTCACTAATATGTCGATCCGGCCAAAGTGGTCCATCGCGGCATTGACGACTCGCGCGGGTTCAGTCGACAGAGAAATGTCCGCGGTGAGGGCCCGAACATCGAGGCCCTCGCCCTGCATCTGCTTCCGAGCTGCCTCCAGTTCAGCCTCCTTGCGGGACACGATCACTAGCCTAGCGCCCGCTTCACCGAGGGCCCGGGCAAATTGCAGGCCGAGCCCCCGTGACCCGCCGGTCACCAGTGCGACCCTGTCCGTCAAGTCAAATAGCGAGAGTGCTTTTTTCATCTATTCCCCCTTAAAGACCGGAGGCCGGCGCTCGATGAAAGACATCGCGCCTTCTTCCACATCTTTGGTGTGGCGCAGAACTTCCATGCTTTCGGAGATCATACGTACTGCATCTTGCAGGGGCGCGTCCAACGCATATCGGGCGTTGGCTATGGTACTGCTGACGGCTAATGGCGCCGCCAGACCGATCCGGCGTGCGATGGCAAGAGACTCTTCGAATGCACTCCCGTCGGCGACGGACTTCTGGACAATTCCGAACCTCAGCGCAGTCTCCGTAGTGAACTCGTCGCCTGTGAGCATCAGGCTCATAGCATTTCCCCAGCCCGCCCGTTGGACCATCCGAACCGTGGCTCCGCCGTATGGAATTGCACCTCGCTTCACTTCCAGTTGAGAAAATCTTGCGCTGGCGCCGGCAACGACAATGTCGGATGCAAGCGCGAGCTCGACGCCGACGGTAAAACAGATGCCTTCGACGGCCACGACAACCGGCTTTGTCCGGAGTGGCCCTGACAGTCCCATGGGATCCAGGCAACCTTCGGGTGTCAACATGATGTCTTGTCCTTTGCGCTTCTCACGCCACATCGGAAGGTCCAAACCTCCGGTGAAGTGCGGGCCTGTTGCCCGAAGTAGGCCGACCCGCAGGGTACCGTCAGCTTCCAGCGTCTCGTACGCAACGCGTAACTGTTCCCACATCTCCGGGGTTATGCCGTTCCGTTTTGCCTCGCGATCCAACGTCATCACAAAGACGCCGCCATCCATGCGCTCCGTGATTACCCTGCCATTGCTGTCCATAGTGCAATCTCCAAAAATTTACGATACAGTACTGTTGTCTGACTGTTTAGTCAATATTTTTCCACGGAGCTTCATGAGTCGCGATATTCAAGTTGCAGGTGCGCCTGGCTCACCTTACACACGAAAAATGTTGGGTGTACTACGGTACCGGCGTATTCCTTATCGATACGTAACTCACACTGCCAAAATTCAATCCCTTCCGCCTGCGCGAGTTTCGCTACTACCTACATTCTATTTTTCAAAGGCAGACGGCACACTTGAACCAATGATTGACTCCAGCATGATCATTCGTCGGCTCGACACGGAATACGACGCTCGACAACTTGCCCCGGCGTGCTCCGGTATTGCATTGCTGGACGCCCTGGTTGAAGACTACGCAGACGAGTGGCTGACCAAGGCGATGTTTCACTATCGCTGGACATATCAGCCTGATATTGAAAAGTCCATTGCAATTCTTCCAATTTGGTTCGAACCACCAATGGATGAAGAAACGCTTCGTTCAAAGGGTCGGGCATTCGCGTCGAGACAGATCAGTCGGCTTCGATACGTAGGATCAAACGCTTTGACGGGGCCTGTGATCGAGGCGGGGTTTTCCCGTCTGCTCCGGATTCTTGAGCGTCACTTTTCCAAGTACCCGTTCATATTTGGGGGCAGGCCCACAGCCGCAGATTTCGCGATATTTGGACAGCTCAGCCAAAGCGCGCTCTTTGATCCCACTCCCGCAGCAATTGTCATGAACGAGGCCCCACGCGTCCTTGGATGGACAATTGCGATGGAGGATTTGTCAGGTGCCGAGGCGGGCGAATTGTTCGCGATCAACAAACTTCCTCCGACGATACTTGAACTTCTCGCTGAGATCGGCTGCACGCATGTCCCTTTGCTACTCGCGAATGAGCAAGCCTTGGCAGAGTCTCGGACAACATTTGAGGCGTCGATCTGCGGCACACCCTGGCAGCAAACGACCTTTGCTTACCATCTTCGCTGCCTGCGCAATCTTCGCGACGAGTATGAATCCCTTGAACGGACAGCCCTCAAACATGTCGACGCCCTGATAAAGGCGACCGGCTGCGCTGCTCTGTTCCCGCAAGCATTAGAACGCATTGATCACTGACGCTTTTCCGCGACAAACGTTTAAACCTCGGATTTCATTCTTCCCATCTCGTGAATGCAGTACCGCCCACCTACACTTTTACGAAGGTAACGATCCCACATGCATAGTCATCTACAGACGGATATATCCGACCGAGTTCTGACCGTCAGACTCCACCGCCCGTCCAAACGCAATGCTTTGACACTTGAGATGTACTCGGGGATAGCGGACATCTTGGGCGCAGCGACGATAGACACCGGGATACGTGCTGTGCTTCTGGCTGGATCACCCGACTGCTTCACGGGTGGCAACGACTTAGTCGAGGGCCGAATCGAAGGCTTTGAAGGCCCTCATGGGCGATTCATGAATGCCCTATCGCGATTTCCAAAGCCGCTAGTTGCCGCGCCAAGCGGAATTGCAGTCGGAGTCGGAGTAACAATGCTGTTTCACTGCGACCTCGTTTATTGCGGTGCGAACACGACATTTCGTCTTCCATTCGTTCCGCTGGCTGTTTGCCCTGAGTTTGCCTCAACTCTCCTATTACCGCGCATTGCAGGCTACCACCGCGCTTGCGAACTCTTGTTCACGGGCGAGCCGTTCGATGCGGCCACTGCGAAAGACTTTGGGTTCGTCAACGAAATACTTCCTAACGATCAGGTCGAAGAGTTTGCGCGCGCGAAGGCAGCATTGATTGCAGCCCAGCCCCCTAAATCGCTGCGCGCCACGAAAATGCTACTCAAGCGGTCCCTATCTGCCGAGACCCAGCAGGCCATACGCGTAGAGATGGAGCACCTGCTGGAGCTTCAGGACGGTGCCGAGGCTCGCGAGGCAGTTGTCGCCTTCCAAGAGAAGCGCCGTGCTGACTTCTCCGCGTTCAACTGAAATATTCTGCCCACTCCCGGCTCCGGCATTTGTGTTACCGAAACAGCTCCTTCCATTTTCACCTTCTTAACATCAGTAGACACACTACCATGAACCGCAAGATCGTCTTGAAGTCTCGTCCTCAAGGCATGCCTATACTTCAAAACTTTGAGCTAGTCGAAAGCCCGATCCCGGAGGCTAAAGACGGTGAGGTCCTGATTAGGCATGAATATATTGGCATTGTTCCGGCAGCCAGGCTCCGAATGAGCGATGGGCCCTCCTACGCCGCATCGACGCCCGTTGGCGAAACAATTTATGGGCAAACAGTCGGAACCGTGGTGGCGAGCCGCCACAAGGATTTCAGACCGGGCGACGTTGCTATGGCGTTGGGGGGGGGCTGGCAAGAGTACTCGGTCGCCATGGGCAATCAGTTGACAAAGGTCGACACGGGGATCGCGCCGAAATCTGTCTGGCTGGGCGCATTGGGGACTTCGGGTTTCACCGCATACGTTGGAATTCTCAAGATCGCGAAACTTAAGACTTCAGACACCGTAGTCGTGAGTGCGTCAACCGGGGCCGTCGGATCTGTAGCAGGCCAGATCGCCAAGATTCACGGTTGCCGAGTCGTCGGAATTGCAGGAGGCCGCGAGAAGTGCCAGATCGCAATTGATGAGTATGGATTTGACGAGTGCGCCGACTATCGCGCAGAGGACTTTCACCTTCACTTGGCCGCGTCTGTTCCAAATGGTGTCGACGTCTATTTCGAGAACGTAGGGGGAACTGTTCGCGACGCGGTATGGCCACTTATGGTTCAAGCAGGACGTGTTGCGGTCTGCGGCCTCATCTCAGAGTACAACGACGGGAAAGCCCCCGGCCCGGGTTGGTTCAACATCCTCACAAAGAGACTAAATGTCACTGGCTTCATTGTCAGTGATCATGAAGAGTATCGTGACGAGTTTCGCCGCTTGATGGGTCAGTGGTACGGGGACGGAAGCGTCCGCGTCCGCGAGGACATAACTGTTGGCCTTGAGAACGCGCCGTCAGCATTTATCGGAATGCTTAATGGTAAGAATGTCGGCAAGACACTTGTCAAGATCTAGTCACAAGTGTAGCGGGTGAGGCCTCGCTGAGTAGGCCACATCTGCGCCATCTGTCCGTACGCCATTCATTATTTTTTGACGAGTTCTTGGCGACACGAAACAGACGCGTTCCTGAGCTCATCCTACCGGCGATTATCGCCAGTTCGACTTTCCGCCGACCGCACAGTACTCGTTCTCGTAGCGCTCGACGATTTCACTGACAGACTCGATTGCTCGCACTGATCCGACGCCGTGTCCGGCCGACCATATGTCTTTCCATCGCTTCATGTTCTCGCGTTCCACGGTGAGATCGAAGCTGCCATGTTTTTCGTTGAGCAACCCCCGATACTTGTCGAGACTCTTCTTAAGGAAATTGGCGGGTATGCCCGAAATTTCACTACTCTGTTCGATGTCATCTGCACCAGCTTCGACAACCATTTCCTGGTACGCCCGTTCCGCCTGGCACTCTTGACTGGCAATAAAGGGAGTTCCAGCGTAGCCAAAGTCAGCGCCAATAATTTCGATTGCGCGCAACGAGCGGCCGTCCGCCACAGCGCCCGCAACTCCAATAGGGCCATTAAAAAAGCTGCGTACCTCGGACACGAACGCAAACGGATTAATCCGCCCCGTGTTACCACCAGCGCCGCCACACAACAAAATAAGGCCGTCCACGCCCGCTGCGGCAGCCTTGCGCGCGTGCGCGACTGTGGAAACATCTGAAAGGACAATGCCACCGTAGCGGTGGACGGGCTCGATGATGCGAGCAGGGCTTCCGATGGCGGCAATCACAATTGGCACCTTATGCTTGATGCAAACTGCTAGATCACCTTCGTACCGGTCGTTCGACTTGTGTACCACTATGTTGAGCGCAGGAAGCCCCGTTTGGTTTCCTGCACTTCTGTATTGCTCAAGCTCCTCATCAATTCGAGTCATCCAGGAATCCAGAATTTCTGGCGTTCTAGCGTTTAAGGATGGTATGGCCCCGACAATGCCTGCCTTTGCAGAAGCAATCACAAGGTCAGGGCCTGAAAGCAGGAACAGTGGTGCCGCCACCAGCGGAATCCTGAGCTTCGCGCCAAGGCTGTCTTTCTCAATTGTCATACGGGTCTCCATTTGCACTTGGTGCTCAACTAGGCTCTCTACATCAGTGATAGTAGCGTTATATGACTTGCTCGTCAATTACATTACTTCTTCGTCAGTATTTGTCTCTATTTGCTGCAACGCTTGCCCCTCAGATGTATGTCACGATCGCAGTTGAGGGTGACGGAAGGATTAGTGCCGACAAGCGGACGGTTGAGATGCGTTTGTCCTCATCCGACCCTCGGGACGCGGCCATAAATGCGTAAACGATCAGTCTGTCGGATTACCGTCATCCCCGCTTGCAGTCCGGCACTGGGATCATCTCCGATGACGGTGTCAGGCAAACCTCACTGTCTCAGACTTGACAGGTCAAAACCAGCGAATGAAGCAATTCGCCATTTGGGAGCATCGCAACTCGGCAGGTCGGAACGCGACTTCGAGCGAAGTGTCGGAACAATTCCCGCCCAGCAATGCTCGATGCCGGAGTCGGTCTCCGGGTTTTCCCCGTACCCTTTCAAAATTCACCTCAACTAGACTTGACGAATGGGTCATATATTAAAACTTGATAGTCATTCAGAGCCGGATATTGTGCATGACAGTGCTCGTCACGACGACGCCTCGCATCTCGAAATTCGAGATCTGACGGTTCGCTTCGGCGGTATCACTGCGCTGGACAACGTCTCGTTCACTGTTCAACGCGGAACAATTTGTGGGTTGATCGGCCCCAATGGTGCGGGCAAGACAACTTGCTTCAATTGCATCAGTGGTGTGTACGTGGCCAGCATGGGGACCATCGCTCTGGACGACAAGCCGTTGACAGGGCTCAAGCGCCATGTTGTAGCCGCAGCAGGTGTTGGACGTACGTTTCAAAATCTAGCTCTGTTTCCGTCAATGTCCGTCCGTGAAAACGTAATGGTTGGAGCGCATGGGCGAGGTCGGGGCGGATTCTTAGCAAACATGTTCAAGTCAAGTGCCGTCCGCAAGTCGGAGACCGAGATTGGAGCGCGAGCGGACGAATTGCTAGATCGCTTTGGCCTAAGCGCCGTCGCACACCAGCCCATCGGCTCCTTGTCATTTCCAACGCAAAAGCGTGTGGAACTTGCCCGAGCCCTCGCGGCTCGCCCCAGCCTGCTCATTCTCGACGAACCTGCGGCCGGACTAAATCATGAGGAAGTCGATGAACTTGCGGAGCAGATTGTGCGAATACGTGATCAGGAAGGCGTGAGCATTCTTCTGGTGGAGCATCACATGAACCTTGTCATGAAGATCTCGGACAAGGTAGTTGTGTTGAATTTTGGGCGGAAGATCGCCGACGGACTGCCATCCACAGTGCGAGCGGACGCTGCGGTGATCGCCGCTTACCTCGGAGGTGATGAATGACCTCCTTACTGGAAATTCGTTCTCTGAACGCCTGGTACGGCGCAGTGCAAGTTCTGCATGGCATCGAGTTTGACGTTCCACAAGGAGGTGTGACCACTCTCATTGGCGCCAACGGGGCGGGCAAGACATCGACACTACGTGCAATCTGCAACGCGCTTGTTCGTAGTGAAGGATCCGTGCAATTCGCGGGTAAACCCATTGATCGGCTCGCGACCCACGAAATCATCCGCTTGGGAATTGCGCATGTTCCCGATGGGCGCGGAACATTTGCGTCGCTATCAGTCGAACAGAACCTTCAGTTGGGCGGTCATTCTTTGCCAGGAAAAAATGACGTTTCTGCAGAGATGAAAAAGGTCTTCGCGGTCTTTCCGAAGCTCAAAGAGCGCGAACATCAGCAGGCAGGCACGCTTTCAGGTGGCGAACAACAAATGCTTGCTATCGGCCGTGCATTGATGTCACGGCCAAAGCTGATCCTCCTTGACGAGCCATCGTTCGGTCTTGCTCCTCTCGTTGTGAAGAGCATTTTTGAGACGCTACGGCAGATTATTTTGGACCAGGGAGTTAGCGTCTTGCTCGTAGAGCAGAACGTGAACCTCGCACTTGCATTGGCTGATCAAGCGTGTCTCATTGAGTCAGGGCGTGTCGTCAAAGCATGCAGCGCCGAAGAGATGCGGCTCGATGAAACTGTAAAGCGCGTGTACCTCGGGCTGTAACCCTCAAACAAAAGAAAGCAAGACAAATGATCAGCTTCCTTCATCAAGTCGTGTCTGGACTCGCCATCGGCGGCGTTTACGCGAGTCTCGCGCTTGCACTTGTCATGATTTATCAAACCACAAGTTTGGTCAATTTTGCGCAAGGCGAGATGGCGATGGCCTCAACCTTTCTCGCGTGGGCACTTATCGGACAGGGCCTGCCCTATTGGATTGCTTTCTTGTTGACACTGGTGATCTCATTTGCGGTGGGGTTCTTGATCGAAAGATTCCTCATGCGGCGCTTTCAGAAAGCTGCATTTCATTCGGTTTTGATCGTCATGATCGGACTGATGATGCTGGTAAATGGAGGCGTGGGGATCATCTTCGGTTATGAGATCAAGAATTTCGACTCTCCCTTTGCCGGCCTTCGGCTTCCAGGTGGACTCATTTCGCCGCACGAAGTCGGAATCGCACTTGTTACTCTGTGCGTGATGTCACTAGTGTTCGCATTCTTCAGATTCACCAGAATCGGGCTGGCAATGAAAGCGGCGGCCGTGAACCCACTGTCAGCAAGTTTCGTGGGAATCAATGTTAGTGTCATGCTCAGCTTGGGATGGGCGTTGGCAGCAGCAATTGGTGCCGTGTCTGGAATTCTTAGCGCACCAATCGTCTACCTTGATCCCAACATGATGCTCAACATCATCATTTACGCGTTCGCAGGTGCACTGCTTGGCGGCATCACTAGCGCTGTCGGAGCGGTCGTCGGGGGCCTTTTGATTGGAGTGGCAGAAAACCTTGCCGGCACCTACCTAGTCGGTACGGACATGAAGCTTGTCTTCGTCCTGGCCATCATCATCGGCGTCTTGCTACTTAAGCCCAATGGCCTCTTCGGTCAAGATGTTGTAGCGAGAGTGTGACATGCATCAGGAGACTACTTTGAATACGCTGCACCGGAACAATCGTTTCGATCGTTCGCTACCCATAGTCCTGGTGCTATGTGGTTTTGCGTTAACTTTCGGACTCGAAGGCTACCAGCTTCTGCAGGCAACAAATATTCTTGCCTTCGCTATCGCCATCTTGGGTCTGAATCTGCTGGCCGGATACAACGGACAGATTTCGTTGGGTCAAGGTGCCTTCATCGCCATGGGTGGCTACACGACGGCGATCTTAATGCACCGCTTTGGCGTGCCTTTTTGGCTCGCGGTTCCTGCCTCGGGCTTCGCAAGCATGCTGTTTGGCTATTTAATTGCGATCCCGGCTGTCAGGCTCGAACTCCTTTACCTGGCGCTCGCAACATTCTCCTTGGCAGTAGCGCTACCACAGGTTGTCAAGAATAAGTTGTTGTCGCCATGGACTGGCGGCGTGGAAGGACTTTCAATCCCACGTCCGCAGGCCTGGAAGGCCTTAGGCCTAAATCTGGATCAGACGATTTACCTGTACGCACTGTTAGTAGCGATTGTCATGTTCACACTGATTCGCAACCTTGTGGGAGGTCGCATTGGGAGAGCGCTGCAGGCCATCAAGGATCAGCCTGTTGCTGCTGACACTATGGCAATCGACACTCGTTTCTACAAACGAGTCACGTTCGCAATCAGTTCTTTCCTGACGGGTATTGGCGGAGGAATCGGAGCCGTTTCGACAGGATTCGTTTCAGCTGACAGCTATAACTTTTTCATCTCGATCACACTACTGGTGGGCGCCGTCGTCGGGGGGTTCAGAAGCATTTTCGGCGCGATCTTCGGCGCAGCTTTCATTGTCCTCTTGCCCATGTACCTGGAAAAAGTTGGTCAGGGCGTTGCGTGGGCAGCGTTTGGTGCAGCTTGCATATTGACCATCTGGGTGATGCCGGAAGGCCTTGCTGGTCTAGTCTCGTCGATTCGTGCTCGTTTTCAGGGTAGAGGCGGCAATGGTAAGTCAAGTTAAAGCCCACAGTTCTCGCGTCAACTTGTATGGCCAAAACGATGAAAACGCGACCAATCATCCATTCTTTTGTCACGCTGCAGTCGAACGATTGGCTACCTCGCGCGGGCATGCACGAAGCTCCATACATGCTCGATACGCTGAGCGTTGCACTTCGGCCACTCTAAGACAAAAATGCTTCATATCGTTTCATTGCCATACCGACAATCATGCGCATAGCTGATTACCTCGAATCTACTGCAAGTAGAACGCCAGATAAGGAGGCGCTCGTTTTCGGAAGTGAGCGCATAACGTACGCGCAAGCAAATCGAACTGTGGATGCGATAGCGAACGCGTTACGCCGCTCAAAGGGGCTTGCCAATGGTTCGCATGTTGCTTTGCTTACGCCCAACGACATTCGCGTTCCGCTTGTGCAACTTGGCATTAACCGCGCAGATATGGCTTGGTCTTCACTGCATGACCGCAACACAGTTGAGACGAATGCACAGATCACTACATATTTGGACTGCAGCGTTGTGTTTTTTCACAGCGTCTATGAGTTATCGATCGGGGCCCTGAAGGAGGCCACGCCGGCCGTCATACTTTGGATATGTATCGACGCAGATTCGGCACACGGCGAATCGCTGGAGCACTGGCTGGAAGGCGCTTGGGGGAAATTTGAGTTTTCCACACCCGATCTCGACCAGCTAGCTGCGATTTTCCCCACTGGAGGCACGACGGGGCCCTCGAAAGGTGCTTGCCATACTCATCGCAGTCTCGCATTTATGATGCAAGGCTTGGTAAGCTCGTGGAACTTCGACCACAGTTCCCGGATGCTGTCGGTGGCTCCACTATCGCACGCTGCCGGCCTGTTCGCGCTCGCTCTTGTTCCCAACGGCGCGACAAATGTGATTCTGCCCAACTTCAATGCAGATCTGGTCCTCGCCACGATCGTTGCTGAGAGAATCACTCATATCTTCCTACCGCCGACTGCGTTGTACGCGTTGATGGTGCATCCTGGTATCGAGCGTGCGGACGTTTCGTCACTGAGGTGCCTGGTGATTGGGGCGGCGCCGGTTGCCCCAGAGAAATTCAAACAGGCGGTGGAGCTATTTGGACCGATCCTCCACGAAGGCTATGCTCAGTCAGAAACCGGGATGCCTGTGCTAAACAAGTATCCTACTGACTACCTGTTGCCTGACGGAACATTTGACGAAGCCATACTGCGCAGCGCCGGCCGGGCGGCAACATTTGTGCGTGTGGAGATTGTCGACGATGACGGTAAGATCCTGCCCCGAGGTCAACGTGGGGAGATCGCAATCCGAGCGTCTCAGTTGATGCGAGGCTACTACAAGCGCCCTGCGGAGACTGAAGAGGTCAGCCGGAACGGTTTCCATCTCAGTGGAGATATTGGCATCATGGACGATAGAGGCTATGTGACTATCGTTGATCGCAAGAAGGACATGATTGTCACAGGGGGCTTCAACGTATTTCCTGCTGAGGTGGAGTCCGTGATCTATGGCCACGACACAGTGCTTGATTGCATTGTGATCGGAGTTCCTGAGGAAAAATGGGGTGAGGCCATTCGCGCACTCGTTCAATTGAAGCCTGGATGTTCAATTGAGCCAGAGGAAATGATTAGCTTCTGCAAGGAGCGATTGGGTAGCGTCAAGTCTCCCAAGGTAGTTGAGATTGTGAAGGAACTGCCGCGCAGCCCCGTCGGAAAGCTGCTACGCCGCGAGGCGAGGGCAAAGTATTGGGATGGCCACTGGCGCTCTGTCTGACTGATGACTGAGGCGCGCGCAGCGTTTCACGATCTGTGGGGGTGCTCTTCGTGCACATTTTTAAACTACTCTGCAGAGTTCGAAGAAGGGTGTCCCTTGGTGGACTTTTAGACGGCTCCGAACACGCCTGGCGACTGAATTCAAATCGTGGAATGTGATTATGACTATTGCGTCAATTATGGATATTTCTCCCTTTCCTCTTAGAACTATGCTGTTGTCTGATTGTTGGGTCACTCCGGAATGCTGCCCGAGGGCATAACCCTTACATCCCAGGAGAGATCTTCGGTCACAAACGGCCGCTGGTTCTTATCGCTGTCACCTGCCCTGAGGCACGACATTCTTCGACGCCTGCGCGTTAGACGCTTCGCGGATCGCGAGCAAATCAACTTCAGGGGCGACGATCCTAATGAATGGATGGTGTGTGCAGAGGGCGCCGTTGAAATTAGCACGACCACCGCTCGCGGTAAGACCTACACACTCACCTATGTCTGGCCAGGAATCTGGTTCGGCGAGACAGCCATATTTGGTGATTGCAGGCGCACGCATGATGCTGTCGCCTGCGGCACAACCTCCGTTGCTTGCATGTCCCAAGGAGATTTGCGACAGACTCTCTCTGAACACAGCGAACTTGCCCATGCTCTGCTCGCCCTCCAAGCCAAACGCAACAAGTGGCTATTCGACACACTTGAGACGACACATGACGTTCCTCTGCGCTCGCGACTCGCCGCACATATTTTGACTTTAAGTCGACGGCATCGGGATTGGGATTCTGACGATGGGGATGTTCGACTCACTCTTCGGTTAAGTCAAACCGACCTTGCTAGACTCGTCGGGGGATCGCGCCAGCGCTTGAACAAGGAACTGAAGGACTTGGAGCGCATGGGAGCTATTCGCCAGGAACCGTCAACGCTCATCGTGACAGACGACAACAAACTCCAAAGCATCGCCGCAGGATCCTAGGATAACCTCTGCGGCGTCAAATCGCACCAATACCCTTCAAGTCTGAGACTTCTTCGCCCGAGAAACCAGCTTCGACAAGAATTTCTTCGCTGTGCTCACCTACTTTCGGAACGCTTGCCCCCCGCGCGGCCTTGGGTTGGCTCTGAAATCGCGGAGCCGGCGCCGCCTGTAGCATTCCATCGATTTCTGAGTAGACGCTTCGGCTAGCCATGTGAGGATGCAAAGCGGCTTCTCCTGGGTCATTAACTGGAGCAAAGCAAGCATCGGTACCCTCCAGCAATTGACACCATTGCGCTCGCGTCTTAGTTGCAAAGATTTCACCCAAGAGCTGCCGCTGCTCGGGCCATTTGGATGTGTCGAGTTGGGAATCGAACCTCGAATCCTTGTCAATCCCGATCCGTCGTCGCATCTCTGCGTAAAACACGGGCTCCATCGATGCAAGTGTGATCCAACCGCCGTCTGCGCATCTATAGTTGTAGAACCAATGTGATCCATCTGCGTAGCTCTCGCCGCGGGCGAAGTTCGGCGGATTTCCTCCAAGCGCTCCGAGCAAGAGATTCATCATGTGGGCCGTCCCGTCTACGATCGCCGCATCGACCACATCGCCCTTTCCGGAAGCACGAGCCTTCAAGATTCCGGCAAGGAGACCGATCGCAAGATACAGCGACCCACCTGCAACGTCACCCACGAGGGTTGGCGGTGCGACAGGAACGGCGCCAGGGGGACTCGCATACCAAAGCGCCCCTGAGAGCCCGATGTAGTTGCTGTCATGTCCGGCAGCTTGGGCGAGCGGTCCGCTCTGTCCCCATCCGGTGACCCGGCCATAAACGAGCGATGGGCGGCGCGCTAAACATATATCCGGCCCAAGACCTAAGCGCTCCATGACCCCGGGCCTCATTCCCTCGATCAAAGCATCGGCCCCCCCCAAAAGGCGCAGCACAATTTCCACCGAACTGGGCTTCTTAAGATCGAGGGCGATCGATCTCTTTCCCCGGTTCACTATGTATTCAGGTCGCGGCGAGCTGGCGTTTGGCCTCTCGACGACGATAACGTCCGCGCCAAGATCAGCAAGATGCATCCCGCAAAATGGGCCTGGACCCAAGGCTGCAATCTCCAGAACGCGTACTCCCTCGAGCGGTCGCATTTCAACGCCCCGTCCACACTGCGGGACGCTTCTCCGCAAACGCTGCGAGACCCTCTTTCATGTCGTGAGATTCGAACAATGGCTTCACCATCTCTGCCTGACGCTTCCACGCTTCTTCTTCCGTCCAGCGCTCGGCAAGTGATTGCCACGCTATCTGCTTGGAAATCTGAACAGCCAATGGCCCGTTTGCCGCAATGATCTCGGCCAACCGAATAGCTTCGGTGAGGGCTTGACCGGGCTCCACTACCGAATTCACGTATCCGTGTTTGTGCATTTCCTCCGCCGACTTCGTCTGCGCAGTCAAAAGCATCTCCATCGCCAGCTGGTATGGCAATCGCCGTGGTAGTCGGAAGCAGGCGCCACCCGTCGCTACCAGACTGCGCTTGGTCTCCGCCAATCCAAAAACTGCTGAGCGGGATGCCACGACAAGATCGCAGCAGAGGGTAATTTCGAGACCGCCCGCAAGTACCTGACCTTCTGCAGCAGCGATGATCGGCTTATTCGGCGGCTTTTCCATGATGCCAAAGCCACCGCGCTTATCCGCCAGGGCAATCTCACCTTTCGCGGCGGCTTTCAGATCCTGTCCTGAGCAGAACACCGGGCCGGTGGACTGCAAGATCGCCACGCGCAGTTCGTGATCTTCGTCGAATTTGTCGAGGATCGATTCCATCTCCATTGCCATCGGCTTGTTGAAAGCATTGCGCGCCTCCGGTCGGTCGATGGTGATGACAAGAATGTGGTCGCGTCGCTCTGTTCGGATGAATGACATATTGATACCTGAGGATGTGGGTCTTAAAATTCGCTGCGATTATTGGGAAGTTGAATATCCACCGTTGACGCCGAAGGTCTGACCTGTAATCCAGGTGGAAGCGTTTGAGGCAAGAAACAAGATCATTGCTGACGCGTCAGTAGGTTGCCCCACTCTGCGAACGATGTAATGCCGCAGCATCTTCTTGAGCGCTGCCTCCTGCTCAAGTAACGGGGCAATTGTTGGCGTCATGATCGTCGCCAGCGATACGGAATTGACTCGGATGCTGTGGATCCCCAGTTCTTTGGCCAAGGCTCTTGAGAGCCCAGCTGCCCCAGCTTTAGCTGCGGAGTAGACAGCTAACCCGGGCTCACCGACCCGACCGGCGTCTGAAACGATGTTGATCAGGCTTCCACCGCCGCTCTTGATCATGCAGGGAATTGCAGCACGCGAGACGTTCAGTACTCCAAATAGATTAGTGCCAAGCCATTTGTCCCAGTCTGACCGGTCTGACTCCCAAAATGGGGGAGCGGATGTATCACCAGCCGTTCCCGCATTTCCAGCATTGTTCACGCAAATGTGCAGCCCCCCAGCAGCCGAGGTTGCCTCCTGAACCGCCTTCATCATGAAACCGAAATCCGTTACGTCACCGGCTAAGACAATTCCTTTTGAGCCCCTTTGCGAGACTTCATCAGCGACGCGCTGCGCCCGATCCGCATAGAAGTCATTCACTATCACCGCCGCGCATCCGTGGTCCGCAAAATCCAAGGCGACCTGACGTCCCACGCCCTGGCCAGCGCCAGTAATCAGCGCGACCTTGCCCTTCAAATCCAGTAGGTTGTCCATCTTGTTCGATCCTCTCAGTAACGTCGCCTGAGGCGACAATCGTGAAAGTATAACCCGTTATTCGTTAATTTGACTATTGGGTCATATTGGATTTTTGAGGTCATCTGAGTCAAAAAATTGACGCGACAGTATTCCCGGGTACCATGTGTACCTTGCTTCGGAGGAGTAACGTGTCACGGTGGAACAATTCTCTACAGACAAGCGTCGAGATTCAAAAACTTAAGCGCGATGCGGTGCTGAGGGAGGCTGGGCGTGCTTTCAGTGAGCGCGGCTATCACAGCACGTCACTAGACGACGTGGCAAGGGCGCTCGGAGTTTCAAAAGGCACCCTTTACAACTACGTCAAGGACAAGCAAGAAATTCTCTGGGAGTTTCACCGGCTAGCGGCCGAGATAGGCGAAGAATCTTTCGCGACTGCGAAAAAGCAAGGAGGTTCCGGGGCAGAAATGCTGCGTATTACTCTAAAGCATTTCATCTATGGCCTTACCCAAGAACTAGGTGCTTGTCGTGTTCTAATGGAATTCCACGCGCTTCGGCCCGACGACCGGGTCAAAGCCTCCAAGCTACGCGACGCGTTTGAGCAGGCGTATATCGAGTTAATTGAAATTGGAATTGCAGACGGCTCCCTTCGATCTGTGGAGCCCAAGCTTGCAATCTTCACGTTTATGGGAGCGATCAACTGGATCCCTCGTTGGTATTCTCCCTCCGGCCGATTGACTCCGGAGTACATTGCCGAAACCATGACCGACACTCTGTTGCTCGGGCTGGTACGAACAGTCGGTGAGTCGAATCCACCATCCCCGGTTCGAAAGCGCGTGATCAAGGAGCGGCGATAGTGCGCCGGCGGATCACGTCATCGCCGGCAATGTCACATGGGCTTCACTCCAGCCTTAAGTCAATATTTGGGCAGCGCCCTTTCCAGGATTCCTTAGATGCGCAACGAAGCAAGACCGTCGCTTGGCGACTGAGCTGCAGTTCAGGCCGAACGTGTGAGAGTGTTAGTCCACCAGCCCTACGACTCCTAGTCGCCTTGGATCAATTGCTTCCCGGTCTGCTGCGTTGGCAGCAACCTCCGAGTTCGATTGAGGAAGCACCAGCTAGTGTGCACTCACAATCATCAAACTTGGCAAGCCGCATTGGTCGTTGCTTGCGAGTATCATTTTCAAGTCACCAAAAGCAGAAAGCTCAAGGTTCAAAATAATGCCGCGCTGGAAGAACAAGCTGATGACAACCGAGGACGTCCAACGCATCAAGCGCGACGCCGTCCTCAAGGAAGCCGGGCGCGCCTTTAGCAAGAATGGGTTCCACAACACGTCGTTGGATGACGTTGCAAAGGCACTTCAAGTGTCCAAAGGTACCCTTTACAACTACGTTCAGGACAAGCAAGAGATCCTCTTTGAGTTCTACAGGATCGCGACCGAAATTAGTAATCGTGCTTTCGAAATTGGCGATCAGGCAGGAGGGACTGGGGCTAGTGTGTTGCGTACAGTCTTGCGGACGTACATAGAGCTCTTGACAGAAGAACTAGGGGCGTGCGGCGCGCTTATGGAAATCGATGCACTGCGTCCTGAGGATCGTGCTGTTGCGGTGAAGTCTCGGGATGCTTTTCAGCGCAAATTTCTAGCGTTGATTGAAGCGGGAATCAAGGACGGTTCGCTCCGCCCCTTAGAGGATCCTAAGCTTGCAATCTACTCGTTCATGGGTGCGATTAATTGGATGCCCAGGTGGTATAAACAGCGCGGGCGATTGAGCAGTAAAGAACTAGCCGAAACAATGACGGAGCTGTTGCTGGGCGGTCTTGTGACAGATCAAGGCATTGAACCGCGTACGCGACGACCGAATCCTCGTCGCCCGTCAGCCAAAGCATCCCGCGCTTAGAGACGGCAACTTGTGCTCCAGACCTACGTCGCTTCCCACATCGACCCGGAGCTGGTTAAGTTGCTCGGCAACCAGCACCACACCGCACCTTCTTCCTGGATTTAGTAGCATCATGGTTGAGGATCTATTTCATGCCTTGCCGCGCGGTGCGTGGTACTTGCCAAGCTCAAGGCGCGCGATCTGGTACCTGTGGACTTCATCAGGACCATCTGCCAGGCGCAACAATCGTGCGGTGGCATAGGCGCTTGCCAAGCCCACATCGTTGTTCGTGCCGCCGCCGCCATAGGCCTGGATGGCCCAGTCGATTACCTTACAGGCCATGGCAGGCGCGGCGACCTTTATCATCGCGATGATGGCCTTCGCCTCCTTCTTGCCGACCTTGTCCATCATGTATGCCGCCTGCATGGTCAACAGCCTGGCCTGGTCGATCGCAATGCGTGACTCGGCGATGCGTTCAGACCACACGCCGTGGTCGACGATGCGCTTGCCGAAAGCCACCCGCGACATGCCACGGGTGCACATGATCTCAAGGGCGCGCTCAGACAGGCCGATCAGGCGCATGCAGTGGTGAATGCGCCCGGGCCCCAGCCGTCCCTGGGCAATCTCGAAACCGCGCCCCTCTCCCAGCAACATGTTGGATGCGGGCACGCGCACGTTCTCGAAAATCACCTCTGAAGCCCGGTCGGGCACGCCGTAGAAGCCGAACACCGCGATCGGCCGCACGATCTTGACGCCTGGAGTGTCCATGGGCACCAGGATCATTGATTGCTGCATGTGCCGGTTTTGGTTGTGCGGGTCCGTCTTCCCCATGAAGATGCAGATCTTGCAGCGCGGGTCCGTGGCGTTGGTGGTGTACCACTTGTGGCCATTGATCACGTAGTAGTCCCCATCGCGCACGATGGACGACTCAATGTTTGTGGCGTCGCTGGACGCGACAGCGGGCTCGGTCATTGCAAAGCACGAGCGAATCTCCCCCGCCAGCAATGGCTTGAGCCAGCGCTCGTGATGCTCGGGAGTTCCATACCGCGCCAGCACCTCCATGTTGCCCGTGTCGGGCGCTGAGCAGTTGAAGATCTCCGGCGCCAGGTGTGAGCGGCCCATGACTTCACACAGTGACGCGTACTCATAGTTGGTGAGCCCAGCGCCATGCTCGGATTCGGGCAGGAAGAGGTTCCACAAACCGGCCTCGCGGGCCTTTGGCTTCAGCTCCTCGACCACTGGGTAGACGGCCCAGGGGCCGAGCTTCTCGGCCTCGTCGTAAAAGCGGCGCTCATTGGGGTAGATATGCGCTTCCATGAACTGCACGAGGCGTTCGCGCAACTTCAGTATCTTCGGGGAGATTTCCATCATGGCGGGTTCTTTCTGGAAGAATGGTAAAATATTGTCTGACAATTTGAGACATTATGCCTGACAATAAAGTCTGATGACATTATCTGGCAATCCATTTACAATGGATCTCACGCCAACCACCAGACATCCAACCATGGCCCGCAATGCGATTACGCCTGTACCCGGCCCTGCGCCTGATTCCCATCCGGCGAGCAGCCCCGAACGCGTGGCTGCAGCCATCACCAAGGGGCTGCTTCACCGCGAATACGTGGTGGGCCAGCGGCTCGTGGAAGCAGACCTGATGGACAAGCTGCAGGTTAGCCGCAGCACGGTGCGTGAGGCACTGAAGATCCTGGCGTCGCGCGGTATCGTTGAAAATGTCCCGTACCGCGGCGCCATCATCCGCGGCCTCACCCAAACCGGCGCGCGTGACCTGCTGGCGGTGCTGGAGGTGCTGACGGGACTAGCCGCCAGGCTCGCGGCCGAAAAGATCGGCACCGGACACAACGCGGCGTTGTTCGAGGCTGCCGCCAAGCCGCTATTGCAACCTCGCGCGATGGAGGAACTCGACCGCATCCTGGTGGAGCGAGCACGTTTTTACCAGGCCATATTCGATATTGCGGATAACACGGAACTCAAACTGGCCATGCCGACGTGGCGCGCCCACCTGTTTCGCACGCAGGTGTACAGCCAGCTGACCAAGACCGACCTCAAGGCAATGGTTGCCGAATACCGCCAGATCAGCGAGGCCATCCTGGCCGGTGACGGTGCGCGCGCTGAAATGTTCACCCGAAAACACTTGCAAAAGGTTGGCGAGCGTTCATTACCACATTTGCGCTAAAGGAGACTTAGACATGGAAATCAAGGACAAGGTGGCAATCATCACCGGCGGCGCAAGCGGAATCGGAGCCGCCGTTGCGCACCGCTTTGAGCAGGAAGGAGCCTGTGGCATCGTGATCGCCGATCTCGACCTTGAAGGCGCCGAAACGGTGGCACGCGAGGTAGGGGGAAGCGCATTGGCTGTCCGCTGCAACGTCGCCCTGGAAAGTGACATCCTGGCTCTGGTAGCTGCGGCGCGGGCGCGTTTTGGGCGTATCGATGTGTATATCTCCAATGCCGGGATCCTAGGCCCGTCAGGCGGCCTCGATATATCCGATGCTATTTGGGACAGCATGTGGAACATCCATGTCAAGGCACACGTATGGGCAGCCCGGGCTGTACTGCCGGAGATGCTTGTGCGAGGCGAAGGCTATTTCCTCGTGACCGCGTCGGCGGCCGGCCTCCTCAACATTGTCGAGACGGCGCCATATGGCGTGACTAAGCATGCTGCAGTGGCCTTCGCCGAGTGGTTGCGTATAGCTTATGGGCGTCAAGGCATCCGTGTCTCTTGCCTCTGCCCGCAGGCGGTTAGCACGCCCATGACTGCGCACGGCACAGGTTCCGCCGGCGTAGACGGCGCACTGACGCCTGATCAAGTGGCGCAGTCCGTGCTTGACACCATGCGCGCGGAGCGCTTCTTGTCGCTACCTCATCCCGAGGTGCTCTCTTATCTGCAAGGCAAGACGCAGGATTATGACCGCTGGCTGGGTGGTATGCAGAAGTTGCACGCGCGGTACGTCGCGAAATATGCACGAAACGCCACCGACGCAAAATGACTACAGAAAGCTCTCGGCCCCAAGTAGCAGTACGCACTACGGCAGCTCGCAAGCGAGGATGAGGCGAGCGCGGCGACGGTCACCAGTTCCCTAATTCAAGAACGCATGAACAATGCGCGCGCGCAGCTGGTCGGCCGCGATTGAAAGCCGCCGTATGAGCCGGGCGGTGCCGGGTCGGGCTTCCCCCTGCGCGGCGGCCGTGAATACATTGCGGATCCAGGTGATGGTTCGTCGCACCGTCCGGATATCGCTGTGCTCACCTTCATGACGGAGATATTTTTCCCAGCTCACCCGCTCGTCCACCCCTTGCACCAAGGCGCGCATGAATGCGAAATGACCCCAGCGAAGTTTTCTGGGGAGGGCGGACCGCATGGTCAGGTCCGAGTGTTTTTGAAGCTTGGCGTGCGTTGTTCGGCGCCCCGCCAGAATTTCCACGAAGGCTGACGTCGCAGGGGTTCAAGAGTGGTAGGTGGCGCTGAAGCCTTTTCCGCTGCCCGTTGTCGCCGGCGCAGTTCGACTTCGCAATCGTGCGCAACGCCAAATGCATCTCGCTCACCACGATCTGCTCTTGCCCGCCATTCCTTGGCCACCCGCTCCAGATCTGCGTCACTGAAGTTCTGGAATGGCTCCAGCTGGCTCGCCAGATCCTCCCCCGTCAGGCTACTGCGAAAGCTGTTCGAACTGCGAGCCCCGCGCGTACTCATGAGGCGGTCCATTCCGGTTTGAGAATTTCCTGGGTCGCGCTTTTGAACCTGATCCAGGACTCGGGCGGGTGCTTTTGGCCGTCCCACATTGCGAAGGTTTTCTTCGTGTGCTCAACCTGAGCATAGCAATAGCGCCGCTCGTGACCCACGGACGTGACACCGAACCTGCACACCTTCCCGTCAACAATGCGAAGTTGATTTTTCATGATTGAATGGATGATAACTATCCGTATCATCCATTCAGCGTCAGTAGGACGGAGTAGGAGGCATTCCTATGGCTACACACACACGTACCGGTACCTCTGGGCAAGATCTCCATTTAGGTTTCGACCTCGGCGTGTGATACCCCACGCCATACCCCCAGGTTCCTGGTCTGCGCTAACTGTTACCCAATGGGGAAGTCGTCGGCTCGTGCAGATGAGGGGTGTTTGATGACCTCGCACGAGACGGCCCCCTCGCAGTCGGCAGCGCGACGCCCCCACTGCGCGAACGTGCACGCGGATGAAAATGGGTCAACACCTCATAACATAAGTTTAAGTGGGTTAGCTTTCAAGGTGCGAGAACACAAGGTTAACGCGGGTGAAAGGATCGACTTTGAGGGCCGAAAGATCCGGAAGACAATGGATCGCAACTGGCTCGATCACTGTTGTTCCATGAAGGTAAAAATCTTCCGGTGAAAGTCTCATCCACTGCGTCTTGGCGACGACCACGGCGTCTAACGCCCGCCAAAGTTGCAAAACATAAGGTTTGTCAGGTCCACCAGTACTTTACAGAGCTGGCTGGGGTAATTGTGTGTCGAGTTATGAGCCAAGCACCCCTTCAAGCCGCGTGTGAGCGCTCTTGAATGCCTCATCAATTCGCTGCGTGCGCCTGAATCGCCGCACTTTGCTCGCAAGGTGGTCTTCAATCGAATTGCGCGCCGAACCAGGTAATTTTTCCTTTTGAACAACTTCGGTCAGAAATGCGGGCAAGTCCAACTGTCCGCTATTAACGGCATCAGCGAGACGCTCCATTGATCGGATCGACAGAACGATGACATGGTCCAACGGTAGCGCTCGCCGGGCTGCGTCGGATGGATAGGAAATCGGATGACCCGGAATGAGCTTCTGTAGCGATGGGCCGGTGGCAAAGTTGAGTTCGCGACTGGTGACAATAAGCGCGTAGGAGGTCGCGCAATCCTGTCGGTAGAAGGGATTAACTGGATCCAGCAGCGCAGCCGCCACTTCCGATGTCTGCGCGATGGCGGCGCGTACTCGCTTAGTTTTCTCAAGAATCGCACGCTCATTGTCCGATATAAGAAGGGCGTCCGGGAACAGGCCCATTTTTGCCTCGACCACCACGTTGCATCCGGCCGCCTGAATGATTGATTCAACCGCTCGCGCACTAGCGCCGACTTTGGCCTTGTATATCTCCTCGTGCACGATCGGCTCGCCCATTGCCGACGCTAACTCCTGCACGTACTGCTCAAACACTCGGCTGAAAGCCTGCGTGTACGCCTCTCCGAAATACGACAGCCGTTGATGCACGGCCGTTTCAAGGCCTCGCGCAAAGACGAGCTCGTGCCACCATGCCAGCCGACCACCTGCGAGGCTCACCAATGGGAATCGCTGGATGTATGGAAACTCCACTAATTCAATCCGGCTGCGCGCGCTCTGCGCTGGATCTGCTTGCAACTCACGCCGCAATCCGGCCAAGTCACGGACGAACAACTCAAGCAAGGTATCGACCTTCGCGCCGTAACTTGCCCTGAGGGGCTCAAGATATGAGATGACGATCTCACCTTTACCTTGCAGCAGCCCTCCCAGCAAGGCAAGTGACAGGTCAATAAAGTCGTCGGGCTCCAGACGGAAGGATTCGCGGAACTGGCGGCGAAGAGGCGACTCCGGTGGCTGCATGGACACGAGCGCTGGCCAGCGCAGCATGTCCCAGTTCTGCGGACGCTGGAACTCCATCTGCACATACGACAGCGACCGAATCATGAGATGTACGTTCAGGTCGCGTTCGGGGCCACGATAAATGTCCACCTCCCAAAGCTTCTGACGCAGAGCGTCATAGGTTCGTTTCGATAGCGCGGGCCCTCGCAAGGGAACCTTGCTGTCCAGCAGCGCCCACTTGAGAAGTAAGAGTGCCTGCCAAGGAATTCCACGGAGATACTCGACGGCATCTTTGCCGGATGAAGGTCTCCGAAGTTGCTCAACCACGTGATGGGCGAGCGAACCGACAGAATAGCGCCGCAAATGCTTCACCGCATCTATCCGAGTCGCTTCAAACGTACGCACAACTGGAGGCAATTGGCGCGCGGCTGCAAAAATGTCAATGCGCGGGGGATCGGCCGGCAATGACGGCCCGGATGGGGTAACTGTCATTAACTTCAAGTTATTGTTAACGTGAGCCAGATATGCCTGACTCCATGGTCTTCATTCACATAGGCTGGCAGAAATGGTCACGGTCTCTAGCCCAGTATAAGTCTCACTTATGCGGTGTTGTACCCATCCTCGCACTTGAGCTGCGCCGACGCGTGGCGACGCTAGCACTCGAATTCCACAAGCTGCCGTGACAGGATGCCGTGCCTTTCATACTGCACCCTAAGGCGGTGAAGAAACTGAACTAAGCAGTAAGCGGGTTTAACGGCTTAGTCCTGCCGCTACTCCTATCGGCGAAACTTCGCTCAACGAACATTCCGTCGAAAATCCCAAGGCGGTAAAGGATTTGCATCTCGCCACAGGCCAGTTCGACGTTCGCGGGCGGCCTGCTCTGCTCTATCGTAGGCCGCTTGATCTGTCGCACTCTGTTCGCGCGCATACTGCTTGTAGTGCCATGCGAGACCGAGCCTGACCTGCTCCAGGTTTACGTCCCTACCCCCTGAAATAACTTTGCCGACAATGCGCTGATAGCGATCTAATTTTGACCATTCGACTGTCACACGCTTGCGAAACACCATGGACCCCAGCGCTTCGCGCGAACGGTTGCCGAATGCTTGCCGCTTTTCCGGCGCATCGATGCCCGACAGCCGAATTCTGTGTTGCATACGTGCGTCGTCCAAAACAGTAATGGTGTCGCCATCTTGAATGGCAACTACCCAACCTTCAAGTGTCGCGGCCCAAGCGGTGCCACTCACTACCAATAGCATCACCACACTCAACTGCACTAGCGCACGCGCGACGTCGAACAGACGACCCAAAGTGCCCTCCCCGCCAGACGCAAAGCCATTCCACCTCATACTCACTATCGGCGCACCTCGCTCTTGTAGAAGAAATTCTCCACCAGTAGGCGCGCGCGGTCTGATTGCACGGCGTCAGCGATCAGACTGCGGATCTGAACATAGTGGCGGCACTGCGGATCTGATTTGCGGCTTCCTTCAAAGATTGCCTGTACGCGTCGCGCAAAGTCGCCGGCCGGCACAAGTTGCCCCGACACGAGATCGGCGATGCCGGGCAGAGCTTTGGCATCCTTTTCACGACCAGGGGGCCAGGCGGGCGCAATCGCAAAAGTGCCCTCCTTCATGTCAATGTTGAAAAGGAACTCCACCTTGCCAGACTCGTCCGCCCAACAAGGCGGATGATCTAGGCCACCACGCGCTAGTTTATTTCTCAGAAATGCCACCTGACCTCGCAAGTCTGCATTCTCTTTTCGCGGGTCAGCGACGGTGCCTTCTTGCCTGTTCAGTTCACGATAAGCTTTGGCATCCGAAACAATCTGCCGTGCAGACTCCTTTGTGTAGCCTCCGAGCTGCTTTCTGGCTTCGCTGTCCAGCGAAATGGCGCCATCCAGCCAGTCGCTGGCATTTCGCGGAGAGGCAACTAACGTAGTCGTGGAGTCTTTATGCGCTTTCGCCACACGGTCATGCGTAGCCAGCGCCGTCTCTGCGTGAACCTTGGTCACTTCCGGCCGCGCAGCTTGCGCTGAAGCAACCAGTTGCGCCTTCACTTCTGTCAACGCCGTGAGTTGCGCATCAAGATCTCTAACCACAGTTCTAAGGCGCTCCGTTTCCTGACGCGCCATCGTCGCGTCGACCATACGGCTAACCAGCTCGTCCGGATTGCGCAGTCCTGCATCCTTTACCGCTTGCGCAAGCGATTCTTTGGCCTCCCGCAACGCAGCAATTTGCTGATCCCTGCCTTGGGCGGATTTCAACGCCGCCTCTGCGTCCTTCCGCTGCGCCTGTTCGTTCACGACCACTGCGCCCAATAGGATAAGAAGCATGAAGGCGACGGTGAACGCGATCTCCGTCAAAGAGAGCTGAAAGACCGAGTCGCTTCTATTTGACATTAGCAGACTTACTTTGAGGGTCTGACCGCGGGCACGACCTTCTCCGGTGCCACTGACAAAAAGCGTGGGATCATCGCATCGCTAGGGTATGCCTGCCCAGGTGCTCCGTTTGAAGAGTTGTCCGAAGGCAATTGAGCAGCTGCCGTCGCAGCCGAAGTAACGATCGTAGGCACCGGGCCGGACCCGCTTGGCGCTCCCTGCATCTTGAGTAAGGTCGCGCTCATTGCGCCTAAAACGGTAGTCATCTCACGGAGTTGCACTAGCGCATCCGAAGCGCGCGCGAGTGTCTCCACAGTGTTACTTCCCGCGTTCGCTAGCGCCGTCGCCGTGGCCGCATCAGCGGCTGCGACTGCCTCTAGCCGACTAGACACCTTTTCGGTTGCCGCGGTATGCGCGCCCAGACGTTTAGCAATACTCTCCGTCGCGCTGGCATTCGAGCTCAAGCTCGACGTAACGGCACCCAGCGATGACTCGAGCATACGCCGTGTCTGCGTGGAATCGGTGACCACGGCTTCAACCTTCCCAACGAGCTGGCTCGAGGTCGCCTGTGCGGCAAGCAACTGCGTGGTGGTGCTCGCCAGTGTCCGCTCGATCTCAAGAATCGATGCAGTGAGCACTTTAAGCGTCTCAACTTGTTGCTCAGCGGAACTGTGCAGAGCACTTTGCTGCACACCGAGGCTTGCGACTGTGTCTAACGCCGACTCGGCGGCCTTGGACTTGAGCCGAATGGCTTTGAGACTGGTACCCAGCAACTGCGCGCCTTCAAGAACCTCCTCAGCCGTCATTTGAGCGCTGTCAGCGAGCGCTTGCGTGCTCGTTCTGAGCTGGCCCATCGGTGCCTCAAGGCGAGACGAGAAAAAGTCATCAGGAAAAGAAGTTCTAGCCAGCCTCTCGGAAATGCTGTGACCGAACAATTCCACCCGCTCCTCAAGCTGTTTTAGAGTTTTTTGCATACCCTCTCGGTAGCTATCCATCGACTGTGTGAGGCGGTCGGTTGCTTCATCGACGCGAGCCAGCGCCTCGTCAGACGTTGTCCGGTTATGCAACGAAAGCTCTCCAAAAAAACTGGATAGCTTTTCAGCATGGTTTTTGGAAAGCCGTTCGACTTGAAGAGACACGCGCTCCACCGCACCCTTTGAGGCACTGTCTACGGCAGTATCAAACTCACGAAGACGCTCGTAAGACATCATCAACTGTTCGCGGAATCGGTGAGCCGCGTCTATGAGGCCCGCCTCGGCTGAGACGATGGCACTTGTAGCATCCTCCCGAAAACTCACCAGCATCACCCTGACGACGAGACCGATGACAGTGCTGACCATGGCGGCGCCGAACCGAACGGCGATGCTGCCAATCTGTGTGCCGATATTCGGCAGATCGAAGAGACTGAAGATGATTGAGGTGATCGTGAAGATAAATCCGAGGTAGTAGCACGTATCGGCGAACTTCTCGTCGGTGACATCATCCTCCCGCCGCACCAGTCCCAATGCAACGTAGAGCCCCATAACGCACAACGGCACCCAAAAGCCCAGGCTCCAGGGAAAGTTAAACCACCACCCAAGTCCTGATGAAAGAACCTTCAGAACGATGGCGACCAGGAAGAGGGCCTGGACCCGGATGCGTGGCAAGACCATGCTAGCCCTCTAAAGGTTTTACAGACACGACCTTCGCGCCAGCGTCATTGAAGTAGTCTTCCCAGAATTTCAAGTTTCGCTTAGTCTGAAGCTTGGGCGCGTTGATCAGGTAGTGAATCTCAACATCCACACCGGCCATCTGCAAGCGCGACTTCCGTCCGTAGTCAGAAGCGGCGAACGCAGCATAATCCAACGCGCCTGAGTACATCGTAAAGTTGGGCGTGTTGTGCAGCATGTCAGACAGCAAGATCAACCGCTTCTCGCCTCGTACATCGTGCTTCTGGAACGCGTTAATGCCAACCAGTTGGAGCATTTCAAAGATCGGCGAGGCCTTGGCTGGCTGAGACTTCACCAAAAGATCAATTTGCTCGGTCACAGGCTTGAGGAATTTGTTCTCGTATTGCTTGCGCAGCTGCCGTGGATTGGCGGTGAGATCGCTTTTCCCTGTGCCATCTCCCGGATTGCACATCTCAATGAGCGGACGGGCCCCTTGCTTAAAATCTTCACCGAGTGCGAACACAGAAAGGAGTGCCCCTTCGGGTACTTCGCGGTCGACCAAGCGCCGCATAAGCACAGCAAAGGCTTCTTTCTGTGTAAACGTCATGGGATCGGTTGTGTCGATGAGTAGGGCCACATGTGCAGTCGGCCCATCAGCGGGGCATAGGGTCTGAGTATCCAAATCCTTGGGACGAGTGGTCAAGAAGTAGCCCACTCCGGCCGAGACAATGAGCAGCAACAGAACAATTGCAGCAGCCGATATGATCTGTGCAGTCCTGCGGGCTTGTGCGCGGCGGCTGATTCTGCCCATCAGGTCTTCTCCTCGAACTGTGCCCCGAGCGGCTTTAGAAGGTCAAATTGTGCGTTGAACGCGGCTTGAATACGCGCACGCAACCGCTCAACCTCCGAATGCAACCTTTGGATCATTTCCTTTTGGTTGGAGACATGTGCCACCTCAACGACGGTGCTCAAGTCTGGAAGCAAGATATCAGGCAACGGCGGTGAAATGTCAAAATACTGCGGCGGTGGGAGAGCGCCGCGATGCACCTGGTTCTCCGTCCTAAACGCTGCAAGCAGCGCTAAAAGTGAATTATCCGCGTCGCGAAATGCAGTGTGCAAACGAGACGCTGCAGACTCCTTATCTCCAATCGAAGACTCCGCCACCGCAATGGATTGGCGCGCAGAGTTCACGGTGGCGTCCAGAGTCGAAAGATGCCTGTTTTTGAGTTCTTCAAGCTCTTCCCTCAGTGCGGCCAATTCGTCCTCATATTCGTCCCTGGCAAGCGCGGCTCGCCGGGAAATCTTGCCGTAGCCGGGGTAGGGATCGTCAATCGCTCTACCATCCAGAAATGCAGCGGTGGCGAATACAAAGCTAATAGCTGCCAACACCCAAGACATGATATCCAGCTGAAAGGTGTTGTTCAGGAGTGTATGAAACGCTGCAGAAGGTGCATCGAGAGATTGCGCCAACAGCGCAGCGCGCATATGCGCAATTGCCATTGCGATCGTGCCCGATACGGCCACCCACATAAAGATGCTCACGCCACCAAGCACTTTGAAGGCCGAGTTAGAGTGATGCATGTAAATGCTAAGGCGAGCCCCAAAAAAGAAGGCCACCACGACATTCAACGCCGCAAGGACAGCAGCGTAAATAAATCCGCCGACCAATCCCGTGGTGAGTCCCTGGGCGAAAAAACCTGCATTCAGGAGACCTTCGACCACGACCAGCGCGACCAGCAGTAAGTGCTGCAGGACACTTGCCATCTGGGTGGGGTACTGGGGAGCGCGATCGATTTGATGACTTGAGCGAAACTTGCTTAGCTCCCCCTGGGCGGCACGAGCCTCGCCCTCGATCTTGTTGAGAAGACTCTGCCTCTCCGACAGAAGTGATGCAGCATCCCGTGAAAACTCCTCGTCTGCGTGGAGCGCACGATTGACGTCTGATGTGATGTCGCAGCGCTGAAACGTCTCCTCGATTGCACGGAGGCGCAAGTGTGCCCAGTCCACATAATCTTGCCGCGCCTTCTCTACCACTTGAACAACAGCCATCTCGGGACCGGTTAACGCCACTGCGTCGGAGCCAGGAACACCCGCACGACCGAGCCGCTCCCCCTCCTCGCGCAAGCGTAGCTCTCGCGTGATCTTTGCAACGTCAATAGGATATAGATCAGGGTGGCCCTTCCCGATCGCGCGCCGCTCGTCCCCGACGGTGAACCACCTCCAAAACCGCTTAAGAAACCCCATCTTGGTACTCCCCCAAGGCCGAGATTAACATTTCTTTACCAGCGCAAGCACGACCCCACAGCAGCCCTCGTACCTAGGGTGCTGACTAGGCACCGTGATTGCCGGGTGGAGCTCAGGTGAGTTCTGGGCAACTGTCGGAGCAAATGACTAGACAAAAGCTCTACTTTGCATAATATAAGGTCTAAGTGGGTTAGGAATTACGCTTGGAGGAGTTGAAAATGAAGAAGAAGATCATCGCTTTGTCCGGTCGCGCCAACTCGGGTAAGACTACGACATTGAATATTGCGTATGAGAAGTTGTGCTCGCTGAAAAGTGCGGTTGTACTTTGGCACGAGCCCATAGGGAGAGGCTTGGACTTCATCGCAGTGCTACGGCTGGGAAAGACCAGGGTAGGAGTAGTGAGTCAGGGCGACGAAGGCGACGCGCTAGAGGGAAATCTGCGTCGACTTGCAAATGAATCGTGCGCTCTAATTTTGTGTGCTACCCGGTCATATGGCTTTACGGTCGACGCTGTTGAAGATATGCACCCGCCCTATGAGCTCGAGTTCATTCGTAAAGTAATCGCGGTGGAGGAAACGGGCGGTCAATCTAATCGCCTACAAGCGGCCAGGATCGTGAACACGGTGTGCCTCCATCTGGGGCTATAGCTATCCCGAAACCCCGAATGCCTGTAGCACCAAGAGTTCCGAATTCGCTGAAGGAGAAGGTCGATCTGTTGAATGCCGTTTAAATCTGATCCAGTTAGAGCACTAATTTCCATGCAAACCTGACCCACGTAAGCCCTACCCTGCTAGTTTTAATAGCGGGGGAATTTAGGAGTGATAGACGTGGCGACATTGAATGTCATCAGGCGATGGGCAATGCGAGAGCAGATGTCCATTCGCGAGATTGCAAGGCGTACAGGCCTCTCTCGCAACACAGTAAAGAAGTACCTGCGATCAGATGATCCAGAGCCGCGGTATGCCAAGAGAGTCAGCACTAGCCGGCTCGATCCCTATGCCGAAAAGCTAGCCGCATGGCTAGGAATAGAGGCTACAAAATCGCGGAAACAGCGGCGCACTTTACGGCAGATCCATACACAGCGTCTCTCTCACTAGCGACGATAAGCACTTATCGATAGTCATACGCGTGCTTAAAACGTGAGCAGCCCGATCGCCGCGAGCCATGGGATGGCCGATAGGAAAGAGATCATCACGGACTTTCCGACCCAATCGTGCTTGTCGTTGGCGATCTCCGCATTCCGATATATCTGAGCAGAGTAGTCCGCGAGTAGCGTCTCGTCGGTGACCACTTGTAGGCTCTGGATGTAGTCAGGCCCGCTGAGCGCGCGCACCTTGCCGAAAAACAACAGCGACCTGTCTGGCCCGCCGATGCGCGGCTTGAGCGCCATCGCGGCGCAGCCGATCGCCACCGCGGCCAATATCACGCAGGCGGTGCACGAGCCGAGCGCCCACGTCGACTTCTTGGTGGCCGCCGCGAACGCCGCGCCGAGACCCGCCAGCATCGCTACCTGAATAGTGACGACCACGCCGACCTTCACCTCGGCTGCGGTGATCCAAGCGAGTTGACGCTCAAAAATCCACCGCGCCTCGACCAGACGGTCCTTGACGGACACTGCCGTCGGGGCTTGCGTCGGCGCCGGAGTTGGCCCGCCCCCTTGCTGGGCCGTCTGCGCATGCACGGGCGTAATCGTCGGCACTCCGGCCAGGGGCGTTGTCGTCGTCATCGTCTTCCTCCTTGGTTGCCTCGGCTCAGACCCATTTGGCCGCTTCGCGGCGCCATGCTATCCAAGTCCCCGAGAGCCGCTCGAGCGGCGTCTTGGGCGCTTGGACCTCCGCGCCCTCTTCGCACGCAACGCGTGCCTGCACGACATGCGTGCCACGACGGAACGCGTGTGCCGTTGCCTCGAACTCGCCGCCTCGGCCAAGCTTTACGACGAGCAAGACGAG
This sequence comes from Dinoroseobacter sp., assembly GCA_965279125.1. Lineage (GTDB taxonomy): Bacteria > Pseudomonadota > Alphaproteobacteria > Rhodobacterales > Rhodobacteraceae > Dinoroseobacter. The sequence continues at coordinate 91,917 of CBDIHL010000040.1, forward strand.
GAAATTGGCTGGCTGGACTCGCTCATCGATCAGCCCCTGCATTTGCCGCAAGTCGGTGCCGCTAGGCAGCGCCGGAAAGCTCGGGTGCGAGTGCCACTCCCCGAGGTAGTTGAAGCGCGAGTAGTTGTTGCCGGTGCGCGCGAGGAAGCGTCGGATGAACCTGCGGTGCGCGCTCGGATCGCGAACGAAATGCGCCACCCCGCCGCCTGCACGCTGCACCGACAAGTCCACGACTAGGAAGCGGCCGCCTCCGAGATCCTCGCCCGCAAGCACGCCGCCTATTTCGCGGTCGCCCGCGCGCCGCAGCTCTCGGCGCAACTTTGCGGCCACGTTCGCCGGCAGCACAATCTCGATCACGCGGCCTCCTTGGGAAGCAGCGCAGTCAAGGCCTCCACCGCCCTGGCCAGCTCCGCCTCGCTCACCGGCTGCGTCGAACGGTCCGCCGGCGCGCCGAGGTCGATGGGCCAGACGTCGAACGCGCCTGTGAAGATCCACTCCTTGCGTAACCCGATCATGTAGGCGGACTGCTCGAACGACGACTCGGGCGCGGCCAACAGCGTGTCGATCGCGAGCCTGGTCAAGCTTGCTGCGATCTGCGCCACGTCGGCGTCGTCAGCGACCATGGGCTCCCCGCCGGCTCCCTCGGCGCCGTAGTCGACAGTCGCCCTGGGCGGCTTCGGAAAATCAGGATTGGCGCACCAAGCGTGGATGACCGCGCGCGCGTCGAGCGGAAAGGGGTCGAGGCCAGGGCGCGAGCGCGCGACCATGCCGCCGTAGCCGCCCCCGAACACGCGCCCCCACACCATCGCCCGCTTGCTCTCGACCACGACGCCAGCGGCGTAGTTGAAGCCGGCGTCGCTGCCGCTTGCGTCCACGATCAAGTCGCACTTGGCGAGCGCCGCAAGCGTGCCGTGCAGCGACCCGCTGCTCTCTTGACCGCCCAGGTTCAGCCTGCGCGCGTCGATCGTCGCGCCCGGCCGCAAAAGCTTTATCCGCTCGGCGAGCGCGTCGACCTTGTGAGCGCCGACCGAGCGCCAGTCAAGCTCGTGGCGCGAGATGTTCTCGGTGCCGAGCACGTCCTCGTCGATCAGCAAGAACTTGGCCACCCCGGCGCGCGCCAAGCTCGCAGCCACCTTACTGCCCATGGAGCCGGCGCCGAGTACGCCCACAAGCTTGTCGCCGAACACCTCGCGACCAGGCGCCGCGCGTTGCCCAGGCTTGGGCGGCACGATCGCGTATTCGATCGCGGCGTCGTCCTTCGGATCGACGTGGAACGCCCGCAAGCCCGAGGGCAGCGACATCACCAGCGTCTCCGAGGACGCGAAGGCGAGCTCCGCGCCCAGAAGGAGCGAACGCAGCGCCCGCGCGCCGCTGGCCGCGGCGGCCTCGATTTGCCCGAGCCGCGCGTCGCCGGCGGGCAAGGCGAGCACGTGACCGGTCTCAAACTCGTATCGGCCGATCGGCTCCGGCAGAGTGGGGTCGCGCCACTCGGCGCCGTCACGCTCGGTGATCTTAACAACGAACAGCACGAAGTTGCGGCCGGTGACGAGCATCCGCGCAGTCATCGCGCGCGGCTCGCTGGCGGCCGCTACCGCGGCCGCCAGCGCCTCGGTCACAACAAGCCGCATTGGCTCCGAGCGCAGGCGCTGTCCCAGACTAACGCGATGCGAGGAGGGCACAATGCGTGACACGTCGGGGTCGCCAGTCGCCCCGGCTTCGGTCGACAAAAGCCGATAGGTGCTGCGCAGCACGTCGGCGCCGGTCACGTGCTCCTGCCAGTTGTCGGCGCGGTGCTCGATACACAGCTCGCCGCCGGCGCCGTATTGGTGGATGCTCCAGCGCTCACTGCTCTCGCGCGGCCGCACGGAGGGCGGCGCGAACGGGAAGATGTCGGGATATGCGAGCGTGACCGGCCGCCGGACTTCTCCGATCACTAGGTCGGCGTCCACGAACAACCCCTGGTCGAGCCGCCACTTGACGTTCTCGATCCACGGCTCGGCGGCAACCTCGCCAATGGCGTCCCGCTCCTGGTTGAATCGGCCGACGCGCGTGATAAACCACATCAGGCGAATCCCGCGGGTGTCTTCGAGGGCGACGCGGCGCGAGCCGGGAAGGAGAAGCCGGCCGCCACCGCCGCGGTAGCCGGGCGCAGCATCCCGCCGGCGCGGCTCGGCTCTGCATTCTTGGCCTCCTCGGCCTTCGCCAGCACCGCGAGAGCGGTGCTGTAGTCGAAGCCGGAGCGGCGCCGCGAGGCTCCGAAGTGATCGCGGAAAGGGACCGGCGCGATCTTGGCCAGTGCCTCGCCCATCGCGGTCTGCTGCCCGTCGCAGCGGCGCTGCTCCTCCTCGGAGCGCAGGACCGCTCGACCGACCACGCAGCGCACCATCTCGCCCTTCATACCCAGCGCGTGATGGCTTGGGTGCCGTAATCGCAGCCCACCGCCAGGCCCATGCTGCCGACGTCCACGCCGGCGCCATCGAGCCGCTCGATAGCCAGCTTGAAGCCGCTGCGCAAGGCGGCGGCGCAAAGCAGAGCGTTCTTCGCGCTCTCCTCGGCGTCCGTGGTGGCCGCCGTCCCCTCGACCAGCACGCCATGCACACAGTCGCCGATGAAGCGGATTTTGCGGCCGGCGAAGTCGGCGTGGAGCGTCGCGTCGAGCTCCGCGCGCAGCACGTGCAGAGCCCTGACCACGTCCTTGGCCGACTCGTCGTCGTCGATGCGCTCGTCGACGTAGCTGGTGAAGCCGTCGATGTCGGCGTAGATCGAGACGCTATCTTGGCGCCGAGAATTCTTCGGTGTGAGCAACTCGAGGTCCAGCGTGGCGAACGGCGGCGTGTGCGCAGAGAACTCAAAGGCCCCGATGGGAAACTTCTCGAGGTCCTCCTTCCAGGTCTTGACCACCGAGTCCACCGTGATGCCCAGCTTCGCTTTGTCTTGCGAATTCTGGATCTCGTCGGTCGTCAGCGCGATGACGTCGACGTTGGACACCTCGGACCATCCCACCGCGGCGCGCGCGTTGTTGGTCATGAAGATGCCCGCCTTGGAGCCGCCGCCAGCGCGCTTGGCCGCGAGGTTCGCGGCGCAGCCCAGGAACAGCGGCTCCCGGTGGGCCGCGTCGCCCGTTATTGACGGCTAGCGCCTCGCCCGAGTCGATGCCGACGCGGACCTTGGCGGCCGGCAAGGGATCGTCGCCGCCTTCGCCGGTGCGCGCCAGCACGTCGATCATGAGCTGCGCGGTGGCCACCGCGCGGTGGACACGCTTGGACTCGTCATCGTAGGGCTTGGCGAACACTGCGTGGAGCCGCTGGTTGTGAAAGTCGACCTCAATTGCATCGACGTCAAGCAAGATGCTACGCGCGGCGCGAAAATGCAGGTTCAGGAAGCGCAAGGTCCGTCGGTGGACAGTGACACCCTCGAAGTTGGTCGTGCCCAGCATTTCGTCGAGGTTCAGGATGTCGACGTAGACGTGGACCCCGTCCACCCGGTAGGCCCTGCCGTTGGCGAGCCCGTTGAGGTCGGTGTCGCGGCCATAGTCGCGAATCTCCACCGTCTTTACTTCCTCCAGCCGCGCGTCAATGCGGTCCTGGGCCGTTTGCTTGTTCCAAGTACGCTTCGCCATGTTTTGCTTTCCTTACCGCTGCAGGCCACACGCTAGATATGGGGTCCGGCAGATGCTGAGACCCTATAGGTAGCGTCTACTTTACTTAAAACTGTGTTTTTGTACAGCCATAAACCGTTCCCGTCAACCCTTCGGCGGGTATGGGTCGTGGCCGTGGCTGTCCTTCGACTTGATTTGGCCGTTGCGGCCGTGGATCACCAGTTCCGTGCCTTGGTTCTGGGTGATCTCGCGGGCACGGTCAAGCGCGTCCTGCTTGCGGCCGAACTGGCCCGTGTCACGCTTGGCGCCGGCTCCCCTGATTGCCCATCCGTCCTCGCGTGGGACGACATGCTGATTTCGTCTGCTCATGGTCTGAGTCCCTGTTTGCGCAGCAAGATTGCTGCTGCTAATGTGTGCGGTGGTTCGGCGATTTGCGGACATCGCCGGGCGGATGTCCGCGATCGCGAAAACGACCGCACACGTCGATAGTGACTCTTGGAGGCGCAGTGGTAAGCAAAAGACTCCCGATTGAAATGGCGAGCGTCGATGAACTGATCGAGGCGCTCAGGAGGCTGACCGTGGACGAGAAGCTCCGGCTTTACCGCCAGGGCGACGCGATGGCGCTTGGCAGCGAATTCGCCGGCGGCCGCGAGTTGTTCAGCGAGGCCGTCAAGCGCGCCCTGATAGGTACCTCGGGCGAGCGCGCGGACGGGGAGCGGGGTCGGCCCTGGCCGAAGACGGTCGACCTAGTGGCTTTCCTCATGGAGTGCATGAGGAGCATCGCCAACGGATCGCAGAACTCCATCAAGCAGAAAGTGGACCGCCGCGCCGAGGCGCTAGCCACGGAAGATGGCGAGGATAACTCCTACCTCTCCGCGCCGGAGCACCACCACCGCAGCGTCGAGGAGGAACTGATTGAACGTGAAGAGCGGGAAGCACGCCAAGTGGCGGCCGAAGCCGACGTGGCCGCGATCCGCCGACTTTTCGCACAAGGGGATGTGGTCCACGAAATCATGGACGGCGAGGAGATCGGCATGATGCCCGACGAGATCCGGCAGGCCACTGGAATGACCGCCACGGCTTACGCCAGCGGCCGCAAGAAGCTGCGCCGCACCGTCGACAAACACTACCCGGGCAGGAGGAAAGCATGACTACTGACGCGCGCAAGACGCTGAGCGCTATCCAGGCGCTGATCAGCAAAGACTTGGAGGAAACGTCGGCCGAGGATATCCGAGCCGAGTTCGTCGAGGACGGCTTTGATCCCGACCACATAGCCCGAGAGATGGCCGAGGCGATCGATGCCGTGGTGTCCGAGTTTCAACGAAACAGGGTGGCCGCGACCAAGGCTGTTAAAAAGGCGACCAAGGCGCCAGTCGCGACCAGCAGGCCCGCTTTGGAGCGCATAAAGGAATTGGTACAAAGGGCATTTCAGAGAGAGCCAAACCTTGCCACAGCATTCAGAAACGGATCCAAGCAGTCCGAGAACGATTGGAATTCAACGTACGACGATCTTGTTTTGCTTGGAAAGATAAATCCAAACCAACATGATTGATGTCGCTTCCTTGTCGCCGGCTGAGAAGCTAATTTGGGATCACGGATTTCGCAAACCTGAACACATAGATCTCGAGGGGGTCGCCCTTTCAATAGGGGCGACAGTCATCTATCGCCGCCTTGATGGCTGCGCCGCCAGGCTTCTCACCGACGGCGACAAGGCGGTGATCAGCATCGAGGCGAATGACAACCCGGGCCGGCAACGCTTCTCACTCGGGCACGAGTTGGCGCACTGGATCAATGACACCAAGCGCGCGTCGTTCAATTGCTCGAGCGATTCGATCGGGCCGCAAAACGCCGAGGCGGTGTCAGTCGAGGCTAACGCGAACGTGTATGCGAGCCAGCTCATATTGCCCGACTACATGGTGACTCCGTGGCTCGAAGGCAAGAAGATGACGCTCAACGTCGCCGCGGAGTTGGCGGACGCATTCAACGCAAGTGTCACCGCCTCGGCGATCAAGTTGGCCAAGAGGTCTACCATCCCCGTCTGCGTGGCGTGCCACGACATGCGCGGCAGACGCTGGTTCGTGCGCAGCAAGTCATGGCCCTTCGACCTGTATCCGGTCAGTCAGCTTAATTGCAATACGGCTGCTTTCGACATCGCGTTCAAGGCTACTAACCGCATGTCGACGCCCAGAAAGGATCAGGCCGACTGGTGGCTGAGCGGCCCCGACGTCCGGCGCTTGCAAGTGGAGACGCAATCGATGCGGCTCCCTGACGGGTCGGCGCTGACCACAATCGCGATTCCGATCACAAGACGTTGATTTCTGTTGCTAGCGCACCGGTGAGGAGCTAGTCGACGATGGGCTCTGACCGGCCGACGCGCATCCTTGGACCGCCGCGACATGTCGGCAAGCATGGCCGCAATCGACCTTGCGTCACGACACTATCGATAACCACATATTGTCAACAACTGTCGGCCGGAGACACCGGAAATCACTTCCGGTCCTAACCCGCTATAACCTTCAATTACGCGAAGTTGACGCGTCAGATGATCCGCTCGATGTTCGCCTCACTCGCACTAAGACCGACGACAACTGCATTTGCACTGCAACGATCTGGCTGCCTAGGAGGCATTCACATTGGTAGCGGACTCTCTGCAATCGAACGCCTTCGCAATTAGGGTACCCCAGGAAGTACCCCAGTACATCCAGTTTTTACGCTTGGCCAGCAGCTGACCGAAAAATCGTCAATCTTTAGCCGAGCTTCGTCACACTGAATTACAAGTGTCTGTACCGGTGGTCTACGGCCCCCTGAATGCACCTATCCTGAACCGCACAGCTTCCTCATAGCCGAGCAAGCTTGAAATAAGCAAGAATCTTATGAAGTTCGGCCTATCAAGTTTCTCTGCGCGAGCAAGCTGATCCAGTTCGGTCCACATCCGCGCCGGCACTCTGAGTTCAACAACGATGTCTGCGTAGCCAAACTCTTCAACCACCATATTCCGGCTCTTGCTCTGCTTAATGTCCTCGGATTGACCGATCCCACGTCCAATCCATGCACCTTCCAGTGAATCCGCTCTGGGTGGCGACGCCGGAGTCCGCTTACGCATGCTTTCGAGGTCATGCAACTGCTCATACGCTACTTGGCCGTACATTCGATGGAATAGAAGGCCAAGTACCGCATCCGCCCTGGATGAATTTGCTTTCTGGCAAATCCAGTCAATCCGCTCGACCAACGTCCGCTGCAATTTGATGCGCTCGGTATGACCCTCCGCATCGAACCCACTCAAATCTGACGCCTCGAGAACGACCTTACTGTCGCTTGAACGAGGGGCCTTTTGAAATGGCCAGAGCTTTTCACGTTGTGAGATTTTCACCGTTGGAGGAAGTTTCGTCGACGTCCTGTTTTGTAACACGTACAGTTTCTCACAAGCGAGCGCCTCTGTCATAGAGGAATCGCGATGGGTCTGATCCGCCGTAATGGATTGGGGATTACTTGAGCTCTGATTGCCTCCCCGAGCGACATGTTCAATAGGCTAAAGGAGATGGAGAAATGAACCAAGAAAATCCCGTGGATTCCTTACCCTCGCCCGCGCTATATCGACTCAAGCAAGTGCTCCAACGCATACCAGTGTCTCGCTCCACTTGGTTCGCGGGCATAAATACCGGGCGGTTCCCCCGCGGTCACCACCTGAGTCCAGGCATTACGGTATGGCACTCAGACGACATTCACAAGTTAATTCACACGGTTTGCCCGAGGCAAAATGCATGAAAGACACGCTCTTTCTACGCGCCGGTACGATCGGCTTGTCGCGTCGCGAAGGTCGCAAGCCAACAACGCTTCTCGCAGCAGCTCGGCACAATCAGCGCAGAATCCTTGCCGAGCGGCGAAATGGTCACATCGACAACTCTCGCACTCAGCTGAATATTCATCTGGCAGGAGCTGTTACGCCGGAAGAGGTCGTTGCATTGGCAAGATCTACGCTGTCGAGCGCCGGGGTTGCTGTATCAAAACTGCGGAAAGATTATGTCCAGGCAGTGGAGCTAATTTTTAGGGAAAGTCTGAATAACTAGGAAACGGCAACGCTTCGCGTGCGCCTGCATTGCCAATCCCGTTCGAATTGATCATTTTCATGCGCTGGGCGAGGGATTTCGATGTCTTTTGCGGCTTCATGCTGCTTTCGGACGCACCTGTCCTATCAACGCCATCAACTGCTTGCGCGCCATCCACAGATTGCTCAACGCGAACAGCGTGATCACATGCGCGGTGTTCTTCGCCAAGCCCTTGAATCTGACCTTCGTCAGACCGAATTGCCGCTTGATGACGCGGAACGGGTGCTCCACCTTGGCGCGCTTGCTCGCCTTGGCGTGTTCGTTCTTTTGCACTCGTGCTTTGGCTCGCCCTTCAGGCAATTTGGCGATGTCACTGGGCCTGGCCGCAATGTGCCAGTTCACCGGCTTCTTGACTCGTGTTTGCGCGCCCCGGTAGCCCGAGTCGGCCCACACGTCACGCTCCTTGCCGTGCAACAAATCCGCCACCTGCTCCACGTCCGCTTCGTTGGCCGCCGTCGTCGTCACCGTATGCACCAGGCCCGATTCGGCATCCACCGCAATGTGCGCCTTCATCCCGAAGTGCCACTGGTTGCCCTTCTTCGTCTGATGCATCTCAGGGTCACGCTCACCGGTGCTGTTCTTCGTCGAACTGGGCGCGGCGATGATCGTCGCGTCAACGATGGAGCCCTTCTTGAGCAGCAGTCCTTTGCGCGCCAGGTGCGCATTGACCTGCTTGAAGATGTCCTCTGCCAAGTCGCTTTGCTCCAGCATGTGCCGGAAGTTCAAGATGGTCGTTTCATCGGGAAGGGCGTTCAAATCAAGCTTGGCAAATGTCCGCAGCGATGCGATCTCGTACAGCGCTTCTTCCATCGCCGGATCGCTCAGCGAAAACCAGTTCTGCATGAGGTGTACACGCAGCATCGACTCCATCGGGTATGGGCGCCTGCCTCGCCCGGCCACCGGATAGTGCGGCTCAATGACCTTGAGCATCGCCTTCCACGGAACGACCTGCTCCATCTCACCCAGGAAGACCTCGCGCCTGGTCTTCTTCCTCTTGCCCGCTTGCTCGGCATCCGCGAAACTGATCTGGCTCATCGTTGCAGCTCCTCGACATCGGTACATGCATCATGCAAGATTCGTGCACTTGTTCAGAGTTTCCTTAGCCTACCAGTTCGGACAGAAATTCCACTTGTCCCTTACTTCCAAGCCTGCACTGACTGGGCATGCAGAGAGTTCGGGCGAAGCAATCTCCTATCCGCAGATGTGCATTTCGACGAAGGGGCGCCGCATTGCCACGTCCTTCTGGTGCCTCTTGTTCGAGGAAGGAGTCTTGCAGGTCCACTCATTGGCAGGCGCGTTCTGCCACGTCGCATTGATTCCTTTTATATGTCCGTCGCAAAAAAATTCGGCCTGGAACGGTTTGGCACCCGCCCATTCCCGGCTTCGGTGCGAAACCGAGCGGCCGCCGCGGTCATAGACGCACTACAAAAGCAACAGGACATGGTGCTACAGAGCAGATGTTGGAACACGATCCGACAATGGATAGAAACCTCACCGAGCGAAATGGCCACCACTATCGGTATCGACATCGACGCTTTGAATGAGCCCCGCCCGTTGCGCACGATGGCACAGGTATTCACAAGTCCAGGAAGAGGGCCCCGCAAGTCCGAGCGCGATCACGATACCTATGCTCTGTAGGTTTCACCTCGCGCAAACGGGTAGAGGGCCAGCTATAGGGCAGCTCGCCCATGGCGCCCGTACGGTAGTGAAGGCCGACGCTACCAGTATTTCCAAAATTCATTAACTCTTCGTTAACTTCTGAAAGGAAAACCACATGCAAACGACTACTTCCGCAGCAACAACTACTTTGGACCAGCGCGTGCCCGACAGCCACGCTGTGCATTCTGACGAGGTCGACTCATCGCCCGACGCGGCGAGGAGCCTCCCATTGGCTTCGCTCTCGCAGTGTGCCGAAGAACTGCGTATTTGTTGCTTCGCCAAACTATTGCTCCACCGCTCGACTACCAAAATTGCTATCGTTTCCGAAGAAGTACTGGAGGACATGCGGTCGGTATGTTTTCAATCCCCTTCATCTTGTGGCGATACTTCTCTGGCGCTGGATGAGAAGGCAAATATTGTCTTCGAGCTAGTGCACTTATATGAACAGCTATCCGCACTCGACTCGGAAGATACCTACGTCGCAAACAGCGAACATATCTCGACCCAGTTGGACTTCATAGCGAAATGCAGTGATGATTTCCCACTCCTGCATGAGCATGCGACCGCGGTGGATTGTGCAATGGTGAAAGCCATCCGAATGCACGAGCTGGCTCGAGATCTCGCTTCCGATGCTCACGTAGCTAGATGCGATTGGTACGACTTTGAGCACGCCGCCGGCGACTTTTCGAATCTTGAGCCAGGCAATGGCACCGCACCCTTCGCAGCTTTGCGACAGGCCGCTTGCAGCATCCGCAACACCAGAGATAGGGTGCGTGTCGAAGCGAAGGACGCGCATCTCTTCCTCTATATCGCAGCACAGAAACTTGTTGATGCAGTGAACATGCAATGAGTTCCTACTGGCGCACCGCCTAACCAGGGCTCCCAATGGGGCCAGACCTTAAGCCACCCAGACGCTCTGTCACTCTGATGCACGAGACGTCTTTGCAATTGAAAGGAAATCACAATGGACGCATTCAACAATCCATCCCCCTGCGCTTCTGAGAACGAGCGAGATGCAGTGGACATGGCCATCACATCCGCTGCCATGGCCGCACCCGCCATTCAGGACCATGGGCGATGGTCGGAGGCCCACTTCGCCTCTCAACCCGACCTTGAAGACGATCCGCGCCTCTGGGACTTGGCCGCCCCTCTCGCCGCCGCGGCGTACGGCGCATACGCACTTCATGTGACGATGGGACAGCTTCACATTCTGGCATCGAGTGTGTTGGTGTTCGTACGTCGCCTCTCTCAGCTCAGAACCTATGCTGGCGCGGCTGATTTAGACATAACTTTAGCGGGCGGCCACGCATACGACGGACTGCTCCAGCTGTATGAGAGACTTACGTCACTCAAGTTGGAGGACGACTACGCGCAGAACCAGCTGCAGTTACTCGAAGAAATCACAGGCGTTGAACCGCTGCTCCGGACCTGTTCCGTCGAAGATCAGCTTATCAACGACCTGTATGCGAGTACTCATGGCGCAAACCTGCTCCATACGGCGTACAACGACCTTGAGATGCGGCGGCAAATGGTGCTGGACGACCATCACGAGATCGCAGGCAACGCTAAGGACCTTGAGGTCGATGGCACCTACCAATCCCACGCCAAATTCGCAGCAGATGATCTTGGGTTGACAGCCACGCTCTTGGATACGACCCAAGCATCGATTCTGGTTCGGGCTACTCGTGCTCACCACACGATGCTCCAGGCGGTCGATTACCTGACGCTCCAATGCAATATCTTCAGCCGCGAGATGTCCGTCTCGATGGACTCTGTGCCGGTCACCCAGCGTTCGGGCAAGCGCATCTATGCCAACACGGTGAACGCCCTAGATGAAGTAGCTCAAGGGTAACTGCGCCAACGATCTGAACCTACACGCGTCCGGCATCCATTCGCGACATCAACATGATGAGCTTCTGCCTTGACCAAAATTTATGCTCACGCGCTGTAGGTGGTAGCGGGCAGACAGGTAGCGGTCGCGAAGTGTGTTGTGAGATTTTGGTCTCATCCGCCCGCAGCGATGCGAGAAGCCTGCTGCGGCTGGCGGCAACGCCGGAAAATGCTTGGGCTTGATCATCTCGCTCTTCGCCTGACAGATCCGCTGGAGAATTCTGAGCCGTTATTCAGGCTATTCGGTATCTTTTCATATCAATCGATGCTGCAATTGCGTTCTGGCTCACCAATACCACCGGACCGCAGTACGCTAGTACGCACGGTCGGTACGCACCGAAAGGGAAAATTTCGACGGAAAATTGACAAGCACCGCGATGGTGCCCGTCAAACCGCAATCTTCACTGAACGAATAGTGCAGGGTCCACCAAATCTTTGAGTGGGGTATCAAGCGCCTCAGCCAGCAACCCCATGTTGTCGATGGAAATGTTGCGCAGCTCTCGCTCGACCTCGCCTACGTAGGTCCTGCTCATGCCGCACCGGAGTGCAAGAGCTTCCTGCGAGATGTCGGCAAGCCTTCGAACTTTTCGAAGGTTTCTTGCAAACACTGCGCGCGCAGTCAGCCGCTTTACGGTCTTCTTCATTCAACAAGCATCTGACATAGATAGGCGGCAGACAACACGCTATGAGAGACTTATGGCAAACTATAAGTGTCTTTATCGTTTAATCCCGCCCAGACGTAGGGGTGAGCAGTCGCACATCACCTTGCCGGCAATCTCCAGGAAAGAAGCCCGCATGTTCAATCGCCTCGCCCCTCTCCACACTGGTCCAGCACGCCTTTTGATGACAACATGCGCAATAGCCCTGATTGGCTGCGCTGGCAACCTCAAGCTGCTGGAAGACGGCAAAGTCCATCAGGGTCGCTTCCAGCAAGGTACCAACACCGTCGAAGTTGACATTGATGGCATCCGCTACTCTGGCACGTATTCCCAAAGCCTTGGCGTCGGGTTCGGGACCGCGATGGCCGGTCGCTCAATCATTTCCGGCAGCTTCATCACAAGCGACGGCAGCGGTCAGGCCCTGATGACCTCCCCGACCGGCAGGGTTCTCCGTTGCGCCTTTGGAACGGTTGTTGCCATGCGTGGTCAGGGAATGTGCGAGAACAACGACGGCAAACGCTACGACCTGATCATTTCTCCCTGAGCCTGCCAAGCCGCAGGCTCATCCCAGGGGACAGACATGTCACAAGAGAAGTTGCACACCCACTACGACAACCTGAAGGTTGCGCGAAATGCGCCGCCGGAGGTAATCAAGGCTGCGTACAGGGTTCTGTCGCAGCGATACCACCCGGACCGGAATCCGGGCAAGGCGGACGCCCACCGCGTGATGGCGCTGGTCAACGAGTCCTACAAGACACTGTCAGATCCTGCAGCCCGTGCGGCGCACGACGATTGGATTTTCAGGGAGGAGTCGGAAAGTGCCGCACAGGCTGTTCAGGACGCGATTGAAACCATGCAGCGCGGTGCGGCGAATTCAGCACGCTCGACCGAAACCCAAAAGCCACGCCAACCTGCCGAGCCGGAGGTTCCCGCCTCAGCGCGGCCGGAGCACCAGGCTGAGCGGGCCAAGGAAACGGCATATGGCTACTCACGGTTCAACGAAGGACAGCGGCGATACCGCCATCACTTCGAGCCTGACACACAACCGAGAAGCAAGTGGCTGCCACCAACCCTGGTGTTGGTCCTGCTCGCTGGGACTGCATGGTTGATGAGCACGGTATCCGGGAAGTCAGAGCAGCCGTCCAGGGCGGAGTGGACCCGCCCGTCCTTATCGGGAGGGCCAGATCGCGTGCACGCGCCAGTCGCTGTTTCCGCGCAGCCGACAGTTTCAGCCACGTCCGAGCCCAAGGATTCGACATGGCGTGCGAACCTGCGCAAGGAGTTCGAGGCGGCGGCCGACGCGTCGGTTGTAACTGCTGTGCCGGCCAAGCCCACCCCCGGTCTCACGCCCAGCGCGCCTCTGGGCGAACCGAGGACCGCACCGAACGGGCTGCCGTGGCCAGCCGGTGGGGGCTACCTGAATGGCTACGAAGTCGGCGCTGAGGGTGGCAAGTCGGGTATCACGGTAAACAATGGCCGGGTGGGCACCCCAGCCCATGTTCAGCTGTTTAGGATTGCGACAAGCAAGGCCGAGCGCCACCTGCTCGTTCCAGCTCACGGACGCTTCACTCTTGAGGGGATTCAGCCGGGCACGTACGAAATCAGGTTCCGGTTTTTGGGAGACCAGACGGGCTATGCATCTGAGCGAATCGTTCTGCAGGAAACGGATTCGCTTTACGGCACGCAGTACGACGATGTGACCATGACCTTGTACAAGGTGCAGGGAGGCAACATGCGGACCCGCCCCTTGCTGAAGGGCGAATTCTGAGATCGAGATGAGTCCAAGGGGTAAACAACCCCGCTAAACGCAGAAAGGCAGTTTTTTATGACGAGACCACCAGAGTCACCGGCCCCTGAGGTAAGAGGCATGGATGAGCCCGAAGTCATGGCCACTTTACAGGCCGGAATAGATGCGGCGATGCTTCGCCACAACGGCGCCAGCGAAGAGGAAGTGCGAGCGGCGGTGTTGGGGCGTGCCGCGGATCTTTTTCCTGGGGCCTTAACGGAAAGCCAGCTTGACGCCATCGTCAACGCGGGCGCTCCGCGCAGGCCTGGATAGATGAAGCCTATGCAAGGCGGGGGAGCCCGCGGGTTAGTTAGTGCGTCGGTTAGTGCCTTGGCCTCCACTCGCGCGACGCGTGCCATCGTCGTGCACAGCGAGTACCGATCGACCATGGCCAGTGACTGGACAGACGCGATCGTGGCGACGCTCACGGGGCGACGGCGATTCAACGTCTATGCCCGGAAGTGCGGACACCGATCAGAGGTCGCACGGCACCAGACCTGGACAACGCTGCACAGCGTCAAGGACATCACTGGTATCCAAGACGCGCTCGAGGCGGTAGCCAGGTGCGCCGAACTGCTGGACTTGATGGATACCAAAGCAGACTGGCGAACAAAGCTAGAAGCGCTGCGGAGCGGCCAGAACCGCTCCGCCGTCAATCAATGATTGCGCATGAACGTCCTTGAAGCCAGTTGCCGCGCACCGAGTTTCCAAGTTGGTTTCCACGAAAACACACATTTTATGATGGCAGCATGAGTCGCCACGGGACGTAATTCCAGCACAATTCCACCCCTCCAAAGGCACAAATTTTGTTCCGTCCCGCCGCGACAAGGACCCGGACATATGCATGCTCGTGCCGGAGATTCCGTCAATTCGACCAAGGGAACATCCGGTTAACAAGTCGGTTAACAGGAAGCTGCCGTTCCGCCGACGCTTGGTCTGCGGAAATGCAATTTGGAATGCAACCCCTCCAATGGGCGCGTCGGCACAATTCCTTCCCCAGGCCGTTGGCCACTTACTTATGGCGAACGGCGCTTCACTTCGGAAAGAGTCGAGCGGACATCTAATAGATTGCCAGCACGAGGAGGTGGCAACCATTTGCATGGACCACCCGCGCCGAAGTTCCAAAGGCGTAGTACGGAGACGCTGGCAGCAGCCCGTAGCGTCGATGCTCCAATGTGTACATGAGACATAAGTGCACCTATTTGCATTCGTACCCCTTGCATACCCCAAACAACTCTAAATGGTTCACGGGTGCATCCATTCCGTTACGAGCAACGGATGGTCAATCCGTCGGTTTACTAACTCCTTCGGCATGTAAGTCCGCTTCCGGTCCTTCAGCTGACAATTCGGAAAACCGATCAGCCCAATGATGGCGATGATTGGAGCCCTCATTTCGCCACCCTCCAGCTCGTCTTTTTTGGAGCCAGTGCGCCGGGTGTACTGGAGCTTTTTGTCAAGTCTTTTCGCTCGGGGTCTTGGGCCACCGGCAGGAGCGCACCGCCCTGCTTCCGCAGGGACGTAAGCGGTAGACGGCGCTAGTTCCTGCGTCCAAGTAAAGACGACGCGTTTGTATTCGCAAGGACGTTTGCTACCGGATCGGCCCTTCGCTAACGTTCCTGCTCTGATCGAAGCGCCCGCTGGCTGTCGTACCGTCTGGCCGGCGGACCTCGCCAATGCCGTGGGCACGCATGTTCACGACCTCGCCCCGGTAACTCGCGCCGTTGCCATAGGTGAGCGTTCCCCGACCGGTCGCCAAGTCGTCGCGGAATTCACCGGTGTACGACGTCAGGGCACCGGGCGTATTGTTTTTGGAAGGCGTGAGCACTCCGTTGCCCGAACGTTTGTCCGCGACCCAGTCGCCGTCATAAGTGTAGCCGTCCGGCATGACGAGGCGCCCTTTGCCGTCGCGCTTTCCGTTGGCCCATGTACCCACATAAGTTCCCCCATTGGCAAGCGTCATCGTGCCTTGCCCGTGGAACATGTCGTCCTTGAATGAACCCGAATAGGTCGCCATGGAATCAGGCGCAGGCTTGCGCGGAAACGTCAGGACGCCTTGGCCATTGCGGCGGTCGTCCACGAAGTCACCTTCAAAAATGCCCCCATCCGTGAAGACCAGCCGGCCCCTTCCAGAACGACGGCCGTTCACCCATCCCCCCGTATAGCTGGCACCGGAAACCCGGACCATAGTTCCTTGTCCCGAAGGGGCACCGTCCTTGAATTCGCCGGTGTATTTCAGCGGCGCCTCCGGGCTGGTGCTCGGCGGATAGAACAACGTCCCCTGACCCGTGCGCTGGTTCTTGACCCAAGCGCCTTCATAGCGCCCGCCGTCGGCGAACCACATCGTGCCAATGCCGTCCGGCTGCCCCAGTTGCGACGCCAACGTCGCATCGGTTTCGCCCTCGTAGCGGACGCCGTTGTTCATGGCGAAGGCCTGAACCCGATTGACATCACCTGCCGCATTGAAGGAAATTGTCATGGATTTCCTGCCATTGGTGCCGCCACTTGAAAACACACCTTCCCAGTTTCCTGTCGGGATGCCGCGCTGCAACGCCCCCGACCACTCAACCAACTTCACCCCAGCCCGGGTATAGCGTTTGACGCCGCGCCCGTCCGCCAGGCCGTCGCGGCAGTCGCCGCTCCATTCCATGTCGATATCCGCCGGTAGCGAATACTCCCGCAGTCCGCATCCCGAACGTGACTTCGCCACAGGGCCCGACTTGCGGCGGGCCGCCTCCAGGAAGTCGCCGTTCGGGAACCTGAGCTGATACTGCAGGAACAGGTAAGGCTCACTGCGGTCGCGGATCTGCGCCCACAGCGCGCGATCTTCCGCGGCGACGTCGCGCGGTGGCGGCCGGGCTGCGGCGACGGTCGTGGCTGCTGAAGACCCATCGCACTTGCCGTCGATCAGGCAGGTACGCACCCGCAGGTCGCCAGAACGCGTGGGTCGCTGTCGGTTGCCGGTTTCATGGCGCACCGATTCGGCGACGTCGTCCAGTCCCTCGAGCAAGGGCACGCTGGTGCGGCGCAGTTGTTCGGCCAACGCGCGCGCGTAAGGGCTGTTGCCGCCTCGCCCCTCGGTGGCCGTCGAGCCCTCCTGCGTCGCGTAGGCCACCAGCATGTTGTTGCCCAGGTTTTCCATCCGCATCAGGCCCTTGCTGGCTATGCTCTTGTTGCCGTAGGCATAGTCGCGGCAGGCATCCAGGATCAGCAGCGCCACCCGCGCGTTCGTGCCCTCCAGCGCTTTCACGATGTTCATGGCGGGCAGGGCCTCACCCTCGATGTGATCGTAGGTGCCGATGCTTGCGTCCACCGGCACCAGGTAGTTGCCGCCCGGTCCCTGCACGCCGTGGCCCGAGTAATAAACGATGACTACGTCGGCGCCCTTGCTTTTGTCCCTGATGTCCAGCACCAGGTTGTTCAGGCCGCGGCGATCCACGTTGGTGCGGCGGATGACCTCGAAGCCGAGGTCCTGCTGCAGCACGTTTCCCAGCAGCGTCGCATCGTTGACAGGGTTCGTCAGCTGCGAAGCCCCTTCGTACTGGTTGTTGCCGATGACGAAGGCCACGCGCTTCTGCGCGAAGGCCACAGACGCCAGCGACAGGGACAACAGCAACAGGATGCAGCGGGCAAGGTGGCGCGGAGCGAACAAACGTGTCGTCATGTTGGGATCCTCCTGCGGTCCGTCCCCGGCTAGCGCGAGGTGTGGACGAGATCCAGATTTAGCACCATGACGGGGGTGGCCGTCAACTCCGATTCGGCGACGACTACGTAGCGCGCGGCCCCCGGGGCAGACACGCCGGCTTCCTCGTCGGTGCGCTGCAGGGACTTGGACGCGCCGCCCAGGCCGTGCTCATCCACAAGCAACACCTGGCCGGTGCGCGCTACCTGAGGGTCTTGCGGCGACCGCTTCCACAGGCCGAGAGCCAGCGTGGGCACGCTGGTGAGCCGGGTCTTCGAGAACAACACGAAGACCCGCTCGATGCCGGGCGCGCCCGTGAAGGAAACGCCGAAGCTCACCTCCTCGCCCGGATCGATCACGGTCCGCTCGCCGGGCCGGGGATACAGGTAGTCGACCTTGCCGTTGCTGTCGACGTTGGCCACGTACAGGTAGCCCCGCGAATTGGGCATGAAGAAGAGCTTGGCGCAGTCGCCGGTGCGGAACCGGTATTCCGTCGTGCGGCGCGAGTCCTGCATGCCGCAGCGCAGGGTCTCGGCCCAAAAAGCCATGCCGGCGTGCGGCTCGATGCGCTCGATGGCCTTGGCCGGCTGGGTATCGCGCGCAGATTGGCACGCCTGTGCCGTTGGGCGCGGCCTCAACTTCGGTGCGTTCGGCGCAGTGCGTTCAACTTTTGCGGCCGCGCTGTTCGCCGGATGGCGCGCCCCGTCGTTGACCAAGGTGCCGCCCCAGGAAAACAGGTTCTTGGCGGAAGGTTCGCAGGCTTCGGCGTCCCCGCCCCCCTGCGCGTTGCTCGGCAACGGCGCCAGCGCCGAAGCTGCGAGCAGGCCCGCGGCGATGATCCACGATACACAAGTCATGTGACCTCCTAGTTGATCGTTCCTCATTTCATCCTCGCGACAGCGCCCCGATAGCGGTCGTCCGCCACGATCTGGCGATAGTCAGGGTCGGTTTCGATGAGTTTGCGTTCGCGCCATCCCTTGGCAACCGCCGAGTCCAGCGCATGGAAGGCTGCTGGAGCCTGGCCTTGCCGGTACAGCAGCAGGGCACGCACCAAGTCCACGCCGGGCTCGGCCGGGTCCAGCGCGCCCGCCTGCCGCATGTCGTCCATCGCTTCACCGAGCCTGTCCGTCTTCTCCAACGCGGCTGAGCGGTACATCAAAGCTTTGAACGCAAGCCCTGGAGCTGCGCCGGCGGAAAGCACCGCGCCGCAGTCGGTGATAGCGGCTTCGTACCGCTGGCGAGTGACGGGCGTCTTGTCGTGCTCGTCCTTGGGGCGCAAGGAGGCGCAGCGCTGGAAGAGCGGGTCGTCCACCGATGTCACGCGCGGTGGTGGCGTGGCCGCCGTCTGGATGTCTTTGGGGGGAGGCGTCACTACCGCCGCCGCCGCATTCTTCTGAGGCTTCGCTGCATCCTGCGACGCCAGCCGCATGGCGCCCCAGCTGGCCAGGGTCACGGCGGCCAGCCCCGCGACGACGCCGGCAAACACTGCCGACTTGCTAGCTGTCTTAGGTGGGATGGGTAGCGACGCCGGCTCCGCTGAACCGACCGGAACGGCCTCGAGCCGCTGACGCACCATGGCAACTTCATCGTCAAGCAGCGGTATGACAAAGAGCTGCGCCTGCGGCATGGCGGCTTCCGCCGCCGCCTCGATCTCACGGATCAGGTCGCCGTGCGGCAGGCGGTCCAGCGGATCGGGCAGGTCGTCGAAAGCCTTCAGCCGGCGGGGCAAATCGCGCAACAAGACATCTCCCGGCCCATTGCCTGCAAGGTGCGTGACCCAGCCTTCCAGCATCGCCCCCAGGCTGTACAGGTCGGCCTTCCAACTGATGTGCTTCAGACCGCTGGTGTCGCGGTCCTTGACGGCCATCCTGAAAGCAGCCTTGTAGCTCCGTGCGAGATACTCACCGTTGTGATTTTTCACGATCGGCGCGGGACGATCTTCTGGCTTGACAGTCAAGGCCAGTCCAAGGTCGATCAGGGTCAGCCGGCCCAGATCCATCCCGCCTTCAAGCCGGAAGCCCGATGCCTTGTCGCCGGCAAGTCGCAGCCCGTCCACGTGCATGCAGCAGACGTTGTCGGCTTTCAGGTCGCAGTGCACGAAGCTGCGCTCCTTCGCCTCGTGGAATTCGCCGAGCACCCGAAGCAGCCCGGCCGACAGGGCCAGCAGGAACGGCGCCTGCCTGAACGGACTGGCGGCGCCGCAACGCCCCAGCAGCACCTCCCACTTCATCAGGTCCAGACCCGCATAAGCCGACACGATCCTGAGCCGCGACGTCGCCGTGGCGGCGTCAACGCCGTAACCATCCAGGCCCGCCGTCCATTTCAGTCTCGCGTTACTGACTTTGAGCATGGACTCGCATTCCCGTTCGGTCAGCGCGTCCAGTTCACCCTTGTAGCGCTTTTCCACATAGGCCCGCTCGCCGCGCCGCACGCGCCGCACGCTGGAGTTGTTGTCGAATCGTTCGTAGATGCGAAGGTCGTCCTGGCTGACGAGTTCGACGAGAACGATGCGTTCACGAGCCGGGTCTGGCTCGCCGTCCGCGCCGGCGCGTTCCATCTCGGCCCTGAATTCGTTGCGCAGCTCGCGTTCGAGCATGCTGGCATGATCCTCTACAGGCAGCGGCGACCGAACACTAGGGAAACTCTGAACAAGTGCACGAATCTTGCATGATGCATGTACCGATGTCGAGGAGCTGCAACGATGAGCCAGATCAGTTTCGCGGATGCCGAGCAAGCGGGCAAGAGGAAGAAGACCAGGCGCGAGGTCTTCCTGGGTGAGATGGAGCAGGTCGTTCCGTGGAAGGCGATGCTCAAGGTCATTGAGCCGCACTATCCGGTGGCCGGGCGAGGCAGGCGCCCATACCCGATGGAGTCGATGCTGCGTGTACACCTCATGCAGAACTGGTTTTCGCTGAGCGATCCGGCGATGGAAGAAGCGCTGTACGAGATCGCATCGCTGCGGACATTTGCCAAGCTTGATTTGAACGCCCTTCCCGATGAAACGACCATCTTGAACTTCCGGCACATGCTGGAGCAAAGCGACTTGGCAGAGGACATCTTCAAGCAGGTCAATGCGCACCTGGCGCGCAAAGGACTGCTGCTCAAGAAGGGCTCCATCGTTGACGCGACGATCATCGCCGCGCCCAGTTCGACGAAGAACAGCACCGGTGAGCGTGACCCTGAGATGCATCAGACGAAGAAGGGCAACCAGTGGCACTTCGGGATGAAGGCGCACATTGCGGTGGATGCCGAATCGGGCCTGGTGCATACGGTGACGACGACGGCGGCCAACGAAGCGGACGTGGAGCAGGTGGCGGATTTGTTGCACGGCAAGGAGCGTGACGTGTGGGCCGACTCGGGCTACCGGGGCGCGCAAACACGAGTCAAGAAGCCGGTGAACTGGCACATTGCGGCCAGGCCCAGTGACATCGCCAAATTGCCTGAAGGGCGAGCCAAAGCACGAGTGCAAAAGAACGAACACGCCAAGGCGAGCAAGCGCGCCAAGGTGGAGCACCCGTTCCGCGTCATCAAGCGGCAATTCGGTCTGACGAAGGTCAGATTCAAGGGCTTGGCGAAGAACACCGCGCATGTGATCACGCTGTTCGCGTTGAGCAATCTGTGGATGGCGCGCAAGCAGTTGATGGCGTTGATAGGACAGGTGCGTCCGAAAGCAGCATGAAGCCGCAAAAGACATCGAAATCCCTCGCCCAGCGCATGAAAATGATCAATTCGAACGGGATTGGCAATGCAGGCGCACGCGAAGCGTTGCCGTTTCCTAGTTATTCAGACTTTCCCTAGTAGGCCGGTGCGTGTGGGGTTCGAACGGCTCAACCATGCATCACCTCCGTGAGTTCGGCGATCGCCAGCTTGCGCTTGCGCTTGTAGCCGGCCAGGCTGATGCCCAGCCGCGCGGCGGCTTCCTTCTGGGTTTCCTTGTCCTCGTCGACAAGGTAGATCGCCTGCCACAGCGGTGGCATCCTGCGCATCGCCACACGCATGCGCGCCATGCGGCCGTCAATGGCAGCCGCATCCTCGCGATCCACCAGCTGGTCGACGACGCCGGTGCGGCCTTCGCCGTCCAAATCGCGGTCCACGAGGTCGGCGATGACGTCTTCCCACTCGTCGTCCAGGTCACGGGCCCCCATGGGCACCATGCCGGGATCGTTCCGCCCCCGGCGCCACCAGGTGATGAAGGCGTGCTTCAGCACGGCGCGCGCCCAGGTCTTGAAGCTGCCGCGTTCCGGGTCGTAGCTGCCGGCGATCTCGGTGAAGCTCTTGCCCTGGAATACGTCGTCGACGATGAGCTCGCTCACATCTGTCACGCTGCCCTGCGACGGATGGATGCGGTAGCTCACCACCTGGCGGGCCAAGTAGCGGATCGCGTCGTAGACGTGGCCGAAGGCCTCGTCGCGCGCGGCTGTGTCATTGCGGTCGGCATAGTAGCGGCCCAAGGCCAGCCGCAAAGCGATCCAGTCGGGCTCGCGCGGCGAACGGGTGGCCAGGCGGTCGTCGCTCATGATCGCGCTCCCTGAACGCGGGCCCAGACGGTGGCGTCGTCAAGCCCGTTACCGCCCATCCGCAGCCAGCCGGCGTCGGCATCACCGCCCTCGCTGAAGGGCCAGAAGAAATCAGCGGCCTCGCGCCGGCCTGCCATGAAGCAGCCGTTGCGCCCGGCCGCCAGGTTGCGGGCGAAGAAGCCGTTGCTGCCCAGGTCCTCGATGCGGACATGGCTGCGCGAGACCTTGGCGCAGGACTCGCGCACCACGGCCGAGCTGCCGCGGCCAGTGTCAGGCTCGCGCCCGATGACGAAGGGCAGGCTGTTGATCACATGCCTCTCCAGCGCGCCGTTGGCATAGCGCAGCATCACTACACCCAGGCGGCCGGTGACTTCAGGCAACTCGACCTGCGTGGGCCTGACCCCGGCGAATGCCACCTCTGTGGGCTGGGCATGCCGCGTCGGCGGGTGGGCCGGGTTGGCGTGCTCGGATGCCGACGCTTTGGCCGCGTCCGCGGTGTCGAACTCCAGCACAGCGGCGCGCGCCTGCACGGTCCCGGCGCCGAGGATCAGCCGGCCGCGCGCCGGCAACCGTGTGCGGGCGGCCAGCCGCTGCACGCCTGTGCCCTGCTCCAGCCAGGTGCCGTTGGTCGAACCGGCGCGCTGCGCGCCAATGTCTTGCACGCAGGGCTCTCCCAGTGGCGACAATGTGAACTCCAGGTGCGGGCCCGACACCAGTTCGAGCCGGTCCGGCACGGGGATGGCGGAAAAGCCGCGGCCCACCGTCGCTGGAAACTGCTGGATGCTGCCGGCCTGCAGCAAGGCGGCCGGCATCGTCGAGCAGGCGGTAGTCAAGGCGCGCGCGCGGCGCGCGGCCATGGCTGTCGGTTTGGCTTTGGTCTTGCGTCACAAAACTTCCCTCGAAGGTAAATTCCACGCCGATGCCGGAATCGGGCTGCGCCACGAAGGCGTCGCTGAATCCGTCACTGACGTCGTCCCTGCTTTCCTTTTTCCTGACTTGCCAGTCGGTCAGCGCCGTGGCATCGATATAGCCATGCCCGGCCAGAATTCCCGCCAGCACGGCCTGTGCGTTCTGAACGCGCACGTGCTGAGGTTGCCGCGAAAACGCAACCTTGTCCATCCATGGTTCCGGCACCCAGGCGACGATGCCCCGCAGCTTATACGCCAACGTGCCACCGGCCGACATGCCCGCCACGTTGTCGCGGAACAGCGCCGCCGCCTCGGCCAGCGCTCGGAGCAACTCCTGCGGTGCGGCCAGCGGCGGCTCGACCAGGTGTCCGCGCAGCGCGACCGGTGCCGTGCGCGCCAGACCGTTGCCGGCCGGGCGGGCCTGTTCCCCCGCGATCATGTCCCCGACGAATGTCCAGATTCCCATGGCGTTCTCCTGTGCTACCCCTGCCTTACGCAGATTCGGAAAAAATGGCTCAAGCTTGGGCCTGCAACCACCAGGCGCACTCGCCGGCCTGCAGCGCATGGCCCTTCGCGTCGACCCTGAAATGCACCTCCCGCACGCCCTGCGCCCGCAGCCAGCGCGCCAGTTCCGTTCCATGTCCAGCAAGCCGCGCCTCGGCGTCCATGCCGGCCGGCAAGTACAGCCACAGTGCGGTGGGCGGCGGCCCGCCGCCATGCAGGACCTCTTCCATCCGCAGGCGCACGGCCCGGCCGAATTCGGCGAAGGCCCGCGCTTCGATCACCTGCGCCGCAGCGGGTAGTGGCATGTCAGCCTCTCTTAATGGATGGCGCCGCGCGCAGGCGGCGGATTACCTGGAACGCCACTTCGGCCGCGGCATTGGGGCCGGTGTCGCCCGGCGAGTCGATCAGGCCGGCCTGCGTCCAGTTGCGCTCGACGATGACGACCACGGCTCGAGTCCACGGCGCGTCGGCGCCCGCCTTGCCTGGTGGCACATGGTCCTTCAACAAGGCTGCATACCACTTGATGGGCCGGTGCATGCAGTCCACCCAGCGGGCGCGCACGGGCGACCAGCGGTCGTCTGGCAGGCCTTCAAGATCGGCGCGGATGCGCGCGCAGGTGGTCTCGCGCTGCGCGGCAGTCAGCCTGTCGTGCGCGAAAGGTGGCGTTCCCGTCTTTCCTGCGACGCCTTCGAGCGCTGCGCAGGCCGCCGCGCTGCCGAACGCCTGGATGCAGGCACTGCTGGCGGTGCCGGCGCGTTGCGCTCCATGCTTTCCACCCCGCGCCGGCCAATGCGTTTGCGCCATGCCGGACAGGACCAGCCGCGCGTCGCGTGGCTCTCCTGCGACGGGCCGCACCGCGGCTTCCACCGGCGCCAGCGGGACGAAGGCGGGCCGCCCGCCCCGCTGAACAATGGCGCCGTGCAGCAGGTGCGGCCAGGCCGGCGTTGCCGGCGCCTGGTTGGCCGCCATGCCCAGCCGCGACAGCATCGCTGCGATGCCCACCGGCGTCGCCAGCGCATTGCCCTGGCCCCAGGTTTCGGAGGCCAGCGCCACCAGTTGGTTTCCGCCAGCTCCGTTGCCCTTGCTTTTGCAGCGCCGCCAGGACAGCGCGCCCGGCTGGGCCGAGCAGTCCCTGGCGCTGTCAGGCGAGAAGCCGGAATCCAGGCGCTTGTATCGACCGGCCAACGGATCGAACGTCATGCCCAGTAGGCCGGAGAAAAAGGTCGGGCTTTCACCCCCCGGGTACGCCGGCAATCCCGTCAGCGCGCCGGTGCGCGCACACAAGAGTTCGCTGCCGTCGCCGCAGTGGC
Organism: Dinoroseobacter sp.; assembly: GCA_965279125.1. Classification (GTDB taxonomy): domain Bacteria; phylum Pseudomonadota; class Alphaproteobacteria; order Rhodobacterales; family Rhodobacteraceae; genus Dinoroseobacter. The sequence goes on from CBDIHL010000040.1 coordinate 116,533, forward strand.
CATTCCAGCCCAGCGCAGCGGCGGCATCCATCACATAGTCAGGCCGCGCGCAGCCGGTGAAGCCGGTGTCACGGCAGAACACACGGTCCAGGAACGCGGCCGAATCCGAATGACTGATCTCGCCCAGGAACTTGTCCCGCTCCACGCCGTGCAGCCGCGTCGCCAACGCCGGATCCCGCAGCAGCCCCATCGCCAGCACCGGCTTGACCAGGCTGCCGGGCATGTAACTGGTGAACAGGGCGTGGTTTTCCAGCTCGTGCGGCCGCGCACCGGGCGCGGCGGGCAGCCGCAGACAGCCTGCGCCACGGGCGGGGCCGGCGAACTGCCGAGTGAAGCACGGCGTGTGCGCGCTGCCCGCCGCCTCGATGGCACCGCTGGCGATATCGATCACCAGCACGCCGGCCATGCGCACCGAAGCCTGCTCCGCCCGCGCCTCCCACCGCCGCGGATCGATGCCGAGCGCCGCGCAGGCCGCGCGCCCGCCGGTGTAACAGTCGGCCACCTGCTGGACGATGGACTGCGTGCGCGCATCGATGGTCGTCACGTAGTGTGGGCCTTGCGGCACCGGACGGCCGTGCACCTCGACGGTGTTGCCTGTTGCATCGCCCTGAAGACGCACGCCTGTGGTAGTTGGTGCAATGGCAACGGCAGGCAGCTTGCCGGCGCCGGCCATCCGCGCCTGGCCGTCGGCGAAGGCACTGGCGCAGAGGCGGGCGGAGGCTTCGCCGCCGGACGGGGCCACGGCGACGTAGCCCTCGTCACCGCGCATGAGCAGGCAGCCAGACAGGTCCTGCCAAGGATCGGTGCTGCGCAGATATTGCGACGTGGCCAGCAGCGGTGCGGCGCCCGCGCGCTGGCCGCGCCATTCGAGCAGCGACACACGGGTGGCGCCGCCGCTCTTGCGCAGCAGCCATTGCACGGCATCGACGAGCGTGCCGCAGCGCCAAGCCATCGTGGGCGTGCCTGGCGTGCCCGCGGCATCACGCGCCTTCGCCTGGCCGACGGCGTCTTCCAGAGCTCCCCGGTCGAGTCGGTACGACACCAGCGTGCGGGCGTCGGCGCCGGCTTGGGCACCTGTAATGCGCGCCAGTTCCGCATCGAGCTGGCCCATGCCGTTTGCAAGCTGGCGGTGCTGCGCTGCGTCGCAGGCGGAGTCGGCAAAGGCCGGGTCTTCACGGTTGTCCACCACCGCAACGGGCTGGATCGAAGCCGCCAGCATGTCCAGTGCGGCGGCCATGGCCTCGTTGCGGTACGCATGGCTCACGCCGCGCATGGCAGCCATGTGCTGCCATGCCGCTCCCACCAGCCACAGGGCAGCGATGGCGGCAAGCCAGCGGCTGTGCCGCATGTTGTTGATTACGCTATACATCGAGTCTTCCTTTCATGTCAAGGGTCGAGTGATCGGAGGCGCTGGTGGCGGGGCCTTCCCTCCACTGGTGCATGGACAGGCCAGCAAAAAAAGACACTACCAGCAGGCCGACCCGCCCATAGGCCAGCAAGGGCAGCGGCACGCCGGTCATGGGCATCGCGCCCAGCGCGCCGAATGAGGTGACGAAAGCCTGCGTCACGAGCGCCACGGCGAAGAAGGCGAGGATCCAGGCACGCAAGGCCAGCAATGACCTAGATTGCGATCCGCCGCCGCCGATATCAACTGGTAGGCGGAACATGCCCATCAGCCAGAGACACAGCGCCAGCACCAGCGCAACGGCCACTGGCATGCCCCAGACGGCCGCCAGGCCCTGGATCGCGTAGTCGCTCTGGATCTGCTCGGGCGCGCCGCGGCAGGCAGAGCCCAGCGAGCCCAGGTGCCCACACCAAGGCACATGCGTGAGGCCGAAGCCGGTGCTGCCCGCCGCATGGCTCAGCCAGAACAGTTGCGCCAGGAAGTCATTGCGCGCGCCGAAAGGCGACTGGGTGGCTTCGATACGCGCGGCAATGTGATTGCCGAACATCGGGCCCAGGGTCCAAATGCACCACAGCACAAGCGAGAGGCAAGGCAGCCAAAGCAGCACGCCCAGCATCGCCCGCGCGCGTCCGGTGAGGGCCGCGCAACGCCGGGCGAGCAGCATTGGCAGCACCAGTACCGCTCCCGGCACAGTGAGGGACAGCAGTGCGACCATCGCCTGGCCCTTATCGAAGAGTGCGTAGAAGCCGAGCAGAAGCACTTGGCAGGCAACGACGAGCCCGAAGGCCCGGCCCGACGGCTCGTCGCGGTCGACGCGACGGTACATGAGCCAGCCGCAAGCCAGCCAGAACAGCACACGCGCCGATTCGCCAAAGAGCGACGCCTGGATCGCGTCGGCGCGCAAGGCCAGCGCAAGGCCGAGCGACGGCAGGGTTAGGAGCAGCAGCACGAGCGCACCCGCGAGCGACGGTCCCATGCCGGCCATGCGCGATCCGGCACGGGTGACCGCGCTCGACAGTCCCCACAACAGTGCGGGTGCCAGGGCCGCCGCCATCGTCAGCGTCGCAAATGCCAGCAGCAGGTTGTCCGCATGGCGCAGGCCGAGGAACAACTGGCGCAGGGGCCCACGCGCGGCCAGGTCGGTGATCCACGCCAGCCCCAGTCCCGACAGCAAGACAAAGCCAGGATAGCGCCATGCGCCGGAGCGGGCCTGCTTGACGGTGATGGCCAGCCGGCCGCTCCACGTGCGTTGTAAAGCCGCGCCGGTCAGCGCCACAACGAAGACCGCGCCGCCCATCAGGCCCCAGCGTCCGGCGCTCGCGCCCAGCGTGCCCTGCCATGCGGCGACGGCGCACCAGAGCGGTGCCAGCACGCCGAGCTGGGTGGTCCATGGCAACGCCAGCCGCCCGAAGGCCAGTGCCATCCATCCGGCGCCGGCCAGCACCACCATATATCGAGCCAAGCCGCCATGCAGCTCCCGTGCGCGCGCCTGTTGCTCCGCCAATGCCGCGATTGCATCCGCGGTCGGCGCCAACGCGTCCGCCGCCTTGGGCGGGGAGCGATCCAGCGCGACCAGCGACTCGGCCAGTGTCTGCGCCGGTATCGTATAGCGCGCATTCATGCCGACCGCCGCGCCGGGTGCGCGGGCAGGCGACAGCATCAGCCACAGGAGGGCGAGGACGGCCAGCAGAGCAGCCAGTTCGGTGAGTGTTGATTTGGCGTACATGCAGCCCCTACGCCACACGCCGGCAAAAAGGCTCAACCCGGCGGCCTTCAACCGGTGGATGATGGCGACGGACGGATAACGGTAGGTAGCGGCGCATGACGGCTGCCTGAGCTATGTGCCGGCGAAATGCGTAGATGAAGTTCCGCAGCCCCTGCCCAACCCCATTCATACACTGGAGTCACATGCATGGATCGATCGGTACCGCAATACAGCGCCGGCGCTCGCCAGATGACCGAGCGCGGTGAAGACGCCACCGAACTCCTGCCTCAGTCCATGGTAGCGGGTGGCCGGCTCGTGCTGGACACCGGCAGTTTCTACGCGCCCGGCGCGCTGAAAGCGATCACGCAGGGCTTGTTGCCTGAACTGGTGGCGCAGCAGCGTCAGGCTCTGGTGATGGACAGCACCGTGCAGCAAATCGAGGCCCTGCAGGGCGCACGCGGGAACGGGCAGGACCATGAGCAGGCCGCGCGGATCCTTGCGGCGCTAGACGCCGCGCAAGCCTGGCTTCGCGTGGGCGACCCGTATTCGGAAAGGGACAACAAGAGCCGCGGTATGGATAGCAATGCGGGCACACTGATCCGCGAACTACTGCTGACGCAACAGCTGGAGCAGCGCTTTTGCGTCGTGACCCAGAACGAGGCATTAGCCCGCGTGCTGCTGCAGAACGCGCACAGTCCCGCCATCACCGGTGTCATGGGTGTCAGCGTCGCCTGCATTGAAGACGGCAGGTTCCAGTCCTGGGACGCTCGACTGCGGCAACGCGACGGCCTGGTCCGCGCGGGTCTTCGGCTACACACGCGCATCGCCGGAGGCTACCGCGTAATCGTGGACACATCGTCGCTGATGCTCACCGGTGTCGCCGACGAAACGCCCGACGGCGTGGCGTTCCTGCGGCGCGACCTGCTGCCGCAATTACAGGCAAAACAGTCGCGCCTGATCGTGCCGCTTCGCGTGCTGAAGGAACTGCGGTCGCAGCCGGGCCACCCGGCAGTGCCGGCCGCGCTCTGCCTGCTGGAAAAAGCGGTCTCCGCTGGCGACGCGCTGGTGGTGGGCGACGAACTCGAGCTGGCCAGCGGCAACGAACGCTTCGCCGATCCGGTGCTGGTGCGGGCCGTCATCCGCTACCAGTACAGCCACGACCTGTGCATCATCACGCAAGACGAAAAACTGGCTAGGCTGCTGCTGCGCAACCGCGACCCCCGCTCCGACCGCGACTGCCTCGTCGTCTTCATCACGGCCGGCGGCGCCTCGCTCGGCTACTGGGAAAGCAAGTTGCTGGCAAAGGCGCAGCGGGCGGCCGGTGCCGCGGAATGAACCTTGAGGAGACCCCATGAACAGGATTGCAGCAACCACACCCGTAACGCCGCCCATGCCGAAGCGGCCACCCATCTGCTTTGCGCTGGACACGAGCCGCTCGATGGCAGGCGCGGGCATCGACGCGTTGAACGAGGGCTTGGCCGAGTTCTGGCGCATTGCCTGTGGCGTGGCGCCGGAAGCCGCCAGCCGGGTCTGCATCGTCACCTTCGGCAGCGGGGTCGAAACGGCTGTGCCATTCAATTCGCCCCACCACGCGCCGCCGCCCCGCCTCACCGCCGACGGTGCGACGCCGATGGGCGAAGCCATCCTGCGGTGCCTGAACCTGCTGAGCCAAGAAGCCGGCGATGAAGCTGCCGCGACGCCCGCCGTGCTGGTACTGCTCGCCGACGGCCATGCCACCGACGACACGTCCGAAGCGCTTGCGCAATGCCTGGCGCTGCGGGCCGACGGCCGGCTGGTTGTATATCCGCTGGCGCTTGGCGCCGGCCCAGACGTGGTGGCCCTCTCCGCGTTTGCCGGCGGCGACCATGCGGCGGAGATGGAATCGACCAATGTCTTCAACTTCTTCAGCAACCTCGGGCAAAACCTGGCCGTCGGCACGCCTCAACCGGCGATGGCCTTTGATCGCCCGGTGATGGGCTGGAATGAGGCGATGCGGGCCGCGGCACCGCGCTGAAGCTGCGGCGCGCAGGCCCAAACCGCTTCGCCACTGAGCTACTTCCGCGAGCACAGCGTAGGGTCTGGATGCATCAACACCCCTACCTGCGCCTCGTTACCCCGTCCGCTACTGTCCGCGCGCCCGTGCGTCGCAGCAGCCTCACCCTCGCCAGCATCCTGCCCGAGACACCGATTGCCCAGTCGGCGCTGATGGCCGACCTGTTCAACTCGCTGGCGCCGGGCGAGTCGCTGGAGTTCACCCACACCGTCTGCAATGTGGCCACCGCACCGGTGGTTTCGACCGCGGACGGCGGTCCGCCGCCACGCTATGGGTTGCGGATTGCCGCCTGTTCCCGACAGTCAGACCATCCGCACTTCGCGGCGCGAGCCTTCGCGTCGCTGCGCGCCGCCTGCGGCCACATGCACCTGACCGACGCCGGCGAGACCGCCCTGCCTGCACTGCCTTTCCGCTGGCAGGCCAGCCTCGCACCCTTGCGCGCCATGTTGCGCCCGGCACCCGGCGTCGTTTCGGTGCGCGACGAATCGCCTTGGCAACTGCCGCATCCTGCAAACCTGCCCGGCTGGGCACTGAGCGCACTGCTCGATGAGCCGCTGGACTTGCCGGGCGAAGTGCGCCTGGTACTGCGCATCGCGCGCTTCACACTGGCAGAGGCCGACTGCGAGAAACTAGCGCGGCTGGCCCATCGTCTTCAGTCGGGGCAGGTGCTGCTGTACGAACCTCGCTCGCGCACGGCCGATGCCGCCGCCGCCCGCGAACTGCTGGAGCCCACGCTCGCGCTGATGCGGCAGTGGATGCGCCATGCGGCCGGCTGGACGTTGGACTGCCGTCTCGAAGCGAGCGGCGAGCTGTCGCGCGCGGCGCTTCAGCGCCTGGCGTGGGACGTCGTCGGCCAGCGACCGGTACACATTCAGGCCGGCGGCAGGGACCACGAATGCGGCGTCACTACTGGCGGCTTGCCTTCTGCCGGTTTCACGTCCGCCGTCCTGTCGGCGCAGGGTCTGCCCGGCCTGCTGCCCGCGCCGCACCTGTTACCAGCGCTTGGCGTGCCCCGCCATTACGCGCCGCCGGCCAGCTTCATGCCGGTAGCGGAGGGCGCGCCCGTTGGACGCACGGTGTGCGGCGCGCAATCGGTGCCCTTTGCCGTACCGCACCACAGCCGCAGCCGGCACGTGGCCATCGTCGGCGCCACCGGCTCGGGCAAGTCGTCGCTGATGCTGCGCCTGCTGGCCGAGGATATGGCCTCGCCGGCGAGGCCCGGCATCGGGCTGATCGACCCGCACGGCATGCTGTACGCGGAAGTGCTGCGACTCATTCCGCGCGACCGGGTGGACGATGTGGTGCTAGTGGACGTGACTTCGGAACAGGCCACGCCGTGCCTCAACCCGCTGAGCGGGACGCGCGACCCCGCGCACGCGCGATTCATGGCCGACGAGATCGTGTCGCTCGTCGACGCGCTCTTCGAAGGCCGCGACACTTCCGGGCCCGCCACCCGCGGCCACCTCAAGAACATACTGCTGCTGGCCATGAGCTCGCCGGGGCGCGATGCCACGCTGATGGACGTGATGCGAATCATCGAGGACGCCGACTTCGGCGACTGGCTGGCCGGTGAATGCGCCGACCGCAAGGTGGCCGCGGCATGGCGCTTGTTCCGGAACAGCAATGGCGAACACGGCCACAAGAACTGGCTTCCGTACCTACTGCCCCGGCTGGCGCCGTTCGTGGACAGCCCCGTTATGAAGCGGCTTCTGAGCCGGCCGCGCAGCAGCTTCAACGTCGGCGAGGCGATGGAACGCGGCAAGATCCTGCTGTTCAACTTCAGCAAGTCCGTGCTGGGCGATACCGAGTGCCGCATCGCCGGCAGCCTGGTGCTGGCCCGGATCTTCGCGGCCTCACTGGCGCGGCGGCCGGCCAGCGGCCGGGCCTTGCGGCCATTCCACCTATTCGTGGACGAGTTCCAGTCGTTCGCGACCGACTCGGTGCCGCGCCTTTTCGCCGAGGCGCGCAAGTTCGGCCTGTGCCTCACGACCGCCAACCAGTCGCTCGGCCAGTTGCTCAACCGCTACGGCCACAGTTCCATCGGGCAGGCGCTGCTGGCCAACACTGCGACCAAGTTTCTGTTCCGGCTCGGCCCGTCGGACATCGGCGTGCTGTCGCCTTACTTCGCGCCTGCCTTTAGCGCGCCGGACATGGCCAACCTGGCGGACGGCCAAGCAGTCGTCTGCGCTGCGGCGGGCGGTAGGCCAATGCCGCCCTTTGTCGCCAGGATCGACCGCCCGCAACCGGACAGCGCCCTGCACGAAGCGCCGTGGTATGTGCAGGCGCTATCCGACGAGCGCTACGGCTGCAGCCTGGAGCATGCGAATGGCGAAATAGCTGCGCTATTCGACATGCAGTCCGAATCGCTGGCGGCGTCCGAAGACCCAACTTCGGCTCTAGCTGATAGATGAGGGCTCGCCAGCGAGCGCAACGTCCTATGCTGGCGATCCGTTTGCGAACCAATGCTGCCCCGGATCTGCCCGCGTGCGTCAGGGATCGGAGCCCTCATCGTCCAGCGCGGCGCTCCGTCTACGGGCATTGGCAGATGCAGCCTGGAGACGGCCTTGCCACTCATCGCGTTTCAGCCGGAGGCGCTGCACGAACCAGGTCGTGCTTGGCCATCCAGCCGATGCAGCACAAGGTCTCGAACGCTTCGAAGGTGGCTCTCGCCGCGGCCTGCGCGATCGTCATCTCACGCGCGCCGCCGAGCAAGGTCCAGATCTGGCGAACGCACTCTGCCGGGGCAACGTCCCCCAAAATTCGGCGCATCGGCCCCTCAAGGAACGGCTCGAGGAGGGGCGCGCGCGCGTCGTTCCTGGTGATGGACCAGTCCGGCTCGATCACACCGGTCGGGAACGTGTCGAACAGGTTCCCGATTCCTTCCGGGATCCGCACGGACGGACAGTCCCAGGCGGGATCACCCTGGAACAGCCGAAGGTACCGGCCGATCACTTGCCGCCATTCGAAACGTTGCATGGCCCTTTCGCGACCTGCGCTGCCTAGGACTTTCCGCAGATCCGGGTCCCGGAAGAGCGCCGCCAAGCGAGCTGTTGCGGTGTCGACGTCGACGGTGGTCAACTGGGCCAGAGTCCCCACGCATAGATCGTGAGGCACCTGCCCCGCGAGTTGCCGCCCGAGCAATGCCTCGGTCACCTGGCGCGGCGGCAGGAGGGTCTGGATGCGATAGCCGTCCACGCCATCCCGCACGGTGTCCTTGTAGCCGTCCCAGTCGCTCACGACGCAGGGCAGGCCTGCCGCCATTGCCTGGATCGGGGTCAGCCCGAACGATTCCTGGATGTTGTCGGCCAGCGAGATAAACACATCCGCCGCGGCCCAAATGTCGCGCCTGACCTCGGCGTCGCGCCCGTCGAGTACACGCAGGCCGACGCCTGGAGCAAGTTGCCGCGCCATCGCCTGGACCTGCCGTGCCATTAGTACGCTCGGGAACCAACCCGCCAGTAGTAGGGTCACAGCTTGCCCCGAGCGCGCGGCCGCAGCGTCGAGCGCGAGGAACATGTCTGCGAGGCAGGCTTTCGTAAGGTAATTTATCCGGCCGAAATACAGGCATGTGATCTCGTCGGGCCCCAACCGAAAGCGCTCACGCACGTGGGCCCGCAGGCCGGGCTGGGCGGCATCGCGGAAGTCGGACGCGTGAAACCCGAGCGGCAGAACGCCCGTGCGCGGAACGTCCGCAGGCTCCGCGGGCCCGAACACCCGTTGCGCGGACAGCACCGTGCCGCGTACCGCGTGCGAGGTACAGATGATGCCGTCACGCGCCGTCAGGTGTTCGTGTTGCGCGCCGAATTCGCGCAGCACGCGGGCGGAGCTGATGGAGTGCGTGATACCGAAGACAGGAGGCCTGTCGCCCGTCGCGCGGCCGACCGTCAACTCCGAGAGCATCGGGGACGCGCGGACCACGACGTCGGCCCATCGAAATACTTCGCCCGATGACGCGGGAAACACGCGCGCCGACCCGGTCGCGGCCGTGCGGGTATCCGCATCCGGCACGACCAACGCCACCTCCGCCGAACCCGATTCACGCAGGGCGCGAAGCAGCCCGTCGTTGGCCACCTGTCGGCCCACGAGCGCCGGCGATGCCAGGTCGAACGACGCAGCGTCAGCGGCCAGTGCAATTCGGATCATGCTGGCCTGCGTTCCAATCCCGCCGCGTCTCGCTGTCGAGTGCCTCCCATGCGGAAGCCTTCCACGCGGTGGCATGATCCTGCCCCTGGAGTCGAAACGTCGCATTGATCGCCGCTCGGATGCCGGCGTGCGGTTTCGCACAGGCCGGTGGCATGCGCCCGCACCGCTCGTAGTCCGCTGGGTGCGACGTCGCATAACCGACGGTCACCCGGCCCGACAGGTGCAGGTTGGGCACGCTGCGGCGGATTGTGGCCCAGAAGTACCGGTCACCAATAGGATGCGCATACGCAGGAACCTCGCTCCAGGCAGTGCCGAGGGACACCGCAGCGCCCGCGAGCGCGATGCAGCTCGTATCGGCGAATCGATGGTCATGGCCCGAGACGTCGCATCTTCCGATCGGCCGGCCAGAGGGCTCGCAGAGCATGCGCCGCGATGCGAGTACGGCGGACGAAGACCCGTCCCACTTCCGCACGAGCGCGGACAGATGATCGCGGTGATACCAATTGTCTGCATCGAGAAAGGCGAGCACGACGGCGCCTTCGGAGAGCGCATGCGCTGCGCCGAGCGCCCGGGGCGTATCGCCGAAGTCATCGGTTCGCGCCGCAGTGCGCAAGACTTGCAGGCCATGCAGATCGACATTGCCGTCCGGCCAGAAGCCGTCGCAGACGACGACATGCAAGGCGCGCATCGACTGGCTCCTGACGCTTTCGACGCATCGCGCCAGCGCGGATGTATGCAGCGGGCCGAGCGCGGTAACGACCACGACCTTCACGACGAGCCGCTCTCCAGCGCGAGGTGCCGCATCACCGCCTGCGCGTCGCGCGCGGTGACCTCGGGCTGTGGCACGTCGGCCCCCAGCTGCTCGAAGAGGCTCTCCGCCGCGCCTCGGGCCGGAGCCGGCCAGCCGGAGGCTAGGGCCATGCAGCGTTGCGGACGCCGTTCGAGCTTGGCGCCGGGAACGAACTCGAACGCGCCGATGAGGCGTAGCGCCGCCTTGGCTGCCCGCCGGGCGACGAGCGGGTCCCCGGGCTGCGCGGCGTCCTGTGCGGCGAGCTCCCCCAGCTTCTTGCGGGCGATGGCCTCCGAGCGCCGCCGGATTGCGGCGGGGTCGGCGGCATCCAGGCACCTCTCCGGAAGTGGCTCACCGAGGAGGAGTACTCCCTCTTCGACCAGCAGGTGGCGCTTGATCGCGAAATCCTCGTCGCCCACCAATTCCTCAGCATGGGTGACCGTGACGTCCAGCGGCGGCAGCGACGGGAACAGCTGCCGGTGGCGTTCTCGCATACGTTCCTCGTCCCCTCGGCGGAGGCGCGGATCGGCGTGGCTGCTCAAAACCACCACGTCGATGTCCCAGGGGTGCGCGGAAGCGCCCGGATCAACATAGCTCCCCCGCATGAAGACGGAGATGGGACCGGTCGTGTTGCGCCAGATTTCCCCAGCGACCCGCGCGGGATCGGGTCTTCCGACGACTTGTTCGACCGGTACCGGCCCCGGAGTGTGCGCAACGGCAGGCCGTATCGCCAACAGGGCGGCGGCCTCGAACCCGGCACCGACGAGGGCGAACGCCTGAGCAACCTCGGTACCGGCGGGAGCCACGTATTCGCAGCGGCCATCGGCGACGCGCATCGGCAGCGCGCCCCGGAGAATCCAGTGGGCTTGCGCCGCAGCGTCCACGGCCTCGCGCATGGCCCCATGCCACGAAGGCGGCTTAATGCCGAACGCGATGTGTACGGAAGGGAAGGATCCGCGCACTTGGGCCCGGTGCCACTGTCCCGGAGGTAGGTACACAGCGCTCCCAGCGAGCACGAGCACACGAGATGGCAGGTCGGGAGGGCCAGATACCGCGATCTCGGTGGCGGGCAACGGGTTGCGATAGCCCATGGGGCCGATGGACCACTCCTTCGAGCCCGCAAGCTGGAGCGCGATCACGTGATGCGCGTCGAAGTGCGTGCGGATCGGCGCTACCCCCGGCGGCGTGAAATAACCATTGGCGGTGACTTCGCAGCCAAACGCATCCGACAGTTCGCGGCAAGCCTCGCCGAGGCACTCGTCGAGCGCGCCGATATCGCTGATGCGCAGCGTGCCTGCCGATTTAGCGAGGAGCTCCCGAATCCGCTCGGGTCGGATGCGTGGATCGAACTGGGACCCTGTAGACTTGGTGAAAACGAGGGGATCGACGTCGCCATGCGCGGCGCTAACGCGGACGGTCGGATACATTGCGGCGCCGGAATCCAGCAAGCCCAGAAACCAGCGTTCCGGGTCGACGATCGCGGGCTGCCAGGATGGCGCAAGGGCGGCCGCGCGGCGGTTCCAGCACTGACGGAAAAATGCCTCCAACCCGATTGGCTGAAGCAGCGCCTCTAACGTCATAGCCACGGTTTCGCCTCCTTAAATGATGAGCACTATATCGAAGACACCGTTGGCCGGCGCGCTGTCGGCGGCCGCCCGCGAACTGTACATTGCTTGCCAGCATGCCTGGGCCTGCGCAGTCGCGCGCGGCCGCTACGGGCGTGGCGAGGGTTTTAAGCTCCATCTGGGCTGCGGACGCGACTTCCGCGCCGGCTGGATCAACATCGACCTGCGCCACCACGCCGACCTCCGCGTGGACCTACGCAAACCGCTCCCGTTCCGCCGATCAAGCGCGGGCTACGTCTACGCGGAACACCTGCTGGAGCACCTGCCGTATCCCGGCAGTGCGTTCCAGCTGCTCCAGGAATGCGAGCGCGTGCTTGCGCCCGGAGGCCAGTTGCGGATCGGCGTGCCGGATACGGAGTGGGTGATGCAAGCATACGCCGCTGGCGAACGGCATGCGTATTTCCAGCTGGCGAAGGAGCTTTGGCATCCGGACTGGTGCCAGACCATGATGGAGCATGTCAACCATCACTTTCGTGATGACGGGGATCATCATTTCGCATATGATTTCTCCACATTGGAAGCACTTCTCATGCGTGCGGGATTCGCGCGCGTTTCGCGGAGTGCGTTCGATGCGGAGAAAGATTCCGAAAAGCGCGCTACCGGCACGTTGTACGTCGACGCATGGACGGCGCATTAGCGAACACACAAGGAGCGAAAATGGAAATCAAGATCGAAGTCGGCGAGTCGTTCGACGAATACTTCCGGGAATTGTCCGGCCAGGACGAAAGCCTCGCGAAGGCGGCCGGCGAGCTGCCCGCCGAACTCCCCATCGGTTTTTTCTCGCAGAACGACACCTGAGCGCGATAGCCCGACGGAGCTCGTCCCGGGCCTAGCCTCGCCACCCTTGAGGAAGCAATGCGGGCTGCAGTTGCTTGGAACTCACCGCCACAAACGCGAGAAGGAGGGTGGACCAGCTGGGCACCCCCTTTTGCTATAGCGACTACGAGCCATCAGGACTCGGTGATCATGCTGGCGGACGACGCTAAGCGCTATGACGCGGAGCGGGAGAATTTTCGTGGATTCATGAACCGCGTTCACCAAAAATTTGTCCTTGGATAGCTTGACCGCGAGGGTGTTTGCGCGCTGGAGATTGTCAAGTTGCAAGTCACGGCAATGCTCCCGACTAATGACCGCGTTACCTGCTCCAGCTGCTGGTCAACAGGATGGCGCCCGTGCCGCTCGCAGCCTGAGGCCGCGCGGCAGGCTGACACAACGGCGCCCTGATATTCCCCTCCTTGATCACCTGCGCCCTTCGTCCACTTCGCCGCAAACTAATGCGGCGGACTCGTTGGCCGGCGCTGGCTCTACGGGCGGGGCGCCTACGAAGACACTGCCTGACCAAGGCACTGCCCCATCGTCGGATCATCGATCCGGCGGTCTTCGAAATAAAGTCCTATATGCAGCCTAACTGCAAGAGGCGGCCGATCGGGCACCGTGTTTACGGACGCGGCGGAGATGGGCGCTTTGCAGCGTTTCTGGTCCTTCGGCAATGCGTGCAGATGTGGGCATCAACCGCCGAAGCCAGGCGTTCCAGCTGGTTGGCGTAGCCTGCATCGCAAGTGGCTGCCGACTATGGCTTACGTGGCCTCGCCTACCCGGACGCACTAAACACTACACGTGGATGCACATATACTGTTTTTATGAACAGCACGTTTGGTCGATCCACTGTTCTGCATGTGGTGCCCCCTCTCGCATCAGTTCGGACGCAATACCGGGTGCGCTCTGAAGCCCTGAGTGCACAACTCACAGAATACTTACTTTACAAGCAACGATTTGTATCCAACAATCTGGGCAAATCAAACACCGCACGGCACGTTTTGCCTAATTTCCGCAGCGGTTGCGATCTGGGAGGAGCGCTTGCGTACGGTCCTGAATACTTCTTTGAGCATTTGCCGGAGCACGTCCCCACTGCTTTTCCCGAAAGCGGTGGCTATCTCCATGCCGAATCGCGGCTAAGCACTAAAGACTGCACCGTGTTTCAGACTGCCTATGGCGTATTTGACGGAAACAGTTGGGAGAGGCTGTGTCAATTGGTTTTCAAGCGCAAGTTCACCGACGATGGTTACACCCACATACCGGCCACCCCTGGCGACTACGGCCTGGAAGGCTTCACCAAGACCACCGGTTATGGGTATCAGTGCTACTGCCCTGAAAAAGTCTATCCACCGAAGGAGCTCTACGAGAAGCAGCGAGACAAGATCACTACCGACTTAAAAAAGCTTCAGACCAACGAAGCCGACCTGACGAAGATTCTAGGTATGACCAAGCTGCGGCGCTGGCACCTAGTGACGCCGACCATTGCCCACAACGACCTGATCAAGCACGCTCAAGCGAAGGAGGCAGAAGTTCGCGGCTGGAACCTGTCGATATTGGCAGCAGACTTCCAAGTGTTGGTGCATGACGCGGATCACTACGCTACAGAGATTCAGGAGATGAAGCTTGCCATCGGCCAGTCGCTCGATTTCGGCGGCTTGCCGTCCGTCTTGCCGGACCTGACGGATTGCTCCGAGACGTACGAGAAGAACGTCATGCGCAAGACACGGACGCGACTTGCGAGTTCGCCAGCAGACAAATTGGAGGGCAAAGTCGCGCGACTGTATGCGAAGACCCTGCGTGAGTTCCTCGATCACGGGCACCATCTCAAGCGTATCAACGACACAGCGCCGACCGTCCATTCAAGGCTGGCGCGGCTCATAAACGGCTACGAAGCGGAGATCAGCGAAACGTGCGATACCTGGGTGGGGACACCACAGGATCTGACTGAGAAAATCCGGGACGGCCTGACGGAGCGAATCGTTAAGGAACTTGCACCCGCTATCGACCAGACCGAAGCGGCTCACATCGCGCGCCTTATCGTGGCGAGGTGGATTGCAGTTTGCGAGGTCGACTATGACTGAAACTGTAGCCTTCGAGCCCCAAAATTTGCGCTTCGTCCGGCGGCCGTCGCCGGTGCTGGTCGAACACCGGCCGATCTACAAGATCACGCAACTGCTTCTGGTCCTCCAAATTTCGTCTCGCGGCGGAAGGTCGACGCTGCCGCGCCTGCACCTGTTCAACTGGGCGATGAAGAGTACCGACCGGATTCAGAAGCTGGTTGATGCCGCGAAGGGCAAGGTCCTGAATATGACAGCGTGGGGCTTCGATCCCGCACTCGCTATCGCCATTCGATTTGCGGTGGCCGAGAACTTGGTTGAGACTACTTCTACCGGATACCAATTGACCGAAAAAGGCCGATCCTTCATTTCAAAAGTTCTGGAAGATGCCGACGCCTTCGCGCCTGAGCGCATGCTTCTAACGCAGATCGGTAAGGACATCACCGAAGGCATGGTCGAAAAAGTTGCGAAGGGATGGGAGGCGGAATGAAGATCAGAGCCGTAAAACTAAGAATCACTACAGCCCGAGGCGACTTTGGGTTCAATTTTAAGTTCAGCGGTGGGCTCACCGTTATTCGAGGCAGCAACTCAAGCGGCAAGAGCACGTTCTACAACACCCTCATCTATGGCTTGGGCATGGAAGAACTCATCGGTGGCAAGGGTGAGAAGGTGCTGCCCTACGCGGTCAAAGAGTATTTCTTGCAAGGCGAAAGCCGCATCACTGTGGAGAGCTCCGAGGTTTATGTCGAATTGGAGAACGCCTCTGGGCGCTGCGTTACGCTTCGACGGGCAATCCGAGATTCCGTGCGTCAGTCCAAGCTGATGGAGGTTTTCGAGGGCGCCCATCTCTCGGAGGGCACTGAACTCGGTACGCCGCGTCCGACTTACCTCTTTGACCCTGGCAGTGCCCAGAAGCAAGAGGGGTATTTCCAATTCTTTGAAGGGTTCATGGACTACCAGCTTCCTCACGTCCCAACGACGAACGGTGGCATGGCCAAGCTGTATCTTCAAACGATCTTCGCCGCGCTTGCCGTGGAACAGAAGCGCGGCTGGACTGACTACATCGCCAACATCCCCTTCTTCGGGATCCGCGATGCACGCATCAGAGTCACCGAGTTCCTACTGGGTCTGGGCGTGTTCGAGCGACAGGCCAAACGAGCGGCTCTCGACGCCGACGCTATGGCGATTGACTCAGACTGGCGCAAGGCCTACGACACTCTGCGGCAGGCAGCAGCTGCAAACGGCATCGTCATTGAAGGCCTGTCTGCCGCGCCAGTCGCGATATTCGACCCTGCGGCCGTTCTGCTCGTGAAGTCTGATGGCAAGACTAAGACCTCCCTGCTAGACCAGGTCAGTAACCTTCGCACCCAACACAATGAATTGGGAGCCAAAGCGGAGGCATACGGAAAGGCATCCGGCGCAGAGGCCCTTCAGGAACTCGAGGGTGCCTCGTCTGAACTGCAACGGCTAAGCGTACTGCATGAACGCGCAACTACGAATTTGACGCTACAGAAGGCTGCACTTGATGAACTTCGCCTCCTTCTGGCCGAAGCCATTGAAGACTTGGAGCGCAACAAGACTGCTCTGAAGCTACGGAATCTTGGCGCTCTGATGGAGATCGAGGTCGCAACTGACCGTTGCCCAACCTGCCATCAGGCAGTCGACGACACACTGCTGTTTGGCATCGTGACTGGTCCGCAAATGGACTTGAACACCAATATCGATTACCTCGACAGCCAGCGGAAGATGTTGCAAAACCAGATCAACGGGGCAGTAGAGGAGATTCGTCAGTCTGAAATCACCGTCGCTGACGTAGCTGCCCGCTTGGCGGCAACTCATGACTACCGTAACTCGCTGCGCGGCGACGTGAGCACCGGCGTGGCGGAATCTCGCGCGATCGTACGCCGACAGATTCAGATCGAACTTGAGCTGTCGAACTTGCAAGCATTCAACACTCAGGCGGCGGTCCTCATGGTCACGTTTGGACAGATTGCCGATCGTCTGGCCGCGAACCAAGAAGACAGGCGAGAGCTTCCAAAAGAGGCCTACAGCGATGCTGATGTGTCGAGGATCTCGCTCTTCGAGAAGAACTTCAGAGGTAACGCCAGTTCGTTCGGGTATGAGAGCGCGGAGATAGCCGACATCCGTATTAGCTTGGATACGCTGACACCAATTCTCTCGGAGTTGGAATTGCGCGAAATTCTTCGCCCGAAGGTGCAGACCAGCCTGACAGCAGACTCAAGTGCGAGCGACTTCGTACGCCTCATTTGGAGTTACCTGCTGGCGCTTTACCAGACGTCGGCGACCCGCGGGTTCGAAGGGCAACACCCTGGGCTATTGCTCATGGATGAGCCTGGCCAGCATTCGATGCGGTCAGCAAGTCAACGCGCGTTGCTTCAGCTGCTGATCGCGCAGCGCCGGCTTCAGGCAATCGTTGCGGCATCGTTCGATGAGAACGAGTCTGTGTTCAATGAGGTCACCACTGGATTGCAGTTCCAGCTCATCCAATGGGAGGGCAAGGTCATCCAACCTCTGGTCCCGTGAGGGGAACGATCAGCCAAGCGACTTGCCTCTTGAATTCTTCCGGTCAGGATGTCTTCTCGCTGGCGACATTGAGCGCCCGCCGGGTGCTGAAGTCGATGCTGGTCCCGTCGGTGCGCACGACGAAGAAGCACGAAGTATGACCTGGATGATCCTGGTCCCTGCGTCGCTCGAAATGCGACACGCCTGCCCCACCCTTGGTCGGCTGACCCGCCTCGAGGACCGAGTCATACACCTCAAGCAGAGACGCCAGGTCACTATGATCTGTCGTATCAGAAACCCGCGAACCATCCCGGTATCGCGCAAGCATCGCTTTGAAATGATCTACGGCGTCCCCCTTCCGAGGCCAACTGCGGCCATTGGGAAGTCTGACGGTCTTGGCTTTCCCCATAACTCCTCCGCGAAGACTTATTGCATACAGTATCAGCTATTGACGCGCTCGCCTCAAGACGGCAAGAATTGCCGATCGTGCGAGAGGAATGGTTGATCATGCTCTCGACTTCTGCAGCCATGAGCGCTTTTGCAAAGAGATATCCGGATGAGCACCACGACAAGACGCGCACACCGGACTCACAATCCGTGGGTGATCTTCATTTCACGGCTCGATATGGGCAGGCCGAAGCCTGCCGGGTGCCTAGTCACAACACTGTGCAAATCGCGGCGAGTACAACACCTGCCTGATGATTGAGTTCCTTCGCTTTTGGCTCGCACGCGCACTCATCCAAAAAGTTGGCCCAGAACTCCATCATGGCTCGCCGATGCGGCAATTGTTGGCTGTGGTCGTAGGCGCCTCGGATCTTCCCACGCACGTGGGCCAGCTGAAGTTCGATATGGTCAGATGGGAACTGTCTTTCGTACAGCACTGTCGAGGCGAGTCCGCGAAATCCGTGTCCTGTCATCCGCCCTTTGTAGCCCATTCGCTCAAGCGCTTTAAGGATCGTGTTGTTACTCATCGGCTTGGTCTCATCGCGGTCACCAGGGAACAAGAAGCCTTCACTGCCTGAAACCACCTGCAAGATCTTGAGTATTGATACAGCCTGTGGTGCCAAGGGCACGATGTGCGCGCGTTTCATCTTCATGCGCTCAGCTGGAATACGCCACTCTGCCTTCTCCAAATCAATCTCTGACCACTGCGCCTCAATCAGCTCGGACGTGCGGACAAATGTCAGCGCCAGGAGCTTGATGGCGAGTCTCGTAAGGGGTGATCCGCGGTACGCGTCGATGCTCCTCAAAAGTGCTGGCAATTCGGCCTCGTCAATCCTGGCGTGATTTTGAACAGCCCGCTGGGGTAACACATCGGATGGCTGGAAGGCGCTTGCCGGGTTCTGCGACGACATGCCACGAGTAATGGCAAATCGGAACACCTGACTGCACGTATCACGCAGTCGGCGCGCGATGTCTGTCGCACCTCGTCCTTGTACGCGCTCCATCACGCGCACGATTTCCTTCGGCGCTATCTCAGCGACTGAACGATGACCGATCTCGGGGAATACATTACGTTCCAGGCGACTCATAACGTCCTCAGCGTACCGAGCATGTCGTCGTACTGACCAGATCTTGTGCCATGCGCGAGCAACCGACTCGAACGAACTTTCTTGCGCCAACAGCAAGCCGAGCTTGACATCTTTTCGTTCTCGAGCCGGATCAATACCCTCCTGAACCTTTTTTCGCGCCTCATCTCGGGCGGCCCTGGCTTGGGCAAGTCCGACCTCAGGGTATGCCCCCAAAGGAAGTAACTTTTCCTTTCCTAAAAAGTGGTATTTCCACCGCCAGGCGCGCAGGCCGGTCGGGGTGACCAGAACGTATAGGGAGTTGCCGTCGGCGAGTTTGTAAGGGCGCTCGCGTGTGACGAGTGCGCGTAGCTGCAGGTCCGTGAGCCGACCAGCGCTTTGGCGGATACGATGATTGGGAAGTTTTTCAGCAGACATGTTTTAGTCCAAGTTGTCGAGGAAGATACCCCGATAACGCTGATCCACATACCCCACTATGTACCCCAATTGGAAGCTGGCTCGCATTGGACAGCTTCGGACTGCAAAAGACAAAAGTCCCTGATAAATCAAGGACTTCTGCTGCTTTGGGGACTGTATCGGACACCATCGGATGGGTCCTTGGCGGAGAGGGTGTCGCCCGAAGGATTGCCCGTGGGTGTCCATTATTGACCGTGTCGCCAATGGTGGCGCAGGATCAACGTGCCTCGTCCATCTATGGATGTCCAGCATTCGCCACCAATATCCATGCCGCATTCGATAGCTTTTTCGATAGTCGATGCCGTTATGCTTGTAGGCTACCAGGAGGAGTTGAGCCGTGCGCGGTCCCATCAACAAACTATCCGATACGAAGATCGCATCAGCGCTGAAGGCCGTCCGAAAGGCAGTCTTAGCCGGCAATGCCAAGCCCATTCTCTTAGGAGACGGTGGGGGGCTCACCTTACAGATCAGCAAAACTGGTGCCGCCTCTTGGCTGCATCGGTACATGCGCGAGGGTAAAGCGGTCGGACTAGGTTTGGGGGGCTTCCCAGAAGTCAGCCTAAGGCTAGCCCGAATGAAGGCTGAAGAGTGCCGCAGATTGCTAGCCGAGGGCCGGGACCCTCTGGCCGACAAGCGTGCGGCGAAAGCTGCCGCCAAGGTCGAAAAATCCAAAGACAAGACTTTCGACGATTGCGCGTCCGACTATATTGCCGACCACAAGGCAGAGTGGAAAAACCCGAAGCATTTGCAGCAATGGCAGAACACCCTCGCCACCTACGCTTCGCCGGTAATCGGCAAGCGCCCTATTGGCAAGATCACCACAGCCGACCTGAAGCGCATATTGAACCCAATCTGGACCAGCAAGAACGAAACTGCCTCGCGCGTGCGCGGTCGAATCGAAGCGGTGATTGACTGGGCCACGGCCCATGAGCTACGCACCGGCGACAACCCGGCGCGTTGGAAAGGTCACCTCGAACACCTTCTGGCTAAAACCACGCCAGAACAGCGCGCTGACAAACATCACCCGGCTCTTGCACACGCCGAGATCCCCAAGTTCTTTGAGCAATTGGCAAGGCATGAGGGAATGGCTCGTTGGGCGCTGGAGTTCCTGATCCTCACGGCAAGCCGTACATCAGAAATCACCGGGGCCCGTTGGGAGGAAATCAATGAAGAGGCGAAGCTCTGGACGATTCCGAAGGAGCGCATGAAGGCCGGCCGCGAACACCGCGTGCCGCTCACGGCACGCGCCCTGACCATCTTGCGCACCGTCAAGCCGTTCAGCGGCACCACATTCATCTTTCCAGGTCAGACCCTGGACAAGGCCATGTCAAATATGACGATGAACGCCTTGCTCAAACGCATGGATCGCACTGAAATCACGGTACATGGATTTCGCAGCACCTTTCGCGACTGGGTCGGTGAGAAGACAAATCATGACTTTCGCACCGCTGAAGCTGCCCTTGCGCATGGCCTGCCAGACAGGGTCGCGGCGGCATACGCGCGCGGAGACCTGTTTGAGAAACGTTTTTTCCATGATGAAAGACTGGGCGGCACACTGCGCCTTGTGAGAAACGCCATGCCCAGAAAAAATACCGCCTCGCCCACCAGTACTTCCAACAAAGCGAAGACATCCGCCCATAAAAAGCCCGTGCAGCCCATGGCCACAGCGCCACCCGCCGTCAAAATTAGAAAGCCGCACAGAGGCATTCATCCGCCCGAGGTGGCCAGGCTTCGCCCCGCCACGCCCATGGACATTCCAACTCCAAACGACTCGGCTGCCTATGGGCTGCTGACTGACGACTCTCCTTACTGCGAATATGCTTGGGCATTCTTGCGTCGCAACCGGTTCTACCAGCAGCTTTTTGATCGCAAGGTGAGTTACCCGATCGCGCAATGGGGCTACAGGCCCAGTCATGACCATGATTTCGGGTACGGACTCGACAAGAAAAAGCCATATTACGAACAGTTTTCGGAAGCCAGTGAGCCCGAATGGACGGGCATCCATTCTTTTGAACGTCGATTGAACGAACTAGCTGTGCGACGCCCACATGCCGGCGCATCTACGGAACTGCTCGAATATCCCCGACAACAGGTTGCCATCGTTTTTGACCTAGCCCCTCTGCTCGGCACCAGTTCCTCAGCCCTCAATATTCAAATAGAACTAGCCCGGGCCTACCTGCAGAAGATGCGACCCACTCAGGGCATCTCGACGAAACGAGCCAAGCCGCCATCTAAACAGCTGCTGCGTGCGCAGTTGCGCGCGGCCGATCTGCTGTCTTCGCCTTTATCACTCGCCGTTGCAAACGAACCCGACCCGGGTTCTATCGCTGCCAAGCAATTGAAGAAGGCACTCGAACAGCGACAGACCAGCTATACGCCGACCATGGCCACGCCCTTGGTCGCCAGCGACATCGTCGATCTCATTCCAACTTTTGATCTCAAACGGGTTGCCTCACGCAAAGCCAAACCTCAGCCGAGCAAAGAACAGCGTCTCAAGCGGGTGTCGGAACTTGTAGTCGCTGCCTGGCGAAGTATGTATTGCTGGGAAATGTTGACGTGGTTGCAGTATGACAACTGGAAGGGTCTGGATTTGACGCCACAGCAGCGTAAGCAAGTCAAATCAGCCAAGGCTATTGCACCGCCAACGGCGTGAGCCCAAAAAAACGGAGCGAAAAGCAACGTCTCAACACACAAAGGCTGCGCCTCAAAATCAATTGAAAAACTTCACTCCGAATCTAATAGATCTTTATTCTCTGAAATAGGTTGAAACAGATGCTTCGCGTCGTTCAAAACGGAAAACTCTGAGTTCAAGTGCATAGCAATCCCAGAGTATTGCCTTTATCTGAATGAATTCGCCCATTAAATTCAGAGTTAATTAACCTGCCAAATCAGAAACTACGTTCATGCCCCACCCGGTGGCAATGAACGGAGTTTCAAATGCAGTCGTCATCCGCCAAGAAAACACACAGCGATTCGCTTAATGCTGAGGTTGTTCCAGGCCCCTCACTGTCCACAGTTTTCAGTAAATTCCCACCGGCGGGTCGCGGCAAGGGCAAGGCTTGTGCGTCGATGCCGACGCCTCTGCCTGCGCTCAGACTGATCCCGCTGCAGTCGGTCTGCTACATCGTCGGGCTCAAGCGGTCTGCAGTTCTGAACAAGGTCGCTAGTGGCGAGCTTCCCGCTCCCATCAAATTCGGCACCAACCGCCGCGCAACTGCGCGCTGGATCGAGCAGGAAATCGTTGACTACGTCTGGGCTAAGGCCGCAGAACGCACAAACCCTACGTGGTTTGCACGTCAAGGGGAAGTCATTCGGGCGGCCGCGTGATGGCCCACCTTCTCAATCCCAGCTTTTACCCGAACAGAAGAGTCTCGCCTCAGGCTCGTGGCCCGCCTTGGCTCAGCCCTCCGCTCCACCTTTTTTTTCTCCTTCCCAACAGATTATCAATATTTTTTCACGGAACTAACATGCAGCCCAACGACAAGCCAATTCCTGCCTCCTTCAACATCACTCCGTCGAGTCGATTGACAGAGCACATCAATGCGCCCGTCAACTACCTCATTCCCGGCCTCGTTGAAGCTGGCAGCACCGTTCTTTTCAAAGTGATGCGAAGCGCGGAGCCCGGAGCGTATCCCGCGCGTATAGCCGCAGCAATTGCGGGTGGCACATGCCTGCAGCCGTTCGGGAATGGCGATCCTCATAAGGTACTGCTCGTCCACGGACAGGGCAACGCCCGCGCAGATGGTCTGGAACTGGCAGCCATTCTGTGGTCTGGCATCAACAATGACGCCAAGTCGCTTGCCGAGCGAAACCTGCAGGTTTACCACCCGCAGAATGAGGGCGGAAGGTCACTCGAACTCCGCATCCCTGAGGTTAGGGAGCATCTCACGCAGCTGCTAGATGAAGTCGCTTGCGTAGTCATCGCGGACCTCGACGGCTGTCTGACAAAAACCTCGACGGAGAAGGACAGTCCTTCTATCGGGGAATTCTTCGCACACCTAAATCGCTCTGGAATCGCCGTTGTCGCCTTCGGAACGGGGGGACTCATTGACCGCTTGGCGCCAGAATTTGCATCAATAGCAATCACGTATCTGAGCCTGCACGCTGACCAAGCAGCACCCTCCGGGGTTGGTGGTGGCTTTAAGGTCAGCCGCAAACGCTCGGACATCCACGACAAGGTACCCCGCCAGTTTCGTTACTACTACCAAATCGTCGGCGGCGTGTTTGAAGATCATTTCAGCATGGGCGATGTGGAAGGAGCGACGCTTAAAAAGCTTGAAATTCTGCGTCGTCGTTCCGAAGTTGCAAATTTGTTGTCGCAAGGGATGACACAAAAAGACATTGCCGAACAAATGGAAGTGACCACCGCAACGGTCTGCCGCGATGCAGAAGCAATCCATTCCAGGCAGACAGCCCGTAGCCGCCTGACAGAGTTTGCGCCTTCTTTTCAGTCCGGGGCGGAAGGATGAGCGTGACGCTTGGCCTGCACTTGCTTCCGCCCGGAACACATCTCGCCCGCCCAAGTTACCCGTCGTACGAATTGGAGTCGTGCAATTCTGCAATTCTGCAATTCGTGAGAAAGGAAGTATCGACTTTTCAGTCCCAGCACAACGCGTACGGGGCAATCGAGCCCTTCGGAAGAGGAGCGCGCAGCGCACCTATGCGGGCAGGCCGTTGCCACCGCCAGATATTTCGTCGGGCCTTAAGGCCTACACCGCCCTCGTAAAAAAAGCGGACGCACTCTATATGAAGGCAGAACGCATAACGCTGCGGAGGACAGGTCGGAGTAGGTACTTGCCACGGCAAATTAGCCGGATGTACGACGATTCAGAGGCACTTTATGAGAGGGCAATCGAACATCTCGGAGAATTGATGTCGGTCCACCCGGGAACGTGTATCTGGCTTGATCGTCCATTTGGCGTTGATGACGACAACTACAGCCTGAGCCCAGCTGGTGTGCCACGCACCCTCCGGTCACGCTCAAGCTTCGCTCGCGGCGCCTAACCACCTTGGGCGTTCTCGCAATGCCTAGGTGGCACGCGGGGATGCGCCAATCGACGCCAATCACCGTAGTTTCACCTGGAAAGGCGGCGTATTTGGCGGCGGCTTCACCACGGCTCCGTGGGCGCCGTGGCTACGCATTGGCTATACAAGCCAACATTCATTGCAATTTGACATGGTTCAACCACCAGCAACCACTTAGGAGCTCTTGACCATGCCACAGACCATTACCAACCATAATGCCACTGGACACATCCACATTGACCGAATGACCGTCAATGGCCCTATAAGGCACAAGCCACTCGGAACTTTGTTCTATACCTATGAAGAGAGCCTCGGCGCTGTGGTGCCTGCTGGCGCCAGCGCATACACGCCAAAGCGGCGGAAGTACCCTCGACCTGACGACATGTATATCAAGTCATCAGTAGTTGGAGATGATGAAATCGCTGACCGCCTGCTTTTTGACTGCTGTCCGCCTCAGATCCTTCAGGGCCACAACTTTTTCGGGCACGCCGACCTTTCAGACTATGTGTACGTCATCTTCCGAAGACAACTTCAAAAGCACGGTCTTACAGCTACCAAAGAGGAGATCAACAGGTGGCAGACAGGGCGACTTGTGAACCTTAGCGAAATCCACCTCACTGGCAACTTCTGGGTTCCTCCGCACTTGAAAGCGATGCTGCTTGAGGCCATCGACAACGCAAACCGCACGGGAAAGCAACGCAGCATACTCAGCTGCATCACCTTGGGTCAAGGGCCAACACGGCGCTCTACCCACGTAGAGACTTGCATCTACGACAAGTATCCGGTTTTGAAAAAGCAGTGGCAAAAGCCTGGCGAGTTTCAGGCAGAGCTGATCGAGCTTGCTGACGGGTCAATCCGAATCGAGATTCGACTCTATGAAGGTGGTCTTGCCTATCGTGGCCTGAAGAGCGTTGAAGCTTGGGCGAACATCGACGTGGATGCACTTTTTTTCGAGCTATTGGCCGGGTTCAACGTAGGAAACGCGATCCAGCCTCTTTTGACTGCTGACGAGCTAGTGCTGCTCACAAAGGCAGAGCAAATTACATATCTGCTTTGGATACTGAAGCAGGACCTGAACGCGCTACTCTCGCCCTCGACAGTATCGCGCCACAGCCGGTCCATTATGAGCAAGGTTGGCATCGACATTAGATCGGGGAACAGGCCCATGCGCCTGCCTCCTGTAGAACTCATGGAGCTACTTCAACCCTCAAGTATTGTGCCTGTACCAGACTGGGCTGAAGCCAGCGGCCGGTACTGGGCCGCGGCCACCCCGTGGGACGCACGGTGATAGCAAATCCCTTGTCGGCCGTCCCAGTGGTCACGGTTCTTATCAATTTTGAAGCACTGCCGGCTGACGGCTGTCAATGGAAGGGATACCTATGCAACGCCTAACTCGCTGGGGAAACAGCACCGGACTGCGCATCAATTCCAGCATATGCGAAGCTGCTGGACTCAAGCCTGGCTGCTTCGTGCATGTCCGACTTTTGAGCACTGGAGATATTCGCATTCGTCCCGTTGAGAACGTTCAACCTGAAGAGCCAGTCAATGGACAACCGAGTTCCCCGACTAGGCCACTGCCAAAATGGTAAGGTCACATCACAAGGACATCGGCAGGAGCGTCAAGCTTGTCAGGTGGGTAACCGTGCTGTTGAATGCCGTTTGAATCTGACCCAGTTAGAGCACTAGTTTCCATTCAGCCCTGACCCACGTAGGCCTTACCCTGCTAGTTTTAACAACGGCGGAATTTATGAGTGATAGATGTGGCGACATTGAATGTCATGAGGCGGGGGGCAATGCGAGAGCACATGTCCATCCGCGAGATTGTTAGGCGTACAGGCCTCTCTCGCAACACAGTAAATATGTACCTGCGATCACATGGGGTCCTGAGCCGCGGTATGCCAAGCGGGTCAGCAACAGTCGGCTCGATCCCTACGCCGAAAAGCTGGCCACCTGGCTAGGAATAGAGGCTACAAAATCGCGGAAACAGCGGTGCACTTTGCGGCAGATCCACACAAGTTGCCTATTTGACGGGCGCTCTACCATCGCTTAGAAGTTCTCGCCGAGGCCTTCCATTGAATGGTCCAAGCGAACACCCGCTCGGTTGGCAGGGCAGCATGGCGACGATCAACGAAGCCGTACTCGTGCCGATTCCAGTAAAAGCCAAACGCAGAAAATGATCGTCCGCCGGCCAATCCAGTCCTGGATTGTCAATGCGCAGGCAGGACGGGCAGAACGAATCCCCACGGGTTTAGCAGTTCCCAATGCAGCCTGAAGCTGGACGGTTGGCATTAGTCTTTCAAGGACCACCATACCCACCAGGTTGCCGCCGCAACTGCAACAAGGCGCCCAGAATGGCGTCCAAGACTCGAATTGGCCTCATTGTTGGCAGCAGTCACGGCTCAACACGGCGCTCACATCCTTGCGCGCAGTACTACCTCCATCGCCTTCCACGTCGTTCTGCGCCCAGCGTCAGGCGCGCTATTCGCACAGACCTTTGACACCTCGTGCATTTGCCGCCACCCGGCCTTGTCGAACAAATCTTTCATATCGACGGTCTTTCCGATCTGGACAACGTCAGTGGACGGCAAGTTGCAGATTGATGCGTCGGACTTCGTATAGCAGGCCACGTGAGAGTCGAAAGCTCGCTGCTTCATTTGGCCGCAGTTGCATTTGGGCTGCGCAGCAATATCCAAATGAGGGACGATGGTTTCCTGAAGACATCTAAGTGTGGAGTCGCGCCATTTCTTGCCGGCATTCGACAAAGCCGTGTTGTCTAAGAAAGATTTGCAGTACTTCGCACCGTAGCTCATGAAGTATTCGTTGGCACCCGAGCACGGGCAATACTTGGCGAAGCACGCCTCATAAACCTCACAACTCGTCTGAATAGAGTTCGTGCATTGAGCGTTCGCCGGGACGGCGTGACAAAGCACGAGGAGCACTGCTATCGATGCGCTGCGCGTGAAGCTCGTCAAGACTTGCATTGTTCACTCCCGAGTGTGTCGCAAGACTTACTCAATATTGGTCATGTGTCAATAGTCAAACCACAGGGTTTACATAGAAGAAGGTAGTTCCGCACTTCCGGGCGGACTTTGTTAACGTCAGCAGACTATGTCAGGAACTGACGAATGAAGCGAGCAAGTGCTCTGCTTTCAGCCATTTCTCTGCTGTTTTTCGGCACGCAGCTTTCGCGCAGCAGCCTTTCGCTCGCTGCGTGGACATCTAGCGGTGTAGAGTGCGCCATGACGAGCGGTAGGGCGCGCTCGACGTGTGCGGGGTGTACTGGTGCACGGCTCAACGTCATGGAACTCAAGGTTCTTCTTGATGTTGAACGAGTATCTATTTAGGCATTCCGCGAGCAGCCTTCACGTTGACATTCTGTTTTGTCCAAATCCAATTGCCGCTTTTCAGTTGGAGCACGTGGCGTGCGATCTTGACAGTTTCCCCTGGGGCAACATCGTCCAACGCATTTAGCCAGTCCGCGCCGTTCAGAATTGTTTTACCATTGAGCGTCGCGATGGACTCGCCGGGGACGATTCCCGCCCGCGCGAGTGGTCCATTGGTGATAACGCAAGTGACGTAGAACGTTTTGGACACCCCGAGCACATCCCCCACAGTCCCGCCGAACCCATCGCAGAGACCCAAGTCGGCCAAGACCTTCGTGAGGTCGGGCTCGATGAACTGTGTCACAGCCCGTTGCGTCGATACGGATCGTGTGGCTGTCCATTTGACATCTGACGCCTCCTTCACCTCGAACGACAGTACACGCGAGTATTGCGTTGCAATACTGTCCTTAGAGCTTTGAATCCGCACGCCCTTGGCGATAAAGCCCGCGTAGTCCTTCGAACTGAGCGATTTGAGTGCGCCATCGATGTCCGGTTTGAGGTCCAACTCGTTCTTACTGAGAGCATCGGCATAGCCGAAATGTGCCTTCGCTAGAATCTCGTTGCCGGCCTTCTTGGCTTCCTCGCCAGCGGCGATATGCTCAGACACGGCCTTGGCCCTAGAAATATCAGGGAAGAAGGTCTTCTCGAACATGTCGATCAGTTCTGGGCCCGCGTCACGCATTTCGATTCTGGTTTGAGCAAACTCATCTTGGGTGATTTTTTCCTTCGACTGCTCACGCATGGATTGGCTCAGTTTGCTCTTGCGCGAACCAAAGCCTAGGAATGCGACGCCATTCTTGGAAGAACTAGTCACTATCGATCGCGACTCCTCGATCATCTGATTCATTGCCTTTTCGAACTTGAATTCGGCATTGATCGCCCCGGAGTTGGTGTCTAGGAAACCGTAGTCCACACGAACTTTGAACCGCCCTTCCCTAAGGGCATTTAGTTGATACTCGCTCACGTTGGTGGCGAAAAGATCGGGCAATGAGCCGCTTGAGATTAGGGATGCGGGAACGTATCGCTCGTCAGTTGCATCGCCATCAATTTCCAGCGTAAGCCGAATGCCCTGGACCGAGACAACGCTGGCTTGCACGTCGGAGAGCCATTTGCTTGAAAGCTGCTTTTCGTTCGCCACCCTATCTGTAATTTTCTTGAGTGAGGCCTTGATGCCTGCCTGTGAAGCGAAATCAAACGTCTCCAGCACGCTGCCACCAGGCGTGACCATTCCTTTGAAAGAGTAGACGATTGGATCGCCGGCCGCGCCGTCAAGCGGGTTACCGCCGATTTGACCAAGCACGCTTAAACGTTGGCGCTCATTCGGCAGATCGCCGTTGTACCGCAGGGAAACCCTGATGCGGCTGAGCTTCGATTCATCGGCATCAGCGGGGTTGAGGATAGTAGTGCCGTTCTTTGCGATGTAAGTTACGCCGCTCACGTAAATTCTGGGCATCAAAGACACCCTGGCTTTGGTGCCTCCAACGGCCGGCTCATAAAACCCGACGACTTGGTAGTTCTCAATGTGTCCGGTGATCGAGTCTCGAACGTAAAACTTGGAGACGTTGAGTTGTTTGGAGTTTGGCGTCAACGTGGAGAGTTGAGCCAAAGCTTGCGAGCTGGCGATGGCTAGCACCGCGAATGAAATTTTTTTCAGCACCATGAATAATCCGTCAGGCTTTTTGGTGGAAGCTCAAAAACTTTTACTCCCTGCCGCGGTCAAGAATCCTGGCGCGACATGTGCGAGCGCCCCAAACCGCTCGCGCACTGAACATTAGTTGAGCTTGGACATGGACGCAATCCCCATTTTCGAGATGTGTGGCGCGGGCGCACCACACGACCAAAGTTCATCCCGACCACGAGATTGCATGGTCAGTCCAGGCCTCCGGGTTGGCTTCGCCCAGTGCGCTCAATGTCAAACGCAAACTCCAGAACACTCGTTGACGGCAAAAACATTCCTTCAAGTTCGCCCGAGCAGAAATCGTCATACACCTACCGTTGACATGGTTTGTGTACGTTGTACACTGCCTCTGTGAATGTTGTTCACAGAAGGAAATTATGGCTCAGCAGAGCGATGAACTCGTGGGAATAGGTGAGATTGCGGAAATGGCTGGGGTCTCCCGTCAAGCAGTCGCCAACTGGCGTGTGCGGACAGCGGACTTTCCGAAGCCGGTGACAGAGTTGAGCTCAGGACCGATTTTCCGGCGCTCGCAGATTCGATCTTGGCTTAGACAAAAGAAAAGGAATATTCCAGTGGCTCATATTATTTCGACCATTAACCTGAAGGGCGGCGTTGCAAAAACGACAACC
This sequence comes from Dinoroseobacter sp., assembly GCA_965279125.1. GTDB lineage: Bacteria > Pseudomonadota > Alphaproteobacteria > Rhodobacterales > Rhodobacteraceae > Dinoroseobacter. The sequence goes on from CBDIHL010000040.1 coordinate 146,350, forward strand.
TCAGTCGCGCTTGCCGAGGTCTTCTCCGCCGTCATGGGCAAGAAGGTACTGGTTATCGACCTAGACCCTCAGACCAACGCAACCATCATGCTTTTGGGTGAAGAAAAGTGGATTGACCTTAACAGGAAAGGCCATACGCTGGCCCAGTTGTTCAAAGATGCCATGACCCCTGATGTGAAGAAGTTCGACCTCGCGGCGACGCTGCAAAAACGCGTATCCGACGTGCAAGAGGCCAGGACCATCGACTTACTCCCGTCAAGCCTCGACCTGATCGATGTTCAGGATCAGTTGGCATCCGCTCCGTCAGGCAAGTTCTACGCGGTCAATCCGGTTGAGCTGTTGTGGAGGGCGGTCAAACCGAAGCTGGATGACTACGACATAGTGATCGTGGACTGTCCACCCAACCTGGGTATCGTGACCTTGAACGGCTTGCGTATCTCGAATGGGTACATCATTCCGACAATTCCGGACCACCTTTCAACCTATGGTATTCCGCAGATCGTGACACGTATCGAAGAGTTCGCCAAAGCAATCGGCGAAGAGATTGAGCCTCTGGGCATCGTGATTACAAAGTACCAGGCTAACTCGACCGTGCACAACACCGTCCTTGGCAACCTTCGCAAAGACCCAAAAGTGCCGGATGTGTACGTCACCACGATCAAGCAGTCGAATACAGCCTCAGCGGCCGCGGAATATGACGCCCGCAAACGCACCCTGCGCCAAAAATATGGAGCTGACCCGAACGGCCTGACCTCTACGTACATTGCGCTGGCGAAAGAGATCTGGAGCGATCTGGAGGGTAAGCTGTGAAGCTGCGGAGCATCTTGAATCGCCTTGTCAGCGTCGTGGCTGACGAGGCAGAACGCAACCCGACCTTCGAGGCGGCGCTTAGCGAGGCTTTAGGCACTGGACCCAAGCGCAAACCTGACGAGGGGCGTCATGCATCGGAGTCGCATGATGGCGAGGGGTTGAAACGCGGCAAGAATCGCCGCCCTCCAGCATCCCTTGACCCCGTACAAGTCTTTCGCGAAGGTGAGCTGGCCTTACGCTCTGCTCTTGAAAAGCTAACGCTCGACCAACTGCGGGACATCATTGCCGAGTACGGCATGGACCCCGGGCGCCAAGTGATGAAATGGAAAGCGCCGGAACGGGTTATTGACCGCATTGTGGAAATGTCCACCACGCGCGCACACAAAGGCGATGCCTTCAGAAAGCCCGCCAGCCCGCTGCTCACGCCCGTTGATGGCGAGGGTACCCAGTTGACCCTGCCAAGCACTACGCCAGACGCAGGAGACGCAAAATGAGACGCCTGACTGCACTGGTCATCGGAAATGCCGCTTATCCCGCGCCAAACGATTTGCTAAACCCCGTCAACGACGCAACCGACATCGCGCAAATGCTGAGGAACTTCGGGTTTTCCGTCATCGAAAAGACCGACTGCACAAAGAGGCAAATGGATCGGGCCGTTCGCGACTTCAAGGCCACCTTGGCGGCCAACGACGTGGCTCTCTTCTTCTTTGCCGGGCACGGCATGCAGATCGAAGGCGAAAACTATCTTGCCCCCATCGATCTTGACGCCTCCGACGAACTTGAGGCGAAGCACTCTTCGCTTGCCCTAAACAAGGTCATCGAAACGATGGAGAAAGGCGCCAACGCCACTAGCATTATTGTTCTTGACGCATGCCGCAACAATCCATTTGCACGCGCCTGGTCACGCTCAGCCAAAAGCCGGGGCCTGGCACCGATCTACGCCCCAAGAGGCACGTTGATCGCGCATGCTACCTCTCCTGGGCAGGTGGCCAAAGATGGTGAAGGCCGCAATGGCGCATACACGGAAGCATTGCTCAAGCACTTGGCTACGCCTGACTGCACCATCGAGAACATGTTTAAGCGCGTGCGAAACACATTGAGCGCTGGCACCAAGGGGAAGCAGATTTCCTGGGAGCACACGTCGCTCGCTGACGAATTCTTTTTCAACCTGAGCCTTGGTGTGCGAATCGATGCCTACTCAGACACGGCGCTAGCCGATAGCCTCTTCGTGTTGGACGAAAGCAAAACGACCCACAAGGTGATCCGCGACTTGAAGAGCCATAACTGGCACACTCAAAACACCGCAATCGGCGGGTTCACGGTCGCGCATGCAGGCAAGGCATCTGGAAACTCCCTATTTGTTTTAGGTCGGAACCTTTACCAAGCTGCCTGCGGTGGTTCCCACAGCGCGGCAAGCTACATAACAGATTTTCCGTCTCGCACCAGTAAGCTTGACCCGGCCAAGCGCAAGGCGATCCTTGACGGCATGCTTTTTGAGGTTTTCTATGGTCCGAAGGCGAAGTTGCGCAAAACATTTAAGATGGCCCAGTTTCAAGAGTTGTTCGCTCTTGAGCAGCGCCGCGAACTCGCAGGGAGCTTTCAGTTCATTGCCGAATGCCTGCTGCCGGAAATTGGCCGGTTCTACGCCATTCCGGGAAAGAAACAGCACGTGGTCGTCGATGTCGTGACGACAGCGGGGGCGAATCCCGTCGATCAGATTCTGATGTCAGTGCATTGCGCGGGCGAAGACATCCTTTGGCTGGAAGACGACGATTACAAGCCAGAGCCTGGCAAGATTCCCATGAGGGAAAAGCTTACGCTTGCCAAGTTCGAGGAAAGGGTTGCCCAAGAGATGGTTGTGGCTTCACATCTGTTGACCGTCAACTACCAGTCCTTTAATAAATCCGGCAGTGAGCGCGTTCATTTCCCTTACGGGTGGACGGTGCGTCGGCAGTAGGTTCGACAAATGGCCGTTCACTCGCGGCAGCACAGTAGCGACAAAGTAACTGTGCCGTGTCCGGATCCAACCCGGACATGGAGGGCAACGTGACCGGCCGACAACAAAGGCAGACGTTTCATGAGAGGCATGCGGCCGGCCCGAGCATCTCGGCAATCCCCCGCGAGACGGATCTGGACCGCAAGACGGTACGCAGTTGCGCACTACAGCAGGCCTGGTCGCCTTTCCAACGGGAAGGAGAGTGGATCTAAAGTCCCAAGAGAAAGCTGCGTAAGTATTCTGCGCGTGTGGCGATCAAACAGGCTTGCTGCGAAGGCCAGCCCCAAACGACGCCAGCAACCTTCGCCATTTGGGGCGCCCATGGAATGCCGGCGATTTTCGCTTCAACGAGACCCGTGTTCCAAACGGTTGATCCGCTTAGCCCAGGCGGAAGAGGCAAGCCTCTTTGGCCCACGACCGTGGTTGCGAGGTCTGGCCGGTAGTCTAGGCCAAAATGAAATCGCGGCGAGAAGCGAGCATCTTTTGGCAGCTCAACTTCGCGCGCAGTAGAACAGGTGCCCTTGGCGAACAAAGTGTTGAAATGGAAGGTAACGTCTTCCCCAGCAAAACCGACGAATGTAAGCAACTCCGTTGGCGCTGGGTTATGAGCAAAAGATATTTGGTCTATCTCGATGGCTTTTGACTTGTTGCTTTGGTCGGCCCAGGCGTTCATGTCTACCGGCAAGACCGCGAGGTCAAGAGGAACACCAAATGCTGCGTGGTCCCCAACAATGGCACGGATGTCTTCTTGACCCTCAAACTGGTGCGCGAGGACGCGCTTGTCTTCGCGCACGCAAGCGACATGCTGATTTGTCAAGATGACGACGCGCGCTCCAAGCCTTAAATATGAACCGCTACCCCACCCATCGCCGTAGCTGTTCCCATACTTATCCTGCTTGTGCTCATAAATTGCCGTGCGGTACGGACGCAGGTACTCAGTGACCTCTGCCACTACATTAGGTAGCACTGCGTCCCATTCCTGTTCCGTAAAAACCAAAGTGCCGCTCATTTGAATCCATCTACTTGCTCACGCGCGTGGGTAAATTCTAATAAAACCAAGTCAATCGCGCTAACCGCAATATTGCATGTCGCTCAGTCTGGTACCGCAGGCAATCAGCAGTGGGCGATGAAGCAGGAACTGCTGACCCCTCAGTACACGACTCGGTGGGAGGACGTGCCGGTGGCGCACGCTTGATGCTGACTAGCGACAATATGTAGTTATCGATAGTTAAGTGAAAAGCGGTGCGCGCTCATGTCAGTTTTGCAAACGCCCAGGCTCTCGGACGTAATTTCGCGCTCTGCGCTGGTGGTGATCATCGACTTGCGTGCTGAACCTGGAATTGATTGCCATCGGCTATCGAAATCTGCCTACGCAGTGACCAAACCCGGCATAAAGATACTGACAGCAGTCAGGGCCTTCTTCACATGAATCAGGATGAACACTTGATGCCCCTGTGTGAAAGCCTCCGCCACACACTCATGGGGAATGCCATTTGCGTCGGTTAATTCGATTCGTCGCGGACGAGAGGCGCGTCGACCCTTTCCAATGGGAACCATAGCGCCTAATTCGTCATCAGGCCCATAGTCTTCTGGCCATTTTCGTCCGGGAAAAAGCTTTGTAAACTCTGTTGACGCGACAGCTCGACGCAGCGTTGTCTTGAATCCAGAAATTTCACAGATCTCGGGCTTGTTGAGAACTAATACTGCACACGGCCGATGATTCTTTGAAACGTATTGACGGACGCTGGAATAGATGGAGGCTTCAAACTTTGAGGACAGCTTCACAGGAACCCAAATGCTGAAAGCCTCGCTCGCCGCCATCTCAGCAAATGTGTCGAGCTGGAACAAGACTTCTGAAGCGAATACGTTGGCTTCCCTGTCGAATGCGTCCGCTGATTCTGCGTCGAGGGATTTTTCACAATCTTCCACCACCGCGTACATGGGCCGTTGCCATGGTAAAAAACCGTGCGCCGACTCATGGAATCGGATGAAGCGTTGCTTCATCGCGTGCAGTGTCTGATCAATGAATATCAGACCCTCCGAAGCATGAAACAAGCCGAGCACCTTCGACAGCGCTCTCTTTAAAGCTGATCCGGCTTTCGTACGCAGCTTGCTGAGCAACGAATCCCCCAGCAACTCACCTTTGACTTCCTGGACTTTTGCCACGTCCATGATTCGGCTCACCGGTGTTGGAAAGACGCCGAGAGCGCCGGCTTCGCGCAACGCGCGCTCCGCCTCTTTGCGAACGCGGGCTGCCTGCGATGCCGTGAGAGTCGAATCATCTGGTCTGCTCATTTTCTGTTCCTCTGCCACCTCAAGAAACTTAGTTGCTCAAGCAGGGCTTTCTCTTCGTCTGCTGTAAGGTTGTCTATTGAAAAGGTCGCTGCCCTGCCGTGCTTAGAGCCGTCAGCTCGCGTGCTGGTCTTCACTATGTAGCCCGCCCTTTCCATAAGGCCTTCATAGGGGACTTCCAGAGCATTGGATAGCGCGTACAGGATGTGAGGCGATGGTTTGGCAATCTTTCCGTTCTCTAGCTGGCTGAGGTACGCATTCGAAACCTCGCCTTCGGTCGCTTCCTCTACGGCGCGCAGCGACAGTTCTTTCTTAAGTCTCGCACTCCTCAGGTATATCCCCAGGTGCTCACCTGGGGGGGAGGGGGTCTCGCCATCAGCCACTATTTATCTCCAAGCATAAACGGAGAGAGTAATCACTAACATAAATTATGTCAAGCATGCTTGATGACTGCTTGACATATTTAGCAAGCAGAGTAAAGTTAGCGACATCTCAACAGCTCTTAGGAGAGCACCATGCAAAGTGACCACGGTCAAGAAAGCGACGAAATCATCGATCTGGAGGAGTTCGCCGCTGCCGGTAAACCTGTGCCCAAAGGCAAGAAATACCGGATCCGCATAGATAAGGAAGTCAAGGTCGTGGAAGTCGACCATATGACGGGGCGCGAGCTTTTGGCCCTCGTTGGCAAGACGCCTGAGAAGTACATCCTGCGCCAGCGTACGAAGGGTGGTGTGCATCCGGTGGGTCCGGATGACAAGGTGAGCTTCCTCGATCCTGGTGTGGAGCGATTCATGACGATCCCGAAGGAGGTGACTGAGGGCGAGGGCCCCCAACCGCGCCGGCAGTTCACTCTCATGGGAGGCGACGTGACTTACCTGAACGGTTTGGGCAGGCGCTGGGAGGCCCTGATTGATGGCGGCGTGCAAGCCGCCGTGATGTATGGTTTCCCACTCCCGGCTGGCTATAACGTCGCGAACGCGGACGTTCATGTACGTTTCAATAGCGGCTACCCGGACACTCAGCTCGACATGGCTTATTTCTCGCCGCCTTTGGTGCGAGCTGACGGCCGCGGGATCAACAACCTGTCTATGACGACGCTTGATGGCCGCGCGTGGCAGCAATGGTCGCGCCACCGCACCACCGTCAGCGCGTGGCGGCCCGGTATCGACGATCTGAGCACCCACATGGCGTTGGTGGAGGACTGGCTGGCGGCGGAGCTTCGGAAGTAATGATGCGCGCGCTACCGACTTGCGTGGCCATTTCCGGGATGCACCACCGCGAGCTGAAGCAGCATTTGTTTCCCGGGGATGGCAACGAAGCAGTTGCATTTGCGCTTTGCGGCCGCGCACGTCGCGAAGACAAAGAGCTTCTGCTTGTGCGGGAGTTGGTGCTTGTTCCCTACGAAATGTGCCCGGTCCGCACCCCTTACCGAGTCACCTGGCTTGGTACGGCACTGGACCAGGCTCTGACGCGTGCATTGGATCGGGGTCTTGCCGTGATCAAGATCCACAGTCACCCAACGGGCTATTCGTGGTTCTCGTCTACGGATGACGAGGCGGACGGCACCTTGTTTCCTTGCATCTCGGGATGGTTGGGCGACGAGAACGGTCCAATGGCAAGCATGATCATGCTCGCGGACGGTCGTATGGTTGGACGATCAATCTGGAGCGGGAAGATCGGTGAGCAGCTTGATGCCGTTCGCGTGGCGGGAGATGAATTCCAGTACTGGTTTGCTGGCGACCAAGGGAAAATACCTGAGCACGGGCGCCGTGTTGCTCAGACTTTCGGCGAAGCGACCTACGCGCAGCTGCGCAGGTTGAAGGTGGGCGTCGTTGGCTGTTCGGGAACGGGCAGCATCATGGTGGAACAACTTGCGCGGAACGGTATCGGTGACATTGTCTTGGTCGACGACGATCACGTTGAAGAAAAAAATCTCAACCGAATTCTGAACAGCACAGCTCGTGACGCGCAGGCTGAGATAAACAAGACGCTGGTGCAGCATCGCGTTATCGAAGCAATGGGCTTTGGTACGAAAGTGCGCGTGCATCCCTACGACCTGTTGGACTTGCGCTCATTGAGGGACCTGTCCACATGCGATGTGGTCTTTGGCTGCATGGACTCCATTGACGGTCGACACGTTCTCAACAAGTTGGCGTCTGCATACCTGATACCCTATATAGATCTCGGCGTGCGCCTGGACGCTGACGGCCGGGGCGGCATTGATAGCATCTGGCTGGCGATCCATACCCTTCAACCGGGAGGTTCGAGCCTGATGAGCCGAGGCGTCTACGACCAGCGCGATCTTGAAGCGGCGTTCGTGCTGCGCGACAGCCCGCAGGAGTACGAACGACTGAAACGTGAGGGATATATCAAGGGTGTCAAGGTGGACCGGCCTGCTGTGATCTCGGTAAATATGGCTGCAGCGGCGGCTGCGATGAACGAGTTCCTTGCTCGCCTGCATGGATTCAGGCTGCAGCAAAATTCAGTTTTCGCGGCGCGACGCATCTGCTTGACCGACCCAGATGCCAGCATGGATGAGCGAGATGGGACACCATGCCCGCAAACAGCGAAGCAATTGGGCGCTGGCGACCAGATGCCATTTTTAGGCATGATGCGGTTGGGAACATGACATGTTGAAAAGACTCTTCGCTTGGTTAGTTGCCCTATTCAAGACGGAAAATCGGGCTACTCCGGATGGGGCACTCACAGCAGACGATGATCCGGTCTACTCAGCGCGAACGGAATTCGACCCTCCAGATGAATGCGAGGCAGGTGTACTGCATCTAGTGGATGATGGCGCAGGCAAATTCTGGCTGGCTTTACTAATATGTCCCTGCGGTTGCGGTGCAACAATCCAACTTCCGATGACGCCGCCGGCGCGCCCCTGTTGGCAGATGCGAGGGACAATGGTAAGTCCTACGCTGTGGCCGTCAGTAAGACGCATGAGCGGTTGTCGAAGTCACTTCTTGCTTCAGGGTGGACGCGTTCGGTGGTGCTACGACTAAGGCAGCAAGAGTGTGCAGATTCATTATCCTCAAGGAGAAAGCGATGACAAAGCGAGATATTCACGTTGTTCCGCATGACGATGGCTGGGCAACTCGCAAGGAAGGTGCGGAACGCGCCGGCCATGTGACCCGCACCCAGCAACAGGCAATTGACCTGGCTCGCGACCAAGCTCGCCGCGAGAACGTTGAAGTTGTAATTCACAGAAAAAAGGGGGGAATCCGTGACAGCGACAGTTATGGAAACGACCCGAATCCCCCCAAAGACAAGCGGCACTGAATATTCCTCCGCAGGGTTGTCTGCACTGAAATGTGGCCGATCCTGTTGCGCATCTAGAAGATAGTCATGCGGACAAGTGAAGTTCCACGTAGGAGCGGCTCATTTGGCGCCAGTTGAGCTATGACTCAAACTATCGTTAAGTACTTATTGTCGACAATTAGCCACGCGGAGAAAGTCGTCGTCTCAGCCAGTTCGCCAGTCGCGAGGGCAACTGCGCAGCACCTCGTTATGCACTATTGGCCGGCATTTCTCGCTGTCCTGCGACTCGGGCCTCGAAGTCGGAGAGCGCAGCGCGCACTAAATTTTCGATTTCATTCACGAATTCAACGACGGCCTGGTCTCCGCGTGCATTGGGAATCGGTACTTGCTGCTGGTAGATTCCTTCGATCCGAATCTTTCTTGTGATGGTGCTCCCTGCTCCACGCGGAGCCCAGGCCTTGTGCCATGAGGGCTGAGGCTGCTCGCGGAGCCGCCGGCGAGCAAGATTGGCAAGCTGTTTTGTGACAGCGCTTTTTAGCTGCTCGATGGCGTCGCGCTTCTGCTCTGGGCTAGGAGTTCCTGACCAGGATATGGGGCTCTCTAGGAAACGAGACACAGCGGCTTCAAGGGCAGTTCTGAGATTCGCAGTGGGCCGCAGCTCAAAGTTTTCCCCCCAGTTCTCGGCGTACCGGCGACTCAATGCCTTGATCGTCTGCCAAGAGCGCGGCTTCTCATCCGAGTCTGCTGAGATACCGAGAATGCCCTGCCATTGACGGCGGAAGTCGCGTGCGGCTTCCTGGAGTGCCATAAGTAGAAAGGCGTGGTTGTACTCTGGAACAGACACGGGCTTGATGACAGGCGGCTGTTCGGCCTCAAGATGGCTAAGGAGTTTTTTGAGCTCGGGCTCCGCACCCTTGGCCTCAGCACGGTCTAGACGCCCAAGGTAGTAGGTGTGCCCCTGCAAGCGTTGCAGGAGAAATCTTGTGGCTTCAGTAGCAACCGATTTCGAGAGTTGGTTGTCGACCACATTGCGCAAGGCCGCGAAGATCTGGTCGTGCAGACGTTGCCCTTTGAGGCCTGATTGGGAGGCCATGTCCATGTGAGTGAAAACCATGGCCAGCTTGCGAGTCAGGCCCGAGTTGACAATACTTTCTAATGCTTTGCCTGCCGCGTAGTTTGTTAAGCCATTCTTGGCGCTATCCACTAATAAGATGACATCTGCTTCATGCAAAAGCGCGGATGTTTGTTCGGGTAAATCAGCGTTCGAATTAGCCTTGTGCCCAAGGCCCTCCGTATCCATGAGAATGAGATTCGGCTGTGAGGTGCTCCACTCGGGCTTGAAGGGTCCGGCGACACGCATGCCGTTAACGAGCGGCGTAAGCAGACGGCCCCAAGATCGCTCACCGATTCCGTAGAAAGTTCGAAGGCCGGCGATAAATTCGTGTCGCGCCTCAGCTGATACCTTGTTCGTCCAGGCTCTCGGCCAACCCGTGGTCGTCTTGTCGAACTTTCCCTGCGCCACAACGTCGAACTTGTTGCGCAGTTCGTCCAAGATATCCGAAACCAATTCGAGCAGTTCATCGCTCGAATCTGCGTCCTCTTCGATGAGGTCGAGTGCTACGGCGCGATCCCCAGGAATCATCTGGTCAAGCGGTCCCAACGCTGCCTCTATGTTCGCCTTTGAAGTGGCGGATATCCGGACAATTCTTTCGACATACTCGCGCACTTTAGCGGCATTGCCCAGCTTTTCCATCTCGTCCACTGACGTGTTTTCATCACTATCGGGCGTCAGATCGCTGTCGGAATCATCCTCATATGGATCGGCCTCAGACTCTTGAGCGTACAAATCCCCAAGGATGTACTTGAGCCTGAACCGCATATCACTCTTTTCGAGGAGAGTCCGGGCCACAATGGCCTCGTCGCCATCGACCGCATCGACTATTGCGGCCGATACGCACTCCTCGATTTCAAATCGCGTTTCGTGCTCTGACATGAATGTGACTACTGTCTCGTAAGCGCCCGGGCTGATGATCACCTCGGTGGGAAACGTAGTTGTGCGGTTCATGGACGTTGACGGAAATGCCTCCTTTTTTGGGTGAGTTCCAATGAGCTGGCGCACCAATGTGGTTTTTCCCGCTCCCGGCACCCCCAGCATTACTACCTTCGCATAGCCATCGTTTCGCTTAGGGAAGGGAAGTAGCTTGTCGCGCACAGGACGTGCATCTGCAGTTCGCGGCTCAATCTCTGCATAGAAGATTTCCAGTACGGCGGGGTCAAAACGTTTTGCGGCGTCGGCTCTGGCGCCGAGCGACCACAGAGTTTGGTCATTTAGTAGATCGTTCAATTGCTGCACCAGCATGTGAGCCCGGTCAGCGTCCGTCGTGCCCAAGCCTTTGCGCGTCTTCTTGCCTGGCTTTTCCTCCGCATTCATTCGTAGCGGATGACGAAACTCAACTAGCCAGCCCTTACGGCCGGGATTCTGTTTAGCAGCAGCTACATACGCTTGCGTCATATCAACTCCATAATGTTCCAGAGTGTTCCAATGTATCACGGAACGAATTTTGGAACAACTTGGAACATCAACTTTGGCTATTATCGCTTTTTTAGCTCATACAGTTCATTAAGCTGTTGAATAAGCTGCGATTATAAGATACAGTTCATCTAGCTGCGAGAAAATGTCTTGAATAATACGGTAATGACTCTCGAAGAGGTGGCACAGGCACTCAAGGTGGAAACTGAGATCGTCATGGCCATGGCCCAGGCGGGCGAGCTCCCCTCTTTCCGGGTGCGCGACCAGTGGCGTGTACGCCGGTCTGATCTAGAGGCATGGGTAGACAACCAAGTAGTCGTTACTCGTCGTGGGTTCGGCGATCACACCAGGGCCACAGGGGTCCAGTCACTTGTAGCGGAACAGCCGGAGGCGGGTAAGCCAGCGTGGAAGAAACCGAACCAACGTACCAAGGAGAGGACCATGAGCGAAAAACATCTAACCGATCTCACCGAGCGAGTCCCGCAGGATGAATTGCACAGGCGTTTCGTGGACGCCTTGGGTCCGACGCGAGTGCGTGAACACGGCTCTTTCCAAGCGAAGCCCTTTGAGGTCGATCTTGTCGCCCCGCTCCCGCAACGCGTCCGGGTCTATATGTACAACGCGACGCGGCCACCAGGCGGCCGTCCGTTGGGCGAACACAAAGTCCAGCTTATTGTTCCTGGTCAGGGCCGGGGCGACCGCGGATCTTTCGACAGCGGTGGCGGACGCATCGTGTTGCTCGTCGGATACGCTGCCGAAGAGGGCGTGTTCGTGCTTTGGGACGCGGGGCTCTACACCGACTTTGCCTGGTCACGGAATGTGCAGGTGAAGGGTCACACTATCATCGACGCGACAGCCGGGAAGATCGCAACTCAGGAGCGTCAATTGCGGCCCGCATCGGGTCGAACGATCCTGGAGACGGTACTTGCGGTGAACGCCCGCAACTTGGCCGATGCAATTCAACGGCGCATGGAACTCACTCGCCAGCGCCTGTTGCGGGACTAGCCTCAAATGGCCGGAGCCCTTACTGATCTCGTCCTAAAGCAGGCTTACCACAAGCCCGAGGACGATATTGCCGCAGAGTTTTATCTGCCTTGCCTTGCCCGTGCGACTTTGTATGAGCGTGCTGTGGGCTACTTCAGCAGCGCAATCTATGCGCTTGCGTGGCCGAGCTTGCGTGCCTTTGTGGACAGTGGGGGCAAGATGCGATTGATTTGCTCCCCGGTGCTCACAGAAAACGATGTCGGCGCAATGAAAGAAGGCTACTCGGCGAGAGACGATTCGCGCCAGGGCCAAGCACTCAAAGAAGAGTTTGAGAGAATGCTTTCGTCGTCCGGAACGGTCAAGCCGGCGCGAGTTCTTGCGACGCTGATCGCCGCCGGCGTCATTGACTTTCGTATTGCGTGGGTAGGTGAAGAGGCAGGCGGGCAAATGAAGCGCCTCTTCCACGACAAGTTGGGCATCTTCAAGGATCCATGGGGCAACTCGGTCGCCTTCAAAGGGTCAATGAACGAGACTTGGCCAGGGCTAGCCCTGGACGGCAACCTCGAGTCAGTGGACGTGTATGTCGGATGGGGCGGTGCTCGGGAATCGGAGCGAGTCGCAGCCGAACAATCGTACTTTGACCGGCTCTGGGCAAACCAATACTCCGGCGTCGTAACGGTCCCGCTTCCGCAGGTGGCACTTGACGCATTCGTGTCAGCAGCTGATCCCGAACATTGGCGTGAGCTAGTTGATGAAATCTGCGTTGAGCTTGGGGCAGCGTCGGGCTGGGCTCCGCAGGCAGCGTCGCCGCGCATACCGCGCCCACACCAACTGGCGGCTCTTGACGCGTGGGTTGAGTGCGGCCGTCGTGGAATATTCAAGCACGCAACAGGCTCGGGGAAAACGTTCACAGCTCTCTGTGCAATCGGGAATGCCTTTTCTCGCGACGAGGTCGTACTTGTCTTGGTGCCCAGCGATCTGCTGCTGCAACAGTGGGCTACCCAGTTGCATTCCGTTTTCGATGAACGGAAAATGCGGTTGCTGATGTGCGGCGGAGGGCACGCGGACTGGAAGCACGACGGGCGCTTGGCCGCGTGGACGCGCCAACGAGCGGGCGGTGCGCCACGATGTGTCCTTTCAACTATCCAAACCGCCTCTATGCCCGCATTTCTTCGGGCGTGCCAGCAAGGCAATCATCTCTTTGTCGTCGCAGACGAGGTCCACCGCCTAGGTGCCGAGAATGCGCAGCAAATTCTGGAAATCGAGTCCGGCCCCCGGCTGGGACTGAGCGCCACGCCAGAGCGGGCGGGAGATGTCGAAGGCACAAAAAAGATACTTTCATATTTCGAAGGGATCGTGCCACCTCCGTTCACGCTTTTCGATGCCATCAGTGCTGGCACATTAACCCAGTACGCTTACCACGTACACCGCATTGCTCTGGAGTTTGACGAGCAACAGTCATGGAACAAGCTATCTCGTGAAATCGGTAAGCAATATGCCCTAACGATGTCCTCGAGTGACACTTCAGCCGAATCCCACTGGCGTCTGAAGCTAATGCGGATTCAGCGTGCGCGAATCATTAAGGGTGCCCGGCAGAAGGTTCGAGCGGCGGTTGATGTCGTGATGGCTACCTACCGGCCAGGGCAACACTGGATCGTGTATTGCGACGATCAAGTTCAACTAGTCGAAGTGCGAGATGCGATCCGGTTCGCTGGGTGCAACTCGGTGTTCGAGTACCACACAGGGATGGCCGGAGACCAACGGCAGACTCTGGCGCTGTTCGAAAGGCAAGGCGGTGTTGTCGTCTCCATCCGATGTTTGGATGAAGGAGTAGATATTCCAGCAGTTTCTCACGCCTTAATTCTTGCATCCTCCAAAAACCCTCGCGAATACGTGCAACGTCGAGGTCGGGTGCTGCGCAAGTTCGAGAACAAAGCCATTTCACACATTCACGACGTACTCGTCACGCCGCACTTCGATCCCGATGAGCCCCCTCAGATGTCAATCTTGGAGGCAGAGCTCGCGCGTGCTATTGAGTTTGGCAGCCACGCAATCAACCCAGGATGCATTACAGACCTGGAGCGGCTTGCGATTGAGCATGGCATTGATTGGACAAAACTGACCGACTCTGGAATTGAAGACGACGAAGAAGAAAAGGAATCCAAATGACCACCGTAAACAAACATGTTGACGATCAGTTCCAGACTCTGTTGGAGACCGTCGAGAGACTTCGCAACGATAAGTTTTCCCACCTCGATTCCGACCTGGTAAGAAGTATTCTGCGTCTGCACGCCGATGGCACTGCGGACGCCGAGGTGTTGCGCGAGGTGGAAAGCGAAGTCGAGAAATTGATAGCAGGGGGAGTCTGAGATGCTGCGTATTAAGTCATTGTCTGTCGAAGACTTCGGCCCCTTCAAAGGCCCACAGACCATTGACCTCTCGGGAGAGGATGGGGTCACGATTGTCTATGGGGAAAACATGCGAGGGAAGACCTCCCTCTTGAATGCGATCAGGTTCGCGTTCTTCGGAAAGGTAATTGGGCGCGGAACAAAGTCAATGTCACTCAGCAAAGTGGGGAACTGGGAACAGGCCGAAGCAGGAAAGTTCGGCTTTTCCGTCCAACTTAACTTTAGCGAAGACGAGCACAACTATAGCCTGACACGGACGTGCCGTCCTCGAGTCGGCGTGAGCATTCCCGGCGGCGACCATGACTATGTTGTGGACTATTTCTTAGAAGATGATGGAAAAGTTCTGGGGCCTAATCAAGCAGAAGCGCAGCTCAAGCGCATTCTTCCTGAACAGATTGCGAGATTCTTCCTCTTCGATGGAGAACTCTTGCAAGAGTATGAAGACCTCCTCAGTAGCGAGACGGACATGGGTCGACGGATCAGTGAGGCTATCGAGCGGATCTTGGGCGTCCCTGTTCTCACGTCTGCTCGAACGAGCATGCTGCGCCTGAAAGAAAAGTCGGAGCGGAGCGAGGCCACAGCTGCCCAAGGGGACCAGAAGACGCGGGAGTTTGGCAATCAACTGGCAGATTTGCACTCGCAGCGCAAAGTCCTTACTGACGACCTGGCGCGACTCGAACGAGATTTGGAGAGCACCCGATCCTCCAAATCTTCCCTAGAGGAGGCAATGAAGAAGAAGGAGCGCCTTGCCGCTCTATTGGACAGGCGGGATTCATTGGACCGCCTTACCAAGCAGATCGACGTGCGGAGGTTGGCCAAAGAAGCGGAGTTACGGCAGGAGATGAGTAGCGCGTGGTGCGTGCTTCTTGCCAAGCCGATGCTGGCTGCAGCATCGGTGCTTCGTGCCAAAGAGACCGATCTGCACACCGAGATCCTGAGGCAAGATGTACTGAGAGGGCTTCGCACGGACAACGCAGCAGCGTGCCCGGCCTGCCTGCAGTCGGTCTCCGATGACGCCCGAAAGAAGATCGAGCACAGTCTTCACGGCATCAACGACACGGGGCGAGCAGAAAAAGAGCGGGAGCTAGGATCGATTCGGCGCAAACTCTCTGCGCTCCATCAACACTCTGAGTCTGCAAGGCAAAGTGTCCTACGCGTCCTTTGGAACGACGTTGAAGAAATGGAGATGGACTTCGCGAGTAAGAAATCTGAGCGCGACGAGATCGACAAACAATTGGAGAGCGTCGACGAGGAGTCACTTCGCAAGACGAAACTGGAATTCGAGAATGCGATTCGCCAGATGGACGCCCTCGAAAAGGGAATTGGCCGAACGCGCGAACAGATTGAGTCGAATAAGAACGATGCAGAACAAATCCAAAAGCGCCTTGACCGGCTGGCCGGCGGAAACCTTGGAGGGGAGCGTCGACGCCGCGAACTGTATTCGGATCTCCACAAGCTGTTCGATGTTGCAGTGAGCACATACCGCGAGCAGCTTCGCAAGCGAGTCGAGGTGGACGCCACAAAGCACTTCAGATCACTGACCACCGAGCCCGATTATGCGGCGCTTCGCATAAACGACAGCTACGGTCTGACGATTGTTCACAAGGACGGTTCGGACATCCCCGTTCGTTCTGCAGGTGCGGAACACGTAGTCGCACTTTGCCTGATGGGTGCTTTACAAAACAACGCGCCACTTCGCGGTCCCATCATCATCGACTCCCCCTTTGGTCGTTTAGATCGAGAACATACACGCAATATTGTGCGGGCGCTTCCGGACATTGCCAGCCAGGTTGTTCTCCTAGTTTACGACGAAGAGCTTCCACCAGACATCGCCCGCGCGGAACTCAAGGGCAAACTTCGAGGGGAATGGCGCATGGAGCGCAGATCCGCAAAACACACCGAACTCGTGCCCCGAAAGGACTAAGTATGGTCACCGACAAGAAAACAATCGGAATTACCTCGATGAATGCCGCGCCCCTCGCTGACCTGATGGTCCGCGGCCGCTTTGCGACCGAGCTGGATGCGGCCAAGTTTGCAATGGCATATGCAATCAGTATGGGCGTTGCCCTTGGCAGCGCAGAAGGGACAGAGACCAAGTGGAACGTAGGTAGCGTAGACCCCGACGGTTCTCTCAGGTCCTTGCTCGAGGCGTTATATCCCGCTATGACTGAACCGTACCGAACCGCGGAATTTCTCATGAACGAAGGGCTCAAGTCGTTAGTTCATTCTGGAAATTCAGCCTTGGACCCCTATTCGACGCTTTTCCCGACTGCAGAGAAGAAAGCGAATCAAAACTGACGTCCACTCGCTAGGCTTGGCGTATGTTTGCGAGCAATTCTCGGATCTGTGCATAGTCGACATAGGCCGATGAACCAGAGGAGGCAAGCTGACGCATCACCTCGGCGTGAACGCCTTGGAGACCGCGCTTACTGATTTCAGGGTCAGTTGCCAACGCCACCACCAACTCACGGATGTCGACCGCTCCTTTGACCGCACGAATGGGCAAACCCAGCGCGTGTGGCTTGCGCAGGCTAAAGACGACGTCAAAGTGGGCGACGTCTTCAGCGCCGGCCCGCCCCTTGTAGCCTTTGTGACTCTGTTGCTGTCTGTTTAAGGACGCAGCCTCATGAAACTCGAAGCCCGCAGCGGCCGCCGCATCATGAATGGCTTGCCATACCAGTGCGTCAGTATTGTGAAAAACAATAGTCGCCCATCCACCTGGTCTGAGTACACGGAACATTTCGCGCATAGCGCTCGCCATTAGCGACGTGTAGGTACTGAGCGACTTGCCGCCGGCACTGCCCGAAAGTGACTTGTTAACCACGGCCTCCTCAGCCGCGTCCGTCAACTGACCCAGCCACGACTCCCAAATGAAGTTGCAATCAGCATAGAAAATGTTTGAGCCAAATGGTGGATCCGTGAAGATGTAGTCAATGGACCCTGCTGAAATTCCCTTCAAATTCGTCGCGGAGCCAAGAAGAATGGCAGGCGCCGCGTCCACCGTGGGTCGGAAGTTTCGGTAGTACTTTTGAAGCTGGGCGATCTTGTTCCGCATCACCTCCAAGACATTAGCTTCGGAGGACAATTGGGGAATATAGAGCGTTCCCGTCAGTGGGCGTTGTCCGCCTCGCGCATTGAATCGCCGCATTCGAGTGCCATGCCATGCGGTATTCGTGAATGCGAACGCTAGAGCTCGACGAACGCGGTCGTTGGGAACGTTTGAGATTGCTTCCCAGAGGACGGCGAGGGCGTCTAGGTTTCTGGCGGTGTAGAAGTCTGGCAACGACCCGATGCCTTGAAGTTGCAGAGCACAGCGAATGAACATCTCTCGTTCCGGGCCTATTGGCGTCTTCGGAAACCAAGCAGCTATGTCTTCACGTCGAAAGACAAGGGCACGTTCGATATCCCCAACGTCTGGCTTTTTTTCGAATCGATGACCGTCCTCCGATTCGTATGCTATCCAAGCCGGTTCGGATCCCAATGAGGGAAGTGCAGAGCGGCGTAACTCGGCTCGACAGATAGGGCAGGAAATTGTTCTACCAAGTCTCCCAGAATCCCGATCCATGACGTCCCAAAGCAAAAAGCTCCCCGAACACTTGGAACATTGGTGGCGCGTGCTCCAAAGTGTCCAATGGATCTTTCCAGGCCTACCATCTTCGCCGGTCGTCCCGTAGAAACACTCGAATCGCGTTGCTACCTGCTTCTCGATAGCTGCAAACGCATCGGCGAGTTCCTGAGGATCACACGGGCGGGTGTGATTCCAGCTCAAGTGTGCCGCAGCGGGAGATAGGTCATTCAAGACCGCCCGCCTCCCAGCAAGTGCCGCAGCAACCCCGGTCATTCCGGAGCCGCAAAAGGGATCAAGGACGACTTGCCCGGGCTTGGTGTAGTGCTCGATGAATGGCCTGATCGCCTCGGGAGGAACTTTGGTGTGATAGCTATGAGCCAGGTAGAACGAACTGGCCCGACCTCCTTCGATGCTCACGTTGCCCATCGGCTCCTCAGTGATGGTGCCGCCGCGAGAGATTGGGAGTTCAGTCAATGGCGCAAGATAGCCGGCAATGAACTGAGCACCTCCAGCGTTGACTCGAGCTTTCAACCTCCAACGCCCTTTTACTTCGACAGCGCCCAATTCGGCGCATCGCGCCGCAATCCATGGCATGTTGATTCCGGAGACTGAGTGGTTTGCCGCGAGAACACTGCGAATGACTGCGGAATAGACTGCGTCTGTACGAAGACCCCCGGTCTCGGTGGTTCGGTTCAGCGTGTCTCTTATGACGTCGTTCACTAGACTAACCGGAAGTGGAGGAGACATGTCCGCAAGTTGAATTGCCGGGCGATGCTTGAGACAAAGAAGCAGGTCAAGAGTAGTGACCACCTCTCTCCCACTAACGCCTTTGACCCCTTTGATCGACGGCTGGCCCTTGTTCAAAATGTGGACACTCTCTGTATCGAAACCCGCCGCCTTAATTGCGTCTTGAACGGCCCCCCAGACTTGATCATCGGAATTCGAGAAGGCCAGCACTGCCCGGCCGCCTCGCTTCAGGACACGTGCCACTTGAATAAACGCCTCGGACATCAAGTCCCCATAGTTCGCAAGGCTCTTGCCTCCTGTGGCGCCGCTGCGACTGCGATTGACAACGATCTCAGACTGTTGATCAGTAAGCTCACCCAGCCATGCGTCCCACAACAAGGAAGAGTCAGCGTAGAAAATGTTTGATCCAAATGGTGGATCCATGAACACAAAATCGACTGTCCCATCTGGAACACAGCCGAGATCTGTAGCTGAACGCTGAAACACGTCCACCTTCGCAGTCGTGGCAGGGAAATCAACGTAATATCTGAGGACGTCTGCAGCCTTTCGACGAAACAAGCTCCATACATTCCACTCGTAGCGAAGTGAGGAAACGTACAACGTTCCGGTCATAACATTTGTCGGGCGCTTGGCATTCCATTGATATCGCTTGGACGCGCGATTGACAGCAGCCGTAAAGGCGAACAGGAGTGCTTCACGTACCCTTCCCTCTGCGACTGTCACGATTGCATGCCGCAATGCCGCAAGCGCATGAAGATTGCGCTTGGTGAAGAAGCCTGCTACGTTGTGTATGCCCATCGCACGATGGCTTGCTCTCCACATCTCCCGACCTGGTCCAAATG
>CBDIHL010000041.1:0-202157 GCA_965279125.1 Dinoroseobacter sp.
CGCGCGCCAATTCGGCCAAATCCGTGATCAGCTTCGCGTCCATCTCCGCGCGCTGGCCATGTCCACGTCAAGGCCCGCCTCAGACAGCGTCACCGCATAGCTGACCTCGCCCTTGCGCGATCCAACGATGCCGTCAGCGCCTCGAGCATCGGCAACGCCCCGCGCAGATCGTCGTGCAGCAAGTGGCACTCCGGGATCGGCACCAGCGTGTCTGACCCGCGCGTGTGAATCCAACGAGCGCGCCTTTCTTCAACTTACGTCCCGCGAACGTCGCCCGCCTGCGAGATCTTGGCGAGGACGTGATCAGCGGGCGAAACGCTGTCTCGATCCCGTGTGCGGCAAACGCGGCAACCACGACCTCCATCTTCCAGCTCGCCACGAATCATCCCGCGCATGTTGCAACGCGCATCCCCCGCACCGCGCGTAATGCGGGCACGGGGCCTTCACGCGCACATCCGACGGCGTGACGATCTTCGGCGCGGCGATCCGGTCGCCGTCCACATCGCCCGCGATCACCTCACCGGGCAAAGCGCGCGCCACATAGACAGGACCCGGCGCTATGCCGTCGCCGTGCAGGCCGAGCCGTTCGATCGTGACCGTCATTCCGCCGCTTCCTTCATCCCCAAAAACCCACCCGATTGCCGGTTCCAGAACCGCGCATAGGTGCCATCGGCGGCCAGCAAATCCGCGTGACGCCCCTGCTCGACAATCTCGCCATCGGCCAGCACCACGATCCGGTCCATATGCGCAATGGTGCTCAGACGGTGCGCAATCGCGATGACCGTTTTGCCCTCCATCACCCGCTCAAGCGCGCCTTGGATGGAGGCTTCGACTTCCGAATCCAGCGCGCTCGTCGCCTCGTCCAGCACAAGGATCGGTGCGTCTTTCAGGATGGCGCGCGCAAGGGCGATCCGCTGACGTTGCCCGCCGGACAGCTTTACACCGCGCTCGCCCAGATGCGCGTCATAGCCTTTGCGGCCTTTGTGATCCTCAAGCCCCAGAATGAACTCATGCGCTTCGGCGCGCTTCGCGGCCTCGATCATCTCGGCCTCACTCGCAGCGGGCCGCCCATACAGAATGTTGTCGCGCGCGGATCGGTTGAACATGGCGGTTTCTTGGGTGACCATCCCGATCTCGTGCCGCAGACTGTCTTGCGTGACATCAGACACCGCCTGCCCGTCAATCAAAACGCGGCCCTGCTCAGGATCGTAAAGCCGCAGCAACAGCGAGACGAGCGTCGATTTCCCCGCGCCAGAGGCTCCGATCAAGGCGAGCTTTCACCCGGCGAGATCGTCAGATCGACCCCTTTGATCCCACCCGCCTGTTTGCCGTATTTGAACGTCACGGCATCAAACCGCACCTCGCCTTTGGGCACGTCCAGCTCCGTCGCGCCCGACGCGTCGCTCAGCGCATGAGGCGGCGTGAGCGTCCGCATCCCATCCTCGACCTCGCCCACATTGGAATAGAGCGCCATGAGCGTGAAGCTGACCCACCCCGTCATTTGCGCGATCCGAATGGCAATCGCGCCAGCCGCAGCAATATCGCCCGCACTGGCCGAACCCGCCTGCCAGAACAGCAAGGTCGATCCGATCAGCAGCACCGGCAAGACCCCCGCCAGCGCCATCAGGACGAACCGGAACACCGCCGCGAGCCGCCCGAACCGAACGGCGGTTTTGCGGAACGATTCCATCGCGCCGAGCGCCTCGGTTTCCTCGTGGCTGGAGTGGGCGAACAGCTTGACGGTCTTGATGTTGGTGATCGTGTCCACGACCTGCCCCGACACCATCGCGCGCGCCGCGGCCCGGTCCTTCGAGCGGATGCGCACCTTCGGCAGGAACCAACTGATCGCGCCGAAATAGCCCACTAGCCAGACCAGCAGCAACAACGACACCCAGCCGTTGATCGTAGTCAGCCAATAAGACCGAGCCGAGCAAGGACGCGAGCGCGAAGGCCACCACGTTGATCATCTCGGACGTCACTTCGGTGATCGCGCGCGCCGTTTGCATCTGCTTTTGCGCGATGCGACCCGCGAAATCATCGTCGAAGAACGTGACCGCTTGGCCGAGCGTCCAGCGGTGCAAGCGCGACAACACCAAGGGCATCACATTCGGCTGCACCATGATTGCGTTGGCCGCCGCACTCAGGCCGATGGACAGCGGGCGCAGCAACAAGAAGAACGCCGCGAACGCGCTGAGCAGCAGCCAGTTCTCCGCAAAAAACACCAGCGGATCGGTGCTGACGGCGGCGTCGATCACGCGGCCCAAGATCAAGGCGGTCATGACCTCCATCGTGCCCGCGAGCGCCGACAAACCCGCCGCCCCCCACAGCACCGGCATCGATCCTTTCAGCGACCACTTGAAGAACGCGCCCAACGTTTGCGGGGGCGGTCCATCGGCGGTTTGGAACGGCGCGATCAGGCCGCTGGCCCAGTCGGCGGCGTCTGACCAGCGGGTGCGAAGGGCCTCAATCATGCTCATCCCTCAACCTCTGTTCCGAATAAATCCACCCGACTGACGCGCCCAGAATCCGGCATAAAGCCCGCCCAGCGCCAGCAACTCAGCATGCGTTCCGTCCTCGGCAATCTTGCCGTCTTCCAGCACCAGGATCCGGTCCATCTGCGCAATCGTGCTTAACCGGTGGGCAATCGCGACCACGGTCTTGCCTTCCATCAACCCATAGAGCGTCTCCTGGATCGCCGCCTCAACTTCCGAATCCAGCGCACTGGTCGCCTCGTCCAGCACCAAGATCGGCGCGTCTTTCAGGATCACCCGCGCGAGCGTGATCCGCTGACGCTGCCCGCCGGACAGTTTCACGCCACGCTCGCCGACATGGGCGTCATATCCGGTGCGCCCCTGCGGGTCCTCCAGATCGAGGATGAATTCATGCGCCTCGGCGCGCGCGGCAGCCTCGAGCATTTCCGCCTCCGTCGCGTCGGGCCGACCGTAGAGAATGTTGTCGCGCACCGACCGATGTAACAGCGCGCTGTCTTGCTGTACCATCCCGATTTGCGCGCGCAGGCTGTCTTGCGTCACCAGCGCGATGTCCTGCCCGTCGATCAAGATGCGGCCCCTATCAGCGTCGTAGAACCGCAAAAGCAACTTCACGAGCGTCGATTTTCCCGCACCAGACCGCCCCACGAGGCCAATCTTTTGGCCGGGCTCCAGATCAAGGCTCAGGCTTTCCAACCCGCCAGACGTACGCCCATAATGATGCGTCAGACCGTCGAACGAGACCTTCCCATCGCGCATCGCCAAAGGCTTCGCGCCGGGCGCATCGACCAGGTGGATCGGCTGGCTAATCGTCTCCATCCCCTCCGACACAATCCCAAGGGACCGGAAAAACGTGCTGACCGCCCACATGATCCACCCGGTCATGGCGTTCAGCCGAAGCGTCAGGGCAATCGCGGCGGCGACGATGCCGACACTGGATTGATCGGTGCTCCAGAGCAAAATCGCCCCAGCCAACCACAGCAACGATCAGGAACCCGTTGAGGAAGACGAGGCACATATCCATGATCGAGAAAATGCGCATCTCAGCCCCGAAGGTATTGCGCGTATGCTCGATGCCTTCCTTGGCGTAGGAGAGCTCCAGATCGTGATGCGCGAACATCTTGACCGCGTGGATGTTGGTGTAGGCGTCGACAACGCGGCCTGTGACCATGGAGCGCGCGTCAGAACTGGCTTGGCTTGCAGGGGCAATCCGCTTCACCGTCCAGATCACCAACCACAGATACAGGCTGAACCAAACGAGGATCGGCAAGGCCAGCCGGGGGTCCGCGACCGACAACAACAGCGTCGCGCCGATC
Organism: Dinoroseobacter sp.; assembly: GCA_965279125.1. Taxonomy (GTDB): domain Bacteria; phylum Pseudomonadota; class Alphaproteobacteria; order Rhodobacterales; family Rhodobacteraceae; genus Dinoroseobacter. The sequence continues at coordinate 3,806 of CBDIHL010000041.1, forward strand.
AGATAGGCAATCGCGTAGGCGAGCGCGTCGAACACCTGAAACACCGCGTCACCAGCAGCGCCCGGCGTCTGCATGATGCGGTTGGCAATGCGGCCAGCGAAGTCGCTCTCGAACCAACCAACGGACTGGCGCAAGACCTGCGCGTGCGCCCGCCACCGCACCAGCGCGCCGAAATTCGGCAGGATCGCGTTGTTCAAAACCACCGTGCCCAGCGCCTGCACAATCGGACGCACGAACAGGATCAGCAGCGCGATAAACGCCAGCTCTGCCCCGTGGGTCGCGAAGAATGTGCCGGGCTCGGACGTGTCCAGCAGGTCCACGATCCGGCCCATATAGTAGATCAGCGCAATCTCGATCACCGCCGCGGCCACGGCCAAGCTGCCCGCCAAGGCGAACAGTTTTTTGAACGGCTGCGCGTATTCCACGAAGAACGGCCACAACCGCGTTGGCGGGCGGTCGTTTGGCGCGTAGTCCACATACGGGTCTACGAGGTTTTGGAAATAGCGGAACATCGGGGGACTCCTTGGACCCACGATATAGAGCGCGCGTTAGAGAAAGACCATGATCGCCGAGCCTGCGAGCAGCGCCGCCATGACGCCGTTAAAGATGCTCCACGCTTTGTCGGAGGTCAGCAAGTACGTCAGCAGCGATCCGGCGAAGGTCCAGAACAGGCAGACAAAGAGGTTGATCCCGGAAAATGCGCTGGCCAATCGCGCGGCTTCTTGCATCGGCGGCAGGCCAGCGGTGTAGCCGACGGAGGCCGCGAGCGCGATGGCCCAGACTTTGGGGTTCACCCACTGAAAGAGGACCGCCTGAAAGAACGTCCAAGGCTTGTCGCCCGCGGTTTGCTGCTTGGCCTGCGCGGCGGTTGCCAGTTTGTAAGCCATCCACAGGATCCAGCCCGCCGCAGCAAACTTCAGGATCAACGTGAGCGTCGGCATCGCCAACAACAGCGCGCCCATCCCGAACGCGGTCAGGCCCGAGGTGATGCCAACGCCGAACGCCACGCCCAGCACATGCGGCAAGGTCGGGCGAAAGCCAAAGCGCGCGCCGGACGCGGTCAGCAGGATCACGTTGGGTCCGGGCGAGAACAGGCCCGCGAAGACGAAGGCGTAGAGGGGGTCAAAGGTCATAAGCGCGTTAGGGCCGGGAAATGCATGCTCCTGTCAACGCGTTTTCGCGATAAGCGCGTCTTTGGACAGCGTGAACTCCGACGCGATCCACAGCGCTTGCGTGGATTTGAGCGCGTCGCCCAGCGCTTTGCCAGTAAGGTGCGGGAGGTCGGCGGCGCGCAACGGGAAGGTCGCCGACGCACCGTGATGGACGGCGTCAAAGTCGCTTGGACTTACAGCGGCCTCAAACGCGGCGGCGCGCAGCAGCAGGATATCGCGGGCAAGATCAGCGCCATGGTTGTAGCCGAGCTGATGGGGCGGCGTCGCTGACGTCATGTCGGTTCGCATAGTATGCAAACGCATAGTTTGTTTTTTGGAAAGACGAAGGCGATCTTCCGGCGCATCCCCCCCAAGCGCCGCCAGCCTTCGCAGGGGATCAGGCGTCACGTCATTCTCGGATTCCAGATGGACCAGAATTGCCAGAAGCTGCGCCGATGCACCGGGCAGAACCCGCATCAGCACACCGCTTTGCGCCATCGCCGCAACCGCCTGCACCGGGTCCGGCGCGCCAAGCAGTTTGAGCATCTCTGCCCCCACACGTTCTTTCGACAGGGTCTCGATCCCGTCGGCGAGCCCGGCACAGGCGGCAAGTCCGTCGGCGTCCAGCCCTTCGGCGTGATCCCCGTACCACGCGAAGAACCTGAAAAAGCGCAAAATCCGCAGGTAGTCCTCACGAATACGCGCCTCGGGGTCGTCAATGAACCGAACGCGCCGCGCTTGTAGGTCGGGCAAACCACCTAGAGGATCGTGCACCTCGCCGGACGCATCCGCATAAAGCGCGTTCATGGTGAAATCGCGCCGACGCGCATCGTCCGTGATGCTGTCCGAAAACGCGACCACCGCGCGCCGCCCATCCGTGGCAACGTCGCGGCGAAAGGTCGTGACCTCTACCCCGGTGCCATCCGTCACAACCGTTACGGTCCCGTGGTCGATGCCAGTGGGCACGGCCTTAAACCCAGCATGCTTGGCAAGCGCCATCACCCGTTCCGGCAAAGCATCGGTCGCCAGATCGAGGTCACTGACCGCCATACCCAGCAACGCATTGCGCACTGGACCGCCGACCACGAAGGCCTGATTTCCTGCGTCGCTAAGCATTGACAGAACCTCGGTTCCTGCCATCTGGCTGAGGTCGATCTTCATAGTGTGCCGTCCGCGTCGGCAAGGTTTCGCAGCATCCGCGCCGTCGCGCCCCAGATGTAATAGGGCCCATACGGGACCGTGTAGAAACTGCGCCACTTGCCACGCCATCTGCGCCTTTGGATCGCGTAATTGTCCGGGTCGAGGACATGAGCCAGCGGGACGGTGAACACCTCTTCCACCTCGCCCACCTCGGGGATCGGCATGAACGGCTCGATCATCTCGGCCACAATTGGCGTGACGTTGAAGCTGGTCACCGTCTCATGGCTGGGCAGTTGGCCAAGAATGCGAACGATCTTGGGGTCGAGACCTACCTCTTCCCACGCCTCGCGCAGCGCGGCCGCCTCAAGACTGGCATCACCGGGATCGACCTTGCCGCCAGGAAACGCAATCTGGCCGGGATGGTGTTTCAGCTTAGACGAGCGTTTGGTCAGCAGAACCTGCGCGCCCTTCGATGTCCTTTCGATCCCGATCAGGACGGCGGCAGGGCGCACAACGCGCCCTGCCGGCAGCACGATGTCGGGGTTCAGATCGAAGTCTGAGCTGGGCTTTCCGGGTCGTTCAAGAGCCGCTTCGATCCGACTAAGAAGATCAGGATGCGTCACCCTCCGCCCCTTCCGCCTCAAACCCCAAGGTCTTGGGGTCAAATTCGTAATGCGCACCACAGAACTGGCAATCGGCGGTTACGATGCCTTCATCTGTGGTCATCGTACCGATATCCTTAGCGGAATAGATCGACAGGCTTTGACGCACGCGGTCGTCGGAACAGGTACAGCCAAACTGCACCGGCTGGGCATCGAAGACCCTCGGCTCTTCCTCATGAAAGAGACGCACCAACAGATCGCTGGGCGATACGGTTGGACCCACAAGCTCCAAAGTATCGGCGGTATCGAGCAGAATATTGGCACGGCGCCAATTCTCGCCCTCCTCCCCTTCGAGGATATCTCCGGGCTGCAAAACACCCTGCTCGCCGCTGCCTTCGCTGGCCGCAAAGGGCGAGGCTTTTGGCATGACCTGCAACATCACGCCGCCTGCGCGCCAGCTTTCATCCTCGCCCGGCGCTTGATTGCGCCCGAAGGCGGTCATGAAGCGCGTTGGCAACTGTTCGGATTGGGCAAAATAGGTCTCGGCACACGCGGACAAGGATCCCCCTGCTATCGGCGTGATCCCCTGATAGGGTGTCATGTCGTTGCCTTGGTCGATCAGGATCGCAAAATACCCCTTCCCGATTAGATCAAAAGGCTTAGCGGCCTCGTCAAGCCGGTCCGCATCATAGCTGGCATAGGCACGAACGCGCCCCGCTTCGCCTTCGGCCTGAGGACCATAATAATCGGTCGCGATCAGGCGCACCGGGCCATCGCCGCGCACCTGGATCGACAGCTTCCACCGTAGCTTGATCGTTTGGCCGATCATCGCGGTCAGCAAAGCGGCCTCGGCGACCAGAGCCTCGACGGCCGCAGGGTAGTCATGCTGCGCGAGCACTTGGTCAAGCACACCATCAAGGCGCGCAACGCGTCCGCGCACGTCAGAGCGGTCAAGCTGGAAGGGCAGGACGGTGTCGTCCCAGGCGAGTTTGGTGGCAAGGGTCATGAAAGATCCGTGGGGCTTTTGAAATGCCGAGTCTTGGCTTAGCGTCGCTATATAGAGGTGGTGCGCCCCGTCTCCAAGCCCACCCCACCCGGAGGACACATGATCCGACGCTTTGGCGATGCCGTGCGCCGCGATATTCGCTATTATTTCCGGCCAGGCGCCTACGCGCTTTTGGTGCGCGGAGATGCGGTTTTGCTGACCCATCAATCCAGCCCTCATCCCGAGATACAACTGCCCGGTGGTGGCATTGATCCCGGCGAAGGACCGATCCGCGCGCTGCACCGCGAAGTGCGCGAAGAAACCGGCTGGACGATGGGGCCTGCGCGCAAGCTCGGAGCGTTTCGGCGCTTCACCTATATGCCAGACTACGGCTATTGGGCCGAAAAGATGTGCCATATCTATATCGCGCAACCGACGCTGCGCATTGGTGCGCCAATGGAACCGCACCATACCGCCCTTTGGAAGCCCTTGGCGGAGGCCGCCGACCTGCTAGGCAACGAAGGGGATCGGTATTTCGTCCAGTCCTTTTTGCGACGGCGCGCGCGGCGCTAAATCCGCGATGCGTCCGCTGCGATGGAAATCGAGCACCAGTGCGGACACATCGTCCTCGAACCGCGTGCGGCCAGAAAAGCGGCGCGTATCGCTGAGAAGCTTTGGCAACAAGTCTGCAGCCGGAAGATCTGTATGGGACTGCAACCAACGTGACAGACCGGATGTCTCGAACATCGCGCCACTGTCGCAGCTTGCCTCGGTAATACCATCCGAGGTCAGAAGGAGGCGGTCCCCGGGCCGCATCCGCGCGCGAAAACTGGTAAAGGACGCGCCTTCAATCAGGCCAATTGGCAGACCACCCTTACCCAACCGCTGCACACGACCTTTTTTGCGCAACAGCAGTCCTGCAGGATGTCCGGCTTGCGCGGCACTCAGCCAACCTGTGTTTAGGTTCAGCACCGCAAGAAACAACGTCGCGTAGTGGTCGGTTTCCATCTCACGCAACATCAGCGTGTTCATGTCACACATCACCTGCCCCAAATCACGGGCAACTGGCAAACCCTTGGCGTCTTCCGCAATGGCGAGGTTTTGGCCCGGTGTCGCGCCCGTCAGAAGACCCGCCAGCCGCGCGGTCAACAAAGCGGCGCTGATACCATGGCCTGAGACATCAAGTGCGAAAACGCCAAGTTCCTGAGCGTTGATGGGAAAGAACCCGACCAAATCGCCGCCGACATGACCGCAGGCCTCCAGCATCAGGCAAACATGCGCGGGACCGATTTTCGCATCCGTAGTGCGCATCAAGGATTGTTGCAGCACCTTGGCCTGGCGCAAATCGCGTTCGATTTCACTGTAGACGGTTCGCAGTTCAGACAACGCTTTATTCGCAAGATCGCTTTTATGAACTATCGCCCGATGCAACGCCACAACGCGCGCGCCTGCCCTTATCCGCGCATCAAGCTCGGTCCCATGCACAGGCTTTACCAAAAAGTCATCAGCACCTGCATCAAGGCCAGTGGCAATTTCAGCCTTTTCGTTCTTTGAGGTCAGCAGGATGAAGTAAAGATAGTCATCGCTCGGGATAGCCCGCAGATGCTTGCACAACGCCAAGCCATCCATTTCGGGCATCATCCAATCGCTGATGACCAGATCAAAGGGCGAGGTTTTTGACAGCGCCAAGGCTTCCTGCCCGCTTGCAGCCTCTTGCACCCGGTAGCCGCGCCGCCGGAGTGTCATCGACAACAAGCGCCGTTGTGCCGCGCTATCATCGACCACCAAGACCGACCTTAGTATTTTCGTCGCATCAAACGGACCCGTCTCTTCCTTGCTTTGCGTTTCAGGTGATCTCAACTCAACGTCATTCATAACAGTTACCCTCGGCCCCATCAGCACCATGGCGCGCAACCTCTTAAGAAGATGTGAACGCATCGGTTTAACCAAATCGCAACGCTCGGCTGCGTAGGGTCGCATCATGAGAAAGGGAAGCAAATCATGATTGACTGGGCGCGCGTGGGCGAGTTGCGGGATGAGGTAGGTGAGGAAGATTTATTGGAAATTGCCGACATTTTCCTGGAGGAAATGGCAGAAGCCATCGATCCATTGCGAAGCGGTACGCCTCCCGCATCGCTGCCCGAGCTCCTGCACTTCCTAAAAGGCGCGTCGCTGAATGTCGGCTTTGCCGCGCTTGGGGCGACATGCACAACCGCTGAGCAGACCCCCGACTTGGCAGATCTTTCCAAGATCGTTGTCCAGTTTGATGCCTCGCGGCAAGCGTTCTTGGATGGGTTGGCGGCTTCGGCCTAAAGCGTTTGGCGAAATGCTCTAGATCAGGAACTCCGCCAATACAGGGTCACGCGTGATATCCCGGTATGGAAAGCCCGCATCTTCAAGCTTCTTCAGAAACGCCGGAAACGCATCGGCATCTTTCGTCTCGATCCCGATAAGAACCGAGCCGAAGTTGCGCGCAGACTTCTTTAGATATTCGAACCGGGCAATGTCATCATTGGGGCCAAGAAACGACAGGAACTCTTTCAGGGCACCGGGCCGCTGCGGCATTCGCAAAATGAAGTATTTCTTCAGGCCCGTATGGCGCAAAGCGCGTTCTTTGACCTCGGGCAGCCGCTCGAAATCGAAGTTCCCGCCAGAGGTGACGCAGACCACGCGCTTGCCTTCAATCTGGTCGCGCAGATCATCCAGCACATCGACCGCGAGCGCCCCGGCGGGTTCCAGCACGATACCTTCGACATTCAGCATCTCGATCATCGTGGCGCAAATCCGGTCTTCGGGCGCTGCCAAAACGTAATGCGGCGGGGTGTTGCGCAACGCCGCAAAGGTCTTCGCGCCGATCCGGGCCACCGCCGCGCCATCCACAAAGCTGTCGACTTCAGGCAATGTCACAGGCTCGCCTTCGCGCAAGGCCGCAGCCAAGGACATACCGCCGGACGGCTCGACCAGCCGAAACCCGGCCTCGGGCGCTTCGCTGTTGAAATACCGCCGCATCCCCGACGACAACCCGCCGCCACCCACCGGCAAGATCACGAGGTCGGGGGCTTCGGTCAGGTCAGACAACACCTCCACTGCGACGGAGGCTTGGCCTTCGATCACATCATCATCGTCAAAGGGCGACAGGAAATGCGCGCCCGCCTCAGCGCAATAGGCCTGCGCGGCAGCGAGTGTGTCGTCGAAGTAATCACCCACCAGCCTGATCTCGACCGCATCGCCGCCGAACGCACGCGTCTTGTCGATCTTCTGGCGCGGGGTCGTCACCGGCATGAAAATCACCCCATGCACGCTCAGATGCGCGCAAACATAGGCCACCCCTTGGGCGTGATTGCCCGCACTGGCGCAGGCAAAGCGGGTCTGACCGTCGGCGACCTGCTTGCGCAAGGCATTGTAGGCGCCACGAATTTTGTAGGACCGGACAGGCGACAAATCCTCGCGCTTCAGCCAAATCTCGGCGTTGAAACGGTCCGACAGAAAGGCATTGCGCTGCAAAGGCGTGGCCGGAAACAGCGCGCGCATGGCTGCCGCAGATGCGCGGGCGTTATGGGCAAATTCAGACAACGAGGTCTCGCTTTTCGACATAATGGCCATAGAGTGTGGTCAGCAGGCTGGCTCCGATAAGCATAATGCCCCACTGAAAAATCACCTGCCCCAGAATGCCGATCACCGGGATCAGCGACAAAAGCAAGATCGGAATTGCCAGCAGAAAGTTCGCGACGAGAAAAAAGAGGAACAACATCACCAGCGTTCCAGAGCTGCCGCGCGTGGCATTCCAAGCCTCCGACACTCCAAGTCGGCGGCCCACGGCGGCTGCGGGCAACAAGACCGACAAGCGGCCGAATACGATGCCAAGGTAGGTCACAGCCGCCAGCGCCACCAGGACCATCAGCCATTCTGCGCCGCCCGACAGAAATGCGATTGGCATCAAGACCACGATCATCACCAAGGTTAACCCGACATACATGGCGAGTATGGTGAAGAAATACGCAGCCATACGCCCCACGCGCATCGGGGCGATCCACGAGCTGGGCGTTTCTTCCAGCAGAACAAATCGGTGCCAGTTCACCACGATCCACAGCCATGAAATCCCGCTTACGAGGATAAACAAGACCCCCGCCGCGCCCATTGCCCCGCCAAGCGCCTCTGGATCCGCCATCGGGTCAAGCACTGCGGTCGCGGCAGAGCCGAACAAAATTGCCATGACCAGCAACAAGCCCGCTGGTGCCAACGAAATTCGCGCAGCCACCGATATGTTTCGGATCAGCATGCGCACCGCATGTTCAAAAATCTGCCAAGCTTTCACCGCACAATCCCTTCCCCATTTACCAACCTGCCAAGCCTGCGCCAACCTGCCCCAGACCGCAACACCCGCCGCTTACCTTGCACCTTTTTGCAAAACCCGGTAACGCGCGCGGTGTTGTTTTGGAAGGATTTGCGATGCCCAGCGCGCCCAAGAAAGTCGTTCTCGCCTATTCCGGCGGTCTCGATACCTCGATCATTCTCAAGTGGTTGCAGACGGAATACGGCTGCGAGGTCGTGACCTTCACCGCCGATCTGGGCCAAGGTGAAGAGCTTGAGCCTGCGCGTCAGAAGGCTGAGCTGCTGGGGATCGCCCCTGAGAACATCTATATTGAGGATGTGCGCGAAGAATTCGTCCGCGATTTCGTCTTCCCGATGTTCCGCGCCAATGCGGTTTACGAGGGGCTCTATCTGCTGGGCACCTCCATCGCGCGCCCGCTGATTTCCAAGCGCCTCGTCGAGATTGCCGAAATGACCGGCGCCGATGCCGTCGCCCATGGCGCCACCGGCAAGGGCAACGATCAGGTCCGGTTCGAGCTGTCTGCCTACGCCCTGAACCCCGATATCAAGGTGATCGCCCCGTGGCGCGAATGGGATCTGTCCTCGCGCACCAAGCTGCTGGAATTCGCCGAACAACACCAGATTCCGATTGCCAAAGACAAGCGCGGCGAGGCACCGTTCAGCGTCGATGCGAACCTTCTGCATACATCCTCCGAGGGCAAAGTGCTCGAAGATCCCGCCGATGAAGCGCCGGACTATGTCTATCAGCGCACCGTTCACCCGGAAGACGCGCCCGATACGCCCGAGTATATCGAGGTGGGTTTTGAGCGCGGCGATGCCGTCTCGATCAATGGCGAGGCGATGTCGCCCGCCACGATCTTAACCAAGCTAAACGAGCTGGGTGGCAAGCACGGCTGCGGTCGCCTCGACCTCGTTGAGGGGCGCTTTGTCGGTATGAAATCGCGCGGGATCTACGAGACGCCGGGCGGAACGTTGTTGCTGGAAGCGCATCGCGGGATCGAGTCGATCACGCTGGATCGCGGGGCCGCGCATCTGAAGGATGAGCTGATGCCGCGCTACGCTGAGCTGATCTATAACGGTTTCTGGTACTCGCCCGAGCGGGAAATGCTGCAAGCCGCGATTGATGCAAGCCAGACCCATGTGACCGGGACCGTGCGGTTGAAGCTGTATAAAGGCCTCGCGCGGACGGTCGGGCGCTGGTCGGACCATTCCCTCTATTCCGAGGCGCATGTCACGTTTGAAGAAGACGCAGGGGCTTACGACCAGAAGGACGCGGCAGGCTTTATCCAGCTGAACGCGTTGCGGCTGAAATTGCTGGCGGCGCGGGATAAGCGGGTCAAGTGATCCGGCAATCCGCCATTTCTTGATAAATTTGTAAAGCGGCGTCCAGCAGGGTGCCGTTTTCGTTTGGCATCGGACCTTCCGCCGCCGCAAACCCGGTGGAGCGGTGCACCGCCCCATACCAGTGCTGCGCCCAAACACCGTCCTCCGCACGACCGCCTTCTGGCCAAGACAGCATGGCTGCATCCCAGGACAGCCCGATCTCAGCGCATAGCTTTTGGAGCATTGCTTTTGGATCCGCCCTGATATCTGTGCTGTCGATCACGGGGCCGGGGAACGCCTCATAAAACTTGAGGCATTGCGCGTAGCCCAGATCCTCCAGCGATGGGTTTTCCCGCTTGGCGCGGTAGCTGGCAATCACCCGCGCGGGATGGCGGATAAGGTGGACATGCGTAAAGCCCTCCGTCCATTTCATCGGAAAATCACCCATATGGTGCGGCATATGCTTTTGATACCAATGCGGCTTCCCGTCGGGGATAGGCCCTGCGCAAAACGCGGCAACATCGGCGGGATCATTGGGTTGGCGCGCCAAGATCTCGGCCCGCATCGGGTGGTCAAGGCCGCTTTGTGCCAGATAGGCGGCATAGAACGGCTCGTCAGACACCGCGAAATCTGCGCGCGCGCCGAAGCTATACATCATCGCAGTCGACAGGTTTCGAGGCCCTGACCACATCGCAATCCGCATGTTCGCCCTCCGCATGGTTTTCGGTGACCCTAATCGCCCAAATCCGCCCCGCAATCGAAATGTTTCACTCCGTCACCTCTGAGTGAGATACAGCAGCCTCACGGTGCAGTGAGTTGTGAGGTCCGCGTCTCGTGCGCCAAGATCATCGCAATACGAAAGGACAGCCCCATGCGCCTGCGATTTACCATGTTCCACGTTAAGCCGACATTGCTTGCCCTCGCGATGCTTGTCGGATCCGCCCTGCATTACGGGGCTGCCTACGCGCAAACCACGGATCGCATCCTTGTGGCAGGCGGCTGTTTCTGGTGCGTCGAGTCGGATTTCGAAAAGGTCAGCGGCGTGATCGAGGCCGTGTCCGGGTTTGCGGGCGGCGATGTCGCGGACCCAAGCTACCGCCAAGTTGTCAGCGGCAATACCGGCCATCTGGAGGTGGTCGAAATTACCTTCGATCCCAACCGCGTGTCCGCGCGCCAGCTGTATGACCTATTCTTCAGGTCCGTCGATCCAACCGATGCGGGCGGTCAGTTTTGTGATCGCGGGATAAGCTACACAACCGCACTTTTCCCGCTCAGCGATGCGCAAATTGCGGCCGCGACAGACGCGAAAGCTGCCGCTCAATCCGACCTTGGTCAGACGATTGTCACGCCCATTCGCGACGCCGCCGCCTTCTACCCGGCAGAGGCGTATCATCAGGACTACTACAAGTCAGACGATCTGATCCTGACGCGGTTTGGGCCGTCATCAAAGGCGACGGCTTACAAGCGGTATCGCGAAAGCTGCGGCCGTGATGCGCGCGTCGTGCAGCTTTGGGGGGAGGACGCGCCGTTTGCCGGGCATTAACCTTGTGCGGACAAAAACGCCTCGATCTCGGATTTTGTCGGCATGGCATCGGCTGTGCCGAGGCGCGTCACCTGGATCGCACTCGCCGCCGAGGCCCAGCGCAACGCCGCACTGATAGAGGTGCCTGACGCCCGCTGAGCGGCAAAAGCGCCTATATAACAATCGCCTGCGCCCGTTGTATCAACTGGGTTCACCTTGAAAGCCGGGCAAGTCTGGGCATCCCCACCAAAATATGTCGCGCCCTCTGGCCCCTTTGTGACCAACACATCGCATGGCATTTGTGCGGGCGTCTTGCCCAAGGCGCGGGTCAATTCCGCCGCTTCGCCTTCGTTCATCACCAGCAAATCCACGGACCCAAGCACGGCCTCGACCGCATCTGCTGAAAAAGGGGCGGCGGAATAAATTACCGTTAACCCTAACGCTTTTGCTGCGCGAGCCGCTTCAGCGCTGATCGTGACTTCGTTCTGCAACAGACAGATATCGCCGGGGCCATATCCCACAAGTGCTGCCTGAACACGGTCCATCGGAACGGCGTGATTGGCGCTGGGATAAAGCACGATCGCGTTCTCTCCGGCCTCATCAACATTGATGATCGCATGGCCGGTCGGCACATCCACATGGGCGATTTGGGATGTGACAATCCCTGCCTGATCCATCCGGTTCAAAAGCCAATCATCGCCCGCCCCTATCGCGCCAACATGGGTCACCTCAGCCCCCAATAAGCTGGCCGCAATCGACTGGTTCGCACCTTTGCCACCCAGCATCCGCGTCATGCTGGTCGCACTCAGCGTCTCGCCCGGATCAGGCAAATGCGGCACCCGGTAGATGTAGTCCGCGTTGATCGAACCGACGCAGATAATCCGTCCCATGCTACCCGACCCGGCAGGCCGCAAGCACCGCCATGTTCAGCACATCGTTTGCGGTCGAAGTCGAGGTGCACAGCTGGATCGGTTTACCAACACCCGAAAGAATCGGCCCGATGACGGTCGCATCCCCAAGTTGCTGCATCATCTTGACCGAAATACTGGCCGAGTGCCGCGCGGGCACAACGAGCACATTCGCAGGCCCGGTTAACCGACAAAACGGGTATTGCGCCATGACATTTGGGTTCAGGGCAACATCAACGGTCATCTCACCGTCATACTCAAAATCCACGCCGCGTTGGTCGAGGACATCAGGCGCCATATGCATCTTCTCGGCCCGCTCGGACACGGGGTATCCAAAGGTGGAAAAGCTGACAAAGGCAACCCTTGGCTCAAGCCCGAGGGTCCGCGCAGTGCCTGCGGCGCGCGTCGCGATATCGGCCAGATCCACCTCGCTTGGCCATTCGTGGACCAGCGTATCGGCGATCAAAACCACGCGCCCTTTGGTCAAAAGCGCCGTCACACCGACCGCTCCATCCGCAGCGGTTGCGTCGAAAACATGGTTAAGCAAGCCAAGCACATGCGCGGATTTTCGGGTCGCACCGGTGACCAGGCCATCGCCATGCCCATGCGCCAACATCAAGGCCGAGAAGACGTGTCGATCCCGCGCGGCAAGGCGGTGGATATCTTGCGCATCATGGCCGCGACGCTGCAATCTATTGTAAAGAAATGATTTATACTCTTCCAGATGTGGGGTGTTGCTGGCGTTAACGATTTCCAGCTCTTCGACCGCTTCGGGCAATCCGGCCTCTGTCAGCTTGGCTGTGACATCATCATCACGCCCAACAACCACCGCTTGCCCGAGACCGGATCGCTGGTAAGCCACGGCGGCCCGCAAGACCCGCACATCATCGCCTTCAGCGAAAATCATCCGCGCCTGAGCGCCTTTCGCCCGCGCATAGAGGCCTTGCAGCATCGACGCGGTCGGATCCATCCGCGCGGCAAGGTCTTTCTCGTAGCCCTCCAGATCAATGATCGGCTTGCGCGCGACGGCGGTATCCATGCCGGCCCGCGCAACGGCGGGTGGGATCATGTGAATGAGACGCGGATCAAACGGCGTCGGAATGATGTAATCGCGCCCGAATGTCAGACTGCGGCCATAGGCCATCGCGACCTCGTCGGGCACATCTTCGCGGGCCAGTTTCGCCAATGCATGGGCACATGCGATTTTCATTTCGTCGTTAATGGCCCGCGCCTGAATGTCGAGCGCGCCTCGAAAAAGATAGGGAAACCCCAAAACATTGTTAACTTGGTTCGGATAATCGCTGCGTCCGGTGGCGACGATGGCGTCTTCGCGCACGGCATGCGCCTCTTCCGGCGTGATCTCCGGGTCGGGGTTGGCCATGGCGAAAATCACCGGGTTCGGTGCCATGCTGGCGACCATTTCGGGCGTGACGGCCCCCTTCACGGACACGCCGAGAAACACGTCGGCATCCTTCATGGCGTCGGTCAAACTGCGCAGTTCGGTCGTGGCCGCATGGGCCGATTTCCACTGGTTCATGCCCTCGCTGCGACCCTGGTAAATGACGCCCTTGGTATCGCACATGATACAGTTGTTGTGCTGCGCGCCCATGGCTTTCAGCAACTCAAGACAAGCGATCCCCGCGGCCCCAGCCCCATTCAGCACGATGCGGACATCTTCAATTTTCTTGCCAGACAGATGCAGCGCATTGATCAAACCCGCGGCACAAATCACCGCAGTGCCATGCTGATCGTCATGGAAGACGGGGATATCCATCTCTTCCTTGAGGCGCTGTTCGATGATGAAACACTCGGGTGCCTTGATGTCTTCAAGGTTAATTCCACCGAAGCTGGGCCCCATCAAACGCACCGCGTTAATGAATTCGTCGGGGTCTTCGGTGTCGAGCTCGATATCAATCGAATTAATGTCTGCAAAGCGTTTGAACAGAACCGCCTTGCCCTCCATCACCGGTTTCGAGGCGAGCGCCCCAAGATTTCCAAGCCCCAGGATCGCCGTGCCGTTCGAGATCACGGCGACCATGTTTCCCTTGGTCGTATAATCATAGGCGGTGGACGGATCGGCAGCGATGGCTTCGACCGGCACCGCAACGCCCGGCGAATAGGCAAGGCTTAAGTCGCGTTGCGTGGTCATCCGCGTGGAGGCGCTGATATCCAGCTTTCCCGGACTAGGCTCCAGATGATAGGCGAGCGCTTCTTCGGAGGTAACTTTATTGCGTTCAGCCATCGATCTTCTGTCCTTTTATGTCCGAATACGATCTGTAGCCCGCTCTGTGTCCGACGACAACAGCTTGTGGACAGATCAGATTTCGCGCTTTCGGCACGACGCGTCCGGTCTTAGGTTGAGGCGCGGCCAAGGGGAACAGCATGAGCAAAGTCACGCCAATGATGGCGCAGTATCTGGAGATCAAAGCGCAGCATGAGGGCGCGCTCTTGTTCTACCGGATGGGCGACTTTTACGAGATGTTCTTTGACGATGCGGTTGATGCGGCCGAAGCGCTCGACATCGCGTTAACCAAGCGTGGCCAGCATGACGGCAAAGACATTCCGATGTGCGGGGTGCCCGTTCACGCGGCTGAAGGCTATCTGTTAACGTTAATTCGCAAAGGCTTTCGCGTCGCGGTCTGCGAGCAAATGGAAGACCCCGCGCAGGCAAAGAAGCGCGGTGCGAAATCCGTGGTTCACCGCGCCGTCACGCGGGTCGTCACGCCCGGCACCTTGACCGAAGACAGCCTTCTGGAAGCGCGCAGCCACAATTTCCTGGCCGCCTTTGCGCAGGTTCGTGACGACAGTGCGCTGGCTTGGGTCGATATTTCCACCGGGTCTTTCCATGTCATGACCTGCCCGCGCGCGCGTCTTGGCCCGGATCTGGCGCGCCTGTCCCCGAGCGAATTGTTGCTGCCCGATCAAACTGCGGACGCGCTGCGCGACCTCGCTGATGAGTTCGGCATTGCCGTCACCGAATTGTCTCGCGCCAGCTTCGACAGTACCGAAGGCCGCGGACGGCTGTGCGATTTGTTCGAGGTCGCGACGCTGGAGGCATTTGGCAACTTCACCCGCGCAGAAGAGGCCGCGATGGGGGCCATCGTCGCCTATCTGGAGTTGACGCAGAAAGGTAAACTGCCGCTTCTGGCCTCGCCGCAACGCGAATTGGCCGAACGTGTTTTGCAGATCGACGCCGCGACGCGCCGGAACCTGGAGCTGACGCAAACGCTGGCAGGCCAACGCGCGGGATCGCTTCTGTCGGTCATTGATCGCACCGTAACCGCTGGCGGTGCGCGCTTGCTGTCGCGGCGTCTTTCCGCGCCCTCCACTCAGCTCGATACGATCCAAGCGCGACTTGATGCGGTGGCGTTTCTGGTCGCGGATGCATCCTTGCGCGACGATCTGCGCACGCATCTGCGCAAAACCCCGGATGTTGATCGCGCCCTGTCCCGCTTGGCGCTAGAGCGTGGCGGGCCGAGGGATGTCGCCGCTTTGCGGACCGCGCTGGGGGAGGCAAATGCCCTTTTGGCACGACTTCCCGACGATATGCCGACGCAGCTGGAAGCCTTGCGCGACGATCTGCAAGGGTTTGACGCCCTCTGCGACACGTTAAACACCTTGTTGGCAAGCGAGCCGCCGCTTCAATTGCGCGATGGGGGTGCGATTGCTTCGGGGGTGAACGCAGATCTGGATGAGGCGCGCCAGCTGCGGGATGAAGGTCGCAGTGTCATTGCCGGGCTGCAAAGCGATTATGCGCGCATGGCTGACGTTAGCTCCATGAAAATTAAGCATAATAACGTTCTGGGCTACTTCATCGAGACGCCCGCCACCCATGCCAAGAAGATGCTTGCCTCCCCCCTCAGCGAGACCTTCATTCATCGCCAGACCACCGCCAATGCGGTGCGGTTCACGACAGTTGCCCTTGGGGAAATGGAAACCAAGATCCTCAACGCCGGGGCTCGCGCTTTGGCCATCGAGGCTGAGATGTTCGCATCCCTGTGCAAGACCGTGCTGTCCGATCATGCACGGCTGTCGACATTGGCGCGTGCGCTGGCCGAGCTGGATGTGACCGCCGCCCTCGCTGATCTGGCCGAGCGCGCAAACTGGACGCGACCGCATCTGGACACCAGCACCGCCTTCGCCATCGAAGCCGGGCGCCATCCTGTGGTTGAAGCGGCACTGAAGACACAAGGCGGCGCGCCCTTTATTGCCAATGACTGCGATCTATCAAGCGACCCGGCTGCGATCTGGCTGCTGACCGGGCCGAATATGTCAGGCAAATCGACCTTTCTGCGCCAGAATGCGTTGATCGCAATCCTTGCCCAAATGGGCAGTTTCGTTCCCGCACAGCGCGCCCATATTGGTCTGGTCAGTCAGGTGTTCAGCCGCGTGGGCGCGTCGGATGATTTGGCGCGCGGGCGGTCGACCTTTATGGTGGAAATGGTCGAAACCGCCGCGATCCTGAACCAGGCAGATGCGCGAGCCTTGGTGATCCTTGACGAAATTGGGCGCGGGACTGCCACCTATGACGGCCTGTCCATTGCCTGGGCCGTGCTAGAGCATTTGCATGAAGTAAATGGCTGTCGATCCCTGTTTGCTACGCATTATCATGAGCTTACCGCGTTATCCAGCAAGCTTGACCGGGTGGATAACGCCACCGTGCGGGTGAAGGAATGGGATAATGACGTGATTTTCCTGCACGAGGTCACCAAGGGAGCTGCGGATCGATCCTACGGCGTGCAGGTCGCCAAGCTGGCGGGTCTGCCTGATGCGGTCACCGCGCGGGCGCGCGATATCCTCGCAAAGCTTGAATCCGGTGCGGCGGAGACGGGCAAGGCGCAGATCATCGACGATTTACCGCTATTTTCGGCCACTCCGCCGCCCCCACCCCAAGCAAAAGCCGCGCCATCCGAGGTGGAAGCGCGGCTCAAGGATGTCTTGCCGGATGAGCTGACGCCGAAAGAGGCGCTCGCCCTGATCTACGAGATGAAAGGGTTAATGCCCTAGCTAGCTGGCGTTGAGGACACACCGACCTGCGCGGGACGCAAAAGGCGGTCGTGCAACAGGAAGCCTGCCGTCATCACCTGAATTATCCCACCCTTGGGCACGTCCGGCACGGGGGCTTCAAACATCGCTTGGTGAAGCTGCGGATCGAAGGTCTCGCCTTTTTCGGGCTTGATCGCGGTGATGCCATGCTTGGAGAAGATGTTGAGAAGCTCGCGCAATGTCAGCTCGACACCATCAAGAACTGCTTTTTCGGCAGGGCTAACTTCGTCGCCAGCCGCATCAAGCGCGCGGGTGAGGTTGTCGTAGACCGGCAGCAGATCGCGGGCGAGCTTCGATCCGCCGAACTGCTCGGCCTCGCGGCGGTCCCGTTCGCTGCGTTTACGGATATTCTCCATCTCGGCGAGCGAGCGGAGAAGGCGGTCTTTCAGCTCGTCACGCTCTTCAACGATTGCGGTGACGTCGGGATGCGCGTCGTCATCGGCAGCCTCACCATCGGGCTGGCTGAGGTCGATCAGCGGGTCCTCGGCGAGCGAGACCTCTGGCTTCGCCTGCTCAGCGGCATCTGCAATTTCGTCGAAAATGTTGTCTTCTTTGGGGTTCGCCATAACGCGTTCTTTCCTAGCCTCGGTCCGTCAGCAGCCGTCCAACCAGCTGCGCGGTATAATCTACGATTGGCACGATCCGCCCATAGTTGAGCCGCGTGGGGCCAATGACCCCGACCGCGCCAATGATCTTACGATCAGCGTTCATATAGGGAGACACCACCAGAGAGGAACCCGAAAGTGAGAACAACTTGTTCTCTGACCCAATAAAAATGCGCACGCCGTCGCCTTGTTCGGTCAAGCTGAGGAATTCGGCAATATCGCGCTTACGCTCAAGATCATCGAACAGCTCGCGCACACGGTCCAGATCTGCGGGATCTGCCCCCTCGCCCAGCAAGTTGGAGCGCCCGCGCACGATCAGGCGCGCATCCTGGTCAGCTTTAGGATCGGCATCCCAGATTGCGGCCCCCATTTCGACAAGCTGCGTGGCAAGACTGTCAAGCTCTTGGCGGTGGCGGTCAATCTCGGTCGCGATGGCGGCGCTTAGGTCCGACAGGGTTCGGCCTTCCGCAATCGCATTGAGAAAGTTTGCCGCTTCCCGCATCGACGCCTGGGTTTGACCGGGAGGGGGCGAGAACAAGCGGTTCTCGACATGCCCATCGGCAAAGACCAGCACGACAAGCGCGCGTGACGGGTCAAGGGACACGAATTCCAGATGCTTGATCGGCGCTTCATGCTTGGGCGTCAGAACGAGGCTGGCCCCATGGGTGATGCCGGAAAGGGTCGATCCGATGCGGTCCAGAAGGCTGGTGACCTCGGTCTCGCCCTGAGCGGTCTTGTCTATCTGTGCGCGGTCAGCCTGATCGACATCGCCGACCTCCAGCAATCCATCCACGAACATGCGCAGCCCGGCTTGGGTCGGAATACGGCCCGCAGACACATGTGGCGATCCCAGAAGCCCCAAATATTCAAGGTCTTGCATCACATTGCGAATTGTTGCGGCGGACACTTTTTCCGACATCAAACGCGTCAGGGTGCGACTGCCCACCGGATCGCCATTGTCGAGATAGCTTTCAACGACGCGGCGAAACACTTCGCGCGAGCGGTCGTTCATTTCGGTCGGAAGACTGTGTTTTTCGTCCATTTTTTCTGTCTGGGCCAGCTTTCTGCGATCTAACGGGGTGCGGGCAGGCACGTCAATCAGCCTTGCGTTTCGATCCGTCGCACGCCTATCTGCCCTCAACTTAAGATAAAGGATGAGAATATGCGCCCCTCAGGTCGTCAAGTAAACGAAATGCGCTCGATTTCAATTGAACCCAGCGTGATGCGCCATGCCGAGGGGTCTTGCCTGATCAAGATGGGCGACACCCATGTGCTGTGCAGTGCGTCAGTCGAACAGCGCGTACCGCCGTTTCTGAAGAACTCAGGCCTTGGCTGGGTAACGGCTGAATACGGGATGCTGCCGCGGGCGACCCATACGCGCGGGCGCCGCGAAGCCGCTCAGGGCAAGCAAAGCGGGCGGACGCAGGAAATTCAGCGCCTGATCGGGCGATCCTTGCGCGCAGGCGTTGATCGAGTGGCGCTTGGTGAGCGGCAGATCAGCATTGATTGTGACGTGATCCAAGCCGATGGCGGGACACGCTGCGCGTCGATCACCGGTGCTTGGGTGGCGCTGCGCCTCGCCGTGAACAAGCTGATAAAGGCCGGAGATGTGATCAGCGATCCTCTGACAGATCATGTGGCCGCTGTCAGCTGTGGTATCTATGCGGGGCAGCCGGTTCTGGATCTGGATTACGCCGAGGATAGCGAAGCGGGGACCGATGCGAATTTCGTCATGACCGGCAGCGGTGGCTTGATCGAGGTTCAGGGCTCTGCCGAAGGTGCGCCGTTTTCGCGCGACGCCCTGAACACGCTGATGGATTTCGCTGAAATTGGCGTTGCCGAGCTGGTCGCCGCACAGAAAGCGGCTGTCAGCTAATGCGCCCGTTTACCGAGCCTAAGCTTGTGGTTGCCACGCATAACGCCGGAAAGCTGGCTGAGATCGCGGCGCTGCTAAAGCCTTTCGGGGTGGAGGTCGTCTCGGCCGGCGCGCTTGGGTTGCCGGAGCCGGATGAGACGGAAACAACCTTCGTCGGAAACGCGCGGATCAAGGCCCATGCGGCGGCACAAGCCACTGGGCTTCCCGCGCTTTCGGACGATTCCGGGATCGAGATTGATGCGCTGGACGGCGCGCCCGGCGTCTACACCGCGGACTGGGCGGAAACGCCGAACGGCCGCAACTTTGAGATGGCGATGCGGAGAACGCATGAGAAGCTTGAGGCCTTGGGGGCTGCGCATCCAAGGACCGCTCGGTTCTGCTGTACGTTGGTCCTGGCTTGGCCTGACGGGCATGATGAGGTGTTCCAAGGGCGTATGCCCGGGCGTGTGGTTTGGCCGATGCGAGGGGCCGAAGGGCATGGCTACGACCCGATTTTCCAACCCGATGGGTATGACATCACCTTCGGCGAAATGGATCGCTGGGAAAAGAACCGGATTAGCCACCGGGCGCGCGCGTTTGAGGGTTTGGTGCAGATCTTCGGGGAGGGCGCGTCATGAGCCGCCGCCATATCTCCACCGGATCGCCGTTTGAAGACGCGTTGAGCTATTCTCGCGCGGTTGTGCAGGGCGATTGGTGCTTCATGTCGGGCGTCACGGGATACGACTATGACAGCATGAATATGGCCAATGGCATCGCGGCGCAGATCCGGCAGAGCTTTGTGACCGTCAACGAAGTGTTGCTAGATGCTGGGTTTGAGCCACAACATATTGTGCGCGTTGTGCATTATATTGCGGATCGATCCTTGGTAGAGACCGCAACGCCCGCGATTGGAGAAGCCCTGCGCGACATCCGTCCTGCGGCCACGATGGTTCTGGCGGATTTGATGGGGGCTGAGATGCTCTATGAGGTTGAGGTGACAGCCTACAAGGGCGCGTGATGGACGATTGGCGAAAGGGTGGCTTTGGGCTTTACGTGCATTGGCCGTTTTGCCAAGCAAAATGCCCGTATTGCGACTTTAACAGCCATGTTTCTGGCCGCGTGGATCAGGACGCCTGGGCGCGCGGATTTCTCTGGAACCTTGAGCGGCTGGCGGAGGAAACTGGTGATCGCATGCTCGAGACCATCTATTTCGGGGGCGGCACGCCTTCGCTGATGGAGCCCTCGCTGGTTGGGGCAATCCTCGATAAGGTTCAGCGTCTTTGGCGGTGTGTAAATGATCTGGAAATCACGCTCGAGGCCAATCCAACCTCTGTCGAAGCGGGTCGGTTTCTTGGGTATCGTGCTGCGGGGGTTAATCGGGTTTCTTTGGGTGTTCAGGCCCTGGATGATGCTGACTTGCGCGCTTTGGGCCGCCTTCATTCTGTCGCTGATGCGTTGAGCGCCATTGATTTGGCGCAAGAAACGTTTGAGCGGGTGAGCTTTGATCTGATCTATGCGCGGCAAAACCAACGTGAGGATCAATGGGAGGCGGAGCTTGCTCGGGCCTTGGCGCTTGGGACGGATCATCTGTCCTTGTACCAACTGACCGTGGAAGACGGGACCGCATTTGCCGCGCGCCATGCCGCCGGAGGGTTGCTTGGTTTGCCGGACGAAGGTCGGTCAGTAACGATGTTTGAGACCACACAGGCGCTTTGCGAGGCTGCGGGTTTGCCGGGGTACGAGGTGTCAAACCACGCACGCGCGGGACAAGAATCGCGGCACAATCTGATTTACTGGAGGGGCGGCGATTACTTGGGTGCGGGCCCGGGCGCGCATGGGAGGCTGTCTGACGCGGATGGCGTTTGGGCGACAGAGGAAACGAAGATGCCTGCGGATTGGCTTGCGGCTGTTTCACGTGAAACATCGCCTGAGCTGAGCCGAGAATTGTTATCCCCCGAGGATCGTTCCGATGAGGTCTTGATGATGGGGCTAAGGTTGCGCGATGGCATCGAGATATCGCATGTTGATAAAATGCGCGATCAGGCCATTGCGAGGGGTAAGATAGCTACCCTTGAAGAGGATGGCCTGATATCGCTCAAAGAGGGCATCCTGCGCACGACGCCTCAAGGTCGGCTGGTGCTTAACGCGGTTTTGCGCACGCTTCTGATCAATTAGGCATCAATGAAAGCGCTGCGGCTTGTATTTTTATCGGCTGGCGGCCGCTTCGAGCCATGTCTAAGTGCGAAGGTAGATACACCATATGCCACACCTAAGTCGAAACACCCTAGTTGAAGCCTGACAATCGTTGGCACAGTATATCTAACTGCTCTAAATCACGATATGTGATCGTCACCGCACCGTGCTCACCGCTCGCACTATGGTTTATGGAAACTTTCATGCCCAGCGTTGCAGACAAGTCACCTTCAAGCGCGCGAGTATCTGAATCTTTTTCAGGACCCTGCTTTTCGGCAGGCGCTGCCTTGCCTTTAGATAGGGTTGCGACTTTCGCCATACGCTCGGTTTCTCGAACCGACATGCCCTTGGACACGACTTCGTTTGCCAAGATCGAAGCATTCGGAGCTGTGATTAATGCGCGCGCGTGTCCGGGCGAAAGCCTGCCCTCGCGGAGATGTTCCTGTACATCGGCAGGCAGATTTAATAGGCGCAAAAGATTAGCGATATGACTCCGACTGCGCCCCAGCGCCTCGGCCATTTTCTCCTGAGTATGTCCAAACCGATCCATTAATTGCTTATACCCGAGTGCTTCTTCAATTGCGTTCAGGTCAGCTCGCTGAATATTCTCGATGATCGCGATTTCTAAAACTTCGACATCCGTCAAATCGCGAACAACCACCGGAACAGTGTGAATCTGAGCAAGCTGTGCGGCACGCCACCGTCGTTCACCCGCTACAATTTCATACGAGTGCGGTTGGCCCGAAATCGCTCGCACAATTAATGGTTGGATAACACCCTTCTGGCGTATCGAGGCAGCAAGGCTTTCAAGATCTTCAGATCGGAAATCGCGGCGCGGCTGATCGGGGTTAGGAAGCAAGGCCTCAACCGGCACCGTCATTGAGCGAAGGTTCGACTTGGCTAAATCAGCAGAGCCTTCAGGCAATTGAACTTCAGCCATCAGGGCCGTCAATCCTCGCCCGAGCCCACGACGTTCTTTCTTGGATCCTGACATTTGCTAATCCTTACTTAGCTGGTGGGCTCTGCTTCTGGGGCAGTTTGGCGTTCGAGCATTTCGGCAGCGAGCTCCCGATATGCCAAACTACCGCGAGATGTAGGATCATAGCTCAACACCGGCATAGCAAATGAGGGCGCTTCGCTCACGCGTACGTTTCTTGGAATAATTGTATCGAACACCAAGTGACCCAAATTATCTCGTGCATCATCTTCAACTTGCTTCGATAGGTTATTTCGGCTGTCATACATGGTCAAAACAACGCCTTCGATCCGGAGGCTCTTATTGGCCGTCTGGCGAACCTCTCTGATAGACAGCATTAACTGCGATAGACCCTCAAGGGCGAAGAATTCACTTTGCAGCGGAACCAGCACCGAGTGGGCGGCAACCATTGCATTTACTGTCAGTAAATTCAGTGACGGTGGGCAGTCTATCAAGATGTAGTCAAAACCGAGCGCTGCGGTTTCCGCAGACCGAAGCGCGTCATGTAAAAGAAAAATACGCTTCTCGTTTGCTACAAGTTCGATATCAGCAGAGCTGAGGTCTGTCGTAGCTGGTGCAATGGATAGATTTTCAACATCCGTTTTGCGCATGATCTCGGAAAGGGCCATGTTATCTATCAGCATGTCATAAGTGGTGCTATCGCGATCATCTGGCCCAACACCAAGACCCGTCGAGGCGTTTCCTTGTGGATCAAGATCAACGACCAGTATGCGCTGCCCGAGCTCCGCAAGTGCACTTCCTAAATTAATCGCCGTTGTCGTCTTGCCAACACCACCCTTCTGGTTTGCGATCGCAATGATCTTCGGGTACGGCGTTTCAACAGTTTCAGGCACGTCGGAGATCTCCGATAGACAGCACGGTTCCAGAAGGATGGCTTAGGCTTTGTTCTTTGTGATACGTGAACTGCCACTTTGCAAGCGCATCGAGGAGCTCTGCCTCATGCGCTTCGCCCTTAAGAAAAAGGCAGCGACCATCCAATGATAAATGGCGCTCTGCAAGCTCCAACAAGCGTTCAAGCGGTGCCAGCGCGCGTGCAGATATGATATCAGCATTCTGCGGGTCGATATTTTCAGCCCGCCCAGCAATGACCTTGAAGGCCGTTTTTGTTTCACGTGAAACAGCCCTTAAGAACGCTGCCTTCCGCTGATCACTTTCAACCAAGGTTACTCTGATATCCTTTTCTCGACAGTCCGCAAGTATCGCGACAACCGCTCCCGGAAGGCCCCCGCCTGAGCCAAGATCAATCCAGCTTCCTGTTGCAACAGAATGCGAAGCAAAAAGTTGCGCAGAATCTGCGATATGGCGCGCCCACACATCGACCAGACTGCTTTCGGCAACTAGATTTATATGGGGATTCCACTTGATTAGGATTTGGGCAAACCGATCCAGCTTCGCCATTTCATCGTCACTTGCAGCAAACGCCTCTCGAAACCAATCCCTCCCCACACTCATGCAGATTTCCGCCGCTCGGCCCGTCGCAAATACGCAAGTATCAGAGTTAAGGCCGCTGGTGTCATCCCCTCAATCCGCGCCGCCTGGTCCAACGTCGCCGGCCGCACGCGCTCTAGCTTTTGCCACACCTCATCAGAAAGCCCCTTTATCTCCGAAAACGGCAGGTCGGCGGGGATCTTTTTCTCAGCATCCCGCGCAATCGCTTCAATATCACGCGCTTGGCGCAAGATATACGGTGCGTACATCCCATCGATTTCAAGTTGACGCCTAACACTAGATGGTAGTGTCTTCAAATCCGGCCAGATCGGATCAAGAGACGAGATCGCAACTCCAGAAAAAGACAATAAGTCATAACCGCTGCGACGCTCACCATCCTGGTTAATGTTCAGGCCGTGAGCCCGCACATCTGATGGTGTAAGATATGTCTCTGTGAGAATCTTAGACCCCCTCTCCAATGCCGCCGCTTTTTCTGTGAAGGCCTTAGCGCGTACCTGTCCAACACACCCCCAGGACATTCCATCCTTCGTAAGTCGCTGGTCTGCATTATCTGCGCGAAGCGACAAACGAAACTCGGCACGCGAAGTGAACATCCGGTAGGGTTCGGTCACACCACGCGTGATAAGATCGTCGATCATTACACCGATATAGGATGTCGTTCTTGAAAAAAGTGCTGGATCGCGCCCCAAAGAAGTTGCGGCAGCGTTAAGCCCGGCGACAAGCCCTTGGGCGGCCGCCTCTTCATAACCCGTCGTTCCATTGATTTGCCCGGCCAAATACAGGCCGGGAACTGACCTCAGCCGCAGCGTCCCATCCAATGCGCGCGGATCGATATAGTCATACTCTATCGCATACCCGGGCTGAACGATCTTAACCGACTCCAAGCCAACAATGCTTCTGACATAGGCAGCTTGCACATCAACAGGTAAAGATGTGGAAATGCCATTCGGATAAACAGTATGATCACTTAAGCCCTCAGGCTCCAAGAAAACCTGGTGCGAGTCCTTCTCTGCAAAACGAACGATCTTATCCTCGATCGACGGGCAGTATCTCGGACCAACACCATCGATATGTCCACCATACATTGCAGATTTATGGATGTTCGCGCGCACAATGTCATGCGTTTGCTCATTTGTATGCGTAACGCCACAAGAAATCTGGCGTTGCGCCGGAGTGCGCCCTGACAAAAAGGAAAACATCGTCGGATCAGCGTCGCCCGCCTGACTCTCTAGCGCGTCCCAGTTGATCGTCCGTCCATCCAGCCTTGGTGGCGTGCCAGTTTTCAACCGCCCCATAGTCAAACCAAGCCCGTCAATCCGCTCGGCAAGTTTGACCGATGGCTTGTCACCAATTCGGCCACCGGGACGCGACTCCGGGCCCATATGGATGACGCCGCGCAAAAATGTGCCGACTGTAAGAATAACAGATTGCGCACTAATTACGCTTCCGTCTGCAAGCTGAACCCCTACGATCAGGTTGCCATGCATCTCGAAATCAGCAACTTCACCCTCGATTACATCAAGGTTCTGTTGCAAATTGATCTCCCTTAGCATGGCTTCGCGATAAATGCGCCTGTCCGACTGGGCGCGCGGCCCTTGAACAGCCGGGCCTTTGCGCCGATTCAGCAAGCGAAACTGAATGCCTGCTTCATCAGCAACCCGCCCCATAACGCCATCCAGCGCATCAATCTCCCGCACCAAATGTCCTTTTCCCAAACCCCCGATAGCAGGATTGCAAGACATCACCCCAATCGTGTCAACACGCAGCGTCACCAACGCCGTCTTCGCGCCCATACGTGCTGCGGCATGCGCTGCCTCACAGCCCGCATGCCCACCACCAATAACCACAACGTCAAAATCAGGATGTTTCACGTGAAACACTCCGTTTACTTACCCAGGCAGAAGCTGGAGAAAATTTCGTCAAGAATGTCCTCCACATCTATTCGTCCGATAACAGAGTCAAGATCAACAACCGCGCCACGGATCTCATGCGCAACAAGCTCGTCTTCATCGTTATCGCCTTGAAGAAAAGCGAGTGCTGCATCCAAGCTACCAAGAGCGTCAGTCATCGCCACAAAATGCCTTTGCCGGATCGCTAGGCCCGCGCTTGCAGCACGATCGACCAGCACCTCAGAGACATTTCTCAAAAGTAGATCAACCCCTTCGCCTGTTTGGCCGGACACTGCCAAGAAATCAACGGTGCCCAACATATCGGCCTTTCCAAACGCGATGATGTCATCGGTCTGCGCCTCAAGCGCTTCAACCTCTGCCGCTTCACTTATCAGAAATACCCGTAGATCAGCAGACGCAGCGCGGTTTTTCGCCAAACGCACGCCCATCGCTTCAACTGGATCATCAGTCTCACGCAAGCCTGCCGTGTCCAAGAGCGTAACCGGAAGGCCATTAAGGTCCATTCGAACTTCAACAATATCACGGGTCGTTCCAGCAAACTCAGAGGTAAGCGCCGCTTCTCGTCCCGCAATTCTGTTCAATAACGTCGACTTTCCCGCGTTTGGTGCACCGACAATCGCCACTTCAAATCCATCTCGGATCCGTTCCGCCATACTTGCACCGGCCACCTCCTTTGCAACACCAGCTCGAACTTTGATCAATAAGTCATAGACTTCTGGCGTTACATTTTCAGGAACTTCTTCATCTGCAAAATCAATCACGGCCTCGACTAAAGCCGCTGCTCGAATCAGATCCTTGCGCCACAACTCAATCTTTGCCCCAAGCGCGCCGGAAAATACCCGCTGGGCTTGGCGCCGCTGTGCTTCGGTCTCCGCCTCAATCAAATCGCCAAGACCCTCAATCTGCGCCAAATCAAGACGGTCATTCTCCAATGCACGACGCGTAAATTCCCCAGGATCGGCAAGGCGCAGCCCATCCGTCGCTCCAAGTTCCGATAAAACCGCAGATAAAATCGCAAGCGACCCATGCAGGTGCAACTCGACAACGCATTCGCCCGTAAAGCTCGCGCCCTTAGCAAAGCTCAAACACAGCGCCTGATCCAGCCGTTCTCCAGCTGCATTTCGCACCCAAGCCAAACGCCGATCCGGTGCCATAGGCGTGATGCCCGTTAACCGCTCCATGGCCGAAAAGGCGCGCGGACCAGAGATTCGAACAACAGAAACACCAGCTTTCCCGCGAGCGGATGCCAGCGCAAAAATCGTATCCATAGCTCGATCCGCCCGAGGTTTAGGTGTTCATAGAGTCGAAGAATTCCGAGTTTGTCTTCGTCTGCTTAAGCTTAGAAATAAGAAACTCGATCGCATCCGTCGTCCCCATTGGGTTCAAGATACGGCGCAGAACAAAGGTCTTTTGCAGATCGTTCTTATCAACCAGCAACTCTTCCTTCCGCGTACCAGATTTCAGAATATCCATCGCAGGGAAGACGCGCTTGTCCGCAACCTTCCGGTCCAACACCAACTCAGAGTTGCCCGTGCCTTTGAATTCTTCAAAGATCACTTCGTCCATGCGACTTCCGGTGTCGATCAAGGCCGTCGCGATAATCGTCAGCGAGCCCCCTTCTTCGATATTACGCGCAGCACCAAAAAAACGCTTCGGACGTTGCAGCGCATTTGCGTCAACACCACCGGTTAAGACTTTCCCCGAGGACGGCACCACCGTGTTGAATGCACGACCAAGTCTTGTGATGGAATCGAGCAAGATAACAACATCTCGTTTATGCTCAACCAACCGTTTCGCCTTCTCAATCACCATTTCCGAGACCGCCACGTGACGCGTAGACGGTTCGTCAAAGGTTGATGAGATAACTTCGCCTTTCACAGACCGCTGCATATCGGTGACCTCTTCCGGCCGCTCGTCAATCAACAGTACGATCAGGTAACACTCAGGATGGTTCGTCTCGATACTCTTGGCGATGTTCTGCAACAAAACCGTTTTACCTGTGCGCGGGGGAGCCACGATCAAGGACCGCTGCCCTTTCCCAATAGGGGCGACCAAATCAATAATCCGGGCCGAGCGATCACGGATCGTCGGATCCTCGATCTCCATCTGGAACCGCTCGTCCGGGTAAAGTGGGGTCAAGTTGTCGAAGTTGATCTTGTGGCGCGCGCGCTCTGGGTCCTCAAAGTTTACCGTCGTGACCTTGGTCATCGCAAAGTAACGCTCGTTGTCCTTCGGAGCAGCAATAACGCCATCCACGGTATCACCCGTGCGCAACGAATGCAGACGGATCATCTCCGGCGAGACATAGATATCATCAGGTCCGGGCAAGTAGTTGGCCTCAGGCGAGCGTAAGAACCCGAACCCATCTTGGTTCACTTCCAACACACCATCGCCAGAAACCTCCCAACCTTCCTCAGCGCGCTCTTTCAGAACGGCGAACATAATTTCGCCTTTCCGCATGGTCGAGGCGTTTTCGATCTCCAGCTCTTCTGCCATCTCCAACAAATCAGCGGGTTTGCGAGATTTCAGGTCAGACAGGCTCAGAAATTCAGACGGCATAGAAAGCACTCCAACAGCGCGGGAAAATCGGGATAAATTTTCAAAAGTCGGGAAAAACACGGTATCGGACGATCCGGCCAGACGCACTTACCCCACCCCCTCCCGAATTGTCAATCTTGCCTGCGCCCATCTACACAGGCTTTAGGATCACCGACACCACGATAACGACCATCAGCAAAGTCGGCACCTCGTTCATCATCCGGTAATGACGTCCCGACACCGTGTTGGTGCCAGCTACAAAATCCTTGCGCCGCCGTCCCAGCCAATGATGGAACCAGGTCATGGCAATAACACCGCTGGCCTTCGTGTAGGGCCACATCGACGACCAATCGACAACACCGGGCGTGAACACCATCCAAAGCCCGAAGATCCAAGCCGCGATCATCGCTGGGTTCATGATGAACCGGTAGAGCCGATATTCCATCGTCTCAAACAGCTCAGCGGTCTTGCCTTCCACGACCTCGGATTCTGCGTGATAGACAAACAGTCTTGGCAGATAGAACAACCCCGCCATCCAGGCGATGATCGACATCACATGCGCGGCTTTCACAAGCAGGTAGGTATCCACGGTCTTATCCTTCCAGGTCGGTCTCTTCCTTCTTCTAATAATAAGAAAGAAAGAAAAGTAGATGTTGTTGTAGCGCAGGGGATAACGGGGATTATTCGGTTTGCCGCGATTTACCCCCATCGGGGATCGACCAACCACGGGTTGGGGATAATGCTGGAAAGGATGGGATAAGATGAATTAACTGATCTATAACAGAGGCTTAGAGAAATAATCTTCCCTGTGAACCTTCCCCAGAATGTGGGCAAAAAGCCCCCTGAAATGCACCTACACACAGCCTTGGAAAAACCTGCGTACAGGGGATTAAATTGGCATGAAACGGCTCTTGTCCTCAGCCCGCACCCCGGTTCAACTGGTGGCGCGTGTTCTGACACAGATCATACCCAAACCGTTCCACTGTTACACACAGGTTTTCCCATGACGCCCCCCCTGATCCTTGCGTCCCAATCGCGTGCGCGCCAGGCCATGTTAAGCGCCGCTGGCGTTGCGTTCGACGCAATGCCAGCCCGCGTGGATGAAGAAACGATGATCGCAGCGCTGATCGCCGAAGCTGCAAACCCGCGTGACATTGCCGACGCGCTTGCCGAGATGAAAGCCGACAAAATCGCGCGCAAACGTCCAGATGCCGTGGTCATCGGTAGCGATCAGGTCCTGGCCTTCGAAGGGACGATCCTATCGAAACCGACCTCCGAAGCGGAGGCGCTGGATCACCTCACCCGCATGTCCGGCAAACCCCATAGCCAGATTTCTGCGGTCGTCGTTTTTCACGATGGCGCGCCCGTCTGGCGCAATGTGTCTATCGCGAAGATGACCATGCGCGCGTCTACGCCAGCCTATCTGGAAGCCTATGTCGCCCGTAACTGGACGCAGATTCGCCATTGCGTCGGCGCGTATCAGATAGAGGCAGAAGGCGCGCGCCTGTTTGCTCGCATCGATGGCCCGTATCATACCGTACTCGGATTGCCCTTGCTGCCCTTGCTTTCCTATCTCACGCAACGCGGATGGATCGACGGATGAGCACTCAAATTCCCCTCGCAGGCGTTATCGGCGACCCAATTGCTCATTCTAAATCCCCGCGCCTGCATGGGCACTGGCTGTCCAAGTATGACATCGCGGGCCACTACATCCCGATGCAAATCAACGCTTGCGATCTTGCAGAGGCGCTGAAAACGCTGCCGAAGCTTGGCTTCAAAGGCATAAATGTTACGATACCGCATAAAGAAGCGGTCCTCAGCCTCGCGACCGAGGTCACGGATGCTGCCGCGCATATTGGTGCCGCAAATACGCTGACCTTTGGCGCGGACGGTGCGCTTCACGCGGACAATACCGATGGCTACGGCTTTCTTGAAAACCTGACCAGCAGCATGCCAGCCTGGAAGGCCAGCACAGGCCCAGCCGCAGTTCTGGGCGCAGGAGGCGCCTGTCGCGCAATTATCGTGGCACTTTTGGCGGCGGGCTGCCCGGAAATCCGACTGAGCAACCGCACAAAGGATCGGGCCGAAGCGCTTGCAGCTCGGTTTGGCGCAAAGATCAAGGTGATAGATTGGGGGGATGAGCGGAACCTATTCACGGACGCCGTTCTGGCCGTGAACACAACGTCTCTCGGAATGGAAGGGCAAGCCCCTTTCGAATTTTCGCTTGAGGGTCTTTCGGACGCTGCCCTCACGACCGACCTGATCTATACACCCCTCAAAACGCCATTCCTTGAAGCTGCCGAGCATAGAGGCTGCACAACGATTGACGGCCTTGGCATGTTGCTGCACCAAGCGGTTCCTGGGTTTGAGCGCTGGTTCGGCAAGCGACCCGAAGTCACAGACGCGCTGCGCGACATCGTGCTCGTCCCATGATCGTGCTTGGTCTGACGGGGTCCATCGGAATGGGAAAATCGACAACAGCAGCGATGTTTGCGGCCCGTGGTGTTCCTGTTTGGGATGCTGATGCCGCTGTTGCCGCGCTCTATGGCCCCAATGGGGACGCTGTTGGCGCGATTGAAGCCGCCTTTCCGGGAGCGACAAATGCAAACGGGGTGGACCGCGCTGTTCTGAAAGCCGAAATCGCAAAGGATCGAAGCGCCCTAAAGCGGATTGAGGCCATCGTTCACCCGCTTGTCGCCCAGAACCGTGCGACTTTTCTTGCCGATCACCGCAGCGCAGATACAGATATCGTCCTGCTCGACATCCCCCTGTTGTTCGAAACCGGGACGGATGCGCTGTGCAACCACACCATCACGGTCACAGCCCCCGCCGACATGCAACGAATTCGCGTGCTAGCACGCGGCACAATGACGGAGGATCAGCTTGCCTCCATTCTTCAAGCCCAAATGCCTGACGCAGATAAACGCGCCCGCGCGGATTTCGTGATCGAGACCTTGACGATCCCTGCTGCCGAAGCCGAAGTTGACCGCATCCTAACCCTGCTCAGAGGTCCGTCACATGCGTGAGATCGTGCTCGATACAGAAACCACTGGATTCGACCCCTATGAGGGTGACCGCATTGTCGAGATTGGCGCGGTGGAGCTGCTGAACCACATGCCCACGGGCGAGGTTTACCACGTCTATATCAATCCCGAGCGGTCCATGCCGCAATCCGCGTTCGAGGTGCACGGGCTTGGCGACGATTTTCTCCGCGATAAGCCCGTTTTTGCGAAGGTCGCGCAGTCCTTTGTCGATTTCGTGCGCGATGACAAAATGGTCATCCACAACGCGTCCTTCGATATGAAGTTCCTCAACCACGAGCTTGCGACTTTGGGCATGCCGCAACTGCCAAACAGTCAGGCGATTGATACGCTGGACATAGCGCGGCGGAAGTTTCCCGGATCCCCCGCATCGCTGGACGCGCTTTGCAGGCGGTTTGGCGTCGATAACTCTGCGCGCGAAAAGCACGGCGCGTTACTCGATTCCGAGATTTTGGCAGAGGTTTATCTGCAGCTCATCGGTGGTCAGCAGCCGGGGTTGGAGCTTGCAAATGCCCGAAAATCCAGCGCAGGCGCGTCGTCGGATAAATCCGGGGTTTGGCGGCCGTTGCCGCGACCGACACCGCTTGAGGGGCGTCTTACAGAAGATGAAGCCGCCGCCCATGCGGCCTTTGTGGCCAAGTTGGGCGACGACGCAGTTTGGTCTAAGCTAAAGGCTTAGGCTTGTGCCGCAGGCTGAGCCGCCGCGCGGCGCTGAAGCTCTTGGCGATAAAGTGCAACAAAATCAATTGTTTCCAGGTTTAACGGCGGGAAGCCACCATCACGGCTGACATCCGATACGATACGGCGCACAAACGGGAAGATCATGCGGGGGCATTCGATCAGCAAGAACGGGTGCATCTGCTCTTCGGGGACGTTCTCGATCAGGAAAATGCCTGCGTAATCAAGCTCCATCATGAAGATCGTCTCACCCGGCTGGTCGCCGTTGGTTTTCGCCTTCGCTTCAATCTTCAGTTTGATCGACACCTCGAACTGGTTGTCGGCATTCGCCCGCTTGCGCGCATCAAGGTTGACCTGAACCTGAATATCGGGCTGCTCGGCGTTCTGAACGGCCTTTTGCGCGGCGATATTTTCAAACGACAGGTCTTTGATGAACTGCCCCAGCACCTGAAGGCGTGGTTGAACGGGAGGCTCGGCAGCGGCGGCAGCGCCATTGGTCGTGGTATCGGTCATGTGTCAGTGTCCTGATGGAAGAATTTGGCGATGTCCTAGCAGGTAGGCGCGCTGGCCTCAATGCTCGGTCCAGCCGGAGGGCTTTCCGCTTCCCGGCTTGGGCGCGTTCGGGTCAATTTCGAAAAAATCACCGTCGATTGTCCCGCCACTGCGGTTCATGTTTGGGTCGCGCTGGGCGGCTCCCGCCTGAAAGCCAGACACGGAAACACGCTTTTTCAGCGCAGCAAACGCGGCTTGGCGCACTTTTGGCACCAGCAGTGCAAATCCAACGGCATCAGTGAAAAAGCCGGGGGTCAGCAACAACGCGCCTGCAAACAGGATCATCGCCCCATGGGCCAAAGGCTCCGACGGGTCGCGCAGGTCATTGAACGAGGTTTGCAACTCGCGCAGCGCTTGCCCGCCCTGGCTGCGGACAAGCCATGTCCCGACGAAGGCGGTGACGATCACGATCGCGAGCGTCGGCAAAAGCCCAATCGCGCCGCCGACCGAAATAAACAGGGCGATTTCGATCAACGGAACCGCAACAAACACAAAGAACAGCCACATAACCTCGATATTCCTTTCTCGCAGCAGACTTAGATGCTGCTCCGCGTCGGCATCGGTGGACTTGACCCCGCCGCCACCTTACATATGTGCGGTGTTCGACAAAACCCAAGGCCCCCAAGCGCGGAAGAGACCGAAATGAACTCTATGATACAACTGCTGGTCTTAGCCGGTATTGCTGTTTTCTTGATCTTGCGTCTGCGCAGTGTGCTCGGCACCCGCGAGGGGTTTGAAAAGCCGCCCGTGACGCTGGCCGACACGCGCGATGATGTGCGCCGTGAGTTTGAGGTGATCGAAGGCGGTCCGGATCAGGACATCGTCGATCACGTGGAAGATGGCAGCCAAGAGGCCAAAGACCTTGCCGCAATGAAAATGGCCGAGCCGGGCTTCAGCGTGAACGAATTCCTGCGCGGAGCCAAAGGTGCCTACGAGATGATCCTGATGGGGTTCGAGGCTGGCGAGCTGGACGACATCAAGGACTTCCTGTCCGATGACGTGTTCGAGACGTTTGAGGATGTGGTCAACCAACGCAAGGCCCAAGGTCTGACGATCGATGCCGAATTCGTCGGTGTGCGCGAAACCTCTCTGGCCGGTGTCGACTATAACCGCGACCGCCAGGAGGCCGAGGTTTCGGTCAAGTTCGTGGCCGAGCTGACATCGGTTGTGCGCAATTCGGAAGGCGAGATCATCGAAGGCAATGCCAACGAGATCAAACGCCAGAAGGACACATGGACCTTTGCGCGCACGATGGGATCGGACACGCCGAACTGGACGCTCGTCGCCACAGGCGAATGATCCGTCGGGTTGCGGTGGCCGCCGCAGCCTTGCTGGCTGGGGTGATGAGTGTGGCTGCCGATCCGATTTTGCTAGAGTTTGACGACTTGCGAGGCTGGCGTATGGATGATCCTGCGCCCGCCCTTGCGGCGTTTCGGACCACCTGCGACCAGCTTGATCCGACAGACTGGGACGGTGTTTGCAGCGGTGCCGACCACGTTGAGGATGCGCGCGCGTTTTTCGAAGCGCATTTTCTGCCCGTGCAAATCGCGCCGGATCAAACCGCGCTGTTCACCGGTTATTATGAGCCTGAAATCGTCGCCAGCCGCACGCGCCGCCCGGGCTTTGAGACACCGCTTTACTACGCGCCGCCCGAGATGCCGCACGGTCGTCCCTGGCTGACCCGCGCCCAGATCGAAAATGATCGCCCCTTGGCGGGTCGCGGGCTTGAGATCGCATGGGTCCGCGATCCGGTGGAGGCGTTTTTTCTACAGGTCCAGGGCTCCGGTCGATTGACGCTGATCGAAGGTGGCGTGATCCGCGTTGGATTTGCTGCCAAGAACGGGCACCCGTATCGGTCTGTCGGCCAGGAAATGATCCGGCGCGGGGTGTTTCAGGCGCATGAAGCCTCTGCGGCCCGGATCGCGCGTTGGGTTGCGGCGAACCCACGCGATGGTAGACGCCTGCTGCAACATAATCCGTCTTTCGTATTCTTCCGCGACGTGAACGAGGTGCCTGCCCATATGGGGCCGCTGGGGGCGATGAACCGGTCGGTCACGCCTCTGCGCAGCATTGCCGTCGATCCTGACCACACCCCCTTGGGCGCACCCGTCTGGATCGAGAAAGAAGGCGCCGCCCCGATCCGCCGATTGATGATTGCGCAAGATACAGGCTCGGCGATCAAGGGGCCGCAGCGCGCGGATATTTTCTTTGGAACTGGCGAGGATGCAGGCCGTATTGCGGGCCGCATCAAGGATGCCGGGCGTATGGTGGTGTTGCTGCCGCGCCGCCTGGCGTTGTCGGTAACCGGACAGGCAGGATGAGCCGTAAACGCCGCCCCCTATCGCCTGAGGACGAGGCTTTGTGGGACCGCGTCAAAGGGGCCGCCAATCCGATGCATCCGGTGCAGCGCAAAGCTGAAGTGCCTGCTTCCTTGCGTGCGACCCCCGACCCCAAGCCCAGCAAACCTGCAGAATTTCGGATCCCAAAGTTTGCAATTGGCACCAAACAAACCACCAGCAAGACGCATGATCTGCAACCTGCGTTGCTGGATCGCCTGAACCACGCGCCGGTTCAGATGGATCGCAAGAAGCACACCAAGATGAAGCGCGGCAAGCTTACGCCGGAAGCTCGGATCGACTTGCATGGGATGACGCTTGCCGATGCCCATCCGCGCTTGCTGAATTTCATTTTGCGGGCCCATAGCGATGGCGCGCGCCTCGTTCTGGTGATCACCGGCAAGGGCAAGACGAAACCGAATGAAGGCCCAATCCCGATGCGCCCCGGTGTCTTGCGCCATCAAGTGCCGCAATGGCTGGCGATGGCCCCGTTAGGTGGGCTGGTTCTGCAGGTCACGCCGGCCCATCAAAGCCATGGCGGAACCGGGGCCTACTACGTCTATCTAAGGCGAGGGCGCTAGGCGCGTGCGCGCGGGCCGAACTGTAATTGCGATCAGCACACAAACCCCTGCAAACAGCAGGCCGAACCCGGTCAACTGAACCTCGAACCCGATGCCCAAATCGATCAACGCCCCGGTCACGAACGGTCCCAGCGCTGATCCCAGCACCATGATCGCGACCACGGCTGCCTTGATCGATCCGATATGGCGGGTCCCGAAGAACAAGGCCCAGCACGCGGCGGGCAATGTGGCTTGGCCCCCGCCCGCGATACCCATCAAGATCACGCCAAGGGCTGTCCAGCTGACCTCCGGGGCCAGGGCGTGCAGCAGGAAGGCGACGGTCAGCGGTAGCAAGTAGATCGGCAATAGCCGATCCGCACCAAAGCGATCAATCGCCAAGCCGTAGCCGACCACCGACAGCGAAAAGGCGATGGTGCCCAGCGGGAAAACGGCGACCAAGGACAGATGGGTCCACCCTTTGATTTCGGCGAAATGGACCTGGTGGAACCAAAACGCTGTGCCGATGGCGGAAAACAGCATCACGCCCAGCGAGATTGCCCAAAACAGCGGTTGGCGGATCGCCTCGGCGCGCGTCCAGTGGCGGTTATCCATGCCGGGCACCGCGCTGTCTTCCGCGATGGATTTTGGCGAGCGTTCGCGGCGCAGCAACACCCAAACCAGCGGCAGCATTGCCAGACAAAAGGCCCCTGCGCCCACCCATATCAGATGCCAGTCGACAAAGGTTTTCAGCCATACAACCGGGATCGGCAAGATTGCCTCTCCAAACGAGAAGCCCAGGGTTGCCACCGCAAGCGCCTTGCCGCGATTGGCGGTAAACCAGCGCGCCATCGCAACGACGGACAGATGCGTCAGCATGCCTTGTCCGGTGAAGCGCAACGCCAGAATCACCAGCACAAGCGTCGCGCCCGACGGGTTGAGCGCCATGGCAAAGCAAGACAAGGCGAGGCCGCAGATGATGACAAGGCCAAGACTTCTGATGCGGATTTTATCGGCGAGCGTGCCTGCAAACACCATCAGCGCCGCTGAAGTGGCCGTGCCAATCGCGTAGATGCCCCCCCATTCCCCGAGGCTAAGTGCGAACTGGGCGCGTAACTCTCCGGCGAAAAGCGCGATGAAGAAGGTCTGTCCGAAGGCCGATAGAAAGGCCAACAACGCCCCTGCGGCAAGCCACCTCGCGTTCTGGCGCAGGAAAGCAACCAGCGTCACGGAGCACTCGGCGAAAGAACCACTTGTGTCGCGCTGCGCAACGTCAGAACCGTGCCCGGCAGCAATCCTGTCCGGCTCGTGGGATCCTCTTCGAAGGAGGCGTTGACCTCGGAGACCCTGCGCAAGATGCGGATGACCGAAGGCGACGTGGCGGCGGTGAAGTGGTTGAACGCGTCACCCGCGCCAATTTCAACATTGCTCAGATCAACGAGGGTCACCGCCAGATCGGCAACATCCTCGACCGTGCCAAGATTACCAAGCCGCGCTGTCTGCCCGGTGATCCGCGCCGAGACGGCCAGCGCGCGGTCGCGTTGGGAGGTGAAGATGACGAACGGGTCTGGCAGCGGCGCGATCCGACCAGCTTGTGCGCGGAACACGTCGATATCGAGGTCGGGCGACAACAAAATCACCCCACCGACCTTGTTCAGGGTGCCGCGCGCCCCGCTCAGGTGGAGGGAGCGCAAAGCCTCCATCGTGACCAGCGCACCCATGGAATGCGCCACGACAATCACCTCGCGCGCTCCGGTTTTCGACAGCTGGCCAAGCAAACGCTCCAGCCCGTCGCGCGCAAACAGCGCTGAGTCGCGGTCATAGGCATAGCCCAAAGGATGCCCGGCGCTGGGCCACGCGTAATGCACCGGCACGCCCGGCAGATCGAGGTCGCGACGCATTTGGGCGGCTCGGAACAGGCCATCCGCGAAGGTGTTGTTATAGCCGTGGACATAAACCACGACATCGCGTTGGCTGCCGGGCCGACTGCGCAATTCCGCTGCGATTTTCCGAGTGAAGGCGCGACTATCTTCTGCGGGCACCGTGGCGCTGACCAGAAAATGCTGCATTGGATCAGGGGCCTCGCTGCGACCGGGATAAGGAATAAGGCCGGGCGCGCGCGCCTCGGGCACATTGACATCGTAGCGCGCGAAGCTGAGCGCGGGACTGCGCTTGGGTGTGTCGCCCGCATCGTTTGGGACACGGGTGGTGGCAACAAAAACGACCTCATTCTGCGCGGCGGGTGCGTCGGGCACAGGCGGCAGAATGCTGGCGCGGGGCGCGCAAGCGGTCAGGATCACGAGTGTGAGAAGGACGGAAAGAGACCGGGGCATGGGGCGCTTCTTGCGAGTTAGGGCAACCCTGCCTTACAGCACATACCGGCTGAGGTCAGTATTTGCCGACAGCGCACCCAGATTATCCTCGACGAATGTCGCATTGACCGTCACGGCGTCGCCATCGCGGTCGGGGGCCTCAAACGACAGCTCCTCAAACACGCGCTCCATCACGGTATAAAGCCTGCGCGCCCCGATATTCTCGACGGTGCTGTTCACCTCGGCGGCGATCCTCGCAAGGGCCTCGATCCCGTCATCGGTGAAGGTGACCTCGACATTCTCGGTCCCCATCAAGGCGGTGTATTGGCGGGTCAGCGCATTGTCCGTCTCTGTCAGGATGCGCACAAAATCGGCCTCGGTCAGTGCGCGCAGCTCTACCCGGATGGGCAGGCGACCTTGCAGCTCCGGCAGCAAATCCGAGGGCTTGGCGATGTGGAACGCCCCCGATGCTATGAACAGGATATGGTCGGTTTTGACCGCGCCATGCTTGGTGGACACGGTGGTCCCTTCGATCAGGGGCAGCAAGTCGCGCTGCACCCCTTCGCGCGACACGTCAGCCCCACGGGCATCGGAACGCGCGCAGACCTTGTCGATCTCGTCGAGGAACACGATGCCGTTCTGCTCGACCGCATTCAAAGCCTCGCGGTTCACGGTTTCCTGGTCGAGCAGCTTGTCAGCCTCCTCGTCGATCAGCAGATCGTAGCTGGCGGCAACACTCATCTTGCGCCGCACGGTGCGTTGCCCGAGCGCTTTGCCCAGCATGTCGCCGAGGTTCATCATGCCGCCCATGCCACCGGGTTGACCGGGGATCTCGAACCCGCCCATGGGGTTGGAGGTATCGGCAACCTCAAGCTCGATGATCTTGTCGTCCAGCTCGCCGGAGCGCAGTTTTTTGCGGAACATCTCGCGGGTCGCGTCGCGCGCATCTTCGCCAGCAAGCGCGTCGATCACACGGTCTTCGGCGGCAGTATGGGCGTTGGCCTTTACGGTTTCGCGCATATGTTCTTTGGTCATCAGGATCGCGGCGTCCACCAGATCGCGGACGATCTGATCCACATCGCGTCCGACATAGCC
This sequence comes from Dinoroseobacter sp., assembly GCA_965279125.1. Lineage (GTDB taxonomy): Bacteria > Pseudomonadota > Alphaproteobacteria > Rhodobacterales > Rhodobacteraceae > Dinoroseobacter. The sequence goes on from CBDIHL010000041.1 coordinate 42,933, forward strand.
GACTTCGGTAAACTTCGTCGCCTCGACCTTCAGGAACGGCGCGCGGGCGAGCTTGGCCAAACGGCGCGAGATTTCGGTTTTGCCGACGCCAGTGGGCCCGATCATCAGGATGTTCTTGGGATAGACCTCGTCGCGCAGGTCCTCGCCAAGCTGCTTGCGCCGCCAACGATTGCGCAGTGCGACGGCAACAGCGCGCTTGGCATCGGCTTGGCCAATGATGAAACGGTCCAGTTCCGAGACAATCTCGCGGGGGGTCAGATCGGTCATGCGGTGTCTTTCAGGTAGGGCGGCAAACGGGTTTTGCCGGGAAATTCAGGAAGGGCGGACATGAGGGATCGGCGCATCGCCTCCCATTTCGCCCCAAGGAAAACGAGGCCCGCGCCGAGCGCAAGGATCATCGCGAACGCATTGCCCTCGACCACCGTAAAGGCGATGGCGACGACGTAGCCGATACCCGCGACGAGAAATGAGCGGCGGTCGATGATGATCGCGAACAGCGCCATGAGCGCGAGGAACGCAACAAGGATCGCGAGCGCGCCGGTTGTGTCGGTCTCAAACAGCGACAGAGCGACGGTGTTGATGATGGCGGGGGCGGCAATGACATGCAGCCAGAACGCGTTTTGCGCGCGGCGGGTGACGCGGTGCGGGTCGCTGAGGTCGAACCATAGGGCGATGGCAAGGCCCACGAGTCCCAGCACAATGGTGATGATCGAGAACGGCCCGGTGCCGCTGAGCAGGAACATCTGGCGCGCGTCCAGAAGGCTGGCCCCGCCCACAAGCGTCAGGGCGAAGACGGTGCCGAAGACTGAGATTGCCAGCAAGAACAACGTGAATGGGACGCGAAATGCCAGCCAGTAGACGAACAGCCAGGCGGCGGTGATCCCGCCCGTCATCGCCCAGACGGTGGGCGTTTGGTTGGAGGCGAGGTTCGCGAGGCCGCTGCCGAATTGCACCGACGACAGCGCGAACATCACCGCCAACGCAATCGATGGTGCGATCATGCGGCGGGTCAGGGTGAAGTAGCGCGCAAGGAGCGCGATCAGGATCATGCCCAACGTGGCAAAAAGCACGGTGCTGAGGCCGTGATTTTCCGAAAAGACGATGGAAAGTCCGGTCACGCCCGCCCAACCGCCATACAAAATCGTCAGGCCGACCACGATGAAGATCTCGTTGAAGCCCTTGAACAACTCGAACGGCTCGTCCAACCTTGCGATGTTCTCGCGCGCCCCACGACGGGCATCCGCAAGGCTGAGGATGCTTGCGGCTTGCGCTTCCGTGATGGTGCCGACGGACACGGCTGCGCGCAGATCATCGCGGCTGAGGCTCATGCCTTGATCGTCTCGACGGTCAGTTTGCCGTTGGTATAGACGCAAATATCAGCGGCAATCGCCATGGCTTTGCGGGCGATCTCCTCGGCGTCCATCTCCGTCTCCATCAAGGCGCGGGCGGCGGCGAGCGCGTAGTTCCCGCCCGATCCGATGGCCGCAACGGAATGCTCCGGCTCTAGCACATCGCCAGCCCCGGTGATCACATACAAAGCAGCGCCATCGGTCACGATCAGCATTGCCTCCAGCTTTTGCAGGTACTTGTCGGTGCGCCAGTCCTTCGCCAACTCCACGGCGGCACGTGCCAATTGGCCGGGGGTGGCCTCAAGCTTCGTCTCCAGCCGTTCCAGCAAGGTAAACGCATCTGCGGTCGATCCGGCGAACCCGGCCACAACGTCATGCCCGCCGGGCGACAATCGCCGCACCTTCTTGGCGGTCCCTTTGATCACGGTCTGGCCAAGGCTGACCTGTCCATCGCCCGCGATCACAACCTGACCGTTTTTGCGTACACCTAGGATGGTTGTGCCGTGCCAACCGGGGAAATCTGTGTCGGACATGGGGCCTCCGTTACCAATGGGATACATATGGAGGTCGCGGTGCCTCGGGGCAAGCGGTGGGCGGTTGTGGCGCGGGGTGGCTCGCGTAGCCTGCGCGGTATGAGCAAAGACAAACTCCTGACATTTTATCTGCCCGATTGGCTGGCCTGGCAGGTGGAGCGTGACAAGCACGGCTTCCTCACCGCCCTGCGCGCCGTCTTTGCCGCCCATGATTGGCGGATGGAGGTGCGCGGGAACGGCCTGAAGGACCGTCTGGCCAGTGTCGCGCGCCCCGGTTGGGCGATGTTTTATGAAGATGCGCCGATGCCGGGGCGGTCTTTGACGATGCGGCGCAGCTACCTTGATCCGTTTTGGCATATCGAAAAGACCGCGAAGCGGTGGGAGTTCGATGTTGCCAAAGCCACGTTTGAACCCGGTGCCGTTGATCCCACGCGCGCCGGGCAGTTTGGTGGGTTCTGGCGCGGCAAGCTGAACTTGCCCGTGTCGCGTCCCAGTGAGGGGTTCATCTATGTGCCGCTGCAAGGGCGTCTGGCCGAGCATCGCAGCTTTCAGGCGATGTCGCCGGTCGAGATGGTGCGCTGTCTTGCCGAGCGCGATCCGCACCGACAGATCGCCCTGACCTTCCATCCGAACGAGAACTATTCCCAAGCCGAGCGCGCCTTGGTTGAAGTGCTGTGTGAGCACCCGAGAATTCAGGTGTCGGACAAGCCAATGGATCAGTTGTTGCGGACTTGTGATTATGTGGCGACGCAGAATTCGAGCGTCGTGATCAGCGGCTTTTTGATGAACAAGCCTGCGATTCTGTTCGGGCAGATCGACTTTCACCACATCGCGGCAAGTATCCCGCGTGATGGGGTCGAGGCGGCATTTGTGCATCTGGATGCCGAGGCCCCGGATTATGCGCGCTATCTGTTTTGGTTCTTCCAACAGCAAGCGTTAAACGTATGGCGACCCGATTTCCCGGATCGCCTGAAGGCGCGATTGGCCGCGCATGGTCTTGAGCTGTGAATGCCTAGAGCGCGGAATCGATCCACGTCTTGAGGGCCGCCTTGGGGGCCGCGCCGGTTTTGTTGGACACAACCTCGCCGTCCTTGAACAAGAACAGCGCTGGAATGCCGCGCACGTTTAGGCCAGCGGCGGCGTTCATGTCGCTGTCGACATTCACTTTGACGATCTTCACTTTGCCGTCGTACTCGGCGGACAGCTCTTCAAGCGCTGGGCCGATCTGTTTGCACGGGCCGCACCACTCGGCCCAGAAATCAACGACAACGGGAATGTCGGATTGTTTCACTTCGGCGTCAAAAGTGGCGTCGGTGACGGCAACGGTGGCCATATGCGTGCTCCTTGGCAAGTCGGGGTCAGAGGCAAGACGTAGGTTCTGCGGCGCTCTGGGTCAAGATGTGGTGGCGCGCACAAGCGCTGCGCGCATTTCTGCATCCCCAAGCGGCATCAACTGTGCCGTCCGTGTCCATAGAATTGCGCAGGTGATTTTGCGCCCCGCGTAAAGTTGCGCAAGCGCGCTGTGATACGCCCCCATCTGGCGCAACAGGCCTTCGGGTGTGTCGGATGCGCGGCTTGGAACCGCCGCGTTGGACTTGAAATCAATCGCAAGCACCTCGTCCGAGGTAATGACCAGCCGGTCGATCTGGCCGGAAATCCGGTGACCACCAAGCTCGGGCAGGGCGGCGGAGATCGACACCTCGGCCAGCGCGCCCGGCGCAAAAACGGGCGCGAGCGCTGGGGCGGACAGGACAGAGCGCGCTTCGTCGAGGACGCTTTCAATGCCGTCAGGGCCAGCGCTCGCGATCTTTGGCCATTGGTCTTCGGGGTATTTCGGAAAATGCTCCAACGCCCAATGCAAGGCCGTGCCGCGTGCCATCGCTTCATCCAGCGCCAAGCCTTCGGGGTCCGGGCCGATCACTTTTGCGCCGCCCAATTGCGACGGAGACAGTGGTGCCGCTTCTTTAGTCGGTGCGGATGCATGTGTTGTTGCCCAATCCGGAAGATCGCGCGTTTTCGAAGGGCTCGGTGCCTCGACATGCTCAGGCGCTGCATCGGGCCAGACCCCGCTTTCCCAACGCATCCCGATGCCTTCCGGACGCACCAAAGACGCCGCGCCCAATGCGGCCAGTCCTTGCCTCGCATGGGCATACCAGCAGTCTTTGTCGGCATCTCCGGCGGCGGCCATAATCAACCAATTCTCGGCCCGCGTCATCGCCACATAAAGAAGCCGCATGCGTTCATCCTGATCCCGCGCGCTTACGGCCTCCATCGCGTCTGCCATCTGAGCGGTGGCGCTCTCCTTACCGCTGCGCCAGACCATCGGCCCATCCGGCAGCTTTAACAGCTTGCCCGGGGCAGGCGCCTGGCGTTTCGCGCAATCAGGCAGGATCACAATCGGCGCTTCCAACCCCTTGGCCCCATGCACGGTCATCACCCGTACGCGGTCACCTTGCTGGTCAAGCGCCCGTTTCAGATCGCTGGTGTCTTGTGCCATCCAGCCGATAAAACCGGTGAGAGAGGGAACATTGCCCTGCTCGTAACTCAGGGCTTGGGCGAGAAGCGCGTTGATCCCATCTTCCGCCTCCACCCCAAGGCGGGCGAGCAGGTTTGTGCGCCCTAGATGGCGGGTCAGGATGCGGTCGATAAGATCAAAGGGCCGCAGGAAATCGGCTTGCCTCAGCGTGTCTTGCAGCAAATCCATCGTCTGGCTCGGCGCATCGGGGCGGTCTCTGAGGGCACGCCACAGAAAGTTGGTCTCGCGCTTATGGGCCAGATCGAACAGCTGCCCTTCTGTCCAATTGCACAAGGGCGAGCGCAGCACGGTCGCCAAAGACAAATCATCTTCGGGCGTGGCGGCAAAGCGCAGAAGCGCCATCAGATCGCGCACAGCCAATTCGCCCCCGATGCGCAGGCGGTCGGCACCGGCGACGGGGATATCAAGGTCTTTGCAGGCGCGGATGATCTCGTGAAACATCACGCCGCGACTTTGGACAAGGATCAGAATGTCACCGGGCGTCACTGGGCGTGTCACACCGTCGGTGGTCGTGATCTGGGTGCGGGTGTTCAAGATCTCGGCCATCTCGTCGACAACCCGCTGCGCCAGAACAAGGCGGTGATCTTGCTGCGACAGGGCATCGACGGGGCTGTCAAACGGCAAGGGCTCTTCTGCCTCTGCCTTCGGTTCCACCTGCCACAGGTCCACGCGCCCGGGCATATCGCTGTGAAACGACACATGCTCGCTGGCCATGCCAAGGCCCTGATGGTCCACCGCCCTGAACGTCTCATCAACCGCTTGCAACACGGCGGAGGCGGACCGGAACGAATAGCGCAGGTTCTGGGTTTGAAACGGCTCGGAGGCGGCGGTCATCGCGCCCTCGAAAAAGTCGCGCATCTGTTCGAACCCTGCCGGATCTGCGCCCTGAAACGAATAGATCGACTGTTTTGGATCCCCGACCACGAAGATGGTGCGCTGAATATCAGTGCGCGCGCCCTCTCCGCTGGCAAATTCACGCGCCAGATCGCGGATGATTTGCCATTGCACGGGAGAGGTGTCTTGCGCCTCGTCCACGAGGATATGATCGATGCCGCCATCGAGGCGGAACAAAACCCATTGCGCCACGCTCGGATCGGTGAGCAGGGCGCGGGCTTTCAGGATCAGATCATCAAAGTCGAGCCACCCGCGCGCGGTTTTCGCAGCCGCATAGGCAGGTAGAATCCAGTCGGCGAAGGCATGCAGGGCGGCGGTCTTGTCGACGGCCTCAAGTGCGATGCGTTTGGCGCGTGCGCCCTCGATCCGCGCCATCATTCCGTTGAGCTGATCCATATGCGGATCAAAAGCCGCGCGGCTGGCCTTGGTCGGGAAGCTGTCGATCTTTGCGGAAAACGGGGCTTTTGCCCCGGCGCCGGTTAGCAAGATATGCTCGAGCGGAGCGATCCAATCCAAGGTCGGCTGGGTGAAATCCACACCCAAAAGCCGCTGTCCTGCTTTCAGATCATTGCCACCACAGGACAAAAGCAGATCGCGCAAAGCGGTCAGCGTGGGGCCGTCCCCGGGCGCGAAGGTTTCGTCCACCAAGGTCTCAAGCGTCAAGTCTGGGTCAATTTCAAACGCGTCGTAAAGCGCTTCGCGCCCGAGCGGTGTGTCAAATTCAGCCCGCGCCCCGATCACCTGTTTGGTCAGACGGGCCAGCTCGCCCTCCCCCAGAAGCCCTGCGATTTGGTCGAAACGCGCCTGCTCGGGTCCGCTGGCCAGTTGGTCCAGAAGGTCTGCCTGCAATACCTCGGCGGACCGGTCGTCCATTTCCATAAAGCTGGGCGAGACATGCGCCTCCAGCGGAAACCGTCGCAGCAAAGAGGCGCAAAACGAATGGATCGTTTGCAGTTTCAGTCCACCGGGCGTCTCGATCGCGCGGGCAAAAAGCGTGCGTGCGGCACCGCGCAGCTCGGCCGTGTTTTCGCCCGGCTCTAGGCCCAGTTCGTCCAGCGCCTTTTGCAGCGCGCCGTCTTCGGCCATCGCCCATGCGCCCAACCGTTTGAACAGACGGTTCTGCATTTCGGTCGCCGCAGCCCGTGTGTAGGTCAGGCACAAGATGCGCTGAGGCGGCACACCGCGCAGCAACAGACGCGCCACGCGGTCGGTCAGCACACGCGTCTTGCCGGACCCCGCATTTGCCGCAAGCCAGGTGGAGGTTTCGGGATTGGCCGCCGCGATCTGTGTCAGCGTTGCGTCTGAGGGGCGCTGTGTCATCCAACCTCCTCCGGCGCACCTGGCGTATTGTTGTCCCACTCGCCAAAGCGCGCGAGGTGGTCGTATTCACCGTCCCACTTCAAATCTTGAACCGCGCGCCGGGACAGATAGCCCTTCTCAGGGTCCAGATATGCCTCATACAGCGTTAAGAAAGCCGCCCAACTGTCATCGACGAAATCAGGCTCAGTCTCGCGGCTTACTTCGGTGGTCCTGAGGTCTTTGTGCAGTCCCAGATAGGCGATGACGGCCACCGTGGCGGCGGGAATATCATCGAAACCGCCCATCTCGGCCACCGCGGCTTCAAGGTGAAGTTGGCGGTTGTAGTGCGCGATGATCTTCGCACTGGGCGGCGCACCGCTTTTGTAATCGTAGATCACCAAGTCGCCTTCGGGCGTCATGTCGAAGCGATCCGCGCGCCCGTGCAGACGCCCCCCTCCGGGCAAGGGTCGCGCGCCTTTCTTCTCAAGCGCAAAGGGTTTGGCGATTTGTCGGCGCAGCGCCTCGGCGGTCACAAAGCCACTTGCAATCCGGTCCAGATGGACGCGCCATTGACGTTCGGCTGCGGTCCAGCTGCAGCCTTTTGCAAGCACCTGATCGGCGGCGTCCATCAGGGCTTTGCGCGGATCTTCAGGCAAGCCGTCCCACGTGGCACGGGTAAAGACCTCGAACACCTTGTGTAGCACTTGACCGCGCAGGCGCGCATCGGGCGTTTTGCGCAGATCATCGAGGGGGCGCAGCCGCAGGATGTGCTTGGCATAGATGTGATACGGATCGCGGCGCAGCTTTTCGACATCGGTGAAGGAAAAATCGCGCGGGCGGGCCGCAAGCGATGGGATTGGCTCTGGTCTGGGGGCGGGATCAATCGCGCTGGACGGGGCCTCCACCGCGTCAGCTTGTACGATGATCGCATCGCCGCGCGCGCGCATGGCGGCAAGCTGGGTCTGGCCGACATCCCCAAGCCCGGTCAGCAGGTTCGTCATGCGGTTGATCCACCGCGAGGGCACGGTTTCGGCATCGGAATCGCGGCGTGCACGGGTCAGGATCACGTCGCGCGCGGCAATGGCTTGCTGGAAGTCATGCGCTTGCAGCCCGATGCGCCGGTCGGGCAAAGTCAGCCCGGCATCGACGCGCATTTGGCGGTTCAGCCAAGGATCGGGCGCGGGTTGCGACGGCCATATCCCGTCATTCAGCCCCCCAAGGATCACGAGGTCCGCGCCCTGCACGCGCGCTTCGAGCGTGCCCCAGATCATCACTTGCGGATGGGCCAGAACAGCGTCGCGCACGGTCTCGGCTTGCAAGAGCGCAGTCAGCAGATCGGCGTAATGGCGCGGCGTATAAGTGCCGCCGTAAGGGGCTTGCGCGCGAAGCTCCGTGATGAGGCGCAGCGCTTCCTCACCAGCCTTTTCGCGCCATAGCTCGCTTGTTTGCCCGTCGCCGGCGACCCCCTTGGCAATGTGCTCGGACAGGGTGATATGCGCGTCCAGAAGATCGGACAGGGGGCCTGTCTTGCTGCTGGCCAAACCGTCCAGCGTGGTGCCGACCCAGATCGCCCAATCTTGCAAACCTGCATCATCGCCCTTTTCTGCCTGTGCCCATACGCTGATCTCAGCCCCGGTTGGATAGCTCGGCCCGCGCTGGCGCAGCCACATTTCCAACAGTCGCGTGCGGCGCAGATGCGGGCCGCGCAGTCCCTCGGTGCTTGAGGTCAGAGGATGTTTCAGAAGCGCGATCAAATCTTCTCCGGAGACATCCGTGCACGCCATATCCGCAACCTGCCGCAGGAAGCGACCCGGCGCGGACAGCGCAAGAGGGCGTCCCGCACTATCGTCCGGCGCGATTCGCCAGCGATCAAGCGCGGCGCTTACCTGCCGCGTCAGCATCCGATCGGGCGTGATGAGAGCGGCTGTTTTGCCGTCCTCCAAAGCGCGCCGTAGACAATAGGCAATCGCAGTCGCCTCGGTCCGAGGGCTATCCGCCTCGATCAAAGTCATATCGGCGCAGGCCTCGGGCAATCCGCTTAGCTGAGGGCCTTCCATGCGCCATTGATCGGTCACTGGGGCGGGTCGCAAAGCCAGCGACATCAAGCGATTGCGCGCCGGAACTGGGGCCGCTTGATCAACCCAAGCGGCAACGTCTTTAGCACTGAGATCAAGTCGGTGCAGCAGCTGGCCAAGGCGATCTTGCGGATGGTCTTCGCTGTTGTCCATCTCGGCCATGCGGTCCCAGATGGCTTGCGGTTGCTCGAAATCAAAGCCGGGCAGGACGAGGGCACCTTGTGGCAGACGTGCGACCGCGTCCATCAACCGGGCCGTCGTGCCGCGCGAACCGGATGAGCCAACCAGCAAAACCGGATGCGACGGCGCGTTGGCTTGCCACCTGCTGATAAGGACCTCAACCGCCAGACGCATCCGCGCAGCAGGATCGAGCATGCTTTGATCAGCCTCCGCATAAGGCACCACAATATCGAGGAACCGAAGTGCACGCGCCCAATGCGCGGAATGGGCGCTGACATCCAGGGCGTGCAATGCGTCCGTCGCCACACCCTCATCATGCATTTCATCCAGTAGTCCGGCGAGACTGTCGGCCAGCGCGTAGGCGGACGATTCGGGCGCAAGATCAGGCGCGGCCTGAAGCATGTGTTTGACAAGTTGGGCAAGCTCTAACCTGCGGCGCAGGCCGGGGCGCTCGGGCGGCAGATCAAAAAGGCCGAAATCGGCAGCACCGCGCCCGGCAATATCTGTGACCGTGCGAAGGCGCGGAAGAAGGCGCGGCTTTCCGGCCAGAAGCAGGCTTTCGAGGCGGCGTTTCATACGGTCGGTGTTTACGATGATCTCAACGCGGGCGAGGGCTTCCGGCGGCTCGCCCTCAAGGCGGGCATCAAGGCCTTCGATAAGTCGTGCCGGAAAATCCGCGCCGGGCGGCAGCGCAAAGACGCGCGGGGTTCTGCTGTCTTGAAACATTAACACGCTCCGACCATTTGCTCGGCGACTGCGATGCCTTCTGGCGTTCCAACATCTGCCCACGCGCCTTGATAAAGGCACCCAAAAAGGCGGCCTTTTTCGGCGGCCCGGGTCCAGAGCCATCGGATTGAAAAGATCTCTTCTGGGCAATCTAATAGCATGGCCGGTTGAACAATCTGCGCGCCAGTGTAGATCAGCGGGCCGGGAGCGGTGATTTGACCGTCCTGTGCAAGTGTGAAGCTGCCACTGCCACTGTGCGCATGGGCTTTGTTGGGCGGGACAAGAAGCAAAAGTGCGTCCATGCGGCCTTCATCCCAATGCGCCTTAAGCGTCTTTAGGGCGGGTGGGCCATGCCAAACGGCATCGGAGTTCAAGGTAAAGACCGGACCCACGCCCAAAATAGGCAGAGCCGCGCGCAGGCCACCGCCGGTTTCCAGAAGCATCTCTTCTCGGCATATTTGAACATCGGGCGCGGGTGCCAGATGCGACTCGAGCATCTGAGCATGCGCATGGGTGTTCACCACGATTTTATGCGCCCGGATCGCGCGCGCTTCGCTGAGGGCATGGTTGATAAGGGGCTTGCCGCAGACTTCCACCAGTGCCTTGGGGCGATCCTTTGACAGCGGGAGCATCCGCGTCCCAAGGCCCGCCGCGAAGATCATCACAGAGTTGGGATCGTGCCGCATCGCGCCCTCAGATCGTTCAAGTGATTCGCGCTGGGTGGGGGCAGCGTCGCAAGGCAAACCTTTGCAAGGGTGTTGAGGGATGGATGTGCGAGACTGGTTTCAAGCTGGGACCAAACGCGCGGGATCAAATCTACATAACTTGGCTTGCCGAAATGCAGCGACAGGCGCGCAAAAGTGCCCAAGATGCGCAGACTGCGTTGTGCGCCAAGAATTGCGCAAGTCTGAGTGAGGTCTTCAAGCGGTAGACCGCAGGCTTTTGCGTATCGCTGCATCAAGGGTGCGACTAACGCGGGCGAGACATCGCGGCGCGCATCAAAGAGCAGGGAAATCAGGTCGTAGCCAAGCGGCGCGCGTGCGGCGTCTTGGAAGTCTAGAAGACCGACGCGCGCGAGACCGCATCGATCCGGCAGCCATATCAAATTTTCAGCGTGGAAATCGCGCAGTGCGAGCACAGTCTGTGCGTTTTCGAGAGGCTCAAGCGCTGCTCGCATAGCTTGGGATATCTCTGTATCGTTGCTTGATCCAGCATACCAGGTGCTTGCCATGCCTGCCTTCTCAGACATGATCCCGCCGTCATATGTTGGCACTCCGTCGGGGACGGGTTGCTGGGCGAGGTTCGCAAGAAGATCGACGGCGGCTTCATAAAGCCGCGCTTCGATGTCCGGCTTTTCGACGATCTTGCGTGCGAACAGCGTATCGCCCAGGTCTTCCATCAGGATTAATCCGGAGGCGGCGCTCGTCTTGAGTAACCGCGGCGAACTATAACCGAGAGTTTGGAGGTGACTGGCAATCTGTATAAAGGGTCCGGTGGTTTCGCCGGTGTTGGGAGGCGCGTCCATTAAGACAGCCGTCTTGTCGCTTAAGGTCAGTCGCCAATAGCGGCGCAAGGAAGCGTCGCCTGCTAGCGGCGCGATGCGCGCGCATGCCCATGGTGTGTCTTGCACAAACGCGGCAATCTCGGGGCGCGGATCAGTCATGTGGGGCGTGTAGACCTTGGCGCGCGGCACTTAAAATGCGGTGGGTTTGCGGTGTGTTCGGTCCGCTTATTGAGATTGTGCGGCGGTCCCCCCCGGCATCGGCCAGTAAAACATCAAGCGCATGGGTTGGCCGTAGATCTCCGAGGCGGTCGGGCCATTCGATAAGGCAGATTGCGTCATCCATTGCGTCATCAAGACCAAGCTCTATCGCATCATCGGGGCAGCTGAGGCGATAGAGGTCGACATGCCAAAGCGTGGCGGTGCCCAGCTGATAGGTCTGGACGAGGGTGAAGCTTGGTGAGGGCACATCTTCCCATTGCCCAATAGCTGCGAGGCGGTTTTGGATAAGCGACCTTGCAAAGAAAGTCTTTCCCGCGCCAAGCGCGCCGGTCAACAAAAGAGTATCGCCGGGTTGCAGGGCTGCGCCGATCTTGGATGCAAGGCTTTGTGTTGCCTCTGGCGACCTTAAATCGCCGGTTAAGGTGACGTGCGCGGCAACATCAGATTTGGCGGATTGCAACATGTAGTCAGACTAACGCAGTCACCGCCCGGAACAAGCACGTTGCGCTAGTTTGCGCGCGCTTCGGTCCGATATCTTGGCAGGAAAACAGCCGTAGGCTCAGCCTGCGTGAATGACACAAGCGTTGCGCCGCCGGTCAGGGGCACCACACGGCAGGTCAGCCCGCCACCGTCGATCAGGTATCCGGTATCAGTCCACTCGCTGCGATGGGTGAGGGCGCTAACAAATTCGCGTATCTCCCCCCATAGCGGCGCGGGCTTTGCGCGGGACTGCCATACCTTGTTTGCATCAAGGATCGTTGGAGCCGTCACAGGGGCGTCATCGCCTGCTTCATCGACATTCCAAAGCGTTGCGTAGGCCTCGTTGGCCATCAATTGCGTGCCTGCGGGGGAGAACACGACAACGGCTTCGTCCATGGCATTGATGACGGATTGGCCAAGCTCCAACTCTGCACGAAAGCGACGCGTCAAAGCCATTTCGTCGGAAATATCCTCTATCAGGAATGCTAGGCCACCATCGGGATGCGGACGCGCACAGACACGGAAGACCTGACCATCTGGAAGCGACCAAACCTCGTCAAACTGCCCATTCGCGGCCTCGGTTTCGATCCAGTCGAGACGGTCACGCCACGACTTGTAGTCCTTTGGTTCAGGCAGCGCATTTCGATTGCGCAGTTGGTCGAAGAAAGCGCTGAGCGTGGGCCGAGAGGCGAGCCATTCGGCCTCTAGCCCGGTGAGGTCCATCATGGCCGGGTTGAACACTGTCAGCCGCCGATCGCGGTCAAAGATCGCAAGACCCGTGCGAATATGGGCAAAAGTCTGTGTCAGCGTTTGCATGAAGCCGCGGGTTTTTTCTTCGGCGATGATCGTTGCATCAATCGGTGTGGCGCTACAGATCAGCGAGGTGCCTGTATCACTTGCATCAAGTTGGAACCAAAGCCGCGCACCGCCTTCAACTTCAAGTGAAGCGCGCCGATGCGTGGGCGCGCCCGGCAATCCGCGCGGCAGGAAATCCGCAAACAGATCCGGCAAAGGCCAAATCTGCGCGGCATCCGGATTTAACTGTTTGACCAGCGCCATGTAGGATGCATTGGCCCAGCGCAGGGTACCATCGCTATCACGCTGCCAGATCAGCGCCGGTGTATGGGCCAGCGCGGCCCGCAATGTGGTTAATTCATCTCGGTCAAACCCGCGCACGGGCTCGGCGGTCGGCGTTGGAATGTCTGCGGTGTTGGCTTGCGGCGGTCGTGCTAACACCGGGACAGGTTGCATCCGCCCCGTCACCCAGATCAATCCGCCGAGCGCGCAGGAGGCCGTCACAAAGGATAGGCCTGCAAGCATCAACAATGTGGACAGATCAAAATGAAACATGTGACAAACTCCCGTACCCGGCGCGCAGCACGATCTGCTTCCTGGTCGGATCAGTTGTCGACATCACATGTAAAGAAAAAGTTAATTCGCCACTATTTCGTTCGGCTCAGAGCACGGTTCCGTCAGAAGCTGTGGCCTGTATTGGAATGTTCTCTCCCAATCCTCCGGCACCTGTATCGGGCAATTCCAAACGATCATAGGGCCAGATTGCCTCGACAATTGCCCCACACCGCACGGGCCGATCATCGGGGGACATGAACGGATCGGACCCGTTGGCGAAGGTCATTTCGGCCCCGGTGCGCTCCAACAAGGTTTTGGCGATAAAGAGGCCAAGCCCCATCCCCTCATAGCCCGGACGCTTGGTCGGTTCCGCCCCTGATTTGCGTCTGCGCACGAACGGATCGCCAATCCGCCCCATCACCTGTTGCGGAAAGCCGACCCCATCATCGATGATCCGCACAAGGATCACTTCATCGGTCCAGTGCACATCAATCCAGACATTGGCAGCAGAAAAATCGACCGCATTCTGCACCAGATTTCGCAACCCATGGATGATCTCGGGTTGTCGCCTGATCGAGGGTTGCCGCGTATCCCCGCCCGTGCCTGGTGAAATGTCGAAATGAAGGGATTTGCCGCGCTCGGCATGGGGTTCTGCGGCTTCGCGGATCACCGCCCCCAAGGGCGCGCTGCGCAAATGCAGGTCGTCTTTGCCGGCACGCCCCATGGATCTGAGGATATCGCGGCACCGGTCTGCCTGATCGCGGATCAGCATCGCATCTTCACGCAGGACAGGATCTTCAAGCTCTTCGGTCAATTCTGAACTGACCAGCTTGATCGTCGCAAGCGGCGTCCCAAGCTCATGCGCGGCGGCGGCCACGACACCGCCAAGATCGGTGAGTTTTTGTTCCCGCGACAAGGCCATTTGCGTGGCAAGCAGGGCCTCGTTCATCGAATGGGTCTCGCCGGTAACGCGGTATGCATAGGCCCCAAGGAACAGAACGCCGATCACAATGGCGATCCAGAACCCGAACACGAGGATATCGGGCATTCGCAGAACGAACCCCTGCTCCATCCGCAAGGGCACATGCACCATGGCCACAAGCGTTGTCAGCACAATCGCCACCACCCCCAGAAACACGGTTGAGCGCAGGCGCAATGTGGCCGCCGCAATGGTCACGGGCGCAAGGATCAGCAATGCAAACGGGTTGTTCAGCCCGCCTGTCAGATACAACAGGAACGCAAGTTGCGAGATGTCGAACAGAAGCGTTGCCGTCGCCTCGCCTTCGGACAGGCGCTTGTTTTCGGGGTAGATGAAGATCGCGATGACATTGGCGATGATCGAGGCCCCGACAGCCACCGACATAAGACCCAGATTGAGCGGCAGGTTCAACGCCCAGACTGCAACAAGGATCGTCGCAACCTGACCGAAGATCGCCATCCAGCGCAGCAGGATCAGCGTGCGCAGCCGCACCCAGCCATTGCGCTCGGGGCCGTAATTGGCAAATGGAGAGGTGTCAGACATGGACGTGCGTCTCACTCATTCGTGTAGGAACGGTCGAAGTGTCACACTTCTTTGTCTCGCGTAACCTTCTCTAATACGTGTCTGGTATAGCATTCCAGCTCAAGGACACGAGGACATCATGCGGTTTTATGTGGCAACGGCAATTGCGCTGAGCGTCGGTTTAATCGGCGGGACTGTCTATATGGCGTTTTTCAGTGCGAAAGGCGATGACGCTTTCGCGCAATGTCGTGGCGGGGCTGTCGCGTCCGGGACCGCAAGCATCGGCGGCCCGTTCGAGCTGGTCAATGGCGATGGCATGACGGTGACGGATGCGGATGTGATCACCAAGCCGACCCTGGTTTATTTCGGCTACACGTTCTGCCCGGATGTTTGCCCGCTTGATGCCTACCGCAACGGGATTGCCGTGGATCTGCTGGCCGAAGAGGGCGTGGATGTTGGCAGCGCGTTTATCAGCGTCGATCCCGAGCGTGACACGCCCGAGGTTGTTGGGGAGTTTGCCCAAGTGATGCATCCGAACATGATCGGGCTGACGGGCAGCGCCGAACAGGTGCGCGCGGCCAGCCAAGCGTACCGCACATATTACAACCGCCAGGACAGCGATGACGAGTTTTACCTGGTCGATCACTCTACCTTCACCTACCTTGTTTTCCCGGAGATTGGCTTTGTCGATTTCTTCCGCCGCGAAGCAACGGCCGAGCAAATCGCCGAGCGCGTGGGGTGTTTTGTCGATGCAACCTAAGGGACGTTTGACCGTCTTGAATTAAACTCTTAAGACTAGGCAAGAAAATTAGTCGAGGGCTTTTTATGAACGACCAACCTTTGCGCAATATCGGTGAAGACCCCTCGCTTTTGCTGGTCGATGATGACGAGCCGTTTCTGCGCCGCCTCGCCCGCGCGATGGAAAAGCGTGGCTTCGAGGTGGAGACCGCTGAATCTGTCGCCGCCGGCAAAGCCCTCGCCACCGCGCGCCCCCCCGCCTATGCCGTCGTCGATCTGCGGCTTGAGGATGGCAACGGCCTCGACGTGGTTGAAGTGCTGCGCGAACGGCGTCCAGATTCGAAGGTTGTCGTACTGACGGGATATGGTGCAATCGCCACCGCCGTGGCTGCCGTGAAGATCGGTGCCACGGATTACCTGTCCAAGCCAGCGGATGCTAATGATGTCACGGCGGCGCTGTTGGCCTCGCCTGACGAGCTGCCTCCGCCCCCGGAAAACCCGATGTCTGCGGACCGTGTGCGCTGGGAGCATATTCAACGCGTGTACGAGCTGTGTGATCGCAATGTCTCGGAGACCGCGCGCCGCCTGAACATGCACCGCCGGACTTTGCAGCGGATCTTGGCGAAGCGGTCCCCAAGATGAAGCCGATTGCGGCGCTGGGCGTGGTCGCACTGGTTGCGGGCTGCGCCACGGCACCGTCGGCAACACGCAATATGCCCAGCATTCAGGTGACCGAGAGCGGGCTTGGACCGGCTGGATCACCTTTACAGATTGATTTTGGCCGGGCGCAGCAAGGTGTGTTGGACGCGGTTACCGCATTGCAAGGCGAAGGTCCGCGTGACGCTCGCCTGATGCAGGAATGTGGCGCTGGTCCGGTTTATATCGCCAGATGGGATAACGGTTTGTCGTTGAATTTCATGGACGGCAGGTTCCTTGGATGGGTCGCGCAGGCCCCGTTCAATGCCATATACCCAACAGGTGCGGTTGCGCTTGGGACGCCAGAGGCTGATTTGGCCGGAATTCCTCTGCAAGACACGTCGCTCGGCAAAGAGTTCGAAGGCGGTGGGCTGTTTCATCTGCTTGAAGAAGATCGCGCGCAGGTCACAACAGTCTGGGCTGGCCTGACCTGCTTTTTCCGTTAAGCACTCGCCTGCGCGATCAGCCATGCCTTTAGGTGCTTTAACCCAAGCGGCTGGCGGTCAGGGTGGGTGACAATGTGATAGGCATGGGCGGTATCCACCTCCTCGAACAGACTGACGAGGGTTCCGTTGGCGATATCCTCACGCACCACCGGCGCGGGCATGACCGAAACGCCGAGGCCGGACATAACCAACTGCTTGACAATCGCGTCGGTCCCAAGCTGGGTCACGCGGGCAGTGTCGAGGGTCAGACCCTGCGCTTCCAGCCACAGCTTTGACTCCGGCCACCTGATCCCGGTGATCCAGTGCGCACTTTGCAGCTCGGCCAGACAACACACGGGCGTGCCGGAGGCCGCGACGACAACATGGCCCGCGCTCATGATGCAATGCACATCGACGCCCGGCCAACCGCCTTTTCCGTAGCGCAGCGCCAGATCGAAGTTGTCCCGGCGCAGATCGACGACATCGGGGGAGGGGACGATTTCCACCTCGATATCCGGGTGGGCATCCCAGAACGACGTGATCCGCTTGATCAGCCAGTTCTCGGCCAGCGCTTGCGTGGTCGAGATGCGCAGCGGGCGCTTGGCCTCCGTCTTGGTCAACTGCGCGCCCGCCTCGCCGATCATCAGGAACGCTTCGGTCAAGGTCTTGGCAAGGGGGGCGGCGGCCTCTGTGACCTGCATGGACTGACCGATGCGGGTCATAACCGTGCAGCCATAATGCGCCTCGATGCTGCGGATATGCTGGGCAATTGCCGCGTGGGTCACGTTCAACTCGCGCGCGGCGCCGGAATAGCTGCCGATACGGGCGGCAGCCTCGAACGCGCGTAAGGCTGATAGCGAGGGCAGAGTGCGCCAGTCCATCAGGATGTAAGCTCAGCTAACATATGCGCAGTCTTCCTGATTAGCGCAGGCGGATCAAGATCGCTAATTTCATCTCAGACATTCACTCAAGGAGAGACACAATGCTGAGCCTGATTTCCGATACCATCCGCAGTGCCGCCGAGCGTCGCCGTGCCGCCAATCACCAACGTGCCGTCGATGGCTGGGCCGACCGGTTTGTATCGCGGCGCCGTACCGAAGAAATGAACCGCAAGCTGTTGAACCAGCGCAACCTGTGGTGATTAAAGATCGAACCGTTTGAGGACCTTATCGACCACAAGGTCCTCGCCCAGATCAACGCCGGTCTTCACATGATAGGTGCGGAACCCGCGACTGTCATAGTACCGAACGCCCCCCGTATTGTCGGTGCGAATATTGGCGTTGATCCATGTAAATCCAAGCGCGCGCGCAGCCTTCTGCGTTGCCTCGAACAGGGATGATCCGATGCCGCGCTTAACCTGACCGACCTTTGCGAAGGTGGCGATATCTGCAACCTCGGGCGGCAGCTCGCTGTGAGGTGCAATCCATTGGAACCCGAGCACCTTGGTCCCATCAACAGCAACATGCCATGCAGCGCGGGGCGCACCGGCCTGCATTTTTGTGCGCATATCGTCCGGGCTAAGCGGCGTCGTGATCGCGGTGGTCCCGCCGAGCGCGATGATCTCGTTCAAAAGCGCTGCCATCTGAACGGCATCGCTTGGTTCGGCAGGGCGGACGGTCAAGGTCATGCAATATTCCTTAGCAATTGAGCGTGGCGCGCAGTGTAATCGGCCCGCACTTCGACAGGCGCGCGCAGCTGCGCATCGAGGCCCTTGAGGATCGCGGCGGGCGGTTTGCCGAAGAACTTCGTCGCCTCGGCTTCGGAAAATCCGGCAATGCGCGTTGCTTCCATCCAGGCGGATACTTTGTCGGCCTTCTTGATCGCCACCTTGACGGATTTCGGGATCGACGCAGGCAGCCCAAACCGCAAATGGATCGCAGCCATCAAGCGGTCGTCCAATTCGCCATAATCCGGCCCAATCGCGGCTTTGACGGGGCTGATCATATCGCCAATCACGTATTCAGGTGCGTCATGCAAAAGCGCCGCAAGTTGCCATTTGGCCGGCGCTTTCGGCTCCATCCGCGAAAACAAAGTCTCGACCAGCAAGGAATGCTCGGCCACGGAGTACGGAAAATCCCCCTCCGTCTGCCCATTCCAGCGCGCGACAAAGGCAAGGCCATGGGCGATATCCTCGATTTCGATATCCATGGGCGTGGGATCCAGAAGATCGAGGCGACGGCCCGACAACATACGTTGCCACGCGCGCGGGGGGGCTTTGGGCATCCTTGGTCTCCGTATCGGCGCGCTCAGTCCTAGGCGCATTCTCGCGGCACTTCAAATGCCCACATTGCGGCAGTGCAGAACACTTGATAAGAGGCGCTCAAATTCCCTGAACCGAAAGACGGACGCAGTCATGACCGACTACATTGTCAAAGATATTGCCCTAGCCGAATTTGGCCGCAAAGAGCTCGACATCGCCGAAACCGAAATGCCGGGCCTGATGTCCTTGCGCGAAGAGTTTGGCGAGAGCAAACCGCTGAAAGACGCGCGCATCGTTGGCTCGCTGCACATGACGATCCAGACCGCCGTGCTGATCGAAACGCTGGTCGAACTGGGTGCCGATGTGCGCTGGGCCTCGTGTAACATCTATTCCACGCAGGACCATGCTGCCGCTGCGATTGCCGCTGCTGGCATCCCGGTCTTCGCGATCAAGGGTCAGTCGCTGGAAGAGCATTGGGATTACCTCGACAAATCCTTCATGTTCGAAGACGGCCCCAACATGATCCTCGACGATGGGGGCGACGCGACGCTCTACATCCTGCTGGGCGCACGTGCAGAGGCGGGCGAAGAGATCATTCCGGTGCCTGAGTCGGAAGAAGAAGCCGTCATCAAGGTCCAGATTGCCAAGCGCATGGCCGCATCCCCGGGTTGGTTCACCAAGATGCGCGACCAGATTGTTGGCGTGTCCGAGGAGACCACCACAGGCGTTCACCGCTTGTACGAGCTGCAAAAGAACGGCCAGCTTCCGTTCCCAGCGATCAACGTGAATGACAGCGTGACAAAGTCGAAGTTCGACAACAAGTACGGCTGCAAAGAATCGCTCGTCGACGGTATCCGCCGCGCGACCGACACGATGATGGCTGGCAAGACTGCCGTTGTGTGTGGCTATGGCGATGTGGGCAAAGGCTCGGCCGCGTCGCTACGTGGTGCTGGTGCGCGTGTGAAAGTGACCGAGATCGATCCGATCTGTGCGCTGCAAGCCGCCATGGACGGGTTCGAGGTTACCACGCTCGAAGATACTGTTGCCGAGGCGGATATTTTCGTCACAACCACGGGCAACAAGGACGTCATCCGCATCGAGCATATGCGCGAGATGAAGGACATGGCGATCGTCGGCAATATCGGCCACTTTGACAACGAGATCCAGGTGGCGGCGCTGGCCAACACCAAGATGACCAACATCAAGGATCAGGTAGATATGTACGAAATGCCATCCGGCAACCGTATGATCCTTCTGTCCCAAGGCCGCCTCTTGAACCTCGGCAACGCCACAGGTCACCCATCGTTCGTGATGTCCGCGTCCTTCACCAACCAGGTCCTCGCGCAGATCGAGCTGTGGACCAAGGGCGATCAGTACGGCAACGAGGTTTACGTGCTGCCCAAGCACCTCGACGAGAAGGTGGCGCGTCTGCACCTCGCCAAGATCGGCGTAAAACTGACCGAGCTGCAGCAGGATCAGGCCGATTATATCGGTGTGACTGTTGAAGGCCCGTTCAAGCCGGAAGCGTACCGCTACTAAAGCCCGCACCTGCGACCTTAGGGTCGTATTGTGATGTCGGTGAATTGGATAAACCCCAAGGCTCAGGTCTTGGGGTTTTTCTATGTCAAAAGTGCTCGTGTTCCTGCTGATCTCGGTCGGCATCACCTTTGCAATCGCGCTGGGCCTGATCCTCAGCCAACGGCCCGGTGGGGCAGTCTCGGGCGAAGGTTTGCGCTTTCCCAGCAGCAGCGGAACAGGCTCGGCGACGGATGTGCCTTTGCAGACCTACGCGGCGCGCGATGGCAAGACGCTCGGGTTTCGCGAGATCTCGGGCGATGCAGGCAACACGGTTGTCGTTGTTCACGGGTCCGGTTGGCACGGCGCGGCCTATATGGATCTGGCCGAAGGGATCGCGATGGAGACGGGCGCGCGCGTTCTGGTGCCTGATCTGCGCGGACATGGGCCGCTTGCCGATCCGCGCGGTGACATCAGTTACATCGGCCAGTTCGAGGATGATTTGGCCGATCTGCTGGATCATATGGGTGTCGATCAGGCGCGCTTTGTCGGGCACTCGTCCGGTGGGGGTCTTTTGGTGCGCATGGCCGGAGGGGCTCATAGCGCGCGGATGAAGGACGCGGTGCTTGTCGCGCCGTTTCTGAAATACAACGCGCCCACGACGCGGCAGAATTCCGGCGGTTGGGCTCGGGCTTTGACGCGGCGGCTGATCGGGCTGTCGATGCTGAACATAGCGAGGATCACCGCGCTGAACGGGCTGACGGTGATTGAGTTTAACCTGCCCGCAGAGGTGCTCGCGACCGAGGACGGTCAACATGCAACGACCTCCTACAGTTACCGGCTGAACACCGCATTCTCGCCGCGCAATAACTACGGTAGCGATATCGCCGTGTTGCCAGAGTTCCTTCTGCTGGTGGGCGCACAGGACGAGGCGTTCTTTGCCGACAAATACGAGGCGACGATGACCGAGTTCACTCAGAACGGTTCATACGAGATCCTGCCGGAACGCGATCACCTTGGCATTCTGTTTGCTCCCGAAGCTGCGGCTAGGATTGGGACCTTTCTTAGCCGTTAGCGAGAACGCGGTGTTACTTCGCGCAGCATCGTCTTCAGCGGCTCCGAGTTGGCCTTTTTGCGACTTATGGGGAAGGTTGCGCAAAGGAAAACCTTGTCAGACTGGCCAAGGGCGGGTTTCATGCGCGTATCGCCAACAGGCAAAACAAGCATTGAGGGAATGGAACTATGGGCAAGCGTGACGATCTGATTGCGAAATATGCGGACGATTTGAAGAATAAGTGTGGCATGACGCCGGATATGGACCTTCTGACGAAGGTGACCATTGGGTGCGGTCCCGCGATCTACAACGATGATGCGTCCACCGTGGCAGGCTCGCAGCCGAGCGAGCTTGAGACGGTGAAGAACAACTTCCTGATCAAGAAGCTGGGCATGGCCGATAGCCCCGCGCTGATGGAAGGGATCGACAAGGTGCTTGAGACCTATGGCAAGTCCGAGCGCAACAAGTACCGCGTCGTGGTTTACTACATGCTGGCCAAGCATTTCGGCAAAGAGAGCGTTTACGGCTAAGCGCACCCCCCCCTTAGATCACGAGACCGAAGCGCACCTTGACCGTTCAGGGTTCGCTTCCTTTTGGAGCGCAGGCGCTTGCCTGGCGTTTGAAATTTGCATGTCCCCCCTCCTTGATGTATGCAAGCGTATGCAAAAAGGGGCGCTGCCATGCGATTTTTTACGCGTATTCTACCTATTTTCGGGATTGGATTTGTTGCTGGAGCGGCCTTTTGGTATCTGGCCTCGCCGCTGTTTATTGACCGCGAAGTGTCTGAGGCCCTGCCCGACAGCCTGATGGTGACCGCTGTGGCAAGTGGCATGTTTCGCGATGCGGATCGGGCGCATCAGGGCGAAGGCACGGTCACGGTTCTGGAGACGGCGACGGGCGAGCATTTGCTGCGCTTCACCGATTTTCGGGTCACCAACGGCCCGGATCTTGAGGTTTGGATGAGTTCTGTCGCCGACCCAACCGCCTCGCGCCAAGTCTTGGACGGCGAATGGTTGGCGCTGGGGCAGCTGAAGGGCAATGTTGGCGACCAGACCTACGTGATCCCGTCTGGCACGGACCTGTCAGCCTATGGGTCCGTCGTGATTTGGTGCGAACAATTCGGCGTGCTGTTCGCGCCTGCGACACTGGAACCGGCCAGCTAAAGCCCGCCGAGGGCGCAGATCAGCTGAAACTCGGCCTCGGTGACAGGTTGAACCGACAGGCGTGAGTTCTTCACCAACACCATTTCGGCCAAACCCGGATGCGCCTTTATGGTCTCGAGCGTCACTGGCGATTTCAGCGCCTGGACCGCTTTGATATCGACGCACTCCCAACGTGGGTCATCGGTCTTGCTGTCTGGATGCGCCTCGGCGATCACCTCGACAATCCCGACCACGGCCTTTTCCTTTTGTGAGTGATAGAAGAAGCCGCGATCCCCGATCTTCATCTCGCGCATGAAATTGCGGGCCTGATAGTTGCGCACACCGTCCCATTCTTCGCCCGCATCGCCATTGGCAACCTGTTGCGCCCACGACCAGGTGGATGGCTCAGATTTGAACAGCCAATAGCGCATCAGCCGACCACGCGTTTCCAAATGTCGATTGAAACGCTCTCGAACAGGTCCGCTTTGGCATAGGGATCATTTGCGGCCCATGTCTGTGCTGCGGCCATGTCTTCCACATCGAGGATCACCAAAGACCCGCACATCGCCCCATCGGCGTCGAGGAAAGGGCCCGCCTGCTGGACCACACCGGTTTCGGCAATATAGGCCAGATGTGCATCGCGATTGGCTTGGCGAATGGGCAGGGCACCGGCTTTGTCGCGGCAGGTCAGGGCAATCAGCATGGTTATTCGGCTTTCAAATCGCGTTGCATAAGGTGGCGCATCGCGGTTGGCACATCCAGCTCGCCCGCGCAGACAGCAGATACCATTGCGGTGATTGGCATGTCTATGCCTCGGGCCCTCGCAAGCTTCAGCGCCGCAATTGCGGTTGCTTTGCCCTCGACGGTGGTATCGGCGCTGGGCGGCTGCCCTGACCCTAGGGCGGCGCCAAACGCAAAGTTGCGCGATTGCTCGGATGTGCAGGTCAGCACCAGATCACCGAAGCCCGAAAGCCCGGCAAGTGTGTCCGGCTCTGCCCCAAGGCTTTGGGCGAGGCGCTGCATTTCCGCCATCCCGCGCGCAATCGCAGCCGCCCGGGCCGAGACCCCGAAACCGCCGCCGATGACCAGCCCGCAGGCGATGGCAATGACGTTCTTAAGTGCGCCGCCCAGCTCGGCCCCGACGGGATCCGTGCTGCGGTAAAGCCGCAGATTGCCGGTGGTCAGCGTGTCTTGCAGCACCTTGCCGATGGCCGGGTCGGTGCAGGCAATGGTCAGGGCGGTCGGCAGGCCTTTGGCGATATCGGCGGCAAAGCTGGGACCGGTCAGAATAGCCCCCGTACTTTGCGCTTGGTGATCCGCGATCAAGGCGGTCGGGCCGCGCCCGGTCTCCAGATCGATGCCCTTGCAACAGGCAACCAGGTGGCGCGCCTTCGGCATATCCGCGCGGGTCAGCAGAGCGGTGAGCGTTTGCATGGGAACCGCAAGCAAAAGCGTCTGGGCGTTGATCTGACCCAGATCGGAGATGACCCGCACGGTGTCTGGCAATCTTGCGTCTGGCAAGCGCGGCACCAGTCGCGTGCGTGCCATGTCCTGCATCACCTGCGGATTGCGCCCCCAAAGTGCGACCTCGCGTCCGTCTTGGGCCAGCGAAATCGCGAGCGCGCTGCCGAATGCGCCGGCACCAAGAACCGCGATGCTCATGCCTTGGCCCCTTTTTTGCCGAAGCCCAACATCGGCGCCTGTCCGGTGTCCAACGGCCACCGAGGGCGCGCAGACAGATCCATGCCATGCCGGATGCCTTTGGCAAACAACTCAGCCCCCGCCCACGCGATCATCGCAGCATTGTCGGTGCAATAGCGCAAAGGCGGGGCAACAAAAGGCAGGGATTTGGCGTCGGCCAAAGCCATAAGCGCGCTCCGCAGCGGCGTGTTGGCGGCTACACCCCCGGCAACGGCAAAGCCGCTCAGCCTGGCGGGGTCAGCCGCATCAATCGCGCGCCGCGACTTTTCGGTCAGCACATCGACCACGGCGGCTTGAAAACCGGCACACAGATCGGCGCGGGTCTGCGCGCTCAGACCACCATCTTCGGCGACAACGGCGTCACGGGCGCGCATCAGCGCGGTCTTCAGCCCCGAGAAACTGAGGTCGCACCCCTCGCGGTCCAGCAGGGGACGCGGGAACTTAAAGCGTTTCGGATCGCCTTTCGCGGCGGCCCCCTCGACCGAAGGCCCGCCGGGTTGGGGCAGGCCAAGCAGACGCGCCGCTTTATCAAACGCTTCGCCGGGCGCGTCGTCGATGGTGCCGCCAAGACGCGTGTAGCTTTCAGCCCCTTCCACTTTGAGGAACTGGCAATGCCCCCCGGACACCAGAAGCATAAGGTAGGGAAATGCCATCTGGTCGGTCAGCCGGGGCGTCAGGGCATGACCCGCAAGATGGTTCACGCCGATCATCGGGACACCGCTGGAGGCAGACAATCCCTTGGCAAACATCACCCCCGACAAGACGCCGCCGATCAGGCCGGGCCCGGAGGTGACGGCGATTGCGCTGATGTCTTGCAAGCGGGTCTGGGCTTCGCTCAGGGCTGCTTTGGTGACCAGATCCAAAGCCTCAACATGCGCGCGCGCGGCAATCTCGGGCACCACGCCGCCGAAATTTGCGTGTAGATCAGCCTGACCCCGCACGATCGACGACAGCACCTCCGGCACACCACCGCGCACGCGCAAAACGCTGGCTGCAGTATCGTCGCAACTGCTTTCTAGCCCGAGGATCAAAAGGTCGGTCACGGTCTTCTCGTGGTTGCGCGAAAGGGTGGCAACGGGGTAGCATCTGAGCCATGGCCCGACAATCCCGCCCGCCTCGGCTGATCTTGACGCGTCCGCGCGCGCAGGCGGAGCGGTTTGCTGCGAGTTTGACGCTCGATATCGAGGTGGTGATCGCGCCGCTGATCGACATTGTCTGGCGTGATCTCGGGGCGATTGACCCCGTATCCAGCTTCATCCTGACCTCAGAAAACGGCGCGTTGGCTTTGCGCGGGCAGCCGGTTAGCGGACGTGTCGCCTATTGCGTTGGCGCGCGGACGAAAGCGGTGGCTGCGTCGCTGGGCTTGGAGGCTGTCGATATGGGCGGGACGGCGGATCATCTGGTGGCGGGGCTGCTGGCGGATCGACCGAAAGGCCCGCTGATACATTTGCGAGGGGCGCATGCGCGCGGCGATATTGCCGAGCGGTTGCGCGCAGACGGGCTGATCTGTGAAGATCGCGTGGTCTATGATCAACACGCGCAGGCCTTTCCGACAGAGTTGGCTGCGGGTTTGGGGCAAGGTGCGCCTGATTTTGTTGCGCTCTTTTCCCCGCGGACGGCGCAGCTTTTTGCGCGGGCTTGCGCGGCTGCTCCGCAGGCCGAGATGCTGTGCCTTAGTCATGCGGTTGCTGAAATGCTTGATCCGCACGCGTATGGGCGTGTCGAGGTTGCTGCAAATCCGACTGCTCAGGCCCTAGCAGAAGCGCTTTATCGCCGCGCTGCCGCAAAGCGCCTTGAGGGGCCAGAGGCGTCCAGCTAGTCTGCCATATGGGTGGCTGATCCGGCTGCGCCCGGCCCCGTTTGTCCCGATTAACAAGAGGTTCCCTTGGCCCAGAAGACCCCTTCGCCCAGCGATGATGACCCGACCGAAGCCCCAGAAACCGCCGCTGATCCGGTGAAGACCGAGGGCGCGGATGCCGTAGAGGACGCTGAAATCCTTGATGACGCATCCTCGGACGCGGACGTTTCCGACGCGGATCATGTGTCTGAGGCAGGCGAGGACGCTCCATCTGGTGACGATGTGGAAGCGGAGCCCGTTGCGGCAGAGCCTGAGATTGAAACCCCCAAGCCAGCCGAGCCGGAAAAAGCGAACCCCTTCATGCCGATGGTGCTGGGCGGTGTGGTTGCTGCCGTGCTCGGTGGCGGCGTGATCTACGCGTTGCAGCCGGGCTCTGACGTCCCGACTGCGCCCGATTCGGCCCTTCTGGAGCGGATCGAGGCGCTTGAGGTGCGCGAAACCCCGCAACCCGACGTGATTACCGCCGAGGAACAAGCGGTCTTTGATGGCCTGTCCGGTGAGCTTGCCGCTTTGTCAGACAGGATTGCGGCCCTTGATACGCGCCTGACCCAGCTTGCCGAAGACGGGATCGCCGTTGTCGGGGCCGAAGATGGTGCTGCGGTCACCGCTGAGTTGACCCAAATGCGCGATGCGCTGGAGGATCAACGCGCGGCAACAGAGGCTGCTCAGGCGGAAATGGCAGAAGTTGCCGCCGCCGCTCGGGCCGAGATTGAAGCGGCAGAAGCCCGCGCTGCCGCATTGCAGGCTGCTGCCGATGCCCAAGCCACACAAGCCGCGCGCCAGTCTGCGATTGCCCGGATCGTTGCTGCGTCCGAGACAGGTGCGCCTTTTGTCGAACCGCTGAGCGAGCTTGCTGATTTGGGTGCAGATGTCACAGGTCTGGAAGAGGTCGCGGCTACAGGAATCCCAAGCTTGCCTGCCTTGCAGCGTAGTTTCCCTGACGCTGCGCGTGATGGTTTGGCCGAATCTGTCAAGGACACAATGGGCGAAGGTGTGGGCGATCGCCTTGGTGCCTTTTTGAGGGCGCAAGTCGGCGCGCGTTCACTTGAGGCGCGCGAGGGGGATGACCCGGATGCGGTGCTCAGTCGGGCTGAGGCGGCGCTGCGTGCAGGTGACATCCCAACTGTTCTGACCGAATTGCAAGCCTTGCCCGAAGGCGGCCAGGCCGCGATGACGGGATGGACCACACAGGCCCAGACTCGAATCGAGGCCCTTGAAACCCTCACGACGCTCACTGCGTCTGGCAACGAATAGAGGTCTGGCAATGCTTTGGTCCCTTCTCAAAATCCTGCTTTTTGTCGTTGTCGTGATTGCGCTGACCTTTGGGGCCGGCGCGTTGATGGAAACAGGCAGCTCCGTGCGCCTCGCGATTGGCACAACCGAATTCACGCTGTCGCCGATCGCTGCTGTGGTCGCGGCGCTGGTATTGCTGGCGTTGATATGGGTCACATTCAAACTGGTGGGTTTGGCCGTTGCGACGCTGAAATTCCTAAACGGCGACGAAACTGCGATTTCGCGCTATTTCCTACGCAACCGCGAACGACGCGGGTTTGAAGCCATGGCAGACGGGCTGATGGCGTTGGCCTCCGGAGAGGGCAAGCTGGCCTTGGTGAAGGCGCAGCGGGCAGAGAAGTTTCTGAACCGACCTGATTTGACGAACCTCATTTCCGCCCAGGCGGCTGAAATGGCAGGCGATCACGCGAAGGCCGAGGAGGTCTACAAACGGCTGTTACAAGACGACCGGACGCGGTTTGTCGGTGTGCGCGGGATCATGAAGCAAAAACTCGCCTCAGGCGACACCGTGACAGCCCTACGCTTGGCGGAGAAGGCGTTTGCCCTGAAGCCTAAGCATGAAGATACGCAAGATGTGCTTCTGCGCCTTCAAGTCGAAGATGATGACTGGACGGGCGCACGCAAAACGCTTGCTGCGAAGCTGCGCAATGGCGCTTTGCCGCGTGATGTTCACAAGCGTCGCGACTCAGTCCTATCCTATGCAGCTGCACGCGATGCACTTGTGGCAGGCGAGGACGCTGAGGCGGAGGATATGGCCGTGGAAGCCAACCGCCTGGCTCCGACCTTGGTTCCAGCGGCTGCCCTTGCGGCTGAGCTCTACATCAAGGCGGGCAAGCCCAAGCAAGCGGTCAAGGTGATCACCAAGGCGTGGGAAACAGCTCCGCACCCCGATCTCGCCGCCGCCTTTGCCGCGATAGAGCCGGACGAGACGCCCCAGGCGCGTCTGACGCGGTTTGCAGCGTTGCAAAAGTTGCACCCGGAGCATTCCGAAACGCGGATGTTGATGGCTGAACTGCATCTCGCGGCCGAAGATTTCCCTGCTGCGCGACGTCTGTTGGGCGATATGCCAGAGACCACACCAACCGCGCGCTCGCTCGCGTTGATGGCGGCGATTGAACGGGGCGAGGGCGCGCCGGATCAGGTTGTGCGCGGCTGGCTGACGCGGGCGTTGACGGCATCGCGCGGGCCGCAGTGGTGCTGTGACAAATGCCACAATATCCATTCCGATTGGGTGCCGATCTGCACCAATTGCGGGGCGTTCGATACGCTCAGCTGGGTGGAACCGCCAAAGTCCGAACTGGCAATCCCGAACTCGCGTGAGATGCTGCCGATGATCGTGGGCCAGCTTGAAGACCAAAGCGTCGTTGATACTGAGCAGAGCGCCGATACAAACGCAGAATTTACTGAAACCCCCACGCCAGATGCAGATGAAATCGTTGAGGCTGAGGTGGTTTCTGAGACGCAGAACATCGAGGTAGAGGTCGAGAAAGATAAAGCTTCCACCGCTTGACTAGCGGTGCTAAGTGACCGCCACCTCAACGGGGCCGCTGTAGCTCAGATGGTAGAGCACGTCATTCGTAATGATGGGGTCGGGGGTTCGAGTCCCTTCAGCGGCACCACTCACAATCCTGTCGTCCAAAGACCCTCCGATGAGGCGGTCTGTCCAGCCTTCGATCAGTCGTTCATTTTGCCTGTGGATTGTAAGTTTAGCCTTTAGCCTGGACATAGCCACCCGCATACTGGCGCCGGTTAGTGCTTTGCCACTGGTTCCGGAAAGCCAGTCTGCCTTCGACGCGGTGATCGGAGCTGGAAGCTCTTTGATCCGCAAGGCGGCGTCACCCCAATCCGTAGAACTTTGAAACCTGTTCTTTGACAGCTTCGCGTAAAGTGTTCGTATCTTTCAGGCGCAGCTGCTTGATACCAGAGATGTTGAAGCCAATGTCTTTTGTTGGATCTCCAATAGAAGCATTGTGAACGAGTAAAAAACTCTCATGATCCAGGCCTTTACCTTGATTAAGACCCATGAGATAGCCGATTTCATGGTAGATTTTTTTTGTTTCCAAGCGTGAGGTCCGCAATGAGCAGGCCAGAGTCTTGGATCAATCTGAGGATTTCAGCGTTGATTTCATATGAAAAGCCAGTGTCAAACTGATCAATCCGAATGAGTGTGACCCCAATATCGAGGTGATGCTTTTCATTCAAACCCCTGATTGCACTTTCGATTGCTTCGAAATTTGATTTTGTATCTTCGCTGAATTGTATCGACACAAACACTTGTCGGTTACGTGACTGTGCGATTTTACTGAAAACCTTGATCAGATCGTCGGCGTTTATTGATCTCAGTTCGTATTGGTGCGTCCGCAGCACCCAGTTTGTGTATTGTGCATAGGTGCCGACGCTACGATTATCGGCAAGATGGTAAAATAGGAATGCTGCAAACAAGCCCTGCGCCGTAGAAGATTGCAGGCGTGGATCGCCGTAAGTTTCGTTTATTCTTTTTACGGCCTCGAACACCACCTCGGTATCGATCTTGAGGTTTGGCGTGTTCTGCCTGTGAAGGTCTTGCAAGGTTTGGATCAAGACCGAGCGCACGCATTCGTCCTGGCTATCGCATTTCCCAAACACACGCTTCAGATTTGACAGATAGGAGAAGTTCAGCCTGCCCTTGA
Organism: Dinoroseobacter sp.; assembly: GCA_965279125.1. Classification (GTDB taxonomy): domain Bacteria; phylum Pseudomonadota; class Alphaproteobacteria; order Rhodobacterales; family Rhodobacteraceae; genus Dinoroseobacter. The sequence continues at coordinate 72,870 of CBDIHL010000041.1, forward strand.
GTTGACGGCATTGCAGATATTCTCGTCCGAAACGCTCACGAAGGTCGCTATCTGAAAAATCCTCCGGGGCATCGACAATGCCCTTCAGAACTTCTTCTGAGGTCAGCGGCAGCGCTTTGGAGTTGATGTTATGGAAAAGCGCCTTTTCGTTGCGCCGCGCTTCCCGTGAAGGGAAGAACACAATGCAGAATGGCGCTTCAAATCGGGCGAATTCTATATCCTCCATCGCTTCGAAGGCGCTAAGCCGGTGGTTGCCGTCGATCCGCTTGAACAGCTTGGCCCCCTCCGGAACAGAGATTTCATAGCGTGTAAGGTCACTGCTTGATCGTCCCTTACGCGGCTTGATGTCCAGTCCGTTGGTGTTTGAGCGGAAAGGTTCGCGTGCTTGTATCAGTTGGAACGGGTCGCGGTCTGGCGCACCGGCTTTTCCGTAGTCGACATCCAAATGTACCGAGAGAATGATTTCGGGGAAAAACAGGTATTCTCCGTCATTAAAGAACTTTTTGATCTCGTTGACATGACCCGGTTTCAGGTCGCATTGGTAGTTTGCGTCAGCGAAAGAGCATTTGGCGATATCACTGAGTGGAGCATAGCCGCGCACAGTCAAGAAGCCACCGATTGAGGGTGCGAACGCTCCGTTGAAAACATGTATTCATGTGCTTTTTTCCAATAGGATGGCTTCTATTTTTGCTTTGGCTTTTCCAAGATCAGCTTCGGCGTCATACCGCAGTTTCATGGCCTTATTTTTCCTCACCTCGATTTCTTGAACAATGGTCCGTTGAGTGCCCCGTGCCGGGAGTGGGGTTTCGATGCGCTTCAGTTCTGAGGGCGTGATAGCCGGGTAGTTTCCGCCACTTGAACGCTGCTCCAATTGCGTAAGGCCAATTTTCGAGCGTAAGATGTGGAATGGGAAGTTACGGTCTACCAAATTGTCATTAACCTCACGGATAACTACGAACCCAGTCGAAGCAACGAAGGGTTCTTGGTTTCTTGACACTAGCGTTATCGCTCCGCGTGATGGCCTGGTCGTTGAAACGAGAATGTCTTCGGGTCGTGCAATCATTCGCGCACGGCTCGGTGCTTCAATTGTTGGGTTGTCTGCAATCTCGGTGATCTGGCCTGTGGTACGATTAATCGCCGAGATTTCCAGATAGGGAAACACGTCGACCCAAGCGGATTTCTGATCCCAAGTTTCCGTAGAGAGATCGCAAAGATCACGAAGCAGCTTGAACGGCTGTGCTGTTACCGCTTCTGTCAAATCGACGTACTTTCGCGCAAAGAAGTTCGGATCAAGTCGTTGCTGTATGTCGGAAAAGGGTACTCTTTGTGTGCGTGACTTGATGGTGTTTTCCGGCTCTAGCGGCAAGGTGATGCCAAGCTCAGTCAGCAGATAGTCGTCGATCGAGCTCAACAGCGCGTCGGCTTCGTGTGATCTCGCGCGAGCGTTTTCAGCGGCCACGTCGTGTTTTCGAACAAGTTCTTCTTGCTGTGCAATCGCAGGAAGCGGAACAACGAGTTTGTGAATGAGAGTCTTGTCCAGATAGTCGACGCCGTTGTTGGCAGCGAGGCCCAGCTTCATCTGACGTTTTGCAAAATCTGACGACAAAGCGATTGCCAAGAGCCGAGGACTAACACCATCCTTAGCGTGCATACGGAAAATCGAGCCGTTAACAATCGCATCACCGATATCTTCGCGAACGTGAGCAACGGATTTCTTCGAGCCTATTGTGGCACCCTTTACTGCGAGTAGAATGTCGTCCTTTCGAGCGCGGGCTTTGGGTATGAAATACTCGTGTGCAACTTGTGGGCAGGCAGCCAAGTCGATATCCAAATTTGGTGTTAGTTCTGCGGACCTTACGAACCTGATGGGCAAGTCAGGTGCGTAGCTATCACCGGGCGGCAGGATGCCGTAAGCGCCGTTTGCAATGTATTCCCTCAGATACCGAGCGCCCTTTGCCTGCCAAAGATTCTCAAAGAAGCTCTGAACATTCGGCGTATAAAGCCTTGGCATGAACTTCTCGCCCAATTGGCCCCAACTCACCATGAAGAAATGCTCTTCATTCAAGTTGGGGCTTAGGCAAAAGGGCGCGGTGCTCCCCCTTCGATATGCTGGATAAAGCGGCTCAGCTCGGCGGCCACGGTATCGAGCTCATTCCCGCCCGTGGGCCGCCCGGTGGAATCGTAGCCAATGTCCTCGGCGATCGCCATGAAGATCTCGTAATCCGCGACCTCGGCTTTGACCTTGGCCAGAAACGTGTCATTCAGCGTTTCTCGAAGTGTGGCGATGCGTTCGTTATAGTCCTCCGACGTTGCGGTCTTCCATTGTTGATACGCTTCGGTCGCCTCATGCGCCTTCTTCTGCTCTGAGGCATCAGCCTTTAACGCGCGGCGCGTTTGCGGTGTCAGAGTGTTTTGAGCATTTAACGCATCAAGCTTGGCCACAAGGTCTTGGTCGATCTGCCGGATCGTTGTGTCACCTTGCTTGAGCGTCGCCGCTTTCTCTTTGATCAACTTTTCCAATGCCTTCCCGCCGTTTGCGCGGGCATAGATGTCATCTTGGGCAGTCTCCTTGATGCGCTGAATAGCAACCGTAGTCGCTTCGTCATGTTTACGAAGAAACAGAACTGAGCTTTTCACTCCGGCACCATTGGCGGCAAAGGCGAATTGAGGCAGGGAAACAACACTGACGATACGCCAATGCTCTTCGACCCAATCGCGCACATATTGCATACTTGAGTTGGTCAGGATGCTGTCGGGAATAACCATTGCCATGTATCCGCCAGGTTTTAGGAAGCGATGGCATTGCTCGATGAAGAGCACTTCGGTCGTTTGCTGATCACGGGCCTTTTCAAGAAGCGTGCGGCGGATGAATTCCGTATCGCTCACCTTCTTCTGCTTAACCGTGACGTTCTTTAGCTTCGCGTCAATCCAGTTGATATCCTTGCTGCCGAGATCATAGTTTGCAAGATAACGCTTCTCGCTGAGTTTCACCTTCGCACCGAAGGGCGGATTGGTGATGATGAAGTCGAATTGGTTCGCTTTAAACCCTTGGTTATTGGTTCGCGCACGCATCGTCTCGATCGCCTCAAGCCCGTCGCAAGCGATGACGTTCGTGTGGCCATCATCATGGATGATCATGTTCATTTTGGCTGTTCGGGCGATCCCCTCTGAGATCTCAATACCGTAAAGATTGTTCTCTGCGAAGTCGTGCCAATGCTTATGGTGCTGCACGGATGTGGGTTCGAAGTCGCCCTGCGTAGCCATACTGTCGGCTTCGCGGCGCACCTTGTCGAGGGCGTGCAGCAGAAAGCCTCCGCTACCACACGAGGTATCAAGGACCTGATCTTCGTGCCCAATGGGCAAAGCATCGACAATGAATTTTACGATGTTTCTAGGGGTGAAATATTGACCAAACTCACCTCGGAAAAACCCAGTCATAAAGGTTTCAAAAGCACGGCCCTTGCTGTCCAGATCGGTCTGCCCAAGATTTGTTCCGGCAAGGTAGCCGACCACTGTTTGAAGCTCGGCGTTTGAAAGTCGAATGTTGTCTTTGAAAACTTCCGGATCTTTCTCACGACCTTTCTCGTAAAGGGCTTGAATACGCTTCTTTAAGGTTCCGTCTTTGTCGTCAGTAAACACTTGAAAATCGTAAGGTTCGCCCGCTCGACGAGGCGTCCGTTCGTCCCAGATCTTACAGAAGATTAATTTGTCGAGTTCATCGAAGGCCTCTGAGGGGTTTCGTTTCCCGCCGGCCCATAATGCATCGTGAGCTTGCTTAAATTTTCGAGTGAGTTCATTTTCCTCTACGACTTCCAGCTCAAAACCGTCTTTACCGCCCTTTTTGAATTTCGCTTGGGAAGCTTCCTTTTGGTCAACCCTTGGAAGATCTGCTAGTCGGTTTTCGACACGCTCTGTCCCACCGAAATCAGATACCTTAAAGTAGTCATTGCGGATGCCCGAGGTCATCCATAAAAAACCTGCCCTGAGTGAATTGGCATATCCGAAGCCTTGCTCGACGGCCTGGTCCAACTCGCCCTGGCTTGCTTCTTCGCGTTTGCATTCGACTACAATGTAGGGCGTCGTCTTTGAGCTGTCTTTGAAGACGACAATATCGGAGTAAATGTTGGGAACGCGGTGCGGAACTGTGAACTCGACATCTATTTGGTCCTGCCGGTAGCCATAATCGATAATCAGTGACAAGTGGGGACATGATCCTTCGGATTTGAATTGGATTTGACCGAGGTTGCCTAAATCGAGCTATGGCTGTTCGCCTCAATGCCCCGTTGGATAGCGCCCTCTCTTGCCATTTATGCGCGTTTCGGCGAACGCTGCGACATGACCGACTATACTCCCACAGACATTGCCACCCTCAAAAAAACCCTCTTCTTTGGCGCCTTGCCAGAGAGGCAATTGACCGAGATTCTGGCCAAGTCCCGCATCATTGAGGCGGCGGCGGATGAAGTGTTGTTTCGACAAGGCGAGCCAGCGCAAGCGATCTATGCCGTTCTGGATGGCTTGGTAAAGCTGGAGGTTGGGCGTCGGGATGGCCAGGATGTTTTGGTAGAAACGTTTCATGCAGGAGCTAGCTTTGCCGAAGCGCTAGCATTTTCAGGCGCACCCTATCCCGTAACAGCCGTTGCCATTATGCCGAGTCGCGTTTTGGTTGCGCCAAGTCATAGCGTTCAGCAGTGTGTTTTGGATGATCCTGAGGCGTTTGGGGCGATTTTGTCCGCGACATATGCGCACTTACATCGCTTTGTGCGTCAGATAGAAGAGCTGAAAGGAAATTCGGCTCTAGAACGCCTGGCGCGCTACATTTTAGCAATGAGTGAGCAAGCAGAACAGCTTCAGAGTTTTGAGTTGCCTTATGAAAAACAGGTCCTTGCGTCGGTATTAGGGATAAAACCTGAATCGCTTTCTCGTGCTTTCCGCCGCCTTGCCGAGCATGGCGTCTTGACCGAAGGGCGCTCGATTACGCTGCAAGATGTCCGCAAGTTGCATAAATTCTTGGCAAGATAGAAGTGCTCACCTAACCAACGTCAAGGCGAGGTTTACTCCGACACTATAGCGTTGGGCTATGTTTAAGACCTGTCGCGCACGTCCCCGGTGCTCTTGTCCGCTCAATTCATGGTTGTCGCTCTCTCTGCAAAGTTCTCAGACTAAGCGGTTGATCCAGCGCAACTACTCGACCGTTTCAAAGGGCCTTCAAGCGCGGCTCTCACCAAGTTCTTTGGCGGATTGGTCTGCGCCATGAGGGCATTTTTGAACGCCACTTCCTCGGACGCTGGACAGTCCTCCAGAACTTGGCGCGATGCAGTCCCTAGACCGCCTTGGACAGATGAGGCGACTGTTCGGTCTGCATGTACGTCCTGCGGGGACTGCATTCAGGCTTGTCCGGAAGGCATTCTGTTTCAGGGTCCGGCGGGCACTCCCACGCTGTCTTTCACTGCGGGCGAATGCACATTCTGTGGTGCCTGCGCCGATGCCTGCGCGGAGGCTGTGTTTACGGACACCACAGAGGTCCCCTGGACCCTCGTTGCCCATCTGTCTTCCGCTTGCCTGCTCGTCTCAGGCGTTTCGTGTCGCAGTTGCACCGATATGTGCGACGCGCATGCGCTGCGCTTTGACCTGAGGGCGGGTGCCGTTGGGCGGGTGGGCGTCGATACTCAAAGCTGCACCGGATGCGGGGCCTGCGTTGCGGGATGCCCGGTCGGTGCGATCACAATTTCAGAAAACACACAAAGGGAGGTCAGCGCATGAATATTTGCGGATGCCTAGTTCATGTCGCCAAAGCACGGGCCGCCTCAGCGCGCGCGGCGATCGAAGCGACGGAGGGGGCCGAGATTCACGCTGCCTCCGAAGATGACAGGTTCGTGGTCGTCGTCGAGGACACCGCCACGCGCATGGCCTCGGAGATCATCATGGATATGCACCAGATCCCCGGCGTCGTGTCGCTGACCCTGACTTACCACCATTTCGAAGATGTTCGCCGCCAAGGCGTGCATCCCGCTGTGCTGTCTCAGCCGCAATCTACGACCAAGACTGGAGGCCCCATCCATGACCATCAATGAAAACCGCCGTACCTTTTTGAAGGCCTCGGCCGCGGCTGCGACGGCAAGTGCCGCAGGGATTACCATGCCCGCCGGGACCGCCAATGCGCAGTTCGCAACGCCTGATATTCGGTGGGACAAGGCCGCTTGTCGGTTCTGTGGGACGGGCTGTTCGGTGCTTGTCGGCACCAAGGAAGGGCGCGTTGTGGCGACCCAAGGCGACCCCGAAGCGCCGGTCAATCGCGGCTTGAACTGCGTGAAGGGCTACTTCCTGTCGAAGATCATGTACGGGCAGGACCGCCTGACAACGCCGATGCTGCGCAAAGCCAATGGCGTGTTCGACAAGAACGGCGAGTTTGAGCCCGTGTCCTGGGACGAAGCGTTCGATGTGATGGCCGAGAAGTGGAAGGCCACGATCCGCGATAAGGGCCCAACGGCCGTCTCGATGTTCGGGTCCGGCCAGTGGACGGTCTGGGAAGGCTATGCGGCGGCCAAGCTGATGAAAGCCGGGTTCCTGTCGAACAATATCGATCCCAACGCGCGTCATTGCATGGCCTCCGCCGTGGCCGCGTTCATCCGCGCGTTTGGCATCGACGAGCCGATGGGCTGTTATGATGACCTGGAGGCGGCGGATACGTTCGTGCTCTGGGGGTCCAACATGGCCGAGATGCACCCGATCTTGTGGTCGCGCCTCACCGATACGCGTCTGACCAAACCGGGCGCAGAGGTGCATGTGCTCTCGACATTCGAGCATCGTAGTTTCGAGCTTGCCGATAACGGCATGGTCTTCACCCCTCAAACCGATCTCGCGATCCTCAACTACATCGCCAATTATATCATCCAGACCGGGGCGGTGAACGAAGAGTTCGTCAACAACCACGTCAACATCACCAAGACCGCCACTGATATTGGCTACGGTCTGCGCCCCAATCACGAGCTGGAACAAGCCGCGTCCAATCCCAGCCATGAAGGTGGGCACGGCAAGCTCGAAGCGATGAGCTTTGAAGATTATGCCGCCGCCGTTGCCGAATATACCGTTGAGAAGGCGGAAGAAATGTCGGGTGTGCCTGCGGCCAAGCTGGAACGCCTTGCCAAGCAATACGCCGATCCAAACCGCAAGGTCATGAGCCTTTGGACGATGGGCTTTAACCAACATACGCGTGGTTCTTGGGTCAACGGATTGCTCTATAATGTGCACCTGCTGACCGGCAAAATCGCCGAGCCGGGCAATTCGCCGTTCTCGCTGACGGGCCAACCCTCGGCCTGTGGAACCGCGCGGGAGGTCGGCACTTTTGCGCACCGTTTGCCCGCCGATATGGTCGTGGCCAATGAAAAGCACCGCGATATTTGCGAGGAAAGCTGGGGTTTGCCCAAAGGCACGATCCCGCCAAAGCCCGGCTTCCACGCTGTGTTGCAGCACCGCAAGCTGAAAGACGGCGATCTGAATTGTCATTGGGTACAGTGCAACAACAACCTGCAAGCCTCGGCCAATATTAACGAAGAAGGCTACCCGGCTTACCGCAACCCCGACAACTTTATCACCGTGTCTGAACCCTACCCCACGGTCACGGCGATGGCTGCGGATCTGATCCTGCCCACCGCAATGTGGGTCGAAAAGGAAGGCGCTTACGGCAATGCCGAACGCCGCACCCAATTCTGGCGCCAGCAAGTCGATGCGCCCGGCGAGGCGCGGTCGGATCTGTGGCAGGTGATGGAGTTCTCCAAGCGCTTCACCACCGATGAGGTTTGGCCGAAAGAGCATCTCGATGCGAACCCCGAATTCAAGGGGATCAATCTGTTCGATCTGCTCTTCGCCAATGGCAAGGTCGACAGCTACCCGCTGAGCGAAACCGCAGAAGGCTTTGCCAACCAGGAATCCGAGCATTTTGGGTTCTACGTGCAGAAAGGTCTTTTCGAGGAATACGCCGATTTCGGGCGCGGCAAGGCGCATGATCTGGCGGATTTCGACACCTATCATCAGGTGCGTGGGCTGCGGTGGCCCGTCGTGGATGGTCAGGAAACCCGATACCGCTTCCGCGAAGGCTATGACCCTTATGTGCCGGAAGGCGAAGGCGTACGTTTCTACGGCAAACCCGATGGGCGCGCGAACATCATCTTTGCCCCGTTCGAGCCTGCTGCCGAAGAACCGGATGACGATTTCAACCTGTGGCTGGTCACGGGCCGCGTTCTTGAGCACTGGCATTCGGGCTCGATGACCCGCCGTGTGCCTGAGTTGCACCGCGCGTATCCGGCGGCCGTTGTCTACATGCACCCTGAAGATGCGCGCGACCGCGATCTCAGGCGCGGGCAGGAGATCGAAATCTCAACCCGACGTGGGGCCGTGCTGAGCCGAGTGGAAACACGCGGGCGCAACAAGATGCCGCGCGGCGTGGTCTTCATGCCTTGGTTCGACGAGGGGCAGCTGACCAACAAGCTGACACTCGATGCGACCTGTCCGATCTCGAAAGAAACCGACTTCAAAAAATGCGCCTGCAAGGTGCAACGGGCCTAGTCCACGCGCCAAAATGTGTTCCGTGCGCCGGTCTCTGGCGCACGGCCTGACTTAAAGAAGGAACATCACCGATGAGAACCCCGGCCCTCATCCGCCTGCTGGTCATCAGCACGGCCCTCGCCATTGGCACCCTTGCGGTGGCCCAGAATACCAACATTGCTTCGCTGCGCGGGGTCGATGTCGATGCGCCTATTGCGCTCGATAAGATCCACCCCCCGGTCGAGCGGCGCATTCAGCGCAATTACCGACAACAACCGCCGATGATCCCGCATTCCATTGCGCAATATCAGATCGATTTGCGGACAAATCAGTGCCTGACCTGCCACGACTGGTCCAAAGCCGGAGAGCGGAATGCACCGACCCTGTCGATGACCCACTACCTGGACCGCGATGGGCGCGAACTCGATCACATCGCGGGCACACGGTATTTCTGCAACCAATGCCACGTCACCCAAGTCGATGCGCCCGCCCTTGTCAGCAACGGCTTTCGCGCGTCGTCCGACCGTTAACCCTGAAATGAAGGAGCATCGCTATGTCTGATGCAGAAGAAAAAAAGGGCCCCCTTCGCCGTCTTTGGGGCTGGTTCTGGTCGCCCTCAGGTGTGCTGAGCGTCGGCTTTACGCTGATCGCCGGGTTTATCGGCGGGATTTTGTTCTGGGGTGGGTTCCACTGGGCTGTGGAGGCGTCGAACACCGAAGAGTTTTGCGTTTCGTGCCACAGCATGGAAACCAACCTCGCCGAGTACCGCGAGACCATCCACTACAACAATCACTCCGGTGTGCGGGCGATCTGCTCGGATTGCCACGTGCCCGAAGAGTGGAGCCATAAGATGCAGGCCAAAACCATGGCCGTGAAGGACATCTGGTACGAGATTACCGGCAGTATCTCGACGCCCGAGCTTTATGAAGAACGTCGCCTGCATATGGCGAGCGTTGTCTGGCGTCGCCTGAAGGAAAACGACAGCCGCGAATGCCGCAATTGCCACGCGTTCGAATATATGGACTTCACCTTGCAAGAAACCCGCGCCAGCAGCGAGCACCAGCGCGCCATCGATACCGGCATGACCTGTATCGATTGCCACCAGGGGATCGCCCATTCGCTGCCCGAAGGTCATCTGGAAGAGTATGAACGGATCACGCAATCGCTTGCCGACCCGGACCAGCTGGACGCGCTTCCGCGTCAGGCCGCGGTCGATACCGACGATGTGCGCCAATACCTGCAAGACCAGAACGACTAGGAAAGGGGACAGGATATGCTGATCCTACTTGGAACAATTGCGGGCAACATTCTCAGCCTGCCCGGCATTCTCGGGGTCGCCGTGGGCATGATGACCCGAAGCATCGCAATCGGCGCGGTGCTTGGCGGGTGTGTTGGCCTTTTGGAGGTTGCGGCCTTTGCCCAGTTTGGGGACGGGTTAGAGGTGGTGATCTCAGTGCTTGTCGGCGTGGTTGCGGGATGCATCGGGACGTTCATTCGGCGCAAGGGCGCGACGGTATGAGCGGCGCTTTGCAAGGCCTCATGTCCCATGGTCCGTACATGATCGGCTGTCTCTAGATGGGCATCGGATATGTGATCGGTCATGGGCGCGGGGCGACGGATGCGACCCTTAGCAAGGTCGCGAATGCGCTGATTGACCTTGGCCACCGACCCGCCGGGACGGTGCAGTCAAACACCGGGGCAACGTGGGACCGCTCTTGCGATATGGATGTGCGGGTCTTGCCGAGTGGCCCGACGATCCGCATTTCACAAAAGCTGGGGGCCGGTGCGCGCGGTTGTCGTCTTAACGCAGGCGCGCTGGAAACCGCTGTGGCCTTCGTTGATGAACGTCTGGGCGACGCGGATTGCCTGATCGTCAACAAATTCGGCAAGCTTGAGGCGGACGGGCGCGGCTTCCGCGAAACAATTGCCACCGCCATTCACATGGACATACCCGTCTTGGTTGGCGTGAATGCGTTGAATACCGATGCGTTTGAGCAGTTTAATGGCGGTTTAGCACAGTGTCTGGAGCCTGATGTTGGTACGATTTTGGGGTGGATGGTTGAACAGCTGGGGCCGTCCCAAAGTGCAAAGCCGGTCTCGGGGCAAGCATACGCTTCTTCTGCATAACGGTTTACGCATTTAACGAATTGCGATAGATAAATACGTCACTCAGAGGCGGATATATCCATGCGCAACGCTCTTGAACCGCGACCAGACGAGGCCCCTTTGGATCGGGCTGACCTGGAGTCGTTGGTCGGATACACCCTCAAGCGGGCCTATGTAACGATGCAGGCCGACTTCCGCGCGACCTTGGGCGAGGGCGGCCTGACCTCTAGATCATTTGCAGCACAATCGCTGGTCGTGCAGGTGCCCGATATCACGCAAAGCGAATTGGCGCGGCTGCTGGGGATAGAGCGTTCGGGCTTGGTGGCAATCATCGATGATCTGGAACAGCGCGGATACCTGAAGCGGACCACCGTTCCGGGGGATCGGCGGGTGCAAGCCTTGGTGCCGACGCCAGAGGGTCGCAGGGCATACGCGGCCACTTTGGCCTCTGTGCGCGCGCATGAAGACAGGTTGCTTGCGGGTCTCAGCGCGGCGGAGCGTGATACGTTGATGACGCTGCTGAACAAGATCCGCGCAGCGGGCGGGGAGGTTTAGAATGCAAAACTGGGCTGGAAGGACGGCTGTGGTCACCGGCGGTGCCTCGGGATTGGGGGCGGCGACGGCCAAAGCGCTTGCTGCTTCCGGCCTCAAAGTCGCGCTGTTTGATGTGAACGCGGATTTGGGCATGACCCATGCGACGTCGATCTCAGGGCTGTTTTGCCAAGTGGATGTGGCGGATGCGACGTCTGTGGCCCAAGGACTGGATGCAACCGAAGCCGCGTTTGGCCCGGTCCGAGTGCTGGTCAACTGCGCTGGCATCGGCCCTGCGGCAAAGACCGTGTCGCGCGGAGCGGCCCATGACCCAAGCCTGTTTGACAAGACCATTCGTGTCAACCTGACCGGATCGTTCAACTGCGCCAGTCAAGCGGCGGCGCGGATGGCGGCGACAGAGCCCCTTGATCCCGATGGCGCACGCGGCGTGATCGTAAACACCGCGTCTGTCGCGGCTTATGACGGACAGATCGGGCAGGTGGCTTACGCGGCCTCAAAGGGGGGTATCGTCGGGATGACATTGCCGATGGCGCGGGACTTGGCCGATAAGGGCATCCGGGTATGCTCGGTCGCGCCGGGTTTATTCCTGACGCCGCTGCTCGAAAGTCTTCCGGCGGAGGTGCAGGATAGCCTTGGCGCGCAGGTTCCGTTCCCATCGCGTTTGGGCGGGCCGGAAGAATACGCCGCGTTGGTCGAGCATATCCTAAGCAACCCCATGTTGAACGGCGAGGTGATTCGTCTGGATGGAGCCATCCGAATGGCCCCTCGATAGCCGTCAGGGGAGGATGTCGATGAGCGATCGCGCACCTGAATTCTGGACGCCGCAGTTCCTCTATAATCATCGCGATGACGGCACCATCTTGATGCAGCAGGCCGAACCGCTGCCTGCCTATTTGCCGACGGTTGCTGACTACTTTGATAAATGGGCGGATGCGACACCGGACAGAACGTGGCTTGCGCGTCGCAAAGAGGGTCGTGACTGGCAGCATCTGAGTTATAGTCGAGCGCGTCAGGAAGCTCTTGCGATTGGCGAAGGCTTGTTGGCGCTGGGCCTCGGTCCTATGCGACCTTTGCTGATCCTATCCGAGAACAGTCTGGAACACGGGCTTTTGAGCCTCGCCTGCACCTATGTCGGCATTCCTTACGCGCCGATTTCGCCCGCCTATCCGCTGGTGTCGAAGGATCACGCAAAGCTGAAAGACATCGCCAAACGGCTAAAGCCGGGGGCTGTCTTTGCCGATCGCGGCGACGCATTTGCGCCGGCGTTGCAGACCATCGCGGCAGAGGGGCTGCATGTGATCACATGCACGGGCGGCGGATCTGATGCGATCCCGTTTGACAGCTTGAAGGTCCATCCCCCGGACGCAGCCCTTGCGGCGCGCCGCGCGCTTGGCCCGGAGACCGTGGTCAAGTTTCTGCACACCTCGGGATCCACGGGCACGCCGAAAGCGGTGATCATCACCAACGACATGATCTGTTCCAATCAGGCGATGGTGCGCGATTGCTACCGGTTCCTTGAGGCGCGCCCGCCTGTCGTGCTCGATTGGGCACCGTGGAACCATACGGCTGCGGGCAACAAGGCGTCCTATCTCGTGCTGACCAACGGCGGCACATATTACATCGATGATGGCCGCCCGGTGCCGGGCAAATTTGACGAGACATTGCGCAACTTGGCGGAGATTTCCTGCACGTGGTATTTCAATGTGCCGCTGGGCTTCGACATGCTGGTTGAGGCGCTTGAGCAGGATGACGAGCTTGCACAAACCTTCTTCAGCGATCTGGACATGCTGTTTTATGCAGGCGCCGGGTTGGCGCAGCATACATGGGACCGTCTGGCACAGGTCGGCAAGCGCGTGCGTGGGCATGAGATTTTGCTGGCCACCGGGCTTGGCGCGACAGAGACAGCCCCGTTTGCGCTGGCCTGCACCGAGATCCAGCCGCGCCCGGGAAATATCGGTATGCCATCACGTGGGATGGTGCTGAAACTGGTGCCCGAGGGCGATAAGCTGGAAGCGCGGCTAAAGGGCCCGAACATTACGCCGGGCTATTACCGCGACCCCGCCAAGACAGCCGAGGCGTTTGATGAGGAGGGGTTTTATAAGCTTGGCGACGCGCTGCGCCCGGCCGATCCTGAAGATTTCGCGCGCGGCTTCATCTTTGATGGGCGATTGGCCGAGAACTTTAAACTGAACACGGGCACATGGGTGCCGGTCGGGGCGGTGCGCGCGGGGCTTGTGGACACGATGGGTGGGCTGATCCGCGATGCGGTGATCGTGGGCGAGAACCAAGGTGAGCTTGGCGCGCTTTTGATCTTATCGGACCGGGCCAAGGCCATGGGTGCCGATGAGATTGTGGAAGCATTGACTGACAAGCTAGGCGAGGCGGCGCGTGCAGCCACCGGATCGGCCACGCGTGTAAGGCGCGCTGTAGTTCTTGAGACGCTTCCGAGCTTTGATCGTGGCGAGACGACAGACAAGGGCTCATTGAACCAACGCGCGCTGCGGGCCAATAACGAAGCCTTGATTGCGATGCTTTACGCGGGTGGCCCCGGCGTTATCCGCGCCTAACCGCCAAATCCGTCGATAAACCATACAAGCCACAGCGTGATCGGCGGGAATGCCGCAAGGATCACCACGCGGATCATGTCTGTGATCACGAAGGGCATGGCCCCGCGGTAGGTTTGGCCAATGGGCGTGTCCTTGGCCATGGAGTTAATGATGAACAGGTTCATGCCCACGGGCGGCGTGATTAACCCAACCTCCACCACGATCAGGATCAGGATGCCGAACCAGAGGCCGAAATCCGTCGGACTCATCCCGAAGTCGAGCACGGACATGATCGGAAAAATAATCGGCACGGTCAGCAAGACCATCGACAGCGAGTCCATGACACAGCCGAAGATCAGATACATCAGCAGGACGATTGTCAGCACCAGCCACGGTGAAAAGCCTTGATCGCCGACCCAGATCGACGCGGTTTGCGGCAACTGGGTCAGGGACAGGAAGTTGTTGAACATCCCGGCTCCGAGAATGATCAGGAAGATCATCGCGGTGGAGGACGCGGTCGATAGGATCGCTTCGCGCAGCTTGGCCCAGCTCATCTGGCCGGAGACGGTTGCGACAAGGCCCGTGCCCGCCGCCCCTACGGCTGCGGCCTCGGTCGGGGTGAAGATACCGGCATAGATGCCACCCACGACGATGACGAAAATGGCGATGACTGGCCAGACCTTTGCCAACGCGATCATGCGCTCGCCCCATGGGATCCGGTCTTTGACCGCAGCAGAATTGGGCGACACGCGCACCCAGATGGAGATCGCGATCATGTAACCGATGGCGGCCAGGATGCCGGGCAGAAGGGCTGCGACGAACAGTTTCTCGATATTTTGCTCGGCGAGGATGGCGTAGATCACCAGGATCACCGAGGGCGGGATCAGGATGCCAAGCGTGCCCCCCGCCGCCAAAGCCCCCGTCGACAGGGACCCCGGATAGCCGTAGCGGCGCAGTTCCGGCAGCGCGACTTTGCCCATCGTGGCAGCCGTTGCCAAGGACGAGCCGCAGATCGCCCCGAACCCTGCGCAGGCGCCAATCGCCGACATCGCGACACCGCCGCGCCGATGCCCCAAGAAGCTTTCGGCGGCGCGAAACAGCGAGGTGGATAGCCCCGACAGCGTCGCGAATTGCCCCATCAGCAAGAACAGTGGAATGATCGAAAACGAGTAGTTGGAAAACGTGCCATAGGTCAGCGTTTTCAACTGATTGAGCGTCATCATCGGCGAGCCGATCACCAGATATGTGCCGCCAACCCCGATTGCGATCATCGACAAGGCAATCGGCGCGCGCAGAAAGACGAGGATCAGAAGGACCGGGAAGGACCACAGGGCCAGATCGAGATTAGACATAATCGGCGGCGTCTTCCGTCTTGAAAATAAGCTGCCGGGTTGAACGGATGACGCAGAAAGCCGCTACAAAAACAAAGCCACCCGCGCCCAGAAGGCTGAGGGCATATCCCTGCCAGACAGGAATTTGCGCGATCAAGGTCGTCTCGCCGAAGCTGAGCTTGTCCTGCATACCCAGATACAGCCGCCATGTCCCGAAGGCCGCAACACCGAACATGGCGATGTTGAAGATCAGGTTGAGCATCCGGTTGACGGTATCGGGAAAGACAGGCTCCAGCATATCGACCCGCGCATGGGCCTGTTGGAATTGGCACCATGGCAAGAAGGCGAACACGGCCACGGCCATCCCGATTTCGGTGATGTCATAGATCCCGCGGATCGGGCCGACACCGATGTCGAGCGGCACCAAAGCGCGCCCCGCGATGGACACGCAGGTCAGCACAATCACCGCCACCAGGATCAGTCCGCCAAAGAGGGCGAGACCTTGCGCGATCAGATCCGCTATTTGCCTGAATGCAGCATACATAACCAGTCTCCGGGTCGAGTTTGGGGGTCACACCGGCCCTTCCCCCGCACTGTGGCGCTACATGGTCTGTTCTGCAATCAGGCTTGTTGCGTGGTCGATCAGCGCTGAGCCGATCCAGCCTACGTCTAGCGGAATTTGGGCGCGCGCTTTTCGAGAAAGGCGCGCAGTCCCTCTTGCGCGCTTTCGGTGGTCTGCGACATCGCTGCCGCCAGACTTTCGGTAAACAAGCCCTCCGACCGGGACATATCCCCAATCCGGGGTATGGCTTGCAGCATCAGGTAATTTGAGAACGGGGCGTTATCAGCGATCTTCCGGGCGAGCGTCTTCGCCAAGGGCAATGCTTCGCCCTCGCCGACAGCGTAGTGCACAAGTCCAAGGGCCAAGCCTTCGTCAGCCCCGTAGCGCCGCCCGGTCAGCATCATCTCGCGCATCCGGTCAGCGCCGAGGATCCCGCCGATCCGTGCAGTGGCCCCTCCGCCAACAAAAATTCCGCGCCGTCCTTCGGGCAGTTGGAAAATCGTGGACGGCTCGGCGATGCGAACATGGGTGGCGGTTGCGATTTCCAGCCCGCCACCGATCACGGCCCCTCTCAGGGCAGACACGACCGGCAAACCGCCCATTTCGATCAGGTCCATGACGCGGTGCCAGTTGCGCGAGTGAAAGACGGTCTGCTCGGGTGAGCGGTGTTGATGTTCGGACAGATCAAGGCCAGCGCAGAAATGGTCGCCGCGTCCTGTCAGGATCACCGCGGCGACACCTTCAGGCGGGCTGGAGAAGAACGCATCCAGCTCGTCGATCAGCTGATCATTCACCGCATTGCGTTTGTTGGGGCGATCCAGGGTCAGCGTGACGATGTCATCGTCGCGCTCGATCCCTATGCAGCGGTCAGGGGGGCTGTTTGTGGCCATGCCTCGCCTCCTCCAAGTCGAAAGCTGTCCTATAGCGATTGAGGTGTAGTGTATAATTGTTATACTGTATAGCGATTATATTGCTAACTGATCTAGGGAGGGTCAGGTGCATGGTAGATTTCGCAGCCGTTCGCGCGGTTGATTTTCACACGCATGCCGAAGAGCCGTGCTGCGATCACCGCGACGATGGCTACAACGAATTCCAAGCCGGAATGGCAGCCTATTTCAAGAACCCGGCGGGGCTCGAAGGGATGCTGCCCACGGTTCAGGACACCGCAAATTACTACCGAGCGCGCAACATTGCTGCGGTGATCTTTCCCGTGGATGCTGAACGCGAGACGGGCTTTCGCCGGTATTCCAACGAAGAAGTTGCCCAGATTTGTGCCGAGAATGACGACATCCTCATCCCGTTCGCCTCTATCGATCCCCATAAAGGCAAAGCGGGCGCGCGCGAGGTCAGGCGTTTGGTGCGCGAGTTTGGCGTGCGGGGCTTCAAATTTCACCCCACGATGCAGGGGTTTTTTCCCAATGATCGGGATGCGGCCTACACGCTTTATGACGCAATTGCCGAAGAGGGTGCGATCAGCTTGTTCCACACCGGACAAACGGGCGTTGGGTCGGGGATGCGCGGCGGGATGGGGATGCGGCTGAAATATTCCAACCCGATCCATCTGGATGATGTCGCCGTGGACTTTCCCGATATGCCCATCGTGCTGGCGCATCCGTCATTTCCGTGGACGGAAGAAGGCCTCGCCGTCGCGCAACATAAGCCCAATGTTTACTATGATATGTCCGGATGGTCGCCAAAGTACTTCCCCGAAACCTTCATTCTCTATGCAAACTCTATCTTGAAGAAGAAGATGCTGTTTGGATCAGACTGGCCCGCGATCACGCCTGACAGGTGGCTCGCGGATTTCGAGAACGCGCCCTTCAAGGACGAGGTGCGTCCGTTGATACTGAGGGAAAATGCGTTGCGGATATTGGGCGAGACAGCGGCATGATCAGGACCCGGAGCGCACAACATGGCTGAGCTTGCCCCCTTGGATGAGGAGATCACGCTGGACCAGTTGGACCGTGATCCTTACCCGATTTACCGCCGCCTGCGCGCGCAAGCCCCGGTGCTGCGCATCAAATCGGTGGGACGCACGCTGCTGACAAAGGCCGATGATACGAAATACGTGAAGGATCACCCTGAGGTGTTCAGCTCGGACGATCCCAACACGCCAATGAAGCGTGCGTTCCGGGCACATACGCTAATGCGCAAAGACGGGGCGGAGCATCTGCGCGAGCGGCAAGCGATGGCACCTGCGTTCAATCCAAAGGTGATCATGAACGAATGGATGCCCCAGTATCAGCGTGTTGCCGAAGAGTATGTCGCGCGGCTTCCGCAGGGGGAAATCGTCGATCTGTTTCCTGCGCTGTCAGGTCCCTATTGCGCGCGGGGCCTTGCGATCTTGCTGGGTGTGGAAGACGCGACCGATGTTGAAATGCAGCGCTGGTCGCAGCACCTGATCGATGGCGCGGGCAATTTCGGGTGGCGTGACGCGCCATTTGCGATTTCCGACAAGGCCAATGACGAAATGGACGCGTTGTTCTACCGCCTGAAAGACCGGCACTTGGCAGCCCCGAACAACAGCGCCTATTCGGTGATGCTGAATGCGGATGATCCCATCGACATCAAGCAAATGCACGCCAATATCAAAATCGCGGTCGGCGGTGGCATCAACGAGCCGCGCGATGCGCTCAATACGATCCTCTATGGGTTGCTGACCAATCCCGATCAGTTGGCTCAGGTGGTCGCGAGCGAGGATTGGGATAAGGCGTTTGAGGAAGGCGTGCGATGGGTTGCGCCGATTCAGGCGTCCTCGCGTTTGGTGACCGAGGATACAGAAATTCGCGGATGCCTGATCCCGAAAGGCGACACGGTGATGACCTTGCAAGCCAGCGCCAACCGCGATGAAGACATCTATGACAATGGCGAGGTCTTTGAAGTCTACCGCAAGCCCGCACCGCATCAGGCATTTGGTAATGGTCCGCATTTTTGCATGGGCACCCATGTCGCGCGCCGCGCGGTCGGGCAGATCATGCTGCCGATCCTGTTTGATCGGTTCCCAAACATGACGATCCCCAACCTAGACGATGTCATCTGGCGGGGTTTCGGATTTCGTGGACCAACGCAAATCCCGGTTCTGCTGAACTAGGGGCTAACCCTCTGCCGCGAGGCTTGCCAAATCAGGGGCTGGCATTTTCGCGGGACGCCGCCCGAGCGCCGTATCAAGCGCATCGAAACTGTCGCTAGCCGGACCCACGCCAACACCGCGGAAAAAGGCATCGAGACCGGGGAACGATTGTAGCGCCTTATCAAGGTCCGGATCATTTCCGCTGGTATAAAGGCCAGCTTGAACCATCAGTTTCGCATCTTCATAGCGCATCAAGCGGCTGCGCGCGTCTTGAAGGGTCGCGTTTTCGTCCTCGGTCGCAGCGCCCGGAAGGCTTCGCGATACCGAGCGTAGCACATCAATGGCGGGAAAGCGCCCGCGTTCGGCGATCTCGCGGCTGAGCACGATGTGCCCGTCAAGGACCCCGCGCATCAGATCGGCAATCGGCTCGTCCATGTCAGATCCCGCCACAAGCACGCTGAAAATCGCCGAAATATCGCCTTGCCCGTCTTGGCCTGGCCCGGACCGTTCGCACAGATCCATCACCAGCTTCGCGGTGGACGGGGGATAGCCGCGCAAGACCGCTGGCTCGCCCGATTGAAGCGCAATTTCGCGGTGAGCTTCAGCAAAACGGGTGATAGAATCGGCCAAGAAGACCACCTGAGCGCCGATATCGCGGAAATATTCGGCGATTGTCATGGCCATCCACGCCGCGCGCCGCTTGACCAAAGCATGTTGATCAGAGGTCGCCGCAACCACAATTGCGCGTTTCATTCCCTCTGGACCCAGCACATTTTCGACGAAATCGCGCACCTCGCGACCGCGTTCTCCGATCAAGGCAATGACGGTCAGATCAGCGTTCACACCGCGCGCGAGCCCGGCCAGAAGGGTCGACTTTCCGACGCCGGACCCGGCAAACAGCCCCATCCGTTGACCGCGCACCAAGGGCAGGAACGTATCGATTGCGGCGACGCCTGTATCAAGGCGCATGCCCAATCCGCGCCGGGCCATCGCGTTCGGGGCAGGGGGTCGCAATGGGTAGGCCTGCGCCCCTTTTTCCAGAAGCGTGCCATCCAAGGGTTGTCCAAACGCATCAATGACTTGGCCGACCCAATCTAGCGCGGGAAATGCTTCGGCGCGGCCCAGATATGTGACCTTTGCCTTCAGGGTGACGCCGTCCAGATCGCCTTCGGGCAAGATCGTGACATGGTCGGCATCCAGCTTGAGGATTTCGGCGCATAGCGGTGGGCGATCCGCGCGCTGGATGGCCACGCGGTCCCCCACCGCCCCGACGCGGGCAAGGCCAGACACATGCACAACGCCCGCAGTCACGGCGGTGACCTGACCCGACAGCTTATGGGCCTGTAGATCGCTGATGCGCGCGGCAAGACGCTTGAAAGGGAGCTCGTTCATGAAACCTCGACTCAATTTGCAGGCGAAAGGCCCGGCTTACGCTTTCTTAAAGGAATCAGGGTTAAGCCTTAGTTGAACCAATCGAGGGAGAAGCCCCGATGCTAGAAAATATCGACGTTTTGCGCATGGCCCATGCGATGGCGGCCCATGCGGGGCAGCGTCAGTCCTTGGCGGCGCGCAACATCGCCCATGCCGATACGCCGGGCTACCGCACTCAGGATCTGAGCCCGTTTGCCCAAACCTACAAAAGTGCTGAGCCGCTTTCTGCCACGCGCGCCGGTCATCTGGGGGTCGAGACAAGCGCGCGCTGGGCGGTTCAAAACGATCCCCAGGCGCGTGCGGCCCCCAACGGCAATGACGTGTCGCTGGAGCGGGAAATGCTGCGCAACGTCGAGATCCGCCAACAACATGACACGGCGCTCGCGATCTACCGCAGCACCATGAACGTCCTGCGCACCAGCCTTGGTCGCGGACGCTAATTCCGGAGAGATTTGATGAGTGATCTGATGAACGCCCTTGCAGTTTCCAGCAGTGGACTTGCGGCTCAGGCGGGCCGTCTGAACATTGTCTCGCAAAACGTGGCGAATGCAGACACGCCGGGCTATCGGCGCAAGTTAACCACCTTTGAAACCATGGTGCCCAGCTTTGATGGCAAGCCCGGTGTGCGTTTGGGGCCGGAGCGTCTGGATCAAGGCGCGCTGCCGATGATCCATGATCCGTCCCATCCCATGGCCAATGCCGAGGGGCTTTATCAGGGATCGAACGTGTCGCTGACCATCGAGATGGCCGATGCCCGCGAAGCTCAGCGCAGTTACGAGGCCAACCTTCGCACTTTCGACAATGCCAGACAGATGACGCGCTCGCTGCTTGAGCTTTTGCGCCGTTAACTGACGGAGATAGATGATGGATATTCGATCAGGATCAGCCGCAGCACTTTATGCCGGCGCACGCCAAGCCACCGCTGTGGGTAACCCAAGTGCCGCGGATAATACGGCTGGCGCAATGGTTCGCGATTTCGCCGCCACGCTGCAAGAAGGCGAAACCCTCGCCAAAGCCGCGATGTCCGGCGGCGCGGACCCACATGCGCTGGTCCAAGCCCTCGCCCAGACGGAACTTGCGGTCGAAACGGCGGTCACAGTCCGCAACAAGATGGTCGAGGCCTATCAAGAAATCCTGAGGATGCCGGTGTAGCTTATGAACCCTGACCTTCTATTTGACACCTTGCGCCAAGGCCTTTGGGTTGCAGTTACAATCTCCAGCCCAATGCTGATCGCGGCCCTGCTGACGGGTGTCACAATCGGCCTGTTTCAGGCGTTAACCTCGGTTCAGGAAATGACATTGACCTTTGTGCCAAAGGTTGGCGCGATGCTGGCGGTTTTCTGGGCAACGATGGGCTTCATGACCGACGCGCTGACCCGATTTTTCGATAAAGGTATCTTGCCTTTGATCGCTGGGGGTTAGGGCGCGCCCATGGATACAACCGCCTATACTGCGCTCAGCCGCCAACTTGGTCTGCGCCGCGAGTTGGACGTGATCGCCAACAATATCGCCAATGCGAACACGACCGGTTTTCGCCGCGAGGATCTCGTCTTCTCGGAATTCGTGCGTAGCGCGGGTGTGTCCGCTCCGTCGGTATCGATGGTTCAAGCAGACGCGCATCGGATCGTGCAATCGCAAGGCACGCTGGAGGTCACGGGCGGCAGATTTGATTTTGCAATCGAAGGCGAGGGTTTCTTTCAGGTCGATCGGGATGGCGAAACCTATCTAAGCCGCGCAGGCCATTTCATGCCGGATGCCGAAGGGTTGTTGGTGAACGGCGACGGAAACCGGCTGCTGGACGTCGGCGGTGCCCCAGTTTTCGTGCCCCCCGGGGTGGATGTGTCTCTTGGCCAAGATGGCACGCTGAGCGCAAACGGCAGGCCATTGGGACAGATCGGTCTTGTGCTACCAGCAGACCCCATCGACTTGGCCCGGGCGGGCGGCAATTTGCTAAAGGCTGCGGGCGATGTTGTTCCGGCTGACGAGGCGACCGTGCATCAAGGGATGCTTGAGGCGTCGAATGTGAACCCCATTGGCGAGTTGGCGCGGCTGATCGAAGTTCAGCGCCGCTATGAGGCCAACAAATCCTTCCTCGACCGCGAGCATGACCGGATCAAGTCGGTCATTCAAACGCTTGGCCGACAATAACCTTTTGAACAACGGAGACATGATATGCGCGCTCTACATATAGCGGCGACCGGGATGAACGCTCAGCAAATGCGGGTCGAGGTCATCTCGAACAACCTGTCGAATATGAACACCACGGGTTACAATGCGCGGCGCGCCGAATTTGCTGACCTGCATTACCAACAAAAAGCCAGCCCCGGCGCGATCACGGCGTCCGATGGGACGCAATTGCCCACCGGTGTGCAGCTTGGTCTGGGCGTGCGTGCGTCGGCGGTGTCGATGGATGTGCAACAAGGATCGCTGGCTGAAACGGGTGGGGATCTGGACATCGCCATTGAAGGGCGCGGCCTGATCGAAGTGGCACTACCCTCCGGCACCTCCGCCTACACGCGCGATGGATCGCTGAAACGCTCGTCCGAGGGCGTTGTCGTGACTGCCGATGGCCATGCGATTGTGCCCGAGATTGTGATCCCCGATGACAGTCACAGAATCAGTATCAACGCGGATGGCGAGTTTTATGCCCATTTCCGCGACCGGGTAGAGCCTGAGTTGCTGGGTCAGATCACATTGGCTGGATTTACCAATCCCAAGGGGCTGGAAGCGATTGGCGGCAATCTATTTCTGGAAACCAGCGCCTCTGGACCCTCAAATGTCGGCACCGCCACCGAGGACGGATTGGGTAGTTTTCGACAGGGGTATCTTGAGAATTCCTCTGTCGATTCGGTTCGCGAAGTCACCCAGCTGATCGAGGCGCAGCGTGGATACGAGCTAAATTCCAAGGTTATCACCGCCGTTGACCAAATGATGGCCGCCACGAGTGGGATGCGGTGATGCGTATCCTCCCGATTCTTTGGGCCGTTCTTCTGGGCATTATCGTCGCCGGAACCGTGCAGGCCGACAGCGCCGTGGCCGTGCGAACAATTCGCGCCCAAGCCATTCTGACCGCCACCGATGTTGAACTGCGCGCGACGGGACAAGTCGGCGCGTTCAGTGATCTTGCACAGCTAATCGGGCTTGAGACGCGCGAAATTCTTTACGCAGGCCGCCCGATCCAACCGGACCAAGTCGGTCCGCCTGCCTTGGTCAAGCGCAACGAGCCTGTTCAAATGCTCTATGCGGTCGGGGGTTTGCAGATTGCCACCGAAGGGCGCGCGCTGGGCCGGGCCGCGGCGGGCGAAAGCGTGCGGGTGATGAACCTCGCGTCTCGCAACACCGTGATGGCGATCGTCCACGGGCCGTCGCTGGTCGTCGTTTCCAATTCCAGAGTTGCCAATTGAGGGGCCTTTCCATGCGCCGTATTCTGATTTGTCTTGTCGCAGTCGTCTTGCTGAGCAGCTGTGACCGCCTGCAAAATGTTGGGCGCGCCCCGGACTTTAACCAGGTTCATACTGGCGACGAGTATTTCGCCATGACCCATCCGGGGCTGCCAGAAATGGGCCCGGCCCCGTCGGATGGGCCGCAGGCTTCGTTGTGGGATCGCGGGCGCGCCTCGTTGCTTGGGGAAAGGCGCGCGGGCAACCGAGGCGATATTCTGACCGTGGTGGTCGAAATTGACGATCGTGCGGAAATGTCGAACCAATCCAATCGCTCCCGATCAGGATCGGAAGCTTTGGCCGTGCCGCAGCTTCTGGGCGTGCCGCAATTGCTTGACCAGCGTCTACCGGACGGGGCCAGTTCAGCAAACGCGGTGTCAACCACATCCGATAGCCAATCCTCGGGCGATGGATCGATCCGGCGCAACGAGAAGCTGACTTTGCGGATCGCGGCGACGGTGGTGGAGAAGATGCAAAACGGCGTGCTGCGCATTCAAGGCACCCAAGAGGTGCGCGTGAATTTCGAGTTGCGTGAACTGGTCGTGACCGGTTTTGTGCGTCCCGGTGATATCTCGCGCCAGAATGAAATTACCTATGACAAGATCGCAGCCGCCAGGATTTCCTACGGTGGGCGAGGTCAGATTACCGATATGCAGCAGCCCCGTTATGGCCAGCAGATCGCTGATATTCTCCTTCCATTCTAGGCGACGGTCCGTATGTCGAAACTTCTTCCTATCCTATTGATTATCATCGGGACTATCGCCGGTGGTGCGGCAGGCCTTTACCTGCGGCCAGTGCCGGAAGCTGATATGTCGGCGACGGACGAGGGCGACGGGCACGCACCTGCTGCGGCACCTGTCGCACATTCCGGAGGCCACGGTGACGGGCATGGAGGCGAAGACACAGAGACAGCCGTCTTTGTGAAACTCAACAACCAGTTCGTGGTTCCGGTCGTCAAGGGCGGGCGGGTCGCGGCATTGGTTGTGATGTCGCTGAGCCTGGAGGTGGGGGCGGGAGGGCGCGAGCAGGTCTACGGGCTTGAGCCAAAGATCCGCGATGCTTTGCTGACAGTACTGTTTGAGCATGCAAATGCGGGCGGCTTTGATGGTAATTTTACCGCAACGCGCAATATGGACATGTTGCGTCGGGCGCTAAAACAGGCGTCGCACCAAGTCATGGGCTCAGACATCGTGGCGAATGTCTTGGTGATGGATATCGTGCGTCAGGATGTCGGGTAGCGTTGGGCCTTAGGTCTAACCGGTGCCGTCTTCCAAAGTGCGAATGTGGGCCGCGCGCAGAGCCGCCTTGGTATCCGCCGCCATTTGATCCAGAATCAACCGACGCGCTTCGGCCTGCGCCATCGCTTGGGCAAGGGGTATGCGTTTAACCTCTAGTCGCGCGGCTTCCCGCTGCAATCCAGCCAGTTGGTTTTGGCACCACACGGCGTAGCGCTGCGCGCTCAGCGACTGACCAACAAGCGCGGCTGCATCTGAATCGCTCGTCCGCGATTGACGCAGAGTCTCGCGTATCTTTTCGATATCGTCCAAGATCCGAGT
This sequence comes from Dinoroseobacter sp., assembly GCA_965279125.1. Lineage (GTDB taxonomy): Bacteria > Pseudomonadota > Alphaproteobacteria > Rhodobacterales > Rhodobacteraceae > Dinoroseobacter. Next base: position 98,005 of record CBDIHL010000041.1, read on the forward strand.
GCGCTGTTGTTGCAGCGGGACCATCGCTTGACGCGCGGCATCCGACTTTAATGTGGCGAGCCGTTGCAGACGTTTGATCTGAGCTGGCTGGGGGCTGCGGCTCATGTCCGTTGTCCCATTTTGCGCAGTGTTTCTGCAAATCGAATGGCTGCGGCGACGGGCTTGTAGTGCTCGGGCAGAACCTCGTCACCGATCTGCAAGCTGGCATGTAGCGCGCGTGTGGTCGGCGGGTCGTGCCGTACAGCAACCCCTGCCTGCATCGCACGATCGCGAATAGCGAGCGCGATATGATCGACCCCCTTGGCCACACAGACCGGTGCGCCACCTTTCATACGATCCCATTTCAGCGCGACCGCATAATGGGTTGGGTTTACGAGCACGACATCAGCCGTATCCACATCTGCCATCATCTGCGACATCGCAATCTCGTAGCCTTTCTGGCGACGCTGCTGCTTCATATGTGGATCGCCTTCCGACGACTTCGCTTCGTCCTGAAGCTCTTGGAAGCTCATGCGATTTTTGCGGATATGCTCGGTGTATTGGAAGAAGTAGTCCAGCACGCCAATCACCAGTGCGACGATCACCACTTTTGCCAGAAACAAGCGGGTCAACTCGAACAGCGACAGTACGATCCCACGCGCTTCAAGCCCTGCAAGCGATACCAGCTCGGCAGAGCCACTTACGATTACATAGGCCAGCAACAGGCTATAAACTGTAAGCTTAGTGAAGCTTTTGAAGAATTCGAACAGACCCGCGCGCCCGAATTTCTGTTTTGCATTCCCGAGGATCGAAACGCGTTCGGCCTTTGGCATCAGTTTGGACGGTGTGAACACCAACGCGCGCTGACACAGCACCGAAGTGAGCACTACAAACGCGGGCACTGCAAATAGGGGCGTCATGCCGATGCCGACCTCCATAATGGTCGATCCTAAGTGACCTCCCGCACCCCCTTCGGTGAGGTCTTTCGCCAGGTAGTCGGCGTTTGTCAGAAGGCGTGCCAACCGCGCTCCGGCATACTCAAGCCCCCAAGGTCCTAAGGTCACGGCCCCCAACAAGAACCCCGCATAAGCCGCAACCGTGTTGAGGTCGGTGGATTTTGCAAACTCGCCCTTCTTTCGAGCGTCATCGAGCTTCTTCTGGGTCGGCTCATGACTTTTCTCGGTATCGTCGTCAGCCATCGCCTAATGTCCTACCCCAAAAGGATCTTTGAGCGTCGCGTCCATGACAGCCATCCAATGCTCAAGCGCGAAGGGCAGCGATAGCGCCATCAAGATCAAGCCACCTAAGGTCAGTGCGGGCGCACCGACGAAGGCGACCATAAGTTGCGGCATCGCCCGGTTAATGATGCCAAGCGCCAGATTGTAAAGGAAAGCCGCCACGGTGAATGGAGCGGCGAGCGCAAAACCGAGCGCGAATGCCCGCGCCACGTCACGTATCGCCCATTCGGCCAGATCATTGGCAAGAGGCCATAACCCAGCTGGCAGAATTGTATAGGACAGCAACATCGCTTCGACCACTTTGACATGCAGCCCGCCCAAAGTTGCAAGGGCGATGCCGGCCACAACCATTGCGTTGCCCACGGCGGGTTGCGGGTCAACGCCCACGCCTCCGCCGAAAATTTGCGCCAGAGATGTGGCAGATGCCGCAATCATGCCTGCAACGTTCAGCGCCATTACAAGCAGACGGAAGACAAAGCCCAGCACCAAGCCATTGAGGATTTCTGCGACAGCAAAACTCCAAGTCCAGCCTGCGGTAACCTGAGGCTGCAACGCAGGCGTGACCAGCGGCAAAACCAATGCACAAAATGCGAACGCAAGGCCCAAGCGAATGCGTGCAGGCACGGTTTGCTCGCCGAATGCGGGCAAAAAGGCGAGGCACGCGCCGATGCGCAGAAAGACGGTGAAGGCCACCAGACCCATTTCGGCAATCCAATCGAGAAGCGGTTGGGCAAGCGCGCTCATGCCGGGATGACGCCCATGAGGGCGGGCTTCGCGCTGCTGCCAAGTTCTTCAAACGACAGAACAGGTGCAGTAATGCCCTTGGCCGATAGCACGGTGCGCAGATACCGGCGTCGGCGCGCGCTTGAGATCACGGCTGGGAAGATGCCCTCGTCCGACAAATTTGATAGCTTATCGGCGGCACCTTGTGTCAAGCGATGAAACAGCTCGGGCGGAAGCGCGACATCTCCAGCATGATCTGGCCCGAGGGCGTACTTGTTGAATGTTTCCTCCCAATCACTGGCCAGTTGTAACAGCGGCACCGTTCCATCCGCGCGCTTGAGGCCCTCCAGCAATTGGAGACTGAGCCGTTGACGCACAGCCTCGCAGATTTGGTCCGGCGCGGGGCTATGAGGACGGGTATCGGCAATGGCCTCAAGGATCGTGGACAGGTTTCGGATCGAAATGGATTCCTCAAGGAGAAGCCGAAGAACCGCCAACAATAACTCGGCAGGCACCTTATCTGGCATCAACTCGTCAAGAAGCCGCCTGTTGCTAGATGCGCGGTCTGGATCTGATAGGTTACACATCTCGTCCAGCAGGCGCCGCAGGCTTTTGAGTGTCAGCAATCGCGCCAGATTGCCCTTGATGACTTCCAACAGATGCGTGGCCAGCACTTCGGTGGCTGATACCGTGGTGGCACCTGACAGCGATGCGGTTTCTTGCTCAAACTGATCGATCCACCGCGCGGGAGCCTGGAAAACAGGCTCTAGAACGTCTTCGCCGACAGGTAACCCTTCGGCCCCATCGTTCAGCAGCGCTAGGACTTGGTCTGGCCGCAATGTGCCTGACCCCGCCTCGACGCCTTGGATCCGAATGACGTAGGCCCCACGCTCAAAGCTGGCATCATCGGTTAGCCGTATTTCAGGTAGGACCAAGCCAAAACTGCGCGCGATATGACTGCGCATATTCTCGATCCGAGCATCAAGACCTGTTCCCTTGTCGAGCACCATAGAGACGAGGTCAGGGGCAAAGCTGAGATGAATATCATCTAGATCAAGGATATCACCGAGCGACTTGGTGGCGGCAATCTCCGGCGTAGGCGGCGCATCAACGGTCTCGCCCGTGTCGGCTTTGGCGTGCATATGCCAAGCCGCCCAACCCAAGACGGCTGCTCCGACGACAAATGGCACGAACGGCAAGCCGGGAACCAAGGCGAAGAGCACCATCAAGATGGCCACTGTGCCGAGGGCTGCTGGGTGGCGTCCCAACTGGTCCGACAATGCAGAATCGGCCTTGCCGGTTGCTCCACCACGCGCCAGCAAAAGTGCTGAGGCAATCGAGATCACGACCGCTGGAATTTGCGACACCAACCCATCGCCAACGGTTAGAATCGCGTATGTTTCAAAGGCCTCTCCGATTGGCATACCATGCAACAAGGTTCCAATCGCAAGTCCCATCACAAGGTTCAGTAGCGTTATGAGCAGGCCTGCGACCGCATCCCCTTTTACGAATTTTGATGCGCCATCGAGCGATCCGAAGAAGGTTGTTTCGGCCTGCTCGCGCTCGCGGCGGGCTTTTGCTTCGATATGGTCAATTGCGCCAGCGGACATGTCGCTGTCGATGGCCAATTGTTTTCCGGGCATACCATCAAGCGCGAACCTTGCGCCGACCTCTGCCATGCGCGCCGCACCCTTGGTAATAACCATGAAGTTCACGATCAGCAGCACGCCAAAGACCACAAGCCCTAGAAAAACGCTGCCGCCCATTACGAATAACGCAAACCCTTGGATGACATCACCTGCCGCGTGTGTTCCCGTATGCCCCTCGCCGATAATCAGCTTTGTTGAAGACACATTGAGCGAAAGTCTCAGCATCAGAGAAGCCAATAGAATGGTCGGGAACGCCGAAAAATCGAGGGGTCGTTCGACAAAGAGGGTCACGGTAAAGATCAATATCGCCAGCCCGAAGGATGCCGCGAGCCCGATATCTAAGACCCATGCAGGCATGGGCAAAATCATCATGACAATGACCGCCATCAGGGCAACCGCCAACACGACGGTCGGTTGAAGGACCGCTGAGAATTTGAAGGAAGCGCGCTCTGTCACGTCAATCCCCCGACGGGGAAAATGTGATGAAGCTGCGCCGCTGACCGTCCCTATCGGGAAAAAGTGACCCCGCGCTGGCGGGTGGCGCGAAGGATGATCTTAGTATCACTCGCTGTGGGCGAACTATAGGTGGCGCGTGTTCTGCGGCATGCGCGCTATGCGGTGCCGGATCAGGAGACGTAGATGTCACCAATTCTGATACATCGAGCCGTGCGGTGACCAACGCGGTATATCGCGTCGCGTGCACCTCGGTTCGCGAGTGATATGCGCCGATTGCTTTGGTCCAATCGCCAAACTCTCTGTAAAGCTTATTGAGAAAAGTTGCAGCGTAGAGCGCGTTTTCCGAGGGCTCGAACATAGAATTCAGGCTTGCGAATGCTTGGCCGTGCCAGCGATGATTGATCTGAAAGCAGCCAACGTCGAAGCTGCGTGATCCATCAGATTGCCGCTGCTGCAAGTATTCTAACGCAGCTTGCCTGCTCGCAAACCAGCGCCCGCGACCTTCGACATTGACTGTCCATGGCCACGGGTGAAACCCGGCCTCTGTAGTGCGTCCTGATTCGACCCGAGCAATCGCATGCAGCACCTCAATTGGTGCCCCGGTCTGCCGTGCGGCACGGGCAGCTGCGATATCACAGCTTTGATGCGTCGCGGATGCCGCCAGGGCTGCGGAACTTGCAACAAGTAAAGGCAATCCGACCATCAACGCGGCAAAGGTGTTGGATATTAGGTAGCTGCGGCGCATCTTGTTTCTCGCGGTTGAGCGGGTATAGGGCGACGCTAGAGGCAGAGCCTTTACATTTCCTTTCAATATTCAAATGAAGTGTGTGCAAATTGCTTAGTTCACCTCGGGCACAGTTGCCAAAAGCTCGCTGATGCGTTGACGGCGTGTGCGCGCTGCTGCCAACAGCCCTTCATTCGCCGGAATTGAAACAACCGCCTGATCGATCAAGGGTAAGGCCACGATTTTGCCGACTTTTGATATGTGGTTATTTACATCGGATGTGATTGCTTCAGAATTTTCGTTTCTGTGGGTCGAGAGGGGCTCATTCAGAGGTATATTGACCGTTTCTGCCGCGTTATTTTGATCACTGTTTGCACCGTTTGTTTGAAAGCTGGATGCAGTGGTTTCAAAGCCAAGGTCCCGGAAGCGCGTTGACGTATAGGCCATCAACGCGGCGGCTTCCGGAGTGTTCCGAATGAGATCACGGTATTGAACGGCGAGTTCGGCGAAGATCGTATCATCAGCAGCTGGCAAAGCCATTTCCAACAGCGCAAGCAAGCGCGCTTGATCGTCTTCCGTTGCCGCAAAAGGTGTGTTCTTGAGGTAGGATGAAACCTCGGCGATCCGCTTGCCCGCGACCAGGTGGGCTAGCAATAGGTCCCTAATGGGTTGACCCTCGACCGTGCCTTTATGAATTTCAGCTTGTGCACGAAGCCCTTCAAGAGCCCATTCTGATAATTCGGTATCGTTTTGTAGCGAAGTTTCTCCGAGTGCCAGAAGCGCTTGGGTTGCTAAACCATCCGAGCCTTTTGCCAGCCGGGAAAACTCTTGTAGAGCGTCCTCGACTTGACCTGAATCCAGAAGTGCTTTGGCTTGGAGAAACTCAACTTGTGGAGATTCTCGTTCAGTCGCACGTGAAATAGATTGACGAATAGTTTCCGCGCCATCTTTGTCCTCATTTTCTATGAAACGGTTGAACAGCATTGGGCCGATATGTTGTCTTAAGTGATCAGGTAGCCTCTCGAACGACCGTACGACGCTCGTCTTCGCTGGCGAGCGGAGCGGCTCTAAAGTCTCTGCCGCCAAGAACGACCAAAGTTGTGCTGCGCCTTGGCATCTACTCCAACTAGAAGCTGTAGAAATTGGTAAGCCATCCATGACGCCGCTCATTATGTGCAGCACCTCTTCGGTGGCCTTGTCTTGGATCCCTAAAGACATGACCGCTCTAGCCTCACTGCCAAATCCAAGCCATGCGTAGTAGCGCGCTAGCGCTAAGATTCCGTCAGTTGACGCAAGAAAGTCCGAGGACATTAAGGCGTCTCTGCGCTGGGCCAGCCCTTCTACGATTGCGTCAGGGTCGCCCCAACTCGCAATGTCCAAGAGAATCGGGTTGGGGCAATTTAGCATGGCGACTTCGGGCAGCTTTGTTTGACGACTCGCGTCCAACTGCATCTGTGTTTGAATCGAAACTCCGCTTAATGCGTCTTCTATTGTTTGACTTTCAGCAGTTTCGTCATGTTTGTTAGGAGTTGCCTCATGGTTCATAGAGGGCATATCATGCGTTGTTGCCAGATTTTTCCCGATCTCGTTCTGGTTAACGGGCACCGTGTTGACCAAGCCTTGCGACATGGCCCGGCTTAGGTTTTCCAACATGGTGGTCTGTAGTCGCTCAACTTGGCCATTGCTAAGCACATTGGAAAAATCCGGCACTATTGTTTCGGGATGCGGTGCAGGAACCAAAGGTGCGAGCAATTCCAAAGTGGGGTTGTCCAAAATCTGGTGTTCTGATGGATGATTGGTATCGGTTGATGTTTCAAGCGGAGTTTCGAAACGGCTAAACTCATCGGGCGCGCCATCTCTGAAATCCAGGACAATTAGCCCATTTCGTAATTCAAACGCATCAGCCGCACACTCACAGTCAAGTGATATTTCAACTGTATTCTTGTAAGTTTCTATATCTGTAACACGCTTGCGAGGAATATATCTAAAAACCTCGTCAATGTCGAAATCTACACTATCTCCGTTATACTCAAATCTGTATCCTGCATCGGAGCGGCCAAATCTCCATGCTCTGCTATGCGTAAAATATATTACAAGACGAGAGAATGTCGCATGTTCGCCCGATGCAATGCGAACTGTATCTGCGAATGCAGGGCTTGAAAGTACAGCCAAAAGAAATGTGAACAAAGCAAAACTCTTCATGCAGCACCCTGGCGCGTTTCCTTTAAGGCTTGCTCGAGGTTTGCATAACTTGGTCGTATATGCCGCGGTGTATTTTGACGTCCTACTTCTATGCAATTGTTAACAGAGTGTTGGTAGAGATTCGCAACCAATACCTCTCGGATAAGGCTATAGAAATTAGCATCTTCTTCCACGACGGATTTGATCTTAGTTGCAAAGGGGCCGACAAAACCATAGGCTAGAAACACGCCGAGAAAGGTGCCGACAAGTGCGCCACCAATGAGTTTTCCAAGTATTTCAGGGGGTTGATCGATTGAACCCATTGTTTTTATAACACCCAGAACGGCAGCGACAATTCCTAGCGCGGGCAAGCCATCAGCCATGACCTGAAGGGCGTGAGTTGGGTGTAAGGCATGTTTAAACTGGGCTTCGATGCGCTTATTCAGAACCTCTTCTACTTGGTTTGGATCATCATAATTCATGGAAGCGCTGCGTAACGTATCGCAAATTAGTTCAGTTGCTTCAGCATCAGAGAGGATTTTGGGATAAGCTTTGAATACATCAGATGAAGTGGGGTCTTCTATATGCTCTTCAAGATCAACCGGATTGCTTCGCGCCATGCGGATAAGTTGAAATAATAAGCAAAGTAGATTTTGATAGTCATCTTCATGCCAAGTAGGTCCCTTGAATACCTTTCCAATATGCTTGAACGTGGCTTTTAGGTTGCCTGGATCATTACTAATGACAAATGCCCCTGCTGCCGCACCACCAATAATCATCATCTCGTAAGGTAGAGACTTAAGTATAATATCGAGGTGGCCACCTGCGGCTAGATAACCACCAAAAACCATAACGAAGATCACAATAATTCCAATGATTCCGATCACGGTTCTATTTCCTGTCTCTAGTTTTGAAATTTGGCATGGATACTCTCGCAGCTACACTTTACAGCTAAAGGTATTATAATTTATTTACTCTAGCACGACATCAGAGTTTTGACCGGCGATTATGACGCTAATTGCGTAAGCAAACTCAGGTGGTAGGCCGGACATGACCTGCGCGGCAGAGTCAGGCCGCATCCGAGATAGAAACCCAGATGCAAAATTCGGCGGCATAGCTTGAAACAACGCTGCTGCATCGGCAGGCTTCATGTTCTCGTAAACACTCACCAGCCGACTTAAATCTTCGGCCGCTGCCGTGCTTGCGATTGCTAAGGTCTGCTCAAGTCGTACTTCCATCGCGACCAAAGCGGTCAGGTTTTCTTCAATTGTTTGCTCGGCAATTTGTAACGCTATCATCCTATCTCGAACCGCGACCTCTCGTGCATCTAGAAGCTGCTCACGTGCTTGCAAATCCGCCAAGAGCTCTGAAAAGATCTCATCTTGGGTGTGGGTATTGGAACTGGATTCGCTCGGCAAAATCGTATCTGCAGCTGATGCTTGAGTCGTCATCATACCAAACCGGGTCACACCGCTCAGGAGAAGAACCATAACGACAAAGATGAGGGGACGAACGCCAAGCTTGCGTGGGTGGGGTCGTGTTTTACGCCTTGCCATCATTCTGCCGCCACGCCGAGATGACGACGCTTCCATTTCGGAGCCACGTCAATTTCTTGCGGTTCTGGAGGCGCAGGGCGAACAAAACTAGGCGGACGAGATTGATACTGACTGTCTTCCGGATCTTTGACCGCTGTCGAGTTTGTAGTTGGCTTTTGCGGCATAACAGGAAGGTCATGCAGCGATGCCATCATCATTTCTAAGTGTCTTGATGCGGTTTCGGCCCGTTCCACAAGGGCGTTCAGGTCTTCTCGTGAGCTTGATGCCGATACTTGCGCTGATCCAAGCGCTTTAGTCATGTCATCAACCTGAACTGATAAAACGGCGATCGCACCGCCCATACCTTTTTCAAGGTCTGTAAACCGACTAAGTTTTCGAGCCAGAATGGCGCAATAGAGTGCGGCACCCAATGCACCAAAAGCCAACAAAACATCAGAAATGAGGTCCACCATTGAGTTCCCCTAATTCAACACAAATTCGGTAATCAGCAGGTCGCGGACCATTCCATCACCTACTACAAGCTGAACGCGCCGTAGCATTTGACCACGAAGCCGCACGATTGAAGCTGACGCCTCGATTGTCTGAGGGTCTAACGCCCTGAGATAGCCGTTGAGAACATCTGCAATGCGTGGAGTTAAGAAGGCCACGTCTTCCTTACGGGAAGACACCACTTCAAGCTGGATCGTCACAATGAGATGTTTTGCATCAGTTGAGGGCCCTAAGGACACGACAAGCGTTTCGAGCGGTACAAAGGCAATATCTGCACCGGCGAATGGACTGGCATGATCATCGTGTGCGACATGGTCACCACTATCTGGCGGGAACAGAATGCCGAGATAGAACAAGGCAAAAACGACAGCGCCGGCCACAACGCTTAGCATAGCGCCTAGCAGGAGCGGCCGCCGGCTATGCCTAGGTGGTTCGGTTATTTCGGGTGTCGTATCGGCCATCATCGGCTCTCATCATCATTTCTGTTCCTTCTTTGTTTTAGGACAAGAGAACTAACCGATTGTTAAGACGGCTGCGCCAATGTTCCCAAGACAGACGAGCCAGAACGGTTCGAGATTGGATAAGCTTGTGGATCAGCTACTTTCTTTTTGGACGAACCTTGGCGTTCGCCGGCAAATACTTCTCGTGACAGCGACACTGGGCGTTTTCCTAGGCGTTCTTTTTATAGGTCGAAGCGCTGTTACGCCTGACTACGCTTTGCTTTACTCTGGATTGGATGCCGCCGCCGCGGGTGAAGTGGTATCCGCACTCGATCAGCGCGGCATCCCTCATGAAATCGTAGGTGGATCGATTCGCGTTCCTCGTGGCCAACGGGACCGTTTGCGTATGCTTTTGGCCAGTGAAGGTATGCCTGCAAACGGAACTGCTGGGTATGAACTCCTTGATTCGCTGTCGGGTTTTGGCACGACGTCGCAAATGTTTGATGCAGCATACTGGCGTGCGAAAGAGGGCGAGCTTGCGCGAACGATTGCAGCAAACCCCGGTATCCGTTCGGCGCGTGTGCATATTTCAAACCTCAGTTCACGTCCGTTCCAGAGTGATGATAGCGCAACGGCTTCAATAAATGTCACGCCTGCAGGAACGGGAATTTCAATAAGCCAAGCGCGCGCCTTGCGCTTTTTGGTTTCATCTGCAGTCGCAGGTCTTCCAGCAGAAGCGGTCACAGTCATTAACGGATCGACCGGAGAGATTGTGGAGCCACGTGAAGGTGTTGCGGGTTACCAAGCAGCTAGCGATCGTGCTGCGGTTTACCGAACCAATCTTCTTCGGTTGCTTGAGGCTCATGTCGGAATTGGGAACGCTGTTGTCGAGGTCAATGTCGAAACGGTGTCTGAGACCGAGACAATTTTGGAACGGCGCTTCGATCCTGACCAACGCGTCATCATCAGTTCTGACACGACGGAACGTAGCACGTCCGCAAGTGGCAGTGGCGGCGGTGCCGTGACAATCGCTAGTAACCTGCCTGACGGCGATGCGGCAGCCAGTGGCAACGATTCGCAGAGCAGCGATACAGAAACGCGGGAGCGCGTGAATTTTGAAGTCTCGGAGACAACGCGAGAAATACGGCGCATGCCAGGCTCTGTTGCGCGTATATCGGTTGCGGCTTTGGTGGATGGTGCGCCGCTTGCTGAGACAGGTGAATGGGTGCCGCGAACCGAAGAGGAGCTGTCATCACTTGAAGCTTTGATCGCATCGGCCATCGGGTTTGATGCCGAACGAGGTGATTCGATCACCCTAAGATCTTTGCCATTGGAGCGTTCCGACTTGTTAGAGTTGGAAGGATCATTAGCAGATGGTGCCGGAGACAGTGCACTTGATACGATGTCGCTCATCCGCCTTGGGGTTGTGGCTTTGGTGACTTTGATCTTGGCGCTTTTTGTGCTTCGGCCGATTGTGTTGCGTACACCCCAAATTGCTCAGGGTCAGGCCGATAGTCTTGATGACAGTCGTCCAGTTTCAAATGAGAAATCCCAGGAGGCCGTCGATTGGCAAGCCAGTGCGTTGTCGGCAAGTCCGTCCACAAGCGCAATTTCGGCTGTGCCGCCTGCGGGGCAGATAGCGCCGCATATGGCCGTTGGCGCTTTCGACTTCCCCGCAGATGAACCCAGCCCGCCGCCGCCGCCAATTCCAGTCGATGCCGAGGCCGTTGCCCGGTTGCGCAGCCTGATTTCAGAACGCCGCGAAGAAACTCTCGAAGTTTTGAGAGGGTGGATGGAAACAATTGACGAGCGCGACAATGAGGGCGCGCGATGACTGTGAGACTGGTTCTTGAAGACTTTGCATCAAACTCACCGCAAATTCCGGAGCCTGATGCGCCAGTGGCCTTGACCGAAAGCGACCGACTGGCGGCTTACGATGTAGGCTACAAGGAAGGTTGGGATGATGCACACGCAGCAAAAGCGCAAGAGCATGATCGCATAGGCGTGGAGCTCGCTCGCAGCCTCCAAGACCTATCATTTACCTTTTATGAGGCGCGCGTTCAGGTGACGAAATCGTTGGAGCCTTTAGTCACGGCGATAGTGGCCCAAGTGCTCCCGAGGCTTTCAACAATGGCTTTGGCTGAGCAGATCCTAGCAGTGCTTACACCACTTGCAGAGGAAACTAACACACCAACGCTCGCCCTGCTTTGTGCGTCCGAAGACATTGACACGCTGAAAACGCTTATCGGTTCAAATCACGGATTGCCGCTGCAATTGACGCCTGAGCCAAGTTTGATGCCGGGTCAGGCGAAATTCGTACTCGGACATGAGACCCACGAGATCGATGTCACTGTGTTGAACACTCAGATCAAAGGCCTTGTCTCAGACACCTTCGCAACGCTTGCCCCCAAGCCCGAAATACAGGAACTCTCCGATGTCGGATGAAACCGCCTCTGCTGCCGCTGCCTCTAGTTCAAGCCCTATGCCTTCTGGCACTCAGGATGGCGCGGGAACCCCGCTTTTTTCAAACTTGCCAGTCGAGATTACGGTGTCTGTTGGTAAGGCGCGTCCGACGATAAGTGCTTTGCTTGATCTGCGTGCCGACAGTGTTGTTCCACTCGACAAGGGTATCGAGGATTTAGTCGATGTCCTTGTTGGCGATAAACTGATCGCGCGGGGGACGTTGGAAGAAATCGTCGAGAACGGTCAGCGCCAATTGGCCGTTCGGCTAACATCCGTGCCGGGACTTGAAAGTGCCTAGAGTGCCTCGATTTGCTGTCCTCGGGGTGGTGCTCGTCGCGGCCGCTGTATCTGCTGACCCTATTCAGGCGCAGGAGTTAACTCTGTCCCTCGGAGAGGATGGCAGTCTAACTGCGCGAAGTATCCAACTGATTGCACTCATTACGGTTCTGAGCATCGCGCCTGGCTTAGCGATTATGCTGACCTGTTTTCCGTTTATTGTCACGGTTCTATCGATCCTCCGCCAAGGCCTCGGTTTGCAGCAAGCGCCACCGAACATGCTTATTGTCTCTCTTTCATTGTTTTTGACTTACTTTGTAATGGATCCTGTTTTCCGTGCGGCTTGGGAGGTTGGGATCAGCCCGCTGATCGAAGGCACCCTAGCCCCAGAGATCGCATTCGAGCGCACACTTGAACCATTCCGCGTCTTTATGACGGGTCGAACAGATGCCGAAACTCTTGGCAGATTGTCTGATCTTCGGGTGGAGGCTGGCCTGTTGGACTTAGCAACAACAACCGAACCACCGCTGTCATTGCTTATTCCGTCATTTCTTCTCAGTGAGATAGAGCGCGCGTTTCAGATCGGATTTCTGATCTTCCTGCCGTTCTTGATCATTGATCTGGTTGTTGCAGCCGTATTGATGTCGATGGGTATGATGATGGTTCCGCCCGCTGTTGTGGCACTCCCTTTCAAGCTGGCATTCTTCGTCGTTGCAGATGGTTGGACGCTGCTTTCGGAGGCCTTGTTACGGAGCTACATGTAAGAGGCTTCTTGGCCCCTTGATGAAGTTGGACGGGCCGTTCGCAAGAGATCTAATGCAATTTTATTGCTAGCAATGGCGCGCAGTAGCAGGCGATGGCGCAATCTGCGCTGCTTCAGAAAAGCCCTTTTATTGCACTACAAACTCAGCGTGCAGAGCTCCCGCAGCATTCACGGCTTTCAGGATGTCGATCATATCGCGCGGAGAGACCCCAAGTGCATTTAGTCCCGCGATTACATCAGACAGATTCGGTCCACCCGTCAATTCTGCAAGCTGCGGACCAGGCTCCTCGTCCAGACTGATCGCGGTGCGTGGAACTGCCAAAGTGTCGCCAGGTGAAAATGGGTTGGGCTGCACAACCATCGGAACCTCCTGAATGCGCAACGTAAGATTGCCTTGAGAAACGGCGACACGGCTTAACCTTACATCTTCACCCATGACGATTGTTCCTGATCTCTGGTCCACGACCACGCGCGCACGTGTCTCTGGCTGGACCACCAGGTTTTCGATCAAACCAATTGCATGCGCAGGCGAGACTGCGCGCGTCGCGGCAACATCAATTTGAACTGTTCCAGCGTCCATCATGCGGGCAACGGATCTGCGAAACTGTGCATTGATCGTCGCTTCAATTTTAGCCGCCGTCGTGAAATCAGGCGTTCGTAACGCGAGCTGCAAGACATCCATATCGTTGAACTCAAATTCAACCTCGCGTTCAACTCTCGCGCCAGATGGAATCGCACCAGACGTTGGCACACCGTGAACGACGCGGGCTCCTTCCCCTTGTGCTTCACTTCCACCCGCCAGAACAGTCCCTTGCGCGACAGCGTAGATATGTCCGTCTGCGGCATTGAGTGGTGTCATTATCAGGGTGCCACCGAGCAAGCTGCGTGCATCTCCGATCGCGGACACGGTTACGTCAATCTGGCTGCCGGTGCGCGCAAATGGTGGCAAAACCGCGGTCACGATCACGGCCGCCACATTTTTGGGTCGGATCTGCTCGCCGGCAATATTCACACCGAGGCGCTCGAGAATGCTGGACATAATTTCTTCGGTAAACGGTGCATTTCGAATGCCGTCACCAGTGCCGTTCAGCCCGACCACGAGGCCATAGCCGACCAGATCATTTCCGCGCACGCCGTCAAACTCGACCAGGTCTTTCAGCCGCACTGGAGTGGCGTGAGAAAGATTTCCTAACATTATGAAAATGAGTGCAAAAAAGTAGAACTTCATTTGAGATAATCCGATAATGAAAGGCGGGAAAGTCTGGCGGTTAGCGTGTAAACTGCTTCGAGTTGTGTCTGGGCGAGCTCTAACTCTGTCGCGGTTCGGTAAGGATCGGCTTGATACAAGTTGGCTCGAGCAATTTCGAAACCGGACAACGCGGCGCTGTTTTTGGCCTTGGCTGTGTCTGTGTACTCTTCGAGCGCCCCAATATCGGCGCGCAAAATCGACAGGCCTGTTTGCGCGCTAAGCATCAACTCACCCGCCGCTTTCATCATAGCGGCCCCTTCCGCAGGGTCTGAGAGCGCAGGTAAGTCCGTTACCAAAGCCGCCATCGCGAAAGACTGAAGTATTTCTCGAATTTCGGGGGCAAGCGCGGTCACTTTGAAGCTTACCTTGTCGGTATCTGACACTGGGATGGACGCAATAGGGTCCTCTGATCCGCGATACTGCGCTACAGCAAATCCGCCGGCTGGATCATTAAACCAAATGTCTAACTTGCTCTGTATGTCTGCACGGGATGTGGCACCAGCCAGCTCGACCCTCACCGCATCCAGCAATGCGGCACCGTCGGGCAACGCTGCTTGATCTGTCGCTGTTCCCGAGAAAACAGACCGATCCGCAACGCGGGCATTAAGCGCAGATACGACGCTTTGGAATTTCTGTTCCGCATCACGAGAAGAGCTTTGTAGCAATGCCGCGTGATAAGCATTGCTGGCCGAGATTAGTGCAGGAGCTGCTTCTGTGGCCATATCTTGCACTGCTCCCAAAGAGATTTGCGCGGTTTCCAGAAACGTCGTTGTTTCGCTTGCAGTCGTGCGGTGTGCCTCTAGGGTTCTGATAGACCGCTCAAGAGCAGCAACATCGGTGAACTCTCCGCGCAGTTGGGTCGATATATCTGAATGCCGACCGGTGGCGAGGGAGTCGCTTAGCTGCATCAATTCTGACTTGATACGAGCATTGTGACCACGCATCAAAAAGCTGTTCGCCATATCTCCAATTGAAGTAAACTGCATCACAACCTCAGCAATTGGTCTAGCATGTCATCAACCGCTTTGATCACGCGCGCATTTGCGGAATACGCTTGTTCCACCAGCAGCAACTGCTGCATTTCGTGATCTGAATCGACACCGTTTTGCAGTTCCGTCGCCCGGAGAGTTTGTTGTTTTGACGCCGTATAGGACAATTCAAACTCGGCGCTTTGACGGTCGGCACCAACGCGCGACAGAAGGTCAGCCGTGAGGCCGGATGCAGACCGTGTCGCGACCGTAAAGCCACCGGACGGAGGAATGCGTTCTGCTGTCAGCGTGTCCACCATGCGCGTGAGAAGCGTCGGATCGCCAACATTGCCGGGTGCCGCGGCCCCAAGGCCCGCGCGCAGTCGCCAAATTTCACCCCCCGCATCCGGATTGATCGCGGTGTTGAGGCTAAATCGGCCAGCCAGTCCGACCTCGTTTGCGATGTTAAGGGCTGTGCCACGATCTGTGAACAAGCCGGGCGCCCCGGGCGCACGTGTTATGTCAATGCTCGGGTCCTCGAACCGTTCCATAAGATCGCGTGCAACACCATCAAGCGCGGACTGCGCTTCTATTGCATGTGTGTCACGCAGATTAAACAGTGCCTCTATGCGCCCCCCCATCATCGCGTGGTGACCATTGGTTGTATCAATAACCTCGCTGTTCATGCTGAGTTTGCCGAGTGCGCCGGACCCGATTGTCATATCGGGGGTCACTACGCCCACAGAGCCAAAGGAAAAAGTTGCGGCTTTGCCATCGAGCAGAATCGCTCCTCCCTTTGTGATCAACGCAACCTCGCCATGGTCGCGCGGCAGCTCTCTAATGGGCACCATCTCAGATATGCTGTCGATCATCGCTTGGCGTTGATCCATCAACCCTGAGGCTTGCCTTCCAGCCCCCGTATGCGCACGGATCTTATGGTTGATGTCGGCAATTTTTTGCAGTCGGTTGTTTAGCTCCGCCACGGCTGTTGCGATCGACGTATCCGCATCCTTGCGCATGTTTTGGATATCGGACGAAATCGTGCGCATTTGGCTTGAGACGCCCTCAGCCGCACGCAGAACACTCATGAGGCGGGGCTGCGAGTCCGGCCTGCTGCTGGCCTCAATCAAGCTGGTTTCAAGCTTGTTGATACGAGAACTCAGGGAGCCCTCGCTTCCCGGTAATCCAATACTGGCTTCGAGCTCGGCGTAGAAGTTTTGAAAGACGCCTGACTTACCAAGGTCTGCATCCGCCGCGCGCCGATCTGAAATCAACGCCAAATCGGCCATCCGGGCAACACCTGTCACCCGGACCCCGCCGCCTTGGCCAGCCAGTGAGGTTGCCGAAAGCTGTAGCTCCCGACGTCCATACCCGTCGGTTAGGGCATTGGAAATATTGGAGGATACCACCTCTGCCGCACGCGATGCCGCGCCCAAACCCGATAACGCATTGCTGAGGGTGCCGCTGATACTCATGATCTAAGCGTCCGATCCCTATCGCTTCATATTCGTGGTTTCTTGCAGCATCTCGTCCACGGTTTGGATCACTTTTGCGTTGGACGAGTAAGCGCGTTGCGTCGTGATCAACCGCGTCAGTTCGCCCGCAACATCTGTTGCGGACTCTTCGCGAGCATAGCCGACAACATCTCCTGTTGGGCCTGCGCCGGCGTCCCAAAGGAAGAATGACCCACTCTCCGGCGAAACTTGGTAAGCTTGATTGTTTAGCGCGATCAGTCCGTTCGGATTTGGTACGTCGACCAGCGGAATTTGGTAAATGGTTCGCGTGAAACCGATGTCATAGATGGCATGCATATATCCATTTGCATCGACCTCAACCGCAGACAAGTTGCCGACGGGAGACCCATCTTTGATGATCGATACGGGCGCGAAGCTGTCCGAGAGTTGCGTGAGGCCGTTGGGATCGGACAATGCCCCAATTTTGACCGTCACCGGGCCGCCCGCGAGCGTTAGATCGAGGATGCCAGTCGTATCGTCATAGTCTCCACCGCTGATTTTTGTGACAGATTCTAAAGTACCGCCAGTCCCGCGCCCATCCGCAAACTTGAGCGTATACTGTCCAACGATCGCATCGTTTGAAGCCGAATCCCGGACTGTCATAGTCCAAGTGTTAGATGCACCGGTCCCTGGAACAGTCGGCTCGTACGAGATATTCAGGTTTTGGCTTGTTCCCAGATTACCGAAATATTCGATCGACATTTCCAATGCGTCACCAGACTCGCCCGCTTCAGTAGCGGTCGCAGGCAGGTTGATACCCAGCTCAATCTTCGTTGTGGGGTCACCCGCGAACTGATTTAGATTGACGCGCACCGGTTCTAAGCCATCAACGGTGTCACGTGGATATATCCCAACCGAGCCGTCCGTTTCAGCAGGCCACCCCATCAAGACCATCCCTGTTTCGGTGGTCAGAACCCCATCAGCATTTGGTCGAAAAGAGCCTGTTGTCATCAGGCTAAGCGGAAAAGATCCTGTTTCGTTGTCCAGTGAAGATAGCATTGTTGTCGGCAACATACCCGACCCGCTAACGGCAAGATCGGTTGCATTATTTGTCGTAATCAAGGGGCCGCGTTCGTCAATCAGGCGGTTTGTCGTGACACGAACGCCGCCCGCGGAGTAGCTACCACTGCCTTCCGTCAAGACGAGCGAATGAAAGTCCGCTACAGCCCGCTTGTAGCCATAAGTCGAGGCGTTGGCGATGTTATCGGCGATGGTTGCAAGTTTGCTAGCATTCCCATTCAGACCTGCGACCCCAGCATTCAAAGAGGATGAAATTGTCATGATGCGCCTTTCTGATGCGTCATTTCTAAACTTGAATGCACCATGACTGACCGGCTCTTAATATCACCCTAACGATTAAAACTGTTCATGTTTTCAAAGATCAGTTCGCAATAAGATCAATTCTACCCGATTGTTACTGGGGTCAATTTTCGGTGCGGTTGTCGGTGTGCGATCAGAATGCCCAATGACACGGGCAATACGATTTGGATTGGTTCCCGCACTTTCAAGCAAGCTTCGCGTAGCATGGGCGCGGGCGGTCGACAGATCCCAGTGTGATATCCCCAACTCCACGACAGGTCGTGCGCTGACATGCGCGCCGACCTCAATCGAATTCGACGCAAGATCAAAGATGTCGCTGACCATTGCTGTAAGCTGTCGCGTAATTGCGGTTGGTATTGCTGTCCCAGGCTCGAACAAAACTCGATCGGACAGATCCGTAAATTCGACGATCAGTCCCCGGTCCGTGACCCGTGTCACGATATGGCGCATGATGCCATCGCTTGCCATGCTTTCACCACCCATAGCGGTTAGCCCAGCCTCGACATCTGCCATCAAGCCCATTTCACCATCTACATCATCCGGGACATCAAGACCCCCAGTGCCGCTTTGCGCCATGGTGTTCTGATCGAAAGTGCTTGAGCCCTTGAGCGCGCCATCACCGCCGCCTGAAATACGATTGATCGGAATCGTTGGACTAAAGTAGTCGGCTAGCCCTTTGCGTTGCGTTTCGGTTGTCGCGTTGAGCAGCCACATCAGCATGAAAAATGCCATCATCGCAGTGACAAAGTCCGCGTAAGCGACTTTCCAGGCACCGCCATGATGTCCCTCTTCAACAACGACTTTCTTGCGCTTGATGATGATCGGCGCTTTATCAGTCGCGCTCATGGTTCGGCCTTCCTGCTATACTCGCACAAGCTTTATCTGCCCTACGATGAAGACCACCTTAACAATTAGATTTGTTCATTTTTTCGCCGACGGTCGATCAACTGGCGGTTTTTGGGTGCAGTCGCCGGGCATGTCGCATATGGACAAGCGGTCTGTGGATAACTGTAGAGCCAAGTCCGTTTTGCGCCCGTTTCAATTTACTTCAGCTTATACTCGGTCGGCTGCGCTTGCACTCGGCTTGTTCTGTTTGGCACCGTCTGCCTCAGCAGCGGACATCGTTTTTCAGGCTCCCGGAGCACCGGACGCATTGTCCGGCGCGCTTAGGGCTGCGTCTGAATCAGTTCGATTGGCGGAAGCAGAGAGCACAAATCCGCAAGATCTTCTGGCCGCCGCGCGCGCCGACTTTGCTCGTTTTCTCAACGTGCTCTACCAAGATGGACGCTATGGCGGGCAGATTTCCATTGATGTGAATGGCACCTCAATCGGGTCTTTATCTCCGTTTGCGACGCCTGCCCAAGTCTCGTCTCTGCAGATCAAGATCACGCCTGGCCCGCAGTTTAGGTTTGGCGCCACAAGTATTGCGCCCTTGGCGTCCAGCACCACGATCTCCGATGGCTTTGCGTCTGGCGCGCCCGCATTCAGCGGCATGATCAAAGAGACCACATCGGCTGCCATCGATGCTTGGCGCGATCGCGGCTTTGCCCAAGCGCGCGTAGACCGGCAGGACATCGTCGCTGATCACAACAATAACGCGCTGGACGTTGTCATCGGCCTTGACCCCGGTGCGCAGCTTTCGTTTGGAAATCTCGTTATTGCGGGCAACGCGCGAATGTCTCAGCAGCGCATGCGTGAAATCGCTGGATTGCCGAAAGGCGAAGTTTTCTCGCCTCAGGCAGTTCAAACGGCGGCGGACAGATTGCGTGCAACAGGGGCATTTTCGTCAGTGTCCTTGCGCGAACAAACCACAGATGGCCCAACAAACACGCTCGATATTGCGGCTCAGGTCACAGAAGCCCCCTTGCGTCGCATCGGAGCAGGCGCTGAGATTGCGAGCGACGAGGGCCTTGCGCTGAGTACGTTCTGGCTGCACCGAAACCTGTTTGGTGGTGCTGAACGCCTTCGCTTTGATGCTGAGATTGGCGAAATCGGTGGAACCCAAAGCGGCCTCGACTACCGCATTGCCGGAGCCTTTCGCAGGCCCGGCACGTTTGCACCCGGCACAGATTTGCTGCTGCGTGGAGAACTGGAACGAGATGATGGCGTTTCGGCGCGCAGCGATAGCTTAAGCCTCTATCTTGGACTTGAGCGTACACTTTCGCCAGATTTGACCGCTGAGGTTGGACTTGAATACTTGGCTGAGGACATAGACCGGCGCCCCGGTCAAAGCACGTATCGCATTGTTTCTCTGCCAGCGATCCTTGGCTTTGATACGCGTGACGACGTGTTTGCGCCGACCGATGGAACGCTCGCTCAACTTGAGCTTCGACCTTATCTTGGGATGAGGGACGCGGGCCATGGTCTACGTGCCTATACAGATTTCCGGGCTTACCGTGCCGTGGGATCGCGCCTTGTGGTGGCTGCTCGCCTACAATGGGGTGCCGCGTTTGGCAGCTCCATCGCCCAAACGCCGTCAGATTACCTTTTTCTATCCGGAGGATCTGGCACCGTGCGAGGCCAACCTTTCGGATCGCTTGGTACCACAGCAAGTGGATCGTTCAGTGGCGGGCGTAGCTTTTTCGGTGGGTCGGTCGAGGCGCGCTTTAGCGTAACTGACACGATCGGAATGGTTGCGTTCTATGATCAGGCTTTTGTTGGGGCTGATAGTTTGCCGTTCAAAAATGGAGCGTCCCACAGCGGCTACGGTATGGGGCTTCGCTATCAAACAGCGATTGGCGCGCTTCGCCTTGATGTGGGTTTGCCCAGCGGGGGCGCGACACGCCCGAAGCTATACCTTGGTATAGGGCAAGCCTTCTGATGCGGTTTCTTCCAGTCTTAACCTTCCTTTTGCTGTGGCCTTTTATTGCGGTCTCCCAAGAGCGTGACGTCGGTTTCCTTGCGGGGTTCCTAGAGGGTCAACTGTCGGGTGCTGGACGCGACGTCCGCATCGACGGGTTTGCAGGTGCCCTCAGTTCGCGCGCCACTATTGAGCGGCTGACCATCGCCGATGCAGGCGGGGAATGGCTGATCATTGAACACGCTGAGCTTGACTGGAACAGGCCAGCTGTTCTGCGCGGCGATATTCAGATATCTGCACTGACAGCAGAGCGGATAGAGATTTTGCGCCGTCCGGTTGCTGACACCCAAACGATGCCCGATGCTGCGGCGACCCCATTTTTACTACCTGATTTGCCGGTGGCCATCTCCATCGAGACCGTTTCAAGCCCGCTAGTGCGCATCGGTGCAGATGTAATTGCTCAAGGTCAGCCTGCATTGGACCTTAGCTTTGACGGCAGCGCACGTCTTGCCGAAGGCTCCGGTGCGTTTGATCTAGACATTGCAAAGCTGAGTGGACCGGAGGGCGCTCTTTCGGCGGCAATCTTCTTTCAACAGAACAGTCGAACGCTTGGTATCGATCTTAATCTGCAAGAAGATGCGAACGGCGTTCTTGCCAACCTTCTCAATCTACCTGGAACGCCCTCTATTGAGATGCGCTTGCAAGGAGAAGCGCCCCTAGCAGATTTCGGTGCGAACTTGATCATTGCCACGAATGGTCTGCCCCGTCTGTCCGGTTGGTTTCAAACCTCGGTCGATGAGGTGACTCGGTCGCGCACGTTTCGCGCAGATTTTTCTGGCGATTTGACCGCTTTGTTTGACCCGGAGTTGCGGGCCTTCTTCGGGCCTGAACTAGAACTATCTTTAGATGCCGTCCAAGCTGCCGACCGGGCGCTCGATCTCAACGCATTGCGCCTGAAGGCGCAGTCCTTGCAGGTTGAAGGCAGTGGCCGCATCGGTGCGTCCGGTTGGCCGGATCGCTTGGCACTTCGCTTAGCCTTGCGCCCGGCCAATGGTGATGCCGTGCAGCTTCCGGTTCCGGGAGATCCCGTCATGGTCGGTTTAGCCAGTGCTCAGCTCAATTACGATAGAAGCGCCAGCGACGCTGTGCGCGCGGACATTTCTGTAGAGGGTTATGCGTCCGACCGCATCAAAATCTCAGAGGCTGCACTGCAATTCGATGGTACGCTGTCACCAGCCACCAAAACCTTCGACGGGCTGATGACCCTCTACGCTGACGAGATCGAAGCGACCGATCCGGCTTTGGCCAATGCGCTTGGCGCGTCATTGCGCGGGCAATTTCGCATTGAAGATACCCCCGACGCGCCGTTGTCCTTGCGCGGAATTGACATCGCAATGGATGCGATAAGCCTAACAGGTGCCGCGTCCCTTGATGATTTCGCGGATGGCATAGACACAGATCTAGACCTTCGTGTCACCGCCCCAGACTTGCGCCGCTTTTCTGGATTGGCCGAGCGGGGGCTGGCAGGTGCCCTCAGCGGCCAGTTGGTTGGTACGGCGACGCTTCTTTCGGGTGCGTTTGACCTTGTCCTGAGCGCGACCGCACAGTCGCTTGAGGTCGATGTCGCGCAAGCAGATTTGCTTCTGGCGGGGCAATCGACGTTCGAGTTCGATGCGCGCCGGGACGAAACTGGACTGACCTTGCGTGGGCTCACATTTGACAGCTCTCATGCCAACATAGCTGCCTCGGGTCGTCTCGCAGACGACGATACCGCACTGCGCCTCGCCGCACAGATCAAGACTTTGGCACGCATCCTCCCCGGCTTTCCAGGACGCGCAAATCTGGATTTGTCGCTCTCGAATACATCGACAGATGTGCTTCGTTTACGTGGAAATGCCACCGGTCCGGGCAACCTCGATTTACGACTTGCCGGGACGGTTCGCCCAGATTTCAAATCTGTGGCTTTAGATTTGCAAGGTGGCGCGCAGCTTGCGCTGGCAAATCCATTCCTGGCACCGCGGTCTTTGACGGGGCAGGCAAGCGCCAATCTAGCCCTACGGGGCCCGCCCGAGTTGGCCAATCTTTCTGGAGCCGTTACGGTGCGCGATGCACGCCTCTCCGATCCTGCCCTGCCGATTTCTATCGAAAATGGCAACGGAACAGTGTCGTTTGATCGCGGGAGCGCGGTTCTTGGAGTAACGGCAGTGGGTAGCGAAGGCGGGCAGATTGCTTTGCGTGGACCGATTGAGTTAACGTCTCCAAATTCAGCGTCGCTTGGTATCACGCTAAACGATCTTCGCGTGCGCCAAGGCGAGGTGTTGCAAACTGGTATATCTGGTCAGGTTCAACTTGACGGTCCATTGGCGGCGGGAGCCAGACTCTCTGGCGCATTGACGCTGAGCCCTACTGAAATTCGGCTCGCAACATTCAACGCAGCGCAATCAGTGGGTTTGCCGGGTCTGAGACATGTTGGTGAGACAAGCGCGGTGCGTGCGACGCGTGCGCAAGCTGGGTTCATCCAAACGACGCAGGCTGGCAGTTCCGGCACGCCCTTTGCCCTTGATATCAGTCTTGCTGCACCCAATCAGGTGTTCATCCGTGGACGCGGTCTGGATGCGGAACTTGGAGGGGGGCTGCGGCTGCGTGGAACAACTGCCGATATGCGCGCTGAAGGTCAGTTTGCTCTCATCCGGGGGCGTCTTGATCTGCTCGGACAGCGTTTGACTTTGGACGAGGGCAGTGCGGTCCTTGAAGGTGCTTTGATCCCTAGGATCCGCTTGCTGGCCACGGCTGAGGGGCGTGAGATGACATTAAACGTGCTCGTCGATGGGCCCGCAACCGAGCCTTCTCTCACAATTAGGTCTGATCCGGACATGCCCCAAGATGCAGCGCTTGCGCAGTTCTTGTTTGGGCGTGGCCTTGGGCAGCTTTCGCCTTTGCAGGCTGCACAGCTTGCGTCCGCTTTGGTGACACTGACGGGCGACGGCAGCGGTGGGGTCTTAGATCGCTTGCGGGAAAGCACTGGTCTGGATGATTTTGACATTACTGGCGGTAGCGAGGGCGAAGGCCCTGCCTTGCGGGCCGGAAAATATCTGTCGGACAATATCTATAGCGATGTGACCTTGGGCGTGGATGGGCGCAGCAGTGTGACGCTGAACCTTGATGTCAGCCCGTCCGTGACCGTGCGTGGATCGACGGATACTGACGGCAGAACCGGGCTGGGTGTGTTCTTCGAGCGGGACTATTGAAGCGGTTAACCGGCATCTATGAAAACAGAAAATCGCTAGGCTCAAAGTCATCAACGGTTATTTCGCCGCCCAGATCGTTTGACAGGATACGGATATATTCGCTGCCATAGTTAATCACGACCCCGAAATCGCGCTGGTTGAAGGACAGTTGGTCCATCGAATAGACTCTCGTGAGTTCTGACAGGTCGATACGATCTACACCGGGCGTAAAGTCCAGAATCGTGTCTGATGTTCGATCAATCGCAAAGCAGAACACATCCGCGCCTGCACCGCCTTCCATGACATCTATTCCAGGCCCATCGACCAACCAATCATCCCCGCCATTGCCGCGCAGTGTGTCCTGGCCGTTCATGCCCATGATCAGATCATCTTGCTCGGACCCTTCGAATACTTCGTCATTCTTGGTTCCGATCATCGGTCCAGCCAGATCGCCGAGCGTTGCCGTCAGGTGGGATATTCCGTTTTCATGCGCGGAGGAGACATAGATATGCATCTCGTCGCCAATCATGATCGCCTCGATATCGGAGACATCGCTCAGGGACACGCCATCGCTATCTTCCAGAACACCCCAAAGCTTGAGTTTGCCGCCGCGCGGCGTCAGCTCGAACAAAGTAATCCCGTCGTCACTGCCGCCCGCGAGGATAAAGCTGCGACCGTTAACCTCTACCGCCTCAAGGGCGCTTATGTTCTCGAACCGGGTCTCGCCATCGTCAATGACGTGGTCTTTCTCGCGCATCACGCCCTGTTGGTTAATCCGGAACACGGTTAGCGAATTGGATCCCGATGCGGCAACGACCAAGAAGACATCTCCGCCCGCCGCAACCGTGGTTAACGCAGATGGGGCATCAATCCCGATACCGTCTTCGGGGCCTGTATTGTGTTTGCTGTATGTCTGGCCGTTCTTGTCCAACCGATAGCTGGAAACGCCCGCATCAGTGCCGGAGATCGCGAACATAAACCATTTGCCATAAGCGGTTGTCGCGATCATGTCCGTGACATCCCCAAGGTGGGCTTTGGCGTTGTCGTTGCGCGACGTGATCTCAAGCAGATCGTAGTCCGCATCCATTTGATAGCCCTTGAAACCTCCTCTGTCGCTGGAGGCAAAATAGGCGAAATTCGTGCCATCAATCTCGATGGAGGTTGCCGCCGAGATCCGAGCCATCTGCGTGGCAATTGATCCAGCGGGTGGCGATACGTCGTCAAACCCACCGTCATTTCCGATCTCATGGATCGCCATGCGGTCATCATAGCGCGCCATTGGTATAAGCGTTGGCCCGGATGGCCCTTCAAACACCTCCAGACCATGTACGCCGAGCGTCCCGGTCGCGCCCCCGTAGTCAAGACCATCGTATTGCGTCAGTGCGCCGGTGGCACCAATGCGAAATGCGCCGAGGCTGTAATCGGTCAAGGAGGCTGAATAGAGCATCCATTGACCATTAACCTCGACCAATTCCATATCGGCCACCCCACTGAGCGAGACGACACCGCTGCCTTGTTTTGTTGAGACATGTGAAAACAAACTCATAAACCGCCTCCGTTTCTGCCCGCTGATCCCAACCTTAATGTCCCAGGTTGGAAAGGCGGTTCAGCAGAGGAAAGGCGGCGGTAAAGGGGCGTTTATTGAAACGTTGATTTAACTTCGCTTAGTGCCTGTATGATCGGCACCTGGTTGTGTCGAGAATACGCGTCACACCATCCGGCATCAAAACGGCGCAGGACAGCCGCCCAGACTGTTGCGCACCGGTATCAACGGCGATGCGTTGGCCGGAGAACTCGACGCTATCGTGGATTTTGTGACCAAAACACACCCACAGACCATCGCGCCGGGGCACGCGCGTGAAATCGGGATGCCCCCAAAGCAAAGCACGCTCCGATTGATCGGTGATATCGCGCGCGGGGTTCGCCCCGGCATGTGTCACTGCGACGTTTCCATTTTGCCAGGACAATGGCAGTTCAGTTAACCATGAAAACAGGTCGGGATGTGCCTTGTAGATCGCGGTTTGTAACGCATCCGCTGCATTGCAAAGCCCCGCCGCACGCGCCGTTTCGGTAATGCCACCGATCCCGAAACTCGCCAGCGTTTGCAGCCCGCCATACCGCAACCAACGCGCCCCTTTGGTGATCGGATCCTCCAGAAAATCGAGCATCATCCGCTCGTGATTGCCCATCAACATGACGGCATGGGGACCAAGCTCGCGCTGCAATTCAAAAAGGCGCAGCAAAACATCGGCGCTGTGCTCGCCCCGATCAACGTAATCTCCGACAAAGACCAAGTGTGGTGCGGTGATATGATGCTGTGCGATGTCAGCGTCGATTTCTTCAAGAATATGTTCCAGAAGGGTAATTTCACCGTGAATATCGCCAATTACATAAAGCGGCATGTCCGGCGACGGTGCGGAAACCATCCCCCTTGTCCCGGCAAAAGGCTTGAATCGTTGTAAATCGAGCATGGCCCACGCGCCCCTTTTCTGGTTGGTAGAACCATGGGGGGCAGGCGTTAATGTGAGGTTGCCCCGCGTCGCACGGAGCCGTGCAAAACAAGAAGGGTTTTAGGCAAATGGATCGCATTTTGGTCACTGGCGGTGCCGGGTATATTGGGTCGCATGCGTGTAAGGCCTTGGCCGCGCAGGGCTTTGAGCCTGTGACCTTCGACAATCTATCTACGGGCTGGTCCGATGCAGTGCAGTTCGGCCCGCTAGAGCAGGGAAACCTTTTGGATCGCGCGCGGCTGGACGAGGTGTTCGCCAAGCATAAACCTGTTGCCGTCATGCATTTTGCCGCGCTTAGCCAAGTGGGCGATTCCATGCGTGATCCGGGCCTCTATTGGCGCGAGAATGTCACCGGTGCCCTGAACCTGATCGAAGCCTCTGTTGAGGCAAATTGTAAGCAGTTTGTCTTCTCGTCCACCTGCGCGACTTACGGCGACCAAGACGGCGTGGTGCTTGACGAGCACAGCCGCCAGATGCCGATCAACGCCTACGGTGCTTCCAAGCTCGCCATCGAGCAGATCCTCGAGAATTTTGAGACGACCCATGGACTGCGCAAGGTAATCTTCCGCTACTTCAACGTGGCCGGTGCCGATCCCGACGGCCAAGTCGGCGAGTTTCACCGCCCTGAGACCCACCTGATCCCGCTGATCCTGCAAGCCATCGACGGCCAGCGGCCAGCGTTAACCGTGTTTGGCACCGACTACGACACGCCCGATGGCACCTGCATCCGCGATTATGTTCATGTCAGCGATCTGATCGACGCCCATATCAGTGGGCTAAACTGGTTAATCGACGGCAAAGAGAGCCGCGCGTTTAACCTTGGCACCGGCACCGGCTTTTCGGTGCGCGAGGTCATCGCCGCCGCCAAGCGCGCCACCAACAAGGACGTCCCGATGGAATATGGCGAGCGGCGTCCGGGTGATGCCACAGCGCTTGTATCGGGCAGCTCTCGTGCGGTGACAGAGCTTGGCTGGACGCCTGAGCGATCCAGCCTCGATCAGATGATTGGCGATGCGTGGCGGTGGCACCAGAAGGGTGACTATAAGGCCTGATTATTTTGACAGTCGCTTGAGAATGCTCTCAGACGTCACCTCGCCCAGCACCTCGCCATTCTCGACCACAGCAACGGCGGCGGTTGTTCCGCTCAGCTCCGCCATCAGCGGCCCGATCATTGCGTAGGGGCTGACCTCTCGCACGGCAACACCGGTCGCCTCGCCCATAACGTCGCTCGCACAGAGCACCCCGAGCGGGTTCATATTGGCGACGAACTCGGCCACATAGTCGCTCGCTGGCGCGGAATAGATGTCGCGCGGCGTGCCGATCTGAACGATGCGACCACCCTCCATTATCGCGATGCGGTCGCCCAGTTTGAAGGCCTCGTCGAGATCGTGACTGACGAAAATGATCGTGCGTTTCAACTCGCGTTGCAGCTCCAGCAGCTCGTCCTGAAGGTGCGTGCGGATCAGCGGGTCGAGCGCGGAAAACGGCTCGTCCATCAGCAGGATCGGCGCATCGGTGGCAAAGGCGCGGGCAAGCCCGACGCGTTGTTGCATCCCGCCGGACAGCTCGGACACCGCGCGGTCCGCCCAATCGGTCAGGCCGACAAGGGCCAGTTGCGCAGACACTTTGCTATCGCGAATGCCCTTAGCCATGCCGGATAATTCCAGCCCCAGCCCCACATTCTCGCGCACGGACCGCCAAGGCAGCAGCCCGAATTGCTGGAACACCATCGCGACACGGGTCTGGCGGATATGGCGCAGGGTCTTGGCGTTCGCATTCGTCACATCGACCAACGCGTCACCATCATTGACCCGCACCGCCCCGCGCACCACGGGGTTCAGCCCGTTGACCGCGCGCAGAAGCGTCGACTTGCCGGAGCCGGACAGCCCCATCAGCACGAGGATCTCGCCCGTCCCGACCTCAAGCCCGCAATCATGGACGCCGAGGACTTGATCGCAAGCCTCCTGCACCTCGGCGCGGCTTTTGCCGTCGTCCATATAGGGCAGCGCGCTTTCGGGCTGATCGCCGAACACGATGGAGACATTATCGAAGGAAACAGCGACGCTCATGACCGGTTCACCCGCAGCATTCGGTCGAGCATAATGGCCACGACAACGATGACAAATCCACTCTCGAAGCCCAGCGCGGTGTTCACTTGATTGAGCGCGCGCACGACCGGGACGCCGAGGCCGTCTGCCCCCACGAGCGCTGCGATCACGACCATCGAGAGGCTCAGCATGATCGTCTGGTTCAGGCCCGCCATGATTTGCGGGAAGGCATAAGGCAGCTCGACCTTCACCAAGGTCTGCATGCCCGTCGCGCCAAAGGCTTGCGCGGCTTCCAGCAGGGGTTTCGGGGTCGAGGTCACGCCCAGATGCGTCAACCGGATGGGCGCGGGCAGCACGAAGATCACCGTGGCGATCAGGCCGGGCACCATGCCGATGCCAAAGAACACGATGGCCGGGATCAGGTAGACGAAGGTCGGCAGCGTCTGCATTAGGTCCAGCACCGGGCGCATCATCGCATAGGCGCGCGGGCGGTGCGCGGCCCAGATGCCGATGGGCACGCCGATGCCCATGCACACGACGCAGGCGCTGAGGACGAGGGTCAGGCTTTCGGTCGTCTCCTCCCAGTAGTCCTGGTTGAGGATGAACAGGAAGCCGAGCGCAATGAACAGGCAGGTTTTCCACGAGCGTTGCAGCGCCCATGTGAGCGCCACAAACACGGCGATGATGATGAATGGGTGCGGGGTTTGCAGGACCCAGAGGATCGCGTCGATCATCCCCTCCATACCAATGGCGAGCCCGTCAAAGAACCATGCGCCATTGTCCTGAAGCCAGTCGAACACCGCGCGCGCGGTCGCGCCGATGGGTATTTTCGTGTCGGTTAGCCAGTCCATGCCCGTCCCCAGAAGTGCAAAGCTCGGGGCCAGCAAACGTGCCAGCCCCGAGCGTCATCATAGCGTCGCTTTACTGAAGCGCTTCCATCACGGCCATCTTCGCATCGCCACCATCCATCTTGGTGACGCCGTCCAACCAGCCTTCGACCACTTCCGTGTTTGCGGTCAGCCAAGCGGTCGCGGCATCTGCTGGGTCTTGGCCGTCATCGAGGATCGCGGCCATGATCTCGTTCTCCATCGCCAAGGTGAACTCGAGGTTCATCAGCAGTTTGCCAACGTTCGCACACTCTTCGACATAGCCCGCGCGGGTGTTGGTGAAGACGGTCGCGCCGCCAAGGTTCGGACCGAAGAAATCGTCGCCGCCCGTCAGATAGGACATGTCGAAGTTGGCGTTCATGGGATGTGGCTCCCAGCCGAGGAACACAATCGGCTCGTCGCGACGGGTGGCGCGCGCGACTTGGGCGAGCATCCCTTGTTCACTGCTTTCGGCAACCTCGAAATCGTTCAGACCGAATGCGTCGCCATCGATCATCGACTGGATCAGGCGGTTGCCATCATTGCCCGGCTCGATCCCGTAGATCTTGCTGTCGAGCGCATCTGCATTCGCCGCGATGTCCGCAAAATCCGCGATGCCAAGGGCTGCGGCGGCGGCATTCACAGCCAGCGTATATTTCGCGCCCTCAAGGTTCGCGCGCACGGTATCGACGGTGCCAGCCTCGCGGTAGGCGGCGATGTCACCTTCCATCGTGGGCATCCAGTTGCCCAAGAACACGTCGATATCGCCTTGGGCCATCGACGAATATGTGACCGGAACCGACAGCAGCTTCGTGTCCGTCTCGTAGCCCAGCGCTTGCAAAACAACGCTGGTCGCAGCGGTCGTGGCGGTGATGTCGGTCCAGCCCACATCGGCAAAGGTGACGGTTTCGCACGCGGCAGAGGCTTGGCCAGCGACAGCCATCAAGGCGAGCGCGGAAAGTGTGGTCTTCAAAGTCATTTACATGACCTCCCTTTTATGTTGATTGACGAGTCAATAAAGAAACGCAGCGCTCGGATCAAACAATTATGCCCAAGCTTGGACAAGAGCCTATCAGGCGCGCCGCCCTCGTCAAAGCGACCATCGCCGAGGTCGGCGAGACAGGATCGCTTGCCGTGACGGTCAGCCAGATCGCCAAGCGGGCGGGCATGTCGAGCGCGCTGGCGCATCACTATTTCGGCGGCAAGGATCAGATCCTGCATGCCGGGATGCTTGGGATCCTGCGCGCCTTCGCAACCGCCGTTCGCACGGAAATGGCAAAGGCTGAGACACCGCGCGGTAAGGTGGAAGCGATTATTCGCGCCTCGTTCGATCCGGATTGCTTCACGCCGAACTCCGTTGCCGCTTGGCTGAATTTCTACGTGCAGGCTCAGACCGACACCGAGGCGAACCGCTTTCTGCGCATCTACCAGCGCCGTCTGCATTCCACGCTGCTCGCCCATTTGCGCCCGATCAGCCCCGCGCCCGAACACCACGCCCATGTCATCGCCGCCCTCATCGACGGGGTCTATCTGCGCCAAGCCCTGCGCGAGGATGCAATGGGCGGGGCGGAGGCGGTCGCGGTGATCACACAAACGCTCGACACGCTTATCGGAGCTGCCAAATGACCCAACCCAACATCCTGATCTTCATGGTCGACCAGCTGAACGGCACCCTCTTTCCCGATGGTCCTGCCGACTGGCTGCATGCGCCGAACCTCAAGGCGCTCGCCAAACGCTCTACCCGGTTTGCCAATTGCTACACCGCCTCGCCCCTTTGCGCGCCCGGTCGTGCCAGCTTCATGTCCGGCCTTCTGCCCTCGCACACCCGCGTCTACGACAACGCCGCCGAGTTCGCGTCCGACATTCCCACCTACGCCCACCACCTTCGGCGCGCGGGCTACTACACGTGTCTGTCCGGCAAGATGCACTTCGTCGGCCCCGACCAGATGCACGGGTTTGAAGAGCGTCTGACCACCGACATCTACCCCGCCGATTTTGGCTGGACCCCGGACTACCGCAAACCTGGCGAGCGGATCGAGTGGTGGTATCACAACATGGGCAGCGTGACGGGCGCAGGCGTGGGCGAGATCACCAACCAGATGGAATACGACGACGACGTGGCCCATTTCGCCAAGGCCAAGGTCTACGATTTGGCGCGCGAGAAGGATCTGCGTCCGTGGTGCCTGACCGTCAGCTTTACGCATCCGCATGATCCTTACGTGGCGCGGCAGAAATACTGGGATCTGTACGAGGATTGCGCGCACCTGTTACCGCAAGTTCCCGCGATCCCGTACGAAGACCAAGACCCCCATTCGCAGCGCATCTTTGACGCAAACGATTGGCGCAGCTACGACATTACGCAAGAGCAGATTAAAACCTCACGCCGCGCCTATTTCGCCAATATCAGCTATCTGGATGACAAGATCGGCGAGGTGATGGAGGCGCTTGAGACCACCAAGCAGGACGCCATCATCCTATTCGTGTCAGACCATGGCGACATGCTGGGCGAGCGCGGTCTGTGGTTCAAGATGAGCTTCTATGAAGGCTCGTCCCGCGTCCCGATGATGATCTGCGCGCCGGGGATGGAGGCGGGTTTGGTGGAAACGCCGGTGTCCAACATCGACGTCACCCCGACGCTCTGCGCGCTCGCGGGCATCTCAATGGACGAGATCGAGCCTTGGACAACGGGCGAAAGCCTCGTTCCGCTGGGCCAAGGCGGCATCCGCACCACGCCTGTTGCGATCGAATACGCGGCCGAGGCGTCCTATGCGCCGTTGATCTGCCTGCGCCAAGAGCAGTGGAAATACACCGCCTGCATGCTGGACCCCGACCAACTGTTCGACCTCAGCGCTGATCCGCATGAGCTGACCGATCTGGCAAACGATCCCGCCCACGCCGACACCCTCGCCAGCTTCCAAGCCATGGCAAACGCCCGCTGGAACCTGTCGCAATTCGACGCCGATGTCCGCCAAAGCCAAGCCCGCCGCTGGATCGTCTACGAGGCCCTGCGCAACGGCAACTACTACCCCTGGGACTATCAACCGCTGCAACAAGCGTCCGAGCGTTACATGCGCAACCACATGAATCTGGACGAGGTCGAAGGCCGCGCACGCGCGCCCAAAGACTAATCCCGCTCCTCTTTGCTTTCTCAAATATCCCCGCCGGAGGCATCCAACATGTC
This sequence comes from Dinoroseobacter sp., assembly GCA_965279125.1. Classification (GTDB taxonomy): domain Bacteria; phylum Pseudomonadota; class Alphaproteobacteria; order Rhodobacterales; family Rhodobacteraceae; genus Dinoroseobacter. The sequence goes on from CBDIHL010000041.1 coordinate 130,625, forward strand.
CACACAACCCACCGCCAGCCACTTCATCAACGGCGCTTACGTCGAAGACACCACAGGCACCCTCCTGCCCGTAATCTACCCCGCGACAGGCGAGCAAATCGCGAACCTCTACGAGGCAACGCCCGCGATCATCGAACAGGCCATCACCAGCGCCAAGGCCGCCCAAAAGGACTGGGCAGCACGGTCCGGGACAGAGCGCGGTCGCGTTCTGCGCAAGGCCGCCGACATGATCCGCCGTCGCAACCGCGAGCTGTCGGTGCTTGAGACTTATGATACCGGAAAACCTCTGTCCGAGACGCTCTATGTAGACGCCACCTCCGGGGCAGATGCGCTCGAATATTTCGGCGGTCTTGCAGGCAGCATCACCGGCGAGCATATCCCGCTGGGCCAGGACTGGGTCTACACGGTGCGCGAAGCGCTCGGTCTGTGCGTCGGTATCGGCGCGTGGAACTACCCCACGCAGATCGCCTGCTGGAAAGGCGCGCCCGCGCTCGCGATGGGCAATGCGATGATCTTCAAGCCGTCCGAGACGACGCCGCTTTGCGCCCTCAAAGTTGCGGAAATCCTGCACGAGGCGGGTCTGCCTGCGGGCCTCTATAACGTCATTCAAGGCACCGGCGCTGTCGGCGCGCCTTTGGTCGCCGATCCGCGTGTCGACAAAGTCAGCCTCACCGGATCTGTCCCGACGGGTCGCAAGATCTACGCAAGTGCTGCGGCAGACATGAAGCACGTCACGATGGAGCTTGGCGGCAAATCCCCGCTTCTGATCTTCGATGACGCCGATCTTGAGAACGCCGTAGGCGGCGCCATCCTCGGCAACTTCTACTCCTCCGGGCAGGTCTGCTCCAACGGCACCCGCGTGTTCGTCCAAGAAGGGATCAAGGACGCGTTCCTCAAGCGCCTGACCGAACGTCTGGCCACCGCTGTGATTGGCGATCCGCAGGACGAGGCGACGAATTTCGGGCCGATGGTCAGCGAGAACCAGCTCGACATCGTGCAGCGCTACATCCAGATCGGCCTAGACGAAGGCGCGACACTGGTCTCGGGCGGCAAACGGATCGAGGGCGACGGCTTCTACCTTGAGCCGACCGTTTTCGCTGATGTCACCGACGACATGACCATCGCGCGCGAGGAAATCTTTGGCCCGGTCATGGCCGTTCTGACCTTCAAAACCGAAGAGGAAGCCATCCAGCGCGCCAACGCCACCGAATTCGGCCTCTCCGCCGGGGTGTTCACCTCTGACCTGACCCGCGCGCACCGTGTAATCGCGCAGATGGAAGCCGGGTCGTGCTTCATCAACTCTTACAATGACGCGCCAGTGGAAGCCCCCTTTGGCGGGGTGAAAGCCAGCGGCGTGGGGCGCGAGAACTCCAAGGAGGCGATCCATCACTACTCCCAAGTCAAGTCCGTCTACGTGCGGATGGGCGATGTGGAGGCTCCGTTCTAGGCCATGAAAGCGGATTATGTGATCGTCGGCGCAGGCTCTGCGGGCTGCGCGCTTGCCTATCGTTTGGCCGAGGCCGGGAAGAGTGTCATCGTGATCGAACATGGCGGCACCGATGCCGGGCCGTTCATTCAGATGCCCGCCGCCTTGTCGTATCCCATGAATATGAGCCGCTATGATTGGGGATATCAGTCCGAGCCTGAGCCGCACTTGGGCGGGCGTCGTCTAGCCTGTCCGCGCGGCAAGGTCATCGGCGGAAGCTCGTCGATCAATGGCATGGTCTATGTACGGGGTCATGCGAAGGACTACGACCATTGGGCAGAAAGTGGCGCGGATGGGTGGGCCTATGCGGACGTACTTCCGTATTTCAAGCGGATGGAGACGTGGAATGGCGATGGCGATGCGTCTTGGCGTGGAACCGACGGCCCTTTGCACATATCGCGCGGTCCTCGGGACAATCCGCTGGTGCAGGCGTTTGTGAAGGCCGGGGCCGAGGCCGGCTACGAGACGACCGACGACTATAATGGCGAGAAGCAGGAGGGCTTTGGTCCGTTCGAGGCAACGATCCACAAAGGGGTGCGCTGGTCAGCGGCGAATGCGTATTTGCGGCCCGCATTGAAGCGCGAGAATTGCACGATGATCCGAGCCCTCGCCCAGCGCGTGGTGATCGAGGACGGACGCGCGACGGGTGTTGAGGTGCTGCGCGGGGGTCAGACCGAAGTGATCGAGGCAGGCGCTGAGGTGATCCTTGCGGCCTCGTCCATAAACTCGCCCAAATTGCTGATGCTGTCGGGGATTGGACCTGCCACGCATCTCGCCGAGCATGGCATTAAGGTTAACGCTGATCGGGCCGGGGTCGGGCAAAACCTGCAAGATCACCTAGAGCTCTATATCCAGATGGCCGCCAAGCAGCCCGTCAGCCTGTTCAAATACTGGAACCTGCTCGGTAAAGGACTGATCGGAGCGCAGTGGCTGTTTACCAAGACCGGGCTTGGCGCATCGAACCAGTTCGAAAGCTGCGGGTTCATCCGGTCGCGCGAGGGCGTCGAATACCCCGATCTCCAGTTCCACTTCCTGCCGATCGCCGTGCGCTATGACGGTAAGGTCGCCGCCGAGGGGCACGGGTTTCAAGCCCATGTCGGACCGATGCGCAGCCCGTCGCGGGGGGCTGTTACCCTGCGCGACGCCGATCCCGCCAGTGATCCGGTGATCCGCTTTAACTACATGAGCGAGGCGCAGGATTGGGAGGATTTCCGCAAGGCGATCCGGTTAACCCGCGAGATTTTCGCGCAGCCCGCCTTTGCCGCGCATGTGAAGCACGAAATCCAGCCGGGCGCGCAAGCACAGACGGATGAGGACCTCGACGACTTCATCCGCGAGCACGCCGAAAGCGCGTACCACCCGTGTGGCACCTGCAAGATGGGTCGTGCCGACGATCCGATGGCCGTGGTCGATGCCGACTGCATGGTGATCGGGGTGGAGGGGCTGCGGGTTGCCGATAGTTCCATCTTTCCGCGGATCACGAATGGGAACCTGAATGGGCCGTCGATTTTGGTCGGCGAGAAGGCTGCGGATCATATCCTTGGGCGGAAACTGGCGCGCGAAAATGCGGAGCCTTGGATGCATCCCGAGTGGGAAACCGAGCAACGCTAACATTATTAGGGAGCGACGCTTGAAGTCTCGATTTCACACCATACAGGGCTGATTTCTCTGGTTTTGGCCCTGTATTGATGTCAAATTCTACCGAATGGTTAACACGCCTAACATTCTTAGGCGTGTTAACTTCTGGGTAACTGATAAGCCCTTACCCATTCACGGCAGCCCGAAATGACCTTGGCGTTTTCCCCGTCGCCGTCCGAAAAACACGAGCGAAATGAGCGGGATCTCCGTAGCCTAAGCTATAGCCAATGTCCGAAACTGGTCTTCCCGAATAGGCCAACTCACGACGTGCCTCCAACATGATCCGTTCACGAATAACCGCAGAGGCCGTCTTGCCGAGAACCTTTCCGCACGCCCTATTCAAGTGCGACGGCGTTTTCGACAGCGCCGCAGCATAGGCGGCCACCTCCTTTTTGGTGCGATAGCGCTGCTCCAACTCATCCAAGAATGCTGCGACCAGTGTATCGTAAGGTCCCGGAGCAATTGGAATGCCGTCGCCTTCCGCGCGCCGCGCGACCCAATGGGCAATCAATCCGACAAGACCGGATAGCATGGCGCTACGGTATGCTGCGGGCGTGCGATGCTCTTCAGCGACACTCTCCATCATCTGGGCAAATCGCAGGCCGGACGGCAAAACCCAAGGTGCAGACAGCTTGGCAGGAACTCCGTCGGGCAACGCAGCCATTAACGTGGCGACAGGCAGCGTCAGCACGATCCCATCGCACCCTTCGTCAAACAAGAACCCGTGTGTGCAAAGGCGCGAGATGAAAATACACGTATCCCCCCCGAACCGCCGCGCCGTCCCGTCGATATGCGCGACCCCGCCCCCAGCCCTAATCCAGAGCACCTGAACCAGAGCCGGATGCCGATGCACGCGGATCGTCCAGTCGAGGGGGGCGGCGCGATCCTCTATCCGCTCGACATGCAGCAGATCGGGCAAACCACCGACCTCGCCGTAAAGATCAAAGACGGGAATCTGCGGAAAAGGTTTATTCATGCGCGATATGTACCAGTTTTTGACGGCAATGCGCGCAGAAAAGCAGCATCTATGCGCAATATCGTCTACCAAGGGAGACACATTACCATGCGCACTCAAGTTTGCATCATCGGCGGCGGCCCCTCAGGCCTGCTGTTGAGCCAGCTGCTTCACCTTCAAGGCATCGACACAGTCGTGCTGGAGCGTCAATCGCGCGACTACGTGCTGTCGCGAATCCGGGCGGGCGTGCTGGAAAGCGGGACCTGCGATTTGCTACGCCGTGCAGGCGTTGGGGCGCGGATGGATGCCGAAGGCTATGTGCATACCGGAACGCTGCTGGCCGCTGCAGGGCGCCAATTTCGCGTGGAATTCGGCAATCTCACCGGCAAGACTGTCCGTGTGTATGGGCAAACCGAAGTCACAAAAGACCTTTATGATGCGCGCGACTCCCTTGATGGCGTGATTATCGACGAGGTTGAAGGGACGCAGATACACGACCCAGACAGCGACGCGCCTTACGTCACCTACCACAAGGACGGTGCCGAGCATCGCATAGACTGCGACTGGATCGCGGGATGCGATGGTTTCCATGGTGTCAGTCGACCTACGATTCCCGATGCGGTGCGCAATGAGTTTGAGAAGGTCTACCCCTTCGGTTGGCTTGGTGTGTTGTCCGAAACCCCGCCCGTGAACGACGAGGTGACTTATGCAAACAACGCACGCGGCTTCGCTTTATGTTCGATGCGCAACGAGAGCTTGTCGCGATACTATGTGCAATGCCCTGTTGACGATCCGATCAGCGCTTGGAGTGATGACCGCTTCTGGGACGAACTGCGCCATCGCCTGCCACCTGAGATCGGCGAGCAACTGATTACCGGTCCGAGCATCGAAAAGTCCATCGCACCATTGCGCAGTTTTATTGCTGAACCGATGCGGTGGGGGCGGCTGTTTCTTGTGGGCGATGCCGCGCATATTGTTCCACCCACTGGCGCAAAAGGGCTGAACCTGGCCGCAAGCGACGTGCATTATCTTTCTGAAGCGCTGATCGCGCATTACACGGCCAGTGATGGAGAAGGTATGGAACGATATTCCGAAAAGGCACTTGCAAGGGTCTGGAAAGCTTCCCGCTTTTCATGGTGGATGACCTCGACATTGCACCGCTTCCCGTCGCAAACCGCGTTTGACCAAAAGATGCAGGAGGCCGAGCTAGCTTATCTGGAGCGCTCAAAGGTGGCTCAAACCGCGATGGCCGAGAACTATGTCGGACTGCCCTACTGATGGGTATGCGCTTTTTCTCCGACGCCAAGCGTCCAGTTCACCTTGGTCCTTATCCGCTAGAGCGCTTGTCGCGGGGTGCGATGCCTGATCTGGGCCAAGTTCCCGCGACCAAACCGCTTGAATTCCGCAGGCCCGACACGCCTGAGAACATCGTCAACGCGATGGGCGAATACCAAGCGATGATGGATGCGATCCGTGACGGGCTGGTGAACAAGACGCGATCGACCATTCCGGACGACCCGGCTGAGCGCGCCAATCACCTGAAGGGCTTTGGCTATTTCAGCGATGCCTCCATGGTGGCGGTCTGCAAATTGCCGGACAGCGCGATGCTGGCGCAGCCCTACCGCAACCCCGATATCGACCGCCTGTCCGAGGCCCTGCGCACCCGCCAGACCAAGACCCTTGCCGCGGGGATCGACATGATCATGGCCGACTTGAAGGAGTCGATGGCCGCCCCCCCAAGCACCATCGTTGGGCATACCCATGCGATTGTGTTCCTTTACGAGATGCCGCGCGATCCCAAAGACGGCGAGGTTGGCTGCGACTGGCTGGCGGATGCGCAAGAGCACCGCGCTTGCTTGCGCGCCTCGGAAACCGCTGTGGTTCTGGCCAACTACATCCGCCTGCTTGGCTGGGACGCCAAAGCGCATACGGCGACCAGCTCGGACGTTGATCTGAACCAATTGACGGTGGCGAGCGGGCTGGCAAGCAATGAGGGCGGCCAACTTGTGAACCCCTATCTGGGCACACGCTTCGGCGTTGCGGTGCTGACAACCTCGATGGACATCGCGATTGACGCGCCCTTGGTGCCGCTGTCCGAGCAGCCCTGGTTCAAGACCAAAGGCCCCGCATGGTGGGTCGGCGCTGGCTTTGCCAAATCCGCGCTGAATGGAGACCCGTTTGCCAAGCGCGATTTCCGCGATGGGCCGCATCCGTTCGAGACGCTCAAGCGCGTGGACGAACCGACGACCTATATTGACGAACCGAATGTCGCCCGCGTGCCCAAACGCGCCGATATGTTCGCGCGCGCGCAGTTTGGCGATATGGGCAAGGCCGTCCAAGATGGCGCAAAGGGCGGGTACTACGTGCGCAAAGCAGCACCTAGCGCCGCACAACGCCGGATGCTCGGCGCGTTCGTGTTGCTGCAAGATGGCAAGCCGATGCGCGATCCGGTGCCCAGTGCGCCGCAAAGCCACGCCGATGCCATCAAGGCGGCGAGCTATTTTCTGGGCGTCGATGCCGTCGGTATTTCGCGCTGCCCCGACTGGACGTGGTACAGCCACGATGCGCGTGGCGATGTGCTGACCCCGCCTCATGACACTGCCATCAGCATGATCATCGACCAAGGCTACGAGACGATGGAGGGTGCCTCAGGCGACGACTGGATCAGCGTCGCGCAATCCATGCGCGCCTATCTGCGGTTCTCACTGCTCGGTGGGGTCATCGCACAGCAAATCCGCAATCTAGGGTACTCTGCCAAGGCGCATACCGTGCTTGACGGCGAGGTGCTGCAACCGCCGCTTCTGCTGCTGTCAGGCCTCGGCGAGGTCAGTCGCATTGGCGAGGTCATCCTGAACCCCTTCCTCGGCCCGCGCCTGAAATCCGGCGTTGTGACCACCGACATGCAGCTCGCCCACGACAAGCCCATTGATTTTGGGATGCAGAAGTTCTGCGACAGCTGCAACAAATGTGCGCGCGAATGCCCCTCGGGTGCAATCACGGCTGGTCCGAAGCTAATGTTCAACGGCTATGAGATCTGGAAAAGCGACAGCCAGAAATGCGCGACTTACCGGATCGGCACGCTCGGTGGTGCGATGTGCGGGCGGTGTATGAAGACCTGTCCGTGGAACCTAGAAGGGCTGTTTGCTGAAAAGCCGTTTCGATGGGCGGCGATGAATATGCCGAGTGCCGCGCCCGTGCTCGCAAAGCTCGACGATGTGGTCGGCAATGGCGGGCTGAACCCGATCAAGAAGTGGTGGTGGGATCTGGAGGTGCAGGAGGATGGCGGTTACGCGCCGACGCGCCATCCGGTGAATGCACGCGATCTGTCGAAAGACCTCGACCTGAAATACGAAGATCAGACTTTGGCGGTCTATCCTGCGCCGATTGCACCCCACCCCTACCCTTATCCGTTCGCGATGGACCGCGAGGCCGGGATCGAGGCGTATCAAGCGATGATCACCGCTGATGAGTATAAGGATCGGTTGGCGAAGGGCGAAGACGGGCATTTGCACCGCTACACAAGCGACGTCGAAAGCCCAGTGATTCAGGTTGTGATTACAAAAGCCGAGGCGATGACCGGGGATGTGACGAAGTACGAATTCCGCCGTCCCGATGGCAACGATCTGCCGGAATGGAGTGCCGGGGCGCATCTGGATATCGTGGTCGCCCCCGAATTCCTGCGTCAGTATTCCATGTCCGGAAATCCTGCTGATCGCTCAAAATACCAAATCGGCGTGCTACGCGAGGATGCCGGGCGTGGTGGCTCCAGATTAATGCATAGAATTTTTAACGAAGGTCGCAGAATTTTTGTGTCCAAGCCGATCAACCATTTTCCGTTGGTCGAAGATGCGAAGATGAGCTTCCTGATGGGCGGTGGGATCGGCATCACGCCGATGATCGCGATGGCGCATAGTTTGCACCAACGAAACGCAAACTTTGCAATCCATTATTCTGTAAGAAATAGGTATAATGCAGGTTTCTTGAGCGACCTCGCTGCGATGCCGTGGGCCGACAAATTGCATCTTCACGTTTCGGATGAAGACACCCGCGCCGACCTCGATCAGGTCCTTTCGGGCTACGCGGACGGGCATCACGTCTATACCTGCGGACCCGATCGCTACATGAGCAGCGTCATCGAGGCGGCCGAGCGTCAGGGCTTTCCAGACGCTGCAAGGCATCTCGAATACTTCTCTGTCCCAGAAATTCCTGATTACGTTAATCACCCCTTCACTCTTCGCCTGAAAGATGGCCGCGAGTTGCATGTGCCGGCGGACAAAGCCGCGACAGATGTGCTGGCGGAGCATGGTGTTTCCGTCGATGTGAAATGCGCCGATGGTATTTGTGGGGTCTGCAAATGCGGTCTGGTCGCCGGAGAGGTGGAGCACCGCGATTTTGTGCTGTCGAAAGCCCAGCGAGAGACATCTGTCATCCTCTGCCAATCGAGGGCAGCGGAAGCGGGTGGCGTTATCGAGGTCGACCTCTAGCTTTGTAGATGGGCCCTTGTGATGGGGCGTCCTATTGTCCTTTTCATTGCCGGTATGGGGCGAAGCGGATCGACCCTTCTGGGAGATGTGCTCGATACATTCCAAGGCTACACCGCTGTTGGCGAGCTACACCATATCTGGGGCCGGGGTGCGGTTGAAAATTGGCGCTGCGGGGACGGACCGCTATTTCGCGATCATCCCATTTGGCAGAGCGTTGTTGCGGCTGTCGAGCAGGCTGAGCCGAATGTCAGTCTTGTGAAGCGTGCGCAGCGTCTCGAACGCATACGCCATAATCGCAGAAATATCCTGAGGTTGGGACTTCATGCGCAGCCAAGCGCTACTATGGCATATCGTGCGGAGTTTGAGGTGGTCTACCGAACACTTGCAAAAATATCAGGTGCAACAGTGATCGTGGACACTGGCAAAGTGCCCTTCCACGCTGCAATCATGCAATCCTCGCCAGAGGTTGATTTCCGCGTTTTGCATTTGGTTCGTGATCCTTGCGCGGTGGCGTTCGCGCGCTGCCGAGTGAAGGATACGATTGGCCCGTTGGGGCAGGCGGCGCAGATGCAAAAGTTCTCTGTGGCACTGACGGTGTTGCGTTGGCGGCGGCGTCGGAGAGAGGTCGAGCAGCTTGCGCAAGCGGGTCGCTTTGCGACGCTGTCGTATGAGGCGTTTTGCAATGACCCGACTTATGCGTTGCGTGCCGTCACCCAGGCTCTTGATCTGCCCGTTTCTGAAGCGGATCTTGACACTCTTTCCACCGCACAATTCACGCGCCAACCTGGGATCGCTTTCTCTGGCAACCCAAACAGGCTGTCGGTCAGCAAAACACTCATTAAGAATGACGACAGGTGGTGCACTTATATGCCTTGGTACAACAAGGCTCTTGTGCGGCTTCTGGGCGAAGTATGTGCCTGATGCGGGTTGCGCCCACCCATTCCCCTAAAGCGTTCGACTTCGGTATGAGCCTCTGGCGTCTCAGCGGCTCAGCAGTGATCTTAGCATTCATTATTTTGCTCTCACTCTTTTGGATGGCAGGCGCGCCCATCCCTCCAGAGGCAAGATACGCGTGTTGGGTCATGATCCTATTGGCGGCGCTGGTCTTAGCCGTGCGCGGGGCAAGCGATCTTAGCCCAGCGACTTGGATTGTCGTTATCGCGGCATATCCAATTCTGGTGCCCCTTTTCACCCTCGACGTCTTGGGTTTTCCCGCATTTGCGACAGGCTCGCGTGCGCACCAATCTATCGAAGCGATCACCGTGCCGACGCTGATCGGGGCTTCAGCAACGCTTTTTCTAGCGCTTGGCCTGTCAGTGCGACCGATATCTTTACCTGAAAGGGTGGTTCTGTTGCGAAGAAACCTTGCTCTGAGGGGTGGCACTGCGTTGGTCTTTTTCTTGGGCGCTTCCATGCTCTTTCTTGTCGCAAACTTCATTGATGCACCTGTTGCAGCCTTACAAATCGGGCAGGTCAGTTACCGCGACTTGAAAGGGGCGCGGGAAGACACACTGAATGCCGCGTCTGGGCTGGTCATGGTGTTTTCTGCGATTAGCACGATAGCGTTAATCAGTGTTCAAAGTGCGCCTGGCCTCGGCTTGGGAACACGCAGGGCATGCATGTTTGGGTTTACGATTGTGACGGTTTTGGTGGTATGCTGGCAGATCTTTGCAGCCAGTCGAATTGAAGTCGTTGGACTGCTGTTATTGGTATATTTAATCTTTGCGGACAGGTTGCATGGTTTGCTCCGGTTGGCCGTCGTATTTGGAGTTATCGCGGTCCTTACATTTGTGGGCTACTTTCGGACTTTGATCGGGACACTCGCCTATCTGTCCAGGGACTTCGTCAGCTGGCCAGGCGGGGTGGAGAACGTATTCAATACCTACGTGTTTGGTCTTAATGCTGTGAAGGATGGTTCGGTCCCGATCCAGGTCGGCCAAACCTATTTGAACCTCCTAGAACGTCTTCCTCCGCAAGCGTTGGGTCTAGCTCGCCCAGACAGAGCTTACGATCTGCTTGCGACACAAACGCATTTGATTGGGGGTGAGTACTTCTTATTCGAACCGTTCTTGAACTTTCTTGGATTTGGTGTCGTTGCCGCATTGCTCGGGTTAGTTTGGGTGGTGAACCGCGCAGTTCAGGCGTTAGGTGTGTTTGTTCTGACAGGGCGAGGCTATTTCAGTACGCTGATTGCGCTTGTTTTGTTTACGGTTTGTTTCCGAATGCTCTGGTATGGTTCAGAGCACACGGTCAAAGTTTTACTCTTGGCAACGCTTCTCGCCTTACCACTCGCCATGCTTGAGCGCAGTGGTCGGGTACCAGGGGCGCGCCGCCCACGATTTTGGCTGACATACAAATACCGTAGCCAACGAGGGCGCTGAGATGTTGTTGCCAAAACCCGGTAGTCTTCTTCAGCATAGAGTAGATGCTATATTGCGATCCTACACTGACTCAGTTGTCTTGACGCAGGCTCCCAAATCGGATGGTACTCGGTTGGGTCAAATTCTGAGTATGCGTTGTAAATTCCACCTTTCACGTGTCTGGATTTCACCAGAAAGACATTGTGTGGTCCACAAACACAGCCTATCAGGCAGCGTAACTGGGCGTTGGCTTATTCTGATCTTGCGAGATGGGCGTGATATTTTGATATCAGCTTATTACAATTCTTATTTTTGTAATGATCTAGGCCCGCGTTGTCTCATAAAATTTCTTAAAATACATGCTGCAGGTCAATCAAGCAATATGCGTGATGGTTTGCCGAGGTTAAATGAACAGTGCTTTCGAGTTATTATAGATCGTTATGCCACTTCGATGAAAACGAGAGAATTTGCCTCTAGAGACATGAGATCGGGCACCTTTTTGAGGAAAGAGATTGCCGCGGGTTGGAGAGCTTTTCTCTTGCGGGAAGTCTACGAAGTTTTCTACCGCTACCGCTACCGCTATCGTGATAATGCATTAATCTCACTTGGATATGAGCCTAATTCAACTTGGGTAACGCAATGCCACGCGCAGTAAGGGCGACATGCGAGAGAGAACGCCTTTGGATTACGGGGGTCGCTGGGTTCATTGGCCGCGCTGTCCTTGCTGAAGCGCGCAGGCGTTCAAGCCATTTGCATATTTCGGGAATTGGTCGCGGTCTAGGCACTCTAGATGGATCGCTCAAAACCGCATTGGATGTTGGAATGCCTGGCACCATGTCTTCCGACAAGCTCGATCAGCTTGCATCTCTTGCAGGTGCGCCTACACGTGTTATCCATCTTGCAGCAAGCTCCTCAGTTGGACGTTCCTTTGAAGGGCCGGGAGAAGATTTCCAAAGAACAGTTGACGGTTCCGCCTGCTTATTCCATTGGCTAGGCCGGCACGCCCCGCAAGCACGTGTGGTTCTCGCGTCTTCCGCCGCCGTATACGGGGCTGGGTGTGAAGGCGCGATTCCTGAGGATAGCCAGTGTGCCCCCACCTCGCCTTACGGATGGCATAAAAAGATCGTCGAGGATCTTGGCGAATGTGAAACACAAACCAGCGGCCTTAGAGTTCTGCCAGCGCGGATTTTTTCAGCCTACGGACCAGGTTTGCGCAAGCAGCTCTTTTGGGATGTCGCTGAGAAGCTGTCAGAAAACGTCGAGTTCGTTCGCCTTATGGGCACTGGCGAGGAAGTGCGCGACTGGTGTTATGTAAATGATGTCGCCAAGGTTTTGATCGAACTTGTTGAATCGGCACAGGCTTTTAATACCCCGATGCGTGCCGTCAACATTTCATCGGGACGCGGCATAAGTGTCGAAACAGCCGTACGGGATTTCTGTGCAGCTTTTCTGGGTCAGCAAAGACGGCTTCCAAAGCTATGCTTCTCCCATGAACAACGGGTTGGTGACCCTAAGTCACTTGTTGGCGCAACGCAAAGGCTAGACGAGCTCGGCTTGGTGTCGCCGCGCACCTTTCCCGCAGAACTAAGAAACACCGCAGCATGGTGCCGAAAGGAAGTCCAGTATGACACATGTCGGGTTCATCCTTCCCTTAGATACCACTTGGATGGGAGGCCAAACATATCTTTTCAATCTTGTATCCAGTTTTCTTGAAAGCCAGCAGTACCAGAAGAACGCGCCAAAGATCAGCGTTCTGTACGCAACCAAAAAGGCACCGACTGCATTTTTGGAGCTCACAAAACGCTACAGCTTCGAGTTGGTGGCTTGTCCTGAGTTAAGGGAATTGCGTAAGCCACTAGGTTTATTACAATTACTCATCTTACGGAAAATCCCTAACGTATCCATGAAGTTACGCGCGTTGGGCTTAGACGTGATATTTTCCCCGACGCTCTATCTAGGGGAGCTTCCGGATCAGAAAGTTGTGTCTTGGTTGCCTGACTTCCAACACCGAGCGTTACCCAATTTTTTTTCGTTACATAAGCGGATTCTACGAGAAATATCTTACAGGCTTTGTATGTGTTCAAGCGATAGAATAATTCTATCCAGTCAGGATGCAAAGAAGATGTTCACTAATTATTACTCTCGAAAGTTTATCGGTAAAGTGCATATTGTTCCATTTACACCTTGGATCAAGCCGCTTTCCGATGTAGAGGTTCATAAAGTTTTACAAAATTATAAATTGGAAGTTGGATTCTTTTTTCTTCCTAGTCAATTTTGGAGGCATAAGAACCACAACCTCTTACTACTCGCTCTAGAAGTGCTCCGCACAGAAAATTGGCAGGGATGTATTGTTATGACAGGCGCATTTCCAGCAAGTAAGAACTCTAGAGAGATGGAATTGCAAGAGCGAATTTCGGGTTTAGAAGCTAGCGGCCAGTTGGTTCATCTGGGAAGAGTCTCACGCTATGATTATCTTGCCTTGCTTCAAGCAAGCAGCTGTCTTATTAATCCCTCACGGTTTGAAGGCCGATCTTCCATCGTAGAAGAAGCAATCCTTTTTGGAATACCAATGATCTTGTCAAATATTGATGTTCATTATGAACAAGCAGGTCCTCGTGCGCGTTACTTCAGTGTAGATGACGAGATTGCATTGGCGAAGGCGATGTGGATGAATCACCCAAAGATATTGCGTACTGAACTTGCAAATGATGCCATTGATCGCAGAGAGTTGTTCTCTCGGGCCTTAGTTGATGCGTTGAGTTTTGAGTAGTTATATGTTGCAAGAATGTACCGAGCGGGATACGTAAGTACTGAAACAATACAGTAAGATAGCCAAGGCAGTTCTTTCTTCCAGATATCGTCTATTCTTATTGCGTTTTGCTCAAAGTCGAAACGAGAAGAGTTTCCGGAGAATGCAATGCCTGGTTGCTTGGTAAAAGCCCCAGCGCTTAAACTATCTAGTGCTGTATGATTGCAAGATAGGTTTAGTTCGGTTAAGATACGGCGAATTTCTACTTCAGGAGATTCTGCTAGCGTTTCGTAACTCGACTGCACTCCCTTAAGAGTCTTACATTGTAGCCTGCTCATTAGGAAATTTTGCCAACTCCAACGTAATGCAATGCGTGTTGAGCTTTGGCGCACCATTAAACTAGATATGCCTGTTGTTGTATTTTTGTTAATTTTTCTACGCATTCTGGAGAAAGCGACAGCGCGAGGATCGCGGATCAAATGAACTGTTCGAAAGTCAACCTCTGAACTTTCAGACATAAGCGCAGCATGAAATGGAGATTTTCCTGAATCTATAATAACGCGTGCATCTGCTTGGATTGCCAGGATATGATATACTTTTTCAAAGTGGGCAATATATGTGTTTAAATCTTTCTGGATATTTTTACGATAACTTCGTGTACCGAAAGCAAGCAAGTGACGTCTGGTTGAGACGCGTTCGCATAATTCTAGGCACTTTTTAGGATCAAAATCATCATCATCTTCATACAACCGGGCAACAAGGGATTGCCATACTGGAGATGTCGAAAACTTATACCCGTCAGAAGATTGCCAATCGTCTTGCCAGCCATGCCGCCAGAGTGTTGGCAGTTCTCCTACGGACACAAACCCAGGTATGGTGGCCAGTATCTCGGCTAGCAGTGTTGACCCACTACGGCCAAGTCCTCCGATATAAATGATAATTGGCTTATTTCTCTCTAGTATTGGTATGCAAGGGTCTTGAAGTTTGGTCATTTACTTTAACTTTATGAGATAAGGTTTACTCTATTAAACCTATCTAGCGTAAAGAAAAAATGAATTTTCTCTCAAGCAACGACTCATGATTTCTTAACTGTTCAGCGCGACAGTGACACTGCCACTTCTAAGAATGGAGCGCTCGCTTGTCTGCAAAATTAGCCCTCGCCGTCCCGCCGTCCGCACCTCGTAGACCAGCTGGAGCCTCCTATGATAGTGGATTTGAGGTTGACGCTCGGTTAGACTTGAGCGCTTTACTTGCTGTACTTTGGCGGGGAAAACTGCGCATCTTGTTTTGTATTGCGGTAATTGCTGCCTTAGGTATTTATTTTGCCTTCCGTGTTGCAATTCCCACCTATGTAGCGACGACATCTATCGTACTCGAAACGCGATCTGCACAAGTTCTTGATATAGAGGGTGTTCTATCGGGCCTGTCTGGCGATACGACAGATGTGAATACGCAAGTTCAGATTCTACGCTCGCACGCGCTACTAAGCCGTGTTGTTGAGGCGCTTTCATTAGAGTCATATCCGGATTTTAACAAAACTTTACGTGCACCAGTCATTCCGCAATCATGGCACGACTGGTTCCCAGTTCTACAAAAAGGTACGCAAATTACGCCTATATCGCCGGACGAACATCAATCAGCCGTTGAGGCGCTGTCTGATAGGTTAAGCATACAAAATGTTGCGCAAAGTTTAGTCTTCAAAATCACGGTTGAAACGACAAGTCCGCATTTGTCTGCTAGAATTTCGGACGCACTGGCAGAAATATACATTCAAGATCAGCAGAAAGTTAAGCTTGAAGCAACCCGACAAGCAACTGACTGGCTCGGCGCGAGGTTGGTTGACCTACAGGCTGAGCTTGAGGCCGCAGAAACGGCAGTGAAAGACTTTGTTGGCCAGACGGACTTGGTGAGCGCTGAGGCGCTTCTCGACCTGCAAAGGCAACTCAAGGCACAACGCCACCGTATTGCACAAGCTCGTAGTGGCCCTGATTCAAATGCACCGGTGCAATCGCGTGCACAGCGTCAGCTTGCTTCCTTAGAAGAGGGGCAACTTCGACTGGAAAGACAAATTTCTCAGCAATCACAAGATCTTATCGAATTGGAGCAGTTGGAGCGGGAAGCTGAAGCGACGCGCGCGCAATACGCATACTTTTTGAACCGATACAAAGAAACAAGTGTTCAGGAGGGTATCCAGCGCCCAGATAGCCGGGTGCTTTCTCAGGCGGTCGCTCCAAGTGAAAGTGCGTCGCCGCGACATGGTTTGATCATTCTGCTGAGCATAGTCTTGGGAGGTTTTCTCGGGGCGTTTTGGGTGTTGGCGAGAGAGGCAAGGCAAGACGGCTATCGGAGTGGGCTGCAGTTAGAGATTGAAACCGGCGTGAGTGTTCTGGGTCAGATTCCTCGTGCACGCCGCAGCAGCCGCAAGGCATTGGTTAAGCTGCTTCGACGTAAGGATTCTTCGGCGTTCGGAGAATCGATTAGAAACATGCGAACGTCACTTTTGGCTACAAAGCTTAACAACCCGCCAAGGGTGATCGTTTTGACATCTTCGGTGCCGGCTGAAGGAAAGACGACGCAGTCAATTGCGCTTGCCAGCAACCTTGCGGCTCTTGGCCGTCGTGTGTTGCTCGTCGAGGGTGATGTGCGGCGGCGCGTTTTTGACAGTTATTTCGAGGTAAAGAATCGTGCCGGTGTTTTGACGGCCCTGACAGCGCATACGCCGTTTGAAGAACTTGTTCATAATGACCCAGGCTTGGGTATTGACGTCCTCGTTGGAGAACCGTCCCCAATTAATGCAGCTGATGTTTTTGAGTCTTCGCGCTTTGGCGACTTGATCGACATGTTGCGCGAGACCTATGATCATGTGGTGATTGATACCCCTCCAGTGCTGGCTGTCCCAGACGCGCGCGTAATTGGACGATATGCGGATGCAATACTGTATGTCGTCAAATGGGACCGCACCGGTGCCGCACAGGTGCACGAAGGACTATCGCAATTGGGTAGTGCGGGTTTGGTTGTCGATGGTCTGATCCTAAGCCAGATAGATGGCAAAGGGATGAAGAAGTACGGGCTTTCAGGCACTTATGGCGCGCATGGTTACGGATACTACGAAGCAAAAGCCTAGGAGCGTGACGTTCAGCATTGTGCTGTAAACGGTATCAAAAATGGCTCTGTTGCGCATTTGGACACGCTTTGGTTCCAGTCCCGCCCTATTATCGGCCCTGTGGATAACGTAGGGGGAGGAGTATCCGCGACCACAAAGGGCACTTCATTTATGTCGATCACGGCCAGCATCTCTCATCTTACGCATTACCGTTATGACCGCCCGGTGACATTGGGGCCGCAGGTTATCCGATTAAGACCCGCTGCACATTCCCGCACACGCGTGATTTCTCATAGTTTGAAGGTTTCACCTGAGCCGCATTTTGTGAACCACCAACAAGATCCGTACGGCAACTGGCTTGCGCGCTTTGTGTTTCCCGAACCTGTGCGCGAACTCAAGATTGAAGTCGATCTTGTTGCGGATATGAGCGTCTATAACCCGTTTGATTTCTTCGTCGAAGAGGCGGCGGAAAGCTGGCCGTTTCGCTACGCTGATGACCTGCGGCCTGATCTCAAAATGTATCGCAAGAGCGAAACTATGGGTCCGGCGCTTGCCGAATATGTCGCGGATATTCCAACGTCTGCTGATCGAACCGTTGATTTCCTCGTCGGCTTGAACGCGAAACTGGCGAACGACATCAATTATGTCATCCGAATGGAGCCTGGTGTTCAGACTGCAGAAGAAACTTTGACCAAGCGGAGCGGTTCTTGCAGGGACACAAGCTGGCTTTTGATTCAAATTCTGCGCAAACTCGGTTTAGCAGCACGATTTGTTTCGGGGTATCTCATCCAGCTTAAACCCGACCTCAAAGCACTGGATGGACCATCGGGGACCGAGCATGATTTTACCGATCTTCATGCTTGGGCGGAGGTCTATTTGCCTGGCGCTGGTTGGATTGGGCTTGATCCGACCAGTGGCTTGTTGACTGGGGAAAGCCACATCCCCCTTGCCGCGACGCCACATTATCGCAGTGCCGCCCCAATTTCGGGTCTAGCGAGTGAAGCGAAGGTCGAGTTTGACTTCGACATGCAGGTCCACCGCACGGCTGAGCATCCGCGGATCACCAAGCCATTTTCGGACGACGCCTGGGCGGCGCTTGATGCGCTTGGCAAGCAGGTTGATGCCCATCTTGAAGCAGGTGATGTGCGTTTGACGATGGGGGGCGAGCCGACTTTCGTGTCGATTGACGACTTTGAAAGCCCAGAGTGGAACACTGATGCCGTGGGCCCGACCAAGCGCGCTAAGGCCGACGCCTTGATCCGCCGCCTTCGGGACCGCTTCGCACCGGGCGGGATGCTGCATTACGGGCAGGGAAAATGGTATCCCGGCGAGACCTTACCTCGCTGGACGTTTTCGCTGTACTGGCGCGGTGACGGTAAGCCGATTTGGAACGAAGCTGACCTAATCGCACCCGAAGAGAGCGCTGAAAAGGTATCCCATAAAGATGCCAAGGCGCTCTTGAAGGACATTGCAGATCGCCTTGATGTGCCACGCAAAAACGTTATCGCTGCCTATGAAGATCCTGGCGAATGGCTTCTGCGTGAGGCCAATTTGCCCAACAACGTGACGCCCCCAGAATTCAGAGCTTTCCGATGCGGAAGCCCGCCACCGCATTGCACGCGTCTTTGATCGGGGGCTGACAACGCCTGCGGGCTACGCGCTTCCGGTGCAGCGGTGGCAGGCGGATGACACATACCGCCCCTATAAATGGCGGTCCGAGCGTTGGAAACTGCGGCGCAAGCAGCTGTTTCTCGTGCCAGGCGACAGCGCCGTTGGGTATCGTTTGCCGTTGGATTCGCTGCCTTTTGTCGCGAAAGTCAGCTACCCCTATACCTATCCAACAGATCCTTCGTTGCTTGGCGATGCGCTGCCGGACCCTGATACGCTCGCCAAGCCAGATCGGCGCGAAATTCCGCCTCAGATCGTGCCAACCGCAACCCGGCCGTCTCAGCAGGCCGATGGGCAGGTCCTCACGCCGCCCGGTCCGGTGCGCACGGCGATCAGCGTCGAGCCGCGCGACGGAAAACTCTGCGTGTTTCTGCCCCCGGTGGAGCGGGCCGAGGATTACCTGGAATTGGTTGCTGCGATTGAGGGTGCCGCCAAGAAGGTTGGCTGTCCGATCCACATCGAAGGCTATACTCCGCCCAGCGATGATCGTCTCAACGTGATCCGTATTGCGCCTGACCCCGGTGTGTTGGAGGTCAACATTCACCCCGCGCGCAATTGGGAAGACACCAAAGCCATCACCGAAGCGGTCTATGACGAGGCGCGGCAATGTCGTCTTGGTGCGGACAAGTTCATGATCGACGGTCGGCATACCGGCACAGGTGGCGGTAACCATGTTGTGGTTGGTGGTGCGAGCGCGCTGGATAGCCCGTTCCTGCGTCGCCCGGATCTGTTGCGCAGTTTGATCCTGCACTGGAACCGCCATCCGAGCCTGTCCTATCTGTTCTCTGGCGTGTTCGTTGGGCCAACCTCGCAAGCCCCTCGGATTGATGAGGCGCGGCTAGACAGTTTGTACGAGTTGGAAATTGGTCTCAGCCAAATTCCGATGCCCGGCGAAGGACCGACGCCCGCGCCATGGCTTGTGGATCGGTTGCTGCGCAATGCGCTGATTGATGTGACGGGAAATACCCACCGAACCGAGATTTGTATCGACAAGCTCTATTCTCCCGATGGACCAACCGGCCGCCTTGGTCTGGTCGAGTTTCGCGGGTTCGAGATGCCGCCAAATCCGCGTATGAGCCTTGCGCAGCAGGTGCTGATCCGCGCGATGATTGCACGCTTCTGGGAGGACCCGATCAAGGGCGATCTGACCCGCTGGGGACGTCAGCTCCATGATCGGTTTATGCTGCCGCATTTTCTGTGGGAGGACTTCCTTGAGGTTTGTCGCGATCTGAGCGCGCATGGATTTGAGGTTGATCCCGCATGGTTCACCGCGCAGTCCGAGTTCCGCTTTCCATTCTGCGGCGAGGTCACCTATGAAGGGGCAACGCTGGAACTGCGCCAAGCGTTGGAGCCCTGGCATGTGCTGGGCGAGACGGGCGCAATTGGGGGAACGGTGCGCTACACGGACAGCTCAGTTGAACGGTTGCAGGTGAAGCTGAAATCGGCGGATCCGTCGCGCTATACCGTGGCCGCAAACGGACGCCGTGTCCCATTGCAGACAACGGGCACCACGGGTCAATCCGTGGCAGGCGTGCGGTTCAAAGCGTGGCAGCCATCGGAATCGTTGCACCCGAATTTGCCGGTCGATGCGCCGCTAACGTTCGATATTTATGACAATTGGACGGGCCGCGCATTGGGCGGGTGCCGCTATCATGTCGCCCATCCCGGCGGACGCAGCTACGACACCTTCCCGGTCAACGGCAATGAAGCAGAGGCACGTCGCCTGGCCCGGTTCGAAGCGCATGGCCACACGCCCGGCGCATACAAACCTGCGGACGAACATCCACATCCAGAAGCGCCGATGACGCTGGATCTGCGACGCGGTGTGCATGTCTGACACCAAGGCAGCCTCTTATCAAACGCAGTCTCAGGCTGGGTCAGACCCGATTGAGCATGTGTTGCGAGGCTACCAAACCGAACTCGGTGTCGCCGACGAGCTTAAGGATAATTCAGGCGCTTTGCGTCCTGTTTGGTCTGATTTCATCCATCATTTGGCTGGTCTGTCGCCTGATGGCGTGGCGGACCGGTTTCGGCGTGGAAACCAGTATCTGCGCGATGCTGGTGTGTTTTACCGCAAATACGGGGCCGATAGTGCGGACGAACGCGACTGGCCGCTTAGTCCGATCCCGGTGCTGCTGCGAGGACAGGACTGGGATGCGATTGCGTCGGGCCTCGTCCAAAGGGCTGAGTTGCTCGAACAGATTGTCGCGGATCTTTATGGACCTGCGCACCTCGTTCGCGATGGGCACTTGCCCGCTAGCGTTATCGCGCAAAACCCAGGCTGGTTGCGGCCCATGGTGGGGGTGAAGCCGCCATCCGGTGCGTTCCTGAACTTTCTCGCCTTTGAGGTCGGTCGTGGCCCGTCCGGGCAATGGTGGGTGTTGGGGGACCGGACCGATGCGCCGTCCGGGGCGGGTTTTGCGCTTGAGAATCGTGTTGCAACCAGTCGCGTGTTTCCGAATTTTTACGGACAATCGAATACGCGTCGCTTGGCGGGGTTCTTTCAGGAATTTCGCGAGCGCCTGCAAAACCTGCGTAAAGACAAATCCGAACCTATTGGTCTACTGACCCCGGGCCAGATGAACGATGGGTTTTTCGAGCACGCTTATCTCGCACGGTATCTCGGCTTTTTGTTGATCGAGGGCGAGGACCTGACAATGTCAGACGGGCATTTGAAGGTCCGTACAGTCGAAGGGTTGAAGCCCATCAGCGTTCTATGGCGCAGGTTGGATGCCGCATTTTGCGACCCGCTAGAGTTGAACGAGGCGTCCGCGCTGGGAACGCCTGGTATGCTCCACGCCATTCGTCGAGGAAATCTGTCAACGATCAACACGCCCGGTGCGGGTGTTTTGGAAAGCCGTAGCTTAATGGCCTTCCTGCCACAGCTTAGCGAAGCGCTGACCGGTGCGCCGCTTCAATTGCCGAATGTCGCGACATGGTGGTGCGGGCAACCCGAGGAACGTGCGCAGGTCTTGGCACAAGGCGACCGGATTCGGTTCGCATCGGCCTTTACAGCGCGGACAGCCTTTAACGAGGATGCCCCGCCTCCGGATGTGCCCGCCGATCCTCAAGCGCTAAAATCGCATCTCGAGATCCATGGCGCATCCCTTGTCGGACAGGAAATCGTGCGGCTATCGACGACGCCTGTTTGGCACAATGGTGGGTTGGTGCCACGCGCGATGACGTTGCGGGTTTTTGTGGCGCGCACGGATCAGGGTTGGCAGGTTATGCCCGGTGGGTATGCGCGCATCGGTGCGAACCGGGATGCCACTGTGCTTGGGATGCAATCGGGCGGATCTGTTGCTGATGTTTGGGTGATGAATGGTAAGGATGAAGCGCCGCTGAGCGTGCCGACCTTGCTGACAGCCGCTGCGCCAGCGGGGCCCCAGCACATTGCTTTGCCGTCACGCTCGGCCGATAATTTGATGTGGTTGGGCCGGAATATTGAACGTGCAGAGGCTGCGATGCGTGCTTTCCGTGCGTATTTCAGCTTGCGCAACACGGGCTTGCAAGAGAGCCATCCGTTGGCCGCGATGATCCAACGTAACCTGCTGCACAGCGCGTCCAGCGATGCGGCCACGCTTGCAAGCGCCTTCGAGGTCCCGCTTGAGATGGCCAGCGCATGTGCAGCGCGGACGCGGGATCGGTTTTCCGTTGATGGGATGCTCGCCTTGAAGGACATCCGGCGGACAGCAAACGCACTGTCTCATGCACAGATTGCCCAAGATGAAATCCCCTATGAGATTGGTCCGTTGCTGCGCAAACTCAGCGGTTTTTCCGGCTTGGTGCATGAGAATATGTATCGCTCGACCGCATGGCGGTTCCTAAGTATCGGTCTGTCGGTTGAGCGCGCCGTGTCTATGGCGACTGTGCTGTCAGAAGTGGTAAAGTCGGACGCGTCCGAAGGCACACTCGACCTAGCGCTCGAGCTGGGCGACAGTGTAATGGCCCACCGCGCACGCTACGCCTCCTGGCCCAGTCCCGCGACTGTGTGCAACTTGTTGGCGCTTGATCCGCGCAACCACCGCTCGCTTCTTTATCATGTGACGCGTGCACAAATGCACCTCGCGACCTTGCCGCCCCCGTCAAATGCGACGGCCAACAGTCAGATAATGATTATGGCACTTCAGCGCCAAATATCCGAGGATTTGCCTGCGGATCTGAGCACGAGCGCGATGCTTGATGTGCGCAATCAGATTTGGGCCCTCGCCGATCAGATCGGCGCGGATTATCTGAAATGATCTATGACATTCGTCTACGCATGACCCACTTTTATTCCGGTGTCGCAGGCTTTGGCCGCCACCGTGTGCGCGTGGTGCCGCTTTCATTACTCGGTCGGCAGGACGTGATCTCTTGGAGCCTCACAAGCGATCCTGACCCGTCAGAGCAGTCGGACGCGCAGGACTTTTTCGGCAATCCTAGCAGCTTATTGTTGCATGATGCGCCGCATTCTCAGATGGAAATTCAGATGAATGCGCGGGTCAAACGACATGAGCTGCTGATCCCGCAAGACACATCTCCCACCTTCATGGGGCTCTCGTCCGAGCTTGCGGGTCTGCGTGATTTGTCGCCAGACGCACCGCATCATTTTTTAGGTGTGTCCGAACGGATCACGATGCCGACTGACCTCAACACATACGCGCGCAAAGCGGCGGCGAGCACATCCTCGAGCTGGGCCGCGGTCCAGTCACTTGGTGCCGCCCTGAATCGCGATATGCGTTTTGACGGGTCGGCAACGACTGTCGATACGTCATTGGAGGAGGCGTTTCAGTACCGACACGGTGTTTGCCAAGACTTTGCGCATATTATGATTGCAGGGCTACGCAGCCTCGGGATCCCTGCGCGATATGTGAGTGGGTTCTTGCGGACCGAGCCGCCCGAAGGCCAACCACGGCTTGAGGGCTCGGACGCGATGCACGCTTGGGTCAGTGCGTGGTGCGGCGTGCGCATGGGGTGGCTGGAATACGATCCGACAAACGGTATCGTCGTCGATACGGACCATGTAACTGTAGGCTATGGGCGCGACTATTTTGATGTGTCGCCGATCAAGGGCGTGCTGCGGTCAAGTGGTCAGTCGAGTGTTGCGCAAGCTGTCGATGTTCTTCCGGTCGAGGCTTACTGACCGGCTGCGTTGACGGTGGTGTTGATCAGCGATGGCACGATTTGTTGCACGACGCGGTTCCAACGTGTGACAGGCTGCTCGGCGATGAAGATGATATCGTTCGGGCGCAGTTCCATGCGGGTGGCCAATACCAGTGATGCGACATTGCGGGCATCGAGTTGCCAAGCCGTGATACGATTGCCTGACGCGTTGCCGCGCAAGACGTAGATTTGGCCTGGATTTCCGGTTTCCGTCTCAAACCCACCATCCGCATAGAGCGCATCAGCAAGGCTTGCCGTACCGCCAAAGGGAAGCGGGAAGCGAGATTGGCGCACAACTTCGCCGGTGAGATAGACATAGTCACGATCCACACCGCCCAGCTCGAGGCGTTGCTGGAAGGTGTCGCGGGCTTCTGACAGAGCTGCGCGGCGCAGTCCAACTTCGGCTTCTAGTTCGCGTAGGGCTTGCACCCGTGCCGATTGTCGGGCCTCCGACAAGCGGATTTGCTCGCCAAAATAGGCCTCAGCTTGATCCAGGTTGAATGCTGTATCCACGAACACACTATCGCCTGCTACAAGGGTAATTTGTGGCAATGCACGATCACCGAACAGGCGCGAGGCAGGGATCTGATACAGCTGTCCGGCCCTGTAAATTCGGACAGAGGCCAAATCACCCGGATTTGCCGAAACGCCGCCAACACTTGCCAAGGCTTGTTCCACCGTCAGCGGGCTGAGCGTCAGCGCGATCACCGAAGGTTGCGCGACGGCTCCGCCGATAGACACGCGTCGTGCGTTGAACTCGGCTATATCTAGTGCAAATCCCGGATCCCGTTGATTTTCGACAAAACGCTGGAAAAGCGCCGCCTCAGCATCAGCCAAGCTGCGATCAGACACCGCAACGCGGCCAATTCCAGGAATTGCGATCGCGCCATCATCTTGGACCGTGAAGGTTTGCGCGCCCTCTTCGGGGGTGGTCAGCCGCATAACATCGCCGATGCCAATTTGGTAGGGACGGCGGTCCTCCTGCGGCGGCAGCCGCATGGTAAGCGCGCGCGGTCGCGTCTGCGGATCATTTGCAGCAGGTGGTAAGCTGCCCAACCCGCGGCCAGCTGATCCTGTGCCGGCATTTGCATAGAACGCTGCAGGTAACGCCTTCGGATGATAGGCTGATGCATTCGCCGTGTTGATGTTGCCAGCGGTGATTTGCACAACATCCACATCCGCCCCTGCAACCGGGCCGGGCTGCACAGAGGGGCTGATATAAACAATGCCACAACCGGCAAGCAGCAAAACCGTGGTCAACAGGGCAGAAGGCAGCAATTTCATTCGGCAGGCACAACCTATTGTAGGTGGTTTCCCTGAAGTCCCAGATATGCCGGGTGTTTTCAACTCTTATTGAGAGACACAGTGAAGAATACCAGGCAATGAGGTGAGAACTACACGGAATTCATTCCTTTGGCGCGTTACACCTCCGCTGAGGCAAGCGCCAAGCCGGCGGTGACAGCCGTGAATACGTCGGAAAATGAATGCGCCGCGGTTGGGAACTGGGCCTTCATCGCGTGCGAGACCATCGTCATCAGGCTTGATCCCCCCACGTAGATGACCCGGTCTATCTGGGTCGTATTCAGATTTGCCGCGCGCAGTGTTTGCTGTGCGGCATCGCTAAGCGTAGCTGCAAAAGGCGCAAGCAAGGCGGTCAAGTCCGAATGCGGCAAGGGGATCGAAAGGCCGCGTTCAATTTCGTGCAATGAGATAGCCGCGTCCGCAGACTGTGCGTTTGCCGCGATCTTTCCGTTCTCGACCGCAAAGGCGACCTCATGGCCAAGCTGGTGCTCCAAGACGCTGGCGAGACGGTTCAAATTGACGGGATCGACCGCCATACGTGCCATGTCTTCGACCATACGACGGTTCTGCGCGGTGTACAGGAACGGGATCATTTCCCAAGTCGCGAGGTCATTAAAGATCGCGTGCGGCGTAGACGTGGTGCCGGGACCGAGGGCCTTGCGCAGCGCGCTTCCTTTGCCTAGATGCGGCATGACCTGCGCGATACTAATGGCCCGGTCAAAATCCGTGCCGCCGATCCGCACGCCGTGTGTGGCTAAGATCGCGGCAGTCTTGCCGTCGGATCGAAAGACTGAGAAGTCCGAGGTTCCGCCACCGATATCGACGATCAGTCCAATTTGGCCAGGCTGGTCGAGTGCGCCGCCCGCAATCGCGGCCGCCTCGGGTTCTAGAAGAAACGAGACCTCATCAAACCCCGCAGCACGGTAGCAGGTGCGCAAATCCGTTTCGGCTTGGGATTCGCGCAGGTCGTTTGCGCCGTGGAACACCACCGGGCGGCCCGATAAGGCATGGGTAAACCTGTGGCCCGCTTGTGCCTCGGCTTGGGTTTTGATCACACGCAAGAAATCCGCGATGATGTCGACGAATGTCAGACGCCGGTTCAGGATTTGACGTTTCTGATGCATCAAGGGGGTGCCCAAGACACGCTTTAGAGCACGCATAAAGCGTCCGTCGTCTCCGTTCAGCAGAGCTTGATTGGCGGGGTTTCCGATCAGGGTTTTCCGGCTGTCAAAATCGAAGAAGAATGTGGTCGGTATTGTTGTTTGGCCCGGTTCCATCTCGACAAGATGTACACTCCCATTGCGTAGATAGGCCGCGCCAGAGTTGGAGGTACCAAAGTCGATGCCTAGAATGGATGTGGATTTTGCCATTACACAAGGCCTTACGTGGCGGCGGGAAAGCGCGACCGGCTAATGGCGCAAATGCGGAGCGTCAAGCGCTAAGCGCCCAAACGCTACAATTGCGTCGTAAGCTGATGGCCTGCCCCATAGAGGATCCGCACTTTTGTGACCGATTGCGCGCGATCCCATGTGATCCGATCAACCGCAACAAGCGCCTCTTTGGGGGCGCAATCCAGTGTGTCTGCATCCTCGGACGTGGCATTGACTGCGGAAAATGCGATTTGCCCGTGCGTATAGGGCGCATTTTGCAGCAGCCATTCATTGGCGCTGACATACAAAAACGCTTCGTTCTGAGCGCGTGGCACAACGTCGAGATTTATCCAGCGATCCTCCAGCGCATAGGGCGTGTCATTCGCAAGATGTAGCGCGCGCACATGCAATAGAGGCGACGCCTGTGCGACTTGCAGGGCAGTGCTGATGGTGGTTGGCGGTACTTTTTCGGCGCGCGCCATGCGCTGGTAGGTGTAGCGTTGCCCTCGCGCCTCTACCTCTTGGCGGATCACCGCGATGTCGAGCGTCGCCTTGGCTACAGGGTGCGCTGCGACCCGCGTGCCAGCCTTGCGCCGCCTGTCGAGAAGCCCATTTTCTGCCAAGGCGCGCAAGGCCCGGTTTACCGTGGTCCGCGCGCAGCCAAACTCCAACGCCAAGTCCGACTCGTTGGGGATCTGATCGCCGGGTTTCCACTCGCGTGCGTGAATCCGGCGTAACACTTCGTCTTGCACGCTTTGCCAATTTCGAAAGGAGGGACTGTTCATAAAGCGTCTCTCAAATCCTCGATACAGCGTCGGTAAGCGCCCGCGATCCGCTGGCGCGCGATGTGCTGTCCCTGCATTACCATGTGTCGCCCGGCAGACCAAACATCTGTCACGAGGCGGTCATCGCCAGCAAAAATCCAAGTGTCGAGTGCTGAGTCTTCGCTTCGCCCGACCAGATGCTCAGATGTGGCGTCCAGCGCTATGATGTCGGCCCAATATCCGGCCTCAATCCTTCCGGTTTTGCGACCGATAGCCTGCGCTCCGCCCTGCACTGCACCGTCGAAAAGTCGTCGTCCGGTGGATTGATTTTCTGTCGCTAAGGCTGCGCGTGTTCCATCACGCAAGCGTTGCGAATAGTCGAGTGTGCGTAACTCCTCGCTGAGCGAGATGCGAATGTTGCTGTCAGACCCTATGGCAAATGCGCCCTTCGCGTTGGTCCAGCGCACCGCTTCAAAGATACCATCCCCAAGGCTGCTTTCGGTGATCGGACAAAGCCCTGCAATGGCACCTGTGGCCGCAAGGCGCTGCGTCTCGTTCGGGGTCATCTGTGTGCAGTGGATCAGGCACCATCGGTCTGTGATGTCCATATGATCGAGCGCCCAGTTCACTGGCCGCGCGCCCCAAAACCTCTGCACCTCGTCTACCTCAGCCCGTTGTTCAGCCAAATGCATGTGGATTGGACCGGTGGGAAATACCTCGGCATAGCCTTGCAAGTCTTCACGCCCCACGGCCCTCAGCGAATGTGGTGCGACACCGATGGATGCATCCTGTGGCAAGCCATTCAGGGCTGCAGCGGCTCCGGTATGTAGGTTCTGAAATCTCTCCAAATCGTTTCCAAATCTGATTTGCCCCTGCGCCAACGCACGCCGATCGCAGCCGCCAAACGCGTAGTGCACAGGCAGCAGGCACAGCCCGATCCCGGTTCGATCTGCGGCTGCACAGATACGTTCGGACATCTCGGCCACGTTTTGATAGGGAGCGCCGCTCGCTTGATGGTGCAGGTAGTGAAACTCGGTATTGGTCGCATAGCCGGCTTCCAGCATCTCCATTTGAACGAAGGCGGTGATCGCTTCGATGTGCTCTGGCGTCAGACGATCAAGAAAACGGAACATCAACCGACGCCATGTCCAGAAACTGTCGCGGGGGTTCGGGCCACGTCGTTCGGTCAGTCCGGCCATGGCCCGCTGGAAGGCGTGGCTGTGAACATTGACAGGGGCGGGCAGAAGCATCGGGACACGAATGCCGCATGATGGCGCGCTGGGCGCGACCGCTTTGATCCGGCCATCCTGTCCCAGATCTATACGCACGTCTTTGGCCCAACCGTTCGGCAAAAGCGCGCTCTGCGCCCATATGGTAGTCATGGAGACCTCGCTTGACACAATAATATGTATGCACATAAAAGCATTTGGAATCTACTTGTGCAAGTGAGTCGACGTCATGCTCTTGACCAATGCCCAGATTGCGACGCTGCAAACCAATGACAGTTTTGGGCTGATCTCGGCTGGTGCACTGGCCGTCGAGGGTGATCAAATTGCATGGGTCGGCAAGGCCGACGCGGTGCCTGAGATCTACAGAAACGGGGACACTCATGACCTTGGCGGACGGCTTGTCACGCCTGCTTTCACGGACTGCCATACTCATGTCGTTTTCGGCGGCAATCGTGCGGAGGAGTTCGAGCGCCGCCTGAATGGGGCCAGCTATGCCGAGATCGCCAAGGCAGGTGGCGGCATCGTCTCGACCGTCAATGCAACGCGCGCGGCGTCGCAAAAGACTCTGCTGGCCGATGCATTAACGCGAGTCGACGCGATGATCGCCGAAGGCGTCACCTTGATCGAGATAAAGTCAGGCTACGGCCTCGATGTCGAAACAGAGTTGAAAATGCTGCGCGTGGCGCGCGCGATTGCTAAAGTGCGACCGATCGAGGTCCGCACCAGCTTCCTAGGCGCACATGCGATCCCTGCCGATTACGCTGGCGCGCCCGATGCGTATATCGACACCATCTGTATTCCAGCCTTGCGCGCCGCCCATGCCGAAGGGCTGGTCGATGCCGTGGATGGGTTTTGTGAGGGTATCGCGTTTGATACTTTCCAGATTGCACGTGTGTTTGACGTCGCCGTCGCGCTGGGATTGCCAGTCAAACTGCATGCAGAACAGTTGTCAAACATAGGTGGGACACAATTGGCCGCCCGGTACAGCGCCCTCAGCGCTGATCATGTGGAGTATGCCACGGACGCGGATGCACGAGCTTTGGCCGCATCTGGCAGCGTTGCGGTTCTATTGCCTGGCGCATTCTACACGCTGCGCGAAACGCAAATGCCCCCAACCCAGTCTTTCCGAACACATGGCGTGCCCATGGCGCTGGCAACTGACTGTAACCCTGGCTCGTCGCCGCTGACCTCGCCATTGCTGGCGATGAACATGGCCTGTACCTTGTTTCGCATGACCCCATTGGAGGCGCTTTTGGGGCTGACAGCCCATGCCGCCACCGCGTTGCGTCTGCCTAACAGAGGTCGCATTCGACCTGGTGCGTGCGCTGATCTATGCATCTGGAACGCATCGCACCCTTCGGAACTGGCTTATCGTATCGGTTTCAACCCTCTCCACGCGCGTATGTTCAAGGGGGCGCTATGACAACGGTTCTAACTCCCGGTGCGACGTCTCTGCGCCAGTTACATGACATTTGGGTGGCGCAGGCGGCGGTCACACTCGACCCCGCTGCGCAGCCAGGAATTGAAGCAGCTGCAACCATGGTTGCAAAGGCCGCCAATGGGTCCGGTGCTGTCTACGGCATCAATACCGGTTTTGGGAAGCTCGCGAGCGTCAAGATTGCATCTGATGATGTGGCCACCTTACAGCGAAATCTGATCCTGTCGCATTGCTGTGGCGTGGGCGAGGTGCTGGACGAGGCGACGACCCGCCTGATGATGGTTTTGAAGCTGTTGTCGCTGGGACGTGGTGCGTCTGGGGTGGCAATGTCAACGGTCGAGATCTTGCAAGACATGCTCGCACGCGGCGTCCTCCCGGTCATCCCTGGCCAGGGGTCGGTCGGGGCCTCGGGCGATCTTGCGCCGCTCGCTCATATGGCTGCCGCGATGATTGGTGCGGGGGAGGCGACCTATCAAGGCGAGCGGATGCCTGCGTCCGAGGCGCTTGTACTGGCAGGACTGACGCCGATTACCTTGCGCGCTAAAGAGGGCCTGGCGTTGATCAACGGCACGCAGTTTTCCACCGCTTGCGCGTTGGTGGGGCTTTGGGGGGCGTGGCAGAATGCGGCAACCTCGGTCTTGACCTGCGCGTTATCTACGGATGCGATCATGGGCTCGACCGCCCCTTTGCAAGACGCGATCCATACCTTGCGCGGTCATCCGGGTCAGATCGAGGCTGCACGTGCGCAGCGCGGTCTGATGGATGGATCCGAAATCCGCGAAAGCCATCGCGATGGCGACACACGGGTGCAAGACCCGTATTGCATCCGATGCCAGCCCCAGGTGACCGGAGCGGCGATGGATCTGCTGCACTTCGCGGGACGAACCCTCGAAGTTGAGGCCAATGCCGTCACTGATAACCCGCTGGTCTTGGTGGAAGACGACTTGATCGTGTCGGGTGGCAATTTCCATGCCGAACCGGTGGGATTTGCTGCCGACCAGATCGCAGTCGCCATCTCCGAGATCGGCGCGATTGCGCAGCGCCGCGTTGCTTTGATGGTGGATCCAACCTTGTCGTTTGACCTGCCACCGTTCCTGACGCCCAATCCCGGCCTAAATTCCGGTCTGATGATTGCGGAAGTCACCACCGCCGCGTTGATGAGCGAGAACAAGCACCTTGCCAATCCATGCAGCACCGACAGCACCCCTACATCGGCCAATCAGGAAGACCACGTGTCTATGGCCGCCCATGCCGCGCGACGGCTGGAGCGTATGAATGCAAATCTGAACGTGATCCTTGGAGTGGAAGCGATGTGTGGCGCACAGGGGATCGAGTTTCGCGCGCCTTTGCAAACCAGCCCTGCGCTACAAGCCGCGATCGATGTTCTGCGCGCCGAGGTGCCAACGCTTGCCGATGATCGGTATATGGCTCCATCCATCGAAGCGGCAGCAAATCTGGTCGCATCCGGTGCGCTAAGCGGGGCGGTTGACCTGCCTGATTTCGTCAAGGGTCACACAGCATGACACCCGTTTCGGTCCAAAAGGGCAGTAGCCCGATTGTGCTTGGTGTCCCGCATGCAGGGACTTTTGTGCCAGATGCGATTGCGCGCAACCTCAATGAAATCGGGCGCAATCTGGCAGACACGGATTGGCATATTGATCGGCTCTATGCTGGGCTGCTGCCCGAAGTCACAACCGTTACGGCCAATTTCCACCGCTATGTGATCGACGCCAATCGCGATCCTACGGGCAATAGCCTCTATCCGGGGCAGAACACCACGACGCTCGTGCCGCTGACCGATTTCGATGGGCTGGATATTTGGCACACGCCTCCGACGCCCGCGGAGGTCGACGCCCGCCGGATTGCTTTCCACGCGCCCTATCATGCGATACTTGAGGCCGAGTTGGCCCGTGTCCGGGATCTGCACGGTGTTGTGATCTTATACGATTGCCATTCGATCCGCTCAGACATCCCGTTTCTGTTTGACGGGACGCTGCCTGACTTCAACATCGGCTCCAATGACGGGGTCACCTGTGCGCCCCATATCGAGGCTGTGCTGGTCGAGATTTGCGCGCGAGCGGATCGTTACACAAGCACGCTCAACGGTCGCTTCAAGGGCGGCTGGACAACCCGGCATTACGGGCAACCGAGCGCCAATATCCATGCGGTCCAGATGGAATTGGCCCAATCCACCTATCTGAAATGCCAAGCCGCGCCTTGGACTTACGATCCGGCCAAAGCCGCAGATCTGCGCGCGCACTTGGCGTCCATCCTTACCGCTTTGGCCGCTTTGGCCCCGACTTTAGGAGGCTCTGCATGACAAATTCCCGCCATAACAGCCGCGATGTTTTTCCGCCCACCGGGTCAGAGATCACTGCCAAGAGTTGGTTGACCGAGGCCCCAATGCGGATGCTGATGAACAACCTGCATCCCGACGTTGCCGAGAACCCGCATGAATTGGTCGTTTATGGCGGCATCGGCCGCGCCGCGCGGACGTGGGAAGACTTCGATGCCATTGTCGCGGCGCTGAAAGACCTCGAAGACACGCAAACGTTGCTGGTGCAATCGGGCAAGCCTGTGGGCGTGTTTAACACGCATAAAGATGCACCTCGGGTGTTGATCGCGAATTCCAACCTCGTGCCGCATTGGGCGACGTGGGATCATTTCAACGATCTCGATAAGAAAGGTCTGGCGATGTATGGTCAGATGACTGCCGGGTCGTGGATCTATATCGGCACCCAAGGCATCGTCCAAGGCACCTACGAGACCTTCATGGAGGCCGGGCGCCAGCACTACGATGGCGACCTGAAGGGGCGCTGGATCTTGACCGGCGGGCTTGGCGGAATGGGCGGTGCTCAGCCATTGGCCGCAGTGATGGCGGGCGCGTGCTGCTTGGCCGTGGAATGCGACGAGACCCGCGCCGATTTCCGTTTGCGAACACGGTATGTGGACGAGAAGACGTATGATTTGGACGAGGCGCTCGCGATGATCGACGCCTGGACCAAAGCGGGGGAGGCGAAGTCCGTCGCCCTTATCGGCAACGCCGCCGATGTGTTCCACGAGCTGGTCAAGCGCGGTGTCAAGCCCGATATGGTCACGGACCAAACCAGCGCCCACGATCCGGTTCACGGCTACTTGCCCCAAGGCTGGAGCGTGGCCGAGTGGCGTAGCAAGCAAGAAAGCGACCCCAAGGGCGTCGAGGCCGCCGCGCGCACCAGCATGAAGGTCCAAGTCGCGGCGATGGTCGATTTCTGGAACGCCGGGGTGCCAACGCTGGATTACGGCAACAACATTCGCCAAGTCGCGCGGGAAGAGGGCTTGGAAAACGCCTTCGCTTTCCCCGGCTTTGTGCCCGCCTATATCCGCCCTCTGTTCTGCCGAGGGATCGGGCCGTTTCGCTGGTGCGCGCTTTCTGGCGACCCAGAAGATATCTACAAAACCGACGCCAAGGTCAAAGAGCTGATCGACGATCCACATCTGCACAACTGGCTTGATATGGCCCGCGAGCGCATCGCCTTCCAAGGCCTGCCCGCGCGCATTTGCTGGGTTGGGC
The DNA here is from genome assembly GCA_965279125.1 of Dinoroseobacter sp. Classification (GTDB taxonomy): domain Bacteria; phylum Pseudomonadota; class Alphaproteobacteria; order Rhodobacterales; family Rhodobacteraceae; genus Dinoroseobacter. The sequence continues at coordinate 163,866 of CBDIHL010000041.1, forward strand.
TAGGCCTGCGCGATAAGCTTGGCCTCGCGTTCAACGAGATGGTGCGCTCGGGCGAGCTGTCGGCCCCGGTTGTGATCGGGCGTGATCACCTCGATTCAGGCTCGGTCGCCTCGCCCAACCGCGAGACCGAAGCCATGAAGGACGGATCGGACGCCGTCTCCGACTGGCCGCTTCTGAACGCGATGCTTAACGTTGCTGGCGGTGCGACATGGGTCTCGCTGCACCACGGGGGCGGTGTCGGAATGGGCTTCTCGCAACACTCGGGCATGGTTATTTGCTGCGATGGATCCGAGGACGCCGACCGCCGCATCGCCAATGTGCTGTGGAATGACCCGGCCACGGGGGTGATGCGTCATGCCGATGCGGGCTACAATATTGCGCTGAACTGCGCACGGGAAAAAGGGCTGAACTTGCCCGGTATCTTGGGGAGGTAAGGCTATGTTCCTGAAGAACGCTTGGTATGTCGCCGCGTGGGATCACGAGATCACCCGCGACTTGCAGCAAATCACCGTGCTTGGCGAGAACATCTGTGTGTTCCGCTCGGAATCCGGCGAACTTGTCGGGCTTGAGGACGCTTGCCCGCACCGCAAACTGCCCCTGTCCAAGGGGCGCATCAAGGGCGACACTGTTGAATGTGGTTATCACGGGCTGACCTTCAATTGCGTAGGCCAATGCGTCTGGGCCCCTGGCTCTGGCGGGATTCCGTCGAACGCCAAGGTACACGCCTATCCCCTGCACGAGAAATACGGGCTCGTGTGGATCTGGATGGGCAATCCCGCGCTGGCGGATCCATCGGACATCTTCGAGATCGAGAACTACGACGACCCGGCTTGGGGCATCAATCACGGTGCCGCGATGGAGCTTGATTGCAACTACCTGCTGATGTGCGACAACTTGTTGGACCCGACCCATGTCGCATGGGTTCACCAAAGCAGCTTTGCCGCAGCTGCCACCAAAGACACGCCCTTGCGGATCACCAAGACAGATAACGGCGTGATCGTGCATCGCTGGATGATGGATCACGAGCCTGCGCCTTTCTACAAGAAGGTGGTGGAGTTCGAAGGCAATTGCGACCGCCTCCAGCACTATGAAGTGCGCTATCCAAGCCATGCGCTGATTAAGGCGGTCTTCACGCCTGCTGGAACAGGGGGGCCAGATGCTCCTTTGCACGACAAGACTTTTATCATGGACAGCTATAACTTCATGACGCCAACAACTCAGAGCAAGACACGCTATTACTGGTTCCAACTACGCAATATCCGTCCCGACGACGAAGAATTGTCTAAGATGATGTCTCAAGATGTGCAGCAGGCCTTTGAAGAAGACCGTGATGTGCTCAACGAGGTGCAAAAAGGCATGACCAATAAGACGTCGCCGCACATTGACTTGTCGATTGATGGTGGACAACTCCGCTTTCGTCGCCAGCTTCAAGCAATGATTAACGAAGAGCAAAAAGTTGACCGACAGATGGCGGAGTAAACCAATGGAGAAAACCAAGCGCTGAATAGTACTTTAGCTGATAGCAGTCGTTTTTTGCTTTGCTTCTGCACGACCATTTGAGAATAAACCCAGATTGACTGAAGCAGTCGACCTGTTCGGTGCTCGTGCATAGCAGTTGAATACACTGTGCGCTTGACTGACACATAAACCCGACTTGGTGCCAAAATTTCTGTTATCCGCCGATATGACCCCTTAGTTTACAGAACTTAGAAGTGCCAAGGCTATGCGTGCGCGCCCAGTGGAACCTGTATCGATTTGACTCGCTTGCGCGCGCACTAGAAACAGGCGGGTTAGGTCTTCGAGCGCTTCAGGTTCCGAGAATTGTGTGATTTCACTGCTCCCAAAATATGCCTGAGCGCGATCTCGAAATTCACCCAATTGCTGGTCTAGGTCCAGTGATGCAAAGCTTGAAGGTAACCCAAACGCTGTCTCAAATACTTTGCGCAATGGCGGTTGCCCCATGATGGAAAACCACTGTGTGTCTGCAGATGACCCGCTTGATGCAAGCTCAGGAAGTTCACGATTAAGGTTGAGCGCGAGGCGTAAGTCGGCGTCTTGGTCACCGACATCGGCTTCGAATTTCCTCTCAAGATAGTTTTGCGCAATGTCAGCTGCAAAATCATCAACCAACGCGCCCGGCAGACTTAGCGGACCGTACCCGAATGCATCGGACAAGTTTCTGTAGCGCTGATCAGCTAGGCGCGTTGCCAAGGCACCCGTTTCTGTTGTGCCCTCTTCCAGGATTTTGCGGATGAAGAACCGGTTGTCCAAGTCATCGTCGAGACCAAATGCCCCGAGTGCAACTTTTAGACTGGTGCGATCTGAAACCAGATCTTCAGCGCTGGTGAGGTTCGAGATATTGGACTTGAAATGCGAAATCTCACGCTGGGTCTGCGCATCATTCGCGTGGACGGCACGTTGCTGGTCGGATGTGCGTTGCAAGAATCGCCATCCAGAATATCCCCCAATTGGAATGACAGGTTGGAAACTCATGCTGGCTTGACCAGAAGCCGTGTTTCACGTGCCAGCAAGCACCTTAGCGACCTGAGCGCCTTGTAGACATTTTCTTCGCGAACCCATTTTGTGGCCTGTTCCAGCAAGTCACGACTATCTTGATCTCGGAAAACTTGACTAAGTTGCTCAATTCCTCGCAGCAATTGTCGTACGCCATCTTCCGGCGCTACATCACCCGCAAGGACCAGTTGAGCTACATAGCAAACGCGCTTCACCGGTGTATCCGCCTCATCAGGATGAATGGCATCACGCAGCCGAAGTATATTCGCGTTGGGAGAGAGCACGTTCACACGAGAGCGCCGTTCTCCGTTCTGAATGACCGCGCCGTTGATGAGAACTCTTTCGCCAGGGGCCATTTTGAGCACAAGCCCGCTCAAGCTGCGTCTCGGCGCGAAATAAGTCCGGACATAACGGCCGAGTTCACGTCAACAAGGGCCTTGATGTCAGTGTTGCCGGCAAGAACTCTACGGGATTGGTGCAGCGTAAATTCCGCCAGATAGAATAGTCTTGCCCGTAAGTCATTGGGGAGTTTGTTGTCTGGGTCGGCAACCAGTGTCGCGAGTTTCGTCCAAATCATCCGGTTCTCATGAACGGCCGAGACGATCTCCGAGTGATTGTTTTCCGTCTTGCTGGTAGCGTTAAGTCGGTTGGTGACGCGACGCAGTAGCTCATACTCGGTATCGCGGGGTGTTTTCGTTGTCAGATCAGGTCGCGCATAGGCCGCCTTGGCAGTTTGTGTTGCAGTCATAAGGTGTCCTTGAGAGGTGATTTGAGCGAAGCAGCGAAAGATATTCGGGCGGCGAATGATGCGCCGCCCAAGTTATCGCTCTGATTAGCGGAAGAGCGACAAGACACTCTGTGGTGCCTGATTTGCGATGGACAACGACTGAATGCCCAGCTGCTGTTGAACCTGTAAGGCCTGCAAGCGCGCAGATGCCTCTTCCATATCGGCATCAACAAGCGAGCCGATTCCGGATTTCAGAGCATTTGTCAGATCGGCTACAAAATTTGATTGGATCTCGATCCTTGCTTCTGCTGAACCGAAGGATGCCGACGCATCAACGGCAGTTTGAATCATGCCCTCGATATTGGTCAGCGCACTTGACGCGTCTCCGTCAGTTAACACGCTCAGGGAGGACAGGTCAGACAAACCACCAGAACCACGAGTGGCACTGATAGAGAAAGCGACATCCTCGTTGGTTTTGTTGGCGACCTTTAGTTTGCCGTCTGTGGCGATATCAATGGTAAAGTCATCAGAGTTCAAACCTTCGCTGCTCAGCGAGTTTTTGACACCGGCGACCACAGCTGCCGCTGTATCGCCTTCTTGGACCACATACTTCGCCGAGACATTGCCGACATTGAACGTCAGCTGGTCACCGACCATCAGGCCTGTGTCGAGCGACGAATCCAGGCCCGCAGTGTTGGATCGAAGCGCAGCCGAGCCTGCGGCGGCACCAGATGCATCTAGGAATTTGAACGTATCCAACTCGATCTCGTCTGTGGTACCAGCGCCATCAAACTTATCAATGACCCCAGACGTCCCTGTATCCACACCAACAGCAACAGCTGAGGCATCGAGCGCCGTGCCACCTGTCCGAGAGAGGTTCTGTGCATTGACGCCAATCTGTGTCGCTGCGACGCTTCCGGATGAGTCGCGATTGAGCGACGCCAGAATATTTACACCGACTTGGCTATTAGCATTGGTGCCGCTGACCGACCCATTGATCAAGTTCAAGCCGTTGAACTGGGCCGCATCCACCACAGATTTAATCTGATCACTCAGTGCTGTGATCTCGGTTTGGATTTTTGTGCGGTCAACGTTGTCTTCTTGTGCGGCGACGACCTTCCCCTTAATCTCGGTCAGAAGGGATGTGACTGTCTCTGATGCTTTGCGGGCAACGGCAACTGTCGATTCACCTAATGACAGGCTTTCTGAGATAGCGGTGAAGCCTTTCACATCGGCTTCCATAACCTTCGAGATCGCCCAAATGGCTGAACTATCTTTGGCAGAGCCAATAGATTTACCTGTTGCAATTTCACCTTGAGTTTTCTCAAGGTTTGTATTGATTGACTTCAAAGTTTGAAGCGCCACCATGGCGCTATTGTTTGTTAGAATAGAGGACATAAGATTTCCTTTGTCTTTTCAAAGCATTTTGCTCTGAAGCTGCTGCGTTCAAACCTCCTAAACGGGAGATCTTTTTTCGTCGTTCTGACGGCGTCAAAGGCGATTGCCGAAGACAACACCCATCTTGGGTTCGCAACTACTCTGTCATTTCTACACTAACAGTCTCCTAACACTCTAATGTGTTATGCTTTCGATTTTAGATGAAATGAATCAACAATACTCAAGCGCGGCGCTCAAAGTTACGTGCTTCGGATGAAATTGAACGCTTACTTCCATCTAAGCAATAGGTTGTTAGTATGCGGTCTGATGATGATGAGTCAAACCGCGCCCGCGCGCTGCGTATTCCCTTTTTGGCGCCATCTAAAAGGTGAAGGTTTCTCTTTGCTAATTTAGTTAATTCAGAAACCCCCTCACCCACGTGCCCTGGTTTATGCAACAATTTTTCAAGCAAGTTAGATTTTAGGAGTTGGACTCTTTCTAGCCTCTCTAGGTCTCCGTTTAGTAGAATTGAGCGTTCCTTTCGCAGAAGGTCTATCATTTCATCAACAATTTTACTCATTTATATCTGCCTCCATTAAAGACTTTGCGATGAGCTCGGCTAACCCAATACCACCCGCTTTTGAGATCTGGTTGGCTTGCTCTCGCCTTAGAAAACTTGAGAACTGATCTTCTCCGTCGCCGCCCCCGAACTCTGCCGATGTTGCGTTCAGGCCTGTAAAACTAAGCATTTCTGCAAGGAAGTGAGCCTCCATTTTTTTTCCCGCCTCGATTTGCCTAGCGCTTGGTTGCGGTTGCAAGGTTGTGGCTAAACTGGGTGAGATTCTGTCAGCCATAAGGCGCTCCGATCTGAACAATTGTGTTGATTAGCGCAGCATGTCGTAAAGAAGTCGTAACCGAATCAGGATTATCTGACACTCCAACGCGAGAAAGGCGCTGATGCACATGGATTTTTCATTTATTTCTCCATCTGCGACCCGTGCCGATGGCAGTGGGGAGTCAAAACGTATGCCGTCGCGAGAAGTGGACAGCGGCGCAGCCGATAAGATCGACGTGCTGCGTACTTTTGGTGAAGAAGTTACGCTGGGAGCTATCGGTTTCGTCGCGGTTGATTTCGAAAGCCAGCATAATGCGCGCAGATCTAAACTTGGAGTTGACGAACAGAAACCGCCTACAGGTATTGGATCGAAGGAAATGCCTCAGTCACCTCCCGTCGACATAACTCTGCAACCACCAGACCTACCAGAAGCAAATCTAACGTCTTCGAAGCAGGCGGGAGACGGTACGGAATTTATACAATTAGTAGCGAAACATATGTTGTCGAACGGTTCATTAGGGCACGGCACTCTTTTGCATAATGGGGCGGTCAGTCCAGTCCGGCCAAACGTATTTGATCTGTCGGGCGTAGCGAAACCAAGTCCTGTCATAGATGGTTTCAGCGTTAGAGGCGCAGCTGAGGGGCCGCAAACCTTGGACCTGCCGCTAACTGAGCTCATGCCCTCGACCCTTCACCGCAACATGAGTGGTGGCGAGACGGCAAAACAGGCTGCCCTGAGCAGTTCGAAGTTATCTACAGCCCTTGATGTGAGTGTAAGGACCCACGAACCCAGCGCAGAACCTACCTTGCAAAGTTCCGCAGAGGTATTGTTTCCAAAGGGGGCGACGGTTCCAGGGTCTTTGCGCGCGGCACAAAATGAAAGGATCCCTTCTGTGAGCGCGCTCGGAAGTGAGCTCGGCCCAATCGTCCAAATGCCTTCTGATGCACACGGACCCTCTGTTGCCAAGGTGGCCGAGCAGGCACGGGCTCTTATGCAGAAGGATCATGGGGTTCGGTCGCAACCACCGAAGCAGTCGATTGTCGAAGATTTTGTAGGCGTTCCGGTGCCGTTACTGCCAAACAAAAAGAGTGTGCCATCGCCGACGACGCTGCCTTTGGATTTGGCTAATGATACTATTCTCGATGCTTCACGACCAGGATTGCAACAAACGAGAGCAACCGAAGTCGGCCAACATTTGCTGACTGTTACGGACGTGCCTGCGGCTCCGAGCGATCCAGGGCCGACATTGCAGCAGCCACTTAGCGGGCAGCCGATGGTGACCGCAGCCGAACCTGCAAAGACTTATAGCAATGCCCCCCCTCCTGAGCGTTTGGTTTTTGATTTTGAAAGGCCAGCGCCTTCGAACGCGTCATGGCAGGTGGCTTTGGTGCCGGCGGCAATGGCTCAAGTCTCCCTCCAAACGAGTGTTGGGAGGGGCCAGCCGACCTTTGTTGGGGCAGAAGAAGTTAGCCCCCTAGCTATTGAAGGTGAACGCCAAACCGACACCATTTTGCAGTCAACTGTGTCCAGCCGCAATGCTGCTCCGCCGAGCACTGCTTCACCGATTTCAACACAAATTCGCGATGCGATCGGATTGTCTGGAGCGACGTCGCGTTCTGTCGAGATTGCGTTAAAGCCGGAGGAATTGGGCAATTTGCGAATGACCCTGACCCCGTCCGAGAGTGGAGGAATCATATCGATACTTGTGGAACGGCCAGAAACCCTGGAGCTTGTCCAAAGACATCTTGAGGCGTTGCGCCGTGAGTTACGCGATGCCGGATGGGCGCATTCAGAGGTGTCGGTCAGCCAAGAAAATGACGCGCAGACAGACCCGGACACCGATGAGGGGTCTTCCTTTGAAGGTCAAGACGGACAGCGAATAGTCTCGCAAACCGTGCAGGATACACGGTCTGATCCCACAGTCCCTCATCTGCAATTACGCGTAATTTCTGGCCTCGATTTAAGGATCTAGACGATGGATGCACTTACCGCGCCGTTTGCAGCGGCCACTTCAGCGCAACCGGGCGGCGGCACGCAGTCCGCAGAAAGCCCCCTCTCCGGTGATTTTGAAACATTTTTGGTCATGTTAACCACTCAGATGAAGAATCAAGATCCGCTTAACCCGATGGAATCGTCTGACTTTGCGGTCCAACTTGCGACGTTCTCAGGCGTAGAACAGCAGGTGCGCAGTAATGACTTACTCGCCGATCTTGGTCAGCAGTTTGGCGTCATGAACCTTGGGCAACTTGCAGGGTGGGTTGGGATGGAGGTGCGCAGTTCAGCCCCGGTATCGTTTGAGGGTGATCCGGTCGATCTGTTTCCATCGGTTCCGGCAACGGCAGATCGCGCCGAACTGCTTGTGAGTGATGCTTACGGGCGCATCGTGCAACGCCACCAGTTCGACCCAGCGGCGGATGTTGTCAGCTGGACTGGCATCGGAAGTGACGGGTCCACCTTGCCAGAGGGCCTCTATAGCTTTGCTGTTCAACCCTACGTGTCCGATGCGCCGCTTGGATTGCAGTCGGTCGAAGCATATTCCCGCGTATCCGAAGTCCAAACCGTGCGTGGGAAGGCTGTCTTGATCCTGGAGGGTGGTGTCATTCAGCCCGCAGATGCCGTGAGTGCTTTGCGAGAAGGGCGTAGCGATGCGTCAGATACTCATGACGAGAGCGGTTAAAGCTGCGCCGACGAGAACGCCCAACGCGGCCCAAAGGGCAGTATTCTTTGGTTCCGGCGCGGGTGACGGGGGCTGCATTTGACGGATCAATGCGGCTTCCGCCAGATGCGGTAGTTTGGGCCCAAACTTTGTCAGAACCCGCGCCGTGGCCAGCAAGTCGCGGGCCAAGGCCGCGGGCCCCACGTTTTCGCGGATGTAGCGTTCAACAACAGGTCCCGCGACGTCCCAAATGTTGATCCGAGGGTTCAAGGAACGCGCAACCCCCTCCACGACGACCATGGTGCGTTGCAGCAAGATCAGCTCGGTCCGCGTTTCCATGCCGAACCGCTCGGTCACTTCAAACAGATACGCCAAGAGACGCGCCATCGAAATGTGCGAGGCATCCATGCCAAAAATCGGCTCCCCGACCGACCGCAGGGCCTGTGCAAATTCATCGATGTCGCGATCAGCGGGCACATATCCAGCCTCGAAATGCACTTCAGCAACGCGGCGATAATCCTTGCGGATAAAGCCCATCAGGATCTCGGCATAGACCCGGCGCGTATATTCGTCGATCCGGCCCATGATGCCGAAATCCAGCGCGATGATTTCACCACTTGGACCGACGCGCAGATTGCCTTGATGCATATCTGCATGAAAAAACCCGTCCCGCAGTGCGTGGTTCAGGAACATCTTCAGGACGCGTTTGCCAAGGTCTTCCGTGTCGATCCCCGCGGCTTCGATCGCTGCCGTATCGCCCATCGGAATGCCGTCGACCCAAGCCAGCGTCATAACGCGGCGGCTCGACATCATCCACTTGACCGCAGGCAGCTCGAACCCATCGTCTTTGGCGGTGTTGGCGGCAAATTCGCCAGCGGCCGAGGCCTCCAACCGCAAGTCCAGCTCGCCCAGAACGACCCCTTCGAAATGGGTGATCACATCCATCGGGCGCAATCGGCGCGATCCCGGAGACAGCAATTCCACCAATCGCGCGATCAAGTAGAAGGCATCGATATCCTTCTGGAACGCGCGCTCGACCCCGGGGCGCAGCACTTTGACGGCGACCACCTCGCCGCTGCTGGCAATCCGCGCGCGGTGAACTTGCGCGATGGAAGCCGCTGCGACGGCATCGGAAAACTCGGAAAAGATCGTATCGGCGGGCGAGCCCAACTCCACTTCGACCGCGCGCTTGGCCTCGGCGGTCGAAAACGGGGGGAGTTTGTCCTGCAACACACGCAACTGCATCGCCAGATCGTCTCCGACGACATCCGGGCGGGTGGACATGATCTGTCCGAACTTGATGTAGGCAGGTCCAAGCGCGTTCAGCGCGCGCGTCACCGGCGGCATCGACGGGTCGCCTTTCAGTCCCAACCATTGAAACGGCCAGCCCAAAATGCGCGCTGCAATCCGTAAACTTGGCGGCGCATCGAAAGCTTCGAGGGCGACGCGCATGGCACCTGCGCGCTCGAACGTGGCACCCGTTCGGATCAATCGCCAGATATTGTGAGGGCCGCGCATGCTAGAGTTTCCAGCCCGAATGCAACGCTGCAACACCAAACGTCATGTTGCGATATTTGACCTGCGAGAAGCCCGCTTGCCGGATCATCGTCGCAAACTTTTCCTGATCGGGAAACTTGCGGATCGATTCGACCAAATACTGATAACTGTCACTATCCCCCGCAATCACCTGACCCATCTTCGGGATGACGTTGAACGAGTAGCGGTCATACGCCCATTGCATCGCCGGGTTTGGCAATTGGCTGAACTCCAGCACCATCAGGCGCCCCCCGGGTCGCAGCACACGGTAGGCTTCATTCAGGGCATCCTGGACGCGCGTTACGTTCCGTATTCCGAAGCTGATGGTGTAGACGTCGAAGCTGTTGTCCTCGAACGGCAACGCCATTGCGTCGCCGACCATCCAATCCAACTGGTCGGCACGATCTTCGGCCTCGGCGCGTTTGCGGCCCTCGATCAGCATATCCTCGGTCAGGTCCAGCACCACGGCATTTGCCACACCGGCACGCTTGAGGAACCGAAACGCGATGTCCCCGGTACCACCTGCAACATCCAGCAAGCGCTGACCTTCTCGTGGGTTCAGCCAATCCATCATCGCATCTTTCCAGACGCGATGAACGCCGCCAGACATCACATCGTTCATAATGTCATATTTGGAGGCCACGGACGAAAACACGCCCTGCACCCGCTCGGCCTTTTGACCTTCGGGGATGGTTTCAAATCCAAAATGCGTGGTGCGATCTGATGTATTGGTCATTGGGCCCTTGCCGTTCTTACGCGCTCCCCTTCCTTATAGGTCTCGCCGGGGGCGATACAACGCACCGCGACATCATGGAGAGCTGCCTTGCCCGAACTTCCCGAAGTCGAAACCGTTCGTCGTGGTCTTGCGCCTGTTCTGGTGGGGGCGACGATTCTTTCGGCTGATATTCGGCGGCCTGACCTGCGCTGGCCATTTCCACCGCAGATGAAAACCCGCCTTGAGGGGCAGAGTGTGACAGGGTTGCGGCGTCGCTCGAAATATCTGCTGGCGGATTTATCCGGGGGCGAGACGCTCTTGATCCATTTGGGGATGTCCGGGCGCATTTTGATCCACGCGCCGGGCGGGGGGCGCGATGACACGGCCTCTTATGTTCACGCGCACCCCGCGCTGGAAAAGCATGACCATGTGGTGCTGGATCTGACCTCTGGCGCGCGCATTGTGTTCAATGATCCGCGCCGCTTCGGGGCGATGGATTTGATGGCGACCGCGACCCAGGATGACCACAAGCTTCTGAAGGTGCTCGGGCCCGAGCCGCTGGGCAATGCGTTTCACGCAGCGCATCTGAAGGCCGTGTTTGAGGGCAAGCGCAGCCCCGTCAAAACCGCGCTGCTTGATCAGAGAATCGTCTCCGGCCTAGGTAACATTTACGTTTGCGAGGCGCTGCACCGGGCCGGGATATCCCCGAAACGGCTTGCGGGACGCATTTCCGCAACACGTCTGGAGGCGCTTGTGCCCATCATTCGGCAGGTGCTCGACGAGGCGATTGCGGCAGGCGGATCATCCTTGCGTGACTACCGTCAAGCCGATGGAGATCTTGGATATTTCCAACATACCTTCCGCGTATACGGGCGCGAAGGAGAGGCCTGTATGACCCCAGGTTGCCCGGGCGTAATCGACCGAGTCGTGCAATCGGGCCGATCCTCGTTCTTCTGTGCGTCGTGTCAAAGATAGCTTGAACCTGCCCATGCAGTTGGTAACCCTGCCGAAGTTGAATGGGGAAAAGGGATAGCCCACGCATGGCCTACAACACGATCACCGTCGAGATCGAAGAGCATATCGCCCTGATCAAGCTGAACCGGCCCGATGCGCTGAACGCCATCAATGCCGAGCTGTTGTCCGAGCTGACGGAAGCGGTCACCAAGGCCGACGCCAATGAAAAGGTGCGGGTCTTGGTTCTGACCGGGTCCGAAAAGGCCTTCGCGGCGGGGGCCGATATCAAGGAAATGGCCGACAAAAGCTTCGTCGATGTGTTCGGCGGCGACCTGTTTGGGCGTGAGCCTGAGCGGATCATGGCGTGCCGCAAGCCAATCATTGCTGCGGTTTCGGGCTATGCGCTGGGCGGTGGATGCGAATTGGCGATGATGTGCGATTTCATCATTGCGTCGGATACCGCGAAGTTTGGACAGCCGGAAATCAATCTTGGTGTCGTCGCCGGTATGGGCGGGACGCAACGTCTGACGCGCCTCGTGGGCAAGTCGAAATCCATGGATATGCATCTGACGGGCCGTTTCATGACCGCCGAGGAAGCCGAGCGCGCTGGGCTTGTCAGTCGAATCGTACCGGCCAAGAAGCTGATGGAAGAGGCGATGAATGCTGCGGCCAAGATTGCCGAGAAGTCTGCTCTGACCGCGATGGCCGTCAAAGAGGCGGTCAACCGTGCCGAAGAAACCAGCCTGAGCGAGGGCCTCCTGTTTGAGCGGCGCTTGTTTCACGCGCTGTTCGCGACTGAGGACCAAACCGAAGGCATGGCGGCATTTCAGGAAAAGCGCGAAGCGCAGTTCCGCGACCGCTAGACAGCACCGCTACAATTCCATCCACACGGCCATTGACTCGGGCCGAAGACGCGCCTATTTGCACGATCTCAGAATTAACTCATCCAAATCCGTTGGAGACGCCCGTTGGCCAATTCGCCTCAAGCTAAGAAACGCGCGCGCCAGACCGAGCGCCGCACCGAAGTAAACAAAGCCCGTCGTTCGCGCATCCGCACGTTCCTCCGCAAGGTCGAAGAAGCGATTGCCGGTGGCAACGCGGATGACGCTGCTGCTGCGCTGAAATCGGCACAGCCCGAGCTGATGCGCGGTGTGACCAAAGGCGTTCTGCACAAGAATACAGCATCGCGGAAAATGTCGCGTCTCGCGTCCCGTGTGAAAGCGCTGTCAGCGTAAGACTTGCATTTTTGCAACATTCAAAGCGCCCCCTCGTGGGGCGTTTTTGCGTTTCCGTACAGATTTCAGAGCGCTACGAAACCCCGTGCATGTGGGTCGATTTTACGCTCGGAGATTCGTTTGCATTAACTCTTTGTCAATCTCCTTGTTTGGGGTGACGCACCCGTCGCTGCTTGCTACCCAATACCCCTGCGAGTCATTCGTCAGCGATGGGATAAGATAGAGCGCAGATCGTTAAGGTCTGTGAACGAGAGAATTTTGTTGTGCCGACTGCTCGGCCCAACGAGAGGGGCTTTCGTTGTTGCTCTTGATGGGGTGTCGACCGGATTGGGATCTGGTCCATGCATCACGTTTACAGGTCGATGTAGCCGGTCCGGCTGCGGCACGGCCATCTTGTCTTATTGCGCGCCCGGCAAAGGCGTAGGCATCCAAGCGTTCCTTCTGCGGGGGGCATGGGGTCTACACTCGGGGCATATGTGCAGCCTTTTGTGGTGGCGTTGCGACATGACTGACATGCGGGGCAAAGGGGACGCCTCCCAAAATGGGGGCATATGGGTTCGATTTTTTATCGGGCTCCAAAAAGACAAAAGGGCTAGGAATGACACAGGACACCTGGGGGCGTGTGCAAGATGAACTCAAGAAAGAAGTTGGGAAGAACAACTACTTAACCTGGATCGCACCATTGCGGTTTGCCAATTGCGACGAAGGCGTTGCGACATTCGAAGTGCCAACCAGCTTTGTGGGCACATGGGTAAAGCGCAATTTCGGCGACCGGATTCTGCACCATCTTGCGAAAGCGGGAACGGCTGTGGATCGGATCGAATTCAGCGTTGGGGCCGTAAGCGCGCCAAAAGCAGCGATCAAGCAAGCCAAGCCGGAAGCGACCGAAGCCGCGCCCGCAAAGCCCGACATTGCCGCGTTCGAAAGCAGCTCGCCGCTTGATAAGCGTCTGACATTTGACAGCTTCGTTGTTGGTAAGCCGAACGAGTTGGCCCATGCCGCCGCGCGCCGTGTGGCCGAAGGAGGTCCGGTCTCGTTCAACCCGCTGTTCCTGTATGGTGGTGTTGGCTTGGGCAAGACCCACCTGATGCACGCGATTGCGCAAGAAGCGCGCGCGCGCAATCCCGACCTGAAGGTCCTCTATCTGTCAGCTGAGCAGTTCATGTACCGCTTCGTCAAAGCGCTGCGGGATCGCAACACGTTGGGGTTCAAGGATCTCTACCGGTCTGTCGATATTCTGATGGTCGATGACGTGCAGTTCATTGCCGGCAAAGACAGCACCCAGGACGAGTTCTTTCACACCTTCAACGCGCTGATCGAGCAGCAAAAGCAAATCATCATTTCGGGGGATCGCGCGCCGGGCGAGATTGACGGTCTGGAAGATCGGATCAAGTCGCGCCTGCAACGCGGTCTGGTTGTTGACCTGCATCCCACCGATTACGAATTGCGCCTCGGCATTCTGCAACAAAAGCTCGACGAGCATTTGGCGTCCGGCGAGAGCCTCGTCATTTCGGACGGTGTGCTCGAATTCCTCGCCCATCGGATCACGTCGAATGTGCGTGTGCTCGAAGGCGCCCTGACGCGGCTCTTTGCGTTCGGCTCGCTGGTGGGGCGGGAAATCACGCTTGAGGTTGCTCAAGACTGCCTCGCCGACATCCTGCGCGCGTCCGAGCGTAAAGTGACCGTGGACGAAATTATGCGCAAAGTGTCCGAGCATTATAATCTGCGGATTGCTGATTTGCTTGGCCCAAAACGCACGCGGACCATCGCGCGGCCGCGTCAGGTGGCCATGTTCCTTGCCAAGACCATGACGCAGCGCAGCCTGCCCGAGATCGGGCGTCGCTTCGGCGGGCGTGACCACACCACCGTGATCCATGCCGTGCGCAAGATTAAAGAACTGCAAGATACCGACCAGCGCATCGCCGAAGACGTTGTTTTGCTGCGTCGTGCGCTTGAGTCTTAAGCGCCGCACTTGATCGATAACGAAGCCGGGGCCTTGACGGTCCCGGCTTTCGCATGGACATTCCGCAAAACGCTTGAGGTTGGCGTCGGTTCCGCTAGTCTGACGGACCGGATCAGGAGCATTGGGTATGAAGATCAGTATTGAACGCGCGGCGCTTCTGAAAGCCGTAGGGCAGGCGCAATCTGTAGTGGAGCGGCGCAACACAATCCCGATCCTCGCCAATGTGCTGATCGAAGCCGAAGGCAGCGATGTCAGCTTCCGCGCGACCGATCTTGACATCGAGGTGGTCGATAAAACCGACGCGATGGTCGAACGGGCCGGAGCGACAACCGTGTCTGCCGTCACTTTGCACGAAATTGTCCGCAAATTGCCGGATGGGGCACAGGTGCAATTGTCGGAAGACGGCTCGAAGGGGCGCCTCGAAGTAACGGCGGGTCGGTCCAGCTTTTCGCTTGCGACCTTGCCGCGTGACGATTTTCCGGTGATGGCCTCGTCTGAATATGACTGCAACTTTTCGGTCTCCGCGCCGATCTTGCGCCGCCTCTTCGACAAGTCGAAATTCGCAATTTCCACCGAGGAAACCCGCTACTATCTGAACGGCGTCTATATGCATGTGTCCGATTCTGACGGCGCGCCGGTTCTGCGCTGCGTGGCCACGGACGGTCACCGCCTAGCGCGGATTGATGCGCCATTGCCCGAGGGCGCGTCTGACATGCCGGGTGTCATCGTGCCGCGCAAAACCGTGGCCGAGCTGCGCAAGCTGCTCGATGATGACGACATGACAATCGCCGTATCTGTGTCCGAAACCAAGGTGCGCTTCGCGACGCCGCAGATCACGCTGACCTCCAAGGTCATCGACGGCACGTTCCCCGACTACACCCGTGTGATCCCGCATGGGAACACGAAGGAGCTGAAAGTCGACGCCGCTGATTTCGCAAAGGCCGTTGATCGCGTGTCTACGGTTAGCTCCGAGCGGTCGCGCGCGGTGAAACTGACGCTCGACGAAGACCGCCTGATCTTGTCGGTCAACGCGCCTGATAGCGGGGCCGCCGAGGAAGAATTGGGCGTCGCCTATAGCGACGAGCGGCTTGAGATAGGCTTCAACGCCAAGTATTTGCAGGACATCGCTAATCAGGTGGATCGCGAGAATGCGGTGTTCTTGTTCAACTCGGCGGGTGATCCGACCTTGATGCGCGAAGGCAATGATACCTCCGCCGTCTATGTCGTCATGCCAATGCGTGTGTGACGCGATATCGCGCGCTAAGTCATTGAAGTAAGGAGCCTACGCGCCATGTCCGGTGTTTGGATCAGCGCGTTGAAGCTATCGCATTTCCGGTCGCATAAACGGCTGGAGATGGAGCTTGACCCGCGCCCTGTCGCTCTGTTTGGGCCGAACGGGGCGGGCAAAACCAACATCATCGAGGCGATATCGTTCCTGTCGCCCGGTCGCGGTTTGCGGCGGGCCAGCGTTGAAGATATCGCGCGTCGTCCCGAAGCACTTGGATGGTCCATTCGCGCGCGCTTGCATGGTCCCGCGGCAGCGCATGAGGTCGATACGCGGTCCGAAATGGGTGCCGCACGAACGGTACGGCTCGATGATAAACCGGTGCCGCAATTGGCGTTGGGCGCGGTCGCACCGCTCGTTTGGCTGGTGCCCGCGATGGATCGCCTCTGGATCGAGGCTGCGGAAGGGCGCCGGCGCTTTCTGGATCGCCTGACCATGGGCTATCGTCCTGATCACGGCTCGGCTTCCGTGGCCTATGAAAAAGCGATGCGCGAGCGGAACCGCTTGCTGAAAGATGGCGTAACCGATCCCGCATGGTATGGCGCTTTGGAACGACAAATGGCCGAAGCAGGCGCAAGTTTGCATGACAATCGGCGTACGACGCTCGTGCGTTTGGGCCAAGCGCTGGCCGAAGACGCAGGTGCGTTTCCGCGCGTTGCCCTGACGCTCATCGGTCCCGATGGCCCGGAAGAAAACGCCATCGATCCGCATGATTTCGCCAACGCGCTTGCCGATAACCGCCATCGGGATATCGCTGCGGGGCGCACGTTGATCGGGCCGCACCGCGCGGATCTTGAGGCGATTTATAACGCCAAAGGTCTGACCGCGCGCGACTGCTCAACCGGCGAGCAAAAAGCACTGCTTTTGTCCTTGGTGCTGGCCAATGCCCGTGCGCTGCGGGCGGATTTCGGCGCGGCCCCGCTGTTATTGCTCGACGAAGTTGCGGCCCATCTGGACGCAGATCGCCGGGCCGCCCTTTATGACGAGATCACCTCATTGGGGGCGCAAGCCTGGATGACCGGGACGGGGGCCGAATTGTTCGACACTCTCGGGGACCGGGCCCAGCGGTTCATGGTAAATGACGACGATGGAACCTCAGCACTTACGCCGATCTAAAGCGCTTCGCCTTACACCTGAGGACCTCACTTAAGGCGAAGCGGCCGCCAAGTTCCCATGTCGCGAGCTTTCGCGAACATGTTGTTCTTCAGGGTATTCGCGCAACGCTTTAGAAGTCCAGATTGGCCACACTGAGCGCATTGGCTTGAATGAACTCGCGACGCGGCTCAACCACATCCCCCATCAACTTGGTAAAGATGTCATCCGCCTCAACAGCGTCATTAACCTTAACTTGCAACAGCGTGCGCGCTTCCGGGTCCAGCGTGGTTTCCCAAAGCTGATCCGGATTCATTTCGCCTAGGCCTTTGTAGCGTTGCAGGCTTTGACCCTTCGCCCCGTCTTCCAGAATCGCTTCCAATAACTCACTCGGTCCATGGATCAATTGACCCTTGTCCTTGCGCTGCAATGTCGCCGGATCTTGGTAAACGGCTCGGCTTTCTTTCGAAACCGACGACAATTTCCGCGCTTCGCCAGATCGCAAAACAGCCCCATCGAGCGTCCTGACTTCTTCAACACCGCGCAGAATACGGCTCAGACGGATGCCATGATCCTGCGTAATCCGACCCTTCCATCCCTTTTCATATTCGGCCGCAACCAGATCCAGGCGCTTGGACACATCATCGGCCACGCGCTGCAAATCATCATCCGCGCGCCCCGGATCAAACGCCCCTGCAAGGGCGGCTTGCTCCAGAATGCGTCGGGGATAATGGGTTGGAAATGCGTCGAGCACCCGCTTGAAGGCACGCGCGGCTTCGACAACGCGGTGCAGGTCCTGACCCGCAATTTCCTCGCCGTTGGGCAGGCGCAAGATTGCCCCTTCGATCCCTTGGGCCATCAAGTAATCCTCAAAGGCAGTCTGGTCTTTCAGGTAGACTTCGGACTTACCACGCGCGACCTTATAGAGTGGCGGTTGCGCAATATAGAGGTATCCACCTTCAATGATTTCAGGCATTTGCCGGAAAAAGAAGGTCAGAAGCAGCGTTCGAATATGCGCGCCGTCCACGTCCGCATCGGTCATGATGACGATCTTATGGTAGCGCAACTTGTCGATATTGAACTCATCTCGGCCAATTCCGGTGCCAAGCGCGGTAATCAGCGTGCCGATTTCCTGACTGCCCAACATCCGGTCAAAACGCGCGCGCTCGACGTTCAAAATCTTGCCCTTCAGAGGAAGAATTGCCTGATTGCGCCGCGATCGACCTTGCTTGGCCGATCCTCCCGCGCTGTCACCCTCGACAAGGAAAATCTCGGATAGGGCTGGATCCTTCTCCTGGCAATCTGCCAGTTTGCCGGGTAAGGACGCGACATCCATCGCCGTTTTTCGGCGGGTTAGCTCGCGCGCTTTGCGGGCGGCTTCCCGGGCCAACGCGGCTTCGATGATTTTGCCGACAACTTGCCGTGCAACTTGCGGATTTTCTTCAAACCACTCGGCCAGCTTTTCATTAACCAAGCCCTCAACCGCGGGACGCACTTCCGACGACACCAGCTTGTCTTTGGTCTGCGAGCTAAATTTCGGATCAGGAACCTTAACGGACAAGACACATGTTAACCCTTCCCGGGCATCATCGCCGGTGAAGTTAACCTTTTCCTTTTTCGCAATTCCACTGGACTGGGCATAACTGTTAATCGTGCGTGTCAGCGCCCCGCGAAAGCCCGCCATATGCGTCCCGCCGTCGCGCTGCGGGATGTTGTTGGTAAATGGCAGGACGGTTTCGTGGTAGCTGTCATTCCACCACATGGCGATCTCGACACCAATCTCGTCGCGCTCGCCTGTGATAAAGATCGGCTCCGCCATCACAGCCGTTTTCGAGCGATCAAGATAACGCACAAATTCCTTAACGCCGCCCTCATAGAACAGCTCAGATTTCAGCGGTTCCGCCGGGCGCAGGTCCTCAAGAATGATCCGCACGCCCGAATTCAGAAAGGCCAACTCCCGAAGGCGATTTTCCAAAGTCTTGAAAACGTAGTCGAGGTTCGAAAACGTCGAAAGCGCCGCCATGAACCGCACTTCAGTGCCCGTGCGTCCTGGTGTCTCGCCAACGACCTTCAGGTGTTCGACCGTTTCGCCGTGTTCAAATCGCGCAACATGTTCTTTGCCATCACGCCAGATACGTAATTCCAGCCAGTCGCTCAGCGCGTTTACAACGGACACGCCCACGCCGTGCAGTCCGCCGGAAACCTTGTAGGAGTTGTCGTCAAATTTGCCGCCTGCATGAAGCTGCGTCATAATAACTTCGGCGGCTGAAACGCCTTCTTCCTCATGGATGCCGACCGGGATGCCGCGGCCATTATCGCTGACCGAAACACTCGAATCCGCGTGAATGGTGACGCTCACATGGTCGGCGTGACCTGCCAATGCCTCGTCAATTCCGTTGTCCACGACCTCATACACCATATGGTGCAGACCCGAGCCATCGTCGGTGTCGCCAATATACATTCCGGGGCGTTTGCGAACCGCCTCCAAGCCTTTGAGAACTTTGATAGAATCGGCACCATATTCGTTTGGCGCTGGGACGGGCTCTGCCATGCGGGCCTTCCTTAATTTCTTTCGCATTTTATAGAGGTTTGAAGGAGGGTTGTCACGCTTTGGGCACAAGATTTAGCGGTTTGGGCGGTTCGCGCCTAAGCCCACCCAACTGCCCCCTCGCAAGCCTGCCGTAAGGCTCTAGGTTTAGCGTTAACCAAGGACGCGAAAAATGCTTCTAGACCTACAAAATGTTCATAAATCCTACGCTGGCCGGGATGGTGCGCAGGCTATTTTGCGCGGGGTCGGCTTGCAGCTTGAGGCTGGCGCATCTTTGGCTTTGACGGGCGAAAGTGGGTCTGGAAAAAGCACGCTACTGCATCTTATCGCGGGGCTGGATGTTGTAGATGCGGGCTTGATCCAAGTGCGCGGCACAGATGTCACGTACATGGGTGATGTGGTGCGCGCGCAGATGCGGCGCGAAACGATCGGGCTAATATTCCAGCAGTTCAATCTGATCCCATCGCTAGATGTTGCGGACAACGTATCGTTTCAGGCGAGGCTTGCCGGGCGTTATGATCCAGATTGGTGCACAGAACTAACAAAACGCCTTGGCTTGACCGGCTTGGAAGACCGCTATCCCGAACAGCTATCAGGCGGCCAACAACAACGTGTCGCCATTGGGCGTGCGCTTGCTGTGCGGCCAGCATTGGTACTCGCGGACGAGCCGACGGGTAACCTTGATGAAGCCACGGGGGATTTGGTGTTAACCTTAATGCTTGATCTGGTGCGCGAAACCGGTGCCGGGCTTCTAATGGTTACCCATTCTGCCCGATTGGCAGCCCTGCTCGATGCTCGATTGCATCTGCGCAAAGGCAAACTGACATGAGGCGCGCTGCAATCTTAACGTTAATGTCGCATTGGCTCCGCCATCCAGGCCAGTTGTTAACCTTGGTACTCGGGCTGTCGCTGGCAACAGCGTTGTGGTCTGGCGTTCAAGCCATAAATGCCGAGGCACGCGCAAGCTATGACGCGGCCGCACAAAGCCTTGCCCAGGACCGTATCGAGACGCTCAAAGCCGACGAAGGCTTCATACCAGAATCCCGTTTCGCAGAGCTTCGTAGGTCCGGGTGGCTTGTTTCACCTGTTCTTGAAGGCAATCTTCGCGTTGGCGACCGCAGTGTTAGTATACGCGGTTATGATCCGCTAACCGCACCTTTGGCAGCTCAAGCCATTGACCTTGCGGAATCTGGCGCGCTGTCCGAGTTCCTGTCAGGGGCCATCGGATTCGCACATCCGGAAACACTTACCGACCTCGACGTAATTGCGATCGACCTTCGTATCACGCCGCAGGCGACGGTCCCGCTCGGCATCATTCTAACCGATATCGGGGCTGCGCAGCGTTTGCTCGACGCGCCGGGTGCTCTGAGTGCGTTGCTGCTGTTGCCCGAGCAACCTCAGGGTCTTGCAAGCCTCGCCGACATTGCGCCTGACTTGAACCGTAGCGTCCCCCAATCTGCCAGCGATGTGTCAAGGTTAACCGATAGCTTTCATCTTAACCTTACCGCTTTTGGATTGCTGTCGTTCGCGGTGGGTCTGTTCATCGTTCACGCAGCTATCGGACTCGCATTCGAGCAGCGGCGCCAGATGTTTCGTACGCTCCGAGCCCTTGGCTTGCCGACCAAAACGCTTATTCAACTGCTCGCGGCGGAGGTTGCTGTCCTCGCCCTAATCGCAGGTGCAATCGGTGTGGCCATCGGCTACCTGATCGCCGCCGCCTTGTTGCCGGATGTCGCAGCTACGTTGCGTGGGCTGTATGGTGCTGAGATCTCTGGAACCCTCGCGCTGCGCCCAGCTTGGTGGGTGTCGGGGCTGGCGATTGCGTTTCTTGGAGCGGGTATCGCAGCCGCGCAAAGCTTGTGGCGTGTCGCCAGATTGCCATTGCTCGCGCCTGCACAACCACGCGCTTGGTTGCGCGCATCCGAGCGTGGGGTGCGCACCCAAGCTGTGATCGCGGTGGCTTTCTTCATCGCTGCGGCAGTGTCGCTCACATCGTTTTCCGGCCTCGTCGCGGGATTTGCAATGCTTGCAGGGCTGCTACTGGGGGCCGCACTGATCTTGCCGATCTTTCTGTCTTGGTCGCTGGCGCTTGGTTTGCGTTTCTCTAGATCTGCGCTTTCACAGTGGTTTTGGGCAGATACGCGCCATCAACTTCCCGGTCTAAGCCTCGCGCTCATGGCGTTGATGCTTGCACTTGCGACAAATGTTGGCGTTGGGACCATGGTCTCCAGCTTTCGGCTGACATTCACGGGATGGCTTGATCAGCGGCTTGCATCCGAGTTCTACGTGACCGGCCGCGACCAAGCCGAGGCCGCCGACATTCGTGACTTTATGGCAGGGCGTGTTGATGCCGTCCTGCCGATTTGGCGGATCGAAGGTGTGCTTGCGGGGCAGCGGGGTGAGGTTTTTGCAGTCGCAGATCACGCCACATATCGCGAGAATTGGCCATTGTTACGCGCAGAGCCGAATGTCTGGGATGGCGTCGCCAGCGGACGAGGTGTCTTGGTGAACGAACAGTTATGGCGGCGTACTGCGCTTGATCTCGGTGATCCGATTGGGCTGCCGAATGGTCCGGCTTTACCCATCTTGGGTGTCTACTCTGATTACGGAAACCCAAAGGCCCAAGTGATGCTTGGTGTTGCCCGGTTTGATGTAATCTACCCGGACGCGCTTCGCCTAGGCTTTGCCGTTCGCACTGAGCCGGACGAGGTTAACGCACTTAGATCGCAGTTAACGGAACGCTTTAATCTACCCGAAACGTTAATGATTGACCAAGCTGAGGTTAAGGCGTTTTCACTCGGCGTGTTTGAGCGGACATTCGCTGTGTCCGCTGCGCTTAATATCTTAACCCTTGGTGTCGCGGGCTTCGCAATGCTGACGTCGCTTCTGACACTTTCAACGATGCGTCTCCCACAACTTGCGCCTGTCTGGGCGCTCGGCCTGACCCGCGCTCGGTTGGCGCGGCTGGAGTTGATACGCGCAGCCCTGCTCGCGTCCCTTACGGCAATTGCAGCGCTTCCGGTGGGGCTCGCGCTGGCGTGGTCCCTTCTCGCCGTGGTTAACGTCGAAGCCTTTGGGTGGCGTCTTCCGATGTTCTTGTTCCCCGGTCAGTGGTTGCTTCTCGGCGTGTTGGCCCTTGCAGCTGCCTTGCTTGCGGCCCTCTTGCCGATGCGCAAACTTGCCAGAACACCGCCCGGTGATTTGCTGAAGGTATTTGCGAATGAACGCTAGGCTTCTGTTATTATGCATTTGTCTTTCCAGCCCAGCTTTCGCACAAGGCTTTGCCGGCCTCGGGAGCAGTGCGTCGGAGGGGTTCTCTATACCTGCGCCTGATCCAGAGTTCAGCTTTCCAGTCGACCATGGCCCGCATCCGGATTATCGCATCGAATGGTGGTATCTGACAGCCACGCTTGAGGGGGACGACGGTCAAGACTACGGGGTACAGTGGACCTTATTCCGTTCGGCGCTTGCACCCCGGTGGACTGAGACGTGGGATAGTCCCCAAATCTGGATGGGACATGCCGGGCTGACAACCGCAACGGATCACTTCCATGCGGAACGCTTTGCCCGCGATGGTGTGGGACAGGCGGGAGTGGACGCAGCCCCTTTCGAGGCATGGATCGATGACTGGCAGATGATCGGCACAGCGCATCCAGATCAAGATGCGATCGCGGCGTTAACCTTAACGGCGCGAGGCAGTGACTGGTCTTACGCTCTTAACCTTAACGCTCAAGGTCCGCTCGTGCTTCAGGGGGACCGCGGGTATTCCGTTAAATCCGATACCGGGCAGGCCAGCTACTATTACTCACAGCCGTTTTACACTGTCGATGGCACACTCTCATTGCCCAATGGCTCGGTGGCTGTCACGGGTCAGGGCTGGCTTGATCGCGAATGGTCCAGCCAACCGCTCGCGGGAGATCAGCGCGGATGGGACTGGTTTTCGCTACATTTCGACGATGGCAGCAAGATGATGGGGTTTCAGTTGCGAGACAGCAGCGATGATGGCTTTACATCTGCCACGTGGATCGAAGCTGATGGCACTTCAGCGCCTCTGCCGCCCCGTGCATTGCGGGTAACGCCATTAAGAACAACCCAAGTTGCGGGGCGCGAGGTTCCCGTGCACTGGCGCTTAGAGCTGCCTGAAAGGGGCCTCGACATTACAGCGTTGGCTCTGAACCCGACCTCGTGGATGCCCACGCTGTTTCCGTATTGGGAAGGTCCGATACGGTTTGAAGGCAGCCATACTGGACGCGGCTACCTGGAAATGACGGGCTATGAATAACGTCGCACTGATCGCCCCATGGCAGATCGTGACATCACAGCACACGCAAAAGGCGCAAAAGCCATTTTACAGATACAGATTATTTGCATAACGTCCGACCGCGCGGGTAAGGGGTGTGTTGTCAGATGCGACGCACCGAACGACCCGCCCGTCGGGCCCCTGTTGGGTTTCACTGACCAAAGGACGGCTTGCACCTTCGGTTGGTCACGAATCCCATCAGGCCCGGCGGACCTTATCCGGCCACAAACAGCGGAAATGTCACGGCAAGCGCCCAGGCCAAAACCGCGCCTGCGCCCAATCCAACGGCGATCGACGACCCTGTGCGGCGTCCAATCCAGCCGCCAATCAGCCCGAAAATCAGAAAGAACAGCACAATCACGGGCAAGATGATCAGCAAGAAAAACAAACGCTCAAAATCAAGCGCCACGGCCCCTGCGAGCGAGCCCAGAAATATCGTTCGCGCTGCCAGCGCGCGCGCCCAGCCTGCGTGACCGGCCTCCAACAAACGCGCCTCGCCAATCATATAGGGGATCGCCCCCAGTGCGACCGCAAACACGATTAACGGGCGCGGCCCGGCGGGTACGAAAGAGGCCACATAGCGGTCGAGGACGCCGCCGAAAATCAAGATGCCGAACACGGCAAAGCCCATCGCTGCCATGCCGTTCAGCGGACCTATGCGGTAGCCAAACCCGCGCAAGGTTAACAATGTCAGCCCGCCATACAGCGCCAAGTGAAGCGCCAGGTAATCCGCCACCAGCACCGGCAACACCCGCGTGTCGAACGTGGATAACAAAAGCGGCGTGGTGATCGCAGGGATCAGGGCGGCGATCCAAAACTCGGTCCTCGTCAGGGACAGCGGCGGCGCGCCCGCGCTCAGGAAAGCCGAGAGCGGCCAAGCCAGTGCCAGCAGCCCGCTTAAGGTTAACACAATGCCGAGACCCATCTCCGCAACCGGCCCCACGACCTCGCGTCCGAACTGCGTATTTAACCAATCTCGTGCCGCGCGCAGCCCGGTCTCGGAATAAAGCACCCCGACATGTTCGACCATTGGGGCGACAATCGCGCGCCGGACAATCTCGCCTGATGCGGAGGTCGCCGTCTCGCCTTCTTGCGCGCCGGGATCGACCAGGCGCAGCACGCGCAAGGCCTCGGTGCGCAGCATGCCCTCCCATTCGCCGGTTATCGTCAGAAGCTGGCGCGGCGTTGCCTCGGTCGCCGCTTCCGAGAACATCGAGATCGCCACAACCGGCCCGACCCTTGGATCGCGCGCGGCTTGGCGCACGATAATATCCGTCGCCATCGAATGGCCCAGCAAAGCGACGCGGCCGTCCACGCCATCCAATCCCAAGGCGAAATTGATCACCTCTGCCGTTTGATCCATCAGCAGCTGCGTGGTGCCTTCAATCGCCTCTACATCGCCCGACATTGGATCGGGGTGGCGGCCATGGCCCAGGAAATCAAAGCTCACCGCGACGTAGCCTGCTTGTGACAAGGTCAGCGCGTAGGGCTTCATCAAGGGGCGCGATCCGGCGAATCCATGGGCGATGACGACGACCGGGGCCGGGCCCATTCCGGGTTGGCGGTAGACGGAAACCGGGGTCGCGCCGACATAGGTGTCTTCGATCTCGACCGCCCCTTGCGCGCCGTGCAATTTGCTCAGTCCCAGCCCTGAGACGACGAGAGCGACCAAAAGAACGATCCAGCGGGCGGCTGACATTTGCGCGAGGCTCCGAGGTTGCGACGCTGTCCTGCCTCGTCATTTCGGCAAGCGGCGTCTAGGACTGCTGCGACTGTATTTAGCGGAGCGCGCCCCGATGCACAGCCCCCACGGCTCGGTTTTGCCAATGACCCGCGATCTTGTCTTGATCGGCGGTGGGCACACACATGCGCTTGTGTTGCGCGGGCTGGCGATGAAGCCAATTCCCGGCGTGCGGTTAACCTTAATTAACCCCGAGCCCACAGCGCCCTATTCGGGGATGCTGCCGGGGCATGTGGCCGGGCATTACACACGCCGCGCGCTTGAGATTGATCTGGTCCGACTTGCCCGCGCGGCAGGTGCGCGCCTTGTCCTCGACCGCGCTATCGGCTTTGACCGCGCGGCTGGGCGTGTGGTGCTGCAAAACCGCTCGCCTGTATCTTACGATGTGGCGGCCCTTGATATCGGGATCACCTCTGATCTGCCGCTCTTGCCCGGCTTTACGGAACATGCCGTGCCCGCAAAACCGCTCGGCCCGATGGCTGCCCGGTGGGAAACGCATGTCGCCGCAAAAAGCCCCGGTCCGGTCATTATTCTCGGGGGCGGTGTTGCCGGGGTGGAACTGGCCTTGGCCTACGCCCACCGCCTTGCCGGGCGCGCTTCGGTCACAGTCATTGATCGTGGAGCCTTTGTCGAAGAGCTGTCGTCCAAAACCCGCCACACCTTGCTAACGGCGCTTACCGAGGCTGGGGTTCACATGCGCCCGAACACCAACGTGACCGAAATCGCCGCCGATCATGTGGTCCTTGAGAGCGGGGATACGGTGCCTTGCGCGCTGGTCATCGGGGCCGCCGGAGCCAAAGCGCAGGACTGGCTGCAAGACACCGGTTTGGATCTGGAAAGCGGATTTGTCAGCGTCGACAAGGACCTCAAGTCCAGCGATCCGACCATTTTTGCCACGGGCGATTGCGCGCATATGCGCGACACGCCGCGTCCCAAGGCAGGCGTGTTCGCGGTGCGCCAAGCGCCAGTGCTTCTGCACAATCTGCGCGCCGATCTCACCGGAGGCCACCGCAAGCCCTATGTGCCCCAGCGCGATTATCTCAAGCTGATCTCGCTCGGCAGCAAGCGCGCTGTGGCTGACAAAGCAGGCTTTCGTGTTGCGGGGCGGGTGTTGTGGAAGCTGAAGGACAAGATCGATCAGGACTTCATGGCCAAGTTCACCGATCTGCCCAAGATGGCCACACCCCCTGCGCCCTCCGGTGCAGCACTTGGGGTCCGCGAGGCTTTCGAGGCGGCTCCACTGTGCGGGGGCTGCGGGGCGAAGGTTGGGTCCGATGATCTGGACAGCGCACTTGCTGGCCTGCCGAAACCGACCCGCGCCGATGTGCTGTCGCAAGCCGGAGATGACGCCGCAATTCTTGCCCATGGGCAAGATGTGCAAGTCCTGAGCACTGATCATCTGCGGGCGATCACCGACGATCCCTGGCTCATGGCCCGTATCGCGCTTGTCCATGCGCTGGGCGATGTGTGGGCAATGGGGGCGGCCCCGCAAGCGGTCTTGTCGAGTGTGATCCTGCCGCAAATGTCGCCCAAAATGCAGCGCGAAACCCTGCGCGAAATCACCACCGCGATCACCGATCTGCTTGGTCCTTTGGGGGCAGAGCTTGTTGGCGGGCACACCACGCAAGGCGCGGAGATGACCCTTGGCTTCATGGTCACAGGCCTCGCCAAAACGCCGATAACGCTTGCCGGGGCGCGCCCCGGTGACGCGCTGGTTCTGACGCGGCCTCTCGGGACGGGCGTTGTGTTGGCGGCAGACATGCAAGGCAGCGCCGATGGGCGCGATGTAGCGCTGATGCTGAATGCCATGGCCGAACCGCAGACCGAGGCGGCTGCGATCCTCGCCCCTCAGGCCCATGCGATGACCGATGTGACAGGATTTGGCCTTGCAGGGCATTTGGCGCGGATGTGTCAGGCAAGCGGGGTCGGTGCTCGGCTGACGTCACAGGCTGTGCAAAGCTATCCGGGTGCGCGCGATGCCGTGAAACGCGGTGTCCGCTCCAGCCTCTATCCCGCCAACCGCGCGATGCTACCGGACCTGTCCGAGACGCTTGAGACAGAGCTGCTCTTTGATCCGCAAACCTGCGGTGGGCTGCTTGCTGCGGTCGATCCGCAGAGCGCCGCAGAGCTCGTTCGCCAGATCGAAGGCGCGCATATCATCGGTCAGATCACCAATGGCAGCGGTGTCACATATCGCTAAGCTGTGCCTCGATCCGCGCAGCCAATGCGTCCAGCGCCTCAGGGTCCAGCGCGTCTGTCGCCACCTCTGTCACCGTTTCGCCGCGCCCTTTTCCGTAGCGTGGGTCATAGTGCTGAACCATCAGCTCTTCGGTAAATTCCCGGAAGCGGCCCGCGCGTGTCAGATCGCGCCAGCGTGCCAAAGTCTCGGTAGAATGCAGCGGTTCAAGCGCGCGCAACCCGTCGGCCAGCCCCTCGGGGTTTGCCCATAAATCCGCATAGGCCAATGTCAGATAGTCGGCCCGGGCGGCGACCGGCGCGATGATGCGCAGGCGCGGTGCGTCTTTCATGGCGCTCCAGATCGACGGCGGCACGATCCGCGCGCCAACTTTGCTGCTTTCAGCCTCGATGATCACAGGGCGGGCCGGATCGAAGCTATCCATCGCCTCGGCCAACAGACCCTCGAACCACTTCTGGCTCGGTTGTCCGCCCGCGCGTGCGCCAAAGGCCGAGCCGCGATGGTTCGCCGCCCCTTCAAGATCCAGCACCTGCACCCCGCGCTTGGCCAGCAGATGCAAAAGGTCCGTCTTCGCGGTGCCGGTATGTCCATCCAGCAGAACGACGCGGGGGGCAAAGGGGGTCTCGTAGCAGGTTTGCGAGACCAGCTTTCGGTAGCTCTTATAGCCACCCTCAATCGTGTCCGCGCGCCAGCCGACCTGGCCCAGATAATTTGCAAACGCGCCTGATCGTTGCCCGCCCCGCCAGCAATAGACCAGCGGACGCCAGCCGCCGTCTTTGTCTGCCAGCGGTCCTTCCAAATGCGCCGCAATATTGCGCGCGACCATGGCAGCCCCGATTTTGCGCGCTTTGAACCGGCTTTCCTGAACGTAGATCGTGCCGACAACAGCGCGCTCGTCATTGCTGAGCGAGGGCATGTTGACCGCACCCGGAATGTGATCCTCGGCAAATTCCGCAGGCGAGCGCGCGTCGATGATCTGGTCAAACGGCAGCGTTTTCAGATCCGCCAGCCGTTGCAAGGTTTGGGGCATTTATTGCCCCCTCGACAAATGATGCTCGCCGCGTGCTTTCGACAGCGCGATCTGCTTTTGCCGTTCG
The DNA here is from genome assembly GCA_965279125.1 of Dinoroseobacter sp. Classification (GTDB taxonomy): domain Bacteria; phylum Pseudomonadota; class Alphaproteobacteria; order Rhodobacterales; family Rhodobacteraceae; genus Dinoroseobacter. The sequence continues at coordinate 192,639 of CBDIHL010000041.1, forward strand.
CGAAAACGCGCGCGATCCGCGTCCGAGTGCTGGGTGATGCACTGATGGCAGCTGACGCCCAATTCAAACTCGGGACGCTCCATATCCGCAGGCTCCAGCGGGCGACGGCAGGCGCGACACAGCAGGTGCGCGCCTTCCACCAAGCCGTGCTCCACCGAGACGCGCTCGTCAAAGACAAAGCAGGCGCCGTCCCAAAGGCTGTCTTCCTTTGGCACGTCTTCGAGGTATTTCAGGATGCCGCCCTTCAGGTGGTAAACTTCGTCCACACCTTGGCCCATCAGGTAATTCGTCGACTTCTCGCAGCGAATGCCGCCCGTGCAGAACATCGCAATGCGCTTGTTATGGAAGCGCTCGGCGTTGTCTTCCCACCATTTGGGGAAGTCCCGAAAGCTTTCAGTGCCTGGATCAATTGCGCCGCGAAAGGTGCCAATCGCCACCTCATAATCGTTGCGCGTGTCGATTACGGCCACATCGGGGGCTGAGATCAGTTCGTTCCAATCGGCTGGGTCAACATAGCGCCCCACGGCGCAGGTCGGGTCCACATCGGGCTGACCCATCGTCACGATCTCGCGTTTCAGGCGCACTTTCAGGCGGCCAAACGGCATCTGCGCGGCAGAGCTTTCCTTCCACTCCAGCTCGGCGCAGCCCGGCAGCGCGCGCAGATAGACCAGCACCGCCGCAATCGCTTCATCCGTGCCGGCAATCGTGCCGTTCACGCCTTCACGCGCGATCAGCAGGGATCCACGCACGCCTTGATCTTCCGCAAACGCGCGCAGCGGTGGGATCAGGGCCTCGGGGTCAGAGAAGCGGGTGAAGTGATAAAGGGCAGCAACGGTAAACATGCGCCGCCAGATACGCCGTTGCGCTTGGGGCGGCAAGGCTTAGGGTAAGGGGCAAATTGACCTCAGAGGCCCTTCATGACCCATGCTCTTCTCGTGATTGACGTGCAAAACGACTTTTGCCCCGGTGGCGCTTTGGCGGTGTCCGGCGGGGATGAGATCGTGCCAGGGATCAACGCTTTGATGGCCGATTTCGACGCGGTGATCCTGACGCAAGACTGGCATCCGGCGGGGCATTCGTCCTTCGCGTCGTCCCATGACGGGGCAGTCCCGATGAGTGTGGTCGACTTCCCCTACGGTCCGCAAGTGCTCTGGCCCGATCACTGCATTCAAGGCACGCGAGGGGCGGCGTTCCACGGCGACCTCAGCGTGGACCGTGCCGATATGATCATTCGCAAGGGCTTCAATCCGGCGATCGACAGCTACTCGGCCTTTTTCGAGAATGACCATACCACCCCCACCGGGCTTGAGGGCTATTGCCGCACACGCGGGATCGAGGCGCTGACGCTTGTCGGGCTCGCGACTGACTTTTGCGTGAATTACTCGGCCGTGGATGCTGCGAAACTTGGGTTTCAAGTGACCGTGCGCCAGGACCTGTGCCGCGCGATTGATTTTGACGGATCTCTGGCGGCGGCCAACAAGGGTATGCGCGATGCAGGTGTCCGCCTTGGCTAAACTTCCTGATCTGCGCAGCCGTCTTGCCCGCGCCAAGCTGCCCGGCACACCTCCCGACATGGTCGAGCGCGCGCGCCGCATCCTGTTGGTCTTCTACGACAAAGCCTTGGCGCAAGGGGCCGATCCCGAGACCCTTATGCGCGAGCTGGCGAACGGGGCCGCCGCCACCGGTATCGGCTGGATCGAGCTGCAATCAACGCCAGAGCCTGAAAACCTCGCCTGCGCGCAAGGTTGTGCGTTCTGTTGTATCCTGACAGGCGATGATGGCGGCACGATCAGTGGGGCGGAGGCGCGCAATCTGCATGACGCGCTCAGCCCCTTGGCGGGCCAACCCGATGGGCGCAGCTGGCATCCCAAAGCCTGTCCGTCGCTTGATCCTGAAACCCGGATGTGCCGGGCCTATGCGACCCGCCCGATGATCTGCCGCAGCTATGTGTCCACCGATGTGCAGGCCTGCGAAGCGATCTCGATGGGCAAGGAAGCGTCCGGTCCCGGTGTGCGCGGCGCACAAACCACGTATCTGACCGCGCTCGCGCTGTGCCGGGTGGCGCTGAAAGGGGTGGCGAAGCTGTCCACCTATTCGATGTCGGCCATGGCCGCGGCCAGCGTGGACGGCAAACCCTTGGCCGAGGCGCTTAAAGAGGCCCGCCAACCGCATAAATCCCTCGAAGACGAACGCAAGCGCCACATCGCCGCCTTGCGCTAGCGCGCGCAGGCCTGCACGGTGATCGCCGGAGGAGAGAGTGTCATGGATATCGCGTCGCGCGTCTACAATCACAAATGGAAGATCGACCCGATCGTGCGGTCCCTGATCGACACCGATTTCTACAAGCTGCTGATGTGCCAATCGGTGTTTCGCAACAAACGCGAGACGCAGGTGGAATTCAGCCTGATCAACCGCTCGCACCATATCCCGCTGGCGCATCTGATCGACGAGGGCGAGTTACGCGAACAGCTCGACCATATTCGCGGTCTGTCGCTCAGCCGGGGCGAAAGCACGTGGATGCGCGGCAATACCTTCTACGGCAAGCGCCAGATGTTCCGGCCCGATTTCATGGACTGGTTCGAGGATCTGCGCCTGCCGCCCTACCATCTTGAGCGCAAAGGCGATCAGTACGAGCTGACGTTTGAGGGGTCCTGGCCCGAGGTCATGCTCTGGGAAATTCCCGCTCTCGCCGTGCTGATGGAATTGCGAGGCCGCGCCGTGCTGTCCCAAATGGGCCGGTTCGAGCTGCAAGTGCTGTACGCCCGCGCGATGACCAAGCTGTGGGAAAAGGTCGAGCGGTTGCGCGAGGTCGACGGTCTGCGCATCGCCGATTTCGGGACGCGGCGCAGACATTCGTTCATGTGGCAGGACTGGTGCGTCCAGGCGATGCAGGAAGGGCTGGGCGGCAAGTTTGTAGGCACCTCCAACTGCCTGATCGCGATGCGGCGCGAGGTCGAAGCCATCGGCACCAATGCGCACGAGCTGCCGATGGTCTATGCAGCACTTGCTGAAGACGACGACGCGCTGGCCTCGGCCCCGTATGATGTGCTCGCCGATTGGCACGAAGAACACGAAGGCAATCTGCGCATCATCCTGCCCGATACCTACGGCACCGAAGGCTTCTTGCAGCGCGCGCCCGATTGGTTGGCGGGCTGGACGGGGATCCGCATCGACTCAGGCGATCCGGCAACCGGGGCGGAGGTCGCGATCAAGTGGTGGCAAGACCGGGGCGAGGATCCGTGCGAGAAGCTGGTGATCTTCTCAGACGGGCTCGACGTCGAAAAGGTGGTCGAGCTTCAGGCGCAATTCGCAGGTCGTGTGCGCGTGTCGTTCGGGTGGGGCACACTGTTGACCAACGATTTTCGCGGGCTGGTGCCGGGCGATGGGCTGGCCCCCTTCTCGCTGGTGTGCAAGGCGATTGCGGCCAATGGGCGGCCTACCGTCAAGCTGTCGGACAATCCCAACAAAGCAATGGGTCCGGGGTTGGAGATCGAGCGCTACAAGCGCGTCTTCGGGGTCGGGGCGCAAAAGCCGCAAGCGGTGCTGGTCTGAGTATTTAGAGAACCCTGAAGAGCGGCGGGCCATCCCGGAACGCGCGCGCGGTCTTGAGGGCGCGGTTCTTGTAGAGGCTCTGTCGTGGGTCGGTCGGCGCATATCGCGGGATCACCCAGCCGAGCGACGAGAACGTGCGCAGCATCAAGAACATTGGCAAATGCTGTGCGCTTCGTAAGGGGCGGATCGCGGTGTAGCCTTCGACCAACGCCGTCGCGAAGTCGGGCAGACGCGGATCGTTGAGGCTTTGGCTAAGGGCCGTGGCCACGTCATACAAGCGGTAGCCGACCCCGCTGTCATCGAAGTCGATCAGTGTCAGCCCGTCGCCCGAGCGAAATACGTTCTCGCGCAAAGCGTCCGCATGGATCAGACCCATATCGAACGCCTCGCTGCGCAAGATCGCGTCGGCTGTATCGCGGGCGGAGACTACTAAATCGCGCTCCGCCTCTGTCAAACTCTCATTCTCCCAATACCGCCCCCATGCCGGATCGGGGCCAGTCAAGGCCGCACGATCCCAAGGCGGGCGCGTGAAATGCGGCGGCGGAGCCCACGCATCCGACAGCAGATGCAATCGCGCCAAAACCGCACCGATCTCGTGGTGTAGTGCGACCCCATCCGCGCCAAGCGGCGTATCGCCATCGCCAATCGGCGCGCCCTCGATCCAGCTTGTGACTGTCACATCCGGGCCGTCTGGCAGGCTTTGTAGGACTGCGCCGTCCAGCGCCAAAATCGCCTGTGGCACGGCCAATCCGGCGCGCGAGAGGCCGGTGGACCAGTCCAGTTCTGACTGGATCTCATCCGGCGTCCGGTAGCCAATGCGGTGCAGTCGCAAGGCCGCGCGCACACCGCCAATCCAGACCTCAAACACCGCATTCTCACGGTGACTGATCAACCTTGGCCTTCCGGTGCCACCCCACAAGACGAGCGCTTCTGCCGCGAATGCCTCGACCGGTTTCATGCGGGAACAGCCCTAAGAGCGCTATGGAGAACTTCGACCAGAATATCAGCATGCTTAGGCTGAAACGGCATGGGCGGGCGCATCTTGAGGATGTTCATCTTGCGCCCAATCCTGTTGATCAGCACGCCGCGCCGGACAACCTCGTCGACAATCGCTTCGGCAGCCTCGCTCGCAGGCGCACCGTTCTTATCGCGCAACTCGATCCCGAAGAACAGGCCCAGCCCATGGACGCGGCTGATCCGGGGATCGCGCAATTCGCGTAGCCGCGCCAGAGTATAGTCCCCGGTCTTGGCGGCGTTTTCCTGCAAGGCTTCGTCCTTGATCACCTGCAAAACCGCCATCGCCGCCGCCGCTGCCACGGGCGATCCGCCGAAGGTGTTGAAATAACCAAATGCCTCGCGAAACGCGCCCAGCACATCGGGCCGCGCAACGACGCCCGCCACCGGATAGCCGTTGCCCATGGGCTTGCCGATGCTGATCAGGTCCGGCGTCATGCCCAGCCAGTCATGCCCCCAGAAATGCGATCCACACCGCCCGAAACCCGGCTGCACCTCGTCGCACATCACAAGGCCGCCTGCTTTGCGAATAACCGCCTCGGCGGGCGCGAAGAAGCCCGGCGAAATCGCAGGCAGGCCTTCATTGGCGAAAACAGGACACAGCATCATCCCGGAAAATCCGATGCCCGTCTTGGCCAGATCGGCAATCGCCGCCTTGATATGGGCCGCAAAGGACGAGGGGGTCATGTCGCCATCCGGCGCAGGCACCAGCCTGACATGCGGAGGATAGCCGCCAATCGGAGGGCGGCGCGTGGACAAGGCCGAGGTCGCAACCGTGTTGCCGTGATAGGTGTTGTCGGTCGCGATCACACCGATATGGCCGGTCACCGCTTGGGCCATGCGCAGAGCGACATCGTTCGCTTCGGACCCGGTGCAGGTGAAGATCATCTGGGTCAGGTCATGGCCGAGCGTCGCGGTCAGCGCCTCGGCATAATCCAGCACCCCTTCATGAAGATACCGCGTATGCGTGTTCAGCGTGGCCGCTTGGCGCGCAATCGCCTCGACAACCCTTGGATGCCCATGCCCGACATGGGGCACGTTGTTGTAGCAATCGAGGTAGCGCTTGCCGTCAGCATCCCACATCCACACATTTTCGCCTCGCATAATATGCAAAGGCGACGTGTAGAATGTAGGAATGTTCGGTCCCATACTATGCAAACGGCGAGTCTGTAAGTTTTCAGTCATTTTCGTCACTCACTCGGCCTCTCAAGGCTTTGACCTGACCGCGTTGGGTCTTGCTTGCCAGCCTGCGCTTCTTTGAGCCCAGTGTTGGTTTTGTTGCGATCCGGCGCTTGGGAACAACCGTGGCTTTCAGGATCAGCTCGACCAGACGTTGCCGCGCAATATCGCGGTTGCGGGCTTGGCTGCGGGTCTCGTCCACCTGCAAGATCAGCGCGCCATCCAGCGTCCAGCGCCGACCCGCCAACCGTTTCAGCCGCGTCTTCACAGGACCGGGCAAATTGGGCGAGCGTTCGGCCTCGAACCGCAGCTCGACCGCGGTGGCGACCTTGTTGACGTTCTGCCCACCGGGGCCGGAGGCGCGCACGAAATTCTCCGTCAGCTCCCAATCGGCGATGGTGATCTCTGGCGTGACGGTCAACATGCATTGCTTCTAACGCGGACAGGCGCGCCCGCCAAATCGAAAGGGCCGCCCCTGATGGACGACCCTTCGAGAAGTTTAGGAGGTGGGGCCGGTTAGACTGCTGTCATCATAGCCCGACCTGGCGGCGTTTCAGCCAAGGTTTGCCTTAGCTGAGAACCTCCAAGCCTGTCCCGACACCTCGCTCCAATAATCCTCTAGACACTGGACCACCTCCTTTCATTACGTTGCTGTTGAAGGCAGCCTGCCATAGATTTTGTGTATGTCAAAACATTTTATGCAAGGTTTGGACGTAGTCGCAAAACGATCAGGCGGAACGGGATCAGCGCCAGTAGCGCAAGCGACAGCTTCACGCCCCAATCGGCCACCGCGAGCGATACCCACAAGGGCGCGACCGGACCAAAACCCAGCATCGGCAGCATTTCTCCGGCCCATGAGACGTCATTGGCTGGCTCAATGAAGCTGAGCGCGCCGGAAAAGGCGATGGTAAAGAACAATGCGGTGTCTACGGTCGATCCGATCAGGGTGGAGGCAAGGGGCGCGCTCCACCACTTGCCCTCGCGCAGCCGGTTGAAGATCGCGACGTCTAGCAATTGCGCCGTCAGGAAGGCGATGCCCGATCCGATGGCGATGCGCAGCGTGACCAGCGGGCCAAACTCGCCCATGATCTGCGTGCCGATCAGTGAGCAGGCAACACCCACGCCGAAGCCCACAAACACGACCTTGCGCGCGGCTGACGCCCCGTAGACGCGGTTCATGATGTCGGTGACGAGGAAAGCCAGCGGATAGGTGAACGCGCCGTAGGTCAGCCAATTGCCGAACAGGAATTGCACGAGGATGTTGGAGGCGACAACGATGGCCGCCATGGCAAGAATGCCGGGCAGGTGAATGCGGGTCATGAATGTATTCCGTTTTGACAAGGTAGTCGGACACTTGGCCCAACGGGCATCGCTGGGACGCGCCGCTTTAGACCCAGGCCGCTAGGTCCGTCAAGGCTTGGCCGGAAAGCGATATTCTACGAGATCGGTGCTCAGGAAGGCCAGCCCGTTGTTATCGGCGATCATCGTGGCACGGATCGCGCCGGTATCATCGCGCCAAACGGCGATCCCTTCGAGGTTCATATGCGTGCCCTTGGAGGTCTCAAGTAGCACCTCTTCGTGGCTGACACCGTCGGGCCCAAGATCGAACCGGCGAATGCGCGTGGAAAAGGACAGCGCAGAGAAGTCCCGTTCCAGCAGGTACAGCTTGCCATCAGGACCGATATCGAGACCCACCGCGAGGTGTGGCGGGCGGCGCGGGATGTCGAAGGGCTGGTCCCATTGTGTGCCCCGCAGCCGCCAGATCGGATAGGGCCGATCCAGCCGACCGGAGCGTTCGGGCAAGGTATAGACCGTGCCATCCTCTGCAATCGCCAAGCCTTCGAGACCGGAATTGCCTTGCAGCGCGTCGAAGGCATCGGGGCCAGCAAGTTCCGTCGCTTGGCTACCAAACTGCTCGTAGAGCCAAACGCGCCCGGTATCGCCTTCGAACGAGATATACATCCGTCCTTGCGCATCCACCGCAAGCCCTTCGGCGTCAGACCGCCACTGTGGCATCCGCGCGCCGGTGTCATCGGTTAGTTGGGTGAATTGCGTGTCCGCCAGCCCGGTCGGCGCACCGGTCGCGTCGCGCGTGATCCGCCCACGCATCACCAGCCCCTTGTCGGTGATCGCGGTGAAATGCGTGCCGGTGTCGCCTACCTCAAGTCCCGAAAAGCCACTGAACCCGTCAACATCCGCGCTGAGCACGATATCTGCGATCAGCTGCGGCTCTGCACGGGCGGGTAGGGCAAATGCCAGCAGCGCAAAAAAGGCTAGTTGGAGGCGAGAACGGCAGCGCATTGGGCAGGCAGGTCATCCATTGTAAAGTCACGCGCACCCCGGCGCGGCGGAGGTGTCGGCGCGTTCGGATCGCGGGGCGGCGGGTTGAGGAAATCCGTGACCCACCAGTTCAGCGTCTCATCGCATCCATCGCCCCCCTTTGACAACTCGCGCACCGAGGGCGTTTGCGTCTCGCACGCACGATCCCCCCGCGGACATTTCAGGCGCACATGGAAGTGGTAGTGATGCCCTTGCAGGGGGCGGATCTTTTGCAGCCAATCGCGATCACCCCGCTCGGTCGCAATTGCACATGGCGATCTTGGCCGGGGGCGTCACAAAGATGCGGTCCACGGCGGGATCCTCGGCAGCCGCGCGCAACAGGGCGATATGGCCGTAGGTGAAGTTCTGGTTCACGCGGGTCTGATCGGACGAGCGGATGGAGATCGACGACAGGTTCTCGCGCTCGCGCCGCGTCAAATTCAGGCGATCCGGTTTCAGCATCCAGATATCCACGTCGAGGCCCAGTTGATGGCTTTGATGCCCGCTTAGCATCGGCCCGCCCCTTGGTTGCGCCATATCGCCGACATAGAGGCCCGGCCATTCGGCCTTCTCGACGGCAGCACGGCTAAGGCGTTCGACAAAGGCGATCAGGTCAGGGTGGCCCCAAATTTCGGTTCCGGCTCAGGCGCATGGCCTGCCAAGTGGGTCCGGTTTCAGCCAGCTGCACACCCCCCGCAAGGCACCCGCGCGCATAGCTGCCGATGTTCTGCGGGGCCTGCGAAGACGCGGAAGTCAGGTTGCCAAACAGCTGATTGGCACGCTCTTGCGCAACAGCGGGGCTGGCAAGCAGCAACAGGGTAAGAAGCGTTCGGATCATGCGTGATGTCCGTCAGGGCGCACCCAGATCAGCAGGACCAAGCCGATCAGGAAGAGCGCGATCAGAGGCGAAACGCCGATCTGCTGGCTGCCTGATGCCAGTGTCACAACGCCAATCAGGAAGGGTGCCAGGAACGATGTCGCCTTGCCCGCCAGCGCATAAAGGCCGAACGCTTCGGTCATGCGCGCGGGGTCGGCTTGGCGCACCATCATCGTGCGGCTTGCCGATTGCAGCGCGCCGCCCGCCGCGCCGATCATTGCGCCGAGGATGTAGAACGAGATGTCCGGCAAGTTCGAGGTTTCATCGACAGGCATCCCAAAGACCGAACTGCGCGAGACGAACACGATGCTAATCGCCACGAAGGTCAGCACCAAAATGCAGGCCACGATGACCGGTTTCGGGCCATACGCCCTGTCCGCACGCCCCCCAAGCCACGCAAAAACCGTGCCGGTGATAATCGCGAGAATCCCGAAAATGCCGGTGTCGATCACCGACCACCCCAGCACGCCCGCCGCGTAGATACCGCCGAAGGTGTACATCCGTTCAGCCCATCGCGGTAGAACATCGAGCTGGTCAGATACGCAAACAGCGACTTGCGCCCCGGCAGGCTCTTGATC
>CBDIHL010000042.1:0-208355 GCA_965279125.1 Dinoroseobacter sp.
GTCACGAGGCCCAGCGCCTGCATCAAGGCCGCACCCTCGTCAAAATCATACGCCATCGCGCGCAAATCGGCCCCCTGCGCGAGGGCCAGCACCACATGCTCGGCCCCGCCATTGACCCGCATCGGCGGAATGCGCGGGTCCAACTGCGCCTCGCTCCAGCCAAACAGCGCCAGCAACGCCGCCAGCTCCCCCTCCGCCAATCCGCGATGCGAGGTGCCCGGCGACATCAGCCGCGCGCCGCCATCTGCCAAGGCTTCCACCGAAATCGAGGCCGCGTTCAAGGTCAGCGGATACACCCCCGCCCCGAAATGCGCCCCCAAGGCCGCCCCGAGCGCAATCGTCGCGTGCCCGCAAAACGGCACCTCCGCTTCCGGCGCGAAATAGCGCGCGCGAAACCCGCCCTCGACCGCTTCGGCAAACACCGTTTCCGAATACCCAACCTCAGCCGCCACCCGCTGCATGTCCGCAACCGAAGGCATCGGCCCAATCACAACCCCCGCAGGATTGCCCCCTTGCCCGTCCATCGAGAATGCCGCGATCCGTTCCAAAGCCATATCCGGGCCCTCCTTCTTTCTTGCTCTAAATACTCAGAAAATCTCCGCCAAAGCCAATCGTGCTTTGTGGGACACCCCGCACAAACCGTGATCCCAGCCCATCTTGACCCCACGCTTGCCCAAGCGATATCGGCAAGTCTGCGTCTCGCGTGGCTGAGCGCACTTACCATTGCACATCGGTCGAGGGCCCGGCGACCGCAGGACATCTCCATGCCGAGCCCCCTTCTGACCGCCGCCCGATCCGAGACCAAGACCCTCTTCCAACTCGCCGTCCCGATCATCATCGGACTTGGCGCCGCGATGGCCCAAAGCCTGATCGACACCGTCATGGTTGCCCCTTTGGGCACCGTCGCACTTGCCGCCGTGTCGCTGACCACAAGCGCTGCGATCGTGATGTATTCCGCGCTTTACGGCATGATCACGATCATCGGGGTCCAGATTGCGCAGGCCCATGGCGCGGATGACGTCGCTAAAGTCACCCAGTCCATCCGCAACGGCTGGGTGCTCGCCCTGATCGCAGGCAGCATCGGCACGTTCACGATGCTGGCGCTTTATTTCGTGCTCGAACCGCTCGGCCAACCGGCAGAAGTCTTGGCGATCCTCGCCCCCTATTGGGTGCCGATGGCCCTGCTGATGGTGCCGTTCACGCTGCTCTTCACCCTCAAATCCTTGTTCGAATCCACTGACCGCGCATGGCTTGCCGCAGGCTTCGCCTATCTGGGCGTTGGCGCGAACATTCCCTTGAACCTCGTCCTGATCTATGGCGCGTTCGGCTGGGACGGCTTCGGTCTGATGGGCGCGGGCCTTGCCACGCTTCTGGCCAACATCATCGCCTACGGGGCCGCGCATCTCTATTGGGCCTTCGCGCCGTCAATGCGCCTCTATCGCGGGGCAGCTCCGATCCGGCTTGCGGTCCTCAAAGCGCAGTTCAAAGGCGGCTTGCCTGTGTCCATCGGCTATGTGGGCGAGGGCGGGGCTTTCGCCGTGGTCGGCATCATCATCGGGCTGTTCGGCGCCTCCGCCCTCGCCTCCACCCAGATCGTTCTGTCGGTCGCGGGGATCGCCTATATGCTGCCCCTCGGCATGGCGACCGCCGCGTCGATCCGCATCGGACAAGCCGTGGGCCGGGCCGAGCCGCAGCGCCTGCGTGCCATCGGCGCTGCCAGCGGCGGCATCGTGGTCGTCTGGATGCTCGGGGTGACGCTGCTGCTGCTCGTTGGCGGTGCCCCTCTCGCGCGTCTGCTGTCAGACGATGCGGCAGTGCTTACCCTCGTTGGCCCCCTCTTCGTCACCATCGCCCTCATGCAAGTCTTCGATGGCGTCCAGGCCACCTTCCTCGGCGCGCTCAGGGGCATGATGGACACGGCAATCCCGACGGCAGTGACGCTTGTGACCTATTGGCTGCTCGCCCTGCCCTTGGGCTATGTCGCGGGCCATGTCTGGGGTTGGGGGCCTGTCGGGGTCTGGATCGGCTACGGTATCGGCATCGCGATTGCGGCGACCTTCCTGCCGTGGCGCTTCTGGCGGATGACGAAGCCCGCTTGACGCCACGCTGCCTCTGCCGCAAACCACGGGTGCGCATTTCGGAGGCCACCCATGACCCGTATCGATGACACATTCGCCCGCCTCAAGGCCGAGGGTAAGAAAGCCTTCGTCGCCTATATCATGGCCGGTGATCCGGACCTCGAGACGAGCCGCGAGATCGTTCTCGGCCTGCCCGCGGCTGGCGTTGATATCATCGAGCTGGGCTTGCCCTTCACCGATCCGATGGCCGACGGCTCCACCATCCAGCTGGCCGGGCAACGCGCGCTCGATCAGGGCATGACGCTCGACAAAACCCTCGACATCGCGCGGTCCCTGCGGGCCACCGGCGACCAGACCCCGATTGTGCTGATGGGCTACTACAACCCGATCTATTCGCGCAGGGTCGATACCTTCCTCGCCCAAGCCAAAGAGGCCGGGATCGACGGTCTGATCATCGTCGATCTGCCGCCCGAGGAAGACAGCGAGCTGTGCATCCCAGCCCAAGCCGCAGGTCTCAACTTCATCCGGCTTGCGACGCCCACGACAGACGACAAGCGCTTGCCCAAGGTGCTGCAAAACACCTCCGGCTTTGTCTATTACGTGTCGATCACCGGGATCACCGGGGCGGCGGAGGCCAAGGCGGCAGACGTGGCCCCGGAAGTGGCGCGCATCAAATCGCACACCGATCTGCCCGTGATCGTCGGCTTCGGCATCAAGACCCCCGAGAACGCGCGCGATATCGCGGCCATTGCAGACGGGTCCGTTGTCGGGTCCGCCATCGTGAAACTGGTGGAACAAGGCAAAACCCCCGCCGAGGTCCTCAGCTTCGTCAAATCCCTCGCCGATGGGGCGCATTCCGCTTAGGCAGCGCATCTGGCGGTTCAGGGTTCCCCAAATACTCTTCCGCCCTCTCAAACAAAAACGCGCCCCGGGATCGGAGCGCGTTTTCTGATTTTGGGTCTTGGGCCTCAAAAGGCCTGCGCGGATTACTCCTCCGCAGCGGACTCTTCGCCGTCTTCACCTTCTTCATCATCACCGCCCGAAGAGCGCAGACCCGAGGGGGCCTGGATGTTGGCGATCACGAAGTCGCGGTCGATCGTCGCGGTCGCGCCCGCTGGCAGATCAACGCCCGAGATCGTGACGGTATCTCCGATATCAAGGCCGGCCAGATCGACCGTGATGTGATCGGGGATATCGCCCGCGGTCACCAGAAGCTCGACCTCAGGACGCACAGCCGTCAGAACGCCGCCCTTTTTGATGCCGGGGGCTTCTTCCTCATTGATGAACTCAACAGGGATGAACAGCTTCACCTTCGAGGTCCGACGCAAGCGCATCAGGTCCACATGGGTCGGAAGGTCCTTGACGACGTGACGCTGCACGCCGCGGCAGATCACGCGCACGTCTTCTTCGCCTTCAACCTTCAGGTTGAACAGCGTCGACATGAAACGACCCGCCTTCAGCTGCTTCAGGAGCACGTTGAATTTGATGTTGATCGGCAGCGGATCGGAACCGCCCCCATAGACCACACCGGGAACCATCCCGTCACGGCGCGCTTGACGGGCGGCCCCCTTGCCGGTCCCCGTACGTGCCTCGGCGATCAGATCTGGAATTTGTCCAGCCATGATAGCAATCTCCTAGAGTAAGAGGGGCATCCTCCAAGGGTGTATGCCCCGGTTGAAGGCTGGCCTTTAGGACAATTATCCCCTGCTGGAAAGGCCCAATGCACAATTGCGCCCGCTTTGGGTGTTGCTTTGGGCGAAACGCGGGGCTACCGCGCGATCATGTCGTTGATATCGCTCATCCGTATGTCCCAATCGCCGATTGCCGGGTTTGCCGCCATCGGCACCGGGTGGGGCACGTTTGCCGCTGCGATCCCTGACCTCAAGGCCCATCTGCAGATCACCGAATCCGAACTGGGCCTTGCGCTGTTTTTCGGGGCCATGGGGGCCGTCATTGCCATGGCCGCCGCCGCCAGGATCATGGATTGGCTGGGCACCGGGCGCAAACTTGTCGCCGCGATTTGCCTGCTGCTGGGTCTGGCGTTCATCGGCCCAAGCTATGCGACCGATCTGCTGACGATCTCGCTGGCCATGGCCTGTGTGGGGCTGACGACAGGGATGCTCGACGTGGTGATCAATGCGCGCGTCAGCCAGTTGGAAGCCCGCACCGAGTCGCATTTGATGAGCCTCAATCACGGCACCTTCTCGCTGGCCTATGCGGTTGCCGCGATTTGCACCGGGTTTGCGCGCGAGGCGGGCTTTGCACCGTCCGAGATTTATCCCGTCGCCGCAGCCATCATCACGCTCTATGCCGTGGTGTCGATCGCCGGACCGGAAGTGAGTTTCGCCCGCGAGCGCGCCTCCGACCCCGCCACCGACGAAGCCCTGCCCAAACCGCGCCTGCCCGTCGCGGTGTTCTTGCTGGGCGCGCTGATTCTGATCGCCTTTTTTGCTGAGAACGCGACCGAGATCTGGTCCGCCCTGCATGTCGAGCGCACCTTGGGCGGCGGCGCTGCACAAGGCGCTATGGGGCCTGGCTTGCTGGGCCTGACCATGGCCATCGGGCGCTTTTCCGGGCAAGCGCTCGCCAGCCGCTTTGGCCTTGTCCCGTTGATGAGCTGGGCCGCACTCCTTGCCGCCTTGGGGGGCTTCATCGCAGCCGGTGCCCCCACCCCGGCCATCGCCTATATCGGGTTCGCAGCGCTAGGCCTTGGGGTCGCAACGCTGGCCCCATTGGGCTTCGCGCTCGGCGGGCAATACCTGACCGAGGCGCAACGCCCCCTCGGCATCGCCCGCATGACGCTGATCGGCTATATGGGCTTCTTCCTCGGCCCGCCGGTGCTGGGCGTGATCGCCGAGGCGTTCGGCCTGCGCGCCGCCTTCGCGATCATCGGCGGCATGCTGGTCCTGTTTCCGATCCTGCTGAGGGCCCTCAGCGCGCCTCCGGTGTCTCCAGATAGCCCTGCGCTGCAACCCGATCATAAAGTCTGAACTCCCGCGCCCGCGCCGCACGCACCCGCGCTTCCAGCTCCGCCGACAAGGGCGTGTCGACCCGAGGGGACACATTGCGCACCGGCATCGATACCTTGCGTTGCAACCGGTCTTCCAGAAATCCTGTGGCGCGCGGCAAATCCTCGTAGACGAACAAATGCCGAATGCGCACGCCGTCCTTGCCACTCAGACAGAACCGATCCTGCGAGCCGACTTGCGCATAAGGCGGCGGGTCATCTTGCAAGGTTTGCTCTAGAAACTGCTCGAAAGTCACGCCCAGCGCCGACAAGGGCTTGCCATGAAACAGCGGCGCTTGGCGGTAGCGATACCAACTGCGCAACCGCTCCAGCGGGTGGCGCAGCACCGCCATCGTGTGCGGGCGCAGATCAAATGTCTCGGCCAGCCAAGGCCCCCATTTATGGTGGTAGGTGCCCGCATTCATGTGCCGCAAGGTCGGCGGATCGCGCAGATCAATGCTGCAATGGGGGCGCAACGCCTCTTCCAGTGCGGTTGTGCCCGTCTTAGGGACCGCGAAAAACACCAGCTTTTGCTTGAGAAAGATCAGCATGGGGCGACCATGCAGGCGCGCCCCAGCCGCGTCAAATCAGTTCGACTGCCAGCGGCCTTCAAACCCTTCGGGGATCAGCAAGATATCCCGGTCCACCTCGTTGATATCGCGGCGCCCGCACAGGGCCATCGTGGTGTCGAGCTCCTTATGGATCACCTCAAGCGCCTTCGTCACACCCTTCTCGCCCATAGCCCCAAGACCGTAAGTGAACGCGCGCCCGATCATCGTGCCTTTCGCGCCCATGGCCATTGCCTTCAACACGTCTTGGCCGGACCGGATCCCGCTATCCAGATGCACCTCAACCTTATCGCCCACCGCATCCACAATCGGGCGCAGGGATTTGATCGAACTCATCGCGCCATCAAGCTGACGCCCGCCATGGTTCGACACGATGATCGCATCGACGCCCACATCCGCGGCCATCTTCGCATCCTCGACATCGAGCACGCCTTTCAGGATCACCTTCCCGCCCCACATCTCGGCAATCTGCGCGACGCGCTTCCAGTCGAGCGAGTGGTCAAACGCCTCCGCCGTCCACGAGCTGAGCGAGGCCGGGTCCGACACGCCCTTCGCATGGCCCACGATATTGCCGAAGAACCGCCGCTTCGTGCCCAGCATTTCCAGCCCCCACGGCACTTTCGTCGCCAAATTCGCCATCGAGGCCATCGTCAGCTTGGGCGGGGCACTCAGGCCGTTTTTCAGGTCTTTGTGGCGCTGCCCCATGATCTGCAAATCGACCGTGATCACCAGCGCGGAACATTTCGCCGCCTTCGCCCGCTCTATCAGGCGGCGCATAAAGTCATCGTCTTTCAGCGTGTAGACCTGAAACCAGAACGGCGCTGTCGTGTTCTCGGCGACATCCTCAATCGAGCATATCGACATCGTGCTCAGCGTGAACGGCACCCCGAACTTCTCAGCCGCCTTGGCCGCTTTGATCTCGCCATCCGCGCATTGCATGCCGGTCAGACCCACCGGCGCGAGCGCCACAGGCATGTTGTAGTCCTGCCCGATCATCTGACATTTCGTCGTGCGGTTCGTCATATCCACGGCAATGCGCTGGCGCAGCATCAGCTCGTCAAAATCCGAGGAATTCGCCTTAAACGTCTGCTCCGTCCACGAGCCCGTCTCCGCGTAATCGTAGAACATCTTCGGGACGCGCCGCTTGTAGATGCGCTTGAGGTCTTCGATTTCGGTAATGACGGCCATGGGGCTTCTCCGCAGATTGGTCATGACACCTAACCAATTGCCGCAAAACCCCGCAATGCGACCAATTCCCTACCCGAAAGCCCGACCCGATGGCCTTAGCCAATCGACTGCACACTCTCCATCACCTCCAACACCGGCGGACCGTCATACATCTCGCCACTCGACTTGGCGCCCTTATGGGCCGCGCGAAACGCCTCTGACTTTGTCCAGCCTATGAACGCCGCTTCATCCGCCCACATCGTATGGCTGACATAGATCCGGCAATCGCCGTCCTCCGCCCCTTTAAACAGGTGAAACCCTGCGAAACCCTTAACGCTTGGCAAATGACTGTCGCGCCCGGTCCACATCGCCTCAAACGCCTCTTCATGGCCCTGTTTGACGCGAAAGCGATTCATTGTCAGATACATGGGAACCCTCCGTTAACCTTGGACACCAAAATGCGTCTTTTCGTCGGCCTCGGAAACCCCGGAGCGCAATATGCGGGCAATCGCCACAATATCGGCTTCATGGCGCTGGACCAGATCGCGTCGGATCACGGCTTCTCCCCGTGGAAAGCCAAGTTCCAAGGCAAGATCGCCGAAGGCCGTCTCGGGTCGTCAAAAGTGCTGCTCCTGAAGCCCGAGACGTTCATGAACCGCTCCGGCCAATCCGTGCGCGCCGCGCTCGATTTCTACAAGCTGGAGCCCGGCGATGTGACCGTCTTCCATGACGAGCTAGACCTCGCCCCCGCCAAGCTGAAGTGCAAAATGGGCGGGGGACATGCGGGCCATAACGGGCTGCGCTCCATCCACGGTCATATCGGCGAGGCTTACGCGCGCGTGCGTCTCGGGATCGGGCATCCGGGCCATAAGGACAAGGTCGCGGGCTACGTGCTGCGTGACTTTGCGAAGGCGGACCAGGACTGGCTCGACGACCTGATGCGCGGGATTTCCGACGGGGCGGCAGAGCTGGCTCAAGGCGATACCGGGCGCTTCATGAACGCGGTTGCGTTGCGCGTGGCCCCGCCGCGCTCCTCGACGACGAAGCCCAAAGAGGCAGCGCCAAAGCCCGCGCCAGAGCCTGCCCCCGACACCCGCACCACCCTGCAACGCCTCGCGGATAAATTTCGGTGAGCGACCGCCTGCGCGACGCATTTCGCCACCAGGCCGACGCGTGCGAGACCCTCGGTTCGCCCTTCATGGCAGGCCTCATGCGCCTTTGCGCCGATCGGTTGCGCCCCGGCACACGCGTCGCGGACCGGCTTTTGGGATGGCCGGGCGATGTCAGTTCCAATGGGCATTCTGTACCGCTCAGACTTGCGGGCGCGCTCCATGGTCTTGTGCTGCAAGGTCACGCGCTTGGTGCCGTCTATCCCCCGCAGCCTATGTCAGCAGAGGCGCTCTGGACCACGGTCGAGGCGACATTTCACACGGATGAAGCGCATCTGATGAGGTGGCTCGACAGCGCACCGCAAACCAACGAGGTGCGCCGCAGCGCCGCTCTGCTCGTGGCGGCAAGCGGTCTCAGCGCCCAGTTCGGTCTGCCCTTGGTGTTGTCCGAGTTGGGCGCGAGCGCGGGCCTGAACCTGAATTTTGATCGCTACGGCTTGGGCGATTACGGCGATCTTTCCAGCGCCGTGCAACTGACGCCCAGGATCGCAGGACCGCTGCCGCCCAGCGCCCCGATCCGCGTACAATCCCGCGCCGGGGTCGATCTGAACCCGCTTGATCCCGTGCGCGACCGCCTGCGTCTGCTGGCCTATCTATGGCCCGATCAACCGCACCGGCTGGCCTTGACCCGTGCGGCGCTGGACTTGGGTCCGCCCATGCCCGATCAGGGTGACGCGGCCGCTTGGCTGCAAGCCCGCCTCGATCAGCCGCATGAGGGCGCGCTGCATCTCGTCTTTCATACGATTGCCTGGCAGTATTTTCCACGCGCCACCAAAGCGGCCTGCGCCGATGCGCTGGAGGCCGCAGGCGCGCGCGCCACATCCTCGCGTCCCCTCGCCCATCTCAGCATGGAGGCCGATGGCAACGCCCAAGGCGCAGCGCTGACCCTGAAAACATGGCCCAAGGGCAGCAAAATGACCCTCGGGCGCGTCGATTTTCATGGGCGGTGGCTTAATCTCGCCTAAACAGCCGGATTCAGCATTCGCGCTTTGACAATTCAAGTTTACACTCTATGTGTAATATATCTCTGACAGTCTGGTGCGCGTAATGCCATATTCCAAAGCCCCATCACTCAATGTGGTGGGCGGTCCTCTCCAATCCTGCTCGCTGGATCCCGTGACCGGTTTCTATCGCAACGGGTGCTGTGACACGTCAGACATGGATCAAGGCAGCCACACGATCTGCGCTGTCATGACCACCGAGTTCCTCGCGTTTTCCAAATATGTCGGCAACGACCTGACCACACCCCGCCCGGAATACGGGTTCCAGGGTCTCAAAGCAGGCGATCAATGGTGCCTCTGCGCCAGCCGGTTCCTGCAAGCCCATGAAGACCACGCCGCCCCCCGCGTGCGGTTGCAATCGACGCATATGCGCGCGCTCGACATCGTGCCGCTGGACGTGCTGATGGATCACGCGCTGGAAAGCGAAGAGGGCGAGCGTTAGGCCCGCCACACTTCAGGTTTACTCCACCGAACGCCCTTCCGGGCCGGTCATGTCAAAGCCCAGATGGCGCGCGACGGTGAAGATGTCCTTGTCGCCACGCCCGCACATATTCATGCAGATGATGTGATCCTTCGGCAGGGTGGGCGCGATTTTCATCACATGAGCCAACGCATGCGACGGCTCCAGCGCGGGAATGATCCCTTCGGTCTGGCAGCTGAGCTGGAACGCCTCCAGCGCCTCTTTATCGGTGATCGAGACATATTGCGCGCGTCCGATCTCGTGCAGCCACGCATGCTCCGGCCCGATGCCCGGATAATCGAGGCCTGCTGAAATGCTGAATCCCTCAAGGATCTGCCCGTCATCGTCTTGTAGCAAATAGGTGCGGTTGCCATGCAGCACGCCCGGACGCCCGCCGGTCAGGCTCGCGCAATGCTCCATCTTGGCGTTCACGCCTTTACCGCCCGCCTCGACGCCGATGATGTTGACCTCTTTGTCGTCGAGGAACGGGAAAAACAGCCCCATCGCGTTGGACCCCCCGCCAATGGCGGCGATCAGCGTGTCGGGCAAACGCCCCTCGGCTTCCATCATCTGGGCCTTGGCTTCCTTGCCGATGATCGCCTGGAAATCGCGCACCATCGCCGGATAGGGATGCGGGCCCGCAACCGTGCCGATGCAGTAGAACGTGTCGCGCACATTGGTCACCCAGTCGCGCAGCGCATCGTTCATCGCGTCTTTGAGGGTGCCGCGCCCGCTGGTCACGGGGATTACCTCTGCCCCAAGAAGGCGCATTCGAAAGACGTTTGGCGCTTGGCGTTCCACATCATGCGCACCCATATAAACAACGCATTTCAGGCCGAATTTGGCGCAGACCGTCGCCGTTGCAACGCCATGCTGGCCCGCGCCCGTCTCAGCAATGATGCGGGTCTTGCCCATGCGGCGGGCGAGGATGATCTGGCCCAGCACATTGTTGATCTTATGCGCGCCGGTATGGTTCAGCTCGTCGCGCTTGAGGTAGATTTTCGCGCCGCCCAAATGGTCCGTCAGACGTTCGGCGAAATAGAGCGGGCTGGGCCGGCCCACATAGTGCTTCCACAAAAACTCCATCTCGTCCCAGAAGCTCTGGTCGGTCTTGGCGTGCTCGTATTGCGCTTCCAGCTCAAGGATCAGCGGCATCAGCGTTTCCGAGACGAAGCGTCCGCCGAAATCACCGAAACGGCCGTTCTCATCGGGGCCGGTCATGAAGCTGTTTACGAGATCGTCTGGCATGGGGTTCTCCTGTCGCGCGGACCTTGTTGGTAGGAGAGAGTTAGCGCGGTGACAAGTCTATCCCGTCCTCGCGGACGGGATCTACGCCGCGTCGACGCGGCGCCAGGTGATCCGTCGACGGATCACCTCAGCGCACGCGCCGCACCGGCAGCGTATTGCACAACACGATAAAATGCCGCCCATTTTCTAAAACCTGAAAGCCTCGACGCGCCGCTTCATCCAGAAAAAGCCGCCGTCCCGCCAAGCGCTCGATATCGCGCGTTTGCCGTTTCAGGACGCCGCCCCGCTTTGCCTCAGTGCAATCGAAGACGTTTCGCACCCATATTTCAGGTGTCAGATAGTCAGGTAGGAGTGCCATGATGCAGGCATACAGCCAAAGTCTTAACGCCAGATTACCGCTGCGCCGCGCTCACGAACCCCGCAATCCGCCGCGCATCCTTCACCCCCGGCGCGCTTTCCACACCGCTGGACACATCGACCTGCGGCGCGCCCGTCAAGGCCACCGCCTGCGCAACATTGTCAGGCGCCAGCCCTCCCGCCAGCATCCAAGGCTTCGCCCAGCGCCGCGCGGAAATCAGCCGCCAGTCAAAACTCAAGCCATTGCCGCCCGGCAGATCTGCGTCTTTCGGGGGCTTCGCATCGACGAGGATCTGATCCGCAACCGCCTCATATAGCGCCAGCTTTTCCAGATCATCCGCATCCGCAATGCCCACCGCCTTCATCACCGGCAGCCCCGTGCGCGCGCGGATTTCCACCACGCGTTCGGGGCTTTCCGACCCGTGCAGTTGCACCATGTCCAGCGGCACCGCCTCACATATCGCGTCGATCTCGGCGTCGGAGGGGTTCACCACGAGGGCCACCTTAGCGATGCCCATCGGGACCTCAACCGCCAAAGCGCGCGCATCCTCAACAGACACATTGCGCGGGGATTTGTCGAAGAAAACAAAGCCAACATAGCGCGCGCCCGCCTCAGCAGCCGCAACCACATCTTCAAGACGGGTCAGCCCGCAAATCTTCACACCGGTTTTCTGCATGATCTCAGCGCGGGTCGTCCAGAAGCGCCAACACATCATCCTCGCCGCGCGCTTTGCGCTTGTCGGATTTCAGCGCCTCAACTTCGCGTTGCAACTTGCGTGCTTCGCGGCCTTGGCGGGTGGCTTCCATGCGGTGCTTATGCTCGCGGAACCATTCCCAAATGAAGCCGATCATCAGACCGCCCACGATGCCGAGGAAAATGACCAGAAACAGGGGCAACTCAACGGTCCATGTCACGCCTGCAAAGGTGCCGATCTCTTCCGGCAAAAGCCGCAAGGTCACGTTATCCCTGTTCGCCATCGCCACGACCAGCAAGACAACAGCAAGCGAGGCCAACCAAGCCCATTTCAAGTAACGCACAGTATCTAGCCCTCTTGACCGTTCAACCGATCGCGCAGCAACTTGCCCGTCTTGAAAAACGGCACAGCCTTGGCTTCCACGGCAACGGCATCGCCGGTGCGCGGGTTGCGGCCAATACGAGCGTCGCGGGATTTGACAGAAAATGCGCCAAAGCCCCGTAACTCGACACGATCGCCACGCGCCATAGCTTCAACGATCTCGTCAAATACGGTGTTCACAATCCGCTCGACGTCGCGTTGATACAAATGCGGGTTCTCGTCGGCAATGATCTGAATGAGCTCAGAGCGGATCACATCCCCGTCCTCCTGAAATTTCGTCCGATTTAACTATAGGCCTAAATTTGAGCCATCGGAAAGGCAAACCCCTCGAATTGGGCCATTATTCACGGTTGGCGGGGTTTGGGCGGGTCCAACTGGCCGGTTTCGAGCCTTTTGGAGCCATTTTTGACGAAAACCGCTCCGAACCCGATTCGCGCCGCCGCGCGGTCAGTGCGCCACACCCGACAAAAGAAAGACCCCGCAACGCGTTCACGCTGCGGGGTCCAATTTTTCTCACACGCACAAGGGCGTTGATGCTTAGTCGTCGCCTTTCAGCGCCGCGCCAAGGATATCGCCCAGCGATGCACCCGAATCCGAGGATCCGAACTGCTCGACCGCGTCTTTCTCTTCGGCGATCTCGCGTGCCTTGATCGACAGACCCAAGCGGCGGGTCTTGCTGTCGATGTTGGTGACGCGCACGTCGACCTTGTCGCCCACGCCGAAGCGCTCAGGGCGCTGCTCGGCACGGTCACGCGACAGATCGGAACGGCGGATGAAGGACTTCATACCTTCGTATTCCACCTCGATGCCGCCCTCTTCGATGGACGTCACTTCGACCGTGATGATCGAGCCGCGCTTCACGCCGCCCGTGGCATCGGCGAACTTGTCGCCGCCCAAGGCTTTGATCGACAGCGAGATACGCTCTTTCTCGACGTCCACTTCGGAGACAACCGCTTGCACGACGTCGCCCTTGCGGTAGCTCTGGATCGCCTCTTCGCCGCGCTCGTCCCAGGACAAGTCGGACAAATGGACCATACCGTCGATTTC
Source organism: Dinoroseobacter sp. (assembly GCA_965279125.1). GTDB lineage: Bacteria > Pseudomonadota > Alphaproteobacteria > Rhodobacterales > Rhodobacteraceae > Dinoroseobacter. The sequence goes on from CBDIHL010000042.1 coordinate 13,180, forward strand.
TCCGGGAAGACCAATGAACAGACCGAATTCGGTGGTGTTCTTGACCTCGCCTTCGACCTCGGTGCCCTCAGGATGGGTCTCAGCGAAGACTTCCCATGGGTTGCGCATGGTCTGCTTGAGACCAAGCGAGACGCGGCGTTTGACCGGATCGATTTCCAGAACCATGACTTCCACTTCCTGCGAAGTAGAGACAATCTTGCCCGGATGGACGTTCTTCTTGGTCCAGGACATCTCGGACACGTGGACAAGGCCCTCGACACCCGGCTCCAGCTCCACGAACGCACCGTAATCGGTGATGTTGGTGACGCGGCCCGTGTGGGTGCTTTCCAGCGGGTACTTGCCTTCAACAAGGCTCCATGGATCTTCCTGCAGCTGCTTCATGCCAAGCGAGATACGGTGGGTCTCTTTGTTGACCTTGATCACCTGAACCTTGACCGTCTCGCCAATGGCAAGGATCTCGGAGGGGTGGTTCACGCGACGCCATGCCATGTCGGTGACGTGCAGCAGGCCGTCGACGCCGCCGAGGTCCACAAACGCACCGTATTCGGTGATGTTCTTGACCACGCCGTCCACAGTCTCGCCTTCAGACAGCTTGCCGATAACCTCGGCGCGCTGCTCGGCGCGGGACTCTTCAAGTATTGCACGACGCGAGACAACGATGTTGCCACGGCGACGGTCCATCTTGAGGATTTGGAACGGCTGCTTAAGACCCATAAGCGGGCCCGCGTCGCGCACGGGGCGCACGTCAACCTGAGAGCCGGGCAAGAAGGCCACAGCGCCGCCAAGATCGACCGTGAAGCCGCCTTTGACACGGCCAAAGATCGCGCCTTCGACACGCTCTTCGTCGCCATAGGCTTTTTCCAGACGGTCCCACGCAGCTTCGCGACGGGCTTTGTCACGGCTGATGGAGGCCTCGCCGCGCGCGTTCTCGACGCGGTCAAGGAACACCTCAACTTCGTCGCCAACTGCGATATCGGGGGCTTCGCCTGGGTTTGCGAATTCTTTCAGCTCAACGCGGCCTTCCATTTTGTAGCCGACGTCGATGATGGCTTGGCCTGCCTCGATGGCGATGACCTTGCCTTTGACAACCGAACCTTCGTCCGGTGTGTCGATCTCGAAGCTCTCTGCGAGCAGGGCTTCGAATTCTTCCATGGTTGTTGTAGCGCTCATGCGTAAATTGGTCCTTTGATGATGCTTTTCGGGCCATGCGGTTGTGTCCGCCGGTCTTTGGGGTTGATGGGTCAACGAGGCCATCCGCCAAATACACAAAAAGGGGCGGATGAGATCCGACCCCTTGATATTCGGGTTCCTGCCGCCGTTTTGCTCGACGCGCCCGCGTATAGAAGGGTTACGGGCACCTTGCAAGGCCGTGGCCCCAAAGCCGTCGAATTTGAGTATTTAAGGCAAGAAAAAAGCGCACGCCCCGTCCTTTTTCTTGCTCCAAATACTCATATCACAACCCTAGCCAAACCCACCGCATTCGGCGATGAAGTCCTAACCCCAGCCAAGAGGCACCCCATGCCCACCAACACCTCCGCCTCACTCGAAGTGCGCAATGCCGAAACCTCGGACATCCCCGGCATCATCGCGCTCTCCAAGCGCGTCTACGCCGATGTCGCCCCCTATACGCGCGGCCAGATCAACGGGCACATCACAGCCTTCCCGCAAGGCGCGTTCGTTGTGCTCTATGAGGGCGAGGTTGTGGGCTACGTCGCCTCGACCCTGCTGCGCGAAGATCGCGTAATGCGCCCACACCGATGGGCTGAGGTCACGGGCGGCGGCTATGCCAGCCAACACAACGCCAAGGGCGATTGGCTTTATGGGATGGAGGTCATGGTCGATCCCGCCCGCCGCCGTCTGCGCATCGGCAAGCGTCTTTACCAAGCGCGCGAGCGGCTGTGCATCGACCTCGATCTCAAGGGCATCGCTTTCGGGGGTCGGATGCCCGGCTACCGCCGCCTCAAGTCCAAATACCCCGATCCCGACGCCTATCTGCAAGCCGTCAAAGATGGCGAGGTCAAAGACACCGTTCTCGCCTTCCAGATGAAGCAGGGGTTCGAGCCGCAATTCGTGCTCAAAAACTACGACCCCGAGGACAAAGCCTCCGGCGGCAACGCGGTTCTGATGGCGTGGCGCAATCCCTACCGCGACGATCACTATGACGCCCAGCCCGTCACCCGCCAAGATCCCGAGGTGGTGCGCGTCGCCACCGTGCAGATGCAGGCGCGCAAGCTCGATGATCCCGAAGCGTTCTACAAATCCGTCGATTATTTCGTGAACATCGCCAGCGAATACGGAGCGGACTTCGTTGTTTTCCCTGAATATTTCACGTTGCAACTGCTCAGCATCGAGGAACGCGAGCTTCCCCCGGACGAAGCCATCACCCGCGCAACCGAGCACACCGCCACCTTTGTCGAACGCCTGCAAGCCATGGCCCTGTCACGCAACATCAACATCATCGGCGGGTCCCATGCGACGGTGGTCGAGGACGGCGATATCCACAATGTCAGCTATATTTTCCTACGCGACGGCTCCGTCCACACGCAAGAAAAGCTGCACCCGACGCCGGACGAGCGCAACTCCTGGGGCATCACCGGCGGCGACGAGATCAAGGCGATCAACACCGATTGCGGCCCGATCGGGGTGCTCATTTGCTACGATGCCGAGTTCCCCGAGACCGCCCGTCGTCTGGCGGACGAGGGCGCGCGCATCCTCTTTGTGCCCTACAACACCGACACCCGCGCGGGTCATCTTCGCGTGCGCTACTGCGCCCAAGCCCGCACTATCGAGAACCAGATTTATGTCGTGACCAGCGGCATGGTCGGCAACCTCGACAACGTCTCGAACCTCGACATTCAATACGCGCAAAGCGCGATCCTGACACCCTGCGACTTCGCTTTCGCACGTGACGGGATCGCTGCCGAGGCCTCCGAGAATGTCGAGATGATTACCGTGGCCGATCTGAATATCGGCACGCTTTTATGGTCTCGTGCGCAAGGCGCTGTGCGTCCGCTCAGGGACCGTCGCCTCGATCTCTATCGAACACGCTGGACCGATGGCGGCTAATCAATCGCGTAGGATCTCCAGCAATCTCTGACGCGCGGTTTGTTTCACCGTCTTGGGCTCTTGCGGGTTGAACACCACCGAGGGCATGTCTGTTGCATGTGTGTCGCGCTGCGCTTTGAAATTCGAGCTGAACAGACGCGGAGCTTGCTGCGCGGCCTTTTGCGGTTGCGCGACTGCCGTATCAGCCGATTTCTTGTCAAAAATCTGCGGCAAATCAGGCTCAGGCGCGCGGGTCTTGCGCGCCGCTGGTCCGTGTCGCATCCAACTCTGTATTTCGGCAGTCATCGTCCAGTCCCCACCAGATTTAGTAGAAACTTACATATCTGGTGATTCGCGACAATACCTGCGGTTGCAATCGATTCGATTAAAATAATCTTGCTTTGTTACGCGTCACTTGGCCCATCCAAGAGCGGCAAATCGAGGCCTTCTATCCTAGGCATCGCCTGTCCCGCGATCCCTTCGAGGTCGCCTTGAAGCCCCACAGTGGCGCTGACCATCCCCTCGATCTGCTTCTCGCGCCGCGCCCAGATCCGCTGCATCGCGGCCTTCTCGCGGGTCAGCTCATCCTGCATCGACTGAAAGTTTTCCACGATGGCCTCCACCCGATGCCGAAACTGCGGTCCGGTCAGGTAGGCATAGACCTGCTCCATCTTCGTCTCTTGGCCATCTTGCACGCGCTTGGCCTCGGCCACCGCCGCAAGGCTATGGCGCAGCACGGCGGCCAGCGCAATCGCATGACCGGGCGCACAGACCCAAACGCCATCGACTTGCGCAAAACTATCGATCCCCTCGGGCCGCACCGCACTGACCAACACGGCAATCTCGGCCCCGCACGCACGCTGATCGGCTTTCAGCTTGCCCAGCCAATCCTTCTGCCACGCCTTCGTCTGCTTGCTTTCCCAGATGATCGCGCCCGCGGCCCCACCATCGACGCGCTGCAGCACATCCGCACCGCGCTGGCCCTTGCCGACCGGATCGAGCATGTCCAGCGGGAACGCGGCCCCGAGGCGTTCTTCCAACAACACCTCCGCCGCCTCGCCCTGCAATTGCTGGCTGCCTTGCTCGGACTTCTTCTTCAGCGCCTCGATCTGGCGGCGCATCGTGTCCATCTGCTCGTCCTTTTCCTTCAGCTTCAGCGCTTCCGCCTCAACGGCCTCAGCCCGCACCTTGGCAACTTGATCAACCAACGCAGCCCCGAGGCGTTTCTCCAGCTCAAGCTCCATCTCGCGGGCGCGCGCGTCCAACTCGCGTTCCTTGCGCATCGCCTCGGCCTGCGCCTTCTGCGCCTCGGCCAGCTTGGCATCGCGCGCCTTTGCCTCGGCCTCCAACGTCGCCAGTTTCGCGGCAGTCTGTTCTTCGGCATCCTTCGCGGCAACTTCCAACGCCGCCAGTTTCGCCGCCTGTGCCGCCTCGGCATGACGCAGGGCAACGCCCTCAATCTCGGTCTTCTGGGCGGCCAGAGCGGCAACACGCTCGGCCTCCATCCGCTCGCGCATTTCCGACAACATTGGCCCGGCGAGTGTGTCTGTCAGCGGAATTTCCGCACGGCATTCCGGGCAGGTGATTTTGGCGTCGTCCATGTCGCGGCTCCTGTCAGCGTCCGCGCCAACCTAGCGCCGCACGGAGCGAAGCACGACCCCTCAGATGTCCTGACCGCGCTCCAAAAGCCGTTCCAGCAACTGCTCTTGCAACGCCCCGGAATCGCCCCCGCCAAACTGCGCGCCGCCCGAGGAATAGAGCGTCCCATAGGTCTGCGCCGCCGTCACCGTCTGGGCGAGGCCCGAGATAAACTGCGCCGTCTCAAGTGCTGCGAAGGGATGGATATAGACCGACCAAAGCCGCCCATTGGCCACGGCATAGCGCGCATCCAAAGCACTGTCGAAATTGGCCTGCATCAGGCGACGCAGTTCCGCCTCGTCGAGTGCGGCGGCCCCGCGAATGGGCACCATCGCGCGCATCCGGTCCGCGGTCACATCGGTGACAACCAGCACTGGCACATCCTCAATCGTCAGCTCAAACGCGGTCCCGCCGAGATTGGCATCGGGATCAATCGCCTCGATTATCCCTGCCATGCGCTCAAGCGTCATCGGCGGCTCGGCCTCTTGCGCGGCAAGGCCCGTGGGGATCAGGAACAGCAAGACAAGAACACGCAGCATCGGCAAACCTCCGGGTGGATCCGAACAGCCTAACCGCACCAGCCCCTCAAAAACCATGCACGGTTCAGTGAGCCGCCTTCACCACGGCAATTGCGCGCGCCACAGCCGCGTCGATACTCAGGTCCGAGGTATCGATCCGCACCGCATCCTCGGCCGCAACCATCGGCGATTCCGCGCGGCTGCGGTCGCGGTCATCACGGGCAATCACATCCGCCAGGACATCGGCCAGCTCAGCCGCCTCGCCACGCGCGATAAGTTCCTTCCAACGCCGTTCCGCGCGCACCTCTGGGCTAGCCGTCACGTAAAGCTTCACCGCCGCATTCGGACAAATCACCGTCCCGATATCGCGCCCATCGAGCACAGCCCCGCCAGCCCGCCGCGCAAAGGCCCGCTGGAAATCGACCAAAGCGGCCCTCACCTCTGCGATCACCGCAACCTTGCTGGCCGCCTCCGCCACCTCCGCCGTGCGCAAGCCGTCCGCGTCCAGATCGTCAGCCGTCAGCCCGACAGCAGCCTCAATCGCAGGCGTACCCGTCAAGACCTTGCGCCCCACGGCACGGTAAAGAAGCCCGGTATCCAGATGCGCAAACTCAAACGCCTCGGCCACGGCCTTCGAGATCGTCCCCTTCCCCGCAGCCGCAGGTCCGTCTATGGCGACTGTAAAGCTCAAAACTTCGCCTCCCGCGCTTTGCGGCGACGAATGTTGCGGCGTCGGCGGATGGCGAAGATCAGGCCGAGCAGGACCATCAACACAAGGCTCGCAGCATAAAGCCCGGATTTCGCCATCGTCACGAGGCTCGCTTGCGTGATCATCGCGTCCGTGACCTCGGCCACCGGGGTCGTCAACATCGCGGCAACCAAACCGTTCTCGACATAGTCAGCCACACCGGCAGCCAGCGGGACCAGCACCAACAGCAGCTTCAAGATCACCGGCAAACGCGAGCCGAACCGCAGCATTCCGATGATCAGGAACAGGCTCAGCACCGCCGGATAGACCAGATCAATCTGGTGCTGAATGCCGAGGTAATGCGCGCGCCCGGTCTCGCTCAGCGCACTCAGAAACGCGCGCCCTTCCTCGGCGGAGTATCCAAGGAACCGCAGATCAAAGCCCTCGAGCCCATCCGCATTCGCGGCGATCAGCGGAAACGACCACAGCGCCATGACCCCATACAGGGCGACCACTGCCAGCATCAAAACTCGGAACAAAAGACGCATACCAAAACTCCTGAAAGGGGGTCGCCGCGATCAAGCTTCGCCGAGGCGCGCCCCAAGACGTGTAAACAGATCGACAAAAATCGGGAAGGAGGTTGCGATCGGCCCCGCATCATCCACACTGACCGGCGCCTTCGCGGCCATCCCGCAAATCAGAAAGCTCATGGCGATGCGGTGGTCAAGGAAGGTCTCCGCCTCGCCGCCACCGGGCACGCCATCGGGGCCACGCCCTTCGACGCTGAACCAGGTCGGGCCCTCTTCGAGCACAACGCCATTGGCGCGCAGCCCCTTCACCATCGCATCAATCCGGTCGCATTCCTTGACGCGCAGCTCCTTCACGCCGGGCATCATCGTCACGCCTTCGGCAAAGGACGCAACAACCGACAGGATCGGATACTCGTCAATCATCGAGGCCGCACGCTCCGCAGGCACCTCGATCCCCTTCATATCGGGCGAGAACTTCGCGCGCAGATCGGCGACCGGCTCGCCGCCTTCTTCGCGCTCGTTCTCGTAGCTAAGATCCGCGCCCATATCGCGCAACGTGGTAAAGAGGCCCGCGCGCGTGGGGTTCAGGCCAATGCCGGGCACCAGCACATCCGATCCGGGCACGATCAGCGCCGCGCAAACCGGGAAAGCAGCGGACGACGGATCGCGCGGCACGTCAATCACCTGCGGCTCCAACTCCGGCTCGCCCGTCAGGGTGATCACGCGACGCCCATCAACCACCTCGGTCGAGATCTCAGCGCCAAACCCGCGCAACATCCGCTCGGTATGGTCGCGGGTCGCTTCCAGCTCGGTCACAACAGTCTGTCCCGGCGCGTTCAACCCCGCCAGCAGCACCGCAGACTTCACCTGCGCGCTCGGGACCGGCACGGTATAGTTCACCGGCACAGGCTCATCCGCGCCCACCACGGTCATCGGCAACCTCCCGCCAGCGCGCCCATAGGCTTGCGTGCCAAAGAGCGCCAGCGGATCAGTCACCCGCCCCATGGGGCGCTTGCGCAAAGAGGCATCCCCGGTAAACGTCACGGTGATCGGCGAGGTCGCCATCGCGCCCATCAACAGCCGAACGCCCGTGCCGGAATTCCCGCAATCAATCAGGTCGAGCGGTTCGGCAAAGCCCCCAACGCCGACCCCATGCACGGCCCATTCGCCAACGCCCAGATGCTCCACCTCAGCACCGAAGGCCTGCATCGCCTTGGCGGTGTCCAGAACGTCCTGGCCTTCCAACAAACCGGTTATCCGCGTCTCGCCCACAGCCATTGCCCCGAGGATCAGGGACCGATGGCTGATCGACTTATCGCCCGGCACTTCGGCGACGCCCGACAGGGCATGGCCGGGATGGGCAGTCATTGGCATGGCAGGTCCGTGAGACGACATAGGGGCAGTCCTTCAAAGCATCGCGCGCCCCATACCGCATCCCAAGGGGCTGGGTCCAGCGCCGCTGATCTTTGCTTTTTCAAATATCCTCGCCGAAGGCGAAAAATCGAGCGTAAAGTCTTGATAAAACGTTAATTATTAGGTCAGCACACCTGACGCATTGTTTCGCATGCGAAACAATAGGTCCGAACCGGACCTAACCCTAAGGGCCTAAATCTTGCGGAACGTCAGATAATGCTGCGGACGCCCCTCGCGGATCGCTTTCAGCTCATAGCGCGTGGAAATCCAGTCGCTCCACGGGGTGCGCCAATCGTCGGGGCCCTCGGCAAGCCACTCAAATCCAGCCTTCGGAACCTCCTCCAAAGTCTGTCGCACATAGTCGGCAATATCCGTCGCCACGCGAAACTCGGCACCGGGCTTCAGCACGCCCCACAGCGGCTCCAGATGCTCCGCCGTCACAAACCGCCTGCGATGATGCCGCGCTTTCGGCCACGGATCGGGATAAAGCAGGAACGCCTTGTCGATACTTTCAGCAGGCAGCACATCAAACAGATCGCGCGCATCACCTGGATGCACCGCGACATTGCTCACACCCGCCCGCCGGATCTTGCCCAGCAACATCGCCACCCCGTTCACGTAAGGCTCGGCCCCAATGATCGACACATCCGGGTAGGTCGCAGCCTGATGCACCATATGCTCGCCGCCGCCAAAGCCGATCTCCAGCCAGACAGGTCGCCCCGCCCCAAACCGCGCCTTAAGATCGAGCGGCGTGCGCTCGGGATTGTCCTCCCACGACACCGATCCCGGCGACAACGCGGCCAAGGCCTCCATATCGCGGCGCTGCGCGGGACGCAGGGTCTTGCCGTTACGGCGTCCATAAAAGTTGCGCCACGGCGCGCCGGAGGGCGAAGGTATGTTTTGTTTGGTCATGTCCGGCGCGTGCCAAATCAAGGCGCAGAGGTCAAGCAGGCTAAAACCACTGGCCCGGCTCCATCAACCCCAGATCCATGAGTTGCTGGCTAGACCATTTGAACTCGACCGTGTTGTGCCACCAGAACGACGGGATCGCATCGCGTGAGCCGGGATTGGTTTTCAACGCCTTGGCCACCCGAAACGACGCAATCGCCGCCGTCAAGCTGTGGTGCCATTCGCAGGCGACGGTGTTCAACTCGGGGATCGAGGTGCGGTGGGTCTCGTCGATCACCAGACCCGGCTGGGCGCGAAACAGACCGATGCGGTCAATCCTGCGGCGCGGCTCGGCGATGTGCTCTTCATAGCGCCAGCGCAGCCCGCCGAAGAAATCCCACTGCCGCTCGGCCCGGTGGCCTTGGTCATCGAAGCGATCGAGCGCGTAATAGCCCGACTTGTCCATGCACGGTCTATCCAGATCGACGCCATTCGGATGCGTCCCCAAATCGCCCGCATAGAGGTCGATCACGTAAGTCATCATCGCTTCACGCCGCTCTTCCATATGGAAGGCGACCATCTCGCCGATGCTGCGCGTCTCGCAGAACGGATAATAGAAGAACTCGGCGTTGTAGCAGTAGTGTAGCCAGCGCCCGGGCATCGCCTCGACCGCGTGGTTCAGCAGGCCAAAGACGGTCTCGGAGGTGACCCGCTGGGGGCTGAGGACCAAAACGCGCTCGGCCTGCGCCTCGGTCAATTCCGGCGGCGCGGCAGAGACCAGCACAACACGCGCAAACCCGCGCTCCAGAAGATGATCGAGCGTCTCGACCACCGCCACCCGGTCCTCGTCAAACAGCAGCGCGACCGGCCCTTGCGGAAAATCCGGCACAGCGCGCGTCAGGGCGTGGCAGAGAGCATCGAGCGTCATCGCAATCGGCATACGAGGTTGCGCGCCGCTCTGGCAATCCCCCCGATTGCCCCGGCGCATCCTCTGCGCTACCTAGGCGTCGATTTCCGCACCTCAAAGGCTGTCCCGATGTCCGCGCCCAAGAAGCTTTTCGTCAAAACCTATGGCTGTCAGATGAATGTCTATGACAGCGAACGCATGGCCGAGGCGCTCGGGGCCGAGGGCTACGAGACGACGGACACCGCCGAGGGCGCGGATATGATCCTGCTGAACACCTGCCATATTCGCGAGAAGGCGGCTGAGAAAGTGTATTCGGAATTGGGTCGGATGAAGCCGTTGAAGGCCGAAAATCCCGATCTGAAAATCGGGGTCGCTGGCTGTGTCGCCCAAGCCGAGGGGGCCGAGATCACCCGCCGCCAGCCTGCCGTCGATTTCGTCGTTGGCCCGCAAGCCTATCACCGCCTGCCCGAGCTGGTCGCGAAGGCCAAGGATGGCGCGCAACCGGTCGAGACGGAGTTTCCCGAGGAAGACAAGTTCGAACACCTGCCTGCGCGACCCGGCGGCAAGCTGGCCAAGCGTGCGCCCGCCGCGTTTTTGACCGTCCAAGAAGGCTGCGATAAGTTCTGCGCCTTCTGCGTCGTGCCCTACACGCGCGGGGCCGAGGTGTCGCGCCCGGTGAGCCAGGTCTTGACTGAGGCGCGCGGTTTGGTGGCGCGTGGGGTGCGTGAAATCACACTGCTGGGGCAGAACGTGAATGCCTATCACGGGGTCGGTGAGGACGGGGAAAGCTGGACTTTGGCGCGGCTGATCTGGGCGTTGGACGAGATTGAGGGGCTGGCGCGCATCCGCTTTACCACCTCGCATCCAAACGACATGGACGATGCCTTGATCGAGGCGCACGGCACCTGCGCCAAGCTGATGCCTTACCTGCATTTGCCCGTGCAAAGCGGGTCGGACCGGATCCTGAAGGCGATGAACCGCAAGCATACTGCCGATGGCTACATCAAGCTGATCGGGCGTATTCGCGAGGCGCGGCCCGATATCCTGATCTCGGGCGATTTCATCGTGGGCTTTCCCGGCGAGACGGATGCGGAGTTTGAAGAGACCCTGCGCCTTGTCGAGACGGTGAATTACGGCCAAGCCTATTCGTTCAAATACTCCGCCCGCCCCGGCACCCCCGCGGCCGAGCGTGAAGACGTGCCCGCCGACGTTGCCGATGCGCGCCTGCAACGGCTGCAAGCGCTTTTGACCCAACAACAAAAGGCCGCGCAGGACGGCATGGTGGGGCGCGAGGTCGAGGTTTTGTTCGAACGTGCCGCCCGTGACCCCGGCCAATGGGTTGGCAAATCGGGCTATTTGCACGCGGTGCATGTGACCTCGGACGATATCCAGCCCGGTGACATCAGGCAGGTGAGAATCACTTCGAGTGGTCGCAATTCACTGCATGGCGAGCTTGTGTAAGAACACAAGACCTAGTAGAAATCTGTTAGCAAACCGCTATTCGCGCCGATTTTTGGTGCGCATGAAGGGCCTTATACACAGATGTGAATGTGGATAAGTCTTTTGCGACCACCACACGTGTAAATTGCGCTTTGCTATGCCCCAAAATTTGGTATTGTCTCCGTAATATTGGGGGATGTTGCGAGCGGTTCACTATACCTAGTGAGATCTCGACGAGCATCGTATAACAACAGGAGACAGGCGTGTTTAAGCTCTCCAAGAAAATTGGTGCCGCCGTTGTGGCTGCCAGTGTGGCGTTGACAGGCATGGCGATGGCCGAAGGGCATACCGGCCAACAAGGTCAGCGGTATGTGCCGACCATTTGGGTGGACCCGGATGGCTGCGAGCATTGGGTGATGGATGACGGTGTCGAGGGCTATATGACCCCGCATGTCACCCGCCAGGGCATCCCGGTCTGCCGCCGGTTTGAGACCTGCGCGGTGATGAACTCGGATCAGTTGTTCGCCACGGATCGCTACAGCATCAGCCATGCCAACAAGCAGCGTCTGGCGAACTTCTTCGCGCAAGCGGGGGCGACCAGCTACATCATCGTCGGCCATACCGACAGCCGCGCCAGTGACAGCTACAACATGCGTCTGAGCTACAACCGCGCCAACGCAGTGGCCTCGGTTGCCAGCCAGGTGGGTGCGCGGATCGCGGATGTGCGTGGCATGGGCGAGCGCAACCCGATTGCGTCGAACAACACGGCACACGGGATGCAGCAAAACCGTCGCGTCGAAATCATCTGTATCCGGTAAGGGAGCGTGACTATGAAACATGCAAAGATCGTCGCACTTCTGGTTGGCAGCTTGGCCGTGACCGGGTGCTTGGGCGAAAAGCGCGACAAAACCGTGGACCGGGGCTTTGACAGCAAAGACCTGAGCCAGCTTCAGGCGGGCATCTGGATTGATCCGACGGGCTGCGACCACTGGATTATCGACGATGGTGTCGAAGGCTATCTGTCGGCGCGTCTGGACCGTTTCGGCAAGCCTGTCTGTTCTGGCGCTGCGGCACCGAACACGGCGATTGGTGACTTCAAAGGCGGCAGCGCCTTCCCTGATCCGATTTGATGCTGGCACGGAACTTCCGGCTGACGTTTTGCAGGGGCCGCGCAATTGGGTTGCGCGGCCTTTGCTTTTCCTGGCGCGTGCTCCATGTCGCTTTTGTGAAATTGCCCCGCCCTAGCGCCTTTGGCCTTGCCCCCGACGCACCGCCCGTTGCACCGTTCCTTTAGACAAAACGGAGTTTCCATTTGGCATCCATGCCCCTGCCCCCGCTGACCGCAGTTGCGCCTGCCCCCGAGCGGGTGGTCGAGTTTCCCGACACACAAAACCTCAACCGCCACCTGATCGACCTGTGCGGCGAGTTTGACCGCAACCTCGCCCAGATCGAGCACCAGCTTGGCGTGCAGATCACCCGGCGCGGCTCGGTCATGGCGATCCATGGCGAAGGCGACGCGCAGGCCAAGGCCGAAGGGGTGCTGCACGGCCTCTATCAACGCGTCGCGCAAGGCCGCGGGATCGAGCCCGGCGATATCGACGGCATGATCCGGCTGGGCGAGACGGCAACCGTGACGGGTAGCCAGCCCGGCGATCAGAAGGAAATGTTCAAGGCGGGCAAGTTGGAACTGCGCACCCGCAAGAAGGTCATCGGCCCCCGGACGCAGGCGCAGAAGGAGTATGTCCAGTCCTTGCTGAACAACGAGCTGGGCTTTGGCATCGGTCCGGCGGGCACCGGCAAGACCTACTTGGCCGTGGCTGTGGGCGTGTCGATGTTTCTGGAAGGCAAGGTCGACAAGATCATCCTGTCGCGCCCGGCGGTCGAGGCGGGCGAGCGTCTGGGCTTTTTGCCGGGTGATCTGAAAGACAAGGTCGATCCCTATATGCAGCCGCTTTACGACGCGCTGAATGACTTTCTGCCGGGCCAGCAGATGGCCAAGCTGGTCGAGGATAAACGGATCGAGATCGCGCCCTTGGCCTTCATGCGCGGACGAACGTTGTCGAATGCCTTTGTCGTGCTGGACGAAGCGCAGAACGCGACCACGATGCAGATGAAGATGTTTCTGACCCGGCTTGGCGAAGGCTCGCGGATGGTGATCACCGGGGACCGGACGCAGGTGGATTTGCCGCGCGGCGTCACCTCGGGCCTGCGCGATGCGGAGGCGATTTTGACGGGCGTCAAAGGCGTCTCCTTTTCCTATTTCACCTCGAAGGATGTCGTGCGACACCCCCTCGTGGCCCGGATCATCGAGGCCTATGAGGGTGCGGAGGCGCAAGGTTAACCATTTCGAAATTAGCGATCCCTGAAAGGCCGGAGGGGTTTACCCCCGACTGGCTAAGCGCCGCGTTGGGCGAGGCTGTGAGTTCGGTCGAGGTCACGCGCATCGGGCAGGAAGAGGGCTTCACGGGCGGGGGCCTCTACCGCTTGGCGATGCCGGGGCGCTCGCTGGTCGCCAAAGTCTCGCCGGTCGAGCCAGAGATGCGCGCCCGGTTTGCCGTTGCGAATGCGCGCGAGGTCACATTCTACACCGACTGGTCCGAAGGCCTGCCCGTCCCGGTCGCGCATTACGGCGACTTTGACGCGGCAACTGGCGCGAGTGTGTTGGTGCTGGACGATCTGGGCGACGCGCGCTCGGTCCCGTTTGTCGAAGGGCTGTGGCCGCGCGATGTGGCCTCGGTGGTCGCGGCTTTTGCCAAGGTGCATGCCGCGTGGTGGAATGCGCCTGAGTTAGAGACCCTCAGCGGGGCGGCGATCTTGGACGAATTCACCATGTCCGACCCGTGGCCCGCCTATGTCGAGACCGTCGCGGCCATGTTGCCCGACGTGGTGATCCCGCCGGAATTCATCACGCTTGGGGACTACGCCGCCGCGCACTCGGCCGAGATCTTGCACCACATGAAGGAACAAGGTCCGCTGACCGTGCTGCACCGCGATCCGCAGCTGGACAATATCCTGTTTGCCGAAGACGGTGCCGCTTTGCTGATCGACTGGCAGATTTTCGGCAAGGGGCGGGGGACGTGGGATCTGGCGTATTTCCTGATTTCCTCCGTGCCGTCCGTGCGCCGCCGCAAGCACGAGCGCACATGGGTGGAGGCGTATCATGCCGCCTTGGTCGAACAGGGTGTTGCGGGCTATAGCCTTGAGGACTGCTGGCGCGACTACCTACGCTCGGTCCTGGCCAAGCTGTTCGTGACCGTGGTGGCGACGGTGGAGCTTGATAACTCCACCCCCCATAAGCGCGCCTACCGACGGGCGGATCTGGCGCGGTTGATGGCGTTTATCAAGGATCACCAACTCACCCCTGCGCTTTGGGATTTCAGCAATGATTGACGTGATGATCGAGGCCGAGGCTTGGGACGAAAAAGCCCTGACCGGATGGGCGGAGCGCGCGTCGGATGCGACCTTACAACATCTGGGCCTGAACCCATGGACCTTCGAGATCGTCCTACTGGCCTGCGATGACGCCCGCATCACCGAGCTGAACGGCGATTTCCGCGACAAGCCCACGGCGACGAATGTGCTCAGTTGGCCAAGCGACGAGCGCGCGGCAGAGATGCCCGGTGGCGTTCCGACCCTGCCAGAGGATGAAGAACTGGGCGATATCGCGATTGCCTACGAGACCTGCGCGCGTGAAGCGAAGGCCCAAGGTAAGGACTTCGAAACCCATGTGATCCATCTTTTGGTCCACGGAACCCTGCATCTGTTGGGTTATGACCACATATCCGACGAAGATGCGGCCCTTATGGAGGGGCTGGAGGTGGAAATACTTGGCAAACTGGGCATTCCAGACCCATATAATAGGGCAACCGCGTAAATCGCGGCGATCAACCGGAAAGGACCGATGGGCGACAGCATAGACCCGTCGTCTGGGGCAGCGCAGAGCGCGCTTGACCAGACCGACACCAAATCCCCTGCCCCGCAGGACGGATTGTTCACGCGGCTGCGGAAAGCCATTTGGCCGCCCGAGCGCGATCCCTCAGACATCACCGATGCGTCTGACCCTGCCCCACGTCTTGTGGCCGGGGTCGTTGGCATGGGCAACCTGCGCCATATGCGCGTCGAGGATGTCGCCGTGCCGCGCGCCGAGATTGTTGCGGTGCCCTCAGATATCGGACTGGCCGAGCTGGTCGATGTGTTTCAGGAAAGCGGCTCGACCCGTTTGCCGGTCTTCTCGCGCACATTGGACACGCCGATTGGCCTGATCCACCTGAAAGATCTGGCGCTCAATTACGGCTTCAACGGCAAGCCCACGAAATTCAGCCTCAAGGGGATGGTGCGGCCTTTGCTTTACGCCCCCCCATCGATGCCCATCGGCGTGCTGTTGCAAAAGATGCAGAGCGAACGGATGCATATGGCGCTTGTCATCGACGAGTATGGCGGCGTGGACGGCCTAGTGACCATCGAGGACCTGATCGAACAGGTCGTTGGCGAGATCGAGGATGAGCATGACGAGCCGGAAGATCAGCTGTGGACCCGCGAAAAGCCCGGTTGCTATCTGGTGCAAGCCAAAGCGCCGCTGGAGGAGTTGACCGAAGAATTGGGCCTGAAACTCAGCCCCGAGGAAACGGATGAAGAGATCGATACGCTGGGCGGTCTTGTGTTCGTGCTGCTGGGCCGTGTGCCTGCCCGCGGCGAGGTGATCCCCCACGATAGCGGCGCGCAGTTCGAGATCGTCGATGCCGATGCGCGCAAGATCAAACGCATCCGCGTGCGCCTGTCGGGCGCAGCCCTTGCAGCGGCGGCGGCTGAATAGCGCGGATGATCCCCCCTCGGGTAACTCGGCTTGGCCTTGCGGCGCTTGGGGGCGGTTTGATGGCGATGGGCCATGCACCGTTTTCAATGCCGTGGATTGCCTTGGCGGGCTTGCTTGCGCTGTTCGCCGCCGTCGAAAAAGCGCGCACGCCCCGCCAAACCGCTTGGGCCGCCTGGCTCGGCGGTGCGGTCTATTTCGGCATCGTCATGCACTGGATCGTCGAGCCATTTCAGGTCGATGCCGCGCGCCATGGCTGGATGGCGCCCTTTGCGCTGGTGTTCTTGGCGGGTGGTTTGGCGCTGTTCTGGGGTCTTGCGGGCTGGATCGCAGGACGGTTTGAGGCGCGCCGCCCACTTGTGTTCGCATTGGTTTTGACGGCTGTCGAAGTGTTGCGCTCGGTCATCTTCACTGGCCTGCCGTGGGGTTTGATCGGCGGCATCTGGATCGACGGTGCGGCGGCGGCGTGGCTGGCGTGGATCGGCCCGCATGGGTTGGGCTTGCTGACGCTGCTGGCCCCGGCGGGCTTTTTCATGATGATGCGGGTGAACCCCTCCTTAAGCGCCGCACCTTTCGTGTTGATCCCCCTCGCCCTGACCGCGACGGGTTTGCTGCAATTGCCTGCCCCGGTTGCCGGTGCCGATGCCCCCACCGTGCGGCTGATCCAGCCAAACGCGCCCCAGCACCTGAAATGGGATCCGGACTGGACCCCCGTCTTCTACCGTCGCCAGTTGGAGATGACCGCCGAAGCGGGTGCACCCGATCTGACGATCTGGCCCGAAACAGCCGTCGCGTTGCGCTTTGCGGGCAACTCGAACGCTTTGACCGAGATATCAAATGCCGCAGGCGGCAGGCCCGTGATCCTTGGCCTGAACCGGTTTGAAGGCAGGCGCATTTTCAACACCGCGATTGCCCTCGGCCAGGATGGGGAGATCACCGCTCAATACGAGAAGGCCCATCTGGTGCCCTTCGGGGAATACGTGCCTTTTGGCGATCTGATGGCGGATTTCGGCATCTCGGGCTTGGCCACGCGCGACGGTTTTGGCTACACCGCCGGGCCGGGACCTGCCTTGATGGATCTCGGCCCGATGGGGATGGCCTTGCCGCTAATCTGTTACGAGGCGATCTTTCCGGGCTTTGGACGCGCGCTGAGCCGTGATGCGCGGTTCATGCTGCATCTGACCAACGACGCGTGGTTCGGCAATTTCGCGGGACCGCAACAGCACCTCGATCTGGCACGGATGCGCGCGCGCGAGCGGGGCGTTCCGGTGGTGCGTGCGGCCAATACGGGCGTGTCTGCGGTGATTGATGCACGCGGTGGAATCGCAGGCAGCCTTGCGCTGGATGAGACCGGATTTCTGGATGTGAGCCTGCCGCCACGGCTGCCCCCGACGGTTTATGCCAGATGGGGCGATCTTCCTTTCGGTGTGATCTGGCTCTGTTGTGCGCTTGCAGCATTTGCGCGCAGGCCGCGCCGCACCAATTGACCGCTTGCAGGCTGGCGTATAAGCGCTGTCCATTCTTCCGGCACAACGGCTTCCTGACGTGCGCGGATTATACCAATTGGAGCACTATTCATGGCACGCGATAGCTACCTGTTCACCTCGGAATCCGTCTCCGAGGGGCACCCCGATAAAGTATGCGACCGGATCTCGGACGCCGTTCTCGACGCCTTTTTGGCCGAAGACCCCCTCGCGCGCGTTGCCGCCGAGACCTTCGCCACCACCAACCGCGTTGTCATTGGCGGCGAAGTTGGCCTGACCGACCAGACCAAACTGGCCGAGTATATGGGCAAGATCGACCAGATCGCCCGCGACTGCATCAAGGACATTGGCTACGAGCAGGACAAGTTCCACTGGAACACCTGCGAGGTCACCAACCTGCTGCACGAGCAATCCGCCCATATCGCCCAAGGCGTGACCGGCGAGCAGGGCGACGAGGGCGCTGGCGACCAGGGCATTATGTTCGGCTATGCCTGCACCGAGACGCCTGACCTGATGCCCGCCCCGATCCAGTACAGCCACGCGATTCTGCGCCGTCTGGCCGAAGTGCGCAAGAACGGCACCGAGCCGACGCTTGGCCCGGACGCGAAATCGCAGCTGTCGGTGCGCTACGAGAACGGTGTGCCGGTTGGCGTCTCCTCGATCGTTTTGTCCACCCAGCACCTCGATGCCAGCATGACCAGCGCCGACGTGCGCGCCGTGGTCGAGCCTTATATCCTTGAGACGCTACCAGAGGGGTGGGTCGATGCCAGCACCGAATGGCACGTGAACCCCACCGGCAAGTTCGTCATTGGCGGGCCTGATGGCGACGCGGGCCTGACTGGGCGCAAGATCATCGTGGACACTTATGGTGGTGCGGCCCCGCATGGTGGCGGCGCGTTCTCGGGCAAAGACCCGACCAAGGTGGACCGCTCGGCCGCCTATGCCGCGCGTTATTTGGCGAAGAACGTTGTGGCGGCGGGTCTTGCCACGCGCTGCACGATCCAGCTGAGCTACGCGATTGGTGTGGCCAAGCCGCTGTCGATCTATGCCAACACCCATGGGACTGGCACCGTGTCCGAGGAGTCGATTGAGAAGGCAGTTGCACAAGCAATGGACCTGACCCCGCGCGGCATTCGCACCCATCTGGGCATGAACAAGCCGATCTATGCGCGCACGGCGGCCTATGGTCACTTCGGGCGCACGCCTGAAGCTGATGGTGGCTTCTCGTGGGAGAAAGCCGATCTGGTCGAGGCGCTGAAATCCGCCGTTTGATCTGAGACAGATCAGAAATTTGAGAGAGGGGCGTGCCGCAGGGTGCGCCCTTTTTTCGTATCCCTTGCCCAGAAAAGGAAAAAGGGCGCGCCCTGCGGCACGCCCTTTCTTAAGCTTTCTGGCAAGCTGCCTCGCTAGTTTCCGTAGGCCACTGCTGGCAACCATGTCGCCAAAGCCGGGAAGGCGAATACGATGCCAAGCCCCATAATTTGCAGCAACACGAAGGGGATAACGCCCTTGTAGATGTGGCCAAGTGTGACCCCCGGTGGACAGACGCCTTTCAAGTAGAACAGCGCAAACCCGACCGGCGGCGTTAAGAAACTGGTTTGTAACGTCACCGCCACCAGAATGGCGAACCACACGACCTCTGGATTGCGCACCACATCGAAGCCCGGAACCATCAGCTCTAGCCCAAGGATGATCGGCAACATCAACGGCATGATGATGATGGTGATCTCGATCCAGTCCAGCAGGAAGCCCAAGAGGAACACGATGAACAAGATGAACAGAACCACGTGATACGGGTTGTCGAAGGAGTTGCCGACAAGGTGCTGCACGATCTCGTCCCCGCCGTAGCGGCGCAGAACGAAGGCAAAGAAGTTCGCCGCGAGGAAGATGCCCACGATATAGCCCGAGGTGTTCAGGGTGGATCGTGAGACCTCCTTCAAGACCTTGAAGTTCAGCTTGCCGTTCACCAGCGCCAATAATGTGGCCCCGAGCGCCCCCAAACCTGAGGCCTCCGTCGGTGTCGCAAAGCCCGCGAAGATGGAGCCGAGCACAACGAGGATCAGGAACATCGGTGGCACAACAGCCAACATCACATCCTTGACCACGTCCCAGCCAACCTCGTCCGTCTTTGCGGGCGGAGGCATCGAGGAGGGGCTGAGGATGCCGAACACGACGATGAAGATGATATACAGCACACCCAGCAACAGGCCCGGGAACAGCGCACCCATGAACAAATCACCCAGCGAGATGGCCAGCTGGTCCGACATGATCACCAGCATGATCGACGGTGGGATCAAGATGCCCAAGGTTCCTGCCGAAGCAATCGTGCCCGTCGCGATGGGTTTGGAGTAGTTCTGCTGCATCATCTGCGGCAGCGCCATCAGGCCCAGCAGCGTCACAGAAGCCCCGATCACGCCGGTGGAAGCCGCAAGGATGATCCCGATCAACATAACCGTCAGGGACAGACCGCCCTTAAGGCCACCAAAAAGCTTCTGCATCGAATGCATCATACGCTGCGCCACACCGGACTGGTCCAGCATCAGGCCCATGAAGATGAACATCGGAAGCGCCACAAGAACCGGGTTCTTCACGATGTTACCGAACAGACGTCCCGACAACGCGCCGAGGCGCTGATAGTCGATGCCGGTGCGGTCAAACTCGATGATATCGCGGAAGCTGGCGCGGAACGGATCAAGGAAGATCTCGGCGAACAGCGCGAAGATCAGGCTGATACCGACCAGCGCGAAGGCCACCGGGATGCCGCGAAACAGCAGGAAGATGAAGCCAAGGAACATCGCCAACACGGCGAGTTCGTTGAGCGTTAGGAAATTACCTATGAAGTCTAGGATGAACAACGATTAGCCCTCCGCCTTGTCGCCGCGGTCCATAAGACGCGCGATGCCAATGACGAGGATCGTCAGAACAAGGGTGATGATGATGGTGTACTTGACCTCTTCGACGCCGATCTCGATCTCGTCAAAGATCCAGTGCCGCCCGATTTCACGGTTGGTCACGTCGCTTGGGGTCGTCAGGCGCAGCCCCCACCAGATCGTATAAAAGACGACGAGGTTGATGGCGAACATGGTCGCGGGGAAGGCATAGAGAAGTTTCTTCCAAAGCACCGGCTTGGTCAGGCGCGAGAGAAACCGGGTATAGGCCCCCCAGCAGGCAAGCGCGATCAACAGAAACGACAGGTTCATGAAGACCTTAAGGATCCACAAGTTGTGCAGACCGTTGGGGCTGTCAGAGCCCTCGTCAGCGACAACCGAGCTGATCGCATAAGGGATCGTAATGTCCCAGCACAGAATGATGAAGGGCAAGAACAGCCATGCAACGCCAAAGATCTCGATCTTGGTCTGCTTCTCGCGGCTGAAATTGTCGAAGAAGATGTCCACGCGCACATGACTGTTGGTCGTAACCGCGTAGCCAATGCCCACAAGAACGGCCATGCCGTAAAGCCACCACTGAAAATCATCAAGCCAGGCTTGGTTCATACCCGCCCCGCGCAGGAACACCTGTGCGACGATTGCGATCATCAAGATGGGGAACAGCCAAGCGGCGATGTTGGAGAGACCGACAATCACGCGGTCAATGCGGTTATGTTCGGCACGGTCGACCTCGCCCGGGTCTGACAGTTTCACGAGCTCTTCAGCGGATTCCATGCGACATCCAGTATAGTTGGGTGTTTGTAAGGGCTAATCGACGGTCTTCGCGCGATTAGCGAAAGGCCGGGGCACGTCTGTCTGCGCCCCGGCCAAAGTCGTTAGCCTACGCGATTAGTTGCGTGGGCGTGGCAGGTAGATGGAGTTGCCCCAGGTCTTGTAGCCTTCACGGTACTCGGCCAGGTCAGCCCAGACTTCTGCGAAGAACGCATCTTCTGCGGCCAGTTCCTGAGCAACCTCAGCCCAAGTTGCTTCGAACGTGTCGAGCATCTCTTGTGGCCACTGCTTCAGGGTCACGCCGTTGTTTTCAACGTTGTCGACCATCGCTGCAAAGTTTGTCGCTTCGCCTTCTGCGTAGTTGGTGGTGATGTTTGCAAGGCAAGCCACTTCCAACTGGGTCTGGCTACGCTCGTCGAGATCGTTCCAACGGTCCTTGTTCACGAGAAGCTCGAACATGGTCGCAGGCTGGTGCCAGCCGGGGAAGTAGTTGTACTTCGCGATCTGGTGGAAGCCAAGGTTGGCGTCGATGCGGGGCATCGAGAACTCGGTCGCGTCGATGGCACCACGCTCAAGCGCAGGGAAGATGTCGCCTGCTGCCAGAAGCGAGGTGGACACGCCCAGACGCTGCATGACTTCCGCACCAAGGCCGAAGAAGCGCATGTTCAGACCCTCAAGGTCCGCCATGGAGTTGATCTCGTTCTTGAACCAACCGGAGGTCTCAGGCGCGATGATACCGCACGGCATGACGTGGACGTTGTAGCCCGCTTCGTCATACATGCGCTGATAAAGCTCGAGACCGTCGTCATAGAGCATCCAGCCGAGGAATTCGCCGGCCTCTGGGCCGAACGGCACAGCAGCAAACAGCGACGCGGCGGTGATTTTGCCCTGCCAGTAGCCTGCGGTCGCGAACGACGCGTCTACGGAACCGTTGGAGACAGCGTCCAGCGCTTCGAGTGTTGGGACCAGCTCGCCGGGATCGAAGTGCTCGACCTCAACGCCTTCGGAAATGCCGTTGATCTTTTCAACGAAGTCGATCGCGGCGGTGCCAAGGATCGGAAGGTTTTTGCCGAACGAGGAAGTCATCTCGAGGACTTCTTGTGCGTTTGCACCCGTTGCGGTCACCAGCATCGTGCTGGCGAGTGCCAGAGTTCTAAATTTCATAAAGTGTCCTCCCAGACAGTTTTACCCCAAGTGGTAAACTCTTTTTACCACTTTCGAGGTCAGCCATAGCTTTTTCTTTCAAAGATTGCATCAGGTTTTTTATCGTTAGCGCAATCTGTCGAAAATCGATGATCTCAGTTTGTTGATAAAAGCCGTGCGCGACGCGTCTGGCAAGTGACTAGTTCGCACACCCTAAAGTCGTCTGTCGCTTGCATCCTCTCTGAGCTGCGATCAGTCTATCTCGGGAAGGGAAACCGATGTTTGATCGCATTATCAAAAACGGCACGCTCGTCACCGCCGAGGACCAGTTTAGGGCCGACATCGCCATCAAGGGCGGACGCATCGCCGCCATCGGGCACGACCTTGGCCCGGCGCGCGACGTGACCGACGCGCGCGACCGTCTGGTGCTGCCCGGCGGCGTCGATCCGCATTGCCATATCGAGCAGCTCTCGGGCATGGGCCTGATGAATGCCGACACCTTCGAGACGGCCACCGCGAGCGCCGCCATGGGCGGCACCACCAGCGTCATTTCCTTCGCCGCCCAAAAGCAAGGTGAGCAGCTGCGCGACACGGTGGCGGGCTACGCCGCACGCGCTAGCCGAGGGGCCAGGATTGATCACGCCTTTCACATCATGATCACTGATATCGAGGCCCCGAATTTCGCCGATGACCTGACCGAGCTGGCCCGCGCCGGGCACAAGTCCCTGAAAATCTTTACGACTTACAACATTGGCCTTGAAGATAAGGCTATTTTGCATGTTTTGCAGCTTGCCAAGGCCGCCGGGGCCCTTGTCTGTGTTCATGCCGAGAACGACGCGCTGATCAAGGCGACCACCGCGCGTTTGCTGGCCGCTGGATTGACCCGGCCCGAACATCACGCGCTGTCGCATCCGCGCGCCGCCGAGATCGAAGCGGTCGAGCGGATGTGCCACTTCGCAGCCTATCTCGATCAGCCGGTGATGCTGTTTCATATCTCCACATCCCAAGGCGTGGACGTGGTGCGCAAAGCGCGCGCGCGCGGCGCTCCGGTCTGGGCTGAAACCTGTCCGCATTACCTGATGATGACCTCCGATGTGCTGGCCCGCGACGGGCTGGAGGGCGCGAAATTCATGTGCTCGCCCCCGCAGCGCACTCCCGCCGATCAGGACGCGCTTTGGGCCGGTTTGGCCGATGGAACGCTTGATCTGATTTCGTCCGATCACGCCCCCTACCGCTTTGACGAAACCGGCAAGCTGAGCGCAGGCCCTGAGGCCCGGTTTGACCAGATCGCCAATGGGCTGCCGGGGCTGGAAGTTCGGCTTCCGCTCCTTTTTGACGCAGTGGGGCGCAGGGCGGATCTGAGCCTTCAGGACTTCGTCGAATGGACCGCAACCGCGCCCGCGCGCCTCTATGGGATGTCGACAAAGGGGCGAATCGCAGTGGGCTGCGACGCCGATCTGGTTCTGTGGGACGCTACGCGCAAGGGGCGCTACGGGGCCAATGATCTGCATGACAATGTCGGCTACAACCCTTGGGAAGGCCACAGCCTGACCGGATGGCCCGAAACGGTGATCCTGCGCGGGCAGGTTATTGTGGCAGATGGCACCCTGAGCGCCGCACCGGGACAGGGCCAGTGGCTGGCCCGGGATCTGGCCACCCGGCCCACCGGACAGCCTGCCCCGGAATGGGCGGCGGGCGCGTCATGAAAGAGCTGTTCGTTCTGAACCCCAATGCCTCGGAAGCTGTCACCGCCCGCATTGATCAGGCGATGGAGCCTTTGCGCAGTCTCGGCACCCCGATCACCTGCACCACCCTGCGCGAGGGGCCTGCCGGCATTGAAACCCAACGCCACGCCGATTTGGTCATCCCCTCCCTTCTGGCCCAGGCCGCTGCCCTTGAGGCGCGCGCCGCCGCCTTCGTCATCGCCTGTTTCGGTGATCCGGGCCTGCATGCGCTGCGCGATCAGACCAGCCTGCCTGTGCTCGGCATTCAGGACTGCGCGGTCGCCACCGCCATGACACTGGGCCAACGCTTCGGCGTTCTGGCAATTTTGCCCGCATCGATCCCGCGCCACATGCGCAGCCTTGGTGCTATGGGCGTGCTGGATCGCTGTGCCGGGGACCGCGCGCTGAACCTCGGCGTGGCCGAGTTGTCGGACGCGGACCGCACATTTGCGCGGATGATTGAGGTCGGCACAACCTTGCGCGACGAAGACGGCGCAAACGTCCTGATCATGGGCTGCGCCGGAATGGCAAGCTACCGCGACGCGCTGCAAGACGCGCTCGGCCTGCCGGTCGTGGAGCCGTGCCAAGCCGCAGCCGCCATGGCGCTGGGGCGCATTGCATTGAACTGGGAGAATACTTGAGATGTTGAACGAGACCGCCAAGGGCGTCTTCACAATCGCCGCAACACCGTTTTTGCCCAACGGAGCGCTCGATCTGGACAGCGTAGACCGCATGGTGGATTTCTATACCAATCATGGGGCAACCGGCCTGACGATCCTCGGGATGATGGGCGAGGCAGGTAAGCTGAGCGCCGCAGAATCGGTGCAGGTCATTCGCCGCGTCACCGCCCGGACAGATTTGCCGATCATCGTCGGCGTCTCGGCACCTGGCTTTGCGGCGATGCACGCACTGACGGACGCGGCAATGAGTGCCGGAGCCGCCGGGGTGATGGTTGCGCCTGCTGGCGGGTTGCGCAGTGATGATCAGATTGTCGGCTATTATCACAACGTCGCCAAAACGCTGGGCGATGTGCCTTGGGTGTTGCAAGACTTTCCGCTTGTCACGAACGTCACGATACCGCCGAAGGTGATCCTAAAGATCGTCGAAGACTGCCCGACATGTATGATGCTCAAGCACGAGGACTGGCCGGGGCTGGACAAAATATCAGCTTTGCGCGCGGCCTCGGACGCGGGCGCGCGCCGCATCTCTATCTTATGTGGGATGGGCGGACAGTTTCTGCCCGAGGAAATGCTGCGCGGTGCTGATGGCGCGATGACCGGGTTCGCGTATCCGGAAATGATGGCAAGCGTGGTGGCCGAGGTCACTGCGGGCAACCCCGAGCGCGCGCGCGATCTGTTCGACGCTTACCTGCCTTTGGTGCGCTACGAGAGCCAACCCGGCCTTGGCCTTGCGATCCGCAAGCATATCCTTGCCAAACGCGGAGCCATTGCCCACGACACGGTCCGCGCGCCCGGGCCGAAGCTAAATACCGCTACGGTTGCGGAAATCGACACGCTGCTCAGACGCCAAAAGGCGCGGCTGGACGCGTTGGGCTAGCCCCGCTTTTTCTTGCCTTAAATACTCATATCGCAGCGCCCGGCCACACGCGCATCGCTGCTTGATGGGAGTTGGAACTGGCGATCCCGGAAGGACTCGAACCCTCAACATCCTGATTAGAAGTCAGGTGCTCTATCCAGTTGAGCTACGGGACCGCTTAGGGCCCTAGATGCCGGGCTTTGCGCAGTCAGACAAGTCCAGAGTCATATAGCTCGACAGCGGATCAGCCGCGTAGTCCCCGAACGGCCCCCGGTATGAGAATCCCAAACGCTCGTAAAGACCGCGTGCCGCGTCGTAAGCGGGCAGTGTTGGAGATCCTGTTTCCAGAACCATAGCGCGATGACCATCGGCCCGGGCCACCTCGATCAAATGCTCCATGATCTTGCGCGAAAGACCTCTGCCGCGCACTGTCTCGCTGACATGGACGGACTTCACCTCGACAAGCCGGCCCGGCAGCGGCTTGAGAGCGCCACAGGCCTGCGCCACCCCGCTTACATCCAAGACCCAAAAGCGGACGCCGACCTCGGCCATTTCTTCGGGTGCCATGGCATGGCAACTGGTTTCGGGCGCAGATACCGCACTGTGGTGCAAGTGCGCCGCGATCAATGGGCTTACATGCGGGTCTAGCGGATCAATTGCCCGTATCGAAATGTCACCGCTCAATGGGTCCAGGCACCACGCCGCCCGGTCGCGAAATTCTCGCCATAGCCGCCGGGTCGGATGTTGGGCTTGCGCGTCTTCGGCTCGGTCACAACTGCGTCCAACCCGTGATCCTTGGCGTAATCAAGCGCCGCCTCTTTGCTGTCAAAGCGCAGCTTCACTTGGCTATTCATATCGTCTGAGCTGGTCCAGCCCATCAAGGGATCAACGGACCGTGCGCTTGCGGGCGCATATTCTAGCACCCAGTCTTTGGTCTTGGCGGTTCCAGACTGCATCGCAGTGCGGGCGGGCTGATAGATACGGGCGCGCATGGAAATATCCCTTATTCGACGTGGCTCAGGTCTCGCGCAGAACGTCGCGCCACGCAAGGCGTCAGTTTGTCCGCGAACATCACAAAGGGGATCACGCAGCGATTGTCGGTCTACCCCGAGGGAGCGAGGGGTGGGTGGTGTTCGGGGCGAACCGACAACCTTTATGCTGCTTGCCCTCAGAGCATAAGTTGTGCGCGCGTGTAAGTGCAAGAAAAAATTCAGCTTTTAGTTGCTGACTTCTTCTTATACGGGTAATTGGCCGCTAGTGCCTTGTAAACACTGTCAATTCAAGTTGACAGCAGACGTCAGGACACCGCGCTTATTGCCTCAACTGCGCCTTGCCCTTCTGCACCGCAGGACCAATCTTAGGGGCATGACCGATCTTGCCCCCTCCATTCCGACTCAACCGATCCTCAACAGTCCTGCCGAGGACCCGCGCACACGCCCAAAGCTTGAGGGTGGCGTCGACTTCATGCTCGCGACCGAATTTGAACCCGCAGGCGATCAACCCACAGCAATCAAAGAACTGTCCGAAGGCGTGATGAGCGGCGAGCGCGATCAGGTGCTTCTGGGCGCGACCGGCACCGGCAAGACCTTCACGATGGCCAAGATCATCGAACAAACCCAACGCCCTGCGATCATCCTCGCCCCGAACAAGACCCTCGCTGCCCAGCTGTACGGCGAATTCAAAGGCTTCTTCCCGGACAACGCGGTCGAGTATTTCGTCAGCTACTACGATTACTACCAGCCAGAGGCTTATGTCGCGCGCTCGGACACCTTTATCGAGAAGGAAAGCCAGATCAACGAGCAGATCGACAGGATGCGCCACTCGGCCACCCGCGCGTTGCTGGAGCGTGACGATGTGATTATCGTCGCGTCGGTCTCGTGCATCTACGGCATCGGCTCGGTCGAGACGTATGGCGCCATGACCCAAGATATCGAGGTCGGCAAAACCTATGACCAGCGCGAAGTCATCGCCGACCTGGTCGCCCAGCAATACAAGCGCAACGACCAGGGTTTCCAGCGCGGCTGCTTCCGGGTGCGCGGCGACAGCCTCGAGGTCTGGCCTGCCCACCAAGAAGATCGCGCGCTGCGCTTCTCGTTCTTCGGCGAAGAGCTGGAAAGCATCACCGAGTTTGACCCGCTGACAGGGGCCAAAGAGGGGACGCGCGACCGGGTGCGGATCTATGCGAATTCCCACTACGTCACGCCGCGCCCGACGATGCAGCAGGCGATCAATAGCATTAAAAAAGAGCTTCGGATGCGCCTCGACCAGCTGGTGGCCGAGGGCAAATTGCTGGAAGCCCAGCGCCTTGAGCAGCGCACTAATTTCGATATCGAGATGTTGGAAGCCACCGGTGTCTGCAACGGGATCGAGAACTACTCACGCTATCTGACAGGCCGCGCGCCGGGCGAGCCGCCGCCCACCTTGTTCGAATACATCCCCGACAACGCGATTGTGTTTGCCGACGAGAGCCACGTCTCCGTCCCCCAAATCGGCGGCATGTATAAGGGCGACTTTCGGCGCAAGATGACGCTGGCTGAGCACGGGTTCCGCTTGCCGTCCTGCATGGATAACCGCCCGCTGAAATTCGAGGAATGGGACGCGATGCGCCCGCAATCGGTCTTCGTCTCGGCCACCCCTGCGTCATGGGAGATGGAACAAACCGGCGGTGTCTTCACCGAACAGGTCATTCGCCCCACCGGGCTGCTCGATCCGAAAGTCGAGATCCGCCCGGTCGATATGCAGGTCGATGATCTGCTGGACGAGGTGCGCCGTGTGACCGCCGATGGCTATCGTACGCTGTGTACGACGTTGACGAAACGCATGGCCGAGGATCTGACCGAATACATGCACGAGCAGGGCATCAAGGTGCGTTACATGCACTCGGATATCGACACGTTGGAGCGGATCGAGATCCTGCGCGACCTGCGCCTTGGGGCGTTCGATGTGCTGATCGGGATCAACCTGCTGCGCGAGGGGCTCGACATTCCCGAATGCGGGCTGGTGGCGATTTTGGATGCCGATAAGGAAGGGTTTTTGCGGTCTGAAACCTCGCTGGTCCAAACCATCGGACGCGCCGCGCGGAACGCCGATGGGCGCGTGATCATGTATGCCGATAAGGTGACTGGCAGCATGGAGCGCGCGCTGCGCGAGACGGATCGCAGGCGTGCCAAGCAGATGGCCTATAACGAGAAACACGGCATCACGCCGCTGACGGTCAAGAAGAACGTCGAGGACGTTTTGGCGGGCCTCTATCAGGGCGATGTGGACATGAACCGCGTGACGGCGAAGGTCGACAAACCGATGGCCGGGGCGAATTTGCAGGCGGTGCTGGACGGGCTAAGGGTCGACATGCGCAAGGCCGCCGAGAACCTAGAGTTCGAGGAGGCAGCAAGGTTGCGCGACGAGGTGAAGCGGCTGGAGACGGTGGATCTGGCGGTGTCGGACGATCCGTTGGCGCGGCAGTCGGCGGTGGAGGCCGCTGTGGGCGAGGCGACGAAGATGAAAGGGCGCAGCACGTCCGGGAGGCCGGGGCAGCGGGGGGGGAATGTGAAGAGGAGGAAGCGGTAAAAGGGACTAAGCGGATATCGACGGCACCGCGCCAAACTTTTTGTCGATTATTTCATCGCAGCATTTCACGAATAGCTTCATTTCGTTAATCCTACTAGATACATTGTCCGATGAAATGTGTCGTGGGTCCCCATTTGTTTTCGTGTGCGCCTCGTGAGCGATCTCGTTCCTAAGGTCTACAAGTTTCATTACTCGACTAAGTAGATTCTTTCGTTTCGCCTTAGCTTGCGCATTCTCACAAAGATTCTTTAGGCCAACGTTCGAGAAAAGCTCATCAATCTTGTCATCGCGATGAGAGGTATAGTTCGACAGAGAGTTCTGAATTATTGTCCTTATTTTTCTGTAAGGACGATCTGCAGGAATAATTTCTTGAAGCGTGAACTCTGGTGTCAGACCCGCTTTTCCCAGTGTTTCGAAAAGTGAAGAATATATCTTCTTTCCTGACTTTAAGTGCGGAACCAACACATCGCAGTACTTCGCCGTGAAATAACGATCAAACGCAGCTACCGCTAGCACAACCGCCGCACGCAATAAATCATCAGGCTCGTCGATTTCAGGCTGCGTCGCCCTCAATTCAATAAGCTGCTCAGCCCGATGAATAACCTTTAAGAATACAGTATGCGGCTTGGTTCCACTAGCCATAAAATTACCTCAACATATTCCACGTTAGCATTACGGTTGTGATACAAACAAGCCGAAGTGGCAAAAAGCAACACTAAAATCATTTGATCAATTGAACCACCGCTCGCGCTCGGAATGCCGCCCCTTAGCAGACCAAAATGCGGCGCATAAGCAGGCTGCCAACACAAACTTATGAAGATGAGCTACGCCACCGCGCCCACACGCCCCATATCTCCGCGCCCGGCCAGTAGTCCCTCGACCGACACATCCTCGTCTAGCCCGGCCCAGTGCAGCCCGAACGCACTGATTTCGACCGCCGCGCGCTCTTCTGCTGACGCCGCCAGCAACCTAGGGAACCACGCCAAGGGCACGCCCAGCACGCGCCCGTCCGACAGATCCAGCCACATCAGATCGTCATCGAACCTCACACGTTCAGCCGAAATAGCCATGCCAAGTCCTTTCGATTTGCGCCCGGCGCGCGGACACCACCATCAACACATAGCGCAATTCACCTGCGCCAAGCCCATGGCTTCTTTCTACACGAAGCTCTGGTTCCAGCCAAATCTTTGCCTCCCCGCCCCCTTTGGCGACGTGCACATGGATGGGCTCACGCGGGTTTCCCTCGTTCGAGTAGAAAAAGAAGCGGTAGCCGTTTTGGCAAAAGATCGTGGGCATCCGCCAACCCTGCCAGCGCAAGGTTAACGAAGCGCTACTGGCTGCCGCCCACATCAATCACCCGAATGATCTCCGTCGCCCACTCCCCGATCACCGGGATGAAATCGATGCTGCTCAGCATGTAGACCACCACCGACACCAACGCCGTTGCCCCCACCACGGAGCCCAGCCCGAACGCCAACCCCCTGAGGAAATTGAACAACAAGAGCCTCGGGAACGTCGCATGACTGCGCATCACGCGGTGCTCCAGCAGCTTCGACACGCCCTCACCCAACTCTGCGACCTCGCGCTCCAACTCACTCATGACGCTCTCCCTCCAAGCGCCCAGCAAACAACACCCTTCCCTCGCGCGCAATCCGGTCTACCGTTGGGCCATGCGCATTCTCATCCCCCTCCTCCTTGCCGCCTCGCCTACCTTCGCATGGGAGGCCACGCTCGGCCCGGTCTGCACCCTCACGCATGACACGGACACCGCGCGGATCGAGCTGACCTATGACCCCTCGGTCCCGATCTATTCCATCGAGATCACGCGCAAGGACACCCCTTGGCCCAGCGCGCCGATCTTCGAGATGGAGTTTATCGGCCCCAACCCCCTCAGCATCACCACCGACCGCCACACCCTTGCGGAAAACAACAAAGCCCTGACTGTTGAGGATCAGGGCTTTGGTAATGTTTTGAACGGCTTGCAGTTCAACGGATCGGCCATCGCACGCAGTGGCGGCGTTCAGGTTGAAGTGCCGCTGGCCGGTGCCGCGCCCGCCGTACAGGCGTTTCGCGACTGCCCGCCCAGCGTTGGCGTCTAGTTGACGGTGATCGTGATCACTTCGCTCATCACCGGCGGATTATGCGGCGTGTGTGTAAAGTCGCCGAGCAACAATTGGAGCGTATGCGTGCCCGCTGGCAGGTCCTTAGTGACTTGCGTCTGACCCCCGCCGAAATGCACGACCATGTCGCTTGCCGGCAAGCCTGCATTCATGTCGAGCGTATCTGGATCGGTGTTGATCAGCAGATGGTGATGCCCGGTGTTTTCGACCTCGATCCCGGCAGGTGCGATGCCCATCCCTTCAAGCCCAAACTGTATCGTGACGGGGTTCGAGACAGTTGCACCG
The DNA here is from genome assembly GCA_965279125.1 of Dinoroseobacter sp. Taxonomy (GTDB): domain Bacteria; phylum Pseudomonadota; class Alphaproteobacteria; order Rhodobacterales; family Rhodobacteraceae; genus Dinoroseobacter. The sequence goes on from CBDIHL010000042.1 coordinate 44,575, forward strand.
TCGGCGGGCGATAGGATCATCGCCTTCGCGCCTTCGGGGGCCGGGCTACGATGGCCCTCGGCAAATGCAGGTGCAGCAAGCAAGGCGCTCGCGGCCAGAGCGGTCATGAAATGTTTCATAGTGTCCTCCCAGAACGGCGAGCGGGATTGCTCTGCCACCCTGGAACATAGATCAATCAGACACATTGACAACTTGTCGCAGGCCACCCGGCGGCGCGCATACACAACGCCGGGTCGCTTGCACCCTCAGTCGTGGATCAGAATCAGCTGTTCGTCGCGTGAAGATCGGTGAAGCTTACATTGTCTTCGGGCCGCGCCAGACCGCGCGACGCCATCTCGGCCTCGATCACACCGATCCGATCCGTTTCATGCAGCACATTGGACTCCACGCCGCCATGTGGTCCGGTGCGCATCGCGGTTGGATAGCTGTTTGCATAGGCCGCGAGCAGAGCATCATTGTCGACGCCTTCGTAGTAGGCAACTTGGTCCGTGCGCCACGCTTCCGAGTGCGCCGGACCCAGCAAGCTAAACTCGGCCAGATTGATGCTCGCAGGCGCATTGCCGAAAGATGTCACAATCTCTTGGTTGGTCATCTGAGTGCTTACATCTGACGATGCATCGGCAACACCGCCTGAGACCACCGTATAGGTGGCAATACCCAAACCAACGATTGCAGCTGTCAGAACAACCCAATCAACGGTCACGGCACCATTTTCGTCTTGCTCAAAGGTCTTGATGTTCCAAGGCATTGGTTCGTCTCCAAATCATTCGCTTTGAGACAGTCGTGCCTGCACAATCGGACCAAAAAATGGCCATTAAAAGGGAATTACCGTCAATTCTAAGCGGCCCCCCAAAAAAATGGCCCCCAAAAATGGGAGCCAGTTAGGGAGAAATTCAGTGTCGGGCAGCTACCGCACCACATGCACCGCACAGGGCGCATGACGCACAACGCGCGCGGCTGTAGAGCCGAGGAAGTAGTCCTGCAACCCCGGACGATGGCTCGCGATCACGATTAGGTCGGCGTTGTTGTCTTCGGCATATTCCACGATCGTGCGGCCCGAATGGCCGTGAATAACCGCGACCTGCACATCGGGCGCCGGCCCCACCACTTCAGAAACCGCGTTGGCGATCCCGTCTTCCTGGTTCTTGGCGTGGTCTGCGGGCAGATACTCGGTCGCGTAGCTGGGCAATTGGTCGATCACGTTCAGCGCCGTGATCTTGCCGCCATCTGCGCAAAGCGCACGCGCGATATCGAGGGCCGCGTTGGTGTCGCGCTCATGATCCAGCGCAATCGGCACGAGGATATTTTTGTACATTGGGGTCGTCTCCAGCCAAAAGGTATATTCCATGCATAGCAGATGAAATACGCCCTCCACTTTGACCGGGATCAAGTCGCGGCTTGCAAACTTCAGTTTCCGCTCTCAAGTTCCGCGCATGGTTGATAAACTAATCTCCCCGATCCGGCCAACGGATGAAGAAGCCCGCGCCTTAGCCCGACGGCTGATTGTTGAGGCTCGGTTTGGCGCGCTTGGTGTGCTCGACCCTGACTGCGGCGCGCCTTTGGTCAGCCGCATTGCCGTGGCCCGCGATGAGGCTGGCCAACCCTTGACATTAATCTCGGACCTAAGCCGCCACACAAAAGCTCTGCGTGCAAACCCCAACGCCTCGTTATTACTGGGTGAGCCCGGTCCAAAGGGCGATCCGCTCACCCATCCGCGTATCACTTTGCAAGGGGTCGCCGCGTTCGTCCCGCAAGGCGACCGGGAGCACGAGACCTTACGCGCGCTCTATCTGACTCAGCACCCCAAAGCACAACTTTATATCGACTTTGCCGATTTCCATCTTGTGAGGCTCGCGGTAACAACAGCCTTCCTGAACGGAGGTTTCGGCAAAGCCTTCACCCTGACAGCGGCTGATATAGCACGATGAAACCCGCCCATGTAGTTCTCGGTGCGCTCGTGCGCGCGAACGGTGCGCCCAGCGATGCGTTGATGCGGCGTAGCTTGACCGGGGCCGAGGCCATCCTTCGCAAGCAAGCCACCATCCTGATCTTGTCCGGAGGCGGTGTTCCCAGCGAAGCCGCGGTGGCCGCCGATATCGTCGAGGCACGCGGCGTCCCCGCATCCCGGCTGCGGCTGGAGGAAGATGCCCGCAATACCGTCGAGAACATCACCAACGCATGGGCGCTGGCCTGGGAGGAAGGCTATCACGGGTTAGTGCTGATCACGGACCGCACGCACCTGCCGCGCGCACTCTTGATCGCGCGCATCCTCGGCGTGCCCGCCACAGGGTATGTGGCCGAAGACCATGGCTATCCGCCGGACCCAAAAGCGCAAGCCAAGTCGGCGTTGCGCGAGTTGGCCAGCACACCGCTTTCGGTGATGCGTGCCGTGCGGATACGGCTGGGCGAGATGTTGCAGCGTCCCTAACAAAAACCCCGGCCTGTTTGCACAAGACCGGGGCAATTGCATTGGCTCTTTAGCCTCTAGATCGGGTTATCCATGCGCCCGGTCACATAAACGCGCCCCTCAACCGCATAAGGAAAATTCATCCTAGCTTGGGTGTTATTTGGCCCATGGTTCGCGTTGAAGCTAAAGCTCGGGAAGACCTGATTGTTGCTGCCATCACGTAGGATGCCATCGACCACGGCGCTGGTGATTTGGCGCAGATTGCCATCAAACGGGAGATATCTCTCGAAATCCAGCACCCAGTTTTTCTCGGGACTGTTGCGGTCAAAATCAACGGTGACGGGATTGATCGTGAAATTCTCGACATCGTTGAAAATGTTGCCGTCAAAAGTCACGTTCCGCATCCGCCCGCTGTCCAAAGACGCGATCGAGTCGTCGACCTTCTCCACCCGGTCCAGACGCACATCGAGCGATTTGAACACGTTGTTGGTGACGGACAGACCGTGGATGAAATGCCCCGAGCCATGCGGTTTGATCACGATGAAACTAAACAGGCTATTGCCGTTGTTCAGCGTAAAGATGTTGTCGGCAATCGTCAGACCACCAAAAGACAACTCGACGCCATAATCCGGGGTCTCATCATACTCGTTGGTCCATTCGATATAGCTGTTGTCGATGTAATTGCCGTAGACGGTGCTTTTCAAATTCAGCTGCGTGAAGATCAGCCCTGCCGTGCGCTGCGCACTGCCATCGCCGTCGCCTTGGAACCAGTGGTTGCCGGTCACGATATGGCCCGCGCCGTTCATCACCACGAAATGCTTGAAGCGCACGGCCCGACTGTGGCGCAGCTTCACGTCATTGGCGTTCACATTGAACCCAATCGCGGTCCGTTGCGCGACCGGCAAGCCCAATTCGCTTGAGATGAAATTGCACCGATCAATCAACATGCCCTGACAGCCGACCCCCACCGAGGTGATCCCGCGATCCTTCGGTTTGGTGAAGTCGCAATCGCGCAGATGGAAGATATCCCCATCATGCGCCAGCATGATCGCCGAGGCGCGGCTGTTGCAGCGGAAATCGACCTCATGGAAGATAAACTTTGCCATTCGGCTGAAGCCCGAGAAATCGAGCATGTATTTGAAGCGCGTGAACGTAAACGTCTGGGTGCCCGCCGCGTCGTAAAGCGGTTGGCTCAGCGTCAGCTTGCCCGTCGCATTGTTCTTGGCCAGAACATAAATCTCACGCCCGACGCCGTCGCCTTCCACCAAAGATCCCACCTCGATCTGCGAGATATTGGCGACATGCTTCAGCTCTAGCGGGTTAGAGGTCGCGTAAGTCGCCTGTGATGCAACCACATCAGGATCCCAATCGCTGCTCGCTTCGGCGTTGAACTGCCCATTGCGGATCATCTTGCGAATAGTCGATTCCGCCTGATTTCCGACAATCGCGTGCAGATCAAGCGGTGCGTCTACCTGAATAACCCGGCCACACAAATCCAGTGCATCATGATCGGCATTGTTGAACAACGCCTGCACCGCTTTCTTGAAACCCGTCATCTCGTCGCCGAACGCGTCATAGTAAACGTCGAGGTTGAAGTTGCGCAGCAAGTGCAAGCGCTTGTCATCCGGCATTTGCACCTGTCCCGAGAACCGCACTTCGGAGGGTAAACGTCACATGGTCGTCCAACTGAAAAGTGCCCTCGGGCACCAGCACGCGCCGACCATTTGCGGCCGCATCTGCCGCCTCGAAGGCCGCACTGTCATCGGTGTTGCCGTCGCCCATAGCCCCAAAGTCGCGCACATCGACCCAGTCCATCATATCGCGCTGAAAGACATGGGTTACATCTTCGATGCGCATATTCTCGATCCGCACCACGCCGCCCGTCGGTCCGGTCAAGTCCAGCCCGAAATGCCCATAGATCGGGGCCAAGCCCCACGGCATATCCACGCCGCCCCGCGTGCCCGAGCCAACAATGGCGGAAATCTCGACCACCTGCCCATACGAGGTCAGCGTTGTCGTCGGCCCTTGCTCGATCAAGCCATTGGCATGGTCGCCTCCGCCCTCGCCCGCCCAAGCGCCGATTTGCGCCGTTGGCAAGTTGCCCGAGATCGCCTTGATCCGCACCGACACGCGCAGATAACACCCCGGCACAATCGGCGTCTCGCCCTTGTAGCGGACGCGCGTCAGGCTCTCGATCTTCATTACCTCAAGGCAATTGCCAAAATCCCCGTCCGACGGGACGATCGCCGCGTTCGATGCGTTGTGCCATTCGGCGGTGGACGGGGTGCCATTGCCTTGGCTCCAATCTCGAAGCCCCTCGGAAAAGGCGGGGGGCATCAATTGCAGACCTTCGGTAACTGCCTTGTTCATCGCGGACCTCTTTGACCGGCAAACGGACACCGATCAAAGACGCACGCAGGACGAGCTGTCGGGACCAGGTCCGATGCTCATTCTGGAAAAAATCGGACGAGACAGGCTCGACCACACAGGCTCCACCATAGACGCAGCCGCGTTACCAACAGGTTAACGCACCGTGCGGTGCCTGCGGCCCCGAAGGGTCTGATCCAATCCGCGCCGCTTGCGCATATAGGCGCAGTTCAGGAAACAGTGAAGCACGCGATCTTGCCTGCACCCGGTGCCTGAGATTAACTATCCCCATGGGTTTAGGGGACAATCATCCGACGCGCCGCCTGTTTTTGGGGGGCCTCGCGGCCAGCTTGGGCAGCGCTGCTTTCGCTGGTGCGCCGGACACGTCAATCTGGCCCGCTCCGCGCCCCGTGGATTGGACCAAACGCACCCTGCCCAGTATCGACGATCTGATCGCCCAAGCCGGCTTCGCTGGCAAAACCGGGATTGCCCTTGCCGATGCCCGCACCGGACAGATCATCGAGGCGCATAGCCCCCTGCTCGCCCAGCCGCCCGCATCTGTGACCAAGGCAATCACGGCGCTCTATGCGCTCGACTCTCTTGGACCCGCCTTCAGGTTTCGCACCCGACTGATCGCCAATGGACCGATCTTGAACGGACGCCTTGACGGCGATCTGATCCTCGCTGGCGGCGGTGATCCCACGCTCGATACCAACGCGCTCGCAGGTATGGCAGCGCAGCTCAAAGCAACGGGTCTGCGCGAGATCACAGGACGCTTGCGCGTTGCCGAAGGGGCGCTCCCCACAATCCCCCTGATCGACAGCAGTCAACCCGATCACGTGGGCTATAACCCAACGATCTCGGGGCTGAACCTTAACTTCAATCGCGTCTACTTTGAATGGAAGCAAGCTGCCGAGAACGCTTACGAGGTCGTCATGGACGCGCGCTCGGACCGCTTCCGCCCGCGTGTGACCGTGTCCGACATGCGCATCGAGGATCGCGATCTGCCTATCTTTACCTATGCCAATTCCGGGGGGCGCGACCGCTGGACCGTGGCCCGCTCGGCGCTCGGCCGCGAAGGAGGGCGCTGGCTGCCCGTGCGCCACCCCGGTGCCTATGCCGCCGAGGTGTTCCAAACCCTTGTCGGCGCGCACGGTATCCAGTTGCGCTTGGGCGATCCAGTGCCCGGCAGGGCCATCTCCGGCAGCATTTTGGTCGAACACACCAGCGATGACCTCAACGAGGTGCTGCGGCAGATGCTGCGCTGGTCCACCAACATCACCGCCGAGGCTGTGGGTCTATCCGCCACGGGCGCACGCAGCCTCAACAACACCTCTCTCGAGCGGTCCGGCAAGGCCATGGCCGATTGGCTAAGCACGACCTATGGGGCAAATCGGCCAAGTTTTGTGGATCATTCCGGCCTCGGTGACGCGTCGCGCATCACCCCTCGCGACATGGTTCACGCCCTCTCCAGCGCGGGGGCCGAAAGCGCGCTGCGCGGTATTCTCAAGGACATTGCGATGCGGGATCGCAACGGCGATGTTGTGCCCGACAGCCCCACAAAAGTTGTCGCCAAAACCGGAACGCTGAACTTCGTCTCGACCCTCGCGGGCTACATGCGCACGCCGAACGGGCGCGATCTGGCCTTTGCGATTTTCTCGTCAGACATGCCGCACCGCGCGCGCCTGACCCGCGCTCAGCGGGAACGCCCCGACGGCGGCCGCGCTTGGACGCGCCGAGCGAGGGGCCTGCAAACAGATCTGCTCAGACGGTGGAGCATTGCCCATGACGCCTAAACCTTACGGCGAAGCTCAGACCCCGACGCCGGGCATCGCAACCATCTGCACGCCGTTGATCTGCCAGCCATCCGCCGTCTCGATCATCGAGTAATCCAACTGATGCAAACCGCCTTGGGCATCGCGCACTTGCACCCGCTGAAACAGACGCCCGGCCTCTTCACGCAGTCCGAGAAACTGCACATCAGACGGGCGCCAAACCATCGGATAGCCCTGCCGGACCATCATCCCAAAGCGATCCGGAGTCCCAAAAAACATCCGAATGTTCGGGGCAGCAAACGTAAATGCTGTGGCAAAATCATCGACCTTAAAGGCCTCGATTTGGCTTTGGATCGTGCCCTCAATCGCAGGGTTTTCCGCCATCTGCGCCAGCGAGGGACTGCCCAGAGCCACCGCCAACACACTCGCCCAGATCAGTCGTTTCATCGGCTCTCTCCCATTCTCCATGGGAAAGAGCCTAGCTTTCAATTGGCCTTGGTCAAATCAGGCGTCTGGCGTCGCCATCTCACCGCGCGCACCCGCCTCGATCAGCGCAATGCTCTCGTCGATGCCATAAAGCGCCACAAGCCCGCCAAAACGCGGTCCCTGATCCGCGCCCAGAAGCACCTGATAGAGGGCCGTGAACCAGTCACGCAGGGGCTCGAACCCATGCGCCTTGCCCACGGCAAAGACCTCAGATTGCAAGCCTTCCGCGTCCAATCCGCCGTCCCACGCCTTCAGCCGCGCGACCAAATCCATCATCGCCGCCGCCTCGACCTCCGAGGGCGCACGGTAGACCTTCTTCGGCTTCACCTGCTCGTTATAGTAGCGCACAGCAAAGCCCGCCGCCGCATCCAGATCGGGGTGCGTCTCAGCCGAAGCATCCGGCGCATAACGCTGGATAAAGCCCCAAAGCGTCGCGGCATCCTCGGCCCCGGCCACACTGGCGAGGTTGAGAAGCATCGCAAACGGCACCTCTAGGTTCGACGCGGGCGGCTTGCCGTTATGGACATGCCACACCGGATTGTTCAGCCGCGCCTTGTCGTCTTGGCCGTCAAAGCCACGCAAATGCTGGTGATATTCGTCCACCGCCTTCGGGATCACATCAAAATGCAGACGCTTGGCCGTACGCGGCTTTTGGAACATGAACAGGCTCAGGCTTTCGGCAGGCGCATAGGCGAGCCATTCTTCCATCGTCAGGCCATTGCCTTTTGACTTCGAGATTTTCTGCCCTTCGCCATCCAGGAACAACTCATACGTATAGCTCTCCGGCGGGGTCCCCCCCAAAGCGCGGCAGATCTTCGTCGATTGCGTCACCGATTCCATCAGGTCCTTGCCCGACATCTCGTAATCCACGCCAAGGGCCGCCCAGCGCAGCGCCCAATCGGGCTTCCACTGCATCTTGACGTTGCCGCCGGTGACCGGAATCTCGATCCGCTCGCCATCCGGCTCCGCATAGACAATCGTGCCCTTCTCGACATTCCGCTCCAGCACCGGAACCTGCAAGACATGGCCCGTTTTCGGGCTGATCGGCAGGAAGGGCGAATAGGTCGCCTGACGGTCCGCGCCCAAGGTCGGCAGCATGATCCCCATGATCTTATCGAACCGCTCAAGCGCGCGGATCAGCATCTCGTCGAAGCGACCTGAGGTGTAATAGTCGGTCGAGCTGGCAAATTCATACTCGAACCCGAACCCATCCAGAAACTCACGCAACCGCGCATTGTTGTGCTGCGCAAAGCCTTCATGGGTGCCAAACGGGTCACGCACGCGCGTCAGCGGCAGGTTCAGGTCCTGCTCCATCTCCTTGCCGTTCGGCACGTTGCCCGGCACTTTGCGCAAGCCGTCCATATCGTCGGAAAAGCAGATCAGCTTGGTGGGAATGTCGCTCAGGACCTCGAACGCTTGACGCACCATCGTCGTGCGCGCGACTTCGCCAAAGGTGCCGATATGCGGCAAGCCTGACGGCCCGTATCCGGTCTGGAACAAGACATAGCCCTTCTCCGGCGCGCCCTTTGCGTAGCGTTTCAGAAGCTTGCGGGCTTCTTCAAACGGCCAGGCTTTGGAGCTCATCGCGGCGTCGCGCAGATCGGACATCTTGGGTTTCCTTCAAACAAGCACGCGGCCCCACGCCGCGCGTGCCCGCTAGCTATTGCCGGGGCGCGGTGGCGTCAATAATGTCCACCCGAACCGCATGCCGCAGGAGGCACCCGAATGTCCGACGATGTGATCCAAACCCTGACCGCGCAAGACGCGCTCGTCGCCGTCATGGTCGCCGTGTCCGCGTCCGACGAGTTGATCCGCACGTCCGAGTTGGTCGCGATCCAGAAGATCGTGAACCACCTGCCTGTGTTCGGGGACTATGATGCGGATCGCATCAGCCGCGTGTCCACCCTCGTGTTTGACCTGCTGACCGAGGAAGACGGCCTCGACGCGCTGTTCGGCCTCGTGCGTGAAGCCTTGCCAGTAAAACTGAACGAGACCGCCTATGCCATGGCCTGCGATGTCGCCGCCGCCGATGGCCAACTGGTCGAGACGGAGCTGCGCCTGCTGGCCGAAATCCGCTACGAGCTAGACATAGACCGCCTCGCCGCCGCCGCGATCGAGCGTGGGGCGCGCGCGCGGCATATGCATCTTTAGTACGGCAGGAACACCAGATGGCCCGGACACCCTTCTTGAATCGATCCGGCACAAAAGCCAGTGGCAAGAAATCCTTGGGGACCAAAACGCCCAGCCGCGCAAATTCGAGCGTCCCCGAACTTCATACAGCGATCAAAGCGCTCAGCTTGAAAGACATTCGCGCCACGCATAATATCAGCCGCCATGCGCCGCCGGGCGCCTTAATCGTGCGGCAAGCCGAGACAGATCTACGCGACCATATCGACAATCCTGATTATTGCGTGATCTCGTTGCATGGCCCCTCAAAGCAAGGGAAGTCTTCGCTCTTGCGGCCGCTCCTGCGGAATACGGACGAAGTGCTTGGCATCGAAGCCAGCGATGGGATGCGTAAAATAGATCTCTATCGCGGGCTTCTGCAACGTGCTGGGGCGGTCATCGAACAAGGGGCCACCGAAAGCGATTCAGTCAGTGTCAAAGTGAACCTCGGCATCGTATCGCTGGGATATCAGGACAATGCTGAAACCCCACAGCGCATCTTCCAAGGCAGTCTTTTGGATGCGCAATGGGTCTCGTCATTGATTGCCAACGCCACGCAAGCCAGGGTCTTGGTCATAGATAGCTTTCACCACTTCTCGAAGGCCGAGCAGACCGCCCTATCGAAGGACTTTACCGTCTTTGCAGGGGCGGGGTTCACAATCGTCGCAGCGGGGACATGGAAGCAAGCGAACTATCTCGTCGAGCGCAATGGCGATCTGAGGGGCCAACACGCCCATGTCAGCGTCGATCCATGGGACGAGGCTGAGCTTCAGAACGTGGTGCGCACAGGTGCCCGTGCGCTCGGCCTGTCACTGCCCAGAAGCTTGGTCGTCGCAATTGCAAAGCAATCGAATGGCAGTATCGCGGCGCTTCAGCAGATCTGTGCGCGCTATTATGATGATGTGCGCACAGGGGCGATCGAGTATGTTGGGCAGTCACCGTCCCAGCTGGTCAATATGGCAGCGCAGAAGCTCTCGAACGATATGGCCAATGACATGGCGGACACCTTGTTTAAGGCTTCGCAATGGGGCACGCGCGATGCGACAGGACGTCGAATAGTCAGCTACGTCATCGAAGAGGTGCTGTCGGTAAGCGCGACGGATTTACGTGCGGGGTTCGCTCTAGAGGGTCTCCACGACCGCGTAAATGCAAGAATGCAGGCCGCCGCAGAGGCAGCCAGCCAAGAGTTCACACCTATTGACCGGGCTGAGTTCAATCAAAAACTCAAGGCTCAGTGGCCGGCCCATCAAGCCTCGATCAACAACACGCCTATGTTCGTTTGGGATCAGACAATTGATCGGTTCGTGGTCAATGACGCAATGCTGACCTTCATCCACAGAGCCAGTTGGGCGCAGTTGGGCAATGCTTTCGCAGAGACACTTCAAACCCGCAGCGATCTAGATTAGCGCCGTGTCCGCTGCTCGCGCCAGATCGTAAACAGACCCATCGCGATGATGATGCTCGCCCCCAACAACGTCAGAGCGTCCGGCCACTCGCCGAAAACCACCAGCCCCAAGATCAGCGCGACCAGCAGGGACGTATAGCGAAACGGCGTCACAACAGCCAAATCTCCCACGCGCATGGTCATGACACTGGTCAGGATTGCGATGACTAAAAACCCTGTCGCAAGGACCAAAAGCCCCACGCTGCGCGGCGACACAGCAACCCACTCCGATCCAATCGACCCGACAGCGCCCAAAACCGTCACTCCCAACGCCGCAAAGAACGCCGCCGTGGTCGACGGCACGCCCGCTGACATACGCCGCGCAGCGAGGTCACGCACCGTCACACAAACCACTGCCAAAAGTGCATAGACGGAATAAAGCGTGAAACCTTCCGTCCCCGGTCGCACAATCAACAACACTCCCACAAAGCCTACTAAAATCGCAAGCCACCTGCGCCAGCCCACGGGCTCTCGCAGAAACACCGCCCCCGCCAGCGTGACCGACAACGGAAGCGCCTGCAAGATCGCGGTCACATTGGCGATGGGCATGTTGAACAGCGCGCTGATGAAAAAGAACGCAGCACCGACCTCGCAGGCCGTGCGCAACCCAACCAGCCAGCGGTCTTTTATGCCCACAGGCAAGCTAAGACGTCCAAAGAACCGCACGAGGGCATACAGCGCGACACTCGCCAAAATCCCGCGCAGCAGGATCGCTTGGAACAGCGGCAGCTCAGCCCCTAGCGCCTTCATACAGGCGTCGTTCAGCGTAAACGCCGTCATACTCGCGATCATCAAGGCCGCGCCGCGTTGGTTATTCGTCACTGAGCACGCGCTGAGCCTCTCGCAAATTGGCCCAAGCTTCTTCAAACGCCTCTTGGTCCACCGCAAAGCGTCGCTTCAAGCTCCCGCGCAAGTCGCCGTTGGGGATGCGCACCGGAATACCATTGGCGGTCTTGATGGCGCTGTCGTTGGTCATATGCTCGCCGCGGGCAAACATGATCTGGTCGTTCATTGATATCTGCGGCATCGCGGACCACACCCTGTAATGCGGGAAATCCATCGTGCAACGCCCGAAGCTCGGTTTGAAATAGGTAATTTGGCCCGCGCACCAGTTGCGGGCAAACAGCGGCAAGTAGTCGACACCTGCCTCCGTCAACGTCACGACAAGGCCGCGCTGGTAGTCAATCGCCAACCGCGCATGGGTCTCGAACAACACGCGCCCATGCTCGAAATCCGCCCGCGCACGGGTCACGAAATTGCGCCCGACCCCATCGTCATCATCCAGCCAGAACTCGGCAATCGCATCCGCATCCGGTTCGCGCTCGGCTTTCATGATCTCGCGTACGGTATCGCGCATATCACCGCTCGGGCGGTAAACCAGCTTGATCTGAGGGATCGGGGCGGTAATCCGCTCCATACGGCTACGATAGGGCTCGGGCATATCCTCGCCCAGCAGAACCAGCAGCGTGAAATCCTTGTCGCGCTGCGCGGCAATGCACGGCAGCAGCAAGTTCTCGAACCAGAAGAACCGTATGTCCATCCGCTCGGAACTATAGAGAGCTTCCCGCCGGGTCTCCAAACTGTCGCGGTGCTGACGAAACGCGCCAAGGTCCGCCGGAAACGAGAACCGGCAAATGCCAAGCACTTGGATGCGCAACGGTTTTGCGTCCGGGGTCTGCTCGTCTTCTTCCATACTGAAGTTTATCGACACCACCCGCAAAGAAAAAGCCCGCGCAACGAAATCGCTGCGCGGGCCAATGTCTAGCCGTTGTCGAGGGGCTTAATCGCGGCTTTCCTCGACACCGCTCATATCCGCCGAGGGGCTGAACACATCATCCGCAGCAGGCTCCGGGGCGGCCAATGCAGCGGCGGCTTCTGCCTCTGCCTGACGGGCCTCGATGACCTTGTTGTCGCGCTCGGAGGCAATGCGGCGCACGTTCTGCGACGCGCCCCCAGTGCCCGCCGGGATCAAGCGACCTACGATGACGTTCTCTTTCAGGCCGATCAGCTTGTCGCGCTTACCTTGCGTAGACGCCTCAGTCAGCACGCGCGTGGTCTCCTGGAAAGAGGCCGCAGAGATGAACGACCGGGTTTGCAGCGAGGCTTTGGTGATGCCCAGAAGGATCGGTTGGCCCTTCGCAGGACGCCCCTTCTTCGAGACAGCCTTGGCATTCGCTTCGTCAAACTCCGCCTTATCGACGTTCTCGCCTTTCAGCAAAGTGGTGTCGCCAGAATCCTGGATCTCCCACTTTTGCAGCATCTGGCGGACGATCACCTCGATATGCTTGTCGTTGATCTTCACGCCTTGCAGGCGGTAGACGTCCTGCACTTCGTCGATCAGGTAGTCGGCCAGCGCCTCGATCCCCATGATCTTGAGGATGTCATGCGGGGCCGGGTTACCATCCATGATGTAGTCGCCCTTCTGGACGAAATCACCCTCGGCAACCGGGATGTGCTTGCCCTTGGGCACCATGTATTCGACCGCATCCAAGTTTTCGTCGGCTGGCTGAATGCCAATACGACGCTTGTTCTTGAAGTCCTTGCCGAAGCGCACATAGCCGTCGATTTCCGCAATGATAGCGTGGTCCTTGGGGCGACGTGCCTCAAAGAGTTCAGCCACACGCGGCAGACCACCGGTGATGTCCTTGGTTTTGGCACCTTCACGCGGGATACGTGCAAGCACGTCACCCGCTTTGACGTCGGCACCGTCCTCGATGGACAAAATCGCGTCCACAGACATCGGATAGGTCACAGGATTGCCCGCATCGTTGCGCACTGGCTCGCCCGTTTCCGGGTCCGCGATCAGCAGTTCCGGCTTCAGCTCGTTGCCTTTTGGCGCGGAACGCCAGTCGGTCACGATCTTCTGGGTCATGCCTGTCGCATCGTCGGTTTCTTCGCGCATGGCAATGCCCGCGATCAGATCGACGAACTTCACGACACCCGATTTCTCGGCGATGATCGGAAGGGTGTAGGGGTCCCACTCATAGAGCTTGTCGCCCCGAGCAATCTGCTGACCCTCTTTGACATGGACCTTGGTGCCGTAGCTCAGCTTGAAGCTGGCCCGCTCGACATCATGCTCGTCGACAAGGGCGATCTGCATGTTGCGGCCCATAACGACCAAGTCGCCGGAGTCGTTTTCCAGCAAGTTGGCGTTCTTGAAGACAACTTTGCCCTCTTGGCCCGCTTCCTGGAACGACTGCTGACCACCTTGCGCAATACCGCCGATGTGGAATGTCCGCATCGTCAGCTGTGTGCCCGGCTCGCCGATGGACTGTGCCGCGATGATACCGACGGCCTCGCCCACGTTCACCTTCGTGCCGCGTGCAAGGTCACGACCGTAGCAGGTCGCGCAAACGCCCTCCTCGGCCTCACAGGTCAGCGGCGAACGGATCCGCAAGGACGGCAGTTTCGCGCTTTCGATCAGGTCGGCTTTACGCTCGTCGATCAGCTCGCCCTCTTTGACGAGGACCTCTTCGGTGCCCGGACGCATCGCATCCTCGGCCGCAACACGACCCAGAACACGCTCGCCAAGGCTGGACACAACCTCGCCGTCATTGACGGCAGGCTCTGCGGTGATCGACATGTCCGTGCCACAGTCATTCATGCGAACGATGCAGTCCTGGGCCACGTCGACAAGACGGCGGGTCAGATAGCCCGAGTTTGCCGTCTTCAACGCCGTATCCGCGAGGCCCTTACGAGCACCGTGGGTGGAGTTGAAGTACTCAAGAACGGTCAGACCTTCCTTAAAGTTCGAGATGATCGGCGTCTCGATGATCTCACCCGACGGCTTGGCCATTAGACCACGCATACCGCCCAGCTGCTTCATCTGCGCGGGCGAGCCACGCGCACCGGAATGCGACATCATGTAGACGGAGTTTGGCTCCATCTCGGCCCCAGCATCGTCGTGACGCATGGACGAAATATCGTCCATCATCGCGGCAGCCACCTCGTCCGAGCATTTCGACCAAGCATCCACGACCTTGTTATACTTCTCACCCTGGGTGATCAGACCGTCCATGTATTGCTGTTCGAACTCTTTGACTTGGTCGCGCACGCCGTTGACGATCGTCCACTTGCTGTCAGGGATCAGCATGTCGTCTTTACCAAACGAGATGCCAGCCTTGAACGCTTCGCGGAAGCCCATGGTCATGATCTGGTCGCAGAAGATAACGCTCTCCTTCTGACCGCAATAACGGTAGACGGTGTCGATGACCTGCTGAACTTCCTTCTTCCGCAGAAGACGGTTCACCATATCAAACGGCGCTTTGGCATTGAGCGGCAGCAATGTGCCAAGACGAATGCGCCCCGGTGTTGTCTCGAACCGCTGCCAAACCTCGTTGCCCTCGTCGTCGATCTGCTTGAGACGCGCGGTGATTTTCGAGTGCAGATGCACAACACCGGCTTCAAGCGCATGCTCGACCTCTTCGGGCGATCCAAAGATCATCCCCTCGCCCGGCATGCCTTCGCGCGCCAGAGAGATGTAGTAGAGGCCCAGGATCATGTCCTGCGACGGAACAATGATCGGTGCGCCGTTTGCAGGCGACAGAACGTTGTTCGTCGACATCATCAAGACGCGCGCTTCGAGCTGAGCTTCCAGCGAGAGCGGCACGTGCACAGCCATCTGGTCGCCGTCAAAGTCCGCGTTAAACGCAGAACAGACAAGCGGGTGCAGCTGGATCGCCTTACCTTCGATCAGGACCGGCTCAAACGCCTGAATGCCAAGACGGTGCAAGGTGGGCGCGCGGTTCAGCATCACCGGATGCTCGCGGATCACCTCGTCGAGGATATCCCAAACCTCGGGACGCTCCTTTTCCACCAGCTTCTTGGCCTGCTTAACGGTGGAGCTTAGCCCCTTCGCCTCAAGCCGCGAGTAGATGAACGGCTTGAACAGCTCCAGCGCCATCTTCTTCGGAAGACCACACTGATGCAGCTTCAACTCCGGACCGGTCACGATGACCGAGCGACCCGAGAAGTCGACGCGCTTTCCGAGAAGGTTCTGACGGAAGCGACCTTGCTTACCCTTCAGCATGTCCGACAGCGACTTCAACGGGCGCTTGTTGGCCCCCGTGATGACGCGGCCACGACGGCCGTTGTCGAACAAGGCGTCAACAGATTCCTGCAACATCCGCTTCTCGTTACGGACGATGATGTCAGGTGCGCGCAGCTCGATCAGACGCTTGAGGCGATTGTTCCGGTTGATCACACGACGATACAGATCGTTCAGGTCAGACGTCGCAAAGCGCCCCCCATCGAGCGGCACCAGCGGGCGCAGCTCTGGCGGGATCACGGGCACGACGGTCAGGACCATCCACTCGGGACGGTTGCCGGATTCAAGGAAGTTCTCGACCAGCTTCAAACGTTTGATGATCTTCTTCGGCTTTAGCTCACCCGTGGCCTCTTTGAGGTCCGCGCGCAGTTGCTCAGCCTCAGATTCCAGATCAATCGCAGCCAGCATTTCACGGATGGCTTCGGCACCGATATTGGCGGTGAAAGCGTCGGCGCCATACTCGTCCTGCTTGTCGAGGAACTCTTCCTCGCCCAGCAATTGGCCGTATGTCAGGTCGGTCAGACCCGGCTCGATCACAACGTAGTTCTCGAAATAGAGGATCCGCTCGAGGTCACGCAGCGTCATGTCCAGCATGTTACCGATGCGCGAGGGCAGCGACTTCAGGAACCAGATATGAGCGACGGGCGAGGCAAGCTCGATATGGCCCATCCGCTCGCGGCGGACCTTTTGCAGGGTGACTTCCACACCGCATTTTTCGCAGACGACGCCGCGATACTTCATGCGCTTATATTTGCCGCACAGGCATTCGTAGTCCTTGATCGGGCCAAAGATACGCGCGCAGAACAGGCCGTCACGCTCGGGCTTGAAGGTGCGGTAGTTGATGGTCTCTGGCTTTTTGATCTCGCCAAAGGACCACGACAGGATGCGCTCCGGCGACGCGAGCGAGACCTTGATCTCGTCGAACGTCTTGACGGGCGCAACCGGGTTAAACGGGTTGTTGGTCAGTTCCTGGTTCATCTTGAATTCCTTAAATCAGGGCGGTTGGGGTGGGGGCCGAGATTTTTCGTCCGAAAAATCTCGGCATAAGGGCTCTGAGAGCCCTTACTCGTCCCCCTCCGCATCCAGGAGTTCCATGTTGAGGCCGAGGCCCCGCACTTCTTTGACAAGCACGTTGAACGATTCTGGCACGCCAGCCTCGAAGTTGTCCTCGCCCTTAACGATGCTCTCGTAGACCTTGGTCCGGCCTGCAACGTCATCGGACTTCACCGTCAGCATTTCCTGCAAGGTGTAGGCCGCACCATACGCTTCCAGCGCCCAGACCTCCATCTCACCGAAGCGCTGACCACCGAACTGCGCCTTACCACCCAGCGGCTGCTGCGTGACGAGGCTGTACGGACCGGTGGACCGTGCGTGGATCTTGTCGTCAACGAGGTGGTGAAGTTTCAGCAGGTACTTCACACCCACCGTCACCTGACGGGCAAACTGCTCGCCTGTGCGACCATCGAACAAGTCCGACTGACCCGATGTGTCAAAGCCCGCGCGTTGCAGCGCATCGTTGACGTCCTTCTCCTTGGCACCGTCAAAAACAGGCGTTGCGATTGGGACACCACGGGTCACGTTGCCGGCCTTCTCGATCAGGATGTCTTCGTCCAGATCAGAGAACGCGTCGTCATAGACGTCATCACCATAGGCAATCTTCAAGGCATCCCGAACCGGGGTCATATCACCAGTGCGGCGATAATCGTCCAAAGCATCGTCGATCTTGATGCCCAGACCGCGTGCGGCCCAACCCATATGTGTCTCGAGGATCTGACCGACGTTCATACGCGACGGAACACCCAGCGGGTTCAGAACGAAGTCCACCGGCGTGCCATCCCCAAGGAACGGCATGTCTTCCATCGGCACAACCTTCGAGATCACACCCTTGTTGCCGTGACGACCAGCCATCTTATCGCCGGGCTGCAATTTCCGCTTCACGGCGATGAAGACCTTAACCATCTTCATCACACCCGGAGGCAGATCATCGCCGCGACGGACCTTCTCGACCTTGTCCTCGAACCGAGCGGTCAGCTGACGCTTCTGCGCCTCATACTGGCTGTTGAGGGCTTCGACCTGGCTGGCCTCCGTCTCGTCTTCCAGTGCAAGCTGCCACCACTGACCCTTGGACAGGGTGTCCAGTAGATCGTCGGTGATCGTGGACCCGGACTTGATGCCCTTGGGGCCTTTCACAGCCGTCTTGCCTTCGATCATCGTCTTGAGGCGCGAGTAGATGTTGCGCTCAAGGATCGCCATCTCGTCATCGCGGTCACGGGCGAGGCGCTCGACCTCTTCCCGCTCGATCTGCAATGCACGTTCGTCTTTTTCGACGCCGTGACGGTTGAAGACACGCACTTCCACGACTGTACCGAAATCACCCGGCTTCACACGCAGCGAGGTGTCACGCACGTCAGAGGCTTTCTCACCAAAGATGGCGCGGAGCAGTTTCTCCTCCGGCGTCATCGGGCTTTCGCCCTTTGGCGTGATCTTACCGACGAGGATATCGCCCGGCTCGACGTCTGCCCCGATATAGACAATGCCCGCCTCATCAAGGTTGCGCAGGGCTTCCTCGCCGACATTCGGGATATCGCGGGTGATCTCTTCTGGGCCGAGCTTCGTGTCACGCGCGGCGACTTCAAACTCCTCGATATGGATCGAGGTGAAGACGTCGTCGCGGGCAATCCGCTCGGAGATCAGGATAGAGTCCTCGTAATTGTAGCCATTCCACGGCATGAACGCGACGATCACGTTCTTACCAAGCGCCAACTCACCCAGATCCGTCGATGGACCGTCGGCAATCACGTCGCCTTTGGTCACAGCATCCCCAACCTTCACCAAGGGGCGCTGGTTGATACAGGTGTTCTGGTTGGACCGCTGGAACTTACGCAAACGGTAGATGTCCACGCCCGGATCACCCGGCTCGAGGTCCTTCGTAGCACGCACAACGATACGCTGGGCATCAACTTGGTCGATGACACCGGTGCGGTGCGCCATGATGGCCGCGCCAGAGTCGCGGGCCACAACGCCCTCAATCCCGGTGCCGACATATGGGGCATCGGCCTGCAACAGCGGAACCGCCTGACGCATCATGTTCGAGCCCATCAAGGCCCGGTTCGCGTCGTCGTTCTCAAGAAACGGGATCAGCGAGGCCGCGACCGAGACCAACTGCTTGGGCGACACGTCGATCAGATCAACGTTGTCGCGCGATTGCAGCATGTAGTCACCAGACTGACGGGTGCTCACCAACTCGTTCTCGAACCGTCCCTCAGCCGTCAATTGCGCGTTGGCCTGCGCCACGGTGTGGCGCATTTCCTCGGTGGCAGACATGTAGTTCACGTCATCCGTGACCTGACCGTCGACAACCTTGCGATACGGGGTCTCGATGAAGCCGTACTTGTTCACCCGCGCAAAGGTGGCGAGCGAGTTGATCAGGCCGATGTTCGGGCCTTCCGGCGTCTCAATCGGGCACATGCGACCGTAGTGGGTTGGGTGCACGTCGCGCACTTCAAAGCCCGCGCGTTCGCGTGTCAGACCGCCCGGTCCAAGCGCCGAGAGGCGACGCTTGTGGGTGACTTCCGACAGCGGGTTGGTTTGGTCCATGAACTGCGACAGCTGCGACGAGCCGAAGAATTCACGCACAGCCGCCGCAGCAGGTTTGGCGTTGATCAGGTCTTGCGGCATCACAGTGTCGATCTCGACGCTGGACATACGCTCCTTAATGGCGCGCTCCATCCGCAAAAGACCCACGCGGTACTGGTTCTCCATCAGCTCACCAACGGAGCGCACACGACGGTTGCCCAAGTGGTCGATATCGTCGATGTCGCCACGCCCGTCACGCAAGTCCACGAGCGCCTTGATGCAGGCGACGATGTCTTCTTTACGCAAAGTGCGCATGGTGTCTTCGGCATCCAGCGCCAGACGCATGTTCATCTTCACGCGGCCAACGGCCGACAGGTCGTAGCGCTCGCTGTCAAAGAACATCGTGTCGAACAGCTGGCTTGCGGCTTCCACGGTGGGAGGCTCGCCCGGACGCATGACGCGGTAGATGTCCATAAGTGCTGTGTCGCGGCCCATGTTCTTGTCTGCCGCCATAGTGTTGCGGATATAGGGGCCGACATTGACGTTATCGATGTCCAGAACCGGGATGTCGGTGATGCCCGCATCCAGCAGCTCTTTCAGCGTGCCGCCAATGACTTCGCCGTCTTTATCCAGCTCCCATGTCAGCTCATCACCGGCTTCGACATAGATCGCTCCGTTTTCTTCGTTGATGATGTCTTTGGCGACAAAGCGACCGATGATGCCGTCAAATGGCATCAGAACTTCGGTGACATTGCCGTCTTCGATCAGCTTCTTGACCGCGCGCGGGGTGACCTTTTTGCCAGCTTCAGCAATCACTTCGCCGGTTGCGGCATCAACGATGTCCTGAACCGGGCGCGTGCCACGGATACGCTCGGGGAAGAACTTTGTGACCCAGCCGTCATTCTTGCGGTAGCTGAAATCGACCGTCTGGTAATAGGCATCCATGATGTCTTCCTGGTCGAGACCAAGAGCATATAGAAGCGTCGTGACAGGCAGTTTGCGGCGGCGGTCGATGCGCGAGAACACAAGGTCCTTGGCGTCAAACTCGAAGTCCAGCCAGCTGCCGCGATATGGGATAATGCGGCATGCAAACAACAGCTTACCCGACGAGTGGGTCTTACCCTTGTCGTGGTCAAAAAACACGCCAGGCGAGCGGTGCATCTGGGAAACGATGACGCGCTCGGTGCCGTTGACGATAAAGGTGCCGTTCGGGGTCATCAAAGGCATGTCGCCCATGAAGACGTCCTGTTCTTTGATATCCTTGACGGATTTCGCGCCGGTATCTTCGTCGATATCAAACACGATCAGACGCAGGGTGACTTTCAGCGGGGCGGCATAGGTCATGTCGCGCTGCTGGCACTCTTCTACGTCATATTTCGGCTTCTCCAGTTCGTACTTGACGAACTCGAGGACCGAGGTTGCGTTGAAATCTTTGATCGGGAACACCGACTGGAAGACACCCATGATGCCTTCGCCGTCCATCGGCTCCAACTGGTCGCCTGAGCCCAAGAACAGGTCATAGCTGCTCTTTTGAACCTCGATAAGGTTCGGCATTTCAAGAACTTCGCGGATTTTGCCGTAATACGTGCGGATACGTTTCTGGCCGAGATGCGTTTGCGCCATGCGATCTCATTCCTTTGTTTTATGTCTCGCGGGAACGCTCCGTGGGGTGAACGCGCCGCTCGTCATCGGGGTATGGGTCCGGTCTATACCTGCGCGCCGTCCCAATGGCGTGCTCCCGACCGGAAACCTGGCCCAGGGGAAACGTCTGCGAGCAAACGCTTTCCCAAGACAGGTTCGGCTGGACCCAGAATTGCTTCCGGATCCAGCCAAATTTAGTGTGCTCTCGGGGAAGGCCCCCGAGCAACAATCACTTGAGTTCGACCTCGGCGCCAGCTGCTTCCAGCTTGCCTTTGATCTCTTCGGCTTCGTCCTTGGAAACCGCTTCTTTTACTGCTTTGCCGCCAGCTTCAACGAGCTCTTTGGCTTCTTTCAGGCCCAGGCCAGTGATGGCGCGGACTTCTTTGATGACGTTGATCTTCTGAGCGCCAGCGGCTTTCAGGATCACGTCGAATTCGGTCTGCTCTTCAGCAGCCGCGCCGCCAGCATCTGCTGGGCCAGCCATCATCACGGCGCCGCCAGCGGCGGGCTCGATGCCATACTCGTCCTTGAGGATGGTTTTCAGTTCTTGTGCTTCGAGAAGGGTCAGACCCACGATCTCTTCTGCAAGTTTCTTCAGATCAGCCATTTTTCAATTCCATTTGACTAGATGTGTTCCAACGCGTGCAATTCAACAGCACGCCGGTCCAGATTGCTGTTACGCGGCTTCCGCATTTTCCTCGATTGTCGAGAGGATGCTTGCGATGTTCGAAGCAGGTGCGCCAATGGCCCCGGCGATGTTGCTGGCTGGTGCGCCAATGCAAGACGCGATCTGAGCGATAAGCTCTTCGCGCGACGGCATTGCTGCAACGGCCTTGACACCTTCAGGGGTCAAGTAGTCTGCGCCCATGGCACCACCGAGGATAACGTATTTCTTGTTATCTTTGGCATATGCCTCCGCGACCTTGGCAGCTGCCACAGGGTCCTCGGAATAGGCGAAAACAGTCATCCCTGTCAGCAGGTCACCGATCTGTGCGTTCGGTTTCCCCTCAAGGGCGATTTTGGCGAGCCTGTTCTTTGCAACGCGTACGGAAGCCCCCGCCTCGCGCATTTGCGCGCGGAGGTCCTGCATTTCAGCAACCGTAAGACCGGCGTAGTGTGAAACCACAACAACGCCAGAGCTTTCAAAGATTTGGCCGAGTTCCTCGACCACTTTCTCTTTCTGGGCTCTATCCACAGGTATACTCCAAATTTGGGGTTTCCCCCGGCTCTTTATGTGGGGGTTGCCCCCCGTCGGGTCCTTGCTACGGGTCCCGGTGCCAACTCGCCCGAGGGGTAAACCCTCGTGAAAATCTTTGCCGTTCCCCATCTCAGGCAGGATTTAGCAACCTTGCGGTCAACCCACCGTCTCGGACAGGACAAGGCCACCTAGGCGGCCTAGCCATCCATTGGGGCCGAAGCCCCGCCGGAATTCTTCGTTTACTCTGCGCCCATGGCAGAGTTGACGTCGATCGATACGCCCGGGCCCATCGACGAGCTCAGCGAGACCTTCTTCATATAAGATCCCTTAGAGCCCGACGGCTTGGCCTTGGATACCGCCTCAACGAATGCGCGGACATTCTCGACCAGCTTTGTCTCATCAAACGACGCCTTGCCGATACCTGCATGCACAACGCCAGCCTTTTCGGCTTTGAACTGCACCTGACCGCCTTTGGCGTCATTCACAGCCGCGGTGACATCCATGGTCACGGTGCCGATTTTCGGGTTGGGCATCAGGTTGCGCGGGCCGAGGATTTTGCCAAGACGCCCAACGATGGGCATCATGTCCGGGGTCGCGATGCAGCGATCAAAGTCGATCTTGCCGCCCTGAATGGCTTCCATCAGATCTTCCGCACCCACAACATCCGCACCAGCAGCGGTTGCCTCTTCGGCCTTTGGGCCACGGGCGAAGACTGCAACGCGCACCGTTTTGCCGGTGCCGTTTGGCAGGTTCACCGTGCCACGGACCATCTGGTCTGCGTGGCGCGGATCAACGCCGAGGTTCATCGCGATCTCAACCGTCTCGTCGAATTTCGTTTTCGCGTTGCCCTTCACCAGGGACACAGCTTCTTCGACGGTGACATTCTCTTTGCCTGCAAAAGCAGCGCGGGCCGCAGTTGCGCGTTTACCAAGCTTTGCCATTACTTCACCTCGATGCCCATAGAGCGGGCAGAGCCCAGGATGATCTTCATCGCGCCTTCGATGTCGTTGGCGCTGAGATCTTTCATCTTCGCTTCCGCAATTTCACGGACCTGCGCGACGGTGACGTGACCGACGACTTCGCGAGACGGGGTTTTCGCGCCCGATTTCAGCTTCGCGGCCTTCTTCAGGTAATACGACGCAGGGGGCGTCTTGATGTCCATCGTGAAGGACTTGTCCTGATAGTAGGTGATCACGGTGGGGCACGGCGCGCCGGGCTCCATGTCTGCGGTCTTGGCGTTGAACGCTTTACAGAATTCCATGATGTTGATGCCGCGCTGACCCAACGCCGGACCCACGGGTGGGGACGGGTTGGCTTGGCCTGCAGGCACTTGCAGCTTCATGCTGCCAACGAGTTTCTTGGCCATCTGGCCTCTCCTTCTTGTCCATACTCGGGGACGCGTCCCAAAGCCTTACATGTCGTGGTGCGGTCAGACCGCCGCGGCGGCCCTTCCTCCCACGAAGGGTCACGAGGTCTTGGTGACCTGCGTGAATTCCAGCTCGACCGGGGTGGCCCGGCCAAAGATGCTGACCGTCACCTTCAGACGGCTGGCATGTTCATCAACTTCCTCGACCATGCCCGAGAAGCCCTCGAAGGGTCCGTCGGTCACGTTCACATCTTCGCCAACCTCGAACGAGATCAAGCTGCGGGGCGCTTCCTGACCTTCTTCGACGCGGTTCAGGATAGCGTTCACTTCGCCATCACGCATCGGCATCGGGCGACCTTGCGGTCCCAAAAAGCCCGTGACGCGGTTGATCGAGTTGATCAGGTGATAGCCACGGTCGGTCATTTCCATGCGCACAAGGACATAGCCCGGCATAAAACGACGCTCGGCGGTGACCTTCTTGCCGCGACGGATCTCAAGGACCTCTTCGGTCGGCACGAGAACTTCTTCAATCTCGTCCTCAAGGCCATTTTCTTCGACCGAATGACGGATTTGTTCGGCGATCTTCTTCTCGAAGTTCGACAGGACGCTGACCGAGTACCACCGTTTCGCCATGTTGCCCGTTATCCTGCTCTGCCTGTGCAGCCACGAAAGGCTGCGATATTTCAATGTCTTAACTATCCGCCCCAAACACAAAACAGCGTGCCATCCGAATCGGGGCACGCGGTCATGTCAGAGTAGGCGTTCGCTCTAGCGCCCAACCCACTTTTGTTCAAGGGGTAAGGCGAGCAAAATCAAGTGGATCAGAATGATCCCAGCACGAATTGCAGACCCTGCCGGATCGTCCAATCCACGATGAAAAAGAAGATCGCCGCCAGAAGGGCCATTGCAAAGACCATCAAGGTGGTCGTGACCAATTCGCGGCGCGTGGGCCAAACGACCTTCGCCACTTCGGCGCGAACCTGTTGCAGGAACTGGAGCGGGTTTGTCGTTGCCATGGGGCGCAGTCCTATCGGAAACTTCGTGTTGGAGGGCAAATACGCGAGGGCGCGGGTGATTTCAAGACATGCCACACCGCCACGCGCCCCCCTGCCGTTAACGTGAGCGGGGTGGTCCTTCCGGCGCACGCGTGATCAGCCCCTCAATCTCGGCCATGACCGCGTCCGGCAGCGGCCCAAGCTGAGCTGCCCCCGCATTGTCCACCATCTGCTGAACCGTGCGCGCACCGGGCAGGGGCACGTTCAGCGGTGACTTGGCCATCAGCCAGCACAACGCCCCCTGCGCCACACTGCGCCCGCCGGTTTGCAGCAACTCGCGCACCGCATTCAGCGGATCGAGGAAGCTCGCCTGCACGCGCCCATCTTCATAATAATCACGCCATGCCTCATTGGTGGACCGGATGTCGTTCGGGTCCATCACGCTTTTGGCGTCATACTTGCCCGACAGAATCCCCATCGCCAGCGGGGACCTGAGCAAGGCGATCAGCCCCGTCTCCTCGATCACGCCCTGCATCGTCGGCGCGTCGAAATAGAGGTTCATTGCATGCTCAACCGCAACGGCCCCGTCCCGGTCCCCCATCGCCTTGGCGCTTTCGGGAAAATCCGTGCTCCAGCCAAAGGCGCGGATCAGACCGGCCTCACGGGCACGCGCCATCGCCTCGAAGATCGGTTCGGCCTGATCCAGCGGCAGGGCGTTTTGGTGCAACAGCATAATGTCGATCCGATCCCGCTGTAGCCGTCCCAAACACCGCTCAATCGCCGGGCGCACCTCCGCCGGGTCCAATTCGTCGCCGATCAGTTGTTTGCTGTCCTCGTCAAACGCGATCCCGATCTTCGATACGATGATCGCCTCAGGCCGATCCTTCAACGCCTGCCCCATCAAGCGCTCGGCATGGCCCGCGCCGTAGACCGCCGCCGTGTCAAACAGCCGGATACCATGGTCGAGGGCCGCATGCAGCGTCCGCACCGACTCGCCATCCTCGGAATTAGCGTATCCCAGCGGCTGCTCGCCCCGATAAAACGGCCCGCCAATCGGCCAACATCCCATGCCAAGTGGTGCAATCTCTTCCCCGAGTAATTTCATAATCTGTCCTTTCGATCTGTGGTCTGGAACCGTTGTGATCGAAAGCGCGCTCGCCATCCATGAAACAGAATGCAATACTCATTTCATGAATGAAACGAACTCCAGTTGGGATGACCTGCGCTTGTTCCTATCGGTTGCGCGCCACCAAGGCCTCGCCGGGGCTGCGCGCGAGACTGGCAAAAGCGCCGCCACCCTCGGACGCCGGATGCTCGCGTTTGAGCAGGCCACCGGGGCCGAGTTGTTTGATCGCGGTCCGCGCGGCTACACCCTGACCGATGCGGGGGCCGAGTTCTTGACCCGCGCACAAGCCATCGAGGCGCAGATCACCCCCCTCGTCGATCATGGCCGCGATACCGTCCCGTTGGTCAAAATATCTGCGGGCAGTTGGATGACCTCATGGCTTTGCACGCAAGCCAGCCACCTGCTCGATGCCCGAGCGCCCGTCCGCCTGCGCTTCATCGCCGCCGATCACCATCTCGACATTGCGCGGCGCGAGGCCGTCATTGGCATTCGCAACACCCGGCCCGATCAGGTGGGCCTCGCCTGCCAGCGTGTCGGCAAAGTGCGCTTCGCGGTCTATGCGACCGGGCCGGATGTGAACGCTTGGGCACAGGTCACAGGGCAGACGCCATCCGCGCTCTGGCTGCGATCCAATCACGGGGGTGCTGAAGGGATCGAGGTCACGACGCCCCGCAACGCGCTCGACCTGGCGCGCGCCGGGATCGCCCGCGCGGTGCTTCCCACATTCATTGGCGAGGCTGAGGGCGGGCTTGTTCAGGTCACGGGCACCATCGAGGATCTGACCCACGACCAATGGCTCGTCACCCATCACGACGCGCGCTTCACCAAACCGGTGCGCCAAACGCTGGGCAAGATGAACAAACTCTTAACAGCTCTGCATGCAAAAGGTTAAAATGCTGCACTGCAATACCGACGCGATACTGACGCAAAACCGAAGCCGTTTTTCATTGGATGAAGTGGTCTTGGCAGGGGCTGAGGGACTCGAACCCACGACCCTCGGTTTTGGAGACCGATGCTCTACCAACTGAGCTAAACCCCTAAGACCAAGGCTGGGCGTAACGGGTGGCCCCAAGGAAATCAAGAGCCTGCGATGGGGTTTATGCATATCTGGTCAAGGTCAGCTCACGCGGCAGCGCGTAACAGTATACAAATTCACGAAAAGCCCCGGTCCATAACGAGACCGGAGCTTTCCCAGAGACACCGAGAGCGGGTCGTTTAGCGAACGATCGAAGCGACCAACGAGTAGGCCTCGGAGGTGCGGTCCGCGATGTCGCTCACCGACACGATGCCAGCCAACTGGTTCACCGACAGGCTGCCCGCATCAATGGCAAAGCCAAGTACGTCGAGGTTGTTCTGAGCCGCGGCAACCAACTGGTCAGGTGCACCGGTCATGGCGCTGGCGGCGCCAACAGTCAGAACGGTCAGAGCTGCGGCGGCGGAGAAGATTGCTTTTTTCATAGGAGTAGTCCTTTTCAGAGAGAGGGAGGGGGTGCGGGCCGAAGCCCGCTTAGAGGTTGGGGTAAGCGATTAACGGATGATCGAAGCGATCAAGGCCTGTGCTTCAGAAGCGCGATCCGACAGGTCACTGATAGACACGATGCCAGCCAACTGGTTCACCGACAGGCTGTCTGCATCGACAGCAAAGCCGAGCACATCAAGGGTGTTCTGAGCGGCAACAACCAGCTGCTCAGGCGCGCCGGTCATGGCGCTCGCAGCGCCAGCGGCAACAAAGGACAGAACGGTGGCGGCGGAGAAGATTGCTTTTTTCATGATTGTATTCCTTGGGTTAGGTTTGAAAGCGGTGCGGGCCGAGGCCCAATTTAACAGGGAAAGTGATTAGCGGATGATCGAGCCGATCAGCGAACGGGCTTCCGAAGCGCGGTCCGACAGGTCGGTGACCGAGACGATACCCGCCAGTTGGTTCACGCTCAGCGTATCTGCGTCGACAACAAACCCGAGAACATCGAGGTTGTTCTGAGCGGCAGCGACCAACTGTGCGTTTGCATCCGTCATGGCGCTGGCAGCGCCAACAGTCAGAGCGGACAGGATCGCGGCGGTGAAGAGTGCTTTTTTCATGGTGTAGGTCCTTTTCTAGGTTTGGGTTTGGGCGGGGCCCGGTTGGTTTGTTTGGTGCGGCGTGTTTGCCGATGACCCAGACTTAGGGAGGGAATTGGCCTGTGTGAAATCACGGGATTCTCTCGCCTATTCACGCGTTTTTGGGGTTGAAGTGAGAACGGTATGCACAGGCATACATTTATTTCAGCAAACCCGCCGTTTGTGCTGAAATACTCAGTGAGCCGTGATCTGAATGTGAGTACTGTGCATTTTTGCACATAATCTGTCAGGCTCAATATTCTGCAAGAAAGCCCAAATGACAGCCTCCAGAACGCAAAAAAGGCCCCCGTAGTCGGGGGCCTTTTCTGTCTTAGCGTTGCTTTTGAGTCGGTTTGCTTCGCTTACGCGAGGATTTTCGACACGACGCCGGCACCCACGGTGCGGCCACCTTCGCGGATCGCGAAGCGCAGACCGTCTTCCATCGCGATCGGTGCGATCAGCTCGACACCGAACTTCAGGTTGTCGCCCGGCATCACCATCTCGGTGCCCTCGGGCAGCTCAACGGTTCCGGTCACATCCGTCGTACGGAAGTAGAACTGCGGACGGTAGTTGGCGAAGAACGGCGTGTGACGGCCACCCTCTTCCTTGGTCAGGATATACGCCTCGGCCTCGAACTTGGTGTGCGGCTTCACGGAGCCTGGCTTACACAGAACCTGACCGCGCACGATGCCTTCACGGTCGATACCGCGCAGCAGCAGACCAACATTGTCGCCTGCCTCACCACGATCCAGCAGCTTGCGGAACATTTCCACGCCCGTGCAGGTCGTTTTCTTGGTGTCGCGGATACCGACGATCTCGATCTCTTCGCCGACGGTGACAACGCCGCGCTCGATACGACCGGTGGCAACCGTGCCGCGACCGGAGATCGAGAACACGTCTTCCACAGGCATCAGGAACGGCTGGTCCACGGCGCGTGCTGGCGTCGGGATATACTCGTCCACAGCGGCCATCAGCTTGTCGATGCTGTCCTTACCGATGTTGTCGTCACGGCCTTCCAGAGCGGCCAGAGCCGAGCCGGGGATGACGGGGATGTCGTCGCCAGGATACTCGTAGGAGGACAGAAGCTCGCGGATTTCCATCTCGACGAGCTCGAGAAGCTCTTCGTCGTCAACCTGGTCAACCTTGTTCATGTAGACGACCATGTAGGGGATGCCGACCTGACGACCGAGCAGGATGTGCTCGCGCGTCTGGGGCATCGGGCCGTCGGCCGCGTTAACCACGAGGATCGCGCCGTCCATCTGCGCCGCACCGGTGATCATGTTCTTGACGTAGTCGGCGTGGCCGGGGCAGTCGACATGGGCGTAGTGACGGTTCTCGGTCTCGTACTCAACGTGTGCGGTCGAGATCGTGATGCCGCGCGCCTTCTCTTCAGGCGCGCCGTCGATCTCGTCATAGGCTTTGAAGTCGCCAAACTGCTTCGTGATCGCTGCCGTCAACGTCGTCTTGCCGTGGTCAACGTGACCAATCGTGCCAATGTTAACGTGCGGCTTGCTGCGCTCAAACTTTTCCTTAGCCATGCTCACGCCCCTTGCGTCTAATCGAGGCAAAACGCCTCAGCCAATATCGCGGGCGACTTACGGCTCGGCAGACAAGAATGCAACCCGATTTGCGCCTTAAGCGCGCGGTTAAGTGGCCTCAGTGGCAGGGCGTGCAGCAGGACGATCTTTTGCAGCGTCTGGCAGTACGACTGCCCCTGGCACAGGACCGGGCGCCTCACCAAACCATTCGCGATTTTCCAGCAAGAAGCGTTCGATTGCCAAGGCCGCGTTCTCTACAAGGTTTTGTAGCTGCTGCTCTTTCGTGCGCGTTAAACCGGATCCAATTACCGTGCCGCCGGAGAAGCTTTCAAGAATGGTCAGCTGCTGAGGTTCTTCGGTCAGCTTGCCCCCCGCTGCATCATCCCAAACACGCACCGAGATAATCAGCGCTGATTTTGGCGAAGCTACCAACGGCACACCGGGCAAGGCCAGAATATAGCCATCGATAGAAATTCCCAGATGGTAGAACTTGTCACCCTCATACCGGCCCAAGCGACGGTCTACTTGTGTGACCAGCGCCTCTTGTAACTGTTCCGGTGTGGCATCACGCGAAAACGGGCCTTTGGTCGCGTTCTGAGAGACCACAACGTTATGACCAAGACGGAAATCCCCAAGATCTTCGGGCGGCCCAAGCTCCGCCCCACTACGTGAACAGGCGGCAACGAGTGCACACAAGATCAACATTTGCAGAATCGTCTTCATACCTGCCCCCAGAAATTCTCTGACGTTGGGATACAAAACCCGACAGCCCAGCGCAACGCAGCTATCTGCAAATCCGTTGAAGTGCTCGCCATTCGCCAACATTCAATACCGGGCTTTCAGCTCGCAAACCGCTGCGACGACCAGCGTCTACGGCAGCTTGAACGCGATCTCGTAATGCGGGGTGTGTGCTAAAGTGTTGCACAAAACCTTCTTCGTCCCCGTGAATATCGCGCAAGCGCTGAAAGAAGACCCCCAGCGCTTCGGGTGGCAGCCCCGCCGCCCCCATCAAGTCCGCCGCATAGGCATCTGCGGCGGTCTCGGCGGCTTGCGAATAACTCGCCTCAATCAATTGGTTCGCCAACATCAAGGCAACCGTCCCACCGGCAAAATCGCCGAATATAAGGCCAAGCACGCCAATAGACCCGGCGGATCGCAACGCCCCGCGCGCAGGATCGCGCGCCGCAACATGTCCCATCTCGTGGGCCAGGACGGCGGCCACCTCTTCTGGAGTTTCTGCAGCCTCGATCAAGCCGGTAAACAGCACGATATGCCCACCGGGCAAGGCAAAGGCGTTCAACATCTCATGGTCGAGCACATGCACGGTCAGCGGATATGGAAACGTCGTGTGCTTTGCGAGACGCGCTGTCATTTTCTCAAGCGCCTGCTGACCATCAGGGCGCTCGCAAACCCGCACGCCATCACCACCGTCCTGATCAAGCGCCACTCGAATTTGCTGGAACGTCACATCTCCCAGTGCCTTTTCGCCCTCTGGCGGTAGGAAGCGCGCCAGTTGGTCGGCCATTGTTGGAATCAAGACGAACAAGATCAACGCAACGGATGCCACCGCGGCCAAGGAAAGCCCAAGAAGTTTCTTACGCATCCCCGGCACCGGTGGCGGCGCCGCTTTTGCGGGACTGGCAAAGGCAATCGCGTCGGCCAAATGCGGCTGACTGGCCGGAATGTAGAGGCGCTGTGCACTGCCATCGGTCAGTGCAAGCACAACACCTGCTCGCTCCGTCCCGCCGGCTTGGTCAGGCACACGGCGTAAGTCGCCAAGATGCCAACGCACGGGAGTGCCTTCGGACGGTGTCAGGGACAAAAACACCCCCTCAAACTTCAACTCAACCCGGCGCGGCGTCGGTGTCTCGCCGTCGAAGTAGTCCACGAAGACTTCCGGCTCAGGCGCCACAGTTTGCGAGGTATCGACCCGCACCGACCCCCACGGCGTTTTCGCCTCGTCGCGCCCATCGGTCATATCGCAGCCCCCACATCGAGGGCCTCGGCAAAGCCACCGGCATCGGCAGACTCGTCGCGAGCACGTTGGGCAAAGCGCTCCCAGTGCATGGGGATCCTCAATCTCAAGCGTTTGCGCGTAATGCTCCAGCAAGGGCAAACGAATGAAGACTTGGGTCAACACGTCCCAAAAGACGAACACCGAAAAATATCCCAACAGTCCAAGGGGGACCGCAAACCAAGGAGAAAGGTCATCCATGGTTTCCCCGATCCCGGACGCAAAAAGCACGCTGACCAAGGCAGTCGCCACGACCGCAATAACCGCACTTAGAATGACGCTGATTGCAAACCCGCCCAGCAGGTAAATCCCCAACACCCGGGGCGTGCGAGGTGAAGACCGCAATGCCACCAGATCGCCGATCTGCTTGTGAGACGTCAGGTAGCGAAAGGCCGAAACTTTGTAGTACACCCACCCAATTGCGGTCAGTGGCCACTGTTAGCAGCAGTCCCGCTATCACGGCCGGATCTTCTTCAATCGCCCCATACGTGCCAAGCGCGAGTGTTGCCCAGAGCCCGAACAAGGCAGGCAAGGCAGGCGCGGTCAGGCGATACCATTTCCCGCCTTGGGTCAGTCGCGCGCTGCCGAACCATGTCCGGTTGGTGCGGAATTTCTCCAACTGAAACGTCATCAAGGGCCAAAGCGCGCCAACCGAGCAGATCGTCAAAACCCACATGCAAATCGCCACGCCCGAATAGCGCCACGCAGCGGGCTGCAATCCGAACCGGATACCGCGCCACCGCGTGCGCGCGAGGATATAACGCCGTGCCCGATATTGCGCGAAAAACAGGATCGGAATGACCGCCACGAAGCTAATCGCATAAGCCGCGAAATTGTCGTTCAGCAGGGTGAAGCTGAAGAACATCAAGATCAGGTTGAACACGCCAATATAGAAGGACAGGAACACCACCGCGATCAGAAAGCCGAGCAGTTTTTCCAGCGCGTCGCCGGTATATTCAAGTGGATGTCCACCGGGCCGGATCGCGGACCAATACCAGCGCCTGAGGCGCGTTTTCATCCAGAAGCGGTAGATTCCGAGGGTCAGAACCGTGAAGGCGCTCAGTTTAAGCCCGAAGCTGAAAAGCGCACCGCGATCACCGAGAAATTCTGTTTTCAGCGGCAAAGACATCTGCGCTACGTGAACCTGTTGTCACGCGGGAAGCCGCGCGGGGCCATGCGCCCGGTGCCTGCGCGCTTGCCCATCCACTCGTCCAACTCGGGGCGGCCGACCGTGCGGGTGCGACCTGCGGGATCGTGCCAGGT
Organism: Dinoroseobacter sp.; assembly: GCA_965279125.1. Taxonomy (GTDB): domain Bacteria; phylum Pseudomonadota; class Alphaproteobacteria; order Rhodobacterales; family Rhodobacteraceae; genus Dinoroseobacter. Next base: position 77,078 of record CBDIHL010000042.1, read on the forward strand.
CAGCCCCTCGTCGACCGTCAGGCATTTCAGATCGACAAGACCGCCGTCCTTATACTTCTGTAAACGGACACCTTTGCCGCGCGTCATTTCCGGCAACTCGTCCAGCGCAAAGACCAGCAGTTTGCGGTTTTCGCCAACGACAGCCACATGATCGCCCGTCACGGCGCACCATGTCAGCGCCTTCACGCCGTCCTTGACGTTCAACACCTGCTTGCCCGCGCGGGTTTGGGCCACGATCTCGGCCTCTGACACCCGGAAACCGTCGCCCGCGGTGGATGCGACGATCAAGTGGCCGCCCGGCACGTGAATGCGCAGATCGACCATTTCGACCTCGTTGGGCAGATCAACCATCAAGCGCACCGGCTCGCCCATCCCACGCCCGCCGGGCAGGTTCGCGCAGGCGAGTGTATAGACGCGCCCGTTGGAGCCGAGGATCAGCAATTTATCAGTGGTCTCGGCTTTGATGAAATAGCGACCTTCGTCCCCGTCTTTAAACTTGAGCGTCTCTGGGTCCGCGTTGTGGCCCTTGAGCGCCCGGATCCATCCCATCTTCGAGCAGACAACGGTGATCGGTTCCCGCTCGATCATATCCTCGGCACTGACCTCGGCCACCTCGCCCATTTCGGCAAAGCTTGTGCGGCGCGCACCGCCGGGGCTGTTCTTGCCGAAGCTTTTGCGGGTCTCGCGCAGCTGCTCGGCAATCCGCGCCCATTGCAGGTCGCCCGATGCCAGCAATGCATTCAAGCCATCGCGCTCGGCCATCAGCTTGTCGCGCTCGGCAATCAGCTCCATCTCCTCAAGGCGGCGCAAACTGCGCAGGCGCATGTTGAGGATGGCTTCCGCCTGAACTTCGCTCAGTTCGCCCTCGCCCGGTCGCGGCGAGACGTAATCCGCCTCGTCCATCGCACGCACGAAATCCTGGGCCCAATGCTCGCGCATCAAGGCATCCTTGGGCGCGTCGTCGTAGCGGATGATGTCGATCACACGGTCAAGGTTCAGGAAAGCGATCAGGAAGCCATCGAGCACTTCTAGACGGTGGTCGATCTTATCGAGGCGATGCTGCGAGCGCCGGATCAGCACGTCGCGCCGGTGATCGAGGAAGGCGCGCAGCACCTCTTTCAGGCTGCAAACTTGCGGCGTGCGCCCGTCGATCAGCACGTTCATGTTGAGCGAGAACCGCACTTCCAGATCACACAGGCGGAACAGGGTGCCCATCAGCAACTCTGGGTCGACGGTCTTCGAGCGCGGTTCCAGCACGATGCGGATGTCATCCGCACTCTCGTCGCGCACATCCGCAAGGATCGGTATTTTCTTCAGCTGGATCAGCTCGGCCATCTTTTCGATCAGCCGCGATTTTGGCACCTGATACGGGATCTCGGTGACGATGATCTGCCATTGGCCTCGACCCAAATCCTCGATCTCGTAGCGCGAGCGCAGCCGGAACGACCCGCGTCCCGTGCGGTAGGCCTCGGCGATGTTCTCGGGCGGCTCGACAATGACACCGCCGCCGGGAAAGTCGGGGCCGGGGATGTAGTTCAGCAACGTCTCGTCGCGCGCATCGGGCGTCTTGATCAAGTGCAGGCAGGCTTGGATCAACTCGTCGAGGTTATGCGGCGGGATGTTCGTCGCCATACCCACGGCAATGCCGCTCGCGCCATTGGCCAACAGGTTCGGGAACGCCGCAGGCAGCACCTCAGGCTCCTGCAAGGTGCCATCATAGTTGTCGCGAAAATCGACCGCGTTCTCGGCGAGGCCTTCCATCAAGGCCTCAGCCGCCTCGGTCAAGCGCGCCTCGGTATAGCGCGAGGCCGCCGGGTTATCGCCGTCCACATTGCCGAAGTTGCCCTGCCCATCCACCAGCGGATAGCGCACGTTGAAGTCCTGGGCGAGGCGCGCCATCGCATCGTAGATCGCGGCATCGCCATGGGGGTGATAGTTGCCCATCACGTCGCCGCTGATCTTCGCCGATTTCCGGAAGCCGCCGGTCGGCGACAGCCGCAGCTCGCGCATCGCGAACATGATGCGACGGTGAACAGGTTTCAGACCGTCGCGGGCATCCGGCAAGGCGCGGTGCATGATCGTGGACAGCGCATATTGGAGATAGCGCTCGCCAATCGCGCGGCGTAGCGGCTCGGCAAGGGTCTCCGGTTCATCGTCCGGCGGTGGATTGGTGGGCGTGTCGGTCATTGGGTTTTGTGTAGCGGCGCTTCCCGAGGGCAGCAAGACGGGGCGGGAAGTCACGCGCCCATTTCCCCGTTTATCCACAGGAGTCTGCGGATAGGCCTAGAGCACCAGCAGATTGGGAGAGGTTGTATGACACGCATTTTGGCTCTGATACCCGCGCTTACCGTAACGGTTGTGACGGCCATGGCGCTTTGGCCCACCTCCGGCGATCGCATTACCGCCGTTCGGACGGCACAGGCGCAGGTTGTCGAGGCGACGCATCCGCTGGTGCCCGGCGTCTCGACGGCCGTGGTCACAGGCAGCCGCGTGAACTTCCGCTCGGGTCCATCGCCCTATTACAAAATCCACTACGCAATGTCGTACGGGTCCGTCGTCGAAGTGCTGTCGCATCCAAGCGCCGATTGGGTCGAGCTGCGCGATCTGTCCACGGGCCAGATCGGCTACATGGCAGCCGACTACGTCTTGCGCGACCAACCGCTGAACGGCTGATCCAGGGCTTTCGGCTTTTCAACATGCGATCGGCGTTCTAGGTCAGCGCGTATGACCAAACAACGCTCTGTCCTCATCACAGGCTGCTCGTCGGGCATCGGCTATGACGCGGCCCATGGGCTATCGAAAGCCGGCTGGCGTGTGTTCGCGACCTGCCGCAGCGAGGCCGATTGCGCGCGGTTGCGGGACGAAGGGCTGGAGGTATTGCGCCTCGACATGACCGACCCCGCCAGCATGGACGCCGCGCTGACGGAGATCCTCGCGCGCACCGGCGGCACCCTTGATGCGCTGATCAACAACGCCGCTTTCGGGTTGCCCGGTGCGGTGGAAGACTTGCCGACCCAAGGCATTCGCGAGGTGTTCGAGACCAACTTTTTCGGGCTGCACGAGCTGACCACCAAGGTGATCCCGATCATGCGGGACCAAGGTCATGGGCGCATCGTCAATATTGGGTCGGTGCTGGGCTATGTCGTGTTCAAATGGCGCGCCTCATACACCGCTAGCAAGTTCGCGCTAGAAGGCTACACCGACACCCTGCGGATCGAGATGGCCGATACCCCGATCAAAATCATCCTGGTCGATCCGGGGCCAATTACCTCTAGCATTCGCCAGAACTCCGCCGCGCATTTCGAGCGTTGGATCGATTGGGAGGCCAGCCCGCGCGCCGAGCTTTACCGCAAAAGCCTGCTCAAACGCCTGTACGAAGATCGCGGGCCTGATCCGTTCGAGCTGCCTGCGTCTGCCGTAACAAACAAGCTGATCCGCGCGCTCGAAGCCAAGCGCCCCAGTGCCAAAATCTACGTCACAACACCCGCCTATACGATGAATGTCGTAAGGCGCTTGTTGCCGACGCGCGCCCTCGACTGGCTGATCCAGAGAGGATAAGCCTCGCCTTCGCGACACGCCACGCTAGGTCGCGCAACACTTAGGAGATGAACGAATGGCAAATGATCCGCTTTTCTGGGTGGTCGCAGTGTCGGTCTTGGCCGTCCTAGGCATACTCGCCTACGGCATCGCAGGCTTTGGTAAGGGCGGCGAAGACAGTGGCAAGAAGGCTAATAAGGTCATGCAGTGGCGGATCGGGGCGCAATTGCTCGCCGTGATCTTGATCCTGCTGTTCGTGTTCATCCGACGTATGAATGGCGAAGGCTAAGCAAGGGCACACGCGACATGGTTGTTTTGAATAAAATCTACACGAAAACAGGGGATTCCGGCGAGACCGCTTTGGGCAACGGCGCGCGTGTCGCCAAGCACAGCTTGCGGGTCACAGCCTACGGCACCGTGGACGAGGTGAACGCAACCGTTGGCCTTGCGCGCCAGCATGCGACAGGCGAAATCGACGCGCAGCTCGCCATGATCCAGAACGACCTGTTCGATCTGGGCGCGGATCTTTGCACGCCCGACATGGAAAAAGACGCCGAGAAAGAGTATCCGCCTTTGCGCATGGCCCCTGCGCAGACCGAGCGCCTTGAGGGCGAGATTGACGTGATGAACGCCGATCTAACGCCCCTGCGCAGTTTCATCCTGCCCGGCGGCACCGCCCTTGCCGCGCAAATGCACCTGTGCCGTACTGTTGCCCGCCGCGCCGAGCGTTTGGTCGTCGAACTGGCAGCCGTCGAGGCGATCAATCCCGCTGCCGTCACCTATCTGAACCGCCTAAGCGACTGGTTCTTCGTCGCGGGCCGCGTGGTGAACGACAATGGCAAGGCGGATGTGTTGTGGGTTCCGGGCGCCAACCGATAAAACGCGACGTCCAAACGGCCTGGGGCGTCGATTTTGCCCTGTCGTGCTCGGGTCGCATTGGCTAGGACATCCCATAAGAAATTCGTGCATCCCGCGTGGGACGCATTCTTAGTGCAAGAAGGAACGTGCAATGAAGGTGTTGGTGCCGGTCAAGCGCGTGATCGATTATAACGTGAAAGTTCGTGTCAAAGCGGATGGCAGCGGTGTTGATCTCGCCAATGTGAAAATGTCGATGAACCCGTTTGACGAGATTGCTGTCGAGCAGGCCATCCGTCTGCGCGAAGCCGGCAAAGCCGACGAGATCGTCGCTGTGTCCATCGGCGTCAAGCAAAGCACCGAGACGCTGCGCACCGCGCTCGCGATGGGGGCCGACCGCGCGATCCTGATCGTGGCGACCGACGATGTGCATACGGATATCGAACCTTTGGCGGTGGCCAAACTGCTCAAAGCTGTTGTTGACGAAGAACAGCCCGGCCTCGTGCTGTGTGGCAAGCAGGCCATCGACAACGACATGAACGCGACCGGCCAGATGCTGGCGGCGCTGCTCGGTTGGGGCCAAGGCACCTTCGCGTCCGAGCTGGACATCGAGGGCGACAACGCGACCGTCACCCGCGAAGTCGATGGTGGTTTGCAGACCATCACGGTCAACATGCCCGCCATCGTCACCGTGGACCTGCGCTTGAACGAGCCGCGTTATGCGTCCCTGCCCAACATTATGAAGGCCAAGAAAAAGCCTTTGGACGAGAAGACGCCTGCCGATTATGGCGTCGACGTCGCGCCGCGCCTAAGCGTTGTGAAGACCGAAGAGCCGTCTTCGCGCAAAGCCGGCGAGATTGTCGGGTCGGTCGATGATCTTGTCGCGAAACTCAAAGAAGTGGGGGCTGTGTAAATGGCTGTTCTCCTGATTGCAGAAGTGACCGGCGACGCACTCGCCATGGATGCAACCGCGAAGGCCGCCACAGCGGCGGCGATGCTCGGCGATGTGACCGTGCTCTGCGCGTCCGCCGGGTGTGGCGGTGCGGCGGCTGAGGCGGCGACGATTGAGGGCGTGTCGAAAGTGCTGTGCGCCGACGACGCGGCCTATGGCAACGGCTTGGCCGAGCCTATCGCCGATCTGGTCGTCTCCCTCGCGGGCGATTACGAGCATATCGTGGCCCCCGCCACGGCAAACGCCAAGAACGTGCTGCCCCGCGTGGCCGCGCTTCTGGACGTCATGATGATCTCGGAAGTGACCGCGATCGTGGACGGTGCCACGTTCGAGCGTCCGATCTATGCGGGCAACGCCATGCAGACTGTCGCGTCCGCCGACGCCAAGAAGGTGATGTCCGTGCGGACCTCCACCTTTGATGCGGCTGAGCTGGGCAATTCGGCGGCTGTTGAAAGCATCACTGCCGCTGCCAATCCGGGCCTGTCGGCATGGGTCGAGGACAAGGTGGCCGAAAGCGACCGCCCCGAGTTGACCAGCGCGGGCATCGTTGTGTCCGGTGGGCGCGGGGTCGGCTCGGAGGAGCAGTTCGCGATCATCGAAACGCTCGCTGACAAGCTGGGCGCTGCGGTGGGTGCATCTCGCGCTGCGGTCGATTCCGGGTATGCGCCAAACGATTGGCAAGTTGGTCAGACTGGCAAAGTGGTTGCACCTGACCTCTATATTGCGGTCGGCATCTCGGGGGCGATCCAGCACCTCGCGGGGATGAAAGACAGCAAGATTATTGTTGCGATCAACAAGGACGAAGAGGCCCCGATCTTTCAGGTCGCCGATTACGGCCTTGTCGCGGACCTGTTCGATGCGGTGCCGGAGCTGACGGCAAAGCTCGGCTAAGCGCGCCAACACAAGCATTACGAGCGAAGCCCTCCGCCCACCGCGGGGGGCTTTTTTCGTCATGCATACCGTGGACCCGACATCGCAACCTGCGTCTCAAGAAGCACACGAATTGGATCCGCCAGCGCGCTTGCGGCCTCCGCATGGGCCTTGGGCCCAAACATGCTTTTGGCCGATCCAATCTCGTCACCGCGCCACACCATCTCGTCCAGTTCGGGTGGCTTAGCTTTGTCAGAGACCACGCAGCTTATGATCCCGTCGACCTGGGGGCGCAGAAATTCCAGCATTTCAGCATCGACATATAGCGGATCGCGAACACCGCTGACGCGACCGTCTTGCGGTCCTTGATCGCCCATCCAGAATAGCAGCGTCGGGGCAGCAATCTGGGACAGCATTTGGGCCATGCGCGCAACCCACGCCGCTTTCAGCTCGTCCACCACCACCTTGAACCGTGAGGGCGAGACGCGGCGCAGCTCTTGCAGCAAATGACGAGTGAAATGAACCGCGGTAAAATCCACCTCGGGAAACACGGCGCGCAGCAGCTCGGACGGGGCAATGAAGCGATCATTGCGGCGCGGATGAACTGAATAGAAACGATTTGAGATATTATGTACGCCCGTGATCTGCACAACGGCCACACGCGCTGCAGACGCAATCGCCATAACCTCGGGATCGTTGGCGAACACATCGACCCCTGCATTCGTGCGGCCAAGGTTTACGCACGGCGTTCCCAGATCGGCCTCAAGCAGGTCAGGGATAGGGCGATGCAGGTACTTTCCGTAGAACTCCGTCCCACCAAGGCAGGCAATATAAGGGGCATCGACGCTGCGCTGCGGCCCGCGAAAATCCACCGTGGAGGTCCCATAGCGACACGGCGCGTAGTCCAGCGTCGGCTGCCCGTCATAGTCCAACATATCACTCTTCCCACCGATTCGACTCAGTCCAGCCAGCTTGGCGCGCCCGCCTTTCCAAAAGGCTAAAGTGCTAATTTGTCCTAAGGTCTAACGGCCTTGGCCCGCTTGCATGGCTCCTCGCGCAAGCCTAGGCTGCGCATGATCACTGACCGCAAAGCTGAGGCCCACATGGACATTCAACAAATTGGCGTCGTTGGCGCGGGCCAGATGGGCAACGGCATTGCGCATGTGCTGTCCTTGGCAGGCTATGACGTGGTGATGACCGACATCTCGCAAGATGCGCTCGACAAAGGGTTGGCCCTGATCAAGCGCAACATCAACCGTCAGGTCAGCCGCGAGAAGGTCAGCGCCGAGGACGCGAGCGCCGCGATGGGCCGGATTTCGACCACCTTGAAGCTGCCCGATCTGGGGCAAACCGATCTGGTGATCGAAGCCGCGACCGAGCGCGAAACCGTCAAGATCGCGATCTTCGAGGACCTGTTGCCGCATCTCAAGCCGACGACGATCTTGACATCGAACACCTCGTCCATCTCGATCACGCGCCTTGCCAGCCGCACCGACCGGCCCGAGAAGTTCATGGGGTTTCACTTCATGAATCCCGTGCCCGTCATGCAGCTGGTCGAGCTGATCCGCGGCATTGCTACGGATGAGCCGACCTTCAAGGCCTGCCACGCTGTCGTTGAAAAGCTCGGCAAGACCGCCGCGAGCGCCGAGGATTTCCCCGCCTTTATCGTCAACCGCATCCTGATGCCGATGATCAATGAGGCGGTGTATACGCTGTATGAGGGCGTCGGGTCCGTGCGGTCTATCGACGAGTCGCTCAAGCTGGGCGCGAACCATCCGATGGGGCCGCTGGAGCTGGCGGATTTCATCGGCCTCGACACCTGTCTTGCGATCATGAACGTGCTGCATGACGGCTTGGCCGACACCAAATATCGCCCCTGCCCCTTGCTGACAAAGTATGTGGAAGCGGGCTGGCTAGGTCGCAAGACCGAACGTGGGTTCTATGACTATCGCGGCGCGGTTCCTGTCCCGACGCGTTAGGCTTAGCTGCCCAGCGACAGCGTTTTGTCGCGCAACCAGGCTACGAACCCGCGCGGGTTGCCGGACCACTCGGCCAGTTCCGCACGCTCAATCGGCGCGCCGACAATCGGGGCCTGCGGCTTGTTCAGCGCATGGACAACCTCGTGCAGCAACAAGCCTTGCCGCAACGGTCCCCAAATCCGGTTCGCCATCTGATACCAACGCGAGTTTTGCCCCGGAAAGCGCACAGGCACGACCACGGCGTTGCTGCGTTGGATCATCTTGGCGGTGAACGGGTTCCACTCCTGTTCAATCGCGGGGCCGAACATGGTCTTGGACGACGCAACGACTCCGGACGGAAAGATGACGATCACACCACCTTCGTCCAGATGGCTCATAGCGGCCCGGCGCATCTCAAGGTTCTGGGCCAGCGCGTCCTCTTCATGAGGAAACGGGACCGGGATCATGAAATCCTTGATCTCGGGCACATCCGTCAGAAGCGAGCGCGTCAGGATTTTGTAGTCTGTCCGCACCCGCCCGATCAGCTGCGCCAGAACCATGCCATCGACGAGGCCATGAGGATGGTTGGCAACGATCACCACGGGGCCGGTCTTGGGGATATGAGCGATTTGCGAGGGGGGCGTTTGCAGCTCGATCCCCATGATCTTGAGGGCGCGGTCCCAGAAGCCTTGCCCCTCGATCACGCCTTCGGCCTCGAACCGACGGATGAGTTTCAGAAGGGTGAACTTGCCAGTCAGCAACTCCATCGTGCGAATGATTGCCGAGGACCACGGATTCGTGAACGTCTTAGCATAGCTGAGATTGCGCTTGTCATAGGGCTGGCTGGGATCGCGAACAGGCTCTGGCGCAACCACCTTCGTCGCCGCCCCGCGGGTGGGGCGTTTGATCGGTGCAGATGTTGTTGAAATGCTTCCTACCACGGCTCCGGCTTTCGATGCGGGGGGATGCCCACTCTAGAAGTCTTCGCCAAAGCGATTTGCGACAAGGGCGGCCAGCGCGTCGGCCAACTGATCGGCCTCTGGCCCATAGGTTTGCACGTCGATACGCGTGCCCTTGGCCGCGGCCAACATCAACAACCCCATGATCGAGTCTCCCGGTGCCTCGGCCCCGTCGCGTGTGACAGTCGCTTCGGCGTCAAAGCCTTCCACGCATTCGACAAACTTCGCCGATGCGCGCGCGTGCAGGCCCTTCTCGTTGATGATGTCGAGTGTCCGTGTGGCCATCTCGGTCCCCTTTTCAGGTCATTGTATCGATATATTTGCGCCCGGCGGCCTTGGCTTCGGCCACGGCGACCCCGACCGTCTTGTGCCGCGATTTGGCCAGCTTGATCAGCAAAGGCAGGTTTGCCCCATACAGAATTTGCCGCCCCTGCGGGTTGCACGCCAACAGCGACAGGTTAGACGGCGAGCCCCCGAACATATCGGTCACAACGATTACGCCGCTGCCCATATCGACGGCATCCGCCGCCTCGCAGATCTCAAGTTCCTTGGCACCCCGATCGTGATCCGCCGCGATGGAGATCGCCTGAATCCCCGTTTGTCGCCCCACCACATGCTCAACTGCGGCGAGGTATTCGCGGGCCAACCCGCCATGTGCGACGATCACGATGCCGATCAAGCGTTCACCTTACGCGGAGGCGCAATTAGCTGCGCCGATCCAATTCTCTGTGCCTTATAGACACCTGCCATTCCAGCGCCGCAAGCCCCTTGGCAAGCTGCTCTGCCATCATGACGCTTCTGTGTTGCCCGCCAGTGCATCCAAACGCAATCGATAGGTGCGATTTGCCCTCCTCCCGATAGGCGGGCAGCAATAGCGCGCAAAGCTCGGTAACCTGTCCGAGGAACGGCGCAAAGCGCGCGTCTTCGGTGACATAGGCCGCCACGTCCGCGCTGCGCCCATCAAGGGTACGCAGGTCGGGATCCCAATAAGGGTTCCGCAGAAAACGGCAGTCAAACACCATATCCGCGCCCCTTGGTACTCCGCGTTTGTAGCTGAACGATTGTACCGACACAGCCAGTGGCGTCGCATCCTTTGGCTGAAACAATCGCGCAATTTCAGCCCGCAAGTCATGCAGGTTCAATTCGGACGTCTCAATCAAGTGATCCGCCGCCTCACGGATTTGCACCAGAAGGTCCTGTTCACGCTCGATGCCTTGGATCGGCGTTTCGGCTGGGGCCAGCGGATGCCTGCGCCGGGTTTCAGAAAACCTGCGCACCAAGACATTGGCATTGCAATCAAGGAACAATAGATCGACCTCAAGATCAGCGCGCGCGCGCAAATCATCAAGCAAGTCGAGCACTGCTTGTACCGAGAAATCGCGCGTCCGCACATCGATACCAACCGCCAGCGGTATCCCGCGCGGCGGCCCATCTAACAAACGTGGCAGCAATGACAGAGGCAAGTTGTCAATCGCCTCAAACGACAGATCTTCAAGCGCACGTATCGCGGTTGTGCGCCCGGCACCGGACGGGCCTGTGACCAGCACAAGCCGCGTTTGCAATGAACTGTCGGATCTGTCGGTCATGAAACGAGCACCTCTCCGGTCTTGAGGTATTGCAGTATGGCGGCAGGAAAAGCGGGGCTATCTGATTTGTGAAGGAGGCGAAGCTGAACGCCCAAGACCGATGCCATACGGCGGGGCGGGAGACGGTTGCGCTCAGGCGTCCCCAGATCGATGACGAGATCAAGTGGAGCCAGCGCCACTGCATCCGCACGCAGCAAACCGATGCCACGCGCCTCGATCATACCGGCTATGGCGGATGGCGCGGAGGCCTTTATCGCTGCGCCCTCTCGCACCAAGAGGGTTTGATCGTCGCTTACGAGTTTGGCCTCGAGACTCATCAAGTGCAGGGCAAGGCTCGATTTTCCGCTTCCCGATGGCCCAACGATCAGCACGGCTTTGTCCTTTAGTGCAACGCAACTGGCATAGGCCATGTTATGCGTTCCGGTCGTTACAACTGGGACGGTCCAGACCATTTGAGATGAATGCGGGTGGCCCGCAGACCCGCTCATCAGATCGGCAGGCCTACAACAAAGCGCGCGCCCAGAGGCTCTGATGTGGGATCGGCACGTGTTGGAAGGATGTTCTCCGCCCAGATCACGCCGCCATGGGCTTCGACAATTTGCTTAGAAATTGCGAGGCCAAGGCCAGAGTGATCACCAAACTGCTTCTCGGGCCGCTCAGAATAAAAGCGTTTGAATATCTTGGTCAAGGCTTGATGCGGAATGCCGGGGCCAGTGTCCTCGACCACCACAAGCACGCGGTTATCACGTTGGCGAACCCACAACCGCACGGCGTCGCCCGCTTCGCAGAAGGAAATCGCATTGGTCAGCAGGTTGACGAAAACCTGGGCCAAGCGCGGCTCAAGTCCCTGAATGCGGATCGCCTTGTCCGGCATATCCGAGATGAAATCGATGCCTTTACCTTCGCATTCTTCGCGGTGGAAAGTCACCAGATTGTTCAACATATGCAGCAAATCGAAGGCGGCTTCTTCCTCGCGCACCAACTCGCTGTCCAGACGCGATGCGTTCGAGATATCCGACACCAACCGATCCAGGCGCTTCACATCATGTTGGATCACATCCAGCAAACGATCGCGCTGATCGTCTCGTTTGGCATTGCGCAGCGTGCCGGTCGCCGAGCGCAACGATGCAAGCGGGTTCTTGATTTCATGCGCCACATCGGCCGCGAATTGCTCGTTCGCATCAATCCGATCATAGAGCGCGGATACCATCCCGCGAAGCGCCCCGGACAATCGCCCAATCTCATCTGGTCGCGCCGTAAGGTCTGGGATGCGGACCCGACCCGGGCTCATCTTTCGGGCATTCTTGTCGCGCCCAAGCTCCGCCGCAGCCGCCAGATCAGATAGGGGGTTTGCGATGGTCGAAGCCAGCACAAGCGACAAGCCGATAGACACCAAGAGGGCCACGAAAAACATCTGCAAGACCTGCTCACGCTCGCGCTGCACCAGATCGTCGATTTCGCCTGCAGCCGTTGTCAGCGCCACAGCACCGATCACTTGGCCCGACACCTCGATCGGGGTGCCCACAGCAAAGACATGCGCGCCGTTCGCATCCAGAGTGTTCAGCGATTGCGTCTGCCCCGCCAAGACTTGGGTCAGTATCTCGCGCACATTGTCTTGCGGATCGACATCCACGGGCGCCGTTTCGGCGTTCATCACCCCGGAAATCAGCGACCAAAGGCCGTTGAGCATGTCTGTAATTAGCGTCGGATCTTCACCGCGATTATCTACCGTCGGCAGCAAGCCGTCATCGCCCACATCCGCCTGCGCCAGCAAACCGCCCTGCACGTCATACACAAACAGTTGCACGCTTTGCGCGATATCGAGGCCCGCAATCGTGCGCTCAGGATCAAGCCCGGCAAGATCCGCCCCGTTGACGCCATCTTGCATTTCCAGCTGGGCTTCAAACACATCCGCGATCAGTTCTGCTTCGAAAAACAGCCCCTGTTCGCGCTGCAACACCAGACTGTCACGGAACGGGTTGAGGTAGAGCACCCCCGCCACAAGGATCACCAAAGCCAGAAGGTTGAAGGTGATGATCTTGCGCGCCAAGGGAGATTTGTTCAGCGACATCGCTCCGCGACGGGCGCGCTGATCACGCAGCTCGTCTTCCACGAGGCCTTTTGGCGCAACCCAATCCTCGCCCAGCACAACATCCGAAGACGTTTGCTGCGCGGGTTTGGCGTCAAGTGGACGATCAATGTCGGATGCGAGGGTCATTATTCCTCGTTATACTTATATCCGATACCATACAGCGTCTCGATGGCCGAAAACTCGTCATCCACCATCCGCATCTTTTTGCGCAAGCGCTTGATATGGCTGTCGATTGTGCGGTCATCGACATAGACCTGATCGTCATAAGCGACATCCATCAGCTGATCGCGGCTTTTGACGAAACCAGGCCGCTGAGCGAGCGCTTGCAGCAACAGAAACTCTGTCACCGTCAGCGACACGTCTTTGCCCTTCCAGGTCACGGCGTGGCGCAGCGGATCCATGGTCAGGCCACCGCGCGACATGATCTTGCTTTCGTCGGTTTCAACCTCGTTAAGCGCCAGCGCCTCCTGGCGGCGCAGCAAGGCGCGAATGCGCTCCACCAGCAGACGCTCGGAAAACGGTTTGCGCATATAGTCGTCGGCCCCCATGCGCAGGCCCAGAACCTCGTCGATCTCGTCATCTTTCGAGGTCAGAAAGATCACCGGCATCTTCGACTTCTGCCGAACCCGTTGAAGCAGGTCCATCCCGTCCATACGCGGCATCTTGATGTCAAAAACACCCAGCTCCGGCATACGGCGGTTAAAGGCGTCCAAAGCGGACTGCCCGTCATTATAGGTCTCAACGTCAAAGCCTTCGGCTTCTAGCGTAATAGATACGGACGTGAGGATATTCCGGTCATCATCAACCAGTGCGATCCGCGACATGGGCGAAGTTCCTTGTACTGCTACAGCCTGCCTTATTTTTTTCGTTATTGTGTTGTTTAGGCGGCGAAGAATCAATCCTTAACTTGCGAATCAGTCTATGGCGAGGCGTCCACGACACGCTATTGCGCCTAACAATGCCTTAACGCTCCGAATATTTCGCGAGTTGGTGGCGCTATCGCCTCGTGTGATTGCGCTAACTGCGCCCAACCGTCCTGTTTCACCCCGCAAGTGCCATGCTATAGCCGGGTCAAGACGCGTCGCATCGCCCCAAAATGACGGGACGTGCATCACACACAAGGACCGCTCCCCGGCGGCCACAAAGCTCAGGAGCTTTCCATGATCACAGGACGGGTGAACCCATCGCAAACCTTGGACCAACAGGGGTTCGAAGGCCTTGGATCCGTCTATTACAACCTGCTCGACCCGCAATTGATCGAGAAGGCATTGGAAAACGGCGAAGGGCGCTTGGGAAATGGCGGCGCATTTTTGTGCACCACGGGCAAGTTCACGGGCCGCTCCCCCAAAGACAAACACGTCGTCAAAAGCCCGACCACCGAGGACACGATCTGGTGGGAAAACAACGCCGAGATGTCGCCCGAGGGTTTTGACCGCCTGCACGAGGACATGCTCGCCCACATGAAGGGCAAGGATTACTACGTCCAGGACCTGTTCGGCGGCGCGGACCCCGCCTTGCGCCTCGATGTGCGCATGGTGACTGAACTTGCATGGCACGGCCTCTTTATCCGCCACATGCTGCGTCGCCCCGAGCATGATGAACTGGAGACCTTCGTGCCTGAGTTCACCATCGTGAACTGCCCCAGCTTTAAAGCCGACCCAACGCGTCACGATTGCCGCTCGGACACGGTCATCGCGCTGAACTTCGACAAGAAGCTGATCCTGATCGGCGGCACGGAATACGCGGGCGAGAACAAGAAGAGCGTCTTTACGCTGCTCAACTACATCCTGCCCGGCAAGGGCGTCATGGCGATGCACTGCTCGGCCAACCACGCCATCGGCAACCCGGTCGACGCCGCCGTGTTCTTCGGTCTGTCGGGCACCGGCAAAACCACCCTGTCCGCTGACCCCAACCGCATCCTGATCGGCGATGACGAGCATGGCTGGTCCGACCGTGGCATCTTCAACTTTGAAGGCGGTTGCTACGCCAAGACCATCAATCTGTCGCCCAAGGCCGAGCCTGAGATCTACGCCACCACCAAGATGTTCGGCACGGTCATCGAGAACATGGTTTACGATGAAGAAACGCTTGAGCTGGACTTCGAGGATGACAGCCTGACCGCCAATATGCGCTGCGCTTATCCGCTGAACTATATCGCCAACGCGTCCGACACCGCTTTGGGCGGGCACCCCAAGAATATCATCATGCTGACCTGCGATGCGTTCGGCGTGCTGCCCCCCATCGCACGACTGACCCCGGCGCAGGCGATGTATCACTTCCTGTCGGGCTTCACCTCCAAAGTGGCGGGAACCGAGCGCGGCGTGACCGAGCCCGAGCCGACATTTTCCACCTGCTTCGGGGCGCCTTTCATGCCACGCCGCCCGGAGGTCTACGGCAACCTGCTGCGTGACAAGATCGCCAAGCATGGGGCCACGTGCTGGCTGGTGAATACCGGCTGGACCGGCGGCGCTTATGGCACGGGCGAGCGGATGCCGATCAAAGCGACACGTGGTTTGCTGACCGCTGCCCTGGACGGCTCGTTGCATAACGTCACCTTCCGCAAGGATCCGTTCTTCGGCTTCGATGTGCCGGTGCAGGTGCATGACGTCGACAGCCGCCTTCTGGACCCGCGCGGCACCTGGGCGGACCCGGACGCCTATGACGCGCAAGCCGAGAAGCTGGTCGAGATGTTCGCCGAGAACTTCGCGCAATACGTGCCTTACATCGACGAAGACGTGAAGGCCGCAGCCATCGGATAAGGATAAGGTCGCATGGTGCGCGGCACAGGGGACGGCTATGCTCGCGTCATGCTCCGTGCCCTTGTGATCTGTTTCGCTCTTTTCACCGCCGCACCTGCCACCGCGCAGGGTGCGGTGGTCTTCGCGGCCTCCAGCTTGAAAACTGCGCTCGACGACGTGGCAACTGTCTGGGCGCTGCGCGGCAATCCCGCACCTGTTCTGGTCTATGCGGGCAGCTCGGCGCTGGCGCGTCAGATCGACCAAGGTGCGCCTGCCGATATGGTGATCACCGCCAATACCGACTGGATGGCATGGCTTAGCTCGCGCGAGCTGGTCCTGTCCGGCAGCGAGGTTCCGTTGCTTGGCAACACGCTGGTGCTGATCGGGCCGAAGGGTGCGGGTGCCTTGCCGCTTGAAGCGGACGCCATAACCGCGCGCCTTGGCCCTGACCGGCTGGCGATGGCGCTTGTGGATGCTGTGCCCGCGGGCCAATACGGCAAAGCGGCGCTGAGCCATCTGGGGCTTTGGGATCTGATCGCCCCATCCGTCGCCCAAACCGACAACGTGCGCGCGGCCCTTGCCCTTGTCGCGCGAGGCGAGACCCCGCTTGGGATCGTCTACGCCACCGATGCAATGGCCGAACCGCGCGTCGAGGTGCTTGCACGGTTCCCTGATTCCAGCCACCCGCCCATCGAAATCCTCCTCGCGCTGGTCAGCGACAACATTCGGGCGCGCGCATTTCATACCTTTCTGCAATCGGACGAGGCGCGCGCCATTTTCGACGCTCAGGGCTTCAAATGAGCTGGCTTACCCTCGGACCCGCCGAATGGGAGGCTGTGCGCCTGTCGCTGCAAGTCTCCTTCTGGGCAACGCTGGCGAGCCTTCCCTTGGGCTTGCTTACCGCCTTTGCGCTGGCGCGGTGGCGCTTTCCGGGCAAGACATTGCTGAATGGCCTCATCCATTTGCCCCTGATCCTGCCCCCAGTTGTGACGGGCTATCTGCTGCTGAGTGCGTTCGGGCGGCGTGGCCCGCTCGGCCAGTTCCTGGATCAATTCGGGATCACCATCGCCTTTCAATGGACCGGGGCCGCGCTCGCCGCCGCGATCATGGCCTTTCCCTTGATGGTGCGCGCGATGCGCCTCGCGATTGAGGCCGTCGATCCCAAGCTCGAAGAGGCCGCCGCGACCCTCGGCGCACCTCGCTTGATCATCTTCTTCACGATTACCTTGCCCCTGATCCTGCCGGGCCTTGTTGCAGGGACCATCCTCGCCTTTGCCAAGGCCATGGGCGAGTTCGGGGCAACGATCACCTTCGTGTCCAACATCCCCGGCCAAACCCAAACCCTGCCCTCCGCGATCTACGCGTTCCTGCAAGTGCCGGGCGGCGAGAGCGCAGCACTGCGCCTCGTCATCATATCGGTCGTAATCGCCATGGGCGCGTTGGCCTTGTCTGAGGTCTTCGCGCGCCGGGCCGCCAAACGGGTGGCCGGGAAATGAGCCTGTCGGTCCAGATCAAGCACCACTTTGCGGATTTCCAACTCGATGCCGCGTTCGAAGCCCCCATGGGCATCACCGGGCTGATCGGGCCGTCAGGGTCCGGCAAGACAACCATCGTCAACGCCATTGCAGGGCTGCTGCGCCCCGACGAAGGGCGGATCGTGCTCGGCAAAGGCGCGCTCATGGACACCGCATCAGGTGCGTGGCGCCCCCCCCGAGACCGTGCCGTGGGCTATGTGTTTCAGGATTACCGCCTGTTCCCGCATATGAACGTGGCCAAGAACCTCGATTACGGACGCTGGGCGCGCGGGCAGCCACGCGACAGCACACGCCAAGCGCAGATGGTCGAGTTGCTCGGCCTCCACGATTTGCTGGAGCGCCGCATCGCCTCCCTGTCCGGCGGCGAGAAAGCCCGTGTCGGGATTGCCCGCGCACTTTTATCGGCCCCGCGTCTTTTGCTGATGGACGAACCCCTCGCCGCCCTTGATGGGGACCGCAAGGCTGAGATCTTGCCGTTTCTGGAGCGCATCCGCGACGAGGCCGAAATCCCCATCGTCTATGTCAGCCACGCGCTGGACGAGGTGATCCGACTGGCGACAACGCTCGTGCTGATGAAGGGGGGCAAGGTTTTGCAATCCGGCCCCGCCGAAGACATCCTGTGCGATCCGGCAAGTGCATCCACGTTGGGCAGTGGCGCGATCGGCGCTTTGCTGCCCGCGCACATGACCGGCAAATCCGCCGATGGCCTGAGCGAGCTTTCGGTGTCAGGCGGAACGCTTTGGGTGCCGGAAATCGCAGCCGCCCCCAAGCGCAATCTGCGCATCCGGGTCCATGCCAATGATGTACTCTTGTCGCGCGCGCGACCTACAGGTCTGTCCGCGCTCAACATCCTGCCTGCAACAGTCGCACGCATCACCGAAGGCCTCGGCCCCGATAAACTTGTACAGCTGCGGGTCGGCGACGATCTGGTGCTCGCGCAGGTCACAAATCGCTCGGCCAAAGCGCTGGAGCTGACCGAAGGCACCGCCTGTTTCGCGATTCTAAAGACCGTTGCCGTGTCGCAGAACGATATCAGTGGGCGCTAGGGTCCTGACCCTAGACGAACGCTTTGCGGATCAGGTTCAGCCCCGCAATCACGAGGACGACCAAGGTCACCTTTCGAAACAGCGCCTGATCCATTCGGTCCTGAATGCGAAAGCCGATCCACATGCCAATGCCCGCCGGGATAAGCAACAGCGCCGACAGAGGAACCGTCTCGCGGTTGAGGATCCCTGATTGCAGATGCGCAAACAACAGCGTGACCGAGCCAAGCCCGTAGATCACGCCCTGAACCACCATCTGCTTGGCCTTCGGGGTGTTGATCGCCATCAGGTACAGCACCGTTGTCGGCCCCCAAGTGCCAGCAATCCCGCCCAAAACGCCAGAGATCAGGCCAATGCCCCATTCGGTGCGGTTGCGGTGCTCAGGTTTGATCTGCAGTTTTAGCCCCAGCAATTGCAAAAGCGACAGCCCGACAACTGGCACGCCGAGGACCGCATAGAACACCTTGTCGGGGATCAAGTTCACCGTCTGCGCCGCCAAGAAAATCGTGATGCAGACGATGATCAGGTAGCGGCGAAATTCCTTCACCGCCTCCCATGCTGGCCCGACGCCTTGCCGGAAAGTCTGCCAGCCGTTGGACACGACCACCGGGAAGATCAGCGCCGCCAACGCCAGTTTTGGGTCCATGATCGAGCTGAGGCCCGACACCATCACCAAGGGCATTGCGAATCCCACCGCCCCCTTGATGATCCCGGCCATGAGCGTGATGCCAAGGGCGGTCGCAAGAAGGATCGGCGTAAGATCGAAGACTAGGTCGGTCACTGCGGCACCTTTCCGGTGAACCCGTTCCATATCGTCCTAGGCCTCGCCCTCGCGGAATAAAAGGTGGAAAAAGAGCGCATTGCGCCCTTGCCTTCGCCAAACCCAAATCTACACCCAAGACATATTGATACGAGAAATGCTGCGCTCGCGAATTTTTCTTGCGCTGCACCTGCAAAGTGCTAAACCAAGAACCGACCCCAGAGATAGAGTGATGGAGACGACGATGGCCCATGATGGACAAGATGTAAGCATGACCGAAACCGCCCCCGTGCTGCTCGACGACCTGCTAATTCTGACTTCCGCCGCCGTCCCGCCTGTCGAGGCGCTGCTTGAAACCGCGAAAGCCAAAGTGCGCGCGACTGTCTCGTCCGGCGACCGTGTGTCCGGGGCCTTGATGGAAGCGCACCAGACCGCCGCCCACGGCCTGGCATGGCTGGCCACGTATGTGGAATCGCTGCGCCAAATGCAGGCTTGGGCCGAGCGTCTGACTGCGGATGGTAAGTTCGGCGAGGTCGAAGCCCTGATCCACCAGATCGCGTTTGGCGAGTACCTCTGGCAGCTTTACGGCGGCATCCAGATGAACCAGGGCGAGATGGTGCGCCTGCAAGATCTGGGCCTTATCCAAGACGACCAACGCGCCATGATGAGCCCCGCGATCATGACCCTCACGCAATCCGGCAACACCCAAGCCGCGCGTGTGCGTCTGGTCGAGTTGATGCAGGAACGCGCCGCCGAGGTGACCGTGGGCGCCACTGGCCTTGATGACGAGCTGGAGATGATCCGCGAACAGTTCCGCCGCTTCTCCGTCGAGAAGGTGGAACCGTTCGCCCATGACTGGCACCTGAAAGACGAGCTGATCCCGATGGAAATCATCGACGAGCTCGCCGAGATGGGCGTGTTCGGCCTGACGATCCCCGAGGAATATGGCGGGTTTGGGCTTTCCAAGGCGTCGATGTGCGTGGTGTCGGAAGAGCTGTCGCGCGGCTATATCGGCGTTGGCAGCCTCGGCACCCGGTCCGAGATCGCGGCTGAGTTGATCATTTGCGGTGGCACCGAAGAGCAGAAGCAAAAGTGGCTGCCGAAGCTGGCGAGTGCCGAGACCTTGCCCACGGCCGTGTTCACCGAACCTAACACCGGATCGGACCTCGGCGCATTGCGCACGAAGGCCACCCAGGAGGGCGACGATTGGGTTCTGAACGGGAACAAGACGTGGATCACCCACGCCGCGCGCACCCATGTGATGACCGTGCTCGCGCGCACCGTGCCGGACACGACCGACCACAAGGGTCTGTCGATGTTTTTAGCCGAAAAGACCCCCGGCACGGATGCCGAGCCTTGGCAGGATCCCGGTATCTCCGGCGGCGAGATCGAGGTTCTCGGCTATCGCGGCATGAAGGAATACACCCTCAACTTCGACGACTTTAAGGTGAAGGGCGAGAACCTGCTGGGCGGCGAGGAAGGCAAAGGCTTCAAGCAGCTGATGGAGACGTTCGAGAGTGCGCGCATCCAGACCGCCGCCCGCGCGATTGGCGTGGCCCAAAGCGCGCTCGATGAGGGGATGAAATACGCCCAAGATCGCAAGCAATTCGGCAAGCCCCTGATCGCGTTCCCGCGTGTGGCGAGCAAGCTGGCGATGATGGCGGTCGAGATCATGGTTGCGCGTCAGTTGACCTATTTCAGCGCTGCCGAGAAGGACGATGGGCGTCGCTGTGATTTGGAAGCTGGGATGGCCAAGCTGCTGGGGGCGCGTGTGGCGTGGGCGGCGGCCGATAACGGATTGCAGATCCACGGGGGCAACGGCTTCGCGTTGGAGTACAAGATCA
Source organism: Dinoroseobacter sp. (assembly GCA_965279125.1). Lineage (GTDB taxonomy): Bacteria > Pseudomonadota > Alphaproteobacteria > Rhodobacterales > Rhodobacteraceae > Dinoroseobacter. The sequence goes on from CBDIHL010000042.1 coordinate 97,807, forward strand.
GCCGGATTTTGTGCGATGCGCGGATCCTGAATATCTTTGAGGGTGCCGCCGAAATCCAGGCTCAAGTTATAGCACGCCGCTTGCTAGGTTAGCCCCAATAAGCCATGATTAGCCGCGCTTGACTAATTAGCCATACGCGACTAATCATGGCTCATGTCGCACGATATCTGGCACTACCCCCGCACCGCGTTCACCCATGACATCTTCGTAGGCCTCACCCAAGGCCCCGGCTCGGCGCTTAGCCTGTTTGGCCCGCGCCGCACCGGCAAGACGCAATTCCTGCTCTATGATCTGGGCGCGCATGCGGAAGGCAAATACCGTCACAAGGTCGTCTATGCCAGCTTCTGGGCCAGCCCCTCGCCGCTCAACGCGCTGCTCTATGCGCTCCATGAGGCGCTGTCGCCCAAGACGCTGGCCCAGCGCGCCGCGCAGTTCATCGGCGGGGCAGTGCCGTCCAAAGTGCGGCTGGAAGGTCCGAAAGGCACGGCGGTCGAGTTGGACCTTAGCAGCACCGACGCCTCAACCGAGGACTTCACCACGCGCCTCACCCTGCTCGACAGCTATCTAGACCGCCTCTCCAATCCCAAACGGCCAACCCTCCTGCTGCTCGACGAGTTCCAGGAAATCGCCGCCGCGCCCGACGCCAAGGACCTGATGGCCGCCCTCAGAACCAGCCTCGACACCCGCAAGGACGGGTTGCGCAGCCTGTTCACCGGGTCGTCGCAAAACCGCTTGCAACAGGTCTTCTCCGCCCGCGACGCGCCGTTCTTCAGGTTCGCCACGCCGATCAGCCTGCCCGAGCTGACCGACGAATTCGTCACCCACCAACTCGACGTCTTCGCCCAGACCTTCCACCGCAAACTGGACCCGGATATCGCCCACACCTTCTTCACGCGGTTCGGGCGCAATCCGATGATCTTTCGCACATGGCTCGTCACCCTCGGCACCCAGCGCCACCTGACAGAGGCGGAGGCGATGGTCGGAGCCGAAGCCGCCCTCGCCGCGACACTCGACTTCGACCGGCTCTGGATCACTGACCTGAAGGCCACCCACCGCATCTGGGCCCGCCTGATTGCCGAGCGCACCGCCCAGATCACCGGCCAAGCCGGCGCCGCGCGGTACGAGGCGCTGACCGGCAAGCCCGCGCCTACCCCGCAAAGCCGCCAGTCACTGATCCGCAAGTTGGAACGCGACGGCCTCGTGGACAATTTCGATGGCGAGCGGCGGATCACCGATCCCTTGTTTGAGCGGTTCGTTCTGGACCGTGACGAGGCGGAATTCAGATAACACCGTCTGCACCCTTGAAGCGCGCCACAAACGCACCAACCTAAACCCAACAGTTCACTTATAACCGGAGGCCCCATGGCCCGCGTCCTCGTCACCGGAGCCTCCGGCTTCATCGCAAAGCACGTCATCCTGCAATTGCTGCAAGGGGGCCACACCGTCATCGGATCGGTGCGCAGCCCCAAGCGTCAAGACGAGGTGCGCGCCGCGGTTGCCTCAGGCCTAGAAGGCGACGATTGGCAGAACCGCCTGCTGTTCGTCACCCTCGATCTGGGCTCGGACGACGGCTGGACCACCGCGCTGCAAGGTGTCGAGGTGCTGATGCACACGGCCTCGCCTTTCCCGCTCGCCCAGCCCGAGAACGAAGACGATCTGATCCGCCCCGCCGTTGATGGCACCTTGCGCGCGCTGAAAGCCGCCAAGGCCAACGGCATCAACCGCGTGATCCTGACCTCCTCCGCGGTCGCAGTGATGACGGGCGATCTGCCCGCAGGCAAAGCCAGTTTCGACGAGGGCGATTGGTCAGACCTGACCCATGCCACGATGAACCCCTACGGCAAATCCAAAACCCTGGCCGAGCGCGCGGCCTGGGATTACGTCGCCAAGGACGCGCCCGAGATCAACCTGACCACGATCAACCCCGTCCTCGTGCTCGGGCCCCCGCTCGATGACAAGTTCGGCACCTCCGTCAGCATTATCGAGCGTGTCTTGGCGGCCAAAGACCCCGCCTTGCCGCGCTTTGGCTTGCCCATCGTGGATGTGCGCGACGTCGCCACCATGCATGTCAAAGCGCTGGAGATGCCTGAGCAAACCGGCGGCCAACGCTTCCTCGCCACCAACGGGTTCTTGTGGTTCGTCGATGTCGCGAAAACGCTGAAAGAGGCTTATCCGACCCGCAAGATCGTCACCCGCCAAGCCCCGAACTGGCTGATCAAGGTGCTGGCGCTCTTCGACAAGGAAATCCGAACGGTCGTCCCGCAGCTTGGCATCGCCCCCGTCGTATCGAACGCCAAAGCACGCCAAATCATGGGGATCGACTTCATCTCGCCCAAGGACGCGGTGCTTGCCTCTGCCGAGGTCGTGTTGAAAACAGGGGGCCAAAAGTAGGCCATGTGGGACGCCCTGCTCGCTATTCCTGCGCTGATCGCCAGCTATTTCGCCGATGAGACGATCACCGGCTATGGCGGCGCGGATGCCGTGTGGCGATTAACCGAGCTAGACGGCGCGGCCTTCGAAGCCTCGGCCACGCTGGAGTTCGGCGCGGATGGCGCGGTCTTCGGCCAAGCGCCGTGCAACAGCTTCCGCGCGCAGCAATCCGTGCCCTATCCGTGGATCGAGATCAGCGCGATTGCCGCCACGAAGCTAGCCTGCCCGGACTTGGCGGCGGAGGGGGCTTACCTAACGGCGCTGGAGCAGATGACACTCGCCGAGGTCTCAGGCCCGGTGATGATCCTGTCCAATGACTACGGGCGCGAGATGGTGTTTCGCGCAAACTAGGCGCGCGCGAGCCGATCCAGAAACCGTTGCCGCGCCGGGGGCAACGGCTTGTCGCCAAGGCTGGTTGCGAGGTGATGCGTCAGGAAATGCCCGCTCAGCGCCAGCCCTGTGCGCACATCCTCGATGCTCATGGGCGTTCCCAAGATCAGCGGCGCAGGCAGCGGCAACAACCTGTCCGCCCACTCCCCCGCCTCAGCTGAACTGACCGCTCGCCCGGTTCGAGGCGACACATAGGCCAGCCCATCCTTGCCCCCACTGACCGCACAACGCGACAGATCAAGGCCGAAGCCGAGCGCTTCCAGCAACGCCAATTCCCACACTACGTAACGCGGCAACCAGCCCGCGCCTGCGACCAGCGCATCCAGTAGCTCGACCGTGCGGGCATACGTGTCGGGCAGAACCTCCCGTTCGGGCAACGCGAAGCTCGCCAGTGACAGGATCGCGTTCAGGCCAGCAAGCGCCAGCGGATCGCCCATCACGGCAGCGGCGCGCGATTGCACAGGCTCGACCGTGAACGCGCCGAGGTGATCCTGAAGCCGCGCCCGCCATGTCAGATCCAACTGCGCGCCCGGCTGCAAGATCGGCGCGATTTTGCGCGAGGTGCCGCCTCGGACCATGCCGAGATGGCGTCCGTGGGTCTGGGTCAAAACCTCGATGATCGCGGCGGTCTCGCCATGCTTTCGCACGCTCAAGAGCACGCCGACTTCGCGCCATTCCATGACGTTGCATCCTGCATGGCCGCGCGGGCTTGTCCATATCGCGGGGGCGGTGCAGGGTCGGGCGAGCAAACGGAGGCCTCGCATGCAACAGTCCAAATTTGGCACCGCTTTGGCGCTGGCGATTGCCGTGATGGCCACCCTCGCCCTTATCGTGCGGGTGCATTTGACGGCGACCGAGGACGCCACCAGCTACGGCGCGGCCCTGTGGGAGATTGGGCGGTTCTTCACGATCCTGACCAACGCCTTGGTGGCGGTTCTGCTGATCGCCCATGTCGCGCGGCGTCCGCAATCGGCGTCCCGGCTGGCCGGCATGACCCTTTCGATCTGCATCGTTGGGGTGGTCTATCACCTGCTGCTCGCACGGTTTGCTGATCTGAGCGGGCTAGAGGTTCCGGTCGATTTCGCCCTGCATACGGCTGTGCCCGCGCTGACCTTTGCGTGGTGGGTTCTCTTCGCGCCAAAGGCCCCGCTGGGCGTGACCGCGCCGCTGACATGGCTGATCTGGCCCGCGATCTATGCAGTTTATGCAGTCGCGCGTGGCATGGTGGATGGCACTTACCCTTACTTCTTCGTCAATCTGGACGAGTTGGGCTGGGGCGGCCTCATCATCAGCCTGCTGCAATTTCTCGCGGCCTTCGCCGTCGCGGGCTACTTGCTATGGGGGCTCGGCAAGCTGCTCGCAAAGCTTCAATCGGCCAAACCCGGCTGATCCAGTAGGGTCGTGCCATCGCGGCTTTCGACTTCGATCACCCAGAGGTCCGGGTCCATGCCGCGTTGGCGTGCAACGACTTCGTCCACGTCACGCTCGCCCCCCTCGGCCAGCACGACCCAAACCCGGTCACCTGTCATCAAATCGTAGCTGCGCTGCCAAACCACCGCTTTCCCGTCCAGCGTCGCCAGTTTCACCAGCACCGCCCCCGCCGTCGCGTCGCCCTTGGAGGTCACGTAGACCGGGATCGCCTCGGCTTGCAGGCGCGCCAAATAGGCCGAGACCCAGAGCCCGCTCGCTAGCCGCGCCATGCTATGCGTTGCCGTCCTTGAAGTTCAGGCCGATCTCGGAATAACGCTCGGATTCCTCCAGCCAACCGGGCCGGACTTTGACCTGTAGAAACAGATGCACGGTACGGCCGAGAAGCTCGGCCATATCAGCGCGGGCGGCCTGAGAGATCGCCTTGATCGTCTCGCCTTTGTTGCCCAGCACGATGCCCTTATGGCCGTCGCGCATCACGTAGATGATCTGGTCCACCTTGGCCGAGCCGTCCTTCTTTTCTTCCCACTTCTCCGTCTCGACCGTCAGCTGATAGGGCAGCTCCTGGTGCAAGCGCAGGGTCAGCTTCTCGCGCGTCATCTCGGCGGCGATCATGCGCAGGGGCAGGTCCGCGATCTGGTCCTCGGGATACAGCCACGGACCCTCAGGCAACGCCGCGCCCAGCCACGTCTTCAGCGCCGCAACCCCGTGGCCTTTTTCGGCCGAGATCATAAAGGTCTCGACGAACGGGAAGGCCTCGTTCAGCTCTTGGGTCAGTTGCAACAAGCGCTCGGCTTTCACGCGGTCGATCTTGTTGATCGCCAGCGCCACCGTCTGCGACGGGCGCGTGTGCTCGGGCAGCGCTTCAAGGATCGCCTTGACGCCTTCGGTCATGCCGCGATGCGCTTCAACCAGCAGCACCACAACATCGGCGTCCGATGCTCCGCTCCACGCAGCAGCCACCATCGCGCGGTCGAGCCGTCGGCGCGGCTTGAACAGACCCGGCGTGTCCACGAACACCAGCTGCGCGTTGCCATCGAGTGCCACACCGCGAATGCGCGCGCGCGTTGTTTGCACCTTGTGGGTGACGATGGACACCTTGGCCCCCACCATCGCATTGGTCAGCGTCGACTTGCCCGCATTCGGCTCGCCGATCAGGGCCACAAACCCGGCGCGTGTTGTCTCAGTCATCGGCTCTTACCTTCTCTAGCAGCATCGCGGCTGCATCCTGTTCGGCCTGCCGCTTGCTTCCGGCCTCCGCGCGGGCCTTTTGACCATCATCCAACGCCACCTCAATCACAAAGCGCGGCATATGGGGCGGGCCTTCGCGGCTGACCTCGGCATAACTTGGTGTGCTCATCCCGCGGGCTTGCGCCCATTCTTGCAGGTCAGATTTGGCGTTCATCACATGCGCCTCGGCCTTGCCGATCCGGTCGCCCCACAGCCGCAACACCGTATCGCGCGCAACCTCAGGGCCAGCATCCAAGTAAACCGCCGCGATGACCGCTTCCATCGCATCGCCCAGCAAAGCCGCCTTGCGCCGCCCACCCGATTGCATTTCCGAGCGGCCCAGCTTGAGGACTTCGCCTAGGTCAATTTCGCGCGCGATCTCGGCGCAGGTTTCCTTGCGCACAAGCGCGTTGTAGCGCGGGGCAAGCGTGCCTTCGGAGGCCGCCGCATCATCTCGGTAAAGCGCCTCGGCAATTGTCAGGTTCAGCACCCGGTCGCCGAGGAATTCGAGGCGTTGGTTCTGCCCGCGCGCCGCCGAGGACATCGACGGGTGGGTCAGGGCTTGGATCAGCAGATCAGGCGTCGCAAAATGGTGGCCGAGCCGGTCACAAAACCCCTCAAGCTCGCGTCCCAGCTTCATTCAAGCGCCTTGAAGAAGCGGTCGCCGCGCCATGTCCAGAAATAGACCATGCGGCGGCCCGCGGAGGAAAACATTACCCGGTCCGCGCGTCCGATCAGGTTCTCAAACGGCACCTGACCGACACCGCCCGAGGCTTGGGCAAAGCGCGAATCCTGGCTGTTGTCGCGGTTGTCACCCACGAAGAAGAAGTGACCCGGCTCGACAGTGAATTCGCGCGTGGTGTCGGCAAAGCTGTTTTCAATATTCAGGATCGAATGGCTGCGCCCGCTTGGAAAGGTCTCGATGAACTTTTCCTTGGTGCAGATGCCGCCCTCGCCCACGGGTGCATTGTCACACCGTGGGAAAGTGCCAAGCGGGCCTTGGCGCTCGAACGTTTCTTGGAACACGCCGTCTGGCGTCACCTCGACGGGCGTGCCGTTCAGGATCATCGCGCCGCCGCGAAACTGGATCGTGTCGCCGGGCAGGCCCACGACGCGCTTGATGAAGTCGGACCCGTTCACCGGGTGGCGAAAGACGACGATATCGCCGCGCTCAGGCTCAGACCCGAACAAGCGGCCCGAGATCGGGCAAAGGGAGAACGGGCAGGAATGCGCCGAATAACCATAGGCCATTTTGTTCACGAACAGGAAGTCGCCCACCAGCAACGTGTCCTTCATCGATCCCGACGGAATCCAGAACGGCTGAAAGAATAGCGTGCGAAAGATACCCGCGATCAACAGCGCATAGAAAACGGTTTTGACGGTCTCGATAAATCCGCCTTCGTCTTTGCTGCTCGCCATCATCATGTCCTTACGCTTTAGCCCACCGCTCGGGCCTGTCGGGGCTTCATGGGCAGGCCTAGAAGAAGTGTCAACTGCCGCGCACGGATGTGAGCGGCAAAGCCTCGATCACAACCATGGCTTGGGCCCAAGGATGATCGTCTGTCAAGCTGACATGAATAACGGTGCGGTGCCCCTCTGGCGTCATCGTTGCCAGACGTTCGGCAGCCCATCCCGTCAACACCATCGTGGGTTGGCCTGTGCGCAGATTGATCACCGACATATCGCGCCAGGCAATCCCCATGCGCAACCCCGTGCCCAGCGCCTTAGAGCACGCTTCCTTCGCCGCCCAGCGCTTGGCATAGGTGCCGACCGTGTCCTTGCGGCGCTCAGCTTTTTGCTGCTCGATATCGGTGAAAACGCGGTTTCGGAAGCGGTCGCCAAACCGCTCAAGCGTGCGCGCAATCCGCTCGATATTGGCGAGGTCTGTGCCGATGCCGAGGATCATCTGGCGCAAATCCTAGTCAATCGGGTAGAGTTTGGCCGAGATCACGCCGCTTGCCTGATTGACGGTAAAGCCAAGGCCCATCCCGACGAAATCTGCCGTCCCAGCATCAAAAATGCGCACTGGCACATCAAAGCCAAGGCCTGTTTGCGGATCATAAGCAGCTGTGAGCGCATCAAACGAAATGCTAGAGAAGCCCACACCTGACGCGCTGATCATGCGGCACTGACGCTCGCCCAGTTCCGCGTAGGGTGGCGATAGGATCATTAGATGCATCGCGCCCGCAGCCGGCTCGACAGTGTCCAGCACCGCAATCCGCACAGCCCCGTTTGCGAAGGTGCGCGTCATATCTTCCCAAGGTTCCGCAAGGTTATCGGCACGCGCTTCCCACCGGTCGCATGACGTCATGACCTGTGCGGTTGCAGGTAAGGCCAACACAGCCGCAGCAAAGGTGAGGATCAGGGCTTTCATGGCATCAGTCCTTCGGTTTGCAGATCGATCACCATGATACTGCCCGGTCCGTCTTCACAAAGCGAGACCAAGCGTGCGCCAATGGCTTTGTGTCGAGGATAAGCCGCGTAGCGATCAAGTGCCGACCTGTCGCAGAAGCCGCACAAGAACCCATAGCGATAGCGTTCAGAAAGGTGCTCGACATCGAGGTTCGGCCCATGTTGGAAGCTAAGCCATCCAGCATGGTACGCGCGCAGATCAGCCAAGCCTTGCATCACATCTTTTAGCTCAGCTTCTGGCCCATCCGCGCGCAGCGCCAAAGCCACCACATGCAAGATCATGCCCGCGCAGCATCCATCAGACCGCGCATTTGCGCAATCGCAGGCTCCAGCCCGAGGAAAATCGCCTCACCGATGAGGAAGTGCCCGATGTTCAGCTCGACCACCTCCGGCAGGGCCGCGATGGGCGACACACTCTCGAAGGTGATCCCGTGCCCGGCATGGACCTCCAGCCCGAGGCTATCGGCAAATGTCGCCATCTCGGTCAGCTTAGCCAACTCGGCAGCCGCCTCAGCCTCATGGCCATCGGCAATCGCGTCGCAATAGGCCCCGGCATGCAGCTCGATAATATCGGCGCCGATCCGGTGCGCGGCCTCCACCTGGCGCATATCGGCGGCAATGAAGATCGACACGCGACAGCCCGCTTCCGCAATCGGGGCGATGAAATGGGCCAGCCTGTTTTCTTCGCGCGCAACCTCTAGGCCACCTTCGGTCGTCCGCTCCTCGCGCCGTTCGGGCACGATGCAGACCGCGTGAGGCTTGTGGCGCAGCGCAATCGCCTGCATCTCGTCCGTCGCGGCCATCTCGAAGTTCAGAGGCAATGTAAGCGCATCCATCAACGCCTCGATATCTGCATCCGATATATGACGGCGGTCTTCGCGCAGATGCGCTGTGATCCCGTCAGCCCCGGCCGCTTCCGCCAGCTTTGCCGCGCGCACCGGGTCCGGCACAGCCCCGCCGCGCGCATTACGAACGGTTGCAACGTGGTCAATGTTCACGCCAAGCCGAAGCGGGCGAGCGGTGGGGAATTGCGTCATCGGGGCCTCCTGCGCAACGCGGGTCAGGCCATACCTAGCGCGGATCGGAGCCGGGGTCAGCGGCTGCCTGCGATTTTCTGCGCAAGCCTGCAAGCTTTTCCTTGAGCCGCCCTTTGCGACGATTCTGATACGCCACCAGCAGCGGCACGCTAATGTAGTAGAAGATCAGGCCCAGAGTGATGCCGGGCAAAATGCCCCCGACAAGATACGGCAAGAACACCTCGCGCCCGAACACCGACAGATTGCCCCAATCGGCCTGCGCCGAGGTGAAGATCGCTAGGAAATTATGCCACAGCTCGCCCGTCGCACTGACGAAGCTGTCAACAACGCCGTGCGGCTTGCCTTGCACCGGGGGCGCGCCCAGCAGCCATGTGCCAAGTTGGAGGTTGATCGTCACAATCAACGGAAACGTCAGCGGGTTGCCAATGAACGTGGTCAGCATGGCCGCTAGAAGATTGCCGCGCATGACCCATCCGATCAGCGCAGCCGTGACGAAGTGAAAGCCAAAGAAGGGGGTGAAGCTGGCAATCGTGCCCGCCATGATCCCACGCGCGATGCGGTGCGGCGGATCAGGCAACCTGCGCAGCCGGTGTTTGACATAGGAAATCGCGCGCCCCCAGCCGCCTTTGGGCCAGAAGCTCTCTTTGACCAGTCTTCCAACCGATCGCCGATCGCGACGCTTGAAAACCAAGCTTTCTTCCTTTCAAACCCGCCCGCCTGCTTAAGACGCGGACAGAAGGCCATTATGGCGGGACAATTCAGCCACGTCGCTATCCGCTTCCACTGCGGTCATCACCCGGTGCAGATGCTCGACATCACGCACCTCTACAACCAGCAGAAGACGGTAGAAATCGGGCTTTGTGTCCACGAAATCAAGATCACTGATATTGGCACGTTGCTCGCCGATCAATGTGCATATGCGCCCAAGCACGCCTGGATCATTGCCGATTGTCACATTCAGGCTGACAGGATGCGCGGCGGCGTGACGCCCGGTTTGCCAGTGCAGATCGACCCAGCGCTCCATATCGTCCTCGACCGCCGTCAGGGCTTCGCAGTCGATGGTATGCACGACGACACCCTTGCCGCGCTGTGTGATACCGACGATGCGCTCGCCCGGAACCGCTTGGCAACAGGTGCCGCGCTCGAGATACTGATCCGGGTCAAGGCCAAGCACCGCGCGATCTGCGTCGATCTCTTCGCCCTCGGCCCCGGTCAGATCGGGGTACAGCACACTGAGCACCCTGCGCGTCGCAATCTCAGCACTGCCGATGCGCGCAAGCAATTCCTCGCCCCCCTCCAGATCGAGCTGCTTGGCCGCCGTCGCAAGCGCTTTGTCCGTCACGCGCTTGCCGACATGCTCGAACCCCTGGCGCGCTAGCTCACGCCCCAGCTTGATGAACCGCGCGCGGTCTTCCTCGCGCAAAGACCGCCGGATCGCGGATTTTGCCCGCCCGGTGGTGACGATATCAATCCAGGTTGCCTGCGGACGCTGCCCGTCTGCGGTGATAATTTCGACCGATTGGCCATTGCGCAGCCGGGTCCAGAGCGGCACGCGCAACCCGTCCACCTTCGCGCCGACACAGCTGTCGCCGATCCGCGTGTGGATCGCGTAGGCGTAGTCCAGCGGCGTCGCCCCTTTGGGCAGCTTGACCACTTCACCTTTGGGCGTGAAGCAGAACACCTGATCGGTGTACATCTCCATCTTGACGTGTTCGAGGAACTCGCCGTGATCCTCGCCATCCTCGATCCGGTCGGTCAGCGCCTTGATCCACTCGCCGGGATCGACCGCGAAGGGGTTTTCTTCCTTCACGCCGTCCTTATAGGCCCAATGCGCCGCGACGCCGGATTCCGCGACATCATGCATCTGCGAGGTGCGGATCTGGATCTCCACACGCTTGCCATCGCGCCCCGACACCGTGGTGTGGATCGAACGGTAGCCATTTGATTTTGGCTGACTGATAAAGTCCTTGAAGCGACCTGGCACGGCACGCCAGCGCTGGTGAACGGCCCCCAGCACCGCGTAGCATTCATCTTCGGTCTCCGGGATGACGCGAAAGCCGTAGATATCCGACAGGCGCGAGAAGGCCTGTTCTTTCGCCTCCATCTTGCGCCAGATCGAATAGGGCTTCTTGGCGCGTCCATAGACCTTCGCCTCGATCCCCTTCTTGGCGAGCTCCGTCTCGATATCGGCGGCAATCTTGCGCAGAACATCTCCGGTCTCGCGTTGCAGCGTCACGAAACGGCGCATGATCGACGAACGCCCTTCCGGGTTCAGCACCCGAAACGACAGGTCTTCGAGTTCCTCACGCACGCCCTGCATCCCCATCCGACCAGCGAGCGGGGCGTAGATATCCATCGTCTCGCGCGCTTTCTTGATCTGCTTGTCCGGGCGCATATGTCGGATCGTGCGCATGTTGTGCAGGCGGTCGGCCAGTTTGACGAGGATCACCCGCATGTCCTTGGACATGGCCATGAACAGCTTGCGGAAGTTTTCGGCCTGCTTGTTCTCGTGACTGCTGAGTTGCAGGTTGGTCAGGTTGGTAACACCATTGACCAATTCCGCCACATCCGCGCCGAACAGATCATTCAGCTCTTTATAGGTAGAGCGCGTGTCTTCCAGCGTGTCATGCAAGAGCGCTGTGATGATCGACGCATCATCAAGGCGCTGTTCGGTCAGCAGGGCGGCGACGGCGACGGGGTGAGTGAAATAAGGCTCGCCCGAGTGGCGCTTCTGGCCATCATGCATCCGGCGGCCATAGTCATAGGCCGCCGCAATCTTCTCGAAATCCGCATTCGGATTGTAGGCGCGCACGAGGGTCGCAAGATCGTCAGACGTGATCATGCCCCGCCCTTTCCCGGGCCATCAAGGCGCACATGTCAGGACCTAGCCCTGGCCTTGAGCTTCCATCAGGGCGCGCAACATTTTCTCTTCCGCAGCGGCATCATCCTCGGGACGATCAGCGCTGCCCGATTCCATCAAAAGCGCCATGGCATCTTCTTCCGGCTCGTCGACCTCGATCTGGGTCTGGTGGCTTTCGATCATCCGCTCGCGCAAACCTTCCGCTGACTGCGTTTCTTCCGCAATCTCGCGCAGGCTGACAACGGGGTTCTTGTCGTTGTCACGATCAATCGTCAGCGCGCTGCCAGACGCGATCTCGCGCGCGCGATGCGACGCAAGCATCACCAGCTCGAAGCGGTTGGGGACTTTATCGACGCAATCTTCAACCGTCACACGGGCCATGGGCTACTCCGTTTGCATAAGGGGCGGATACCGGAAATCCAAAGCCCCAGATACGACCTTGATGAGGGATTGACAAGGGGCGCAGGTTATAAGGGCACAACATCTACAGTATCGGCGCTTGGAAGGGCCTCCAGCATCTGCGCGACGCTGACCCCAAGGATGGGATGTGTCCAGTTGGGCGCAATATCAGCCAATGGTTTCAACACAAATCCGCGCTCCTGCATTCTAGGGTGCGGCAGGATCAAGCGGTCAGGTGTGTCTGCCATCTGTTTCTCCAAGGGCAGGTCACGCCAAGCGGTTTGCGTCGCCAAATCCGGCTGGATCAGGTCGCCAAGCGCCAACAGGTCCAAGTCGACGACCCGAGACGCCCAGCGCACCCCGCGCACACGACCGAGCTTTGCCTCGATCTTGTGCAAGGCATCAAGAACGCCGCTTGCGTCCAAATCGCTCCCAAACCGGATCGCGGCATTCACAAAATCAGGGCCAGAACCTGCTGGAAAAGCCGGACAGCGAAACAGACGGCTTGCGACCGCCCCGGAAAACGTCGCCCGAATGTCCTCCATCGCAGCGTGGACCGTTTGCACCGGCGTACCCTGTGAGGACGGCAAATTGGCTCCTAATGCCACGAGAGCCGTTCTTTGCCCTTGCACCACCCGCATCCTTCCTTATTTTTGCATCACCCTGGACACACAAACCGCTTTGGCGGCCCGTTTACAGTGCGGTGTATGATAGGGCGAGTAGCAAAATGTTTTATAAAGACGACCGATTGGCGCTCTTCATTGACGGCGCGAACCTTTATTCTGCGGCCAAGGGCCTGAGCTTCGATATCGACTACAAGTTGCTGCGCCAAGAGTTTGCACGCCGGGGACGCCTCGTGCGCGCGTTCTACTACACAGCTTTGTTGGAGAACGACGAGTATTCTCCGATCAGGCCCCTTGTGGATTGGCTCAATTACAACGGCTTCTCCCTCGTGACCAAACCGGCGCGCGAATATACCGATGCGCAGGGGCGTCGCAAAATCAAAGGCAATATGGATATCGAGCTGACCGTGGACGCGCTGGAACTGGCCCCGTTCATGGACCATGCGGTGATCTTTTCCGGCGATGGCGACTTCAAGCCGCTGATCGCTGCGCTGCAACGCAAGGGCGTGCGGGTGTCCGTGGTCTCGACGATGAAATCGCAACCTCCGATGATTTCAGACGAGTTGCGCCGTCAGGCCGATAATTTCATCGAGCTGGACGATCTGCGCGCGGTGATCGGCAGGGCGCAAAAGGACGATGGCTGATCTTGTGACCCGTGCCAAAGCGCCACCAGATGAGGCAAAACACCGACTGGACCACGCGCAGTACAGGCCATAAGTTTGGCCGCGAAAGGCACATTCATGACCCAGACATCCAAACCGCCGCTAACCTTGTATCTCGCCGCCCCTCGTGGCTTCTGCGCAGGCGTGGACCGTGCCATCAAAATCGTCGAGATGGCTTTGGATAAATGGGGCGCGCCCGTCTATGTGCGCCACGAGATCGTGCATAACAAATTCGTGGTCGACAGCCTGCGCGACAAGGGCGCGGTTTTCGTCAAGGAACTGGACGAGTGCCCCGATGATCGCCCGGTGATCTTCTCTGCCCACGGTGTGCCAAAATCCGTGCCCGCCGCGGCTGCGGCGCGCGAGATGGTCTTCGTCGATGCCACCTGCCCGCTGGTCAGCAAGGTCCATATCGAGGCCGAGCGTCATTCCGAGCGCGGCCTCCAGATGGTCATGATCGGGCATGCGGGCCACCCCGAGACGGTCGGCACCATGGGTCAGTTGCCCGAGGGCGAGGTCCTGCTGGTCGAGACCGCCGAAGATGTTGCGGGACTTGAGGTGCGCGACCCCGAAGCGCTGGCCTTCATCACGCAGACAACCCTATCGGTTGATGACACCGCCGAGATTGTCGAGGCGCTGCAAACCCGTTTCCCAGCCATTGTTGGCCCGCATAAAGAAGACATCTGCTACGCGACCACCAACCGGCAGGAGGCCGTCAAGGCAATGGCCCCCAAGGCCGATGCGATGCTGGTGGTCGGGGCGCCGAACTCGTCAAACTCCAAGCGACTGGTCGAGGTAGGGCGCAAGGCGGGCTGTGGGTATGCGCAACTGGTGCAGCGGGCCAGCGACATTGATTGGCGCGCGCTGGAGGGCATCAGCTCCATCGGCATCACCGCCGGGGCGAGCGCGCCCGAGGTGCTGATCCGCGAGGTCATTGACGCGTTCCATGCGCGGTTCGACGTGGCAGAAGAGCTGGTTGAGACGGCGGTCGAGAACGTGGAATTTAAGGTGCCTCGGGTGCTCAGGGTGCCCGCCTAGTGCTGACGTTCCGCCATGAGACGGCCGAGGACATCGCCACCCTTCACGCCCTGACATATGCCGCTTTCTTGCCGATGGAATTTAGTGACAATTCCGAGGCAGCCGCCCTTGATCAATTGCGAGAGGACGGCGACCTGTTGTTGTCGCTGATCGCCGAGCGGGACGGAGCCATCGTTGGACACATCGCCTTCTCCCCGCTCTCTATCGGCGGTCAGACTTTGGACTGGGTCGCCCTTGGTCCTATCTCTGTGACGCCTAGTTTGCAGAAGCAGGGCATCGGAACGGCGTTGATTGCAGAAGGGCTTCAGCAAATGCGCGAAAGCGGTGCGCGTGGATGTGGCTTGGTTGGCAACCCAACGGTCTATGGGCGGTCGGGTTTCACGTCGGATGCAGGATTAACCTACCAAGGCTTGCCGCAAGCGCTCGTTCAGTATGTGCATTGGTCCGGCCCAATGCCTAAGGGAGAGTTTCTGTTTGCGCCCGGCCTTGAATAGAGCTGTTGCATTGTCCCTTGTCCCGAATTGGATGCTCTGAATGATCTCCACCCAGTTCCTCCTCACCGCCCTCGTCGTTGTCCTCGCCCCCGGCACGGGTGTCCTGTACACCCTCGCGCTTGGCCTCGGACAAGGCAGGCGGGCAGCCTTGTGGGCAGCGCTTGGCTGCACCTTTGGGATCGTCCCGCACCTTATGGCGGCCACCCTCGGCCTTGCTGCGATCCTGCACACCAGCGCTGTCCTCTTCACCATCGTGAAATTCGCGGGCGTTGCCTATCTGCTGTATCTGGCGTGGCAGGCGCTTTCATCCGGCGGCGCGCTGGCCATTGATGCCAACCGCACGCCCGAGAACGGTCTTCGGATCGCCCGGCGCGGTGCATTGATCAATATCCTGAACCCGAAACTGAGCATTTTCTTCCTCGCGTTGCTGCCACCGTTCCTGTCGGGGAACGCGGCCACCGCGACCCTTGAGATGGCCTTGATGGGGGGGATCTTCATGGTGATGACCTTCGCGGTGTTCGTGCTCTACGGCCTCTTCGCGGCCCAAGCCCGCGCATGGGTGCTGGGCAGTGAGGTCGTGATGCGCTGGCTGAACCGCAGCTTCGCGGCCCTGTTTGCAGCACTTGCAGGACGGCTGGCGCTCGAGCGCGCCTGAACCAACGGGGCCAAACCTCCCCCCCGAGAATTGCATATTCTCACCTCAGACTATCCCCCGCCCCTTTACGGCCCAGCGCCAAGCGTTACACATCCGTCATGTTTGCGACGCCCATCCCACGCTCCGCCCTGATCCTCGGCCTTGCCGGGGTCATCCCGTTTGCCTGGGGCGCATTGACGGTCCTGTCGGCAGATATGGCGTTATGGGGCAGCCAGACGCTCGGGCCGCGTTTTGTGGGACCTTATATCCAACTGTTCTACGGCTCGATCATTCTCAGCTTCATGTCCGGGGTGCTTTGGGGGTTCGCGACCAAAGCGGACGGCGCGGTCGCAGCAACCGGCTACGCGCTGTCGACCATCCCGGCGCTTTGGGCGTTCTTCTTCACCGGGGGCGGGCCATACGCGGCGGCGACATACCTGATCGCGGGCTATCTGGGACTGCTCGGCCTCGACTATTTGTTTTGGAAGCAAGGCCTTGCGCCGCCTTGGTGGATGTCTTTGCGTGTCTTGCTGACGGCGCTGGTCGTGATTTGCATCGGAGTGATCATAATCTGATGGCCGATCCGCAAACTCTGACCGTTTATGCCGCCCAGTTCGCCAAATACGAAGCGCTCGGCATGAACCAAACCCAGACCGACAGCTTGCGCGCTTTTCTGGGCCGCCTGAGCCCCGGCGCGCGTATCCTCGATCTGGGCTGCGGTCCGGGCTTGCATGCCGAAGTGATGCTCCGGCACGGTTTCGCAGTCGAGGCCACCGATGCAACCCAGGAATTTGTCGACACCGCACGATCCAAGGGCATTGCGGCCCGCCTTGCCAGTTTCGATGACCTGACTGAGGTGGCGGCTTATGATGCGATCTGGGCCAGCTTTAGCTTGCTTCATGCGCCCAAGGCCGACCTGCCGCGCCACCTGAGCGCCATTGCGCGCGCCCTGACCGAGGGCGGGTGGTTCTTCCTCGGCACCAAGCTGGGCGAGGGGGAACATCGCGACAAAATCGGGCGTTTCTATGCCTATTACACGCAAGCGGAATTGACCGACATGTTGACCCAGGCAGGCTTCACAATTGCCGACACCTATACGGGCACCGAAGCAGGCCTGTCCGGCGAAGTTGCGCCGTTCATCCTGATCCACGCGCAGCACCACCATGGCTGATCTGTTCGCCTATACCGACGGGGCGTGCTCCGGCAATCCGGGGCCCGGTGGCTGGGGCACGTTGATGATCGCGCGCGATGGAGACACTGTCCTCAAAGAGCGTGAGCTGAAAGGCGGCGAGGCCGACACCACCAACAACCGGATGGAACTGCTGGCCGCAATCCATGCACTCGAAAGCCTGTCGCGGCCCAGCGAGATCACCATCGTCACAGACAGCCAATACGTGAAGAACGGCGTGACAAGCTGGATCCATGGCTGGAAGCGAAACGGCTGGAAAACGGCTGCGAAGAAGCCCGTCAAGAACGCCGAATTATGGCAACGCCTTGATGCGGCGCAGGCCCGCCACGCCGTCACATGGGAATGGGTTAAAGGTCATGCGGGTCATCCGGAGAACGAGCGCGCAGATGCCCTCGCCCGCGCAGGCATGGCCCCCTTCAAGCCCTCAAAATGAGCGTTCTAGCCCTGCTCGATCTCGCCGCCGTCTTCGTTTTCGCATTATCAGGCGCGCTGGTCGCCAGTCGCGCGCAACTCGACATCATCGGCTTTGTGTTCATCGCCTGCCTCACGGCCGTGGGCGGCGGCACCGTGCGTGATCTGCTGCTCGACCGGAACCCGGTGTTCTGGATTGCCGAGCCGATCAACATCGCCGTCGCCTGCGCCGCAGCGATCCTCGTGTTCTTCACCGCGCATCTGTTGGAAAGCCGCTACAAGAGCATCCTGTGGCTCGACGCTTTGGCCCTCGCGATGGCCGTCTCAGCGGGCGTTGCGGCGGCGCAGGCGATGGATCAGGGTCCGGCGGTGACGCTGATCATGGGCGTCCTGACGGGCTGCATGGGCGGGTTGATGCGCGATGTGGTGTGCAACGAGGTGCCGCTGGTGCTGATCAAGGGCGAGCTTTACGTAACGGCTGCCTTCGCGGGGGCCGGGGCCGCTTTGGTCGCCCCTTTGGTCCTGCCGCACCCGCTCACGGCCCTGACCGCATGCGCAGGTGTCACATTTATCTTGCGTGGTGGATCAATCTTGTTCGGCTGGGGCTTGCCCGTGTACAAGCCGCGCCCGCCACGCGACGGACCACAGTAAGCTACTTGCGTTGGCGGCGGCGGCTCGCGGCCTCTGTCGGCACCAACAACAGCGCGCCTGCCCCGCCGATGATCGCATCCAAGCCCGGCGAGCCAAAACTGAGATTGAACATCACGCGCGCCATGAACAACAAGATCACACCGCCCAGCGCGATAATGATCGAGGGCAGAATGCCGTTATGGGTCAGCTCCCATTTTTCGGACAAATAGCCCACGATCCCGCCGATCATCAGCGCGCCAAAGAATGCGAAAAAGCCCATCTAGGTGTCTCCCAATACGATGCCCGGTGCGAGCTGGCCACTGGCCGCGAAGACCTGTGCGTCCTGCGCCGCCTTGCCCTCTATCTGGGCACGGGTGACCTCGATTGCACCCGCGCCGCACGCGATTGTCGTGCCATCGAGTACCGCGCCGGGTGCACCCTGCCCCTTAGCCAGGCGGCTGCCGAGCAACTTCAGGCGTTTGGCCCCCAGCATCGTCCAGGCCCCCGGAAACGGTGAAAGCCCTCGGATCTGGCGATCAATCTGGACGGCATCGCCCGTCCAATCGATCCGCGCCTCGGCCTTGTCGATCTTGGCGGCATAGGTCACGCCGATCTCCGGCTGCACCTCAGGCGACAGCGCGTCGATCCGCGACAGAGCCTCGACAATCAACCGCGCCCCCATATCCGACAGCGCGTCGTGCAGGATCGCGGTCGTGTCCTCGGCCCCAATCCGTATCGCCTCGCGCAGCAGAACCGGCCCGGTATCAAGGCCCGCTTCCATCTGCATGATGCACACGCCCGTCTGCGAATCGCCAGCCATCACCGCACGGTGGATCGGCGCCGCCCCGCGCCAACGCGGGAGGAGAGAGGCGTGAATGTTCAGACCCCCAAGCGACGGCGCGTCCAGCACGGCTTGCGGCAGGATCAAGCCATAGGCGACGACCACGGCGATATCCGCGTTGAGCGCGGCAAACTCGGCCTGGGCCTCTGCGCTTTTCAGGGATTTCGGGTGACGAACCGGCAAGCCCAGCGACTCTGCCCGCGCATGAACGGGTGAGGGGCGTTCTTTCTTGCCGCGCCCCGCTGGCCGGGGCGGTTGGGTATAGACGCACGCGATCTCATGGCCCGCCGCGACCAAGGCCTCAAGCGCTGTGACCGAAAAGTCCGGTGTGCCCATGAACACAACGCGCATCCGCCTAGGCCTTCGCTTTCAGGGACTTCTTCAACAACATTTCGCGCTTCGTGCGGCTCAGGTTATCCACGTAGAGCTTGCCGTTCAGATGGTCGATCTGGTGCAACACGCTGACTGCCCAAAGGCCTTCAAACTTCTGGCGCACGCGGATCCCGACATGGTCGATAAAGCTGACATCGACCCAGGTTGGGCGTTCCACCTTCGCAGACACACCTTTCAAGCAAGGGCTACCTTCGGTGGTTTTCTGCATCTCGGCGCTGGCTTGCACGATCTCGGGGTCCGCCAAACGCACGACCTTACCGCGCTGTTCGGACACATCCACCACCGCGAGCCGCTGCATCACACCGATCTGCGGCGCGGCAAGACCCCAGCCGGGCATGGCCTCCATAGTGTCGATCATATCGGCCCAGATCGCGCGCACCTCGTCGGTGATCTTGCCGACCGGAGCGGCCACGCTCGCCAACCGCTTGTCAGGCCAGTGCAAGATCGGGCGCACGGTCATCTAGCCGTCCTCACGCGCACGCTCGCGCTTTAGCTTCACCATCTTGCGGGTGATCATCTGGCGCTTGAGCGGGCGCAAGTAGTCGATGAACAAAACCCCGTCGAGGTGGTCAATCTCGTGCTGCACGCAAGTCGCCCAAAGCCCGTCGAAGTCACGCTCATGCACCTCGCCATCAAGGCCCAGCCAGCTGACTTTGACCTCCCTTGGGCGCTCTACATCCGCGTACATTTCCGGCAGCGACAGGCAGCCTTCCTCATAAACGTTCCGCTCGTCCGATTCCAAGATCACCTTGGGGTTCACCATCACCACCGGTTCGGGCTTACCCTCGCCTTCCTTGATGCAGTCCATCACGATGACGCGTTGGCTTAGCCCGATCTGGGGCGCGGCAAGCCCAATGCCCGGCGCGGCATACATCGTGGCCAGCATGTCTTCGGCCAAGACCCGCATCTCGTCGGAAATATCGGGCACAGCCTCAGCCACCTTTTTCAGGCGCGGGTCGGGATGGATCAGGATCGGTCGCAATGTCATGGCGAGGGATTTAAGCGAGCCCGCCTATCGGTGCAACCGCCCTTGCACTCAGCGCCCCCGCGCGTAGCCTGCGTCCACCATCGAAACGAGGATCCCCATGACTTTTGACGACATCATCGACCGCCGCGGCACCAATAGCTCCAAATGGGACGTGCTGCCGCGCATGTTTGATGTGCCGCTCGATGACGGGCTTGCCATGTGGACTGCGGATTCGGACTATAAGACAGCGCCTTGCGTGATTGAGGCCGTGCGCCGCGCCGCAGATCACGGGGTCTTTGGCTACTGGACCGACTACACCACCTATAATGCTGCTATCTGCTGGTGGATGAAGACCCGCCACGGCTGGGAGATCGATGGCGATTGGATCATCACGGCACAAGGCCTCGGCAACGCGATTGGACTGTGCATCGACATATGGACCGATCCGGGCGATCACGCGCTGATCTTCTCGCCTGTCTACCACGAGTTTCGCCGGAAGCTGACCCGCGCAGGGCGCAACACCACCGAAAGCCCCTTGGTGCGGGACGGCGACACCTATGTGATTGACTTCGAGGATGCCGAGGCACGCCTGACCGGCAAGGAAAAGCTGCTGATCTGGTGCTCGCCCCAAAACCCCTCGGGCCGCGTCTGGACGGTGGACGAGCTGCGCCAAGTCGCCGCCTTCGCCGACAAGCACGACCTGATCCTCGTGGCCGACGAAGTGCATCACGATCTGGTCTACGCGGGCAACACCTTCGTGCCGATGGATGTGGCAGCGCCCGAGTATCGCCACCGCACCGTGA
Source organism: Dinoroseobacter sp. (assembly GCA_965279125.1). Lineage (GTDB taxonomy): Bacteria > Pseudomonadota > Alphaproteobacteria > Rhodobacterales > Rhodobacteraceae > Dinoroseobacter. The sequence goes on from CBDIHL010000042.1 coordinate 118,678, forward strand.
CGCTGACCGCCTCGTCCAAGACCTTCAACATCGCGGGCATGAAAACCGGAAACTTCATTATCCCAGACGAGACCTTGCGCGCCCAGGTCAATGGGCGGCTGACCGCGCTGAATTACGAGGCGAACCGTTTGGGCTACGAGATGGTCACCGCCGCCTATTCGCCCGAGGGGGCCGAATGGGTGGACGCGCAAATGGCGCATCTGGACAGTAACCGCAAAACCTTCGATGCCGCGATCAACGCAATCCCCGGCGTGTCATCGATGCCCTTGCAATCCACTTATCTGGCTTGGGTCGACTTTTCGGGCACAGGGATGGAGTTCGAAGAAATCAGCCGCCGCATCCGCAAAGACGCCCGTATTGCGCCCAGTCCGGGGCCGGAATTCGGGGCCGGGGGCGAGTTCTCGATGCGGTTCAACCTCGCGACCCAGGGCGCGCGCGTGCACGAGGCGGTTGCCCGGCTGCAAGAGGCGTTCAAAGATTTGCAGTAGATTGCAGCGAGTCTAAAGCGCCGGACGCCCGATCAGGGCAACCGGCGCATCCTCGGCCCGCTCATAATCCAGCGCCGCCTTTTCCGCCGTGGCGGTCATGCGTTTGAAGGCATAGACCATCTCGTCGCCCTCTTCATGGCTCGCCAAGATCAGCGCCTGATAGAGGTGGCGGCCCCCATCGTAGATATCGACAAAACCTCGCAACGAGGGGGCATTGGCCATATCGACAACAAACTCGGTATCGCCAAATCGCAGGATCGGAATTTGTTCGTCGCCTGCGAGAACCCTTAGGCGCGACGCTTTGCGCAACGCCTTTTTGCGGGCCAGTTCCAAGCCTTCACGAACCTCTTGCGGCAAAAACATCGACATCTGCAGTCCTCCCGAGACCGATTAAATCGAAACTGAGCGAATTAGCGGTAAGGTCAAGGAAAATGCACTATTAATTTGAGCATTTTTCGGAAACTCACTGTGCACGGATCGATAAGACCCTGCGCGCAGAGGAGGGTTTCTTGCACAGACCCAGCCCCCATGTTGAGGCGAACATAGACTGAAGGAGAGTAAATATGGGCCAGTTGGTTCACGGCGAATGGCACGACGATTGGTATGATACGAAGGCATCTGGCGGCAAGTTCGTCCGCTCGACTGCCGGGTTTCGCAACTGGATTACCGCCGATGGCAGTGCTGGGCCGTCAGGGACCGGCGGCTTTCCCGCCGAGAGCGGTCGCTATCATCTCTATGTCAGCCATGCCTGCCCATGGGCTCACCGCACGTTGATTTTCCGCGCCCTCAAAGGGTTGAGCAATCATATCACGATCTCCGTTGTGCATCCCGACATGCTGGGTGGCGGTTGGAGTTTTGACAAGGATTGGGACGGAGCCACGGGCGACACGTTATATGGCCTGCCTTTCGCCCGCGACATCTATATCAAAGCGGACCCCGAGGTGTCTGGCCGTGTCACAGTGCCGATCCTCTGGGACAAGCAACGCGAAACCATCGTCAGCAACGAATCCTCGGAAATCATCCGTATGTTCAATTCTGCCTTCAACGGGCTGACCGGGAACACCGATGACTATTACCCCGAAGAGATGCGCGCCGAGATCGACGCGGTGAACGAGCGGGTTTATCACGACATCAATAACGGGGTCTACAAATCCGGCTTTGCCACAACCCAAGCTGCCTATGACGAAGCGGTTACAACGCTGTTCGACGCGCTCGATTGGGCTGAGGGGCGGCTGTCAACGCACCGCTATCTGGCCGGGGATCGCCTGACCGAGGCCGATTGGCGGCTGGTCACGACCCTGTTGCGGTTCGATCTGGTCTATCACCAGCATTTCAAATGTAACCGCAAACGGATTGTCGATTACCCGAACCTTTGGGCCTTTACGCGCGAGCTGTATCAGGTTCCGGGCGTGGCTGAGATCACCAATTTCGACCATATCGTGCGGCACTACCACTGCAGCCACGAAAGCATTAACCCCCACCGGATCATCCCGATCAATCCCGTGCTCGATTTCAACGCTCCGCACGGACGGGACACGTTGAAGGCCGCCTAGAGCTTAGGACGCTATTGTCGCGTAATGCTCGACCACCGCCGCGAGATCTTGCGGCGGTGTGTCCTCGGGCAGCATGACCGCAACATTCGCACAGTGCTGAAAGATGGATCCGTCCGAAAAAAACGTCTTCGAGGTCACGAACACGACCTTCGCGTCCGGCCTGCGATAGGCCGCATAGTCGGCGATCGACAACGCAACACCTTGGTCGAGCGACAGGTTGATGACCAACACATCGACCTCTGCATGGTTCAACGCGCGCACGGCCCGCTCGGCGTCTTGTGCGATACAGACATTCGCACCGTTACGCTCTAGATGGCGTTGCCACATATCGGCAAGTCCGGCCTGTTTCTCTGCAATCAAAACGCGCATCTTTACCAATACTTCCACTACATCTCACGCCACCCGACTCAGCTGTGACTGCCGACATAGCATAAGCCCGTTGCGACCCGCGCATTTTTCCGCTTTGAGGTTTGCAAAACCGCGAAAAGACGCCGGAGTTGAAGATGACCGAGCCCACCCGGGATCACGGAGGCAACCTTGACGCCGCGCGCCGCAGATGGGGTGGCAAGCGCACCGATTGGGTCGATCTGTCGACCGGCATCAACCCGCACCCTTACCCGCTTGGTGCGTTGACTTCAGATGCGTGGACCGCTTTGCCGGATAAGGCGGCAGAAGATGCGTTGCTGGAGGCTGCCCGAGGGTTTTGGGCGGTGCCTAAGGGCCTTGATATAATTGCAGCGTCCGGTGCATCGGCGCTTATCGCGACCCTGCCGGGACTTGCGTCTGCGGGGTGTGTGGCGATCCCCGGACCGACCTATAACGAACATGCCGCTGCGTTTCGCGGACATGGCTGGGAGGTGTGTGAAGACGCGGCGGGGTCCACGGCCCGCGTCATCGTTCACCCCAACAACCCCGATGGCGCGATCTTTGCGGGCGGGGACCTGAGCAACTTGGATCTGCTGGTGATCGACGAAAGCTTTGCGGATACGGATCCGAACCTGACAATGCGCGCACTGGCGCATCGACCTGGCGTTATCATCTTGAAAAGCTTCGGAAAATTCTGGGGGCTTGCCGGGTTACGCCTTGGCTTTGCTATCGGGCACCCAGACACCATCGCCAGGCTGCGCGACCGGGTCGGACCTTGGGCGGTCTCTGGCCCTGCGCTTGAAATTGGCACACGGGCGCTGCTGGATCACGGTTGGGCACAGCGCACACGCCTGCGCTTGCAGGCCGATGCAGTGCGGCTGGACGGTTTGGTCAAAGCTACGAAATCCATGCAGCTGGTTGGGGGCACACCGCTATTTCGACTCTATGCCACTGAAAATGCAATTAAAACCCAGGATGCGCTCGCAGAACATCACGTCTGGACTCGCGCCTTCCCCTACTCCGAAACCTGGCTTCGCTTGGGACTGCCCGGATCACCGGAGGCGTGGGCGCAGGTTGAAACTGCGCTGGAGCACCTGTCGTGACCATCCTCCTTGCGATGATCCTTGATGCGCTCTTTGGGGAGCCGCGCGTGGTCTGGGATCGCTGGCCGCATCCTGCTATCTTGATGGGACGGCTGATCCGGGCGATGGAAATCCGGCTCAACACCGGCGGCAAACGTCGCCTGAAGGGCGCATTTTCCCTTTCGTTAATTGGACTTGCGGCGTTTGCGATCTTCAGCCTGATCGCGGCACTTCCCGGTATTGGCCCACTGGCAGAGGTCCTGATCGGCGCGGTACTCTTGGCGCAGAAATCGCTGGTCGAGCATGTGCGCGCCGTCGCAAGCGCCTTGCGTTATGGCATAAACGAAGGGCGTGGTGCGGTTGCGATGATCGTCGGTCGCGATACGCAAGATATGACCGAGAGTGACGTGGCGCGCGCCGCAATCGAGAGTGCTGCCGAGAATTTCTCGGACGGCTTGATCGCGCCGCTGTTTTGGTTCGCCGTTCTCGGACTACCCGGTCTTGTGGTCTATAAGCTGGTCAACACTGCCGATAGTATGATCGGTCACCGCACCCCGCGCTATGAGGCCTTCGGTTGGGCCACCGCGAGGGTCGATGATGTGCTGAACTTTGTGCCAGCGCGCCTGACGGCCCTGCTGATTGCGGCTGCCTGCGTCAGCAAGAACGCGCTGCGGGTCGCGGTGCGAGATGCGGGGATGCACCGCTCGCCCAATGCCGGATGGCCGGAGGGAGCTATGGCGGGTGCGCTCGGGATCGCCTTGTCAGGTCCGCGCAGCTATCACGGCAATATGCAGCAATTACCTTGGGTTAACCCAGAAGGCGTACGTGATCTCGGTGCCCCTGACATCGACCGTGCCGTGGCAGTTCTATGGCGCAGTTGGGCGCTTGGTTTCATCGTGATTGCTGCGTTAACGATCCTCTAGACGGTTGCGAGTTACGCCTGCGCTGTTAGGGTTTGCCAAAGCTGATGAACCACCGTGGAGTGACCTTAAACATGCGTATTCTTCCCCTCGCCCTCGCAGGCATTTTCGCCCTTGGCACCGCCGCTCATGCGCAATGCGGAGGAAATTTTAATGCTTTTGTTCAAGGCCTTAAGGTCGAAGCCGTTCAGAAAGGCCATGCGCAAAGCACAGTCGATGCATTCTTCCGGTCGGTCCGTCAGGACCAGCGCACCCTACGCGCGGATCGCGCGCAGGGTATCTTCAACATTGGGTTCACTGAGTTTTCTCGGCGCGTGATCAGCCAGAACCGCATCGATAACGGGCGACGCAATGCCCAGCGTTTCGACGCGATCTTCGACGAGATTGAACGGCGCTGGGGGCTTGACCGCGAGGTGATGCTGGCCTTCTGGGCGCTTGAGACGGATTTCGGCTCGTTTCAGGGCGATTACAACACCGTCAACAGCCTCGTGACGCTGTCGCATGACTGCCGCCGCCCTGAGTTGTTCCGCCCGCAAGTCTTTGCAGCGATTGAGCTTTTCGAAAATGGCGACCTTGATCCGACAACGACGACAGGCGCATGGGCGGGCGAGATTGGCATGTTCCAAATGCTGCCAGAAGACATCCTTACCAAGGGGATTGATGGCGATGGCGACGGGCATGTTTACCTGAAAACCAGCCAAGCAGACGCGCTAATGTCGGGCGCGAATATGCTATCGAGTTTCGGCTGGAAGCCAAATGACCCATGGTTACAAGAGGTTAACGTTCCCTCGCAGATGGCATGGGAAGACGCGGGGCTGCACACCACGAAATCCGGCGCGGAATGGGCAAGATTGGGCGTCACCCCACGCTGGGGTGAGATCCGGGGGGATCTGCAGGCCTCGCTGATCTTGCCGAAGGGCCGCAACGGTCCAGCTTTCCTCGGCTACCCCAATTTTCAGGTATATTTCGAATGGAATCAAAGCTTTGTCTATGTGACCTCGGCGGCCTATTTCGCCACTCGGCTGGCTGGAGCGCCCGTTTTCAACCCCGGAAATCCAAGCCCTGTGCTGGGGGAAGGTGAGATGAAAGCGTTGCAAACAAAGCTGGCGGCGCGTGGGCATGACGTGGGCAATATCGACGGCATTTTGGGCGCTGGAACCCGAGGGGCTGTGCGGGCCGAACAGCTGCGTTTGGGGCTGCCTGCCGATGCCTGGCCCACCCGTGAATTGTTAAACAGTCTTTAACTGTTCGGCCCTGTGTTGAGAGTTTGTGAACCCAAACCGGGGTCATCTTGACCGTTTGTGAACCTTGCGAAGTCAATGTTGACAGAATGTGAACCTGCGTTTCGATCTTCGATTTTTGCGGCTCAGGGCACGTAGGTCTCACGTAGGCACCTCTGTCAGGCTGAACGGATACCATCGGCTCCGGAGGCGAAAGCTTGACTCGGCGGCGGTGGGTTTCGCACACTTTGCCCATCCGTTCTCTGCCAAACGAGCCTGCGCATGTTCCGCTTTGCCTTGATCCCTGCCCTCGTCATGAGTGTAAGCACTCTGGCGACACCTCCTGCCGCTGCCGAGGAAGTGCGCGCCCTGCAGCAGATCTTGAGTGAGCGCGACTGCAATCCCGGCCCTGTGGATGGCGCATGGGGGCGGCGCACTGCTGCGGCACTGGAGCGGCATAACCTCTATACCGGGCTTGATGTGGCTCGCCCGATTGAGGTTGAGGATATCGCTGCGATGGAAGCCATCGCGTTCAGTTGTGCCGATATCCGACCGATCAATGCCTATGTTCCGGTCGATGTGATGGCCGAACTTGATGCGCTTCCGGCGGATGAGCGCAGACAGGTTTGCCGGGCTTCCCCTGCCGCGCGCAGTATTGTGAACACGACATTGCCGTTGGACCGCCTCGTGGGCCTCAACTCCAAAATGAGCAACCGAGGGTCGGTTGCCGGATTTGCGGAACTGGAGTCTATGGCCTCGGCGGTATCGCAACTGGCGACGGAAGCGCTGGTCCATAATGACCCAACGACCAAGCGGCAGTTGCTGGAAGCGCTCAGCCGTTGGGCCACGCTTGATGCTTACGGAAACACGCGCAATTGCGGACCGGGGGCGGGATGTCCGCCCGATTGGCAGCGCGCAGATGGCACTGATCTGTCCCCGCCAAAGGACCATAGCACAGTTGTCGATAACATCGCGCAGATGGCCCATCCCTATTACGCGGTTCTGGCCGATTTTGAACCGGACGCACTGCAAGAGCACCACCGGGTTGTCCAAGATTGGTTGGCCACTCTCGGCCCACGCTCGTTCAACCGAAGTGGCAACACGATCTATTTTGGCCTCGCCATGGGGCACCAGTGGACGCACGGGTTGATGGAGCGGCTTGCGGGGAATGACAGCGCGGCAAACGAGCGACTGCGTCGCTTGGTCGAGCGGTTTCCCGAAGTCGTAGGGTCCGATGGCGCATTCAAAGACCGCACAACACGCGGCGATCGGGCGATTTGGTATCATCACACGGCCTTGGCAGAGCTGATCTTGTCCAAAGAAATGGCCCGCGCCAACGGAATCGAGATCACACCGGATCTGGAGGCGAGAACGCATGCTGCGGTTGGGTTGTTCCTTGATGCTTTGGAGGATCCATCGAGCATCCTGCCATGGGCCAGTATCAGCCACAACAATGGCAGCGACGGGCGCAATCAGGACTTTCTTCGCGGAAATTTTGAGACCACCGACTGGGGGTCCAGCTGGGCCTATATCTACATTCACCGTCACCCGGATCATCCCCAAAGCGCACGACTGCGCGCCCTTCTGAACGAGGTTTCACCGCTTCATCCCAGTGACCGGGTGGTTGGGGTGAACCTCGGGTGCCTCTACCGCGTCTTGGACCCCGGCTTCCGCAAACAAGAGATCGAAGGCATCTCCGCCTTCGAAGCCAGTATCGAGACCAGCGAAGTGGCTTACGAAGGCATCTTTGTGCGGATGGCCGGGAACGGGTCAGACTGGGAAGACTATAAGATCAATATCGACCGCGCGCGGTTTGGCGAGACCGAGAAGCGCTTCATGGCTTTCGGTGTGCTGGTGGATTATGCAAGCAGTGCGCGGTCAACCGATCAGGTGCGGCTGATGCGCCTTTATATCGACGTCACAAACCTTCAGCCCAACCACACGAACCCGCCCGATTTCGAGGCCTGTGGCGAGGTGGCCTATAACAGCGAATGGCGCAACATTCGGCTGCATTACGGCGATCACCAACCGCTTAATCGGTGTATTCTGAAACAGCTCAGATCTGATGACCTGACGCTGTGGTACTCGGTGTTCCGCAGCATCCGCTCGGTGCTCGACAATGAAGACGCGGTGGGCACGGAGGCCCTAGACCGCTTGCGCGCGGCTTTTGAAACCGTGAGCCTTCAGCGCTGATGCTGCAGTTCACGCTCGGCTATTGGCCGCCCCACACATGGGTGATCAGCAGATAGTTCGGCGCGATGAACAGAGTGCCCAGAACGATCAAACGGGCGATCCCAACGGCGGGGCTTTTGGGGTTGATGCCTGCAAATGCGTTCAGCACAACGTAACCTTTGCGCACCTTCTCGCGACGCTCGGCTGCGATGGAAGCAAGCGCCATCTGGGTGCGTGCGCTATGGGGCGCTTGTGTCGCGTCGGCGGTAAAGCTGTGATCTAGGTCTTGCATCGTCATCTCCCGGTCGTCGTTGTTTTTCGTTTTCAGGTCACGACTTAGGGAGAGCTTGCCGAAAGACTAGGATTCGGCGTGGGTTTTTCGAGGTCAACCTGCGATTTTGTTTACGCAACGAGGGTTTCGGCCTTTTTCAGATCAACGCTGACCAGCTGACTGACCCCCTGCTCGCCCATCGTCACACCAAACAGCCTGTCCATGCGGCTCATGGTGACGGCATGGTGGGTGATGATCAGGAAGCGCGTTTCCGTGCGGCGGGTCATCTCGTCCAGAAGATCGCAGAAGCGGGTGACGTTTGCATCATCAAGCGGCGCGTCAACTTCGTCGAGCACGCAGATCGGCGGCGGGATTGGCGAGGAACACAGCGAAGATCAGTGCGAGGGCGGTCAGGGTCTGTTCACCACCCGACAGCAGAGAAAGGGTCGACAGCTTCTTGCCGGGCGGCTGGCACATGATCTCAAGCCCGGCCTCCAGCGGATCATCTGATTCGACGAGCACCAACTTGGCCTCGCCCCCGCCGAACAGATGGGTGAACAGCGTGCCGAAACTGCGGTTCACTTCTTCGAACGCGGTTAACAGACGCTCGCGGCCTTCGCGGTTGAGGCTGGAAATGCCAAGGCGGAGTTTCTTGATCGCCTCCTCCAAATCGGCCTTCTCGCCTGCCAGCGTGTCATGCTCGGTCTGGACCTCTTTGGCGTCTTCCTCGGCCCGTAAGTTCACCGCACCCAGCGCGTCGCGTTGGCGCTTCAGGCGGGCTAGCTCGATCTCGATCGCGTCACTGGCGGGCAGCTTGTCGGGGTCCGCGCCAAGGCCGTCGAGCAGGGCTTCAGGTGTGGTGTTCAGCGCCTCCTCGATCCGCTCGGCGGCAATGACCACGGCATCGGCGGCGGCGTCAGAGCGGGCCTCGGCGGCGGCACGGGCCTCGCGCGCCGCGCCTGCTTTGGTGGCGGCATCGCGGGCGGTTTGGGCGGCGTCGCGCAAGGCCCCTTCGGCGGTCGATAGCTTGTCGGCGGCGGCAGTTTTGCGGGCCTCGGACTTGGTGATTTCCTGCTGGAGTGCAGCGCGCTTGGCGGCGATTTCTTCGGGTGCGGCGCTGGCGTCTTTGAGGGCTTGTTCGTTCTCGGTCCGGCGCTCGGCCAGCTCGGATCCGCGCGCGGTGGCGGTGTCGAGACGGTGCTGCCACCCGCTGATTTCCTTGACGATTTCCTGACGGCCGCTTTTCGCGCGCCTCACCCGTGCGGCGCAGATCGTCCTGCTCGGCCCGGCGCGCCATCATGGTCATGCGGGCGGCCTCAACGGTGACGCGAACCTCTTCGAGCGTGCCGCGCGCGTTGCTGAGATTGGCAAGACCGGCGAGCGTTGTTTCGGCCTCGCGCAGGGCTGTGCGGGCTTCGGTCGCCACGTCGGCGTAGCGCGCCATGGTCTGCGCAAGACTGTCGAGTTTGCCGCCTGCGAGGTTGAAATCGGCCTCCGCCCGGCTGAGCGCACGGCTGGCATCTGCAAGGTCCGTGTCAGCGGTGCGGCGTGCGAGACGGGCGGATTTGTCAGCCTCCGTCGCGGTCACGAGCGCGGATTGCGCTGTCTGGTGGGCGGCGCGCGCGCTGGCGGCTTGGGCTTCGAGACCTTCCAAATCGGTCTTGAGTGCCGAGAGGCGGTTCATCTGTTGCAGCCGTGCTGCCGCGGCGGAGGGCGCGGTCTTGAGCGGCCATTGCGAACCCGTCCCAGCGCCATAAATCGCCTGCGCTGCTGACAATGCGCTGGCCCGGTTGCAGGCTCGGCTGGAGGGCTTTGCCTTGCGTTTCGTCTTCGACCAAACCCGTTTGCGACAGGCGGCGGTCGAGCACTTTGGGGGCGCGCACGAAATCGGCTAAGGGCTTGGCTGCGCTTGGTAAAGCAGCTGATGCATCGTAGCCGGGAAGTGCAGTCCACCCGGATCCGCCATCGGTTTCGGGGTATTTCAGGTCGTCGGACAGGGCCGCACCGAGGGCGGCCTCTAGCCCGCTATCGACGCTGATCTGGTCGAGGATTTGACCGCCTGCGCCGGTGTCCCGCTCCAGCAGACGCGAGATCGCGGCGACCTCGGCGCTGAGCGCGGACACTTCGCCATCGGCCTCGGACAAGGCGGCGCGCGCTTCGATCTCGGTCGTTTGCGCATCGGATCTGGCAGCGTCGGCTTTGGTTAGGTCGGCCTCGGCGGCCTCAGCGGCGATCCGGGCGGCAGCGTCGCGATTTTTGGCGTCGGCCATCGCGGCCTCGGCGGTCGCGCGGGTGGCTTCGGCTTCGGCGCGGGCGGAAGCGGCGGTTTGCTGTTCGGCCTCGGCGCGCTCGGCACTGCGTTTGTGGTCGGTGACGAGACGCTCAGCCGATTGGTGACGCGCGGCGAGGCGGGCCACGTCTTCGGTCAACTCGGTTAACGCGGCTTCGCGCTCGCTGAGCACATCGCCTGCATTGCGCGCGGCGATCTCGGCCTCGGTCAGCTTTTTGGTGTGGCCGTTGCCAGCCTTTTCCAGTTCGGTCTGTTCCCAGTTTAGCTTGCCGATTGTCTCGCCCGCATCGCGGTTGAGCGCGGCTTCGCGCGCGGCGTCTTTGTCGATTTGCTCGATCCGCGCGGTCAGGGTTGTGATGCGCTCGCGCGCGCGCTCGGCCTGATCGCTGAGCGTGTCGCGTTGCACGAGCAAGCGCTGAACGACGGCGGCGGCGATTGCGTCTTCTTCCCGCAGAACCGGGCAGCAGGTCTTCGGCCTTTTGGCGTGCGGATTCGGACGCGCGCCCCAGCGCGGTCGGCCTCGGACGCCTCGGTCATGCGGGTGCGCAGGGTTTCTTTGGCGGCAAGTGCTGCCTCATCGGCTTCGCGCCACCGACGATAAAGCAGCAGCCCCTCAGCATGGCGGATATTGGTGCCGATTTCGCGGTATCTGGCAGCCTGGCGGGCTTGGCGCGCGAGTTGCGCCAGTTGGGTCACAAGCCCCTCGATCACGTCCTCGACCCGCACCAGATTGGCCTCGGCGGCGTTCAGCTTCAGCTCGGCCTCGTGGCGACGTTGGTAGAGACCGCTGATCCCGGCGGCTTCTTCGAGGATGCGGCGACGGGCCTTGGGCCGCGCGTTAATCAATTCACTGATCTGGCCTTGACGCACGAGCGCAGGCGAATGCGCACCGGTCGAGGCATCGGCGAACAGCATCTGCACATCGCGGGCGCGCACGTCCTTGCCAGCGGCCTTGTAGGCGCTGCCGACATCGCGAGTGATGCGGCGCACGATTTCGAGCTGGTCGGTCTCGTTAAACCCGGCGGGTGCCAGACGTTCGGTGTTGTCGATGGTCAGAGTGACTTCGGCGAAGTTGCGGGCCCCGCGCGACGAGGCACCCGCGAAGATCACGTCTTCCATCCCGCCACCGCGCATCGCCGTGGGGCGGTTTTCGCCCATCACCCAGCGCAGCGCCTCCAGCAGGTTCGACTTGCCGCACCCGTTTGGACCGACCACGCCGGTGAGGCCGTCGGTGATCAACAGATCCGTCGGGTCTACGAAGCTTTTGAAGCCGTTCAGGCGGAGGCGGGTGAAACGCAAAGGGGCGACTCGGGTTAAGGAAACTCGCGATTAGCATTGGCATTGGGCGACGACGAGTCAACCGACGCCCACCGGATGTGGCCGAAACCCGCTATCTATCCACAAGATATAGGCAGCTCTGCGCTTTGACAGCGCGCGATCAGGTCCACGCCCATCTGCTGCATCAGATCCATATAGTCGAGCATAACCCAGTTCTCGGCGATCCGCCCGTCGGCACAGCGGTAGAAATCCATCACCCGCAAGGTCAGCGCACGGCCATCACCCTTGATGCCCAGATAGTCGCCCTGAAAGCTCATGGTCATCGATGGCCAGCCCGAGATTGCCGCGTAGTTGGCATCGCCGATCCGGCAGTAGTGATTCCCGCCCTTACGGTCCGGGAAGGAGCGCAGGAACGATTCGCGGTGATCCTTCACAAACCCCTCCCATCGGTAATTCGACCCGATCCCGGCGGGACCGTACCACATCATGTCTTCCGCCCATGTCCCGTCCGATCCGGTCTGTCCCGACGACCCGAAACTGTCGGGATCATAGACATGCAGATCGCCCAACATCGCCTCGATCAGGTCCAGACTGGCCGCGCCACCGCCCCCATTCGGCAGCACACCATCATGGGTTGCGGGACCGGGGAACAAGGTCTCCAGACCCAGGCTAAAGGGATACGGAAACCGCCCCGCTTGACGCATCAGATCGGGCAAATCGAGGATGATGCGGGCTTGCGCGATCTTGCCGTCCTCAAGCCGATAAAACTCACCCGCGCGCAGAAAAGCGAGGTGATCAGAGGCAGGGATACCCCAGAGCATCTCTTTGAAATTGCCAACATAATGGGTGACGTTGGCGGTCCACACACCGCCTTGCGCGCGTCGGTTCTCGCCCCCGATGAATATCTCATCGCGCCGGTAGCAATGTGCGAGCGCGCGGCGCAGCGGCAGGATCAGCCCTTCGACCACCGCGTCCGGCCCGCGCAGGGTCTCGATCGGCGACGAGATATCCCAGACACAATCCTTCGTAAGCCCCTTATGCGCCCAGTCATGCAGGGCGTCTTCGGGCAGGCTGAAAGCCTGAGCAAGAAAGGAGCGGCACAGCGCGCGAAAATCGGTCATTGTGATGGGCTTTCGGAAAAGAGCATGTCGTCTTTTTTGCATGCGATTGCAAAAAAACCTTGCTCGCCTGCCCTGTCGTTGTCTAGCCTTTTTGAAATCGATTGCAAAAAATTGCAGCGAGCGCCTTTGCGCACTTCTGGGGGGACGGAAATGGCCGAGATCAAGTTGCAGAATGTCTGCAAGCGGTGGGGCAGTTTTGTTGGTGTTGATAACTTCAATCTGACGATTGCCGATCAGGAATTTCTGGTACTGCTTGGTCCCTCGGGCTGCGGCAAGACCACGACGATGCGGATGATCGCGGGGCTTGAGGATGCGACCTCGGGCGATATTCTGGTCGACGAGAAGCGCATCAACGATCTCGACCCCAAGGATCGTGACGTGGCGATGGTGTTCCAGAGCTACGCGCTTTACCCGAACATGAACGTCTACGAGAACATTCGCTTCCCGTTGAAAGTGCGCAAAATCCCTGAAAACGAGCATGACGACCGCGTGCGCCGCGCCTCGGCCATGGTCGAGCTCGACGATTTCCTGCACCGCAAACCGGCCGAGCTGTCCGGCGGCCAGCGCCAGCGTGTCGCCCTTGCCCGCGCCATTGTCCGCGAACCGAACGTCTTTTTGATGGACGAGCCGCTGTCGAACCTGGACGCGAAATTGCGCGTCTCGACCCGCGCGCAGATCAAGAACCTGAGTCATGAGCTGAAGGTCACGACGATCTACGTCACGCACGACCAGATCGAGGCGATGACCTTGGCCGACCGCGTTGTCGTGATGAAAAGTGGCCTCGTGCAGCAGGTGGGCACGCCCACCGATATCTACGACATGCCTGCGAACACGTTTGTCGCCAGCTTCATCGGCAACCCGGCGATGAACTTGCTTGATGGCGAGATCAAAGGCGGCGTGTTCGAGACGGAAGCAGTTAGGATCACCGGATTGAAGGCCAAGGATGGCCCGGTCACGCTGGGCTTTCGCGCAGAGGATGCCAGTGTTGCGGAAGCTGGCCAAGGCCAGATCAACGCGCCTGCCTACACGATGGAATTGCTGGGCGATGCCACAATGATTTCAGTGCGCAGCAACGGCCGATTGGTCGCAGTGAAGGCCGCCAAGGACTACCGCGCGGAGATCGGCCAAGATGTGTCGATGACCGTGCCGGCAGAGATTTGCCATCTGTTTGATGCGCAAACCGGAGAGCGTGTGACCGACTAACCTCGCCACACGCAACAGGGGCGCGAAGCCGCCCCATTTCTACAGGGAGACTACCGAATGAAACTTAGAACTTTTGCTATGGCGGGCGCGATGGCGCTGACCAGCACCGCCGCTCTTGCCGGTGGCCACGCTGGCTGCCCAACCGAAGGCCGCGTCAGCATCGTCGGCAACGAATTCCCAGCGATCCAGACCGTTGGTGCCATGGCCGCTACGTGCGTGTCCGACACGCTTGAGGTCACAACCAACCTGACCGCTGATCACCAGACCATCAACGTCGCAGGCATGAGCGGCAACCCTGCCGAGTATTCCTCGGCGATCATCGCGAACTCGTCCATCGTGGCACTGATCAACGAAGACGTCATCCGTCCGCTCGACGATCTGGTTGCTGAGTATGGCCAAGGCCTCAAGCAAAACCAGCTGATCACCATCGGTGGCGAAGTGATGGCCGTTGCCTTCATGGCGAACGCGCAGCACCTCGTTTACCGCGAAGACATCCTCGCCGAGGCTGGCATCGAAGTGCCAACCACCTACGAGGAAATGCTGGCTGCGGCTGAAACCCTCCGCTCTAGCGGTGCGGTTCAGAACCCACTGGGCGGCGCCTATGCCTCCGGCTGGAACCTCGCGCAGGAATTCAACAACATGTTCCTGGGCTATGGCGGCCAGTTCTTCGAGGCAGGCACCGCAAACCCAACCGTGAACAGCGAAGCCGGCGTCAAAGCGCTGGAAATGATGAAGGCCCTGTCTGCCTACATGAACCCAGACTTCCTGACCCACGATTCCAACGCCACCTCTGCCGAGTGGAAAGCGGGCAACGTCGCGATCATGAACATGTGGGGCAGCCGCGTAGGCCCGCTGCGTGACACCGCCGATGGCGGCTCGGCTGAAGTTGCCGACAACACCGCAATCGCTGGTCCGTTGACCGTTGGCGGTGGCGACATCCCAGCGTCCACCCTGTGGTGGGACGGCTTCACCGTTGCCAAGAACATCTCCGACGAGGACGCAGCCGCGACCTTCCAGGCGCTTGTGAAAGGCATCGACCCATCGATCCTTGACGAAGAAGTCTCGCAGCAGGCCGTTTGGCTGATCGACGGCTACGAGCCAACCCCAGCCGCAGTCGGCGTCTTTGCCGCTGCAAACTCGGGCACGATCCCTTACCCCATGCTGCCATTCATGGGCCTGATGCACACCGCACTGGGCGCAGAGCTGTCTGACTTCATGCAGGGCAACGAAAGCGCAGAAGACGCGCTGGCAGATGTCGAAGCGGCTTATATCGCTGCGGCCAAAGAAAAGGGCTTCCTCTAAGCCTTAAGACTTCGGGCGGGCCGCAGATGCGTGGCCCGCCCCCTTCTTGAACGACCCCGTGATCACGGTCACGCCGCTGCGCAGATCGCGCGCTTGATCCGTCACGCTCCAAAGCCCCCACACGAGGACAGCACAGATGAGACACAAGACGTTCTTCTGGTTTTTCGCCCCCACGGGCTTTGCGATGCTGTTCTTCATCGCCTTTCCGCTGGTCTCGATTGTGCAGCAGTCGTTCTTTGTCCCGCACGAGGCCGTGCTGATCGAGACGGAAAACTGCGGCCCCTTCGGCTGCACCACCACCACCGCCGTTGATCAGGAGGCCACCGCCGAGATCAACGAAGCCGCCCCGTGGGGACGCTTTGCCGGCTTTGATATTTATTTCGACCGAGGCCACCTCGCGACCGCCGAGATTTCCGAGGCCTGGGCCACCTCAGACGGCTTTGGCGCCTTCATGGGCGAAGTGCTGGACCTGCCGTTTTACCGCGCCCTCGCCTTCACCCTGACCTATACCTTCGTGTGCACACCGCTTTTGATCATCCTCGGCTTCATGATCGCGGTGGGCGTCAACTCGCTGCACCGCTATTTCAAAGGCCTCGTGATCTTCTTCTCGCTGTTGCCGATGATCGTCACGCCGCTGATCGGCTCGTTGATCCTGTTCTGGATGGTCGACAGTCGTGGGGTGATCGGCACTGCGATCCAAGCCATCGCGAATGACCCGGATCTGTCGCTCAAGGCCTCGACCCCGCTGACATGGATCATGCTGATCGTCTATGGTGTGTGGTCCTCGGCCCCGTTTGCCTTCGTCGTGTTCTACGCGGGCCTGCAAACCGTGCCCTCGGACACGCTTGAGGCCGCGAAAATCGACGGCGCCTCGCGTTGGGAGCAGATCCGCCATGTGGTGATCCCGCACCTGATGCCGCTGGTGACCTTCGTGGCGCTTATTCAGATCATGGATAACTTCCGGGTCTTGGAACCGATCATCGGCTTCAGCGCCTCGGCCCATGCGACCTCGCTCAGTTGGATCATCCTCAATGATCTGGGCGGCGAGACACAGCAGCTCTCGGCCGCGGCCACCACCTCCGTGCTGACGATCATCTGTGTCGCGGTGCTGTTGTCCCCGGTTCTTGTGCGCACCTGGCGCGACTTCAACGGAAAGGCTTGATCCATGGCTATTGTCGGAAAACGCCCGCTCGGTCTGCGCCTTGCCACCAATGGCTTCATCATCATCTGGCTGATGATGGCCGCCTTCCCGTTCCTGTGGACCCTCTGGGGATCCTTTAAGGTGGAACTGGACTTCTTCTCCATCAGCAACTGGACAGACGCCTTGGTCGGGCCGCGCACGGAATCCACCCATGGCAGCCCGTTCACCGGCGCAGGCTATGAAGGCGCGTGGATCCAGGAAGAGTTCTGGAGACCCGCCATCAACTCAGCCATCGTGTGCCTCGTCGTGGTCTGCACCTCGCTGACCATCGGCACGCTGGGCGGCTACGCGCTGTCGCGCTCGGGCTTCAAGTACGTCTTCTGGCTGCTGATCATCGCCCTGATCTTCCGCGCCATCCCGCAGGTCACGCTGGTCTCGGGCTACCTGCCGGTGTTCTTTGCGTGGAACGTCTGGGGCTTCTTGCCGACCGCGATCATCGTCTTGGTGGCGATCAACCAGCCCTTCACGCTGTGGATGCTGCATTCGTTCTTCAAGAAGATCCCGATTGATCTGGACGAGGCCGCCAAAGTCGACGGCTGCACCCAGTTCCAAGCCTTCCGCTATGTCATCATTCCGGTCATGTGGCCGGGCGTGATCACCACGGGACTGTTTTCGTTCCTGCTGGCCTATAACGACTTTGTCGTCACCTCGATGCTGCTGTCGGAAAGCAACCGCACGATGATCCCCGAGATCGCGGCCTTCCTCGGCACCACACAGACCGAGGGCAATGTGATGTTCGCGGTCGCAGCCGTGGTCTCGGCCACCGTGCCGCTGTTCATCATGGTGATGTTCTTCCAGCGCCAGATTGTGTCGGGTCTGACAGCCGGTGCTGTGAAGGGGTGATCCGTGGACGACGCTGGCACTTTGCGCGGCCCGCTCAAGCGGTATTCCGAGGCCCTGCGTCACCCCTCTGCGGATGGGTTTCGCGAGGCGGTTGAGGCGTTCTTTGCGCCAGATGCGGCGATCAATGTCGTCCATCCGTTCAATGCGCTCAGTGGCCCTGAGGGCTATTTGGACGGCTTTCTGAACGGGCTACGCGACAGCTTCGACGGCCTCTACCGCCGCGACTATATCGCAATGGCGGGCGGTTATGAGGATGGCGATTGGGTCACGACCACCGGCTACTATGTCGGCCATTTCAAGAAGCGCTGGCTGACGATCGAGGCTTCGGACGCACTTGCCTATCTGCGCTACGGCGAGTTCCACCGGATGGAGAATGGCCGCGCGGTCGAGAGCTACATCTACCTCGACATCCCCGAACTGATGATCGCCTGCGGCCAGTGGCCCGGCGACATCCCCAGCCCCGCGATTGTGCCCGGCTACACCGGCTATCTGCCCGGCCCTGCCACCCAAGATGGGTTGCAATGGACCGATCAAGATGCCGCGCGCGGCCAGAGCAGTTATCAGATGGTCACCGATATGCTGGGCGCTTTGGCGACCGAGGACGAAGCGTGGCGCCCCTATTGGCACGACAATATGATGTGGTACGGGCCTGCCGCGTTTGGCAGCTTTGTGGGCATCGAGAAGTTTGCCGCCTTCCAGGTGCCCTTCGAGGGGTGCTTTAGCGAGTGGATTGGTGGGTCCAAACCCGGCAGCATGACCAAGCATTTCACGCGTTTTGGCGACGGCGATTATGTGTGCTCGGGCGGATGGCCCTCGCTGAACTGCATGCAGATCAAGCCGTTTCTGGGGCAGGATCCAACGGGCGAGCGTCTGTTCATGCGCGTCTGCGACTGGTGGCGGCGCGAGGATGATTTGCTGGTCGAAAACTGGGTCTTCGTCGACATCCCCCACGCGCTGCTGCAACTGGGCTATGACCTGTTCGAGGACAAATGAGCGCCGTCGCCGATTTCATCGTGATTGGTGCCGGGAGCGCTGGCAGCGTCGTCGCGGCGCGGCTTGCTGAGCAGGGTGCGAGTGTCGCTGTGGTCGAGGCTGGGCCTTCGGAGAAGCATCCGTTTGTGAAGATGCCATTCGGCCTAGTCTGGCTTATGGGCAGTAAGGTGCGGGATTGGGCGCTGAAGTCCGCCCCTCAGACAGCGCTCGGCGGGCGGCAGATCAACGTGCCGCGCGGGCGGATGGTTGGCGGATCCGGGTCGATCAACTCGATGGTCTGGTTTCGCGGGCGGCGTTCGGATTTCGAAGCATGGGATCTCGACGGCTGGCGCTGGCCCGAGGTTGAGGCCGCGTTCGAGGCGGTTGAGGCGCGCTTGACGCCCTCGCAAATGCGCGGCGCGCATCCTTTGACGCGCGGGCTGTCAAAGATGCTGGGTGGCAACTCGGACGAGGCCCCGACCCCGGAGTATGAAAGCGCTGGGGTCTTTCGGTTCAACATGCGGCGCGGCGCGCGCTGGTCGGCGGCGGATGCGTTTTTGCGCCCCGCGCAGGAGGCCTTGCAAGTGCAAGTGCTGACCGGGCGCGAGGTGGATCGGATCGTGTTTGAGGACGGTCGGGCGCGGGAGGTTCTGTTCACCGATGGCACCTCGCTGCGCGCCAAGACGGGCGTGGTGCTGAGCGCGGGGTCAATCGGCTCGCCCGCGATCTTGATGCGCTCGGGCGTAGGGCCTGCGGCTGAGCTTGAGGCTTTGGGCATTACGGCGGTGGCGGACGCCCCTGAAGTGGGCGCGAACCTGCATGACCATCCGGGCGCGGGGCTACATTTTCATGGGGCAGGCTCGGGCTACGGGATCACCGGCGATCAGGTGCTGAAATGGGCGCTCGCCCCGATCAACTGGCTGCTGCGGCGCAAGGGGCGCTTTGCCTCGCCCACCGTTGAGGGCGGTGCGTTCTTCAATGCGCGCGGCGACGGGGCCGAGCCGGATGTGCAGAGCCATTTCATCCCGTTCAACCTCGACCACTTGGGACGCAAATACGCGCGCGGCGCGGGCTATTTTGCCGATGTCTGCGTGTGTCGACCGAAATCGCGGGGGCGTTTGACGCTGACGTCTAAGGACCCGAGTGTCGCACCTGCGATTGATCTAGGGCTGTTTCAGGACGAGAGCGATCTGGACACGCTGGTGGCTGGGTTGAAGCGGTTGCGCGTCTTGTTAAGGGACGCCGCGTTCGCAGATCACCGCGCGCCGGAGGTGTTTCCGGGCGAAGATGTCGCCAGCGACGCAGCACTTCGGGACTTCGTGAAAGCGCGCTGCGGCACGGCTTATCACCCGGTTGGTACACTCAGAATTGGCACTGGCACTGCCCCGGTCAGCCCGCGCTGCAAGGTCAACGGGGTCGAGGGGCTTTGGGTCGCGGATGCCTCTGTCATGCCCTCGATCACCTCGGCCAACACCAACGCCCCCTCGATGATGATCGGTCATCGCGCGGCGGATTTCATCACAGAGGATTGCGCATGAAAGGCTCTCGCCCCGAGCAAGCGGTTTTGACCCGCGACACGGATATGACCAAAACCGACGAGACCCGTGCGGTCATCGAAGGCATGGTCGACGGGCTGAACGACCACCGGATCGACGATATCGGCACGTTCTTTGCCGAGAGCTTTCGGTGGATGGGCAATCGCGGCTGCGGCACCAAGACAGGGCTCACGCAGTTCCAAGACAACTGGCAGCGTCCGTTTCAGGCCGCCTTCAGCGACAAGGTCTGCGTGGACGAGGCGCGGCTTTATATGGGCGAGTGGGCGGCAGCGTTTGGGCGCCAAGAGGCGACGCATTCGGGCACGTTCATGGGGATCGCGCCCACCGGAAAGACTGTCACAATCCGCTACATGGACTTCTGGAAGGTCGAGGATGGGCGGATCACCGACAACTACGTCATGGTCGATTTCCCGGACGTGATGGCACAGCTGGGCGTCGATTGCTTCAACGGCGAAGGCTGGGAAGCCTATGACGAGGGGCGCAAGCAAGCCCCTCGCCCGGATGGTAGGTGATGGACACGCCGACCCGACATAAAGCCGCCTTGGCAAAGCTGCGCGCCGCGCAATACGACTTCACCGAAACCGGTGTGCGTGGGGCTTTGGCGGAGTTATGCACCGAGGATGCGGTGTTCCGGCTGAGCGAGCCTTTTGGCGAGACGACCGGGCCGGACGCGTTCTACGACGTTGCCTATGCGCCCTTGCTGCGCGCCATGCCCGATCTGGAGCGGCGCGATTGGATCGTGATTGGGGGGCGGACGGATAAAGACCTCGATTGGGTTGGATGTGCCGGGAATTATGTCGGCACGTTTAAGCACCCGTTTCTGGATATCCCGCCCACGGGCCACATCGCGCGGATGCGGTTTCACGAGTTCTACCGCTTTGAAAACGGCAAGATCGTCGAGTTCCAGGCGATCTGGGACCTGCCGGAGTTGATGATGCAGGCCGGCGCTTGGCCGATGGTGCCCTCACTCGGTGCCGAGTTCTGGGTGCCGGGGCCTGCCACAAATGACGGGATCGCGAGCGCGCCTTATGACGCTGCACACGCGCAGGCCAGTTGCGATCTGGTCGTCGAAATGCTGGTGAAGATGAAGCTGCATCCATCCACCGGCGGGCCGGAAAAGATGGAGCTAGAGCGCTTCTGGCATCCTAAGATGATGTGGTACGGACCAGCGGGCATTGGGTCGGGTCGCGGCATCGACGGGTTTCGCAAATGGCACCAGATTCCGTTCCTGAATGGGATGCCGGATCGGGGGCTTTATGCCGAGGAAATCCATTACCACTTCTTTGGCGAAGGCGATTATGTCGCCGTCACCGGCTGGCCGAATATGATCCAATCGGTGACGCATCCGGGTTGGGTGGGCATCGCGCCGCCGGGCAAGAAGACGACGATGAAAAGCCTCGATTTCTGGCGGCTCGAAGACGGCTTGATCCGGGAAAACTGGGTGCTGGTGGATCTGCTGGACCTCTACAAACAAATCGACGTCTATCCGCTGGACCGGATGCGCGAATTCAACAAGGCGCGCCTCGGCTTTGACCCCGAAACAGGGGTGGCGCTGGCATGAGCGAGATGCGCGCCCCTCCTCGCGCCACGGCCCAAGACGTGGCCAGAATGGCCGGCGTCAGTCCGTCTGCGGTCAGCCGCGTGTTCACGCCGGGGGCGTCGGCCAGTGCGCGCACGCAAGAAAAGGTGCGCGCGGCGGCCTCGTCGCTGGGGTACCGCCCCAATATTCTGGCGCGCTCGCTGATCACCGGGCGGACGCGGATCATCGGATTGGTGGTGGCCTATCTGGACAACCAGTTCTACCCGCTGGCGCTTGAGCAACTAAGCCGCGCCTTACAGGTCGAAGGGTATCATGTGCTGGTGATCCTTGCGCCGAACACGCCCGAGGGGATCGAGCCTGTTGTGCAAGAGCTGCTGGATTACCAGGTCGAAGGGCTGATCACCGCAAGCGTGGCGATGTCGAACTCTCTGACCGCGGCGTGCGAGGGCAATGATATTCCGGTCGTGATGTTCAATCGCGGACAGGAAGACCCGCGCCTCAGCGAAGTCACCTCCGACAATTTCGATGGGGGGCGACAGGCGGCCAAGGCCCTTGTGGAACGGGGGGCGACGCGGATCGCGCATATCTCGGGCTGGGTGGGGTCCTCCACCGGAGTGGACCGCGCCAAAGGGTTCGAGCATGGGCTGGCCGAGGCAGGAACAGCCCCCGTGGCAGTTGTGGACGGGGCCTATAGCCGCGAGGTTGCGCAAGAGATGACGCGCAAGGTCTTCACAAGCGCCCAGCGCCCCGATGCGGTGTTTGTCGGTTCAGACCATATGGCCTTCGCCGTGATGGGTGTGCTGCGGTTCGAATTGGGCCTGCGGGTGCCCGAGGACGTGCAGGTCATCGGCTTTGACAACGTGCCGATGGGCGCCTGGCCTGAATTCAGCCTCAGCACCGTCGCACAGCCGCTGCCCCAGATGGTGTCAGTCTGTGTCAGCACCTTGATGCAGAAAATCGCGGACGGACCCGCCGCCACGGCGCGCAAAATCAAACTGCCCTGCCAGCTGATCCTGCGCGGATCAACACGACCCCTTGAAGGAGAGCACGCTTGAAAGGCTTTGATCCGAAATTCAGCGATCCCCCGGCCTATATTCTGGGCGTGACCAAAGAGATTTGGGAAGATCGCGGTATCGACACGCTGCACCGGTATTATGCGGATGACATCGTCGTGCGCTCGCCCGCCAGCGTGGTTGTGGGCAATGCCAATGTGATCGGGGCCACGATGGCCACACTGCACGAGTTCCCCGACCGCGAACTGCTGGGCGAGGACGTGATTTGGTGCGAGGCGGAAAGCGGTGGGTTTTTGTCCTCGCACCGCCTTGTGTCGACCGCGACGCATCTGGGCGATGGGGCGTATGGGGCGGCAACGGGCAAATCCCTGCGCTACCGGATTTTGGCCGACTGTCATGCCGTCGAGAACCAGATCAACGACGAATGGCTCGTGCGCGATCAAGGGGCGATTGTCCGGCAGATGGGCTGGGATATGCAGGACTTCGTGCGCGGCCAGATCGATAAGGAAGGCGGGCCGGAGGCGTGTGTGAAGCCCTTGTCGCCTGCGACGGACCGGGTTGGCCCATATGCCGGGCGCGGCAGTGACAACGCATTTGGCGCGCAGCTTGGCGATGTGATCACGCGGATCATGGGGGCCGATATGGCTGCGATCGGATCGGTGTATGATCGGGGTGCGACGCTCGAATATCCCGGTGGGCAAACGGGCCATGGGGCGCGGGATGCGGATCGGTTCTGGATGGGTCTGCGCGCGGCGTTTCCGTCGGCGCGCTTCAAGGTCGAGCACGCGATTGGGCGTGAGGATCCGCAGATGCCACCGCGCGCGTCCCTGCGTTGGAGCCTGCATGGCAAGCATGACGGCTGGGGGCATTTCGGCACGCCCACGGGGGCCGAGGTCTATGTGCTGGGCATCACCCATGCCGAGTTTGGCCCCGCGGGCCTGCGCCGCGAATTTACACTGATTGATGAAACCGCGATCTGGAAACAGATCTTACTGCATACAGGTTAGACCATGAGCGACTTTGAAGGCTTCTCGCAACGCTGGAGCGATTTTCCGGATTATATCCTGGGCATCACTGCCGAGATCTGGGAAGGGCGCGGGATCGGCACGCTGCACGAGTACTACGCCAAGGATGTGGTGATGCGGTTCCCGAACGCGCTGGTGACCGGCAACAAAGCGGTGATGGAAGGGACCATGGCAACGCTGGTGGAGTTTCCGGATCGGGAGCTTCTGGGCGAGGACGTGATTTGGTCCGGGGATGCGGAAACGGGGTATCTCAGCTCGCACAGGATCGTCACCTCGGGCACCCATACCGGGCATGGCGTGTTCGGCGCCCCGACCGGAAAGCGGTTTTCGATCAAGGTGATCGCGGACTGTGCCGCTAAGGAAAACACAATCTACGACGAATGGCTGATCCGCGACTACGGAGGCCTCGTGAAACAGCTGGGCCATGACCCGAAAGAGTTCGCGCGCCAGATGATCGAGGATGAAGGCGACAAGGTTGTGCGCCCGTTCACCCCGGATCAGGACATTGATGGCGGCTATCATGGGCGTGGCAATGACAATGCGTGGGGCGAGACCTATGCCGATACTCTGACCCGGATCATGGCCCTCGAGTTCGACACAATCAAACGCGACTATGACCGCGCCGTGCTGGCGGATTATCCCGGCGATGTGCAGGTACGCGGCACCCCGGGGGTGGAGGCGTTCTGGATGGGGCTACGATCCTCGTTCCCGGATGCCAAGTTCGAGATCCACCACCAAATCGGGCGCGAAGACCCGATGATGCCGCCGCGCGCCGCTTTGCGCTGGAGCTTGACCGGCACCCATTCCGGCTGGGGGGCGTTCGGCAAACCAACGCACGCGCCCGTGCATGTGATGGGCTTAAGTCACGCTGACTTCGGGCCTTGGGGTCTGCGGCGCGAGACGACGCTTTATGATGAGATTTCGATCTGGAAGCAGATCCTCATGCATACGGGCTGATTGCAGCCGTTGGATTTGAGTATTTGCAGAACCCTGAAGACGACCGAGGAGAGACGAGAATGACCCCCGCTGAGATGGAAGCGCGCATTGTGCGCTACGGCGATCTGCGCCCCTGCAAGACGGCGTTTATCGACGCGCATACGCCGGGCAGTGATCAGAAGGAAAACTTTACGATCATCGGCGGCGGTGTCTCGGAAAGCCCAGACCAGCATGTGCATATCCGCGACACGCCGGGGTTTAATATCGGGGCAGCGGGGCAGCCGCCGAAATGCCGGAACTCGCTGCATTCGCACCGGACGGCGGAGGTGTTCTTTGTGCTCAAAGGGCGCTGGCGGTTCTTTTGGGGCCGTTGGGGGGATGCGGGCGAGGTTGTTCTGGAAGAGGGCGATATCTTCAACATTCCCACCGGCATCTTTCGCGGGTTCGAGAATATCGGCACCGACTACGGAATGATCATGGCGATCCTTGGCGGCGACGATGCCGGGGGCGGCGTGATCTGGGCGCCTCAGGTGATCGAGGATGCGGCGGGGCATGGCCTCGTGCTGGGTGAAAACGGTGTTTTGTATGACAGCAAGAAGGGGCAGACGCTGCCGCATAATGTGGGGCCTATGCCGTTGCTGAGCGACGCTGAATTGGCGGAGTATCCTGAGCCGACCACTGCGGATGTGATCCCCGGCTATGTCGCGCGCTACTGGGATATGATGGCGCTTGCCGATCGCCAGCCTGCCTCGGTCATTGGGCCAGATGCGATGCTAACGGATCGTCCGGGCTTTGACGTCGAATTCCTGTCGCGCGGGTCCATCCCCGACACGCCTGCCAGCACCGACAGCCACACCGTCTTGATGCCCGTGAAGGGGCACTGGCGGCTGACATGGGAGGGCGGCACGACGGCCTTGAACCCCGGCGATACGGCAGCGGTGCCTCCGGGGCTTGCCCATGCGCTAGAGCCGTCGATGACCGGGGAGGCCGCGATCTACCGCGTCACCTCGACCGACGATCCGGCGGGCGCGACGTGGACGGGATGAGTGCTCCTGCGGTTTTTGACGGGCATAACGATGTGCTCCTGCGCTTGTGGAAGGGCGGGATAGAAACCGCTGTCGCGCAGTTTCGCAAGGCGGATCGGGGTCACATAGACCTTGAGAAGGCGCGCGCTGGCGGCTTTGTCGGTGGCTTTTTCGCGACCTTCCCGCCGCCCGGCGGCACCTTTGTGATGCCTGCGTTCGAGCCGCCCTATGACGAGCCGCTGCCCCCGATGCTACCGCAACGCGACGCGCTGGCGATGGTGGTCGAGCAGGCCGCGTGCCTTGTGCGGCTGGAAGCGGCGGGGCTTGTGCGCATCTGTCGAAGTGCCCGCGATATTGCGCCTGCCATGCTGGAAGGGCGCATCGCCGCGATCCTGCATATGGAAGGGGCTGAGGCGATTGATCCCGATCTGCACGCGCTCGATCTGCTGCATGCGGCGGGGTTACGCTCGCTCGGGATTGTGTGGTCGCGGCCCACGATCTTTGGCCATGGCGTCCCGTTTCGGTATCCGAGCGACGGTGATATTGGGCCGGGTCTGACGGATGACGGGAAGCGCTTGGTCGCGCGGTGCAAGGCGCTGGGGATCATGGTGGATACCTCGCATTTGAATGTAGCCGGGTTCTGGGATGTGGCCGAGGCGGGGCTGCCCTTAGTGGCGACCCATTCCAACGCCCATGCCATTAGCCCCGGCGCGCGCAACCTGACCGACGCCCAGCTGCGCGCGATTGGCGAGACCGGGGGGATGGTGGGGCTGAACTTCGGCTCGGTCTTCCTGCGCGAAGATGGGCGAGCCGCGCCTGAGGGATGTATCGAGGCGGCGATGAAGCACCTCGACCAGATGATCGCAATGGCTGGCGAGGATCACGTTGGCCTCGGCTCCGATTTTGACGGCGCACCGATGCCCGAAGGGCTGGAGGATTGCGGCAAGCTGGACGCCTTGCGAGATGCGATGCGCGCCCACGGCTATGACGAGGCACTGGTTACCAAGATTTGCAACGAAAACTGGTTGAGCTTTCTTGACCGGACGATGACTTGAGGGAGAGCTAAAATGAGCATCAAGACCACCCATGTGGGCAGCCTGCCACGGCGCCAGGAAACCGTAGATTTCATCTTCGCGCGCGAGAACGGCGAAGCCTATGACGAGGCCGCGTTCGATGCCGAAATGGCCAGCGCTTGCGACTACGTTGTGCAAAAGCAGGTCGAGGCCGGGATCGATATCGTGTCGGATGGCGAGACCTCGAAGATCAGTTACGCCACCTATGTCAAGGACCGCTACACTGGCTTTGGTGGCGACAGTCCGCGAAATGCGCCTGCGGACCTCAAGGAATTCCCCAGCTTCCTCAAGCGCTTGGCCGATGACGGTGGCACGCCTCAATATGCGCGGCCCATGTGTGTGGGCGAAGTGACCTCCAAGGGTCAGGGCGAGTTGGAGAAGGATATCAAGCACCTCAAGGACGCGATGGCGAACCACGGGGCTGAGCGCGGATTTATGAATGCGGCCTCGCCCGGTGTGATCTCGCTGTTCTTGCAGAACGACTTCTATCCGACGCGCGATGCATATTTGGCAGCTTTGTCGGATGCGATGCGGGCGGAGTATCAGACGATTGTTGGGGCCGGTTTGGACTTGCAGCTTGATTGCCCGGACTTGGCCTTGTCGCGGCATATGCTGTTCAATGACTTGTCGGATGACGAGTTCCTCAAGATCGCCGCAAGCCATGTCGAAGCGCTGAATGCCGCCCTTGAAGGCGTGCCGGAAGAAAACGTCCGCATCCACATTTGCTGGGGCAATTACGAGGGGCCGCATGTCTGCGATATCGACATGGACAAGGTGTTCTCGGTGCTGATGGGCGCGAAGGCGCGCTATGTGTTGTTCGAGACCTCGAACCCCCGCCATGCCCATGAATGGACCGTGTTCCGCGATCGCAAGGCGGAGATTCCGGATGGCAAAGTGCTGGTGCCGGGCGTTGTGGATACGACCACGAACTTTGTCGAGCATCCGGAGGTTGTGCGCCAACGGGTCGAGCGGTTCGTGGATATCGTGGGCGCAGAGCGGGTGATCGCGGGCAGCGATTGCGGATTTGGAACCTTTGCAGGATTTGGTGCTGTCGACCCCGATATTGCTTGGGCGAAACTAAAGAGCCTGAGTACGGGAACGCGATTGGCAGGGTAATCGTTCGGCATTGCAATTCTATTCATATGCTCGAAAATCTGTTATGCTTCTGAGTTGTGCAATTGCGCAACTCAGCAATGGGGCAACACTATAGACGCATCGAGCAAGTCACGTTCTAGCGGATACCGCGTGGTTATCCGAGGTCGGTTTTGTGTGCGCACGCCGGCAGGTGAGGACGTGACGCCAATAAACCGTAAAGAACGCGCGCTTATTGCGATGCTGGCCTGTGCCCCTGATCGGCGCTCCACACGGCGTTGGCTGGAAACAAAACTTTGGTCTGAAAGCCCGCCTGAGAAGGCCTCAGCCAGCTTGCGGCGCGCGCTCTCGAACCTCAGAAAGGGTGCGCTTGGCAATATATCTCTCTTTGAATGCAACCGGCACGAAGTCTGGCTTGACGCGTCTGTGACGATCGATACCCGCCCTGGTTTGGCGGGGCAGGTAGACCTGTTGGAATTGGTTGATGTCGACGACCCGGAGTTTGATGACTGGTTGCGCAGTCTGCGCGCCGCTGATGCCGCAACGCCTGCTGAGCAACCAGACCATGTCAGCGACGGCCCTGCGGCGTTGTCGAATGGGACGCTTGTTGTGATCCGCGCACAATCCCAGCGCCCCTCGGACTTGGATAGTTTCTATACAACGATCATGGTCGACACCCTATCGGCCCGGCTTGAGGCCGAAGGCGCGGATGAGATCTATGCCAATATTGAGCCAGCTGCGGGCTGGAAAGAGCGTGCAGCGACGATTGTTGAACTGGAATTGCACACCCTTGTGGATGACGCGGACTGGACAGTTCATCTGCGCGCTTTGGGTGGCGTTGATCGGCGGTTCTTGTGGTCAGGGCGCTTGCGGGTGCCTTCTGCGAGCCGCTCGATTGCCACCGGGATCGAGGCACAGGCCTTTGCGTCGCGCGCGCTGACGCAGATCCTGCACCGCTTTCACGCCTTTCGCGATGCGCGTTTGTCACCGATGATGCTCATGCAGCGCGCGGCCGTGCGCTTGTATGATCCGAACCCAGACCGCGTGCGTCTGGCTGAGGAAGACTTGACGCGCCTGAGCTCCGGCGAGGGCATGGCCCAAGCCCTTGCATGGCGTGGCTTCGCCCGCATGGCACGCGCGATCGAGTTTGGGGACAAGACCGATGCAGACGAGGCCGCCGCGATGATTATGGAAGCCGAAGCGCTGAAACCGGGCAATGCGCTGATCTCTGCCCTTGTTGCACGCGTTTCACTTGATAGCTTCGGCGACGTGGATAAGGCAGCATTTCACGCCAGAAATGCGCTGCTGTCCGACGAAACGAACCCCTACGCCCTGCAATCCGCCTCCCGCATTGCCCTGATGCAAGACCGTGCCGACGACGCCCAGGAGCTGGCGCATCTTGCACGCAATACCGCCGAAGGCCTGCCCCATGTCTTTGCCTGGGACTTTGAACTTGGCCTCGCCGCCTTGGCACGCGCCGACCTTCTTGGCGCGCTTGGGGCCATGCAAAGCGCCCATCGCAGCAATCCGAACCACCGCGCCACATTGCGCTATCTGGTCGCCACAAGCTGGCTTGTCGGAGAGCATTCCCAAGCCCGAGACGCCGCAAAACGGCTCGCCCAGATCGAGCCGGGCTTTCGCATCTCTGACTTGCGAAAACCCGACTATCCGGTGCTCACCTTGCGTCGGCTGGGCCTGACCGACATGCTGCCTGAGGCTTAAGCAGCCCCCGTTACGGCGATGGATGCGCCCTCCTGCCCGCCTCAAGCGCTGCCGCCAAAGACGTGCCGGCTGCTTTGAAACGTCGCCCTGAGCCATTGCCCAGCACCGCGCGCCCGTCTTCTGCATACCGGGGCAGCGCATCACTGGGCATCGCGCGCCCGGATGTATCACGCAGATCGCTCTGCACATCCACGCTCCTACCCGCCATCGGTTGGCTGGCATAAGCGGCCTCTCCATGCCCTTTGACCACGGCCGTTGCGGTGAAAATACGCGCATGGCGGGCGGTCGCCAGAATGGACGCAGTCCCTTTGCGGCGGATCACAGACACCGGCAAGTTGTCGGCTCCGAGTTGGTCTTCCAAGCCGGGACGGCCCAATGCATCTGTCGGACGATAGTTTGTGTCTTCAAACCACGACGCACGAGATGGCTTGGACAAATCGACCTCGAACCCGGTTTCATCCCGCAATATCCAAAGATCCGCCCCCGAGCCCTTTGCCCGGATCGTCCATGCGCCCGCTTGTGCCCGTGCGGGTGTTGCAGCCTTGGCAGCCGTCGGCGTTAAGGTGAGCCGCGTGCGCACGCGCCTTGACGCCAGCCCGGTGACCCATACTGCGCCGACATCCTGACCGTTATGCACCAGCCTGCTGATCCCACCCTCTGTTGGCAGATGAATGGACGCGCCGTCCGGGGCTTCGAGTGTCAACGGTTCCGCTTTGGCCTGTTGAATGAACTCTACCGTGTTCGCGGAATAATCATCCGGCTGTATCCGCCACCGCACATGGTCATTTGGACCGAGCTGCGCGTGCAGCTGATCTTGGCGGTGGTTCCCAATCGGCAGAACGAGCGTTACGAAAATGCCTTTTGCGGCGAGATCATCCAGCGTCGCATTCATCTCGGCCAAGATCTCGGCTTGGCCATCCTGCGGTCCCCCGGTGAAGCCGAACGCCATAAGCACCACCATGCGGAATTCGGTATCCACAACGCTTGCGGCTTGCGTCGCGATCTTGCGCAGCGCCACGCTCATGACGACGGCCATTTGCCCCCCGGTCAGATCTCGCAACACCGCGACCGGCAACTCCAACCCGTGAAACCGTGCGCCTTGAGGTGCCGTCTGGTTGACCAGATCAGTCATTGCGGTGCCGTGGGCGAGACCGTCGGCTGCGAATAAGGGACGCCCCTCGGCCATGCCATAGACGCTTGTGGGGAATTTACGTGCAAGATGCGCGCGAATGATGACGTCCGGTTGATCCATCAAATCATCAAGGTCAGATTGCTCGAGCGTCGTGCCGTCAACCACGGATTCGTTGTTGTAAGACAGTGAAGAGAGCGTCGCGAAACGGCTTGGATGGTCAGGTGACTGGCTGCGAAATTCAGGATTCCAGAAGGCAATGCCCGCATCAATGATGCCGATTTCAATATCCTCTGCCACCCCTCCGCTGGATCTGAGACTGGGACCTGCCAGAATATCGAGAGCACCTGTTGGCTTAATATCGCCGTTGGGAATGCGAGGACCGATAAAGAGGCTGGTATCCTCAAGACGGTCTTTGAGCGCGGTCTGGTAGTCTTCGAACAGATCTGCATTCTGCGCACGCACACCGGTCAGGATCTCGGATTGCAACTGACCCTCTGTGTTCTGAAACACGACCGTGGGCCGGGAGGTCTGCTTTTGCTCAGACCCCGGTCGATGCAACACGTCCAGTAGGGCCGCCGGAAGCAAGTTGACCGGCATTGGCTCTGGTATATTCCTAGGCTCTAGCTCGATCATGACTGCGACCCGCTTTGCTCTGGCATGGGGGCAGGAGCCGGTGCGCTGATAGCTGCACCCATCTCAATACGAGACAATTGCATGGCCATGTCCAACGCCGAGAACGGGGCATCGGTCTTCTCAGGCTCGACAGCATCTGGCTTGGCAGGCTTTAGGCCCGTTTTGCCAATCAGACCCGCGTCGGCCTGGCGCAAGAGGCCGTCCTGACCCGCCTCGACCCACATCTTGTCCACTTTGGGAGCCGGCGGGTCTGTCAGACCAAGCCGACCCGCGAAAATCGGGGCCAAGGCGGCGGCGATCACGCGCCCCATATGTCCGTCATGTTCATAGTGAACGCCCGCCACGATGCGGTTTTCCTCGATCCGCGACGCGATCAGGCGCAGGTCTTTGGAGGCTTCGCCAAACACCATGGCTTCCAACACGAAGGCCATCGACCATGCTTCGGTCGCGTGCCCGCTGGGCGTCGCGCCATGCGCAGGCGTGCGGATGACCGGAGCCACCAACGCGGACAAATCCGCAGGGCGCGGCACGTTCAGCAAGTGCTTGGCACGCACGACAACCTTGCCCGTGGCAGCCAAAACGGCGTCGAGCAGTTCCATCGTGAAGGGATGGGTGTCACGGGTCATCGGATAAGCAAGCGCCAGAAAGCTCAGAATATCGGTCTGCTGCACAACGATTTCCGTCATCCTGTCCGCACGCAACCAGCGGCGATCGAGCACTTCTTTGAGGACGGCGTCAGGGTCGCGAACTTCGGCATGAACCTTTCCGGCATCATCCTTGAATTTATGGACCAAAGGATGTGTGACCCGACAGATCGGTTCACTGCCGCCCTCTGGATCCGCAAAGACGAGAACGTCTTTCGGTGTCGTCCCATCGCCCTGTGCCGCATCATCTACTTGCACAGAAAGGCCCGCAGACAGATCTTCCGTTAACAGCACATGCCGATGCAAGGGCTGCAACCGTCGAAAGGCCTCAAGACCTTTCGGGATTGTGTCGCTGTTAAAGTCAACGCCGCCCGCCTCGTTCGGCAAGCTATGGCCAACGGACATAAGCGCGAGGCTCAGCTGGGTGGAGCTGGCGCTACCGGCATGATTCAGTGCGGGAACGGATTGGGATTGCTGCGATTGTTGGGATTGCTGCGACTGTTGAGATTGTTGCGACTGCTGTGATTGTTGGGATTGCGTGAATGGCATTTCGTTGTCCTCCGGTGCTGGTCTTGCAGCAAACCTAGCGACCCAGAATCAGACCGTCACGGTTAATCCCCGCCTGTCACTCACGCTCAGATCACGCTCGGCTGTTAGCTCAGCTTTGGCGCTGCAATTGCCGGGCCTCACGCGATTGAGACACTGAAACGCCCCGATTGAGCACGCCCTGCGGCATTCGCCGCAATGGAAACTTAGCTGATCTGGCCTTTTGAAAGGGATAGAAATGACACTGACACGTACTGGCGAATTCGCGGGACTTCCGCTGTATTATGATCGCTTCAAGACCGGCGCGTATGGCAACGAAGCCATCAAATTTCGCCCCTATATCAACACCAAATTCCTCGACAGCTGCAACGCGTGCTTTGAAGACATGCAGACCAGCTTCAAAAAAGCGGGCTTCACGATCACGCAAATCTGGAGTGGCGGTGTTGGCCGGGACGGATCTGGCACGTCTTATCACCATACCAACCGCGCCTTTGACCTGGATGCCTTGGTCTTCGAAACCAACGACATGTGGATCGCAGATACCTTCCCGGCGCGCCCTTACCTCTACTTGGCGATTGAGGCGCAGCTGCGGATGCATTTCGGCACCGTGCTGAACTATGACTACGACTACAAACACAAAGACCATTTCCATTTCGACAATGGCACATCCGTCGGGTTCAAACGGCACGCACGCAGCCACGTTCTGTTCGTTCAGCACGCGCTTTCAAAGCTGTTCAACCTCAGCATCGGCGCGTCCGGCTATGACGGCGTCATGGGCGGCGACACCGAGGCTGCACTGCGCATCGCCCTGAAGCGGCTGGGCATTGGCGGCCTGTCGAACAAGCAAAACTGGCTGGCCTTCTTGGCGGTCTGTTCGGAAACGGCGCTTGAGATGGAGACCTCCATCGTTGTCATGCCCCAAGGCGCGTGATCGAGATGTCTGCCAAGAAATCAGCCGACTACTGTCGTCAAAGCAGCGGTGTCGATATGGTCGACACCTCTGCCATCGTAACGCACGACTTTCTGCATCACATGCAGGAGGTCGGCGTCAAAACAATCGCCCGCTACTATGATTACGACGGCACGGGCGCGGATCCCTCGCTGGATGAGACCATCCCGAACAAGCGCCTGCGCCCCCATGAGCCGCAGCTTCTGCGCGACCACGGCTTCAGGCTTCTTGTTGTCTTCCAGCACAACAACAACAAGCCTGAGACGTTTCAGGACTGGCGAGTGCGTGGCCCAAGCGATGCGTATCAGTGTCTTTCCATGGCCGAGACCATACAGCAACCGGAGAACTCGACGCTGTACTTCGGAGTTGATGGGGACTTTTATGGCGACATCCCCGGCTACCCCAAAACCCAACACTCCACCGAGATCCACGCCTATTTCGACGCCATTGCAGAGGTTTTGGCCAAGGAAAACGCTGGCTTTCACCTCGGCGCTTATGGCGGTGGGGCCTGTATCAACGGGCTGAAAGACAAGGGGTTGATCGCACATCGATGGCTATCTCACAGCCATGGCTTTGTTGGCAGCAAGGCCGCGCACCAATCAGGTGACTTTGAGATCGAGCAATACCTGCCAGGCAAATGCGGCGGGCGGGAGGTCGATTTCAACCACGTGAACCCGGCAGCTGCCTCGATCGGGGACTTTGCGCCGTAATCCGCCCCGATCCGTCACACACCCGCGCGGAGGGCGATCTGATCCGGCCCGCCCCCGCCACCTTTCAACAAAAAGGGGAACGATATGAAACCGATCAATCTGCTGACCAAAGGGGTCATCGCGCTGGCCGCCCTTAGCACATCGGCCACTGCACAAGAGCCGCCTGTGATCCAAGGCCAATCCCTTCAGATGGATATCGGCGGCGCGGCAGTCCTGTCGGCATATCTCGAGCAAGGGGATTGGCGAGACATTGCCGTTGGCGATGTCCAGCCGTGGACCAAAGGGACCGAGCAAATCCAGCGCTGGTCAACCGAGGTCATGAGACAACTTCCCGCACCAAACATGGCCGCACCCGGAATGGACGGCGCGCCAATGCTCGGGCTGACCGTGACCCGCGTGGAACGCGCCGACACAAGCGACGTGAATGCGCCCCCAGTCTATGGCGTTTTCCAGTCTCAGACCCAACCCGATGGTACAGCCGCTTTTGTGCGGTTCTTTGAGTTTTGTGCAGATTGCGCTGAGGGAGGGAAGCCAATTCCGATTCAGCCAATTGTAATCATCGGTCCGACAGCTCCGGCGGGCGGCACAATTCCAACACCCCGCCCTCTTCCAGATGGGTGCTACAAGACACCGGAGGGCGTATTATGTATTTACTGAGTGCCCAGTTCAGTCGAGCCGGGCGAATGCTTTCAATTTCAGCCTGTCTCGCCGCTTTGGCAGTGACGTCCTGGAGCACGAGCGCAATTTCTCAAGATCGTGAGATGTTATTGAGAAAAGGTGGAATAGGCAGATCGCTTGAATATACTCCACAAGCGATCTGTATCGCCATGATAAGATCATTCGCGCTTAAGAATCAAAATCTTAGCGTTGCGGAAACCTTTGAACGACATGGAGATGACTGCGGCGATCATATAAGACCTGGCCTCTATCAAGATGAAAACTGGTTCATCAACACCACAAGAGTCGATGGAGTTATCGATGAGGTCGATATAACGCTTGCAGGTCCGTTCGACCAGATGAGCCGAAATGCACTTCGTGGATATGAGTTTTACACCTTCAGAGTCATGGTCATTTTTGACAGCAGTTTAAATTTCGCACCATACCTTTACTATCGCACATCAAAATACAACCTCCGCAGCCTTACCGAATTGGTTAAGGAAAATCACAGAGATAACATACTCATGGATCCATATGAATCATGGACAAAGAACCTCCTGCCAACCCTCAATTCTGCAATTGCCGATGTTGCCGCATATCAACGCGCCAGCGCCCACACACCTTTAGAAAGGGAACAAGATGACCTCGATTAGTCTCAGAAAGTTTCGTGTCCTTATTGGATCTCTCGTTCTTGCCTCGCATTTTATCTGCATCGGTTTAATTCTCGCCTTCACGCTTGGCGTTTACGACATTCGTGAAGTGCTCACATTTATCTCCGCAATTGGCCCCATCACGGGTTTGTATGGGTTTACCTATTATCGCTATATTGTTTTTGCGGTCGAGAAACTAGAGACAGAGACGGGGAAATTTATTGGACCCGCATCTTGGGTAACGCAATCGCTGATTATTGGGCTTTTCTGTGTGACAGTCATTGCGGCACCTATATATTTCTTCACAGATGGCGTCGAAAGCGATCTGCCTGCACTGCTCGCCGTTGTTGAAACAATCTTTGGCGTGTATTTGGCGAAATCATTCTCCACCTTGTTTCCGCCTGAGGTTTTGGGCGGCGACACCCCCGCGCAGCAGCCCGCAGGCGAAGATGTCGGCGTGCAGCCTTAGGGTCGAGACTGACTGAGGGCACGCCGAATAAGTGCCCTCAGTTCAAATCCTCAAGCAGACGGCTATGCCGCCCGGTCTGATCCACCAGATGACCGAAAGTGCGGATACCCTTCCCTTCCAGCAACGGCAGTAATTTCACCAAGGCCTCCGCCGTCGCACGCGCATCACCAAGCGCTGTGTGACGCAGCGCCTCCGGGATCGTGATCGACAACCGCGCGCAGAGCGCATCAAGCGTGTGATCCTCGGTCGTCCCAAACACAACGGCAGATAGTAAGACCGTATCCACCACAGGGTGGTCCCATGTTACGCCGATCTGATCCTGCACGCGGCGCAAAAGCCCGATATCGAACGGCGCATTATGCGCCACCAGCACGGCTTGGCGCGCAAAGTGATGGAACGCACGCCCGACCTGCGTGATATCAGGCGCATCAGCCACATCCGCATCGGTGATCTTGTGGATCTTGGTGGAGCCGGGCGGAATGGATCGACCCGGATTGACATATGCGTCGATCACTTCGCCTTCGACGATGCGGCCCTTCAGGACACGCACCGCCCCCAACTGGATGATGTCATCGCGTTCGACGGACAGACCGGTGGTTTCCGTATCAAAGGGCACGAAACACAGATCGCCCAGCGCGGTATCCATGATCTTGGTGCTTTGGCGAGTTTCCATCAGGCCGAAATCAAACACCAGGGGGCGCGCGGTGTCTTGGGGGGAAGCCTCATCAGGTGGGTCGATGAACAGGATATGACCCGCCGTGCCGAGGCTTTTGATGCGTGCCGAGAAGCTTTGATCCCCAGACGCGCTCTGCAGATCAAACGCGACCTCTGGATGCGTGGGATCCAAGCAGGTGATGGCATCGGCAAGGCTGGCAGGATCGAAGTAATCTGACATCGGGGCTTTGAGGCGCGGCGGCCCGATCTTGGACAGCACATCGGCGGCCTGCGCATCGTAGAGCACGATTTCATAAGCGGGGTTCAGCATGATCGTGGCGATAGGGATTTGGGTCAGCAGCGCCGTCAGCTGATCGCTCTCGTCGCGCAACCGCTGTGTCTCACGCGCGACCTTCGCTGCCGTATCCATCACGGATGAGCCAACCGTCTCGCTCAGCGCGTTTGCCGCTGGGGCCAGATCGCCGAGATAGCGCGCGGCCTCCTCTGGCACGGCCTCGGCCACACCCGCATGGGCGCGCAGGCGGAGATCGGCGGAGAGCGCCTGAATGGGCTTGGCCACGTTTTCATCGAACAGAAGCCAAACGCCCAGTGCGAGGCCCGTATTGAGGAAGCCGAAGAGAATGAGGGCGGTGATAAATGGCGCGCTCGGCAAGCCCACCTCGCTGCGCGACCATCCGAACCAAAGCGCCCCTGCGGCAAGGATCATGCCACCCGCGGCCAGAAGGCAAAAGAACAGAAAAATCCGAAGGCGCAGCGAGAGGCGGGTGAACATGTCAGCTCTCGCACACGAGGGTTAGGACCGGATCATCCGCCTCCATCTGTCCCCAATCGGCGTTGGCGACGGTGCCATCCTCGGCAAACTCCGCCCCGTCGATCAGAAGCGCACTGCGCTGTTCGGCGCAATCAAAGATCATCGGGGCCTGGTTCACCGGCGACCAGCGCCCGAAGAAGTAGAGATCGGCCAAGCGTTGATCGGGCAAGGCGGGATTGCTGCGCGCGGTGGCGACATCCACAGCGACAAAGCGCTTGGTGTAGGGCCAGACTTGGGTCCATGGGCGACCCCAGCCTTGCTCTTCGACCGTCAGAGCCACTTCGACGCCTTCGGGAAGCGCATCGGCGGTGCGGTCAAACCACGTGTATTCGTTCGACACAGTGGCGGCGATCATGCCGAGGCCCGCCGCAACAGGCATCAGCCATTTGGGCAAACGTTTACCAAGACCCAGATTGATCAGCATAACGATTCCGGCGCAGGCGATCCCGGCGACAATGGTGGCGATCAGTTCTACAAACATGGCTTATCCTAACGCGCCTTTGCCAGACCCGGCTGCGGCTTGCATGGTTTTGACGACAACGAAGGCGTCGCGGAGATGGCTGCGCTCGAAATCCGACAGATCGGCGGGCGCGAGGTAATTGTCAGGGGCTTGGGCCGCTTTGACTTGGGCGGCTTGGTGTTCCAGCCGCATGGTGGCGATCAGATCATAGGCATCGAGCAGATCCGCTCCGCCGGTGCTGGACACAACACCTGAGGCAATCGCCCCTTCAATCCGCGCACGTGTATTGGCGGCAGGCAATTGGCCAAGCAACGCATAGACGCGTCCCAGATCAACGATGGGCACCACCCCGTTATGTTTAAGATCAAGCTGGTTGCGATGCTCGCCCGACCGGATTGTCGCCAGCCCACGCAGCAAGCCGAGCGGCGGCATGTGCTTGAGCGAGTTGGCGATCATATGGGCAGTGAAGATGGAGTTCGCGGAGGCTGCTTTCAGGGTGTCCTGCTGCAGACGTTCAAAGAGCGTCTCGTCCCCACCGATCGGTCGCAGATCGAACATGACGGAGGCGAGCATTTGCGCCTCGGGGTCTGGCTTTGAAATCCAGCCGGTGAAGTAGTCGCGCCACACTCGGATCGGCTGACACCACCTTGGGTTCGTCGCCATCATGTCGCCGGGGCAATAGAAATACCCGCATGTGTCGAGGCCATCGCAGACGAACTTCGCCAAGGCCGCGAAGTAGTCCATGTCCGCCGGTTGCACCGCATCCGACAGGATCAGGCAATTGTCTTGGTCGGACACGCCGGTCTGTTCCTGCCGCCCCTGCGAGCCACATGCGAGCCACAGATACGGCACAGGCGGCGCCCCCAAAGCGGCCTCGCCCAGTGCCAGCAAGCGCCGGGTTGCCGTATCGGCCAGATCGGTGATCAGCCGGGTGATCACCTCGTGCCGGTTGCCGGTGCCGACAAGTTGGGCGAGCAAGCGTGGGATCTCGGCGGTGACGGCGGCCATCTGCTGGGCCGTGTCGGCGCGCGCGATGCGGCTGACCAGATCGGCGGAGGACATGGCCTGAAAGCGCGTCAGATCGGTCTGGGTCACGATGCCGACAAGACCCGAGGCATCCACTATGGGGACATGGCCGATGCCACGCTCCATCATCATGTGCAGCACGTCTGATCCGAGCGCTGTGGGCGGCAAGGTTAGGGGATTTGGCGTCATGATGGATTGGACCGGGGCCGAAGCGTCTGCCCCGGCGGCCACGACTTTGCCGTTCATGTCGCGCACGGTGACGATGCCCTTAAAGCCGTCCGCACCCACGATGCAGATCGACGAGACGTGGCAATCTTGCATGTGCTGTGCGCTCGCTTGGATCGTGGTCTCGGGCGCGCAGGTCACGGGATCGCGCGTCATCAGCTCGGCCACGGGAAGCGTGGTCAGGTCATTGGGGCGCGCGCGCTCGGGCCTGCGGCGATCGAAGAAGCGGGCGACTTGGGCGTTGGTATTGATAAGAGCAAAGAGCGCGGCGGCGGGCACGCGGATCAGGCGCGTCTCGGCGGCGGTGCGCGCCGTGCGGGTCGCGATCCCCTTGCGGAGCAAGGCGCGTTCCCCGAAAGAGTTGCGGGCCCCCAGGATCGACAACTGCACGCCCGTCTCATCCGTGATCTCGACGCTGCCCGCGCGGATGACCCAGATGCTTTCAACCGTATCGCCCAAATCAAAGATGACCGCGCCCGGCATATAGACGTCCTCGGTGCAGGCGGACGCGAAGGCGGCCAGCTCAGCATCGCTCAGGGCATCATAGGGATGCACGGAGGCAAGGAAATGGGTCAGATCGGTGGCGTTTGGCATGGTGTATCAGCCTCAATGAAAAGCCCCGCCCAGCATGGTGCGGACGGGGCGTTTGGCATAGGGGGCGGGCCGTCGCAGGGACGCCCGCCCAACCGTCCGTGTCTAGTGGTCAGCCGCCGCAGCGCCTGCCCCGCGTGGGACACGCACGCTTTGCACGAGGTCCTTGATCTCCTGCGGGGTTTCCTTCGTCATGCCGGTCACCACATAGGCCACCGCGAAGTTCACCGCCGCACCGATCGCACCAAACGAGGTGGATTTGATCGGGCCAAGCAGAGGATCGGCATCCGTGAACATGTTGGTGTCAGGAATGAAGAACCAGCCTTTGTGCAGGAAGATATACAGAAGTGTGACAACCAGACCGGCCAACATGCCCGCAACCGCGCCCACATTGTTGATGCGGGTCGAGAAGATCCCCATCATCAAGGCCGGGAAGATCGAAGCCGCCGCCAAGCCGAAGGCTAAGGCCACCGTTTGCGCCGCAAATCCCGGGGGATTGAGCCCCAGTAGCACCGCCACGACAATCGCCGCTGCCATGGATATCCGTGCCGCCATCAACTCCGATTTCTCGGACATGTTCGGCGTCAGCTGACCTTTCAGCAAGTCGTGGCTGACCGCTGACGAGATCGCCAAGAGCAAACCCGCCGCCGTGGACAGAGCCGCCGCAAGGCCACCCGCTGCCACAAGGCCGATCACCCAGCCCGGAAGCGACGCGATCTCAGGATTTGCCAACACGAGGATGTCACGGTTGAACTTGGTCAACTCGTTGCCTTCCCAACCATTCTCAGCCGCCTTTGCCTGCAACTCGGCATTGCCGTCGTTGTAGTACTGGATCATGCCGTCGCCGTTCTTGTCTTCCCAATCGAGAAGACCGGTTTTCTGCCATGTTGCCATCCAAGCGTATTCAGAGTCGTTGTTGATCTGCTCGACCGACACCGCAGCACCATCGGTGCCGTTTGGCCACATCAGTTCCGAGATGTTCAGACGCGCCATCGCACCAACAGCCGGGGCCGTGAGGTAGAGAAGCGCGATGAACACCAACGTCCAACCAGCGGACCAACGCGCGTCAGACACTTTCGGCACGGTGAAGAAGCGCATAATGACGTGGGGCAGACCCGCGGTGCCGATCATCAGTGACAAGGTGAAAAGCACCATGTTGATGGTCGAGCCGTGTGCGGCGGTGTATTCGGCAAAGCCAAGCTCACGCACGATCTGGTCGAGCTTCTGCAGAAGCGGCTCGCCGGACGCCGAATGCTCGCCAAACAGGCCCAGCGCCGGGATCGGATTGCCCGTCAGTTGCAGCGAGATGAACACAGCCGGGATCGTGTAGGCGGTGATCAGAACGCAATATTGCGCGACCTGCGTATACGTCACACCCTTCATGCCGCCGAACACGGCATAGGCGAACACAACGCAGGACCCGATCAACAGACCCCAAGTGGTGTCGATCTCGAGGAAACGTCCAAAGGCAATGCCCACACCCTGCATCTGACCGATCACGTAAGTGATGGAGGCCACCAGCAGACAGATCACAGCAACCATACGCGCGGTTGGGCTGTAGAAGCGGTCGCCGATGAACTCGGACACGGTGAACTTGCCGAACTTACGCAAGTAAGGAGCCAGCAGCAGCGCCAGAAGCACGTAGCCGCCCGTCCAGCCCATCAGGAAGGACGAGTTGTCGTAGCCGGTGAACGCGATCAGGCCTGCCATGGAGATGAACGAGGCCGCAGACATCCAGTCCGCCGCCGTCGCCATCCCGTTGGTGACGGGGTGAACCCCGCGTCCGGCGGCATAGAATTCAGACGTGGACCCGGCACGGGCCCAGATTGCGATGCCGATATAGAGCGCGAAAGAGGCGCCCACAAACAGCAGGTTAAGTGTAAACTGGTCCATGTGATTTATTCCTCATCCACGCCATGTTCTTGGTCGAGCTTGTTCATCC
This sequence comes from Dinoroseobacter sp., assembly GCA_965279125.1. GTDB lineage: Bacteria > Pseudomonadota > Alphaproteobacteria > Rhodobacterales > Rhodobacteraceae > Dinoroseobacter. The sequence continues at coordinate 160,062 of CBDIHL010000042.1, forward strand.
GCCAGGCGTAAAAGAAGATCAGCGCCAGAAAGACGAGGATCGAGCCTTGCTGGGCGAACCAGAAGCCGAGGTCTGTGCCGCCAACCGAGATGCCGGACAAAAGAGGGCGCAGGATGATCCCGAACCCGAAAGATACCACCGCCCATATGACGAGGCTGATGAGGATGAGGCGCACATTGGCGCTCCAATAAGCGTTATTTTCTGTGTTTTGGGACATGGGTTATGTGTCTCCTCCGGTTTTGTGTGTCGTTGATCCGCCCCGTTCCCTGAGGGCGGCTGGTCTTAGGTGATCGCGCTTTGGACCACCGTTTTGAGCGCGTGCGTAATCTCGTCGATCTCGCCCATCGCGGGCACGCGGCTGAGTGCGCCCTGAGCGGCATAGTGCGCAATCAGCGGAGCGGTTTGGGCGTGATACGCCTCCAGCCGCTGGGCGACGGTTTCGGCGTTGTCGTCCGCGCGACGCTTCATGTTCATGCTACCGCAGGCATCGCAGGTGTCGGGCTTCGCGGTCGGCTTGAAGCTGTCGTGATACCCCTCGCCACACGCCCCACAGGTGAAGCGACCCGAGATCCGCTCGACCATTGCAGCATCGTCGACCTCAAGGCTGATCGCGGCATTGATCCGCTGACCCGTATCGGCGAGTAGCGCATCAAGCGCCTCAGCCTGAACGGTGGTGCGCGGGAAGCCATCGAGGATGACGCCTTGGGCACAATCGGCCTCAGCCAGACGGTCGCGCAGGATCGCGATGACGATCTCGTCGCTGACAAGCGCGCCCGCCTCCATCACGGCCTTAGCTTTCTGGCCGGCCTCGGTGCCTGCCGCAACTGCCGCACGCAACAAGTCGCCCGTCGACAATTGGACCAAACCGTATTGCTCTTCGAGCTTGCGCGCCTGGGTGCCTTTGCCCGCCCCCGGAGGACCAAGCAGGATCAGAACAGGGGCCACAACGGGCGGGGTCATACCATCCATTATGCGTCCTCCCGGTTCATGCGATGCTCGATCAGATCATCCACAACGGACGGATCCGCGAGGGTGGAAGTGTCGCCGAGTGCGCCGAAGTCGTCCTCGGCGATCTTGCGCAGAATGCGCCGCATGATCTTGCCGGAGCGGGTCTTGGGCAGACCGGGGGCCCATTGGATGAGGTCGGGCTTGGCAATCGGGCCGATTTCGGTGCGGACCCATGTCTCCAACTCCTTACGCAACTCGGGCGTGGGCGCTTCTCCATTCATCAAGGTCACGTAGGCGTAGATGCCTTGGCCCTTCACGTCATGCGGGTAGCCAACCACGGCGGCCTCGGCGACTTTGACATGGGCGACAAGCGCCGACTCCACCTCCGCCGTGCCCATCCGGTGACCCGAGACGTTGATCACATCGTCCACGCGCCCCGTGATCCAGTAGTCGCCATCCTCGTCGCGGCGGCATCCGTCGCCCGAGAAGTAGTAGCCCGCATAATCGCCGAAATAGGTCTTTTCGAACCGTGCATGATCGCCCCACACGGTGCGCATCTGACCCGGCCAGCTATCAGCAATGCACAGCACCCCTTCGACGCCGTTGCCTTCGATGACCTCGCCGCTCGTCGGCTCCAGCACCACGGGCTGCACGCCGAAGAACGGTGTTTGCGCAGCACCCGGCTTCAGCTTGGTCGCACCCGGCAGCGGCGTCAGCATGTGGCCGCCGGTTTCGGTTTGCCAAAAGGTATCGACGATGGGGCAGTTCCCCTTGCCAACGACCTCGTTATACCAGTTCCAAGCCTCGGGATTGATCGGCTCACCGACGGAACCGAGGATACGCAATTCGCTCAGATCGTGCTTCTCGACCCACTCTTTGCCGGCACCCATCAGCGCCCGGATCGCCGTGGGGGCGGTATAGAACTGCGTGACTTTGTGCTTGGCACACACCTCCCAGAAACGGCCCGCATCTGGATAGGTTGGCACACCTTCGAACATGATCGTCGTCGCGCCATTCGCAAGTGGCCCGTAGACGATATAGCTGTGGCCCGTGACCCAACCGACATCTGCGGTGCACCAAAAGATGTCGCCCTCGTGGTAATCGAACGTGATCTCGTGGGTCATCGCGGCATAGGTCAGATAGCCGCCAGAGGTATGGACAACGCCCTTGGGCTGGCCGGTGGAGCCGGAGGTATAGAGGATGAACAACGGGTCTTCCGCGTTCATCTCGGCAGGCGCGCAGTCCGCTGAGGCGTCAGCCATCAAGGCGGTGCAATCATAGTCGCGCTCGGTCCATGTGGTTTGCGCGCCCGTGCGCTTCACCACGAGGCATTTTACGTCCTCGCCACAATGCAGAAGGGCGGTATCGGCGTTTGATTTCAGCGGCGTCTGGCGCCCCCCGCGTGGGGCGTGGTCCGCGGTGATGACGACCTTCGCGTCACAGCCATTGATCCGCGCGCCCAAAGCGTCGGGCGAGAACCCGGCAAAAACGATGGAGTGAATCGCACCAAGCCGCGCGCAGGCCAGCATCGCATAGGCGGCTTCCGGGATCATCGGCAGATAGAGGACCACGCGGTCTCCCTTGCCGACGCCGAGATCCTTGAGGACGTTCGCCATCTTGCAGACCGAGACGTGCAAGTCCCGGTAGGTGATGTGCAGCGGTTGGTCCTGGGCGGGATCGTCAGGCTCCCAGATGATGGCGGTTTGATCTGCGCGGGTCGCGAGATGGCGATCAATGCAGTTGGCAGAGACGTTCAACGTGCCGTCTTCGAACCAGCGAATATCGATATTGCCGGGCGCAAAGGAGGTGTTCTTGACCTTGGTAAACGGCTTAATCCAGTCGAGGCGCTGACCCTGCTCGGCCCAGAAGCCTTCGGGATCGATAACAGAGGCGGCATACATGCGCGCATAGGCGGCGGCATCCACATGGGTCGGCGTGCCGTTCTGCACAGCCGAGGCCGTTTGAGCGCGTTCCGTTGCAGTTGAATTTCCCATTGAGCGTCCTCCTAGTCCCATCAATGTCTGACCATTTTGGGTAGGTCAGACGGCTTGACATCTAAGTTACGCGCTTTTGTTTTATGGGCACTGCGGCGCCATTTTCGCTTACTCTTTTTGTGAAGTTTCGGGATCTCATCTGCATCCAGATGGTAAATTTATTCACATTTTTTATAATATATTATAATTATCAATGAGTTAGTAAAATTTACAGATCACACTCTTTCACACTTATGTATACAAAAGTATACAATTCAGCGCGAATGCGCCTTCTGCTGACCCTGCGACAAATTGATATCCCGTTGCCTAAGCCGGTATTACAGGTCCTGATATCGCCCTGAAAAGTCCGGGATGCCGCATATCTACGAGACCGGAATGGAGTGTGATTCTTTGCCCCACACACAAGGCGTTCGATTTGCACGACATGCACCGGGTGCCGAGCAGCACACATGTGAGACCAATGCCATAGCTGGATCCGCAAACCGGTGGAGCAAACCTATGCCAAAGCAAGATACCATCGCTGGCACGCGTTCGAACTGAGATCGAGGCTGTTGCCGTGATATGGCTCGGGTATACGAGCCCCGTTTTACACCGGTTTCATACAGGTGAGATCGCAGAAGGCGTTACCCGACAGGGGCCAAGGTAATGTCGAACCCGACGTATAAGAACGGCTCTGTCACGGTGCCTGAGATCGCCATCCCGTCAGGGAATGCGCTCGCTGGCCGCTCTTCATAATGCATCACCAGATCCGAGCGGACCCCGAACACGGTGTCTTGGTCGAGATAGGGATCATCATCCGGGAACACCTCGGTCACCAGCGGCTGGAAGCCCGGCGCTTTAACAATGTAATGCAGATGCGACGGCCGCCATGGGTGGCGCCCACAGGCGTTCAGGATCGCCCCAACGGGGCCATCGGTTGGCACGGTATATTCCACGGGCTTGACGGTGGTGAAGGCGTAGCGCCCATCGTCGCCCACGGTCATCAGGCCGTGGAAGGAATATGTGTCCTGCTCCTGATCCTGACTCGCATAAAGTCCGTTCGGGGCTGTTTGCCAGATGTCCAGCTCTGCCCCCGCGATGGGGTTACCATCCAGGTCTTTAATCACGCCTTCGGCCAACAGGATCGGCCCGCCATAGTGGCGCTTCATGTCGCCGCCGTAAGCCAAAGGTGGCGCGCCAGACACATGGAACGGGCCCAGCACGGACGAGCTGGTCGCATCGTCGCGCGAGTTGATCATATCGACCAGCGAGGACATGCCGAGCACATCAGAGGCCAGCACAAATTCATGGCGATCCTCGGTCTCGATCGCAGCGCAGCCTTCGAGAAAGGCAATGCCCGCGCGCCATTCCTCATGGGTCAAGTTCGTCTCGCGCGCAAAATCGTGCAGATGCTTGACTAGGGCACCCATGATCTCGCGCGTGCGCGGCGGCGTGTCCTCGGCCAGATAGCCCATGAAGACATCGGTGATGTTGTCTTTGGTGACGTTGCGCATGGCGGCACTCCTTAGATCAGTGCGAGGCTGAGGATGGGAAACTCGATCAGGATGAACAGGACGATCAGCATCACGAAGGCGAAGGGCAGCGCGCCCATGAACACATCCTTCAGCGAGATGCGGTCATCGTCGATGGTCGATTTGATGACGAAACAGGATATGCCCAAAGGCGGCGTTAACAACCCGATCTCCGCGCCCACGACGGTGATGATGCCGAACCAGATCAGCGACATATCCAGCGATTCCGCCAGCGGCAAAAACAGCGGCACGACGATCAGGATGATCGACGCGGTGTCCAGAAGTGTGCCGAGAAACAGCATCAACAGCACATAAAGCAGCATGATGACCCAGAACGTGGCCTCGGACCCGACCAGCAGATCCTCCAGCTGGTTGGGCAGGCCCGCAAGCCCCAGCATCCGGCTGTAGATCGACGCGGCAGTGATCAGGAACAGGATGGCGGCGGTGATATGGCCCGTTTCCAGCAGCGCTTCCCAGAACGACTTGAGGCTCATGGATTTGCGCAACACCGCGATGATCAGCGCAACCGCAGCGCCCGCAGCCCCGGCCTCGACGGCCGTCATCCAGCCGGTATAGATCCCGCCCAGAACGATGGTGATCAACAGTAAGGTCGGCAGGGTCTTGGAGGCCACCTCTCGGCGGCTCATCCACTCGGTATCCTCGACCACGCGGCCCCCGACGAAATTCGGGGTGAAGCGGCCCATGAACCAGATGGCGACGACATAGGCGATGGCCAGCAAGATGCCGGGGATGACGCCGGCAAGGAACATGTCGCCCACGGACTGCTCGGCCACGAAGGAGTAGATGATCAGCATCGCAGAGGGCGGAATGATCATGCCCAGAACGCTCGACCCGGCAACGACGCCCACGGCGAAGCGCGGGTTGTAGTCTTGGGCCAGCATCTGCGGGACGGAGACTTTGGTGAAAACCGAGGCCGAGGCAATCGACGAGCCGGTCACAGCCGCAAACACGGCATTCGCGCCCACAGTGCCCATCCCGATGCCGCCTTTGACCTTGCGAAAGCGCATGGTCATGACCTCGTAGATGTCCCTGCCAAGCCCCGCTTTACTGACGATGAGCCCCATAAAGGTAAACAAGGGGATCGTGGCGAAGGTATACTCCATCGCTGAATCACCCACGGCGACCTTCAGCAGGTTCAGCGCGAGGGTGAAGTTGTCGCGCATCAGCCAGATCGAGACGAACGATACCATGGCGAGGGCCACGGGGATATAGACGCCCGAATAGATCAGGAAAACGATGGCGATGACCGAGATGAGGCCGATCTCAATGGGGGTCATGTGGACGTCTCATCATGTTCGGGGGTGCGCACCAGCGCGGGACGGTCTTGGGCGGTGATGACCTTGATCACGAAGATCACGCAGGACAGCGACGTGCCCATGGTGATGACCAGCTTCACGGGCCACCACGGCAGGGTGAACAAGCCCGGCACGCCGAAATAGTCTTGGGTGTCCCACATATGCAGAAACTCGGGGAAGGTAATGTAGGCGATCAGGCCCATCAGAATGGCCGACAGCGCATTGATGATCCGGCGCATATTGGCGGCCACTTTCGGGCGCCTGCCGTGGATGACGTTCAAGAACCCGTCCGAGCGCGTCAAGCGGTCAACCCGGACCACATCGGCGAGTTGCAAAAAGACGATCAGCACGACGGAAAACTGCACCATCTCGTAGGTGCCTTTCAGCGGGGCCGAGAACACGCCGCGTGCGATCACATCGACGTTCAGGAGCACCACCAACGCCAACACGACAAGCGTGCCGAGGGCGTTGGAGGCGATCGCGAGGGTATTGGCGACCTTCGAGAGGCCAGCAACAGCTGAATTTAGCATGTGGGGGCCTCTCGTTGGGTCGTCAGTCTTGGGGTTTACTCAGCGGTCCAGTCGCGCACACCGACATAGCCAGCCGCTTCAAGCTTGCTGAGATACGAAGCCAGCATCTGCGTGCCGTCTTCGCCGTTGTCGTTCAACGTCTGCACCCATTCTTGGGCGATATTTGGCATGGCATTGGCCCAAGCCGCACGGTCCTCGGCAGGGACCTCGACGATTGTGCCGCCCGCCTCGACATAAGCGGCCTCGGACGCCTCGGCGCGGTCCATGGCTATGCCCGCGACGTGGTCACGATAGGCGATGGACACCTCTTGCAGAACGGACTTCACTTCCTCGGGCAGGGTGGCCCAATAGTCAGCATTGGCGGTGATCGTCTTGGAGTTCACAGCCCCCAGATCCGCGCGCAGCATGTAAGGCGCGACCTCTGCGATCTTGAAGGTCACGGCAGATTCAGGCCACAGCATCCCGCAATCGACAAGGCCGGTTTGCAGCATGTTGTAGAAGTCGGTCAGACCGCCGCGCACGCCTGCTGCGCCCTCGATGCCCTCGAGGTAGCGCAGGTTCAGGCCGGCCCCGGCGATCTTCTTGCCCTCAAGGTCGGCAAGGGATGCGACAGGCTCGGTGCAGAACACCTGATAGCTGTCGAGCACAACGCCCGTGGCCAGATAGACCTGGTTCTGGGCGGTAAACTCGTTGTTCATCGCGGGGTATTCGCGGGCAATCTCGTCCACGGCTTGGGCCACAGCGCGCGCGTCGGACGCCACAAACGGGGTGGAGCCGGAGATGCCTTGGCTGGGCAGCTTGGACGAGTGGAAGATCGTGGTGACGATGCCGATATCGCCCAGACCGAGTTGCACGCCTTCCAGAACACCACGCGGTTTCACGATGGAGCCACCGTAGTTTTCCTGCCAGTTCATCTCGTAATTGCCTGCGGCTGCCAGACGGCTGTCGACCTCTGGGATGAAGAAATCGGTGAATTCCTTGACCCAAAGCGCGCGCGCTGGGTAGCCGTCGATCACGACCGCATTGACGGTTTCTTGGGCCACGGCTGGCAAAGACACGACCGTCGCGACGGCCGCCCCGATCAAGGTTTTTTGAATGGATGTCATGGTTTGTTTCCTCCCAGAAAGATGGGCTCGGAGCCCGAAATTATAGTTTAGTCGGACTTGATCCAGTTGACGGTCAGGTCTGTGCCCGCAGCCGTAAACAGCTTGGCAATGGCGCAAAATTTGGCCGTCTCCGCCCCGACGCGGTCCAGCTCTTGTTGGCTGGCGGACGTGGTGCAATGCACGGTCAGGGTCGCTTCGGGAAACGGCACGTCGATCTCTTCCTCCATGAGAACGCCGCGCCGATCCAGCTTGCAGACCGCGTCAATGCTGACCGTGCCCAGATCGACGCCCAGCCGCGCGGCACATTTATGGCCGATCACGTTGGTGCAGGCGATCAGCGCGGTCATCGTGGCCTCCGTGGGCGAAGGCCCTAGATTGGTGCCGCCCCGCTCGACCGGTTCGTCGATGATCACCTGTAGGTCCCGCACGGGAATCTCTGTGCGCGAATGGGTCGGGCAGGCTGCCTTGGCGCGGTAGGTGACGATGGGTTTGATTTTCATTGCCATGGCGCCCTCAGACCGTCTTGCAGATTTGATCAAAGGCAAAGCGCGGCAGCTTCTGGAACAGGGCCGTCTCGTCGGCATAGCCGATATTGCACAGGAAGTTGGACCGCAGCGAGGTGCCCGCGAAGAACTCTTCATCGACAATCTGATTGGAGAACCCGGACATCGCGCCCACATCAAGACCCAAAGACCGCGCGGCGATCATGAAATACGCGCCCTGCAAGGTGCCGTTGCGAAACGCGGTGTCGGCGATCATCTTTTCCTTGCCCTCGAAAAGCGGGCGGCGCTCTTCGTGCGGAAAGAGGAACGGGAGCTCGGTCCAGAACTCCAGATCATAGGCTATGATGGCGGTGACCGGCGCACCCATCATCTTGGGGAGGTTTGCAGGTTTGAGGGCCTTTGCGAGACGCTCTTTACCCTCAGCGCTTTTAACGAAAACGAAGCGCGCAGGCAGCGTGTTCATGCTGGTCGCGCCGTTGATTGTGATCTCGTAAATCTCGCGCAGCAGGGCATCATCGACGGGTTTGTCCGTCCATGCATAATGCGACCGCGCCCCGCGCAAGATCAGGTCAATGCTGTCGTCGGACAGACGCGGCAGGCGTGCACGAAGATCGCGGTGATCTTGCTGGGCAGCGGCGCGCAACGCGTCGAGTTCAGTTCCGGATGGCGCGTTCATTCTGCGGCTACCTTCGTGTTTGCGTCTTTTTCGTCGATGATGGGGCTGGCGCAGATGCCGATGCCTTCAATCTCAATCTCGACGGTTTCGCCGGGGCGCAACCAGCGCGGGTTCGGTTTTTTGGCATGGCCGACGCCCGGAGGGGTGCCCATCGCGATCAAATCGCCCGGCTCCAAAGTGGTGTATTCCGACACGGTCGCGATCACCGTTGCCACATCCCAGATCATGTTCGCCGTGTTCGAGCTTTGCAGGATCTCGTCGCCCACGCGGCTTTCAATCTTCAGGCCAGCGGCCCCGGCAGGCACCTCGTCAGGGGTGACGGTGAAGGGGCCAATCGCGCCGGTGTCGTCGAAGTTCTTGCCGGGCGTCCATTGATGCGTCTTGCGCTGGTATTCGCGCACCGATCCGTCATTGAAAACCGTGTAGCCAAAGACATGATCCAGCGCGTCCTCTTTGCTGATATGACGTCCGCGCTTGCCGATGATCACCATCAACTCGGCCTCGTAGTCGAGCGTTTCCGAACAGGCCGGGCGCACCATGGGCTGGCCTGCGGCCATGATCGAGTTGTTCCCGCGCATGAAGAACGCTGGATAGTCAGGGATGTCGTAGCCGCCTTCTTTGATGTGGTCGGTGTAGTTCAGACCGACGCAAATCGTGACGCCAGGCTTGGCGACAGGCAGAGCGGGCGTGAGGCTTGCAACCGGAACGGTCGGGGCGCTTTCGATGGCCGGAGCCAGCGATTCGATCAGGTCGGGATTGGCAATCAGCCCGCTCAGGTCTTGCCCGACAGCCGTGTCCAAAGCTGATAAATTTACGGCGTTTTCGCCTGTCACGGCAAAGACGGCTGTGCCGTTTTCCGTGTCTCCAACCAGAAATTTCATATGCGCTGTCCTTGTTCTTTGGATTGTTTTCTGCCTACAATTGGATCATAAGTCAAATAATATCGATATTTTTAGAAAGGGCATAGCATGGTTGCTTGGGCGGAGTACAAAGCCACCGCAAAGTCGCGTGGCGCATTGGCGTTGGAGCTGTATGTGGCCCACAGCACCCCTGCTAAATCGCCCGAGGACGTAAAGGCCGCGCTGCCCGATCACCTCGCCTATCAGGCACAGTTGGAGCGCGCAGGGCAGTTGGCCTTTGCCGGACCGATGTCCGATGAAACGGGGGATCAGATGGAAGGCATGGGCCTGATCATCTACCGCGCCGACAGCCTTGAGGCAGCACGCGCTTTGGCGCAAGGCGATCCGATGCACGCCACGGGTGCGCGCAGCTTTGTTCTGCGCAAATGGATGATCAACGAAGGGTCGTTCACGTTGCAGGTTGGTTTGTCGACAGGCGGGGCCATCTTAGGCTGATCGGAAGGGCCTGCCACAGGTGCGGGCGAAGAGGGATGCAAGAGTATGAACGTTATGCAGACGACCGACAGCAAGGAAACCTCCGCTACGCGAGATTGCTATCTTCGACTGCGGACCCTGATCCTGACCGGGGCGATGCCCCCGGGCAAGAAGCTGAAGATCGAAGAGCTACGCAGCATCCTGAACTCCGGAGCCAGCCCGGTGCGCGAAGCGCTGAGCTTGCTCACCTCGGACATGTTGGTGGAACGGATGGATCAGCGCGGCTTTCGCGCGGCCCCTGTCGGTAAGGCGAATTTTGAAGAGATATTGATGCTGCGCTGTTCGCTCGAAGACATGGCCCTGCGCGCGTCCATCGCCAATGCCGACACCGCTTGGGAAGAAAAGGTCGTGCTGTGCCACCATCACATGCGACAGGCCAGCAAGCACGACACGCATGTGTTTGAGGAAGCGCACAAAGCCTTTCACATGGCGCTTCTCAGCAACGCCAACCTGCCAATGCTGGAGCATTACTGCGCCCAACTTTATGATCTGAACATTCGCTATCGCTACCTCGCCGCAGATGGTCCGCGCTATGGCGAGCGCTCGATTAAGTCCGAGCATCAGGAGATTCTTGATGCCGCGATGGAACGCGATGCGGATACGGCCTCGGCCCTGTTGATCGACCACTACCGGCGCACCGGAAAATACCTGAGCGCGCAAATGGAAGGCTAGGCACATATGCGGCGAAGTTCGGTCTTTGGGGATCTGCTGGCGCAGATATTCGAGCGCTCGGGTCAATTGCGCAGCCATGACGACACGCGCACTTTGACGGAGTTGTCCGAGGCGCTGTTATCGGCGGAAGGTGAAGTGTCGGGCTACAAGCTGGCCGCAACCCTGCTGGAGCGGTATCGGTCCGCGGATGACGAAACCAAACTGGCCTTCTTCACTTACCTGAACACGCATCTTGATGTGGATGCAGATCAGGTTGCGGCGCTCGCAGCCAGCTATGGCGCAGACCCCAGCCCTGCCGCATTCAAGGCGCTGTGCAACGCATCTGAGCCACGCAGGCAGGAATTATTGCGACGGCTGAACCAGCCCGTCGGCGCAACCCATGCCCTGGTGGGAATGCGCGTTGATCTTCTGCGCTTCGTCAAGGCACACCCAGATCTGGCACGCACGGATCACGACTTCATGCACTTGCTGCGCAGTTGGTTCAATCGTGGGTTTCTGGTGCTCAAGCAGATCAATTGGGACACGCCCGCGCGCATCCTCGACAAGATCGTGGCCTATGAGGCGGTGCATCAGATCGACGATTTTGATGATCTGCGCCGCAGGCTGAACCCAGCTGATCGGCGCTGCTTTGCGTTCTTCCACCCCTCCATGCCCGACGAGCCGCTGATCTTCGTGGAGGTTGCCCTGACCGAAGATACACCCAATTCCATTGCAGCCTTGCTGAGCGAGACCCGCGATCCGATTGATCCCGAGCAGGCGAAGGTGGCGGCGTTCTATTCAATCTCCAACTGCCAGAAGGGCTTGAACGGGATTAGCTTCGGAAACCTGCTGATCAAACAAGTCGTAGCTGAATTGTCACTGGAATTTCCGGGCTTGAAGACCTTTGTGACCCTCTCGCCCCTGCCCCGCCTGAACGCATGGCTGCGCGACCAGACCAAAGATGCTGAGATCGGTGCGGCCGCCCAATCCGCGCTCGCGGGCGAGGCATCCGATGCCACATTAAAGGCGCTGGCCGCGCGCTATGTGCTGCGCGCCAAGGCAACGACCGGGCTGCCGCTCGACCCGGTCGGGCGCTTTCATCTGGGCAATGGCGCTGAGGTCCACGCGATTCATACCGGGGCAGACCCCTCGCCCAATGGAATGCAGAACTCTACCGGTGTGATGGTCAACTACCTGTATGACCTGACGCGAACCGAACGAAACCACGAGGACTTCGCGCTGAACGGCGCGATTGCAACCTCGCGGTCCGTTCAGACGCTGGCTGAGGGACCGATCGAGACAAAGACCAAGGAAACCACCGCGTGACAAACACCCTCTACGACGCGCTGTTTGCGCCTCATGCCGCCAATGATACGCCCTTTCTGACCGATGATGACGGTGCGGTTACCACCTATGCGGGCTTTGTCGCGCGCGCGTCTCAGATTGCGCATGTGCTGTCCGCATCCGGTGTCGGTGCCGGGGACCGGATCGTGGTGCAAGCGCCCAAGCTGGTGGACACATTGGCGCTTTATGCCGCAAGCGTGCAGGTCGGTGCCGTCTATCTGCCGCTGAACACCGCCTATACCCAGTCCGAGCTGAGCTATTTCATCGGCGATGCGGAGCCGAAACTGATCGTCTGCGATGCCAAGGGTGAGGCCGAGATCACCGTGCTGGCCAGCGATGTCGCGGCCCAAGTGCTGACCCTGTCGGGCGATGACGGCACACTTAGCTTGGCGGCCAACGACGCGGATACGACCTTCGCGCCTGTGCCGCGTGGGCCGGATGATCTGGCGGCGTTGCTCTATACCTCAGGCACGACGGGGCGGTCGAAAGGCGCGATGCTGTCGCACAAAAACCTGCTGTCGAATGCGCAGGTGCTGCGCGATCTGTGGTGCATCACCAAGGACGACCGCCTGATCCATGCCTTGCCGATTTTCCACACCCACGGGCTGTTTGTGGCGATGAACACAACGCTGCTCGCCGGGGCGCAGGTGCGGTTGATGGCGGCATTCAACCTTGATGTGATCTTGTCGGAACTGCCCCGCTCCACGCTGATGATGGGCGTGCCGACGTTCTATACGCGGCTTCTGGGCGACGCGCGCTTCACACAAGACCTGACGGCGCAGATGCGCTTGTTCATCTCCGGCTCGGCCCCACTGCTGGCGGAAACGCATCAGGCTTTCGAGGCGCGCACCGGGCACCGTATTCTGGAACGCTATGGGATGACGGAAACCAACATGATTACCTCGAACCCTTATGACGGCGCGCGCATCGCCGGAACGGTGGGCTATCCTTTGTCGGGCACCGAAGTGACGATCACCAATCCCGACACCGGCGCAGCTGTCCCACAGGGCGAGATCGGCATGATCGAGGTGCGCGGCGACAACGTCTTTCAAGGCTATTGGAAGATGCCCGAGAAAACCGCCGAAGAACTGCGCGCCAACGGCTATTTCATCACGGGCGATCTGGGGGTCGCGGCTGAGGATGGCCGGATCTCCATTGTGGGGCGCTCGAAGGATCTGATCATTGCGGGCGGCTATAACATCTACCCAAAGGAAATCGAGGATGTGCTGAACGACATGCCCGGCGTGCTGGAAAGTGCCGTCTATGGCGTGCCTCATCCCGATTTCGGTGAAAGCGTGATTGCCGTAATTGTGCCGGAGCCGGGCGTCGAGATCTCTGTCGAGGCCTTGAAGTCCGAAGCGGAGGCAAAGCTTGCCCGCTTCAAGCACCCGCGCATCTACAAGATCATGGACGCCTTGCCCCGCAACACGATGGGCAAGGTGCAAAAGAACGTGCTGCGCCAAAACTACGGGGCCTGACCGGATGACGACGCCACAAGACACCGATGTGGTGATCGTCGGTGCTGGTCCGGTCGGCCTGCTTCTGGCGATCCTTCTGGGGCGCGCCGGGCACAATGTGACTTTGGTCGAGAAGTGGCCGGAAATTTACGACCGCCCCCGCGCCGTGACGATGGATCACGAGGTGGCGCGCATTCTGGCGACGCTGGGCATCAATGTGGACCACGATCCCGCCTTCGAGAACCACAAAGAGCTCTACTACTGGAAGAATGCCGACCTGCAAAATCTACAGATCGTGGATTGGAAAAGCCTCGCACCATCAGGCTGGCATGTGACCTACTGGTTCAACCAGCCCGAGTTGGAAGCGCGTCTAATGGACATCGCGACCAGCTTGCCCAGCGTGACGCTGTTGCGGGGCTGGACGGCGGTCGCGTTGGCGCAAGATGCTGACGGCGCGACCGTGCGGATCAGCGACACCGCAACGGGCCAAGACCAGAAGACCTTTCGCGCGCAGTTTGTCGTCGGCGCGGATGGGGCCAACAGCTTTGTGCGCGACAGCCTTGGGCTGAGCGTGGTCGATAAGGGCTATTTCTTCGACTGGTTGATCCTTGATATGGTGCCAGACGGCGACTACCACGCCTCCCCCGCGCAGTGGCAACTATGTGACCCCAAACGGCCCACCACGATCGTGCCCGGCGGGCCGGGGCGGCGGCGTTGGGAATTTATGGTGCTACCCGACGAGGACAAAGACGAGATTGCCAAACCGGAGGCCGCGTGGCGGCTGCTGGAACCGTGGGGCCTGACGCCAGACAACGCCAAGCTGGAACGCAGTGCCGTCTACCGCTTTCAGGCGCGGTGGGCCGAACGCTGGTTGTCCGGGCGCTGCATGATCGCAGGCGATGCGGCGCATTTGATGCCGCCCTTCGCCGGAGAGGGGATGTGCGCCGGGTTGCGCGATGCGGTCGCTTTGGGCTGGCGGTTGTCGGGCATTCTGGGGGGCAAGCTGCCTGAGGCCGTGTTGTACAGCTACGAAAGCGAGCGGATCAGCCATGCCAAACACTACATCCAGTTCAGCCAAGATTTGGGCGAGATCATCTGCATCGCTGATCCTGCACAAGCCGCCGAGCGCGACGCGCGGATGATGGCCGATTTGGCCGCGCGGGATCATCAGCCGATTTCCGGCGATCTTGTGAAGCTGGGCGCAGGCGCGTGGTGCGCGCAGACCTATGGGGCGGGTGAGTTATCGCCTCAAGGCGTCGTCCAATTTGACGGGCGGCAAGATCGATTTGATCAGGCCGTTGGTCAGGGCTGGTTCGTGCTGGCAATTGAACAGCCCGCCGCGGGTCTGCTGACCGACGCGCAGATGGCCCAACTCGCCGCATTGGGCGGTCGCGTCTTATCGCTCGGCCCAAAGGGCGGCGACTACGATGTGGTCACTAAAGATCAGGCCTATGCCGATTGGATGGCCGAAGCGGACGCGCAATACGCCATCATCCGCCCCGATTTCTACGTCGCCGCAACCGCCAAAACTCCCGAGGATTTGGGCAGCTGCTTTGATCAGGTACTGAACGCGCTAGGACTTTAGGTGCGGCGGCATGGATAGACCATCGGCTTCCAACTCGTCCTGATCCAAATAGGCGATGTAGATGCCGGGCGGCTCGCGCCCGTCGGTCATTTTCTCGATGACCTCAGGCGTGCGGGTGATCCGCGTGTGGTGCTTGCGGGTCCAATCGAAATGCAACGCTTTCAGACGCCCGATCTGGTCGCGATGGTCGGGACTGTCGCCCAGATCATGCAGTTCATCCGGATCGGTTTCCAGATCGAACAGCATCGGGCGCATCGTCTCGACATGCACGTATTTCCAGCGCCCATCGAAGACCATGACCAGCCGCGCATCGCTTTGATCCACATTGACCATGCGGCGGGCGTCGCGCGTGGAATAGTCGTATTCCGAGATGCAGTGATCCCGCCACGGCGCATCGGCCCCCTGCAAGAGCGGCGTCAATGCGCGCCCTTCGTAGATATGCGGTTTGGGCGGACCGCCTAGAAACTCCTGAAACGTGGGGGCCAGATCAATGCCTTCGACCAGCGCATCGGTCGCCGTGCCGCGCGCCGGATCCGCCTCCGCGCGCGGATCATAAACGATCAGCGGGATACGGGCCGAGCAATCGTAGAACAGGTCCTTCTCGCCCATCCAGTGATCGCCCATATTGTCACCGTGATCCGCGCAAAAGACGACCATCGTGTCTTTCATGCGACCACTCGCCTCTAGGTAGTCAAAGAGCCGCCCCATATTGTCGTCCAACTCCTTGATCAGCCCCATATAGACCGGGGCAACCAAATCGCGCACGTCGTCGCGCGAGAACGAGGCGCAGATGCGGGTCTTCTCCCACTGCTCCATAAGCGGGTGGGTGTGCTCACCCTCTCGCCGGTTGACCGGGGGCAAATCGTCCTTGGAATACATATCGTTATAGGGGGCCGGGGCGAGATAAGGCCAATGCGGCTTGATATAGCTGAGATGGCACAGCCACGGCGCGTCGCCTTGGGCCTCCATGAACTCGATCCCGCGCGTGGTCAGCCACGCTGTTTCCGAGTGTTCCTTGGGGACGCGGGCCGCCAACGGCGCAGATTCCAGCAGCCACCCGGATTTCTTCTCGCCATCTGGACCAATCGCCGTGTTCGCCCATTCTTCCCACGGGGTCTCGCCGCCCATGCCATGGTCGCGCAGATACGCCTCGTAATCCTCCGCATGGCGGTTCGTGTCAATTGCCGCGTTGGTGCCATCATCGCGCACGAAAACCTCGAACCCGCATTCGCTGACCAAGGCCCCTATGGTGCTTTCGGGATCAATGCCTAGACGCTGCATTCCCTCCACGTCCGGGCGCATATGGGTCTTGCCGACCAACGTGCTGGTGACGCCGATCTCGCGCAGATGATCGCCCAAGGTCGGCTCACCCACCCGCAGGGGAAACCCGTTCCAGGTCGCGCCATGGCTGCGCACGTAGCGCCCGGTATAAAAACTCATCCGGCTGGGGCCACAGATCGGCGACTGGATATACGCCTTGTTAAAGCGCACGCCTTTGGCCGCGAGGCGGTCAATATGCGGGGTCTCGATATGCGTGGCACCGTAGCAGCTGAGGTAATCCCAGCGCAGTTGGTCGGCCATTATCCAAAGTACATTCATCTGTGCGCGCCTGTTCTACGTTGGGACTTGGGGCTGTGCGAAGCCGGTCAGCGAGGCTGCATATAGTTACCTTCGGCTTTCAGGATCTCGATGTTCTTTTCTTCACGCGCCATCGCCCGCTGCACGGCAGGCCGCGCGTTGCTGAGGGCAAAATGCGCTTGGATGTTTGGGAAGGCATCGCCCGAATAGCCGACACCCAAGATCCGACCCCAGACCCAATACAGGTAAGCATCAAGGATCGACCAGTCCGCCCCATACCACCACGGACCAGCGTCAAGCCGTGTGTTGATCATCTCCATGATCTCATCCATCGCCTTGATCCCCAGAGGGCGGACAATCTCGAAGGATTGGGCGGCGTCGGGAATAAATTTGACCGGCATCGCAACGCGAGTCACCGTCGGGTGCACAGTTCCCGCAAAGAAGGCCAGATCAGCGGTTTGCTTTAACGCATCGAGGCGTGACGCGGTGGCTGGCAGCAGCTTGGCGTCGGGAAATTGTGTGGCCAGCCATGTCAGGATGGCTACGTTTTCGGTCAGCGGGTCACCGTCGATCAGCAAGGTGGGCACCTTGCCTTTCGGGTTAAGTTTCAGAAATTCAGGGGATTTTTGTTCGTTCTTGGCAACACGGACTAGATGCGTGTCAAAAGGCACCCCGATTTCCTCCAAGCCGATGGTCGCCACACGGGCGCATGTATTGGGGGCCACGAAAAGCTTGAGATTGGGCATTGCTTGATTTCCTAATCCAGTTATTCTCGCCTCAATAGCAAAAATATCGATAATATTACCTCAAGCGCCATATAATCACTTTAACAAGAGCGTGTCACGGCGAAAGCCACACTGTCCTTTGGGAGGAACATACATATGTCACGAAACCTAATCGCTGGATTGGCTGCAACTTGCGCCTTGGTCACGGGCGCACACGCCCAGACCGTCTTGACGGCTGAAACTGCTGCACCAAACACGACACCGGGCATCTCGATCATCTCGCTGTCCGAAGCCGCCGCGCAAGGCGGGATCGCGGATATTCAAGTCTCGGCGGGTCAAACGCTGACCAACTCGGTCCAGAACGTTGCCGAGGGCAAGACCGACATCGCCGCCGCCCCGTTTATCCTGCCCTTCTTCCTGTCGCGTGGCGTTGGCCCCTATGCAGGCCTTGGGGCTGAGGCCGGTGGCGAATTGGCCAGCCAGCTTGCCGTTCTATACACCTATCGGATCTCGGTGCAGGGGCTGATGGCGTATGACAGCGCGAATATCAGCGGGTGGGACGGGTTAGAGGGCAAGACCATCTATAACGGCCCCCCCCGTGGTGCCGCCTTGTCGAACGCACGTATCCTGATCAACAACATCACAGGGCTAGAAGAAGGCACGGGCTATACCGGCGTTCAGGTCAACTGGGGTCAGGCTGTCACGACGATGCAAGACGGGTCCGCCGATGCGTTCGTGCTGCCGCAATCCTTCCCGGACCCGCGAGTGTCCGCGGCCTTATCATCTGGCGACATGACCCTATTTTCCATGCCTGCCGCGAATTTCGACAGTGAAGAGTTCAGCAACGTCGCCAATCTACCCGGCACGGTGAAATTCTCGATGCCGATTGCCGAGATGGGGTATGGCGAAGGCGTGACGATCCAGTCCGAAGACGACACGTTCCGGGGGCCTGGCACCGTGGGCGCGGATATCGTCAATGTCAGCATGGACTTCGACATGGCCAAGGCCCTGACGGCGGCGTTCATCGAAAACATCGAAGCGATTTATCACGCCAAGGCTCCGTTCATGGCCGTCACATGGCATGGCGAGACGGATATCGCGGTGACGGATATGTGCGGTCCGAACCCGCTGAAATATCATCCCGGTGCCGCCGCAGCTTGGGAAGAGGCAGGCTATACCCTTCCCGACTGCGCCAAATAAGACAACGCGTTTGCGTATATGGCTGGGCGCTGACCGCGCCCGGCCATTTTTTGGGGGACGGGCAGAATGAGCAACAGTACACCCGAGGACCAGGTCCGCAGCACCACCGCGATGCGTGTTCTCTATGTGCTGTCCGTGGCCATGGTTGTGATCGGCCTTCTCAACTCGACCCCCGGCATTCCAGGCTATGATGCGTTAGCCGCGCAGGTGCTGGGATCCGACGGCGCGCGCTTGCGCAAGTTCCCGTTCGAATGGTTTTATCCACTGTTTTTCGTGATCATGATGCTGATCGTGGTCCTCAAGCATTCCATATGGACCGCGTGGCGCAGCAAGTCGCCGCTGCGACGCGGCTTTGGGCTGTTTCTCGATATCGCGCTGGCCCTGATGGCTGTCACAGTGGCCGTGACCTACCTCGTCGAGATTGAATCGGTTTGCTTGGTGGATCGCCTGACCGGGGATCGCGCGCGGCTGATCGAAGAAAGTCTGGCCGCGGCTGCCGCGTTCAACGAAAGTTTCGGCCTGCCCGCGCCCACCACCGTCGAGGATCCGCAATGTGTGAACACGACAGGCGGTTGGCTGGTGCTGATCGTGGGTCTCGCGATCGTGGTCTTCTTGTCCTACAACATCAAAGTCTGGGGCCTGCCGCTGGTGCTGGTTGCCATCCTCGTCAGTGCCTACACGATCCTCACGGTGCTCGTGTGGTATGTGTACGGCGCAGACGACATCAACAAATACTTCGTTACCAAATTGGCGGGCGAACCGCGCATGTTGGCAGATGGACGCCCCCGCGTGCATGACGTTTTGGTCAACAACTCGTCCGGTCTGTTGGGGCGGTTCATGGATATCGTGCTGAACACGATCTTTCCCTATCTGGTGCTCGGCGCGCTCTTTGGCAGTTCTGCCGGGGGACGCTCGCTCATTAAGCTGGCCTTCCGCTGGACCCGTCATCTGCGCGGGGGGCCTGCCCATGCGGCCATCGTGTCCTCGGCGATGTTTGGCACCATCTCAGGTGGGCCCATCGTCAACGTGCTGTCGACGGGTGTCCTGACGATCCCGATGATGATCAAGCGCGGCTTTTCCAAGGTCTTCGCAGGCGGGGTCGAGGCCGCCGCCTCGTCCGGCGGGTCGATCATGCCACCGGTCATGGGCGTGGCGGCGTTTGTGTTGGCCTCGCTGACATCGGTGCCCTATTCCAGCGTGATCATTGCCGCGATCATCCCGGCGGCGGCCTATTTCTTCTGCCTGTTTTTGTCGGCGGTCTTCCAGTCGCGCAAACAGAACATCGATGCCATTGGCGAGATCACCGAAGATATGGTGCTGGAGCGTCAGGATTTCCTGAACCTCGGCATGATCTTCGGCCCAATCATTCTGATCATGACGCTTTTGCTGACGGCCAAAGATGCCGTGGGCTGTGGCCTGTTCGGGGGTGTTCTGGGGGCCGAGCGCAGCTTTGTGGATGGCGTGTGCCAAGTCGAAAGCTTGGGCTGGTTCTTGCAAGCGGTTCAAAATTCGGCTGGGTCCGCCGGGGCGGCAGGCTGGTGGGCGGTGCTGTTGCTGATGGCTCTGTTGTTCCTTGACCCGGAGGTGCGCGCCAAGCCCCGCAAGATCGTCGATGCGCTGTCAAATGCGGGCGTGCTGATTTCAACGCTCTATCTGATGTTCCTCGCCGTCTCGATCATCGACTTCTGCCTGTCGTTCACGGGCTTGCCGGTGTTTTTGTCGCTGGACGTGTTGTCGTGGCTCAACAGCCTCAGCTTGGGCAGCGGCGGGTCTTACTTCTTCCAGTTCATTGCCCTGCTGCTGACGATGTTTCTGGCGGTGCTGTTGGGCATGGGGATGCCCGCGGTCCCCGCCTATATCAACGCAGCCCTGTTGATGAGCCCGGTTCTGGCTGGCCTTGGCCTGTCCTTGTTCACCGCCAATATGTTCATCTTCTATTTCGCCGTGGCCAGTGCCATCACGCCCCCCGTCGCGTTGGCCGCATTTGCGGCCGCCTCGATCACCAAGGCCGAACCGATGCGCACGGCGTTCTCTGCCGTGAAGTCGGGTATCGTCATGTTCGTCGTGCCGTTCGTCTTTGCGTTCTACCCCGAGCTTTTGTTGATCGACGCGGCGATCCTCGACCCGCAGTCGCCGGGTGGAGCGGCCTATCTGCCGGGCTATGATGGGGATCTGCATTTCGGGCTGATCGCATTGGTATTGGCTCGGTTCGTGTTTGCGCTGTATCTGCTGTCCTCGGCACTGGCCGGATTTGACCGTCACAAGCTGACGGGCTGGGAAATCGGACTGCGTCTGGCCCTCGCTGCGCTGATCATGATCAAGACCGAGATCATCTGGATCACTGCCGTCGTTGTCGCGATCTTGACTGTCGTGGCCCACGGACGATCCGGCGCAAAGGCGCGCGGGATCGGGTAAGCAGAGAGCAATACATGGGAACGCGCGCGACATGTCAGCGTGGCGTGCCCTTCGCCTTAAGTGAGTGACTTAAGCTTCAGGCGAAACGCTTTAGGTACGCGCAATCTCAAAATCCGACCAGAGCTTAGTGAACGCTTCGAAATCGACAGGTCCCTGCTTAAGCGGGCCCAAAACAACCGCCTCAGACGCAAAGAGGCGATCGAGTGCATCTTCCATTTGACCAAGCACCTCGCTTGGCACGCAGACGGCTCCGTGCCTGTCGGCATGGATCAAGTCCCCCTCTCGGACGGTCATCCCGAAGATTGTCGCGGGTGTGCCGATCTCGCGCACATGCACGAACCCATGGCTAGGACCGACGCTGCCTGCGAGGATCGGGAAGCCCTCGGGCATGTCGCCCAGATCACGCACCACCCCATTGGTCACGGCCCCCTCAAGCGCGAAGACCCGCTTGTGGACGACGGCGTGGACCTCGCCCCACCAAGCGCCGATGGCCGCCTCGCCGTCCATATCCTCGATCACCGCGACGCCGGGTCTTGGGCCGTCTGCCATCGCCTTGAAATAGGCCATGCGGCGCGTGCGGATCTCGTCTGGCGGCTCCGTGGGCGGTGCTTTGCCTGCGATGCGCGCGGTGCGTGCGAAGCCGACGATCCGCGCGTCCGGGTCTCCGGCCCAGACCGGTGTGCGGTGCGTGAAGCCGTCAAACCCGCGCTGGCCTTGGGCGACCTCGATTGCATTGCAGACCGTGGGGGTGTCGCAGCGGCGCAGGCGCGCGATCAGGCTGTCGGTGTTTGTAGGTGTCATGATCAGCTTTCAAGAAAGGGAACGAGGGCTGCCGCGCAGGCGTCTGGGTCTTCGAGCAGCGCGAAATGCCCGAGCCCTTCGAGGCTTTGGAACTGGCCTTTGGGCGCGGCTTCGGCGGCCGCTATCCCATATCCCGGCGGCGCGCTTTGATCCAGCGCGCCTGTCATCGCGAGAACGGGCATCCGCGCGCGCGCCAAGGCAGGCACCGCCCCTGATCGCGTCAACGCCAAGCGCGTTTGTAGCCCAATTAAAGGGGCGGCCTGATCAGCCATTTCGTAAATCAGCGCGCGGGTTATGTCAGGCTTTGGACCGAACACCTCGGGCGCACGCGCGGTTAAAGCTGCCGCCCCGCCGAGCGTTCCCACGTCCCTCGCCAAATCATGCCGCGCAGGCGCGCGCGCTGGATCATCCGCAAATGGGTTGACGCCGAACAGCACCAACCGCCCCGCCGCCATCCGATCCGCGTAATGGGCCGCCACGATCGCGCCGAGCGAAAAGCCGCAAACGATGGTGTCTTCCGAAAGGTCCTCAAACACCTGCGCGTAATCGGCAATCGCTGGCCATTGCAGCGGCACATAGCGGCGGTGCGCAGCAGGCACCTCAAGCGCGCCCAGCAACCCATCGAACACGGCGTCGGTGCAAAGCGTGCCGCCGAGCAACAGCCAAGGTCTGTCCGGTATGCCGTCAGTACCCATTCTGGGCAGAGACTTTGAGGCTGGTGTCATCCAGCGTCACCCGCACCGCCTCGCGCATGCTGCGGGTCAGATGTGCGAAGTCATTGCCGGGGGTGACAAGCTTGAAGCCCTGCTCCACCCGTAAGCGGGCCTCCTCGCCAGACGCACAAAAGATGCCCACCGGGATACCGCGCCGGGTGGCAGATGCCAGCACGTGCAGCAAGGCAGCTTCGGATTTTGGCCGAGGGTGGCCGACATGGCCGTCAAGCGCGAACGCCATGTCATTCGGCCCCAGATAGATCATATCGACGCCCTCTACATCGAGGATTTCTTCGATCCGGTCGACGGCCTCGGCGGTCTCGATCATCGGGATAGCCATGACGGTCTCGTTGGCTTGAGCCACGTAGTCAGGCCCCCCATAGAGCAGCCCACGCGACGGCCCGAAACTGCGATTGCCATATGGCGGATAGCGGCAGGCGGCGACAAGCGCACGCGTTTGCTCAGGCGTGGAGATCATCGGACAGATGATCCCGTAGGCCCCCGCATCAAGCAGGTGCATGATCTGGGCGGTGTTCAACTCAGGCACGCGCACAAGCGGTGTCGCGGGCGTGGCAGAGATCGCTTGGATCATCGCCAAGGCGTCCGGGAACCCGAGCATCCCGTGTTGGAGGTCCACGGTGACGGCATGCGCTCCGCTATGGCCGATCCCTTCGGCGGAGTAGGCGGACGCGATCGACAGCCAGCCATTAACGACGATCTCATGGGCGGCAAGGCGGGTGCGGACGGTGTTGGCGCGCATTATCCTGCCCGTCCGTAGCTGGGCAGCAGGGACGCTTTTGCGACGAAGCCGCCTGCGTCCAGACCCAGCCCGGCGTCATGCGCGCCACTGAGGACCTCGGGCGCGAAGACGGGGCGTTTGCGGTGATCGCCGCTGATCACGACAAGCACCTCGGTGGCGGTCTCGCCTGTGGCGGTGAAACTGCGCATGACGCCGCCGGGCACCGAATATGTGTCCCATGCGTTCACAGCCACGCTGGCGTTGCCCCCATCGGCATAGTCGATCCGCATCTGGCCTTCATGCATCATCAACACCATCTTGTCGTCCACCTGAAAGGGACCAACGGTCTGACCCGGCTCGATCCGCAACCACTCGGTCGAGAAGCCGTGCGGATTGGTGATCGGGGCTGCATGCTCGCGGTTCTGGGTCATGCCAAAACCGATGACGGGCGCGATCTGTGCGCCGCCCGTTGGTAAGGCTTGGTCTATGAAGGCGGGGCGGAAATCGCGGGCATCTGAGGCGACGATCCGCGACATCATCTGCTCGCGCGTCACGTTGCGCAGCGCTGCCACATCCTCATCCGGCATCGGCGGGATGCGGCCCGACTCTGGTGGCACCACATCGCCGCGCGAGGTGTCGATCAGGCGGTTGTCGGACGAGATATAGAGGCCGTAATCCGCCGCCTCACGGATGATCTCGGGATGGAAAATCACGCCCCCGGTGTTGTCGCCCCCAAGGATCGTAAACAGCCAGCCATCGTCCGGTCCTGCATTGGTGAAGCCCCGGAAAATCCATGTGGGCACGGAGACGATATCGCCTTTGCGGCCCGTCACCTCGTTCTCTCCGTTGGAGCCCCAGCGGAAGGTCCATTCGCCCGCTTGGACGATGAAGACCTCGGCGGTGAAGTGGATATGCAGGTTGTTGGTGATGCCGTGGGGCATCGCCGCCGCCCCGATGTTGAAGCCATGCGCCTCGGGCAGGTTGATCACCTGATCGTCCGACGAGGTCACGCCCGGCCCGATGATGGAGTAGTTTTCCTTGGTGTCCGATCCCGGCTTCTTGCAGTCGATGAACGCGACGGTGCACGACACGTAGTCATCGCGCTTGATGTGGCGCGCGTCGGCGATCTCTTGGGTGATGGCGGGCATGTCTAGGTCCTTCATGTCTTATCCGAGCCTTTCGCCCGTTGCGCGATCAAACAGGTGAATGCGCGCGCCCTCTTTCGGGGCCAAATAGCACGGCGAGTCGATCTCGGCCTCGTAATCGGCATGTCCGCGCGCGCAGACCGAGGATGGCCCGTTGCGCAGGGTGACCAAGGTGCTCTCGCCCGTCAACTCAAGCGCGTAGAGCTTGCCGCCGATGGCCGCTTTTGCGTCGTCGGTGATTGCCAGCTCTTCGGGGCGGATACCCAGCACAACACCGTCGCGGTCGTCCAGCTTGACCGGCAGCTCGACCCCATCAGCGCGGAACACGCCACCTTTGACGGCCCCATCGATGAGGTTCATCGAGGGCGATCCGATGAAGCCTGCAACGAACAGATCAGCGGGTTCGGCATAGATTTTCTTGGGCGTATCAAGCTGCACGATCCGCCCTTCGCGCATCACGGCGACGCGGTTGGCCAGCGTCATCGCCTCCATCTGGTCGTGGGTGACGTAGACGGTTGTGACACCCAGCTCGTGATGCAGGTGCTTCAGCTCAGCGCGCATGGTGACGCGCAGCTTGGCGTCGAGGTTCGACAGCGGCTCGTCCATCAAGAAGATGCTCGGCGTGCGCACGATTGCGCGGGCAAGGGCGACGCGTTGGCGTTGACCGCCAGAAAGCTCGGACGGGCGACGCTCCAGCAGCGCATCAAGTTCGACCTTCTCGGCAGTCTCTTGCACGCGGGCTTTGCGGGCGGCTTTGTCCATTCCGCGCAGGCGCAGCGGGTATTCGATGTTCTGGCGCACAGTCATATGCGGATAGAGGCCGTAGTTTTGGAACACCATCGCGATGTCGCGGTCCTTGGGCGGCTTGTCGTTGATCCGCTCGCCCTTGATCATGATGTCGCCTGCGGTGATGTCCTCTAGCCCTGCGATCATGCGCATGGTCGTGGTTTTGCCGCAGCCCGAGGGGCCAAGCAGCACGAGGAACTCGCCATCATGGATGGTCAGGCTTTGCTTGGGGACGGCGAGAAAGTTGCCATACCTTTTTTCGATATCGACGAGACGGACTTCGGCCATGTGAAATTTCCTTCTATTTGACCGCGCCGGCCGTCATGCCGCGCGTGAAATGCTTTTGGATAAACAATGCCATGATGAAGATCGGCACGGTGATCATGACGCCTGCGGCACTCATCAACTCCCACAGATCGCCGCGTTCGGTGCGGAAATTGACCAGACCGACGGGCAAGGTGACAGCCTCGCGGCGCGACAGGATCAGGGCGAACAGAAATTCGTTCCATGTCAGGATGAAGCAGAAGATCGACGAGGTCATGATGCCCGGCGCGGCCATCGGCAGAACGATGTCCTTGATCACCCGCAAGCGCGACGCGCCGTCGATCATTGCGGCCTCTTCGCTGTCGGTGGGGATTGCGTCAATGAAGCCCTTGATCATCCAGATCACGAACGGTGTGACGATGGCGAGGTTGACGATGATCAGCGCGATCCGGGTGTCCAGAAGGTCCAGTTGGCGGAACATCAAGAAGAACGGCAACACGATGACCACGGCGGGAATGAACTGCGTCGACAGGATCAAGAAGAACAGGAACTTGCGCGCCCGCACCCGAAACCGCGAGAACGAATAGGCAGCCAAGGTGGCGCAGGGCACCGCGATGGCAACCGTGACCGTCGCCACGATGACCGAGTTCAGCACCATGCTGCCAAGGTTCCACGGGTGCGAGAACACGGTGATGAAGTTCTGGAACGTCGGCTCGAAGAACAGCGACAGCGAATAGGCGTCGCGGGGTTGCTTGAAGGCGGTCAGGAACATCCATGCGATCGGAAACAGGACCACGATGGAGATGAGAACCAGAAGGGCACGCTCGCCCAGATATGCGAGGGTCTTTTTCATGCGGTTGCCATCTTTCTTTCGCTCAGCAGCATGCGGACATACCAGATTGAGATGAACATCATGATCACGGTCAGGATCCAAGCGAGGGCCGAGGCGTAGCCCATGTCGAACCAGCGGAAACCGACGTTGAAGATGAAGTAGGCCAATGTCTCCGTCGATGTGCCGGGGCCACCGCCGGTCAACGTGACGACCTGGTCGAACATCTTCAACGCGAAGATCGTCTTGAGAACGGCCATCACAAGGATCACGCCGCGCATCTGAGGCAAGATGATCTCGTAGATGATGCGCAGGTTCGAAGCCCCGTCGATGCGCGCCGCCTCCTCAGTCTCACGCGGGATGGAGGCGAGGCCGCCGAGGCACATGAAGGTCATATACGGCGTCCAGTGCCACACATCTGTCAGCACGAGGATCCCCATGGCAAGGTTCGGATCAGCAAGCCATGGCACGCCCTGCAAGGCGGGAAACACCGCGCCGAGGCCGTTGGCGATGACGCCGAATTCGGGGTTGAACATGAAGCGGTAGCTGACACCGATCAGCGCGGGGCTCATGGCAAAGGGCAAGATCAGGATAATGCGCGTGAAGGTGTGCATCGGACCCTTGCGGCGAAGAAGCAGCGCAAGCGCCATGGCGAGGATCACGGTTAAGATGACGCTGGTGACAACGAAGATGAAGGTCACCCAGAGCGAGTTCAGAAACGCGCTTTCGCTGGCGGCATAAATGTAATTGTCAAAGCCCACGAACCCACTTGGGCGGCGGCTTTCGGTCAAATCCCACGCGCGAAACGAGGTGATCAACGAATACGCGAGGGGATAGATGGTGGTCGCCAGCACAATGACAAACGCGGGGATCAGTAACCAATAGGGGAGAAGCCGGTCTTGCACGGGGACACCTCATCGCAGTCGAGACGGAAAAAAGGGGCCGGACGTGTCTTACCGTCCGGCCCCAGGGAGGAGAGGTTAGCGGATCGCCGCGATGTCTTCGGCGGCCTGGTTCAGCACCGCTTGGACATCGGTTTCCTCGCCAGAGGCAAGGCTGGAGATCGCGGTCTCGAGGATCAGCACGATGCGCGGCCAGTTGTCGCCAAACTCGATACCGTCAGCCGTTGCCAAGGCGTCGGCGGCAGCTTGGTGCATCCCGCCCCAGCGTGCGTTGACCTCTGGATCGGTGAGGTTCGACATGTGAACGGCCACAACCTCGGACAGCTCAGGGTCAAGCAGGACGTCACGCTCAAGCGCCGGATCGGTCAGCCAGCTGAGGAACTCAGTCGCCGCACCCTTGGAGTCGGACTCTTGCGTTACACCGAACACCCATGTGTTGGTGAAGGTCGTGCGGTCCGCGCCTGCAATCGATGGCAAGGCGGTGAAGCCAACCTGCTCGGGCGTCAGGGTCGACTGCTCAGGGTCGGTCAACTGCGAGCGTACCCACCACCACACTGGCAGCATGGCGGAATTGCCTTGCTTGAAGCTGGTCACGGCGTCCTGCTCGACGAACACGGCAGAGCCTGCGGGCACGATTTCTTCGGCCAGATAGCTGATATATGTCTCGGTCGCAGCAACACCTTCGGCGGAGTTGAAGATCGCGTTGCCATCGGCGTCAAACAGATCGCCGCCCTTGCCCCACAGCAGGTTCATCCAAACCATCAGGTTCTGACCGTTCAGCTTGCCATATGGCAATGCGATACCGGCTGCGTCCGAGCTGTCCTGGATCGCCTTGGCGGCAGTGACCATCTCTTCCCAAGTCTGGGGCGGGGTCACACCTGCGGCATCCAAAAGGTCTGTGCGGTAGAACATCAGCTGGACGTGACCGCGTACCGGCAAACCGATCAACTCGCCGTCCATCATGCCGTGGCGCATATGGGCTTTGGGGAAGTCGGCGAGGTCAACGCCTTTGGCTTCAATCTCGTCGCCAATCGGCTCCATCAGCATTTTCAGCGAGCTGACCCACTGGTCCATGACCGACACGACGTCGTAATCGCCGCCTGCAATCATTTCGGTGGTCAGTGCCTCTTTCATGTTCGGGAACGGCACGTAGTCGTAGACCACGTCGATGCCTGTTGCCTCTTCAAACTCTGCAAGCCGGGCCTCGTGGGCCGCGAACTGGCTGGACGTTACGGCAAGCACCGTGACGGTCTGGCCATCATAGGGCCGTCCCTCGGTTGCTTCCCACGCAAAGGCTTGCGCGCCGTAGAGTGATGCTGCGATCGCAATCGCGCTAGTAAGTGTTTTCATGATTGTCCTCCCTAGACGTCCAAGACGATAGACTGAGCGTTAAACTTTCGTCAATAATATTATTGATAATCTTGATTGGACAGATTTCTGTGACATGGTATGCTTGATTTTACTCGGTTAAATGGACGGTCGGAATGACAGATACACTCACCACCGAACTGCAAGATGACGTCATCTTCGGCGTCTATGCCCCGGGAAGTCGAATCATTGAGGACCGCGTGATGGAACGCTACGGGGCCAAACGGCACGCCGTACGCAACGCCTTCTCGGAGCTTGAGGCACGCGGCCTATTGGTGCGCCGCCCGAACCGCGGCGTCGAAGTGGTCGAGTTCACGCCCGACGAAGTGGATGCCCTATATGACGTGCGGATCGTTCTGGAAACGGCAGCGGCTGAGCGCACGCCTTTGCCGTGTGATCCGGAGGTTGCGTCCGAGTTAGACGATATCGCGCGGCGTCACGAGAAAGCGGTTGCCGATCAGGATTTCCGCGCCGTGTTCTGGCTGAACCAGGCCTTCCACGAGGTCCAGTATTCGTGCTGCGGCAACCCGCGCTTGGCCGAATTGATCGAATCCCACGCCCGCGCTGCACAGCCCATTCGCGTGGTGAAATACGAAGACACGGGCCACATGCGCAACGTCGTCAGCCAGCACTTTGACATCATCGCGGCCCTGCGCGGGACGTCGCAAGACGCGCTTGTCGCCGCTGTCCGCGCGCACCTACCTGCATCGGCCGAGGCGTACCGCACGCTGTATAACCGACGCTTTGCCACGCGAGCGCAGACCGCCTAGGCTCATTTACCTAGACGATACCGCCCCCTGCCCCGCTGACCGCCGGACGCTGCGCTGCAACTGTCGCGCGATACCCCGACGCGCGGTAGGCCGCCACCGGATCAATCGCGCCGCCGCCCTCAAGACGAGCCATCGCAAGGATCGGCTCCACATCCGTGCGGAACCCGTGCTTGAGGGTCGTCGTTGCCATCAAGGCATCGTTCTCGTCTTGGAACCCGACCAACGCCGCGCGGTCCACCAGCAAGGCCTGCGCATAGGCGCGCTGCACCTCCGTTGCCGACACCATCAGGCTTTCAATCGGATCGGTGACGTTGTGGCTTTGGTCTAGCATATGCATCGGGTTGAAGTCTGGATTTGCCTCGGCCTCGACCAGCTCGTTGAACACCAAAAACAGCCGGTAGGGATCGATGCTGCCTGTGTCGAGGTCATCATCGCCGTATTTGCTGTCGTTAAAGTGGAACCCGCCCAGCTTGCCGAATTGCGTCAGGCGCGCGACGATCATCTCGATATTCACGTTG
This sequence comes from Dinoroseobacter sp., assembly GCA_965279125.1. Lineage (GTDB taxonomy): Bacteria > Pseudomonadota > Alphaproteobacteria > Rhodobacterales > Rhodobacteraceae > Dinoroseobacter. The sequence continues at coordinate 189,830 of CBDIHL010000042.1, forward strand.
GGCGCGTGGTGGCCCAGATCGACGAGGCATTTGGCCTTCTCGCCCATCTGCTGCGCGATCAACAGGTTCGTGCCCCAGTCTTGGACGACCGTGGAATAGAACGCAGGCTCGTACATCTTATGCTCGGTCAGAAGCGTCCAGTCGTCTGGCAACGCGCCATAGACTTGGCGCGCGGCATCCAGATACCGCTCGAACTGACGAGTGAAATTGGTCTGGCCAGGGAAGTTGGATCCGTCTCCGACCCAGATGGTCAGGGCCTTCGATCCGATTTGCGCGCCCAGCTCGATACAGGCGATGTTATGGTCAACCGCCTGCTGGCGCGTGGCCGCATCCGTATGGGCGAGCGAGCCGAATTTGTAGCTATGCGCCTGATCCGGCTGGTCTTGGAACGTGTTGGAGTTCATCGCATCAAAGGCCAGCCCAACCTCCTCAGCCTTGCTGTTGAGGTCCCCGGCAGGCTGGGCATCCCACGGGATATGCAGCGACACATTCGGCGTTGCCCGTGTCAGCTGCTGGATCACCCCGCAATCGTCGAGCTTGTCGAAGATGTGGCGTGGCTCGCCCGCACCGGGGAAGCGCGCGAACCGTGTGCCGCCGGTGCCAACGCCCCAACTGGGAACCGCGACGCCGTAGCTCGCGACCTTGGCCTTGATGCGCGCGATATCAATCCCGCGCCGGTCCAGATGCGCGCCAAGGGCGTCATAATCCGCCTCAAGCTTGGCGCGCGCGGCCTCGTTGGTTTGTGCGATGATGTCTGCGTTAATCATGATCCCGCCCCCTAGCGTGTGAACGCTTGGACATTGCCCGCGTCCACATTGATGATGTTGCCCGTGGATTTCGCCGACAGGTCAGAGGCCAGGAAATATGCCGCCTCGGCAATGTCTTCGGGCAGGACCGAGCGTTTCAGCATGGACCGCTCACGGTACATCGCCTCCAGCCCGTCCTTGTCGGTGCCGTAGGTGCCCGCGCGCTGGTCGAGCCATTCGCCCTGCCAGATTTTCGAGCCCTTGAGGACAGCATCGGGGTTCACCACATTGACCCGCACGCCCATCGGCGCGCCCTCCAACGCCAGGCAGCGCGCGAGGTGGATTTCGGAGGCCTTTGCCGTGCAATAGGCCGACGCATTTGGCGACGCGGCAAGGCCGTTCTTGGAGGCGACGAACACGACCGCTCCGCCCATATCTTGCACCTTGAACAGCTTGAACGCCTCGCGGCTGACGAGGAAATAGCCCGTGGACAGGATCGCCATGTTCTTGTTCCAAAGATCAAGGCTGGTGTCCTCGACCGGGGCCGAGCTAGCGATCCCGGCGTTGGAGACGAGGATATCGACGCCGCCGAACTCCGCCGCGATATCCGCGTAGGCACCGATCACGGCATTCTCGTCGGTGACGTTCACGTTGACGGTGCGCACAACGTCGTTGGAGTATTTCGCGCTGAGGCCCTCAACGGTTTCCGCCAGGGCCGCGTCATCAATATCGGCCAGCATCACGCAAGCGCCCTCGCGCAAATACCGGTCGGCGGTGGCAGCGCCAATGCCGCCTGCGCCCCCAGTGACCAACGCCACCCGGCCTGCCATGGATTTCGGTGCGGGCATGCGTTGCAGCTTCGCCTCCTCCAGCAGCCAGTATTCGATATCGAAGGCCTCTTGCTCCGGCAGGCCTTGATACTCAGACACGGCGTCCGCGCCGCGCATCACGTTGATCGCGTTGACGTAGAACTCGCCCGAGATGCGCGCGGTGGCCTTGTCCTTGGCAAAGGTGATCATGCCGACGCCGGGGATCAGGTAGACCACGGCGTTGGGGTCACGGATCGCGGGGCTGTCGTCGCGTTTGCAGCGGTCATAATAGGCTTGGTAGCCGACGCGGTATTTGGCAACGGCGTCGGCAAGGCCCGCGAGGGTGGCGTCGACATCGGGCTTGGCCGGGTCGAAATCGACCACTAGCGGGCAGATTTTCGTGCGTAGAAAGTGGTCAGGACACGAGGTGCCGAGGGCGGCGAGACGCTCCATATCCTTGGCGTTCACGAACTCCAGCACCGCATCGCTGTCGGTGAAATGGCCCACCATATGCTGCTGCCCAGAGACCATGCCACGAATGGCAGGCATCAGGCGCGCGGCGGTTGCGCGGCGTTGATCGGTGGCGAGGCTTTCGTGGATCGCCCCGCCGAAGGCAGGCTTGCCAGCGGTTTCAGCCGCGAACCAGTCCATCGCAGTTTGGATCACCTCAAGCGTCAGCGCGTAGCAGGCTTCCGCGTCGTCATCCCATGTGAACAGTCCATGGCTTTCCAGCACGACGCCCTTGGCATCGGGGTTGTTCTCGCAGAACTCCGACAGCCACAGTCCCAACTCATAGCCCGGCTTCTTCCAAGGCAGCCACCCGATCCGGTCGCCGAATATCTTCTTAGTCAGCGCCTTGCTGTCCTTGGCCGCCGCAATCGCGATGATCGCGTCCGGGTGCATGTGATCGACATGCTTGGCAGGCACATAGGCATGAAGCGGTGTGTCGATGGAGGCCGCGCGGGGGTTCAGGTTGAACGTGCAATGGGGCAGGTAGGCGACCATCTCGTCCTCGTAAGACACGCCACGATAAAGCGCCCGGAGCGCGTTCAGCTTGTCCATATAGAGGGTCGAGAACCCATCCATCTTGATAGACCCCACATCACCACCGGAGCCCTTGACCCAAAGCACTTCGGTCATCTCGCCCGTTAGCGGGTCCTTCTGCATGACCTTCGCAGATGTGTTGCCGCCGCCGTAATTCGTGATTCTTTTGTCCGAGCCGAGCAGGTTGGAGCGATAGAGCAGCTTCTCAGGCTCGCTCATCTTAGCGGCAAGGGCAGTATCCCATTTCATTTCAAGGCGTTGCGGCGATGGGGCAGAAGTCATGTGTGTCTCCGGTGACAGCAGAAATTGGCGTATGTCTTAGTCACAAGTTGAAGAGGTGGGCTCTGCAAGTCAATCATTTTCGATCATAAACAATCATGCTGCAGTGCAGAATGATTGTTTATGATGATTAATGATTGACAATGATTGGCGACTCGGCCCACCTTGTTGCAATCAAAGGGAGCAATCCATGCACGAAAAAGACCGTCACCGCGTTATCCTATCGGCCGTTTCGGACCGGTCGCTGGTCACGGTGCCGGATCTGTGCGCCCTGACGGGTGCGTCCGAGGCAACCGTGCGGCGTGACATCAACACACTCGACGAGCAAAAGCGCCTGCGCCGTGTGCGCGGCGGGGCCGAGGCCCTGACCACGACGCCGTTTGTTGGCCTTGCCGGGCGTCCCTTCTCCATTAACGAGACGATGAACATTGCCGAGAAGCAAGCCATTGCCGCCGCCGCCGTCGAGCTGTGCGAGGATGGCGAGCCGGTCATTATCAATGGCGGCACCACGACCTTTCAGATGGTCCACCCGCTGGCCTCGCGCCAGATGCAGGTGTTCACCAACTCCTTCCCGATTGCCGAGCATCTGCTGAAGAACACGCGCAACACCGTTCTGTTGTCGGGTGGCATTATCTACCGCGAGCAGAACATCGTCCTGTCCCCGTTCGAGAACGACGTGACCCGCAATTTCTACGCCAAGCGGATGTTCATGGGCGCGCAAGGCATCGGCCCGCTGGGGCTGATGGAACAAGACCCGCTGCTGATCCAGGCCGAGCAAAAGCTGATCGGCCAGGCCGAAGAGCTGATCGTTCTGGTCGACAGCTCCAAATTCGCAAATCGCTCCAGCCTGATCCTGTGCCCGCTGGAACGCATCGACGTCATCATCACCGATGACGGCATCGATGATCGCACAGCGGCCATGCTGGAAGCGGCCGATATCACCTTAACCGTGGTCCCTTCCGGGGCCGCACAGAAAGACGGGATGGCCTCTTAGGCGATCTCAAGTCCAAACCACTCCAGGGAGGAAACCATGAGTGTACTGAAGAAACTAGCAACATCCGCCGCATTGATCGGCGCCATGATTGCAAGCCCCGCAATGGCCCAAGACAACGTGCGTATCGCGCTTGTCGTCAAGGCACTTGGCATCGGCTTCTTTGAAGCTGCCGCAGAAGGCGCAGAAGAGGCCGCAGCCGAGCTGGGCAATGTCGACATCATCTATACCGGCCCGACCGACACCACCGCCGAGGGCCAGATCGAGGTGATCAACGCCCTAATCGCGCAGAACGTTGACGCAATCGCCGTATCGTCCAACGACACGGACGCGCTTGTGCCAGCCCTCAAGCGCGCCATGCAGCGTGGCATCACCGTCATCAGCTGGGACTCGGGCGTGGCACCAGAAGGTCGCCAGTTGCACCTGAACCCGTCGTCCAACCCGCTGATCGGTAACATGATCATCAAGCTGGCCGCCGATCATCTGCCAGATGGCGGTGAAGTGGCGCTTTTGTCGGCCACCACCACATCGACGAACCAGAACATCTGGATCGAAGAGATGAACAAGGTGATGGGCGATTATCCCGGCATCGAGGTTGTGGCGACCGTTTATGGCGACGATCTTGCGGACAAATCCTACCGCGAAGCGATTGGCCTCATGCAGTCCTATCCTGATCTGGACGCCATCATCGCCCCCACATCCGTTGGTATCGTTGCTGCCGCTCAGGCCGTCGTCGATGCGGGCAAAGTTGGTCAGGTCAACGTGACCGGTCTTGGCCTGCCCTCCGAGATGGCCGGTGCTATCGAGAGCGGCGCGTCCCAGTCCTTCGCGATCTGGAACCCAATCGATCTGGGCTACTCCGCCACGATGCTGGCCTATGAGCTGAGCCAGAACGGTGTTGAAGCCGCCCCCGGTGCCGAAGTGCCAATGGGCCGCATGGGCAGCCTGACGCTGGACGACAACAACGAAGGCGCAATGGCCGACCCGTTCGTCTATGACGCCAGCAACATCGACCAGTTCAAGTCGATCTTCTAAGCTTCTCCCTGGCCGGCCCGGCGCACCCAAGACGCGTCGGGCCGGCACCTTGCCTGCCTCCCCCCTCATTTGGAAAGTGTGCTGAGATGACGACGCCTGATGCGCCAGCCGCTACCCCTGTTGTGTCAATGGACGCGATCACCAAGACCTTCCCGGGGGTTAAGGCGCTCGATCAGGTCAAGTTGGACCTCTATCCCGGCCAGGTCACCGCATTGGTGGGTGAAAACGGGGCCGGAAAATCCACGACCGTCAAGATCCTCACCGGAATTTACAAACCTGACGGCGGCACCATTCGGATCGACGACGCACCGATTGCGTTCGCGTCTCCGAACGCCGCGTCAGATGCTGGCATCACCGCCATTCACCAGGAAACCGTCCTGTTTGACGAACTGTCCGTTGCCGAAAACATCTTCATCGGCCACGCGCCGCGCACCTCCTACGGCTTGATCGACCGGGCTGAGATGCACCGCGCCGCCGCTGATCTGCTGACGAGCATCGGCGCGCCGTTCAGTTCCCACACGGTCCTTAAGGACCTCGGCATCGCCAATAAGCACCTTGTCGCCATCGCCCGCGCCTTGTCGGTTGATGCGCGCGTGGTGATCATGGACGAGCCGACCGCCGCGCTGTCACACAAGGAAATCGAAGAGCTGTACGAGCTGGTCGAGACCCTGAAATCCCAAGGCAAGGCGATCTTGTTCATCAGCCACAAGTTCGACGAGATCTTCCGCATCGCAGACCGCTACACCGTGTTCCGCGATGGCGCTTTCGTGGGCGACGGCTTGATCGCGGATATCGATGAGGGCGCTTTGGTCAAGATGATGGTGGGCCGCTCGGTCGATCAGATCTTCCCCGACCGCGCCCATGATGTGGGCGAGGATGTGCTGCAAGTGGTGGGCTACAGCCACCCGACCGAGTTCGCCGATATCGGCTTCACCCTCAAACGCGGCGAGATCCTTGGGTTCTACGGCCTTGTCGGGGCTGGGCGGTCCGAGTTCATGCAATCGCTGTTTGGCATCACCAGGCCCAGCAAGGGTGTGTGCAAGATCAATGGCCAGATCAAGATCATCCGTTCGCCCGCCGACGCGGTGGCCAATGGCATCGTTTACGTGCCCGAGGATCGCGGTAAGCAAGGTGCCGTTATCGGCCTGCCGATCTTTCAGAACATCACGTTGCCGTCGCTAAAGCGCACCTCGCGCAGTGGCTTTTTGCAGATGGCGGAAGAGTTTAAGCTCGCCCGCGAGTATTCCGAGCGCCTTGATCTGCGCGCAGCCGCGCTGGACCAAGACGTGGGCAATCTGTCAGGGGGCAACCAGCAGAAAGTGGTGATCGCCAAATGGCTCGCCACCCAGCCGCAGGTGATCATCCTCGACGAGCCGACGAAGGGCATCGACATCGGATCGAAAGCCGCCGTGCACGAGTTCATGGCCGAGTTGGCCGCGCAAGGCCTGTCGGTGATCATGGTCAGCTCGGAAATCCCCGAAGTGATCGGCATGTCCGACCGCGTCATCGTCATGCGCGACGGTCGCATCGCCGCCGAGTTGCCGGGCGATGCCCTAAGCCCTGAGACGCTTGTGCGCCATGCCGCCGGTATTGGCACCCCAGCCCAGATGCAGGAGGCCTGAGGTCATGTTGAAATTGATCCCCGTGCGCGAAGGCATTTTGGCGGGTGCCATTATTGTTCTGCTTGGACTGGTTGCGTCGCGCTTTCCGGGCTTTGTCGCCCCCTCCAACCTTGCCAATGTCTTCAACGACACGGCCCCGCTGATCATTCTGGCGCTGGGCCAAATGGTGGTGATCCTGACCCGGTGTATCGACCTGTCGGTGGCGGCCAATCTGGCGCTGACGGGGATGGTCGTGGCGATGATAAACGTGGCATTGCCCGGCCTGCCGATCCCGGTGATCATCGCGATCTCCATCGGATTTGGCGCGATGCTCGGGGCGATCAATGGCATTCTCGTATGGAAACTGGCGATCCCCCCCATCGTTGTCACCCTCGGCACCATGACCATTTTCCGGGGCGTGATCTTCCTGATCTCGGACGGCAAATGGGTCAATAGCCACGAGATGAGCGCCTCTTTCACCGCCTTCCCACGCTACGAGGTGCTGGGTCTGCCGGTGCTGTCATGGTGTGCTGTTCTGACGGTGATTGGCTTTGCGATCCTGATGTCGCGCACGGCGCTAGGCCGGTCGATCTTCGCCGTGGGAGGTAACCCCCATGCGGCGGTCTATACGGGCATTGATGTGGGGCGGACGCAGTATCTGGCCTTCGTGATCTCCGGCGCGCTTGCCGGTCTGACGGGCTATCTGTGGGTGTCGCGCTTTGCGGTGGCCTATGTCGATATCGCCGGCGGGTTCGAGCTGGAAGTGGTCGCGGCTTGTGTCATCGGCGGCATCTCGATTGCCGGGGGCATCGGGTCGGTCGGGGGGGCGGTGCTGGGGGCGCTGTTCCTCGGTGTGGTCAAGAACGCGCTGCCGGTCGTCAATATCTCGCCTTTCTGGCAGCTGGCCATATCCGGCAGCGCCATCCTGATCGCTGTGGCCTTCAACGCCCAATCGGGCCGCAAGAAGGGCCGTATCATCCTCAAATCAGCGGAGACGCGTGATGACTGATGTGACATCCCAAACCCGGTCTGTCCCAGATCGCTTGCACAGCCGCGCGCATCGCACCTTGCGCAGTTGGGAGGCCCTGCTGCTGGCTGTCGCCATCGCCATTTTCGTGGTGAACAGCTTTGCCTCGCCCTACTTCCTGAACGCATGGAACCTCAGCGACGCGACCTTTAACTTCACCGAGAAGGCGATGATCGCGTTTGCCATGGCCCTCTTGATCATCGCGGGCGAGATTGACTTATCGGTCGCCTCGATCATCGCGCTGGCCAGCACGGCGATGGGATTGGCGGCGCAATACGGGGCCGGAACGCCAGAGCTGGTGGTGATCGGCCTTGTCGTCGGGTTGCTGTGCGGCGCGTTCAACGGGTTCTTTGTCACCGTCCTTGGCCTGCCGTCCATTGTCGTGACCATCGGCACCATGAGCCTGTTTCGCGGCATCAGCTTCATCATCCTCGGCGATGACGCGTTTCGCGGATATCCCGACAGCTTCGCATGGTTCGGCCAAGGCTATATCTATTGGGTCTTCACGGTGGAAATGCTGCTGTTCGTCATCATCGCGGTGATTTACGGCGTGATCTTGCACAAGACCAATTTCGGCCGCGCGGTCTATGCCATAGGCAACAATCCAACAGCGGCGATGTTCAGCGGCATTCGCGTGCAGCGCGTCAAGTTCATCCTGTTCTTGCTGACGGGCCTGATGTCGGGCGTGGCGGCGGTGTGCCTGACCTCGCGCCTCGGCTCCACCCGCCCCAGCATCGCGACGGGGATGGAGCTGGAGGTCGTCACCATGGTCGTGCTCGGCGGCGTCAATATCCTCGGCGGCTCCGGCTCGATCCCCGGTGTGGTGATCGCGGCGTTCGTGATGGGCCTCGTGACCTTCGGGCTTGGCTTGCTGAACGTGCCCGGTATCGTGATGTCGATCTTCATCGGCCTGCTTCTCATCGGCGTGATCGCGTTGCCAAGGATGTGGACCATGCTGGCCCAACGGAGGGCGAAATGACCGAGCGCTACGTCTTTCGCATGCGCCTGAACGACGGCATGGCGGACGAATATACGCGTCGCCATGATGCGATCTGGCCCGAGTTGGTCGCGCTGTTGCACGAGGCCGGGGTCAGCGATTATTCCATCCATTTCGATGCAGAGACGAACTTGTTGATCGGTGTGCTGATGCGCGAGACGGGTCATCAGATGGATGACCTCCCCTCCCATCCGGTGATGCAGAAATGGTGGGCGCATATGGCCGATATCATGGAGGTCGGCCCGGATAACGCCCCCGTCGCCGTGCCGCTTACCTGCGTCTTTCACATGCCATGAGCGCCCCGCGCCACATCGCCGTCATCGATATCGGCAAAACCAACGCGAAGCTGGCGCTCGTCGATCTGGACAGCCTGACCGAGATCGCCGTTGTCACCCGCCCCAACAAGGTGCGCCCCGGCCCGCCCTGGCCGCATTACGATGTGGACGGGCATTGGGGATTTCTGCTGGACGCGCTGGGGCAGTTTCACCGCGCACATGGCATCGATGCGATCTCGGTTACCACCCATGGGGCATGTGCTGCCCTGCTGGCCGAAGACGGAACGCTCGCAGCCCCGATCCTCGATTACGAACATACCTATCCCGACGAGATCATCGCTGCTTATGATGCCCTCAGACCCGATTTCGCGCTGACCGGATCGCCAAAGCTGGCGGGCGGTCTCAACATCGGCGCGCAGCTGCATTATCAACTGACGACCGATCCGGGCTTGGCCAAGCGCACCGCCCAGATCGTCACCTACCCGCAATATTGGGGGCATCGACTGACCGGGGTGGCGGCTTCAGACGTGACCTCCATCGGTTGCCACACCGATCTGTGGGTGCCGCGCGAAGCTGCGTTCTCGGACCTGCCACGCCGCCTCGGGATCGAGGGCAAGATCGCGCCGGTGCGGCGCTCGGCGGACATACTCGGCCCCATTCTGCCCCAAATCGCCGAAGCGACGAGCCTGCGCCCCGACACCCCCGTCTGCGTCGGCATCCACGATTCCAACGCCTCGCTCTATCCGCATATCCTTGGCCAAGACGGGGCCTTTTCCGTGGTCTCGACCGGCACATGGGTGATCGTGATGGCTGTGGGCGGGGATGATGTGCCGCTTGATCCAACCCGCGACACGCTGATGAACGTCAACGCGCGCGGCGATGTGGTGCCAAGCGCGCGGTTCATGGGGGGGCGCGAATACGAGGTGATCCAGCAAGGGCGCGACACCGCCCCGAGCGCGGCCGAGATCGCCGAGGTCCTGTCGCAAGGCCTGATGATCCTCCCCGCGATCGAGCCCGCAACCGGCCCCTACCAAGGCCAGCAAATGCGCTGGACCGGGCCTGAGCCTGCGGTCGGCACAGGACATAGATCGGCGGCCCTGTCCTTTTATCTAGCGATGATGACCGACACCTGCCTGCGCCTAACCGGCGCGTCCGGGCCGACCCTGATCGAAGGCCCCTTCGCCCAGAACCCCGAATTCACCGCAATGCTCGAGGCCGCCACCGGGCGCGAGGTTCTGACCAGCAGCGCGCGCACAGGCACCAGCATCGGGGCGGCGCTGCTGTTCGCAGGCGCGGCGAAAACGACGCGGCCCGAGACCACAGCGTTTGCCAAGCACACCACCACGCTTGCTCGATACGCTACACAGTGGCGCGCCCTTGCAAACAGAACCAAGCCTCAGCGCTCAGAACCAGAAGCCGGCGCAATTTCTGGCTAAACCTCCCAGTAAAACCCATGCTTATGATGGGAAGTGTCTCGAACGTCCGTACATAGTGACAGGGTGGCTCAACCCGGACATTATGCTTGGTCAACGATTGGCGCACTCCAATCAGGTCGCGTCGATGCCGTCTTGCTGCTTTCAACGCATGGATTGACCAACTTGAGCGCACCAGAAGCCGAGATAAAACCAATAGTGCTGTCACGGGTAAGGTATCATTCCACTCTTGGGTCTAGGACCTCATTGGGCATGGCCTCTTAGGAAACGCATTGTCAAAAGCAGGTGCAAATGACATGTCAATTCATGATCGCCAACAGGGCTTCGCAGGCGTCTTTATGGATGCCACCCACGCATACCGGACCCTCGCACAAGGTGACGACCTTACCGCGGTGCGAACCCATATACACGAACACATGCAAAATGGTATGGATCCCGTCTGTGCCAGCCTAGAGGCCGACCAATGAATACTGAAGCCAAGTCCACCCATGATGCACAGGAAGACACGCGCAACGACGACATCCTTATATGGGTGAACGGGACATTGGTCCCGAAAGACGAAGCCAAGATATCAGTCTACGATTCCGGCTTCATGCTGGGAGATGGGATGTGGGAAGGCATGCGCCTTTATAATGGCAAATGGGCCTTCTTCGACGAGCATATGGATCGTCTGTTCAACTCGCTCAAGTCTGTGTCCATTGACATCGGCATGGGGCCGGACGGCGTGCTGGACATTCTGAACGAAACCGCCGCTGCCAATGGCATGACCAGCGACGCCCATTGCCGCCTGATGATCACGCGCGGGCGTAAGGCGAAACCGTTCCAGCATCCGGGGTTAAGCCGCTTTGGACCGACGATCGTCGCCATCATTGAACACTCTAAACCTGCCACTGCCTTGCAGGCCAAGGGCATTCGCCTTGCCACCGTGCCGCAGGTCCGGGGCCTGCCGATGAGCCAGGATGCCAAGTACAACTCGCACTCGAAACTTAACTGCGTGATTGCCTGTTTGCAGGCGGAACAGGCGGGTGCCGACGAAGGTCTGATGCTGGACCCGCTTGGCTTTGTGAACACGACCAATGCTTGCAATTTCTTTATCGTGCGCCGCGGCGAGGTTTGGACCTCAACCGGGGATTACTGCATGAACGGCGTGACCCGACAGAAGGTCATCGACCTGTGCCGCGCCAATGGCATTCCGGTCTTTGAGAAGAACTATTCGCTATATGAGGCCTACGGTGCCGATGAAGCTTTCCTGACAGGCACCTTCGGCGCGCAAACGCCCGTGGCCGAGATCGATGGCAAAGTAATCGGCACCGGCGAGCGCCCAATGACACAGCGGATCCGCACACTCTACAAGGCGCTCGTTGATCATAATACCAGTGGCTGAGATGGACGGGAACAACGAACGCGGCCTCGCCATGATTGGCTATATGGGCAAGGGCCTGCGCATGGCGCGCGATATGGGCCGCGTGCGTCCTAAGCGTTACATGGGTGCTACCCGCTGCGAACAGCATTCAACACCAGCACACTGGCGTCCAGTTTCTCGGCCAGACGCAAGCATTGCTCGCCGATCCCGCCACGCGGCACTTGCGGCGTCATTGTCTCGGTGCGACCTGCTTTGGCGATGATATCGCGAAGCGCCGGCTTGGCGCGCTCGGCCCCGGTGGGTTTGGCCGGTAAAGCGATTGATGATCAAACCGACGCGAGTATGCCCGTTGGTGCGGAACGTGTAGGACATCGCCATGAACGTGCTGAACGTGTCTCACGCTGAAGGTCTTGTTTGGCATGCCGCTTCGGCAGACAAGGCGGTTCGTCCAGAGCCTATTGCAACCGGTCGGCTTGGATTGGGCGGTGCCTGACTTCAGCACTCTTCCCGCTGCCACCAAACACCAAACCGGAGCTTGCCATATCGCGGCTCCGCCCGCCCGCGGCACGTGCTCATCCCCTCTCGGGACATCACTTTGTGATGCCCTGCCGGGTGGCGGTGGCGCGGATATCATCGTCGAAGCCGCGTCGAAACGAAAATGCAGTGTATAATACAACTCGGCCAATCGTTGATGGCAAGGACTACGACAGGCAAGTCGCGGAAATCCGCATCCGCATCGCTGTCCTCAACCGCTGCACGGCTCTTGGAATACCTATCACTGAGCCCATAGGCTAAATCCGTCCGGGGTAAGGGAAAGAACGTCCATCACCCGATTTGTGCAACAAAACCCCTAAACACATGACGGCGCTTCTTCCCTCCCAAATCGAGACTAGAGCCGGACCTCCTCACCGCTCTGCTGCAATCGCATTTGCGACCCGTGTGACCTGATCATTGGCCAAACCTGCAAGGTTTATCCGCCCGCTGGGCAAGATGTAGATCCCGTGTTTGACCCTCAGGTTCTCCACCGCGGCTTTCGAGATCGGCAGCATCGAGAACATCCCCTGATGCTGGCTCAGAAAATCGAAGGTATCGCCATTGGTGGCCTGCCGCAGCGCCTGTGCAAGGTCTTTGCGGCACCTCGTAACCCGCATCTGCATCTCTCGGAGCTCGGTCATCCACAGCGTTTTCAGCTTGGGATCGGACAAGATCAAATGCACCACCGCCGCCGCATGATCCGGCGGCATCGCGTAGAGCGTGTTGATATGGCTGAGCATTTTCTGGCGGATGCGAGGCACTTGGTCTGGATCGCTGCTGAGACCTGCTAGAATGCCCGCGCGGTCCCGGTAGTTGGAGAAGGTCTTAGAACAGGTGACGGCCATGAAGGCCTCGGGTGCCACGTTCGACAGCGCTCGCACCCCGTACATGTCTTCCTCAAGGCCCTTCCCGAAGCCTTGATAGGCCACATCGAGGATCGGCAGCAACTGGCCCGCGACGATCACATCGCAGAGCGCGTCCCATTGCGCAGGGCTTAGGTCGACCCCGGTGGGGTTGTGGCAACAGGCTTGCAACAGCACCGCATCGCCGGGCGCGGCGCTTCGCAGATCGGTGAGCATTCCCTCGAAATCAAGGCTTTGGGTTGTGGGATCGAGGTAGCGAAATTCGACCACCTGCAACCCGCTGGCGCGCATGATCGGGCCGTGATTGGCCCAGGACGGTGACGAGATCCATATGCGCGCTTGTGGGTTGAGGCTGGCGATGATTTCGACCGCGAGCCTAAGTGCTGCGACCCCGCCGGGTGTCTGAACATAGGACCATTTCTGGTTTTGCGGGCCTGCGCCGACCACCAACTCCAGCAGGGCGGTAGAGAAGGCATCATCACCCGCGAGCCCCAGATAAGACTTGGAGGTTTGTGTGCTCAGCAGGCGGGCTTCGGCCTCCTTGACGGCCTCCATCACCGGGGTGACGCCCGCGTCGTTGCGATAGACCCCGAGGCCCAGATCGATCTTGTCCGCCCTCGGGTCGGACTTGAACTGCTGCATGATCAGGTTTGCGCCAAAAAGCGGCGTGTCGGTCAGGGTTTCAAACATTGGGTCTCCGGTGCCCTTTGGGCTTGGCTCAGGCGCTGCGCAACGCGCGCGGGCTGTCATCCATAAGTGCGATCAATTGGTGCGCGAGGCGTTCAAGCATGTCGGCTTTGACAGCTGCGAAATCCGGGTCATCCCACAGATTGCGTGATTGCTGCGGGTCATTGGCACGGTCGTAAAGCTCGCCCCAGTCTTCATCGCGGTAGACCGTCATGCGCCAGTCCTTGGTCATCACCGACCGGGCCCGCGCGGGCGTTTCAAACCCCATGCGGACGAACCCGTCGCTGTATTCGACCAGCATCGCCTCGCGCACCGGCGTGTCTTCGGCCTTGATGTTGGACAGAAGCGAGCGTCCTTGCATCCCGACATACGGGGCCTCGCCGATCCGGTCGAGGATCGTTGCCGCCATGTCGATGGTGGAGGCGAGTGTGGTGCTGACCTTGGCTTCGTCCGCATCCGGCTCGGACCAGATCATCGGCACATGAGTGACGGATTCGTGCATCCATGGACCTTTGAGAAGCAGGTTGTAATCGCCCAGGTAATCGCCGTGATCGGTGTTGAAGATGATGATCGTATTCTCGGCCTGACCCGTCTTGTGCAGGGTCTTGATGATCTCGCCGATCGCATCGTCGATCATCGTGGTCATGCCAGCGGTCAGGGCCATTGCCTCCTGCACGTGGCGATCCGAGACCATGATGGCGTTGGTATCTTTGTCTTCCTCATCGCCGCGCTCCATCGCGGCCTTACAAGCCTCGAGCGGTGGCGGCGGGTTGGTGTGGGACGCATAGGGATACGCCACCTCAAACTGCTCGGGCTGATACATGTCCCAATACTTGCCCGGCGGCGTGAACGGGTGATGCGGGTCGGGAAACGAGACATAGGTGAATTTGGGCGCGGTGTCGTCGGCGATGGATTTCAGATACTCAATCGCGCGGTCGCGGATGTAATTGGTCGGGTAATCATCCTCGGCCAAGGGCGTGCGGACCGCTTGCGGACACGTGTAGTCATGGGGCAGTTGGTTTGCCGGATCACGCAGGTCTTCCCAAGTGTCGGGGTACTTGCGCTTGAGCCATTGCAGGTAATGCCCCCGCGCGGTGGCCCCATGACCAGTGACGATATTGGCGTGATCGAACCCGTAATAGGGCGTGTCGATGCGGGCGTCTTTGTCCCCTGCATACGTCTCATTCGCCTCGGCCAGATGCGACAGCCCGGTTTGATCTTTCGCCTCCGGGATCAACCGATCTTCGGGGTCTTGCCAGTCATGGGGATTGCCTTTGGTCATCGGCTCCAGGTGGCTCTTGCCGATGGTCGCCGTCCGATATCCAGCCGCGCGCAGCACATCCACGAAAGTCTTGCTGCCCGGTGCCAGCACACAACCGTTATAGCGCAGACCGTTTGTCGTGGGGTAGCGCCCGGTCATAAACGCCCCTCGGTTCGGCATACATACGGGCGAGGCGACGTGGAAATCCGTAAAACGCACGCCGTTCGCGGCCAAGGCATCAATGTTGGGCGTCTTGACCACCGGATGCCCGTAGCACCCGAGCCAATCCGCCCGGTGCTGATCGGTCATGATGTAGAGGAAGTTCGGCTTCGACATATCTGTAAGGGCCTTAAGCTAAGAGGGTTATGCGGGCGTCGCAGCGCGGGCTGAGAACCGGTTGTAGAGAACCAGTGCCACGCCCAGCGCCAAGGCGGTGCCATTGACCAAAGGATCGGGGTTGATGATCGCAAGGCCAAGGGCGGCGCGCAACAAAGCCTCCGGCGTGGACAAGCGCTTGTAGTCAAAGCGGCTCGCCGCTGTTGCGATCAGGTAGCACATCGCAAAGAGCCGCACGAGAATGTAGAGGAACGTCGTCATGTCGAAGGTGGCACCCGCCTCGGGCACGATCAGCATCATCGGATTGTAGACCCAGAAGAACGGCAGCAGGAAGATCACGATACCGATCCTGAGCGCCGCGATCCCGGTGCGCGTCGGGTTCCCGCCCGAGATCGACGCCGCCGCATAGGCCGTCATCGCCACCGGCGGCGTGATGCCCGACGCAACCCCGTAGTAGAGCACGAAGAGGTGTGCAGTCAGCGCCTCCAACCCGAACCCGCGCATGGTGGATCCCAGCACGATGATGATCGTGAGATACGCAGGCAGCGTCGGCATCCCCATGCCCAGCAACATGCACGCACCAGACGCCAAAAGCAGCGTTGCCAGCAGGCTGAAATCGGTCGCGCCGTTCAGCATATAGGACAGCTGCGATGGCAAGCCCGTCGACAGCATCGTCGCGATCACGATGGAGATACAGCAGACCGCAATCAGCAGGCGCGCGAAGGACAAACAGCCTTGGGCAAAGCCTTTGACCAGACGGAACGGCTCGCGGCGGATATCAGGGTTGATGAAGCTGATGGTGAAGAGGACCATGAGCGCGATGAGCGCCGATCCAGCCGGGGACATGCCTTGGATCAGGGCAAAGATCACGGTGCCGATGGGCAGGATGATCAGCAGAAGGTTCACGTAGTCCTGGAAGGAAACTTCAAGCTCGGTCGGGCGCTCTTCCTCGGCCTCGATCCCGAGGCGGCGGCTCTCGAACACGATGGTCATGAACAGCGACGAGTAGTAAAACAGCGCGGGCACAATCGCAGCCGTCATCACGGTCACATACGACACGCCGACGAAATCCGCGAGGATCAGCGCAGCGGCCCCCATGATCGGCGGCATGATCTGGCCACCCGTGGAGGCCGTTGCCTCCACCCCGCCGGCAAAGCTGGGCGAGAAGCCGCGTTTCTTGATCATCGGAATGGTGATCACCCCGGTGCCGACAACGTTCGCCACGGCAGATCCGGAGACCATCCCAAAGAGACCGGACCCCAGCACAGCCGCATGAGCCGGGCCGCCGCGGAATTTATAGAGGTGCTTGATGGTGATTTTCAGCAGCGACAGACCGGCACCCGTCCCCTCAAGCATCGCGCCCAGAACAATGAACGGGAAGACGGTGGACAGAACGATACTTGTGACATTGCCAAGGATGCCGTCATCGAGGGCGAGCCACAGGTTCTCGGTCAGATCGTTGACGAGGCTGTCTTGGAAGCTCCAGACAAAATAGGCCAGCGACAAGGCGGACACCACGACAAGCGGCACGCCCCACAGCCGCAGCGTCAGGTACATGATGCACAGGCAGGCGGCGAAGGTGGTCCAGGCTTGGTAGGGCTGAAAGAACACGATGGTGTCGTGCATCTTGGTGACGTCGACATAGAAGCGCCAGCAGGCATAGGCCATGATCAGGCCAATGATGACATCAAGGCAAAGTGCTGCGATCTGATAGGATTTCGGGCGGTCCTTTACGGTGTTGACCAGTGGGGCTGCCAGCAAAACCACGAGGATGCACAAGAACAACATCGCCGCCCGGTAGGGTTCCGCATCAAACGGCCCGAAGCGCGGCAGCGGCCCTATCGCGGGCAAGCGGTGTAGGATGGGGATCAACCCCATGAAGAAGGCGATGATCAAGGCCAGACGCTTGTTCAGTGGCATGGTGTGTTGGGCAGCCGCGTCGGTCATGTCTCATCGCCTCCGTCGTTGGTGTGGAACGTTACTGTGCGATCAGACGCTCGGGCACTTCGATGCCGTTGTCAGCGTAGTAGCGCACGGCCCCCGGATGCAGCGGCATGTTGTTGCCATCAAACGGGGTCTTGTTGATCGACTTCAAAAGCGCGATCTCGTCGCTGTTCTTGTCGAGGTTGTCCCAGAAGGTCGCGGTCAGCAAATACGCCTCGTCGTCTGACATGGTCTGGTTCACGCCCACGAGCATTGTGTAGTTGTAGCTCAGCACATCCACATCGCCGTTCTCGACCCCCTCATAGGACCCTGCGGGGATACCGCCCGGCACGCTGCCTACGGACAGGAAGTCCGCGTAGGCTTCGCTGCCTTCCATCCCTTCGGGCGCTTGCATGAAGCGGTAATCGCCTTGCAGAAGCAGCTGTACGATCGCGGCACTGCCCACGGCGGTCGAGAAGTTCAGCACGTCAAACTGACCATCCTGGAACGACTGCACCGCAGCGCCCCAGCCCATCTTGACGGTGTCGTAATCTTCGTCGGCGGTCAGACCGCTCATGAGGTTCACAAACGACGACAGCTGCGCGTTCGCATTGCCCCCCGGAGGGCCGATATAGACGCGCTTTCCGGCGACATCGCTCCAGTCCTCGATGCCGCTATCGGCGCGCACGATGGAATGCAGCGCGCCCCCAGTGAACGCAAACAGCGAGCGTAGATTGCCCGACAGAGCCTTAGCGTCATCGCCCATCTCGCGGTAAGGGCCCGCACCGCGCGTCATGGCGTTGAACGCGCGCGGTGGCACGATTGCGACGTCGATCTGCTCGGCCGCGAGCTTGATGGCCGAGCGCGACAGCGTCTGCCCGGTGTTCAGCGTGATCGAGGTGTCCGTGCCCGCCAGATCGCGCCCCATCACCTGCAACACGATGGAGGTCAGGCCCGTCTGGCCCGCAGATTCAGCCTTGAGATCGCTGGCAGACGCGCCAGCGCTGAGCGCGAATACGAGTGTTGTGGCAGTTGCCAATGTCCGTAAAGTCTTCATGGTCTTCTCCCGGTTGCGTATCTTGATTAAGGCTATTTTTACGTTGGTGCTGGTGTTGATCCACGATGGAGGGCCTTCAATTTCATTTGTTGAAATTAACAGCAGCGACGATCACTCCGTTTGCACCACGGCCATTGCCGTAATCTGAAGCAAGCACCCTTCCGGCAACACGGCCACATGCGCTTGACGTGCGGGACGGTGGGCCGGGTCGGGCCAGCATTCCAGCCAATGCACATTGACCGTCTCGCGATCTGACTTGTCGCGG